>NZ_BMPI01000029.1:0-69188 GCF_014647515.1 Dactylosporangium sucinum | reverse complement strand
CGATCTTGCAGTTGTGGTGCCTCGACACTCCCGCGATGTCCGGGTTTGTCAGGCACCACAACTGCAAGATCGACGCAGAGGGGGTTACGACTCGGTCGGGAGGGGCTTTGAGTGGACGCGGAGCACCAGCGGCACGATGAGGGCGGCCGTCACCACGACGGCGAGCAGCGCCCCGCGCAGCCCGACGCCGCCCGCGAGCAGGCCGATGAGCGGGGCCGCCACCAGGAAGCCGGGCCACTGCCCCATCACCACGACGGAGACGCCCTCGCCCGAGGTCAGGCCGGGCTGCTCGCCCGCGAAGCCCAGGACCGTGGGCGTCACGCAGGCCATGCCCAGCCCGAGCACGGCGAACCCGGCCATCGTCGCCGCCGGGTGCGGCACGGCGAGGGCAAGGCCCAGGCCCAGCGTGGCGATCGACGCCGACCAGGCCACGAACCGCACCCGGCCGGCCCGCGCGGCGATCCGGTCGCCGATGAGCCGGGCACCGACCGCGGCGACCGACAGGCAGGTGTAGGTGGCGGCGCCGACGACCGCGCCGGCGCCGACGATCTCGGTGGCGTACAGCGCGCTCCACTGCGAGCCGGACATCTCGGTGAACGCGGCCAGGAACGCGATGACGGCGAGCAGCAGCAGTTGGGGCGTGAACCGGTCGCGCAGCCGGCGTTTCGGCTCGCCGTCGCCGCGGGACGGCCGGGCGGTGTCGGGCAGCCAGCGCAGCGTGGCCAGCAGCAGCACGCCGAGGACGGCGCTGGAGACGGCCATCTGGGCGGCCGGGGACAGGCCGGCCGCCACGGCGGCGGTGCCGAGCAGGCCGCCCGCGAGCATGCCGAGGCTGAAGCCGGCGTGGAACGTCGACAGGATCGGCCGACCGTAGCGGCGCTGGACCTCCACCGACTGGGTGTTCATCGGCGTGGAGAGCAGGTTGGCGGCGAAGCCCCAGACGGCGAGCCCGGCGACGAGCGCGCCGACGGTGGTCGACGCGGCCAGCAGCGGCGCGTTGACCAGGATGACGGCGGCGCCGGCGATGGCGAGCAGCCGGGTGCTGACCCGGCTGATGAGGATCGCGACGACGGCGAGCGAGACGACCTCGCCGGCGTTGGTGGCGATGTTGGCCAGGCCCCAGCCGGTGTCGCCGAGGCCGACGGCGCGCCGCACGTCGGGCACGCGGGCGGCCCAGCTGCCCAGCGCGAGGCCCATGATGACGAACAGCAGCGTGACCGACCAGCGGGCCAGCACCGCCGACCGGTCCGGGGCGCTGGGGTCCGCGACGACGCCTTCGACAAGCTCAGCCCGCGTCTCGGCCATGGCGGTGGCACCCTCCGCTCGTGTTGCCGGTCCGGTACCCAGGGTAAGCGGATCCGAAACTGGCGCCGTCGGGCAGCCGCACCCGCCCCACCGGCGTGCCGGGTGCGGTGACGAGCGTGGCGACGACCGCCTGGTAGTCGGCGACGAGCCCGGCGACCAGGTCGTCGCCGAAGAAGCTGCGGTTGCGGATGATGACGCCCCCGGCGCGGTCGTCGTCGACGACGACGATCGGCGAGCCGCGCTTCACCCAGACGGGGAGGCACTCCGGCGGTACATCGGACGCGACCACCGGCGCGGGAGCGTCCGGCGCCGGGCGGGCCGTGATGTCGACCGGCTCGACGACGAGGCCGGGCAGCTCGATCGTCGGCGCGGCCGGGGCCGCCGACTGGAACCAGCCGTCGAAGAGGTGGTTGTCCGGCCACGGCCGGTGCCGGTCGAAGTCCGGGTCGACGGCGGCGGCGACGGTGTGGAACGCGGCGACGTGGGCCATCGCCGCGCGGGTCTCGGCGTGCGCGGCGGCGACCACGTCGAGCAGCGGGCGGTCCGGGTCGACGTCGGCGGGCACGTACACGTTGTTGGTGAACTGGCCGAACAGCTCCCGCTCGGGCGCGGTGTCCCGGCCGAGGGTGGTGGTGCCGAGCACGATCCGGCGGCGGCCGCTGCGCAGCGCGAGGAGCACCTGCCAGGCGGCGAGGAGGGCGATGTACGGGCTGGTGCGCGCCCGCCGGGCCACGCCCCGCAGCCCGCCGGCCACCTCGGCGGGGAACGCGAACCGGTCGGGCACCTCGGCGCTGAGGTCGTCGGCCGGGCCGGGCTTCCCCGCCGGGAACAGCTGGTAGCCGCCGGGCAGCGGGCGCAGCCGGTCCCGCCAGTACGCGGCCCGGTCCGGGTCGCCGGCGAGCGCGTCCTGCAGCGCGACGATCCCGGCGAACCGGTGCAGGCCGGCGGGCAGCGGCGGCTGCGGCGGCCGGATGCCCAGCCGCGCGGCGTAGGCGTGCACGACGTCGGCCATGAACAGCTGGCAGGACCAGCCGTCGGAGACCATGTGGAAGCAGGTGAGGGCGAGCACGTGCTCGCCGGGCGAGAGACGCACGAGCGCGGCCCGCCACAGCGGCGCCGCGCACGGGTCGAACGCCCGCGTGCGGTGGGCGTGGACGAGCCGCTCGACCCACCGGCGGCGCTCGTCCGGCGGCAGGTCGGACACGTCGTGGTGCTCCAGCGGCGAGGCCACCTCGGGCAGGATCTCCACGGCCGGGTCGGCGCCGATGCGCGCGAACCGCATCCGCAGCGCGTCGTGCCGGGCGATGACGTCGCCGACGGCCGCGTCGAGGACGGCCACGTCGAGGTCGCCCAGCAGCCGGCGGAACTCGACGACGACCAGCCGCGAGTTGCCCGGGTGCGCCGGGTCGAGCGCCGTCATGAACTCCCACATCATCTGCTGGCTGGCGGCCAACCGCATCAACGGCCTCCTTACTGGTAGTCCGCCTCGTCCGGCGGGCGGAACCCGGTGAACAGCAGGTCGGGGCGGCGCATCCGCAGCGCGGTGACGAACGCGGCCGCGTCGAACAGCGTCTCCACCGCCGCGCAGGCCACCGCCTCCCCCGCGGCCCGCAGCCCCCGGTCGCCGCCGAGCCGGCCGGGCGCCTTCGCCAGGACCGTCCCGGCGAGCACGGCCGGCGCGGCGAGCAGGCTCAGCCCGCGGGTCCGTCGCGCGGCGAGCAGCCCGCCGACCGCGGCGACGGCTGCGGCGCTGACGGCGTTGAAGACGGGCCTGCGCCGGTGCGGGTGGGCGACGCACAGCCACTGCTCGCTGCGGCCGTAGGTGGTGAAGCGGTACGCGACCGCCTCGAACGTCTCGGCGACCCCGGTGTCGTGGGTGACCACGCCGCCGGGCTCGGTGAGCAGCACGTGCCCGGCGTCGGTGAGGACCAGCCCGAGGTGCAGGTCCTCGCCGCCGATCGGCATGGGCGAGTCCTCGGGGAACCCGCCGACCGACTCGAACGCTGCGCGCTTCAGGGCCGTGTTGGCGCCCGCGCCCCAGGACACCCGCGACCAGTGCAGCGGGCGGGTCAGGTCGCCGAGCAGGAGGTACGACCGGCGCATCACGCGGAACATCGCGCTGGTCCCGGGGGCGACGATCACGGGCCCGGTCACGCCGGCGACCTCCGGCCCGCTGTCGCGCAGTCTTCGCACGTACCGCTGGAAGAGATCGGCCGGCACCCGGCAGTCGCTGTCGGTGAACATCAACAGGTCGTACGAAGCGTGCCGGACCCCGAGGTTCCGCTTGGCACCGACGTGCCGGGGCCCGCGCAGGTAGCGCGCCCCGGCCCGGGCGCAGTTGGCCCGGTGCTCGGCCGCGGCGGCCGGCCCGGAGTCGTCGACGACGATGACCTCGACCGGTTCGGGGCACCGGGCGATGGCCGGCCCGAGCGCGTCGAGCTGCCGCCCCAGCTCGGCGACGCGGTTCTTGACGGGAATGACGACGGACAGCCCGTGCCCGCCGGAGCTCTGCGGTGGACTCATGCCCACGACCCTGCCGCGCCGGGATACACCGCCGATACACGCCGGTCGGGGCTGGGCGCCCTCGTCCTCGCCGCCCTGCCGCCCGGCCCGGCGCGACCACTACCGGCGACTGCTCGGCCACATGATCGTGTCGCACCTGCTGGTGGGCGGCTCAGAGCACTAGCTCCTGCCCGTCCTCGGCCACCTCGACCCCGGCCGCGGCGCCACCGCTCGCCAGGTGGTTGGTGTTGTTGAGATGCCCGAAGAGCACCCGGACGCCGGGGTGGCGGCGCAGCCGCGGCAGCGCGTCGGTGATCGGCAGGTGCCCCATCTCGCGCGGGGTGCGGGTCAGCCCGGCGGCGCGGAGGGGCTCGTCGGCGGTGCGGAAGGTGCCGTCGAGCAGCGCCGCGTCGGCTCCGCCGAGGAACGCGTCGAAGTCCTCGGTCCAGGCCGGCAGGCAGGTGGCGTACACGAACGCCCGCCCGGTCCGCTCGTCGCCGATCCGCAGCGCGCACACCCAGGCGTCGTCCGGGCGACCGTCGGCGTAGCGGGGCACCTTGGTCCCGACGACGAGGGCCCGCACCGTGAGGCCGCCGTCGAGGGCGAGCGGTGCGCCGGTCGGCAGCTCGTGGACGCGCAGATCGGTGTAGCGGCGCAGGATCGGCAGCACCGGCAGCGCCGCGAGAACGGTGCCGGTGGCGTACAGGTCGAGGCGGGTCGCCTCGCGCAGGCCGAGCAGGCCGGCCGTGTGGTCGAGCTCGGCGGTGGTGAGCAGCACGCCGCGGATCGGGGTGTCCCGCCGGCCCGGCCCGGGCTCGAGGTCGCCCGCCGACAGCAGCTGGGTGCGCAGGTCGGGTGAGGCGTTGACGAGGTACCACGCGGTGCCGTCCCCGGTGACCGCGACGCCGTCCTGGGTGCGGTCGATCCCGGCGCGGCGAGCGGCGACGCAGCCGGCGCAGGCGCAGTTCCACTGCGGCACGCCGCCCCCGGCCGCGCTGCCGAGGATGCGGACCCTCATCGCGCCCGCCGCGGGATCGCCGGCACTCGAACGGGCACGCCCGCGGCGGCGCGGACCGTGTCGTGGTGCGGGGAGAGGCGGCAGGCCGGGTCGGTCGCCGCGGCGTCGCCGGTGAGCTGGAAGGCCTGGCAGCGGCAGCCGCCCAGGTCCTCGTCGCGCAGCGCGCAGCTCCGGCACGGCTGTGGCATCCAGCCCGTGCCGCGGAAGGCGTTGAACAGCGCCGAGTGCTGCCAGGCGCCGGCCAGGTCCGCGGTCCGGGCCGACGGGATCGGCAGGCCCAGCTGCGCCGCGGCCAGGCAGGGCAGCAGGTCGCCGTTCGGGGCGACGACGAGCTGGCGGGTGCCCCAGCCGTTCATGCAGGGCTTGGGGCGGCCCGTGTGGTAGTCCGGCTCGACGTAGACGATCTCGACGCGGTCGCCGTGGCGGCGGTGCACCTCAGCCGCGGCCTGCTCCGCCGCGTCGACCTGGGCGCGGGCCGGGATGAGGGTGGCGCGGTTGCGCATGCCCCAACCGTAGTACCGGGTGTGGGCGAGTTCGAGCCGGTCGGCGCCCAGCGAGACGGCCAGGTCGGCGATCTCGGCGAGGCGGTCGACGTTGCCGGCGTGCAGGACCACGTTGACGGTCAGCGGGATGCCCGCCTCGCGGACGAGGCCGGGACCCGATTCGCCTCGGCCTGGGTGGCGGTGGCGACCTGCGCCAGCGCCGAGCCGACCGCGGTCGCCGCCGCACCCTGGAGCACCTGCCTGCGGGCTTGCTGATGCTTCACCTTGCTCCCCGCTTGGAGCTGAGGCCCGGACCGGTCGCGCTGGTGCGGCGGGCACCCGTGCGGTCGGGCCTTGCGAACGTCCGGCACGCTCGTGATCTTGTAGTCCACCAGGCGAGCATGAATATGTGGCCGCCGGGCGACGTTTGTCCACGGACCCCTCCGCCGGCCGTCACCGACACGGCATGTCGATCCGAACGCGGCGAGCACGGTGGGGCGCGCGACGCCCGCCGAGTCGGTCTTCCGTCCTTGACACCGCTCACGAACTTGACGCACCATCAGTCAATTCACTGGACGGTGTCTATCCAATATCTCCGCGTCTAGCGAACTGACCACCGACCACAGACAGATAGCACTGGAGGCGGCACATGACAGACGGAACTGCGACCGCCGCCACGGGGACGTGGGTGGCTGACGACCGTCGCGGCTGTGGCCGCGATGACCGCCGCGGCGGATCCGCCGGCCGGCCGGGCAGGCGTCTCGGCCGCGGCGAAGGAGGTCGGCGGCATGTGACGAGCACCGTTCGGTTTTGCCAGGACCAATCAGCAGGTACGGGACCCACACCGGAGAGGTGGCCATGACGGACTTCCAGGACTACCACGACTTCCAGTTCAGCGACCTCCGGCTCGACGACGGGATGGTGCACGAATCGCATGCGGAGAGCGACGCGTTCCACTACAGCCCGACGGTGGTGGAGTATGACCTGAACGGCGACGGGCGGGTCGACATGGTGAGCGCCGATACCGATCACGACGGCAAGGCCGACGCCTGGCAGTACGACCTCGACAACGACGGAATCATCGACATGACCGGGTACGACGTCGACGGTGACGGGTCGATCGACCTGAAGGAGTACGACCGCAACGCGGACGGACTCGTCGACGAGGCAGTCGTCGACATGGACCACGACAACCGGCCGCAAGTCGTCGTGCAGGACACCGACCACGACGGGCAGTACGACCTTGAGACGTGGGACCTCCACGAACGCGAGGACGAGGGCCCATCCGACCCCCACAGTCCGAACGACGGCGACACCGCTCCCGCCGTGCCGCGGTGGGGGACGAACGCCCACTACGGCGGCGCCTGACCCGGCGCGTATCGATGTCATCCCTGGGAGTGCATGGAGGATGCTACCGGGGGTTGACGCGCGCCGGGCCGGGCGTGGCTAGCGTCGTGGGCATGAAGAAGGCCCTGATCGTGGTCGGCACGGTGTTCGGCCTGTATCTCGTCGTGCGGGCCATCGCCGAGCCGTTCGTCATCGGCTTCGATGATCCCGCCACCTACAGCAAGGACTGGGGCGGCCCGAGTCTCGCCGGCGTGCTGCTCGTGCACTGCGGGCCGGGCGTGATCTCCGCGATCCTGATCGGCTGGGGCTTAGCCCGGTGGCGGCGCACCGTGGTCTCGGCACGGCGGTGACGCGGTGGTCGCCGAGCCGCCGGCCCGCTTGCCGATCAGCAACCAGGGCAACGACCCGCCGGGCGAGTCGCGCGCCGGTAGTGTTCCTCGGCGTGGAGGGGCGAAACAGACAGGCCGCCCGGCCGGTGCGGCGGGTCGAGCGGGATCCGGGCGCCGAGTGGGACCCGGACGCGTGGTGGGCCCGCATTCCCGCCGTCCGCGCGGTGCTGGAGGCGGGGCTTGACCTTCCGGCCGGGGTGACGTTCCTCGTCGGCGAGAACGGTTCGGGGAAGTCCACGCTCGTCGAGGCGCTGGCGCAAGCCTACGGGCTGAATCCGGAGGGCGGCTCGCGCAGCGCGATGCACCGCACGCGGCACACCGAGTCGCCGCTGGGCGCCGCGCTGCGGCTGGTGCGCACCAGCGGGGGGCGCGGCGACGCGTACTTCCTGCGCGCGGAGACCACGCACGGCCTGTACACCTATCTGGAGGCGCTGCCCGACTCGCCCGACTGGGACCTGCACGAGCGCAGCCACGGCGAGGGATTCCTGGCCCTGCTGGAACGCAAGTTCACGCGGCCGGGCTTCTACCTGCTCGACGAGCCGGAGGCGGCCCTGTCGTTCACCTCCACCCTCGGCCTCATGTCGCGCCTGGCGGACCTGGCCCGGGCCGGGGCGCAGATCGTGGTGGCGACCCACTCCCCGGTGCTGACCGCGCTGCCGGGCGCCACCGTGCTGGAGCTCGGCGAGCACGGCATCCGCAGGACGGCGTGGACCGAGCTCGCCGTCGTGGACCACTTCCGGGCGTTCCTCGACCGGCCCGACCGGTACCTGCGCCACCTGCTCCCGTAGCGGCGCACGCACCGACGGGCCGCGGCGGCCGTCCCGCGACTCAGCCGACCACCGGCTCGCCCCCGGCGGCGGCCGAGCGGTACAGCGCGTGCACGGCGGCGACGGCGTCGCGCCCCTCCGCGGGCGTCGCCACGGGGTCCCCGCGCAGGATGGCCTCATATTGCCGCCGGAAGGAGGTGGTGTACTCCTGGTCGCCGTCGACCGCCAGCACCCGCCGCCCGTCGACACTGCAGCCGGCGGGGTCGATCGTCAGCGTCCCCCGCTCGCACACGATCGTCGTCTCGTGGAAGAACTCCGGCGAGTCGACGAGCGTGAGGTGGGCGCGCCGGCCGTTGGCAAGGTACAGGGTGGCGGCCGCCGACGTCTCGACCGCCCAGCCGTCCGGCACCGCGACCGTGCCGGCGACCGCGCGCGGCGGCGCCCCGAGCAGCCAGCACGCCCGGTCGATGCTGTGCACGCCGACGAGCATCGCGATGCCGCCGCCGGCCACGGCCGGGTCGGCGAACCAGGCCGGCCGGTCCGGGCGGCGGTAGTCGGTCGAGCGGCGCTCGGTGTACAGCAGCGGCTCGCCGAGCCGGTCCAGCTCCTCGCGGGCCGCGCGCACCTGGGCGAAGAACCGGCCCTGCTGGCCGACGTGGAAACAGCCGGCGGCCAGCATCCGGTCGCAGGCCTCGACGGTCGTCGCCATGGGCTTCTCCACCAGCACCAGCCGGCCGGCCCCGATCGCCCGCAGGGCGAGCTCCTCGTGGTACACGTGCGGGATCGACAGCACGACGAGGTCGGCGGCGGCGAGCACCTCGTCGAGGCCCGCGACCGCCCGGGCACCGTGCCGTTGCGCGAGCCGGGCCGCCCGCAGCGGATCCCGGTCGGCGACCGCGACGAGCGTCAGCCCGTCCACCTCGGCGGCCGCGGCGGCGTGCCGCCAGGCCACCTCGCCCGCCCCGACGATGCCCAGCCTCATGCGCTCACTCTTCACCATCGGACAGGCCTCAACGGGGAGCCGGGGCGCGGGCGATCGGAGCGGAGAGCACGACGCCGGTGTGGGCTTCGCCGACGGTGAGCTCCAGCGCCAGCCAGCCGGACGACCAGTGCAGCGTCACCAGCGAGGCGGCGCCGAACGGGTCGGCCGGGTTGATCTGCCGGTCGATCGGGCGCAGCCTCGCGTCGAGCCAGGCGCTGGTGTCCCCCGCGATGTCGTCGGTCAGGGCCGCGGAGGCGCACTCCCGCACGAAGTCGAGCGACGGCTGCGACAGCGGGGCCAGGCCGGCGATGTCGACGGTGCACTCGATGGTTCGCGGGTGGTTGTCCGCGCCGTAGGTCAGGGTGACCCGGCCCTGGCTGTTGACCGTCAGCTGGGTGCCGATGCCACCGGCCGGCTTGCCGGGGACCGGTTCGCGCACCGAGAGCGTGCCTTCCAGCAGCCCTTCGCGCTCCTGCTCGGAGTACACCGGGCGGTACCGTTCGGGGAGCCGGTCGTTCCAGGCCTGGACGGTGAGGCCGGGGATCGGGGCGAGACCCTGGTCGTCGTCGGCGCACAGGCCCACCCGGTCGTTCCGGCACGCCGCCCCGGTCGGCCTGGGCCGTGGCGGCGCCGCCGAGGTGGGGACGCCAGCCTCCTCCGGCACGTCCCGGAAGAGGCCGTCGAGCGCGACCACGCAGGCGACGACGAGGCCCACCGCCAGCACCCAGACCAGCGTCACGAACAGCCGGAACCACCAGCGCCGGGCGTCGTCCACCGTGCCTCCCCGTCCAGACAGCTCGCTCCGGGCGCGCGCCCACCGGTCGGCCATCGACCGTCCCGATCATCACGGCGCCCATCCCATCATGGGCCGGGTCGGCGGCGGTCGTCGATCGCGATGAGCGCCTCGGCCGGGGTCCGAGACCGCCGCGCGCCGGTTGCACGCGCGCTGCACGCGGGAGGCGGCAGCGTGGGAGCGACCGCCCCGGGACCGGGGCGCAGTTCGCTTCGGAGGACAGTTGCACATGAAACGCGTGACCGTGCTGCTCGCACTCGTCCTGGCCGCGGGCGGGGTCGTCGCCTGCGACGTGCAGGCGGGCGGCGGCTCGCCGGCGCAGGCGATCGGCGCCTCGCCGGCCCCACCGGACCTGGCGCTCAAGGCGGCCGTCGATGCCCTCGACACGACGGCCCACACCTTCGCCGTCAAGCAGGGGACGTCGACGATGAACTCGGGCACCGTCGACCCGGGCGGCAAGGCCGGCACGATCACGATGATCGACACCGCCGAGCAGCACGGGTACACGATCGGGTTCACGGTCGTCAGCCCCGACCTGTGGGTCAAGATCGACATGGGCGCCGAGCTGAACGAGGAGCTCGGCCTGAACCCGACGGTCTGGTCGCACGTCGACCAGTCGCGGCTCGAGGCCACGGCGCTGAAGCCGGTCGACCGCAACGGCGCGCCGGAGTTCGGCGTCACCGAGCTGTTCAGGGACGGCCTCAGCGACGTCAAGCGCGTCGATGCCACGCACTTCAGCGGTACCGTGGACATGACGGCCACCAACAGCGTGCTCGCGCCGCCGACCAAGGTCGTGCAGCAGGCCGGCGACCGGGCCAGGTCGATCCCGTTCACGGCCACCGTCGACGACAAGCGGCGGCTGACCGCGTTCGTCATCGACGGCGCCTCGATCGACCCGGAGCTGGCGTTCGAGCTGACGTTCGCCGGGTTCGACGCGGTCACCCCCGTCACCGAGCCGGCCGCGGTCCCGGCGACCGACAACGTCTACGACTTCTTGAACTGAAGTCGCCAACCTCCACGGCTGGGGACCTACCGCGGGCTGCGAATAGTAAACAAAGTTCAACAATTGACTGTTCGACGTTGTTCGATGGAGTGGGAGTGGCACACACTGGGCGTTCCTGACCCGTCCGCCAACGGGAGTGTGTCCATGTATCGCATCACGCTTCGGCCGCGACGAGCATTGATCGTCCTGCTCGGCGCGGTCCTGTTCGCCCTCGGCACCGGCGTCGCGCCCGCCACCGCCGAACCAGGCCTGCCGTCCGACGACCCCGCCCGCGGGCTCGTGTACGACGGCTTCAAGGCCGGCACCGGCCGCTGCAAGGGCCTGCTGGAGGTCAAGGCCGTGCCCGGCGCGTGCACCCACGGGCCCGACGCCGCCTTCGCCGGGCTCGACGTGCGCCGGTCGGTCGCACCGCTGTCCGCGGCGGCGGCCGCCGCGCCGCTCGCCACCGTGTGCGACGGCGACGGGCAGAGCGGCTACCGCGTCCAGGTCCTGTACATCCGCGGCGCCAGCAACGCCGACCGGTACAACCAGTATCTCGCCTCGATCCGCACCTGGACGGCCGGCGTCGACGACATCTACAGCGCCAGCGCGGCGCAGACCGGCGGCGTGCGGCACATCCGGTTCGTCACCGACGGCGCCTGCCAGATCTCGGTCGCCAACGTGGCGATCCCGAACTCGTCGCTCGCCGACTTCGGCAACTCGGTCAACGCGATCAAGAGCCTCGGATACAACCGGACCGATCGCAAGTATCTCATGTACGTCGATGCCACCAACCTGTGCGGTGTCGCGTACGTGAACCTGGACGACCGGCCGGGGCAGGAGAACGGCAACAACTCGGGCGCCAGCTTCAGCCGGGTCGACTCCGGCTGCTGGGGGCCCGGCCCGGCCGCGCACGAGCTCACCCACGCCATGGGCGCGGTGATGAGCAGCTCGCCGAACCACACCGCCTACGGCCACTGCACCGACGACTACGACATCATGTGCTACAACGACGGTCCCGGCACCGTGGTCCGGATCGTCTGCGGCGACCAGGCGCAGGACAACCGGCTGGACTGCAACAAGAACGACTACTTCAACACCAGCCCGCCGGCCGGGTCGTATCTGGCCACGCACTGGAACGTCGCCAACAACCGCTTCCTGCTCACCAACGGTGGCAGCGGCGGCAGCACCGGGCCGGTGACCCTCGTCAATCTCGGCAAGTGCGTCGACGTCAGCGCGTCGGGCACCGCGAACGGTACCCGCATCCAGATCTGGACCTGCAACGGCACCGGGGCGCAGCAGTGGACCCGCTCGTCCGACGGCACGTTCCGCGCCCTGGGCAAGTGCCTCGACGCGGCGTCGGGCGGCACGGCCAACGGCACCAAGCTGCAGCTGTGGGACTGCAACGGCACGGGTGCCCAGCAGTGGACCTACGTGGCGGCCACCCAGGCGCTGCGCAACCCGCAGTCGGGCCGGTGCCTCGATGATCCGTCCAGCAGTACCACTGACGGCACCCAACTGCAGCTGTGGGACTGCAACGCGACGAACGCCCAGCGGGTGACGGTCCCCGCCTGAGCGCTCACCTACCCCACGGCGAGCGCGTCGACCTCCACCCGGAACGCCGGGTGGACCAGGCCGCTCACCTGCACCAGCGAGCTGGCCGGCGGCCGGGACGGGTCGACGAACTCGTCCCGGACCGCCCGGAAGACGGGCAGGTCCGCGAGGTCGGTGAGGTACACGGTGAGCTCGCGTGACTGTACCCGTTGACCGGCGGCAACCCGTCCGGCCGCGTGAAGTGCTCCATCGCGAACACCTTAAGCCGGGTGCAGGTTGGTCCACGAGCGCGCCGCGGGGGCATGCCCCGTCCAGGCGTCCAGGAGTGCCCGGGCCTCGTCGGCCGGGGCCCCGAGGAAGAGCCGCTGCTCGCCGCCGTACTCGCCGCGCTCCTGCTGGACGGACGAGCGGCTGCAGCACGCGCACAGGTCGACGCGGCTCGCCAGGATCTCGAAGCCCAGCTGCCGGCGGGCGAAGGACTCCGCCAGCGGTTCGAGGTCGCCCGGTCCGGCGGTGACCAGCACGGACAGCGTGGCGATGTCCGACGGCTCGAACAGCGCCACCTCGTCGAAGACGGGCACCGTCACCTCGCCGTACGTGCGCTCGCCGCTCGGGGCGCCGTCGTGGACGACGACCTCGCCGAAGCGACGGGTCGGGTCGAACGGGACGTTGATCACGCGGGCCCGGGTCGGGCAGAGGCGCATCGCCCAGACGACCTCCTCGACACCGCTCAGGCGGACGCAGGCCGGGCCCAGCTCGGCGTCGATCTGGCCGGTGCCCGGGAACTCCGGCAGCCCGTAGCCGGCCCAGCAGTCGCGGGCGGTGTCCCAGTCGCGCAGCACGGTCGCGGCGGTGCCGAGGTTCCAGAACGCGGGCTCCGACTCGCCGCGCCGCACGTGGGTCACCGCGATCTTGCCGGTCTCGTACGCGCGGGGCCAGTCGCGGGCGAACTTGTACGCGAGCGCGGCGTCGAACCAGACCGCCTTCGCCCGCTTGCCCGCGAGCCTGGCCGCGGCGGCGGCGAGCCGGTCGCCGGCCTGCGGCCAGTCCTCGGCCTCGAAGGCCTCGTAGCCCTCCGCGACGGCCCGGGCGGTCTCATTCGAAAACATGCGCGGACGGTACCACTCGGCGATCTTCACTCGGGCCGGAGATTAGGGTAGCCTCACCTTACTCAAGAGGCAGGAGGGCACCCCGTGGTGGAGGAACTGTTCTCGGCGGCCGTGCGGCGCAGTACCGAAGGACGGCACCGGGACGCGGAACAGGCCGCGTTCCTCGGGCGGCTCGTCACCGGCGCCCTGCCGCTCGCCGGCTACGCCGCCATGGTCGCGCAGCACCACCACATCTACAGTGTGCTCGAAGAGGCCGCCGCCGTCATGCGGCACGACCCGGTCGCCCGGCCGTTCGTCCACGATGGACTGACCCGGCTGCCGGCGCTGGAGAGCGACCTGCGCACGCTGCTCGGCGACGACTGGCAGCGCCGGATCGAGCCGAGCCCGGCCACGACACGGTACGCCGAGCGGCTGCGGGAGGTGTGCTTCGCGTGGCCCGGCGGGTTCGTGGCCCACCACTACACCCGCTACCTCGGGGACCTGTCGGGCGGGCAGTACATCGCCGCCGCCGTCCGCCGCCACTACGGCACCACCGCGACCGGCTTCTACGTCTTCGACGGCATCGGCAGCCCGGCCGCGTTCAAGACGGGCTACCGGGAGGCGCTCGACACCGCGCCCTGGGACCCCGACGAGCGCCGCCGCATCCTCGACGAGGTCCTCGTCGCCTACCAGCTGAACATCGACGTGCTCACCGACCTCGGCCGCGACCACGCCGCCGGGCAGGCCGCGTGAGGCTCGGCCGCGGCCCGCGCCCGCCCGGGCCGCGCGCCAAGGGCGCGGTGGCGGTCAGCGGCACCGGCCTGGACAAGCGCCGCAACGGCCGGCCGGTGCTCGCCGACGTCGACGCGACGATGACCGCGGGCGAGGTGCTCGCCCTGGTCGGGCCGAACGGCGCCGGCAAGTCCACGCTGCTGTCGGTGCTCGCCGGCGACCTCGGACCGGACCGGGGCGAGGTGACGGTCGACGGCCGGCCGCTCGGCGACTGGACCCCGGTCGAGCTGGCGATGCGCCGGGCCGTGCTGCCGCAGCACCACCTGCTGTCGTTCCCGTTCCCGGTTGTCGACGTGGTCCGGATGGGCCGCGCGCCCTGGCCCGACGAGGGCGAGGACATCGTGGCCGGCGCCATGGCGGCGACCGGCGTCGCGCACCTGGCCACCCGGTCGTTCCTGGCGCTGTCCGGCGGCGAGCGGGCCCGGGTGGCCCTGGCGCGCGTGCTGGCCCAGCGCACGGGCGTCCTGCTGCTCGACGAGCCGACCGCGGCGCTCGACCTGCACCATCAGGAGCTGGTCCTGCGCATCGCCCGGGAGCGCGCCACCGAGGGTGATGCGATCCTGGTGGTACTGCATGATCTCGGTCTCGCGGCGGCGCACGCCGATCGCGTGATGGTCCTGTCCGGCGGCCGCGTCGTCGCCGACGGACCGCCGGCCGAGGTGTTCACACCGGACCTGCTGACCGACGTCTACCAGCACGAGATCGAGGTGCTCCCGCACCCGCGCACGGGCACCCCGCTGGTCCTGCCGAGAAGGAGCTGAGCATGGCACAGCCGTTCACCGACGAGATCGTCGCCGCGGTACGCCGGCACATGAACGACGACCACGCCGAGGACAGCCTGCTGATCTGCCGGACGCTCGGCGGGCGGCCGGACGCGACCGCGGCGGCGATGACCGGCATGGACGGCGACGGCATCGACTTCACCGCCGTCGTCGACGGGCGGGACGTGCCGGTGCGGGTGCCGTTCAGCCGGCCGCTGACCGAGCGCGCCGAGGTCCGCCCCGAGGTCGTGCGCATGTACCGCGAGGCGTGCGCGGCGCTCGGCGTGCCGGCGCGGTCCTAGGCACTCATTGCCAACCGCCCGACCGGGTGCGGGTGCGGCGCAGCAGCCAGAAGAAGCACGGCCCGCCGACCAGCGCGGTGAGCACGCCCAGCGGCAGCTCCTGGTAGTCGACGATCGTGCGGGCGGCGAGGTCGCCGCCGACGAGCACGATCGCGCCGCCGAGCGCGCTGGCCGGCAGCACGACCCGGTGGCCCGGCCCGGTCACCATCCGGACCAGGTGCGGCACGACGAGGCCGATGAAGCTGATGATCCCGGTGAACGCCACCGCGCCGGCGGTGAGCAGCGCCGTGACCACGATGAGGCCGAGGCGGAGCCGTTCGACGTCGACGCCGAGGTGCCGGGCCGGCCGCTCGCCGAGCGCGAGCAGGTCGAGCCCGCGCGCGCCGGCCGCCGCCCCGGCCAGGCCGACGGCCACGCACGGCGCAACGACGGCGACCGCGGGCCAGCTGGCCTGGGCGAGGCTGCCGAGGTTCCAGAACGCGATGGCCCGCACCCCGTCGTCGTCGGTGAGGAACATGAGCAGGCCGAGCACGGCGCCGGCCGCCGCGTTGACCGCGATGCCGGTCAGGACCACGGTCACCACCTCGGCCCGGCCGCCGGACTGCGCCAGCCCGTACACGAGCAGCGCCGTCAGCAGCCCGCCCGCGAACGCGCAGGCCGCGACGGTCCAGTTGCCGAACAGGCTGATCCCGGTGACGATCGCGGCCCCGGCCCCGACCGCCGCGCCCGACGACACGCCGATGATCGCCGGCTCGGCGAGCGGGTTGCCGGACAGCCCCTGCATGAGCGCCCCGGCGCAGCCGAGCGCCATCCCGACGAGCACGCCGAGCGCGACCCGCGGGAACCGCACGAACCACAGCGCGTTGTCGCCCTGCACGGCGCTGGGGGTCGGGCCGGCGGGGATGCCGAGCCGGTGCAGCAGCGACCCCAGCACCTCGGCCGGGGGCACCCGCACCTGCCCGGTCCCGGCCGCGACCAGGCACAGCACGACGAGCGCGACGGCGAGGCCGGCGACCACGAACGTGTTCCTGGCGGTGGTTCTTCCCGGTGGTACCGCCGGTGCCTCGATCATCGGCAGGTCGCCGTGACGGCGCGGGCGAGGGCGCGGACGGCCTCGCCGACGCGGGGACCGAAGCTCAGCAGGACGCCGTCGGCCATGTCGACGATCCGGCGGCGCTCCCCGGCCGGGGTCTGGGCGACGCCCGGCATCCGCAGCAGGCCGTCGACGCCGCCGACCGACTGCAGCCCCTCGGTCATCACGAGAATGACGTCGGGCGCGGCGTTGATGAGGCCCTCGCTGGTCAGTGGGCGGAACCCGGACAGCCCGATCGCGGTGCCGGCGTCCTGGGCGCCGATGGCCTCGATCATGGCGTCGGAGCCGGCGCCCTTGCCGCCCATGAGGTACACGCCCGCGGCCCCCCGCACGTACAGGAACGCGACCCGCAGCGGCCGGCCCGCCGGCGCGACCCGGGCGGCCGCGACGTCGGCCTCGACCCGCCGGACGAGCTGCTCGCCGGCGCCCGGCACACCGAGCGCGGCGGCGACCTGGCGGATGTGCGCGGACACGCCGGAGAGGGTCTGCTGGTCGTCGACGAACACCACGGGGATCCCGGACCGGCGCAGCTGGGCGATGACCTCGGCCGGACCGATGCTCCGGTCGGTGACGACGACGGTCGGGTCGAGCCGCAGGATGCCCTCGGCCGACAGGTCGTGCCCGCTGGGCGTCACGAGCGGCAGGTGCGCGGCCGCGGGGAACGTGGTGGAGGTGTCCCGCCCGACGACCCGGTCCCCGAGCCCGAGACTGAACACGATCTCGGCGATCGACCCGTACAGGTTGACCGGCAGGATCCGGCTCACGTCGGTGACGGTGACCCGCTGCCCGTCGGCGGAGTCGACGGTGACCGGCAGCGCGGGCTGCGGCCGGTCGGCGAGCGGGGTGACGTCGGCGGTGTCGAGGGTGGCGGTGACCGGCCCGCATCCGCCGGTGCCCGCGGCCTGCGGGTCGCCGAGGGTGGTGGTCTGCCCGGCACAACCGGCCAGTGTGGACAGCGCGAGCAGCGCGGCCGTGGCGAGGGTCAGGCGGTTCATGACGCGGCCTTCCGGGCAGGGCGACGGCGAACGACGCCGCGGACGGCGAGGGTGACCAGGCCGAGGACGACGGCGGCGGTGACGCCCGTCCACCAGCGGTTGGCCGACTGGCTCGCGCTGATCCTGGTCAGGGTGAGGTCGCCCGGGCTGGCCGGGCCGGCGCTCCCGGCGGGCGGCAGCGCCCCGGCCACCGGCGCACCGGCTCCCCCACTCGTCGCGGCGGGCACGGCCGGGCCGCTGCCCCCGCCCGCCGGAGGCGCGGCGGCCGCGGTCGTCCGGGTCGGGGCGGGCGCTCCCGCGGCGGCGAACGTGACCGGCACCCGCACGTCCTGGCTGCGGTCGCTGGTCCGGGTGTGGTCGGCCCGGGTCGCCACGGCGCACCGGGCCGACCGGCAGTCGACGCCCTCGGCGAGCGCGGCGGCGACCTTGAGCTCGACCCGGAACGTGCCGCCCGGGCCGTACGGGATGGCGAGCCCCTTGCCGTATGCCGGCGGGTTCGACGAGATCCAGTACGAGGAGCCGCTGCTCCCGGTCGTGTCGATGCCACCGCCGCACGGGCTCGGCGCCTGGCCGGGCCCGTTGTCGACGCAGAAGGCGACGTAGATGCCCTTGGTGACGTCATACCCGGAGCCCGACACGGTGACCGCCTCGCCGGCCGGGGCGAGGCCGGCGGTCTTCGCCACGGTCAGCCGCTGCCCGCCGGGCCCGACCCCGGTGGCCGCCGCGGCGGGCGCGGCCGGCCCGACCACGACGGCAGCGGCCATACCGACCACGACGGCAGCCGCGCGCACCGCGGCCTGAATGCATCCCGAGCGCATAGTTAGGTGAGGCTAGCCTAAGTCAACCGACTTGGGTATCCGTGAGATGGGTCGCAGGACCGCGGCGCGCAGGGGATGTTCCGTGAACCCTTAGGTAAGGCTAACCTCACTAGGTCATGGACGGGCGTGCCGCTGCGCGTCGCCACGCGGCCTGGACAGCCGGCGCCGGCTGCGGCACGCCCTGCCACCCATCTCCTGAGAGGTACGGATGACGACGACCAGACTACGCGCCGGCGCGGGCCGGCACCGGATGCTGCGCTGGGGCACCGCCCTCGCGCTGGGCACGGCAGCGGTGTTCGCCACGGCCGCGCCGGCCGCGGCGGCACCGGCCGAAGTGGACAGCGGGCACCTGGACTGGGGGTTCAAGGCCTCGTTCCGGGCCTACGTCGGCACCGGCAACGGTACGCCGCCGATCGGGGCGAGCAACGGCGCCACGATCAACGCCAACGGCACGTTCCGCTTCCCCGTCACCGGGGGCAGCTACGACGCGGCGAGCGGCGCGACCACGGTCAACTACGGCGGTACCGTCGTGTTCTCCTACCCGGCGCACTTCTTCACCATCACCATGGCCAACCCGACCGTGCAGCTCGACGGCGCGACCCGGGTGCTCAAGGCCGACGTCGACCTGACCACGACCGGTGGCGGGTTCGAGCCCGTCCACGTCGTGCAGGCCACCGTCGCCACCATCGGCGCCGGCGACCCCGTCGTCACCGGCACGAGCGTGGCGTGGACGAGCCTGGGGGTCACGATGACGGAGACGGGCGCGTCGGCGTTCGGCGGGTTCTACGGGGCCGGCACCGCCCTCGACCCGCTCTCCGGCGCGGTCACCCTGGCCGCCGGCGAGGAGCCGGGCGGCCCGGGCGAGCCCGGCGGCGCCAGCACCGACCAGGAGCTCACGGTCGAGGTCCCGGGCGGTCCGCTGTCGCTGTCGTCGGCCGGTGGCACGGTGGCGCTCACCGGCGCCACCATCGGCGGCGCCGCGACGGGTGCGCTCAACGCGACGACGGTGAGCGACCTGCGCGGTACCAACGCGGGATGGAACCTCGTCGGGCAGGTCGAGGACTTCACGGGCGACGCCGGCACGATCGGCGCCGGCCAGCTCGGGTGGTCCCCAACGGCGACGGCCGCGCCCGGCTCGGGCACGGTCACCGCCGGCGGCGCGGCCACCGGCCTCGGCACCGGCCACACGCTGTGCAAGTCCGACCCGGGCGCGAGCGCGGGCGTCTTCACCTGCGGCGCGGGCCTGACGCTGAACATCCCGGCGACGACGAAGCCGGGCAGCTACACCGCAACCCTGACGCTCACGCTGTCCTGACAGCGCGTGCGTGACGCCGGCCCGGCAGCTTCGCCGGGCCGGCACCCGCAGCTCCCCGCCGCTCCCCCGAAGCCGAAACCGAAGGCCGACCATGTTCGCACGCGCCACCGTCGTCACCGCCGTCGCCGCACTCCTGCTCGCCGCGCTGCCCGGCCCGGCCGCGGCCGAGGACCAGGGCTGGTCGGTCCAGCCCGCCACCACCGGCACCACCGCCGGCCGCAGCTACTTCGTCTACGACGTCGTGCCGGGCCAGCAGGTCGAGGACGCCGTGCGGGTCACCAACCGCGCGGCCACGCCGCAGACGTTCACCGTGTACGGCACCGACGCCTACACCACCGCCGACGGGGCCTTCGACCTGCTGCCGGCCAGCCGCGAGCCGACCGGCGTCGGCGCCTGGATCGTGCTCGGCCAGCGCGCGTACACCGTCGAGGCCGGCCGGTCCCTCGACATCCCGTTCCGGCTGACCGTGCCCACCAACGCCGGCCCGGGCGACCACGCCGGCGGCGTCATCGCCTCCGTCGTGACCCAGCAGACCACCGGCGAGGGGGCGCGGGTCAACGTCGACCGCCGGGTCGCCGCCCGGGTGTACCTGCGCGTCGCGGGCCAGGCGAGGCCGGCCGTGCGGGTCGAGACGGTCACGGTGGCCTACGACAACCCGCCGCACCCGTTCACCGGCAGCACGATGACGGTGACGTACCGCCTGCACAACACCGGCAACCTGCGCCTCTCCGGCGCCGCCCGGCTGCGCGTCACCGGCCTGTTCGGGCTGACCCTGGGCCGCACGCCCGACGTCGCCGTGCCCGAGCTGCTGCCCGGCGCGAGCATCACGGTGACCGAACGGATCGCCGGCATCGCCCCGGCCGGCCCGCTGACGGCGGACGTCACCGTGGACCCGGCGACCGCGGACGGGCCGCTGCCGTCGGTCACGCGGTCGGCCTCCTTGTGGGCGGTACCGTGGACGGCCCTGGCGACCGTGGCGCTCCTGGCGCTCGGTCTGCTCGCCCTGCGGTGGTTGCGCCGGCGCCGGGCGACCGCCGGGTGACCCGCCGGCACCGCTGGTCGATCGTCGCGCTGGTGCTGGCGGTGACGGGCGGCGCCGCACCGGCGTCCGCCCACGCGCCGTCGCCCGTGGTGCAGGTGCAGCCGGCGAAGGACCGCTACACCGTGCGGCTGACCGGGTGGCCGCCCGGCGCGGTCACCGTGGCCGTGTGCACCGACCGCCCGGACGGCGGCTGCGCCGACGCCACCGCCGTGCAGGCCGGCGTCGGCCCGGACGGCACCGCGGCGGCCACGCTGCCGGCGGCCGCCCCGGCGACGGGCTGCCCGTGCGTGGTCCGGGTGCGGACGCTGACCGGCGCGCTCACCCGGGCCGCGCCGATCGCCCTGAGCGCTCCCGCGGTGGCCGGGGCGCGGCCGGCGGACGTGCCGCGCCCGCTCGCCATCGCCCGGGTGACCGTCCACGGTGGATGGCGGTGGGCGGCGCTGTTCGGCGGCCCGGTCCGCCGCGACGTCACGCTGACGGTCCGCAACACCGGCCCTATCGCGATCCCCGCCACCACGGTCACGGTCACGGCCGGCCGCGGCGAGCACCCGACCGGCCTGGTCGCCGCCCCGGCGCTGGGCCCGCTCGACCCCGGCGCCTCGGTGACGTACACCGTGCCGGTGCGCTTCGCCGGACCGGCCGCCGGCACGTACACCGTCCACGGCGAGCTGGACCCGAACGGCCCGCTCGGCCCGGCGGGCGCCACCGTCGCCTTCCACGCCGAGACGACGACCCAGCCGTGGGGCCTCACCGCCCTGCTGTTCGCGGTGGCCCTGGCGGCGGCCGTGCGCTCCCGGCGCTCACGCGGCCAGGCGCAGGGCTGACCGCCGGTCGCCCACAAACGCTCAGGTTGCCGGGTGGGCGGCCGATGGTTGCCGGTGGGGTGCACACGGCGCGGGGGTTTGCTGCAGTGACGACGCACGTGGCCGGCGCAGGCCGGCGGGGCTGGTGGCGATGGCTCGCCGATCGGCGGATTCGCACGAAGATCCTGACCGCGGTGGCGCTCGTCGCCACCCTCAGCACCGTCGACAGCGTGTTCGCCCTGGAGGAGCTGGGCGCCACCAACGACCGGGTCGACACCGTCGCCGGACACACCCGGCTGGTCGAGGCGGCCGGAGAGCTGCGCGAGGCGGTGTACCGCGCCCGCATCAACTCCCTCGACCTCTTCCTGGCCCAGGACCGGGCGACGGTGACCACCAGGACCCAGGGCATCACCACGACGGCCCAGGCCGTCGCCGACGCCGAGGCCGCCCTGCGCACCCACCCGCTCAGCGCGGCGGCGCGGCAGGCCCTGGCGACGTTCGACACGACCTGGACGGCGTACCTGGCCGTGCTGCGCGACGAGCTGCAGCCCCTGGCCGTGCGCGGTGACCTGACGGCGATCGAGTCCGTCCGTGCCGCGAAGATCGCCCCGCTGACCGCCACCATCTCGACCGCGCTGGACAGCCTGGTCAGCCAGGCCGTGCAGGCCGCGCACCGCGAACAGGCACAGGCCGACGAGGCCTACCGCGAGACGTTCGCCGTCGTCGCCTCGGTGCTCGCCGGCACGCTGCTGTTCGGCATCCTCCTCGCGGTGGCCGTGGCCCGGCTCATCTCGACCGCCCTCGGCCGGTGCATGACCGCCCTGCGCCGCATCGGCGCCGGCGACCTCACCGCCCGGGCCCAGGTCGACGTCCGCGACGACCTCGGCGAGCTCGCCGACACCCTGAACGCCACCGCCGCCGCCGTCGGCGACACGGTCCGGCGGGTCAGCGACAGCGCCCACCGCCTGGCCGACACGTCCGCGCAGATGTCCACCGTCGCCACCGACCTGTCCGGGTCGGCGCAGACCTCGTCCCGGCAGGCCGCGACGGTCTCCGACGAGGCCCGCCGGGTCTCCGGCAACGTCTCGGCGGTCGCCGCCGGGGCGGAGCAGATGGGCGCCGCCATCCGCGAGATCACCACGAACGCCACCGAGGCGTCCCGGGTCGCCGCGAACGCCGCCCAGATCACCGGCAACGCCCAGGTGTCGGTGCAGAACCTCGGCGCGTCCTCGGCGCAGATCGGCTCGGTGGTCAAGCTCATCACCTCGATCGCCGAGCAGACCAACCTGCTCGCGCTCAACGCCACCATCGAGGCCGCCCGGGCCGGCGACGCGGGCAAGGGCTTCGCCGTCGTCGCCGGCGAGGTGAAGGACCTGGCCCAGGAGACCGCCCGGGCGACCGAGCAGATCGGCGCCCAGGTCACCGCGATCCAGCAGGAGACCGACAGCACCATCGCCGCGATCGGCCGGATCGCGGAGGTCATCGGCCGGGTCAACGACTACACCACGACGATCGCCTCGGCCGTCGAGCAGCAGACCGCGGTCACGGCGGAGATCTCCCGCAGCGTCGCCGAGACCGCGGCGAGCGCCACCAGCATCGCCACGAACATCGCCGGGGTGGCCACCACGGCCGACGCCGTCACCACGGGGGCCACGGAGACCCGGCACACGGCCGGCGACCTGGCCACGATGGCCACCGAGCTGCGCAACGCCATCGCCACGTACAAGGTCTAGGGTCACCGACGGCCTGGAGGGCAGTGGCGCCGGCTACCACCAGGTGGGGTAGCCCTTCAGGGCCTCTTCGGCGCTTGGCGGGCCGGTCCTGCCGCGGCGCTGCCGAACCCAGCGGCTGCGGCGGAGGGCGCCGACCAGCAGGCTGCACAGCAGGAGCGGCAGTATCGTCCACGAGACGTCCCAGTCGCCCACCCACGCGCCGACCAGGACCATGAGCCATGCCGCCACGACGACGGACATCAAGCCACGCCAAACCGCCAGCGGCCACTTCACCTGCGCATTGTATGACGCCCGGACGTAGGCGGACGGCGATGAGACCGGGTGGTTCGGGCCGGTCGGCGTGTCTGCGGACATGCAGGCGAGGAGCCGCGCCGGCAGGCGTCCTGCTCGGGCCGCTGTCCGCCGATCACGCCGTAGGCGGCCCCGGGTGGTTGATGATGTTCCCGAACATCACTCCCTGGGCGGTGGCACCCGGCGCGGAGGCCGTGATGTGCTGGACCCACTGCTGCTGCGCCGCCGGCAGCCGCTCCAGCACCTCGTCGCGCAGCGCGACCAGCGCCTCGGCCAGCGCCGGGTCCTCCTCCACGAGGTCGGTGAGGCGGGTCTGCCAGGCCGGCAGGAGCCGCCGCCGGACCTCGTCGCGCTGGTCGGCCGGCGCCTGCTCCACCTCGGCGGCGAGGGCGTCGAGCCGCTGTCCGGCGAGGCCCTCCCGGCCGGGGTCGCCGCGCCCGAGCAGCCGGGCGAACCCGTCCCGGGCCAGCTGCCAGCCGTCGGTCGCGACGGCCTGCACGAGCGCGGCCGCGCCCGTCATCCCCACCTGCGCCAGCCACGCCAGGTCCACTGCGGTTCCTCCTCGCGACGCGTCCCCCCATTGTGGACGCCGGGCGCAACGGAACGCACCAGCCCTGCTGGCAGTCCTCGGTGGACGGGGAGACGACGATCCCGTCGTCGACGCTCTGCTGCCGAGGCCCACGTGATCGAGTCCACCGCGGCCGGTGTGGGCCCGGCCACCGTGTCCGGTGCCGGCGCGGCCCCGGCGCCAGCGGCTGCAGGACCGCTTCGGCGGGCGCCGAACTGCCCGTGGCCTACCCTCGGGCTCATGACCTTGGGGGAGATGCTCGCCGTGCTCGTGGCGGGGCTGGCCGCCGGGGCCGTCAACACCGTCGTCGGGTCCGGCACGCTGGTCACCTTCCCCGTCCTGCTCGCCACCGGCCTGCCCCCGCTCACCGCGACCGTCTCCAACGCCATCGGCATGACGCCGGGGTCGGTGAGCGGCGCGATCGGCTACCGGAAGGACCTTCCCGGCCGCCGGATCCTGTTGTACCTCGCAGCCGGCGCGACCCTGGGCGGCCTGACGGGCGCGACCCTCCTGCTCGCCCTGCCGGCCGGCGCGTTCGACGTGATCGTGCCGGTGCTCGTCGCCCTCGCGCTCGTGCTCGTCGCGCTGCAGCCGGTCATCGCCAGGAGGCTCAGCCGCCGGGCGGAGCGCCGCGACGGCGGCAAGGCGCTGTTCGCCGGGCTGACGCTCGCCAGCGTCTACGGCGGGTACTTCGCCGCCGCCCAGGGCATCATCTACATGGCCCTCATGGGCGCCCTGCTCGACGAGCCGGCGCAGCGCCGCAACGCCGTGAAGAACGTCCTGGTCGCCGTCGTCAACACCGCGGCGTCAGCGGTCCTGCTGTTCCACGCCCACGTCGCCTGGCCGGCCGTCGCCCTGCTCGCGGCCGGCTCCGCCCTCGGCGGCCAGGTGGGCGCCCGCCTGGGCCGCCGCCTCTCCCCCGCGGCACTGCGCCTGCTGATCCTCGCCGTCGGCACGGTGGCGCTGGTCCAGCTCCTGCTGCGGTGACGACACCGCCGGGCGTCAGGCGGGCTCCGGCATGCCCAGCTCCGCGTAGAGCGTGGCGGCCAGGACGCGGTGGGTGCGGGCGCTCGCCCGGTCGCGCAGCGCCTCGTGCGCCTCGCCGAGGCCGCGGTGGGCACGGGCCTGCTGGTCGCGGACGCCCGCCGCCGTCGCCGCGTCCAGGGCTGCGGTGTGGTGGTCGACGGCGCCGGCCGGGTTCCCGAGGGCGAGGGCGGCCTCGCCCAGGCCGTTGCGGGCCCAGGCCTCGCCGACGCGGTCGAGCCCGTCGAGAAACATCGACAGGGCCTGCCGGTGGTGCTCGGCGGCCTCGTCCAGCCGGCCCAGGCGGTGCTCGGCGATGCCCAGGTCGGTCAGGGCGCCCGCCTCGCCGCCCGGGTCGCCCAGCGCCCGGTACAGCGCGAGGGCCTCCAGGTGGTGCTGCTCGGCCGCGGCATACCGGCCCTGCCGCTCCTCGGCGAGGCCGAGGTTGTTCAGGGTGCGGGCCGCGCCGGTGCGGTCGCCGACCTGGCGGAACAGGCGCAGCGCCGCCTCGAAGGAGGCCACGGCGGACGGGAGCCGGCCCTGACGGCTGGCGGCGTAACCGAGGTTGTTCAGCGCGCGGGCCTGCCCGGCCGGGTCGCCGATCGCGGCGAACAGCTCGACGGCGCGCTCCAGCACCTCGACCGCGGCAGGCCGGCCGAGCCGCAGCAGGGCCACGCCGAGCACGTTGCGGCTGTGGGCCTCGCCGGCGCGGTCGCCGGAGGCCAGCGCGGCGTCGAGGGCGTGGCCGTGGACGGTGACGGCGTCGGCGGGATCGGCGCCGAGGTGGCGGGCCAGGACGCGGGCCAGGTCGACGGCGTGCCCCGGGCGGCCCGCGGCTGCGGCCCCGGCGACGATCGCGATGAGCACGGCCCGCTCCCGGTCGAGCCAGGCCCGGGCCGCCTCCCGGTCGGCGAGCTCCGGCAGCGGCCCGGCTGCCGGCGGCACGGCGGGGCGGTGGTGGGCATCGGTCGGGTATGCCACGTTCATGGCGGCGGCCGCGGCCGCCCGGTAGTAGTCGAGCAGCCCGTCGAGCTGCGGGCCGCCGGGCGCCAGCTCGAGGGCGTAGGCGCGGAGCAGGTCGTGCATCCCGTATCGCCCGGGCCCGGTCCGGTGGACCAGGTTGGCCCGGGCGAGCAGCTCCAGCTCACCGCGGGCCGGGCCGAGGGCCGCACCGGTCAGCGCCGCGGCGGCGTGGGCGTCGAGGTCGGGACCGGGGTGCAGGCCGAGCAGGGCGAACGTGCGCGCGACGCCGGGCGGCAGGTGCCGGATCGACCAGGACAGCACGACCCGCACCGACGCCCGCGGGTCGTCGTCGACGACGAGCAGGTCGAGCCGGCGCCGCTGGTCGTGCAGCTCGGCGGCCAGGTCGTCGAGGCCGGTGTCGGCGCGGGAGGCGGCCAGCTCGGCGGCGACCCGCAGCGCCAGCGGTAATCGCGCGCACTGCTCGGCGATGCGGGCGACGGCGTCCTCGGCGGCCGCGGCCCGCGGGCCGATGAGCCGCCGGAGCAGGGCGTGGGCGTCGCCGGGCGGCAGCAGGCCGACGGCGAGCCGGTGCGCGCCGTCGACGGCGACCAGGCCGGCGAGGGCGTCGCGGCTGGTCACGAGGACGGCACTGGACGCGGTGCCGGGCAGCAGCGGCCGGACCTGACCGGCCGTGGACGCGTTGTCGAGCAGCAGCAGGACGCGCCGGTCGGCGATCTCGGTGCGGAAGCGGGCGGCCCGGTCGTCGACGTCGACGGGGACCTCCTCGCCGGTCACGCCGAGCGCGGCGAGCAGGCGGACCAGGGCGTCGGCGGCGGTCATCGGCTGGGCCGGGTCGGAGCCGCGCAGGTTGAGATAGAGCTGGCCGTCGGGGAAGCGCTCGCGGACCCGGTGCGCCCAGCGGACCGCGAGGGCCGTCTTGCCGGCGCCGGCCGGGCCGGTGACCACGGCGACGAGGACGGCGGTCGCCTGATCGGCGGCGGCGTCGAGGGCGCCGAGCTGCTCCTCCCGCCCGGTGAACGCCGACACGTCGGGCGGCAGCTGCGCCGGCACCCCGGCGCGGGGCGGCGCCGCGGGCGGCTCGGCCGCGCCGGCCGCGCAGCGGCGGAAGTGCTCCGCGTCGGCGCCGGTCAGCCCGAACACGTCGGCGAGCAGCCGGACGGTCGGCGGCCGCGGCGCCGCGGTCCGGCCGCCCTCGATCTTGACGATGCTGCGGACGCTCAGGCCGGCCTTGGTCGCCAGCTCCTCCTGCGTGAGGCCCAGCCGCCGCCGATGGGCGCGGACGAGCTCACCGAACGCCCTCGATTCCTCGACCTCACTCACGCCCGCAACCGTACGCCCCCCGTACGACAACTTCGGCACGGCAAGTTCCGACGAAGTACCGGCGAACGTCCTGGAAGCCGGGGCACCGATCGTCAACGATGGAGTGGAGCGGCACCGGTGGCACGAGGGCACCGGTGCCGCTCACCACGTGAAGCCACGTGCAGCCGCGTGCAGCCGCGTGCAGCCATATGCAGCCGGGCGACGCCGCGTGCAGCCGGGACAGCGCCTACCGCCGCTGCCGCGCCGTGTCGGCCGCGAGGTTGCCGAGCGCCTGGTCGGGAATCGGTGCCCACCGGCGCTGCTCCTCCAGCGCGGCGGCCAGGACGGCCTCGGCCGCCGGGTGGCCCTCCAGCGCGGCGACCGCCCGCCGCCCGTGCTCGACGGCCTGGTCCAGCTCGCGGTGGTCGCCGGTCCGCTCGAAGCGCAGCCGCAGCACGGCGCTCAGGTGGCACAGGCAGCGGGCGCGGTCGGCCGGCCGGGCCCCGCCGGACGCGACGGCCCGGCCGGCCGCGGCCAGGGCGCGGTCCAGGTCGGCCGGCTCGAACGTCCACTCGTACCGCTCCAGCAGGGCCGTCACCAGCGCTTCGGCGTACCGCGCGTACTGCGGCAGGATCTCCGCCGAAGCCAGCACCGCCTCGCCGTGGGCGTCGACCGCCCGGTCGAGGTCGGCGAGCTCGCCGCGCCGGGCCAGGCGGGCGTTGCCGAGGTCGAACCACCGCTCCGCCCGGGTGCCGCGGTCCGCCGGTGTACGGTCGAGCGCCTGCTCCGCCAGCCGCACCGCCTCGTCGAGGTCGGCCCGGTCCCCCTCCTGCCGGCCCCGCAGGCACAGCCGGCGGCTCAACCGGGCCAGTTCCTCCGGGTCGTCGGTACGCACGGAGTCGGCCGGGCCGCCGGGCCCGGCGTCGCTCGCCGGCGCGAGCCGTGCGGCCCGGGCCTCGCTCAGGCCGGCGAGCCGGCCGGCCCGCGCCGGGTCGTCCTCCGGGGTGGCCGCCACGAGATCGCCCGCCACGGTCTCCCACTCGTCGCGGTCGGCCGGGTCACCGCCGCGCTCGAACCGTTCGCGCAGGGCCTGGGCCAGCAGCGCGAGGTACCTCGCCCGCTGGGCCGAGCCGGACGGCATCGCGGCCACGATCCGTTGGCGGAGGTCGACGGCGGCGTCCAGGTCGGCGGCGTTCTGCCGGATGCGCAGCGCGGTGGAGATGGACCCGAGCGTGCGTGCCGCGCCGCCGTCGTTGGCCGGCTCGTCCGCGGCCGCGTCCAGCGCCCGCTGGCCGATCTCGACGATCCGTTCCCGGTCGGCCGGCCGATGCGAGTGCGCGTACCGCTTCGACCAGGCGTGCGCCAGGTCGGCCAGGGACCGCGAATCGTTCGCTTTGGCAGCCGCGATGCGTTCGAACACCTCGATCGCGCGGTCGATGTCCGGCACCGCCGCGGTCACGGACGCCCGCGCCAGCCACGCCTCCGCGAGCTGCCGCTGCCGGCCGGCCCACAGCGGGTCGCCGTCCGGCAGGCCGCCGGCCGCGCCCTGGAGCGCATCGAGGGCGGCGTCCACGTCGGACAGTTCGTAGGTCGCCTCGAACCGGTACAGCCAGGCCCCGCCGAGGGTGTTGAGGTACCGCGCGTGGCGGGGATCGCCGGCCGGGACCATCTCGACCGCGCGCCGGGCGAGGTCGACCGCCTCCCGCGCGTCCGCCGGCCGGTCGAGCAGCCTGGCCCGCAGCGTGATCGCGCCGGCCAGCCGGTTGAGTCGCGCGGACCGGTCGGCCGTCCCGTGCGCGGTGGCCGCGATCGCGCGGCGCAGCGCCTCGACCTCACGGTCCAGGTCGGTGACGTCCCTGGTGCGCTGGTACCGCCGGAAGCGGGCCCGGCCGAGGTGGTCCAGCCATCCGGGCAGCGCGGCGTCGTGGTCCGGCGACGCGGCGGCCGCCTGCTCGTACAGCCGGATCGCCCGGTCCAGCAACTGCGGCACCTCGTCGGCCTGCGGGAGGTCGAGCAGCCGCGCCGCCTCCGCGGCCCAGGCCGGTGGGTCGTCGCCGGCCGGTGGCGCGATCTCGGCCACCATGCCGAGGAGCCCCTCGGGGACGATCGCCGGCGCCACCTGCAGTACCAGACCGAACCACCGCTGCGCGGCCGCCAGGTCGGTGGCATCGTCGCCGGCCAGCACGGAGTGCCGGACGAAGCGCACAACGCCGATCATGAACGCGGCCAGCAGGTCCGCGCCGTTCACCGGGCGTCGCGCCAGGTCGGCCTCGACCCGGCGGGCCAGCTCGACCACCTCCGCCAGCGCGTCCGGGCCGAGCGCCGCCGACGGGTCGGGCTCCGGGCCGTCGCCGGTGACCGCGACCGCCCTGGCCTGGACCGCCTCGAACAGCTCGTCGCGGGTCATCGAAGCGGGGCCGCGTTCGGCGGCCGAGCCGGCGAGCAGCAGCCGCGTCCGGAGGAGCTCGTCCAGCACCCGCACCTGGTAGGCGCGATCGAGGTCCTCGGGCGGCGGGCCGGCCAGGACCGCGCGACCGGCGTCGATCGCCTCGTCCAGGTCGGCCGGCTCCTGCAGGTCCGCGAACCGCCGGGTGAGCAGCGTCCGCAGCCAGGCCAGGAGGCTGGTCCGCTGCGGTTCCCCGGCCGAGACCCGGGCCGCCGTCTCGCGCAGGCAGCCGATCAGCGCGACGAGCTCGGCGTCGGTCATCGGGTGCCCGGCCCGGCCCTTGACGGTGGCGACGAGCGAACCGGCCAGCAGGTCGCGCTGCCGCTGATCGTCCGCGTAGCGGCCGATCGCCCGGCGCAGCGCGTCGAGCGACCGGTCGAGATCGGCGACGGCGCCGGTGCGGCCGTACCGCACCCGGCACGCGATGCCGAGCACGCCGAGGCTCCGGGCCCGGTCGGCGGCCGGCACGCCGGGCGCCGAGGACGCGCGCTCCAGCAGGTCGATGACCCGGTCGGCCACCTGCTCGCCGGGCTCGGAGATCAGCCTCGGCATCAGGCGCGCCGCCTCCGCGTACCAGGCGGCCGGGCCGTCGGCGGGCGGCTCGGCGGCGGCGGGCCGGGCCTCCTGCGTCAGCCGCGCCACAGCCGCCGCGCGTTCCTCGGCGTACCCGGCCGGGTCGTCCTCGGCGAGCCGCCCGAAGACGGTGGCCGCCTCCTCGTGGTACGGCAGCGCCTCCCCCGGCCGGTCGAGCGCGGTCAGCGCCGTGGCCACCGCCGTGCACGACTTCGCCAGCGCCGGCGCGTGCACGGCCCACTGTTCGGCGGCGAGCTCCCGGTGCACCGCCAGCGCCTCCTGAAAGCCCGCCAGGGCCTCCTCCCAGCGGCCGAGCCGGCCGAGGCAGTCGCCGCGGTTGTGCGCCGCGCGGGCGAGCTCGGCCCGGTACCGGCGCGGCTCGGCCGCGGCCAGCCGCCGCCCGACCGTCACGGCCTCGGTCAGGGCGTCCAGCGCCGCGTCGTGGCGGTCGAGCCGCGACAGCCAGACGCCCTGGTTGCCGAGCGAGGTGACGAGCTCGTGCTCGTTGAGGCCGGGGTGCTCGTCGAGGCGGCGGCGCCGGATCCGGATCGACTCGGCGCCGGCCTCGATCGCCTCCTGCGGGCGACCGGCCTCGAAGAGCCGGACGGCGTAGCCGTTGAGCACGCTCGCCAGGTTGTCCAGGTTGGCCTCCGGCTCGGCCGCGGCCTGCGCCCGGCCCAGCCGCAGCGCCTCCTCGTTCGCCGCCATGGCCTCCGCACCACGGCCGTCCGCGGCGAGGAGGACCGACAGCCGGTACAGCATGCCGAAACCGCGCTGGGCCTCGGGAAGCGTGCGCTGCAGATCGGCGGCCTCCAGCAGTACTTCGATCGCCTCGTCCCACCGGCTCAGCTCGCACAGCAGCTCGGCGTGCCGGCTGAGCCCCCGCACGACGTGCGCCTCGGAGACGGTGGCCACGGTCCGGGCGAGCCGCCGGACGAGGGCGAGGGCCTCCAGCGAGCGGTCGATCGCCTCGCTCGACCGGCCGGCCGCGGCCAGCCGCCGGCTGAGGTCGCCCAGCGCCTGCACGAGCGTCAGCCCGTAGCCGGCGGGGTTGAGCGCGGCGGCCCGCTGGTAGACGTCGAGTGCCTCCTCGGTGGCGTGCAACGCCTCCGCCGCCCGCCCTTCGTCGGACAGCCGCCGGGCCAGGTTGAGCAGGCCGGCCGCACGGTCGGTTCCGGACGCGCCCGGGTCGTTCGCCGCGGCGGCCTCGCGCAGCCGGTGGGCCTCCTGCGCGGCGACGGCGGCGTCGCCGCGCTGCCCGAGGGCGGCCAGCGCCGACGACAGCACGCCGAGCGCCACGGCGAGCTCGACCCGGGCGGACGCCACGTGCGGGGCGGCCGCGGCCACCCGGCGGTGGATCGCCACCGCGAGCCGCGCCGCCGCCACCGACTCCTGGAACCGGCCGACGAACCGCAGCAGCGTGCCGAGGCTGGTCAGCGCCCTGGCGTACTCGAAGTTCTCGCCGCGGTGGTGCCGGACCGCCGCCCGGAACAGGCCGGCCGCCTCCCGCGTGGCCGCGACCGCCTCGGTGTTGCGCTCCCCGCTCGACAGCAGGAACCCGAGGTCGTACAGCGCGCGGGCGAGCCGCAGGTCCGGTTCCGCCGACCCGCCGGTGACCGTCCGGAACAGCGCCACCGCCTGCTCGGCGTTGGACAGGGCCTGCTCGTCGAGCCCGGCCCGCGACTGGCGCACCGCGAGCGCCTGATGCAGCTCAGCCCGGTCGGCGGGTTCGCCGGTGCCGGCGAGCCGGTGCAGCGTGAGGCGTTCGGCGACGGCGGCGATGCCGGGGTCGAGCTCCAGGTGTGCGCGGTCCGGGAACCGGGCCTCGATGCGGGCCAGCAGCTCCGGGTCGACGTCGTCGATGGCGGCGAGCGCGCTCAGGGCCGCGCTGCCGGCGTCGAGGGCGAGCTGCGGGTCGGCCTCCAGCGCCGGGTACAGCACCGCCGGCCCGACGTGGGGCCACCGGGCCGTTGCGGCGGCGAGGAACGTGACCGCCCGCGCGGCCACGTCCCGCGATGCCAGCAGGCCCGTGGTCGTGGGGCCGGCCCACGGCTGGGCGGGGTAGTCGGCGCGGTGCCCGGGCAGCGTGAGCGCGAGGAAGTCCTCGGCGAGCCGGTCGGGGTACAGCGGGGACAGCACCAGGCCCGGTCCCGCGGGCGGGTAGCACAGCGCGTGGTCGGCGAGGACCTGCGCGGGTGCCGGCCCGGCGTGCGCGTGCCGCATCAGCGCCAGGCCGGCCGGCTCGGGGACGGGACCGCTGAGCGCGGCCACGAACACGGTCCGGCTCATCACGTCGGGCGGGCTGTGCGGCACCGGCCCGGGTTCGAGGTTGTGGGACGGGTCGCCGTACCGGTCGGCCCAGTGCCGGTGCTCGCGGTCCAGCAGGTACACGCTGAGGCCGGCCGGGTCGGCCGGCACCCGCCGGCCGCTGACGTGGGCGTCCACCGCGACCAGCGCCGCCATGTGCAGCGCGAGCGTGAGCCCCAGGCCCGGCTGGTCGAGCAGGGCCGGACGTTCCACTTCGGACGGATGGGGGATCCCGTACCGCGCGCCGAAGCTGTCCCGGGCCGCCCCGAACATCGTCGCGCGGCCGTCGCCCTCGCCGGGCAGCGGCTCCAGCGCCTGGCCGGACGTGCCGGCCTGGTGGTTGGCCAGGGCCGCGCGCACCGACGGCCAGGCGTCGGCGGTCCGGGCGAGCAGCAGCACCCGGGTGGTGACACCGGGCCGGTGCAGGACGGCGTTGCTGAACAACCAGGTCAGATGCGTGTGCGGCCACCGGTCGGCGTAGTCGACGATCATCAGCAGCCCGGCCGCGCCGTCGAGGGTCAGGTCCTGGCTGCCCGGCGGCGGCAGCACCGCGCCGGGCCCGTGCGTGGCGGTGACGACCTTCCAGCCGAGCCCGGCCGCCTCCGCCGCGAACTGCGCGGCGAGCCGCGACTTACCGACCCCGCCGGGCCCGTGCAGCCAGCGCGCGGCCAGCCGCGGCCCGGTGCCGCACCACGCGTGCAGCCCGGCCAGCTCGGCCGTCCGGCCGGTGAAGCCGACGACCTCGAACCGGGCGTTGAGCATCCGGCTCGGCAGCTCCCGCAGCCACTCCGGGTCGGGCTCCGCGGCCGGCCGCCAGTTCTCCAGCACGTACAGCGGCATCCCGTCGCCGAACACGTGAATGTCGGCCCCGACGACCCCGTAGGCGAACCCGCCGGCGGCCGTCACCTGCTGGCTGACCCGCGGCAGCTCCTCCGCCGGCCCGAACCCGGTCATACGTGACTACCTCCGCCGATGACCAGGAGCCCATCCCCGCACGCGACGCTACCGGCGCGCGGGCCGCCCCAGAACCTCCGGTCGTATCGGCCGTACCGGCCTGTCAGCCGGGTCGTTCCGGCCGCGGACGGGATGCCCGCGGCCGGGACGAGCGCCGGTCAGGCCGCCGTGAGGAAGTCGATCACCTCCATGGCCGCGTCGGGCCGGCCGACGACCACGACGACGTCGCCGGGGCTGAACCGGAACTGCCGGCCCGGGGCGACGAGGACCTGGTCGTCGCGGACGACGGCGGCGACCACCGCGCCGTCGACGGCCGCGTCCATCGCGGGGCGGCCGGCGCCGATGAGGACCTGGAGCACCGCGACGCGCTCGGCGTACCGGTCGAGCCGCGCGCAGTGCACCGTCGGGCCGTCGACGCCGAGCAGGTCGGCGAGGACGCCCGCCTCGGCGGTGGTGAGCAGGACGCCGGTCATGCGGGTGTCCGGGTCGGCCGGGTCGTAGACCACCAGCTCGCGGCGGTCGTCGGCGTGGTGGACGAGCCCGACGTGGTGGCCGTCGTCCGCGTGGAGCAGGTGCAGGGTGCCCACGCCGGGAAGTGGACGCTGATCGGTTCGCACGATGCCTCCCTCGGCGGTCATGAGAAGTACCGGAGCCAGACATAGCCCCACGCGACGACCGTGGTCATCACCGTGGTGACGATGCCGTAGCGGGTGAACTGCCAGAAACTGATCGGCTCGCCGGCTCGGGCGGCGATGCCGAGAACGACCAGGTTGGCGCTCGCGGCCACCGCGGTACCGTTGCCGCCGAAATCGGCGCCGAGGGCGAATGCCCACCACAACGAGCGGCCGGTCTCCGGGTCGGACGTGGTGGCGACGAGGTCCTCGACGATCGGGGCCATGGTCGCCACGTACGGAATGTTGTCGAAGAACGCCCCCAGGACCGCCGAGCCGAACAGCAGCCCGGTGGCGGCCATGAAGTAGTTGTCACCGACCTGGCCGGACGCCCACGCGCCGATGCGGTGGATGACGCCGGTCTCGACCAGCCCGCCGACCATGACGAACAGGCCCATGAAGAAGACGAGCGTCGACCACTCGACCTCCTCGAGGTACCGCTCGGTGCTCACCCGCGAGACGAGCACCATCAGCCCGGCGCCGAGCAGCGCGATGATCGCCGGCTCGACGTGGATGACCGCGTGGAGCGAGAACCCGGCGACCACCAGCGCGAGCACGGCCAGGCAGCGCACGAGCAGCCCACGGTCGGTGATGGACTCCCGCTCGTCGAGGGCCATGACCTCGGCGACGCGCTCCGGGTGGTACTCGAAGCGCTTGCGGAACATCACCCACGCCAGCAGCACGAACAGGGCGAACACCACGACGACGATCGGCGCCATGTGCACCACGAAGTCGTTGAACGTCAGCCCGGCCCGGCTGCCGATGATGATGTTCGGCGGGTCGCCGATGAGCGTCGCGGCGCCACCGATGTTGGAGGCGAGGGCCTCCGCGATCAGATACGGCACCGCGGACATGCCCAGCTTCCGGCAGACCAGGACGGTCACCGGGGCCACCAGCATGATCGTGGTGACGTTGTCCAGGAACGGCGACGCCACCGCGGTGATGACCATGAGCAGCACGAACAGCCGGTAGGGCCGCCCTTTGGAGCGTTTCGCGGCCCAGATCGCCAGATACTCGAACAGGCCGGTCTGCTTGATGATCCCGACGATGATCATCATGCCGAGCAGCAGGAAGATGACGTTCCAGTCGATGCCGGCGTGCTCGGAGAAGAACACGTCCTTGCCCGGCACCAGGCCCAGCAGCGCCATGAGCCCGGCCGCGAAGAGCGCGACGGCGACGCGATGGACCTTCTCGGTGGCGATGAGGACGAAGGCGACCGTGAAGATGACGATCGCGGCGAGGGCGCTCACGGGCGGCCCGGCGGGCCGTGGAGGGTGACGAGCGGACGAACGCACAGCGGTATGCGAAACATGGAGGACCTCCGGAAAGGGCAACGCAACGAGGCCGTCGACCCGGATGGGTCACGGCTTCACGGACGAAGGCGTCTGGTGCCTCAGGAGGTCGGCGGGCCCCGGCATCCGGGGGTGCCGGCGCACCGTCCACGATGGACGAAGCGCTCGGCGGACGCGCCGGCCACCCGGACCAGGCGCGGATCGACGACCACGACGTCGGGCAGCGTGGCGTGCCACACCTGCCCGTCGGCGGGGTTGTCGTGGGTCTTGAGTGGCTTCCGCCCGTGCGGCGCCTCGGCCCCGGGCGCGGCGGCGACCGCACTCGCGGTGCGCGCGACCTGGAAGGTGTCCCCCGGCAGCGCATGATGCGCGTGGGAGAGCCCGAGCAACAGCGCACACATGGTGAGCGCAAGCCCGACGGCGGCGGCCCGCAGCGCGGAAGCGTTCTTCACTCCGCACCTCCTACCGGCCGCTGAATCCCGGAGTCTACCAGGACGAGGACCGCGCCTCGGCGCGTTCGCACGGACGATACGCTGGGCGGAGCCGTCTGCCACGTTGCCGCCGCGCGTCCCGACCCGGCCGCGTGGGCCGGACATCGTCCCGGGCTCGAAGCGGACGCTCAGCGCAGTTCGTGCTCGTCGCCGGAGACGTCGACGTGCAGCGGCGGGTCGAGTTGGTGCTCGTCGGCCTCCATCAGGTCGCGCAGCGCGGCGGCGCGGCCGGCCGAGTCCGCCCACACCGTGTGGGTCGCCGCGTCGTGCGGGTGGCGCAGCGTGTCGGAGCGGGCGTCGAGGAACGTCTCCAGCCAGGCCTGCTCCGGCACGCCCGCCGCCGGGCCGGGGCCCGCCCGCGCGATCAGCGCCGGCAGGCCGTCGTTCCCCGACGCGCTGGACGACCAGGACTGGTCCACGGTCCAGGAGACCGCCCGGCAGGGGTACGTGACCGTCCTCAACGACCTCGACAGCCGCGACTGGTCGCGGCCCGGCGTCGACGCGATCGTGCGCGGCGCGACCCCGCAGGACCAGGACGGCGCCGTCGTGCTCTTCCACGACGCCGGCGGCGACCGCGCGCAGACCGTCGCCGCCCTCGACCGGCTCATCCCGCAGCTGCAGCAGCGCGGCTACCGGTTCACGAGCACCCCACCGATCGCCTCGGAGACGGTCGGCGGTGCGCTCCCTCGCGCTCTCCGCGCACCGTGAGGTCGAGGTCATCGTGGTCGACGACGCCTCCACCGACGGCACCGCCGAGGCCGTGGAGGCGCTCGGCCTCGGCAACGTCGCGGAGGCGCCGGCCACCCTGTCGCAGTTGTGGATCCAGCGGTACCGCTGGAGCTATGGGACCATGCAGGCACTCTGGAAGCATCGCGCGGCGATCCGCGACTGCGGGGCGTCGGGGCGGCTCGGGCGGCGGGCGCTGCCCTTCATCACCCTGTTCAGCGTGCTCCTGCCGCTGCTGGCGCCCCTGCTGGACATCTACGGCACGTTCTTCCTCGACCAGACGGTGACGGCCGCCGGGTGGCTGGCGATGCTGGTCGTGCACGTGGTGACCGCGATCCTCGCCTTCCGCCTGGACCGCGAGCCGATGCGTCCCTTGTGGACGCTGCCGTTGCAGCAGCTCGTGTACCGCCAGGTGATGTACCTGGTCCTGCTGTACTCGGCGGTCACCGCGATCACCGGCCGCCGGCTACGCTGGCAGAAGCTGCGCCGCACCGGCGAGGTCGGCGTGGTCGAGGCGCCCGGCGCATATTGATCGCTTTTCCTGGGTATCCCGACGAGGTGCTCAGCCAAGGCGACCTGCTCAGCGACCGGTACCGGCTCGACGACCCCATCGCGACCGGGGGCATGGGCCAGGTCTGGCGCGCCACCGACACCCTGCTGGGGCGGACCGTCGCGGTCAAGCTGCTCAACCGGGGTCCGGCCGCCGAGCGGGAGTTCCAGACCCGCTTCCACCACGAGGCGAAGGCGATGGCGGCGCTGCGCCACCCCGGCATCGCCGGCGTCTACGACTACGGCCAGGGCGCGAGCGGCGCCTACATCGTGATGGCGTACATCGAGGGCCGACCGCTCGACCAGCGCATCGCCGAGGAGGGCCGGATCGACCCGCCGGCGGCGATGGCGGTCGTCGGGCAGGCGGCCCGCGCGCTGGAGGCGGCCCACGCCGCCGGCATCGTCCACCGCGACGTCAAGCCCGGCAACCTGATCATCCAGCCGGACGGCACGGTGGTCCTGGTCGACTTCGGCGTCGCCCGCTCCCCGGCGCTGGCCGCGATCACGGGAACGAACGACGTGGTGGGCACGGCCCTGTACATCGCGCCCGAGCAGGTGTCGAAGCAGCGCACGGGCCCGGCGACGGACGTCTACGCGCTGGGCGCGGTGGCGTACCACTGCGTGGCCGGCCGCCCGCCGTTCGTCGGCGACAACCCGGTGACGGTCGCGGTCCACCACCTCAACGACACGCCGCCGCCGCTCCCGCCGGACGTGCCGGCCCCGGTGCGCGACCTGATCGCGACGGCGCTGGCCAAGCGCCCGGCGGACCGCTACGAGTCGGCCGCCGCGCTGGCCGAGGCCGCCGACGCCGCGGCCGCGGCGATCGGGCCCGATGCGGGCGGGCCGGCTGCTCTTGCGGGCGCCGCCGGTCTGGCGGGCGCCGCCGGTGCTGCGGGTCCGGCCGGACTCGCCGGGCTTTCCGGGCCTTCCGGTCCGGCTGGGCGTCCCGGGACGGCCGAACTCGGCGCGACCGCGCCGCTGGCCGGCACGGGCGGCACGGGCGGCACGGGCGGCACGGGCGGCGCGGGCGGCGTGGGCGGCGCGGGCGGCGTGGGCGGCGTGGGCGGCACGGGCGGCACGGGCGGCGTGGGTGCCGGGGCGGGGTTTCCCCGCCGCTCGGCGGCCCTGTGGTTCCTCGGCCTGCTGGCCCTGATCGCGGTCCTCGCCGCCCTGCCCCTCACCGGCCCGGACACCATCTTCCACGGCCCCGGCGACGACCCCGCACCCACCGGCACCGGCGCACCCGCCACCGGCGTCAGCGGCGGCCAGACCCGCACCGGCCCGGGCGGTTCGGCCGGCGGCTCGTCCCAGCAGCCCTCGACCGCCCCCGCCGCGACCACCGGCACCCAGCCCGGCGGTGGCGGCGGCCCCCAGCCGTCCGACGAGGTCCCGGCGACCCAGAACCCGCAGCCGACCCCGACCGGTTCGGCTCCGGCCACCTCGGCCCCCGAACCCTCCGCCCCCGCGAACACGGCACCGGCCCCGGCCCTGAGCGCCAGCGGCTGACCCCGGCCCGGCGCTGAGCGGTAGGCTCGGCGGGTGGTGATCGACCCGTTCCTCGCCGCCGACGACGTCGTGCAGGCCGACCACCCGGCCGTGCGCGCGGCCGCGGCCCGGCTGCGCGGCCGGCACCCCGACGACGTGGGGTTCTCCCGCGCGGCCTACGAGTTCGTGCGCGACGAGGTGCGCCACTCCTTCGACGCCGACGACCCGCGGGTCACCGTCACCGCCGCCGAGGTGCTCGAACACCGCGTCGGGCTGTGCTACGCCAAATCCCACCTGCTCGCCGCGCTGCTGCGGGCCGAGGGCGTGCCCGCCGGGCTGTGCTACCAGCGCCTCGCGACGGGCGACGGCGGGTTCGTGCTGCACGGGCTCGTGGCGGTACACCTGGATGGAAGATGGCACCGGCAGGACCCTCGCGGAAACAGGCCGGGCGTCGACGCCCAGTTCTCGCTGGACGGGCCGCGGCTCGCGTTCACCGTCGACCCTTCGGCGGGCGAGCGCGACTACGAGCCGGTGTACGCCGCCGCGGACCCGGGTGTGCTGGCCGCGCTGCGCGCCAGGACCGACGTGCTGACCCTGCGCACCGCGGGCCTGCCCGGCGAACCGCTCGGCCCCGACCATCGCGCGGTGGAGCAGGCGCTCCTGCGGCAGGGGTGGCGCCCGTGCGGCGCCGGCGACTGGGCGATCGCGCTGCGCTCGCCCGACGGCACGGCGGCCGCGCGGATCAGCCCGTTCGACCCGACCGGCCCGTACACCGCCGCCCTGTACCGCGAGGCCGCGCACACCCGCCAGGTTCCGGCGCTGTACGCGCACCGCCGGCTGGCCGGGGGCGGTGACCTGCAGGTGCTGGAGTGGCTCGAACCCGTCCCCCACGCGGCCGCCGCCGCGTTCCACCGGGCGATCGCCGAGCGCTCCCCGGAGGTCGCCGAGCTGGTCGACGTCGTGCGCAGCGTCCACGAGCGGGCCCGGCGCGACCTGCCGTGGTGCGGGCCGCTGGACGACAACCCGGCCAACGTGATGCGCGGCGCGGACGGGCGGCTCGTCGTCGTCGACCTGTTCTACGCCGACGGCCCGGACCTGTACGCGGCCGCGGCGACGGACCCCGACCGCGTGGCCGCGCTGATCCCGGAGGCCGAGCGGCGCTTCATGACGGAGATCCCGCTGGCCGGCTCCGGTCCGTGGGACCCCGCGGAACGGGAGGCGATGCGCGCGGGGCTCGCCGCCGCCGACGCCCGCCGGGCCGCCGAGGCTGGGCCGTGACGTCGATCGAGCTGGTCACCGGGGACATCACCGCCGAGCGGGTGGACGCCGTCGTCAACGCGGCGAACTCGTCGCTGCTGGGCGGCGGCGGGGTCGACGGCGCGATCCACCGCAAGGGCGGCCCGGCGACCGCGCTGCGGACGCCACCGCCGGGCATCGACCTCATCCGCCTCGTCCTGTTCGACGACGACACCCGCCAGGTCGCCGAACGGGTCAGGCAGGCGGACCCGCGCTCGCCTTGGTGTTCGGGGCGGGCACGCCGGACAAACGACACGGTTCCTACCCGGCTTGCGTCCACCGCTAGAGTGCGTTCCGGACGGGGGTCCAGGGTCCGGCCTGCGAAAGGGGTCGCGTTGATCGACGCGGGAACGGTGCTGGCCGGGCGGTACGAGATCACGCGGCACATCGCCAGCGGCGGCATGGGCGACGTGTGGCAGGGCTCGGACCGGGTGCTCGGGCGCACGGTCGCGGTCAAGCTGCTGCGGGCGCCGTCCGACGACCCCTCCTTCATCGAGCGGTTCTGGGCCGAGGCGCGCACCATGGCCACGATCAGCCACCCCGGCGTGGTCGACGTGTACGACTTCGGTGACGACCCGGCCGCCGGGGTCTACCTGGTCATGAAGTACATCGAGGGCGAGTCGCTGGCCCGCGCCCTGGACCGCGGCCGGCTCGGCGCCGAGGCGACGATGCGGCTGGCCGCCGAGGCGGCCGACGCCCTGCACGCGGCCCACGAGAAGGGCGTGACGCACCGCGACGTCAAGCCGGCCAACCTGCTGCTGCGCCCCGACGGCAGCGCGGTGCTCACCGACTTCGGCATCGCCCGGTCGGCGGCGGCGACCCACCAGACCTCGACCGGGCTGCTGCTCGGCACCGCCTCGTACATCGCGCCCGAGCGGGCCGGCGGCCAGCCGGCGAGCGCCCGGTCCGACATCTACTCGCTGGGCGTCGTCGCGTACCAGTGCCTGGCCGGCCGGCTGCCGTTCGAGGGCGAGAGCCTGCTGCAGATCGCGCTGCGGCACGCCAACGACGAGCCGCCGCCGCTGCCCCAGGATGTACCGTCCGGCGTCCGCGAGGTCGTGCTGCGCGCGCTGGCGAAGGACCCGGCGGAGCGCTGGCCGTCGGGGGCCGCGTTCGCCGCCGCGGCCCGGCAGGCGATGGCGGCCGAGTCGGCCCGGACGGTGCCGCTGCGGGCCCGCGACCGGTCGGCCGTCACCCGGCGGCTGCTCGTCGCCGGGACCGCCGTGCTGGCGGTCGCGGTCGCCGTGGGCGCGGTGCTCACGCTCGGCCGCGGCGACGACCCGGAGGGGCCGGACCAGGCGGCGGGCATCCCCGGTGCGACCGGCGGCGCGGAGGAGGCCGGCCTCTCGGCGGCGTCCGGCGCGGCCGGCCAGGCGGCGACCTCGCCCGGCGCCGGCGCGACCGGTCCGGCCATGGTGGCCGGCCCGCCGTCGCCGACGCGCACCGCCGGGGCCGGGCTGCCCGCGGTACCCACCAAGCTCAAAGCGACACCCGTGAACGCCACCACCATCCGGCTGCAGTGGGCGGACAACTCGGGCGACGAGACCGGATTCACCGTCATCAACGGCGCGACGTCGAGGAACGTCGGCGCCGACACGACGACGCTCAACTGGGACGGGCTCGCGCCCGACACGTACATGTGCTTCAAGGTGCGCGCGTTCAACGCCGCGGGCGCGTCCGCGTACTTCCCCGCCGCGCAGCAGGACTGGGTCTGCGCCACCAGCCAGGGCGGCACCGGGCCGGCGGCACCGTCCAACCTGTCGGCCACGGCCGTCGGCGCCACCGCCGTCCGGCTGCAGTGGGCGGACAACTCGGGCGACGAGACCGGATTCACCGTCATCAACGGCTCGACATCGAGGAACACCGGCGCCAACGCCACCTCGTACACCTGGGACGGCCTCGCGCCGGGCACCTACATGTGCTTCAAGGTGCGCGCGTTCAACGCCGCCGGCGTCTCCGCCTACTCCCCCGCCGCCCAGGACAGCTGGGCCTGCGTCACCACACCGGCCGCATAATGCCAGGTCACAGGCCCGGCAGCGTCGGCTGCGCGTCGTAGACCGGCCAGCCGTCGGCGCCGCGGCGCACCCCCTCGGTGAGCCGGTGCGGCTGCCGGGAGCCCACGTCGAGCAGGTGCTCGACCACCACCCCGCGCAGCACCAGCGCGTCCGCGACGAGCATGCGGTGGCAGTGCCACCACAGCGTCTCGGCGCAGAGGATCGCGGGCAGCCCGGTCCGCGCCCGGTCGATCAGGTCGTCGACCGCGGCGCGGAACGCCGGGGTGTCCATGTGGTCGGCGTACGCGGCGAACGCGGCGTTGCGCAGCGCGGTGTGGCGGGAGCCCGGCTGCCCGTGCCGGCGTCCGCCGAGGGTTTCGCCTTCCCAGGTGTACCGCAGGCCGGCCCCGCGAACGGCCCCGGCGAGCTCGTCGCGGCCGAACTGCGGATGCCGCCGTGACCCAGGGTAGCGGCGCACGTCGACCAGCGTGTCGACGCCCGCCTCGGTGAGGATCGCCAGGAACGCCCCGATCTCCCGGGCGCCGTGCCCGATCGTGCAGATCCGGACCGGCGGCCCCGCTGCGCTGTCCACCGCTGGCAGGCTACGTCATCGGCTCCCCACCACCTCGGCGGGACCACGCACGACGTTCGACGTTCGACCGCGCGGTGCCTGGCCCCGCCACGCCGGCGGGGCCGGGTGAGGGAGGATGCACCTCATGAGGTTCCGCACGCACGTAGAGCCTCCGGAGCCGATGCGCGGCCTGGAGGTCCCGCCGGAGATCGTCGAGGCGCTCGGCGGCGGCGCCCGGCCACCGGTGACGATCACGGTCAACGGCCACTCGTGGAAGAGCCGGGTGGCCATCATGCGCGGCCGCCACCTGCTCGGCCTGAGCAACGCCAACCGCCGGGCGGCGGGCGTCACGGTCGGCGAGGAGGTCGAGGTCGACCTGGAGCTGGACACCGAGCCCCGCGTCGTGGCCGAGCCCCCGGACCTCACCGCCGCACTGGACGCCGACCCGGCGACCCGCGCCGCCTGGGACGGCCTGGCGCACACCCACCGCCGCGAGCACGTCCTCGCCATCGAGAGCGCGAAGAAGCCCGAGACACGCCTACGGCGCATCGAGCAGGCGATCGCCACGCTCCGCGCCGGCAGCTCGTGAGGGCTCACTCGGGACCGTTGCGGTACGTAGGACCGGTGGTCCACCCGCCGAGTTCGTCACGCCGAGCCGGCCAGCCGTGCTGGATGTCGGGCGCCGCCCCGTTCTCGCCCACCGACGCGACCGGCCGCGGCGCCGCCCATTGCCGGTCGGTCAGGTCGTGCGCCGCAGTGTCGTGCTGCCGCCCGTCAGCGCGGGTGGGAAGTCGACGGTGACCTGGAGGCCTCCTTCCGGCCGGGGCTGGGCGGCGAGCGGGGCGCGGTGGGCGTGGGCGATGGCGGCGACGATGGCCAGGCCGAGGCCGTGCCCGCTGGTCTGGTCGGTGCGGTCGGTGCCGAGCCGCTGGAACGGCTGGAACAGGCGGCTGGTCTCGGCCGGCGGGATCGGCGTGCCCGTGTTGCCGACCGTGAGGCGGCCGGTCGCCGTCGTGGCGATCGCCACCGTCCCGCCGGGGATGTTGTGGCGTAAGGCGTTGTCGACGAGGTTGGTGACGAGGCTCGCGGCCAGGCGCGGGTCGCCGGTCACGGTGGCCGGGTCGAGCGCCGTGCGGACGCTGATGCCGCGCTCCTCCGCCTCGGCGCGGTGGTCCAGGACGACCTTCCGGGTCAGCTCGGCGAGGTCGAACGGCTCCCAGTGCTCGATCGGCTGGTAGCCGCTGGCCAGGGTGAGCAGCGCGTCGATCAGGTGCTCCTGCTGCTGGCCGAGCTCCAGCAGCTCGTGGCAGGTCGCCCGGAGCGTGTCGGCGGTGGCGTCGGGGTCGGCGACGGTGAGCTGCAGCAGGGTCCGTTGCACGGTCAGCGGGGTGCGCAGCTCGTGGGAGGCGTTGGCGATGAACTGCCGCTGCGCCGTGAACGACCCGTGCAGCCGCCGCACCAGGCCGTCGAGCGTGTCGGCGAGGTCGGCGAACTCCCGGTAGCGGGCCGGGACGCTCAGCCGGCCGGCCAGGTTGTCCGCGGACATGGTGCGGGCGGTCGAGGTGATCAGGGCCAGGGGCCGCAGCGCCCGCCCGGCGACCAGCCAGCCGAGCGCGATCGACAGGCCGGCGATGACGACCAGCGCCACGGCCGAGTATCGCAGCACCTCGCCCACGTTGCCCGTGGTCCGGGCGTCGGTGGGTGGTCCGGCTGCCGGCTTGTTGGCGATGTGGCCGGCGCTGACGAACGGCACGTTGACGAAGGCCAGCAGCAGCGCCCCGCAGGCGAAGGCGAGCCCGGCGTGCAGCAGCGCGAGCCGGGTGCGCAGCCGGCGGCGCGGTGCCGGGCGGGTCACGGTGCACCGATCCGGTAGCCGCCCTCGCGGACGGTGTGGATGGCCGGCGGCTGGCCGAGCTTGGCGCGCAGCCGCCCGATGGTGGTCTTCACCGTGCTGGTGAACGGGTCGGTCGCGTCGTCCCACACCCGCTCGAGGAGCTCCTCGGTGGGGACGACCCGGCCGGCGGCCGCGAGCAGGTGCTCCAGGACCGCGAACTCCTTCGGGCTCAGGTCCAGCCGCCGACCGGCCCGCATCGCGACCCGGCGGTTGGGATCCAGGGTCAGGTCGCCGTTGTCCAGCACCGGGGGCAGCGCCGGTGTGCTGCGGCGGGCCAGCGCCCGGATGCGCGCCACGAGCTCGGCGAAGTCGAACGGCTTCGGCAGGTAGTCGTCGGCGCCCAGGCCGAGGCCCTCCACCCGGTCCCGGACGGTGCCGGCCGCCGTGAGCATCAGCACGCGGGTGTCCGCCGCGCTCGCCACGATCCGGCGGCACACCTCGTCGCCGTGCACCCCGGGCAGGTCCCGGTCGAGGACCACGACGTCGTAGCGGGTCGCGGCCACCTGCTCCAGCGCGGCGTGACCGTCCAGGGCCACGTCCACGGCCATCGCCTCCCGGCGCAGGCCGGCCGTGATCAGTGCGCTCAACGTCCGGTGATCCTCCACCACGAGCACCCTCATGATCACGATCCTTTGCCGATCCGGACGCCCCCTGCGCCACGCCGTCCACGATGCCAGCCGGCAGGTGACAACCAGGTGACAGCCGAACGCACCGGGCTGTCACCGGCGTCGGCGTACAACTGCGTGCCATGAGCGATGCCACGATCGAGGTCTCCGGGCTGCGGAAGCGGTACGGGCCGACCACCGCGCTGGACGGGATGACGTTCACGGCCGCCCCCGGGCGGGTGACCGGGTTCGTCGGGCCCAACGGCGCCGGCAAGTCCACCACCATGCGGATCGTCCTCGGCCTGCACACCGCCGACGCGGGGCGGGCGCTGGTCGGCGGCCGGCCCTACCGGTCGCTGCGCAGCCCGCTGCGGCACCTGGGCGCGCTGCTCGACGCCTCCGCGCTGCACCCGGCCCGGACCGGGCGGAACCACCTGCTGTGGCTGGCCCACTCGCAGGGCCTGGACCCCCGCCGCGTCGACGAGGTCCTCGAGCACGTGGGACTGGCCTCGGCGAGCCGCCGCCCCGCGGGTGGGTATTCGCTGGGCATGCGGCAACGGCTCGGCCTGGCCGCCGCCCTGCTGGCCGACCCGCCGGCGATCATGCTGGACGAGCCGTTCAACGGCATGGACCCCGAGGGCATCGTGTGGCTGCGCGGCTTCCTGCGCGCCCTGGCCGGGCAGGGGCGGGCCGTGCTGGTGTCCAGTCACCTGATGAGCGAGCTGCAGGGCATGGCCGACCACGTGGTGGTGGTCGGCCGCGGCCGGGTGATCGCCGACAGCAGCGTGGCCGACCTGGTCGCGGCCGCCTCCGGAGACCGGGTGCGGGTGCGCACCGGTGCGCCGGAGCCGGCCGCCGCGGCCCTGACGGCCGCCGGCGCACAGGTGACCCGCGCGGGCGAGGACGTGCTGGACGTGCGGGGGCTGGCCGCCGAGCGGGTCGTCGCGGTGCTCACCGCCGGCGGGCTGCCGTTCTCCGAGTTGTCGCCGCACCGCGCCACCCTCGAAGAGGCGTATTTCGACCTGACCCGCGACGCCGTCGAGTATCGGGCGGCCACCGGAGCGGCGTCGTGACCCGGCCGCCGATGCCGCGCCTGCTGCGGGCGGAGTGGACCAAGTTCCGGTCGGTGCCCGGCTGGGTGCGCGCCAGCGCGGTCGCGGCGCTGATGATCCTGCTGTTCCCCGTCACCGGGCTGGGCGGCGCGCCGCCCGACCGGGCGTCGCCGGTCCCGATCGGGCCGGACGGCACGCCGGTCAGCGCCGGGTTCTACTTCGTGCACCGCCCCCTGTCCGGGGACGGCCGGATCACCGTCGCCGTCGCCTCGCTGACCTCTGTGGGCGCCGGCGACGACGGCGCCGCCGCGCCGTGGGCGAAGGCCGGGCTGATCATCGCCGCCGGGCCCGAGCCCGGCGCCCGGTACGCCGCGATCATGGTCACGGGCGGGCACGGGGTGCGGATGCAGCACGACTACCGCCACGACCGGGCCGGGCCGCCCGGCGACGCACCGCGCTGGCTCCGGCTGACCCGCGCCGGTGACACGATCACCGGCGAGGCCTCGGCCGACGGCACGCGCTGGAGCGAGGTCGCCACCGTTCGGCTGCCCGGGTTGCCCGCCACCGTCCAGGCCGGCCTGTTCGTGGCCTGCCCGCAACGCGTCGACGGGCTCGGCACGGCGGGCGACGCGGCCACCGCCGCGTTCGGCGGCCCGCAGCTGGCGGGTGGCTGGCCCGCGGCCGACTGGACCGGTGACCAGCGGGGAGCCCGCACCGCCACCTTCGCCGGCTATCCGCGCGGCGTCTCCGGCGGGTTCGCCCCGGCCGGGGACGGGTTCACGGTCACCGGAGCCGGCGACCTCGCCCCGGCCACCCGCAGCGACCTGCCCGTCGGAGCCGCCGCCGGCGACCTGCTGTTCGGGACGTTCCCGGCGCTGATCGTGGTGGTCGTCGTGGCCACCTTGACGGTCACGACCGAGTACCGGTACGGGATGATCCGCAGCACGCTGAGCGCCAGCACCCGCCGGGGCCGGGTGCTCTTGGCGAAGGCCGCCGTGGTCGCCGGCGTCACGTTCACCACCAGCCTGGTCGCGACGGTGATCGCGGTGCCGCTGTGGTCGTGGCTGGTGCGGGGGCTCGGCGTGTACCTGTTCCCGGCCACGCCGGCCGCCCTGCTCCGCGCCGAGGCCGGCACCGCCGCGCTGCTCGCCGTCACCGCCGTCTTCGCCCTGGGCGTCGGCACCATCCTGCGGCGCAGCGCCACGGCGGTCACCACCGTCGTCGCCGCCACGGTGCTGCCGTACCTGCTGGCGCTCATCCCGTTCCTGCCGCCACCGATGGCACTGTGGCTGACCCGGGTCACGCCGGCCGCCGCCCTGGCCGTGCAGCAGACCCTGACCCGCTACCCGCAGGTCGACAGCGTCTACACCCCGGCCCTGGGCTACTACCCGCTGCCGCCCTGGGCCGGCCTGGGCGTGCTGTGCGGCTACGCGGCGCTCGCCCTCGCCGTGGCCGCCGTCCTGCTGCGCCGGCGGGACGCATGAGCACCGCGCTGCACGCCGTGCGGGCGGAGTGGACGAAGCTGCGGACGACGCCCGGCCCGGCGTGGCTGCTCCTGATCACCGCGACGGTCACCGTGGCGCTGGGGGCCGCGGTGTCGGCGGCGGCCACCTGCGCGCGGGCCGGCTGCGACCTCGACGCGGCGAGGCTCGTCCTCAGCGGCGTGTATCTCGGGCAGGCCCCCGTCGCCGTGCTGGCCGTGCTCGCGGTCAGCGGCGAGCACAGCACCACGCTGATCCGCACCACGCTGACCGCGATCCCGAACCGCCCGGCGGTGCTGGCCGCCAAGGCCCTGGTGCTCGCCGCCGCGGTGGCCGCCGTCGCGTGCCTGACCGTGCTCGCGTCGCTCCTGGCCGCCGGCTCCGTCCTGCCCACCGGCCGCCCCTCCCTCGCCGACGGCCCCGTGCTGCGGGCGAGCGCCGGCACGGTCGCCTACCTGGCCCTGATCGCCGTCCTCAGCCTCGGCGTCGCCGCCGCCGTGCGCGACTCGGCCGCCGCGATCGGCACCGTGCTCGGCCTGCTCTACCTCCCGCCGGTCGTCACCCAGATGGTGAGCGACCCCGACCTGCACCGTCTGCTCGAACGGGCGGCGCCGATGAGCGCCGGCCTGGCCGTGCAGGCCACGACGGACTTACCCCAGCTGCCGATCGGGCCCTGGGCCGGCCTGGGCGTGCTGGCCGCCTGGTCCGCGGCGGCGCTGCTGACCGGCACGCTCCTGCTCCGCTACCGCGACACATGACCCCACGCCTCGGTGCCGGGGCGGCGAGCCCACCGTGATCAGGGAGGGTTGTGTGTCGCTGGCGACGGAAGCTGTGGACGGCCCTCGGCGTGCACGGCGCGGCGCAGAGTGCATCGGCCTCGGTTACAGCGCCACGCTCACGCGGCCGCGAGGTCGCGGAAGCGGTCGGCGGCGGAGGCGGTCACCGCGGCGCCGTGGCCGAAGACCGCCACCTCGAAGGTCAGCCGCGCCAGGCGGGCCACGCTGGCGTTCGCCGCGACGGTGTCGGCGGTCATCAGCCGCGGCGTGCGGCGGACCCTCGTGGCGCCGCCGGCGGCCGCGTCGCCGGCGAACAGCACACCGCCGTCGCGGTCGAGGAGGAACGACACGTGGCCCGCGGTGTGGCCGGGCGTGTGCACGGCGGTGAAGCCGGCCACCGAGAACGGTCCGTCGCCGTCGAGCACCTCGTCGACGGCGACGGGTGCGGGCGTGCCGGTGATGCGCTTGGTGACCCTCTGCAGCCGGGTCAGCGGCGCCGCGACCACGCCGGACACGACCGGCGCGTCGAGCGCGTGCGCGACGGTCCGCGCGCCGGAGCGGCGCCGCAGCTCGGCGGCGCCGCCGGTGTGGTCGGCGTGCCAGTGCGTGAGCAGGACGGCCCGCACGTCGCCGACCGCGCGCCGGGCCTCGCGCAGCGCCCGCTCCACCCGGGCCGACCGGCGCGGCAGCCCGGTGTCGACGAGCACGACCCCGTCGTCGACCACGACGAGGTGTGCGTGCACGAACGCGATGTCGATCTCGAAGACGCCGTCGGCCACCTGCCGCATGGCGTCCACTGTACGACCGCGGGAGGGCCGGGGTCAGTAGTCCGGGGGCCGGATGAGCTGGGCGTTGACCACCACCGACGGGTCCACGCCGAGATTGGCCTGGGGCTGGGTGTCCTCCTGGTGGCGGCGGGCCAGGATCGCGGCGCCGGGGCCGTCGCCCTCCTCGATGGCCTGGATCAGCTCGTTGTGGCTGTCGAGGCTGCGCCGGGTCGCGGCCTCGCCGGGGATGCCGCCCTCGATGACCGTGCGGGCGGCCCACTCCTCCTCGTGCGCATACCAGAGCCCCTCCAGCATGCCCGCGAGCAGCTCGAAGGTCTGGTTCCCGCAGTTGCGCACGAGCGCCTCGTGGAACTCCTTCATGCACGCCACGAACTTGGCGAAGTCGCCGATGCTCTCCTCGGTGCGGCGCTGGATCTCGCGCAGCGCGGGGACGACCGTCTCCATGCGGTCCGGCCTGGTCGCGCACATCTCGGCGCACACCGGGTCGAGGCGGCGGACCGCCAGGCCCAGGTCCTGGACGCTGACGTTGCGGGACTGCAGCACGAGGCCGAAGACGTAGCCGGCCCGTTCGAGCTGGGGCGGGTGCACCTCGGCGCCGCCCCGGTTGCCCCGGCGGATCGTGATGAGCCCCTCGGTCTCCAGGGTGCGCATGGCCTCGCGGACGGACGGCATGCTGACCCGGAACTCCTCGAACAGGTCGTCCTGCTTCAGCAGCCCGTGCTCCGTGGTCAGATCACCGCGCAGGATCCGGTCCCGCAGCTCGTCGGCAAGGCGCTCGCCGACCCGGCGACGCTGCAGCAACGGGCCCTTCGCGCCACGGCCCTGAGCTGGGTCCGCCATGATCTCCGCCTTCCTCATCCGTCCACCTGGGAGGGTTGTGCCAGCATCGCCCGGAACCGGGCCACATTGGCGAGCTTGATGGTCTCATATCCGCGGACGACATCCGGCGCCTGCGCGACCGCCAGGCAGCGGTCCCGGTCGTCGTCCCGCAGCGCCGCGAGCACCGCCGTCGTGTACTCCTCCGGCAACGATCGCTCGACCCGCCGTACCGCTGCCAGACCGAACAGGTCGAACGGCGTGCCCCGGACCGTCCGCATCGCCCGCAGCACGGCGAAGGCGGGCCGGATCCAGCCGCCCAGCGCGAGCTTGCGGCGCAGGCCGAGCGCCCGCAGGAACGGTGGATGGATGTGGTACCGCACCCGCGCGCCGAGATCGACCTTCAGGTGCAGCCGGGCGACCTCGTACTCGTCCTTGTACGCGAGCAGCTTGAACAGGTAGCGCGCGAACTCCGCGGACACCGCGTCCGTGCCGAACCGCTCGGCCTCGGCGGCGACGACGCCGCGCACCGCGTCCACGTATCGCCGGGCCAGCCGCGCGTGCTGGTAGTCGACGAGCTCGGCGGCGCGCGGCTCGGCGATCTCCCGCACCGCCGCCGGCAGGCCGGCCCCGTCGAGCAGCCGGCGCACGGCGTCCCGCGCGGCGGGCGCCGGGTCGAGCCCGGCCGCACCCAGGCGGCCGGGCGGTGCGGGCGCGTCAGGCTCGGCGGGGGTCACCACGTGGCGCCGCCCGGCCCGGAACGCCGCGATGTTCGTGTCGACCGCGACGCCGTTGAGCCGGATCGCCTCCTCGATCGAGGCGGCCGACAGCGGCACGGCACCGGCCTGGTAGGCCACCCCGAGCAGCAGGACGTTGGCGGTCGTCTCGTCGCCGAACAGGGTGCGGCTGAGCCGGGCGGCGTCGACGGCGGTGGTGCGGCCGGCGACGCCCCGGATGCGGTCCAGCAGCGCGCCGGCCGGCGGGAGGCTGGTCGCGATGTTCGTGACCACGGCCGACGTCGGCGTGAGCGAGGACGCGACGACCGCGACCGTGCGCCGCGCGTCGGCGCGGGCGAGGTGCTGCGGTGCCGCGCCGCTGAGCAGGTCGAACACGAGGTAGAGGTCGGCCTGCCCGTCGGTGACCGCGGCGGTGCGGTCGTCGACCGGGGCGGCGCTGATCTGCAGGTGGGACACGACCGCGCCGGCCTTCTGGCTCATCCCGGTCTGGTCGAGGCCGGCCGTGTGCAGGCCGTCGAGCAGGGCCGCCGTGGCCAGGATCTGGTTGACGGTGACCACCCCGGTGCCGCCGATGCCGACCAGGTAGACGCCGTACGCCTTGCCGCCGGCCGACGCCTTCGCCGCGGGTTCGGGCGGCACGTCCTGCGGGTCCGGCCGGCGGGGGCGCCGCGGATCGCGGGCGGCCGCCGTCGTGCGGATCGTGACGAAGGACGGGCAGTCGCCGTCCAGGCAGCTGAAGTCGGAGTTGCACGACGTCTGGTGGATCTGCGTCTTGCGACCGAGCTCGGTCTCGACCGGCTGGACCGACAGGCAGTTGCTCTGCACACCGCAGTCGCCGCAGCCCTCGCAGACGAGCTCGTTGATGACCACCCGCCGGTCGGGCGTGGGCAGCTTGCCGGTGCGGCGCAGCCGCCGGGCCTCGGCCGCGCAGACCTGGTCGTAGATGAGCACGGTCACGCCCTCGACCGCGCTGAGGCGCTCCTGCGCGGCCAGCACGTCGTCCCGCGGCAGCACGGTGACGCCGTCGGCCAGGTCGCGCACGCCGCGGTACCGCCCGGTGTCCTCGGCGCACACGATGATCTGCTTGACGCCCTCGGCGGCCAGCTCGCGGGTCAGCGCCGGCACCGACATGCCGCCGGCGATCTCCTGGCCGCCGGTCATCGCGACGTAGCCGTTGAACAGGATCTTGAAGGTGATGTTCACGCCGGCCGCGACGCAGGCCCGGACCGCGAGCAGGCCCGAGTGGGAGTACGTCCCGTCGCCCAGGTGCTGGAAGATGTGCCCGGTCTGCGCGAAGGGGGCCATGCCGATCCAGGGCACGCCCTCGGAGCCCATCGGCACGACCGGCAGCTTCTGGTTGTCGGCGAGCCGGGGGTCGAAGTACGACATGCCGTGGCAGCCGACGCCACCGCCCACGACGGCGCCGCCGGGCAGCACGGTGGACCGGTTGTGCGGGCATCCGCTGCAGTAGGCCGAGGTGCGGGCCAGCAGCGGCAGCGCGATCGGGCCCGAGGAGCGGGTGGTGGCCCGCACCGGCGAGGGCAGGCCGAGCTCGCGGCGCAGGATCGGCTTGATGCGGTCGACGCCGAGCTCGCCGTGGGCCGGCACGAGCAGCTGGCCGCCGCGGTCGCGCTTGCCCACGACGGTCGGCCGGTGCGGGGTCGGGTAGAGCGCGTTGCGCAGCGCCGACTCGATGAAGTCGCGCTTCTCCTCGACCACCACGACGTGGTCGAGGCCGTCGGCGAAACGATCCACAATGGACGGATCGAGCGGGTAGATCATGCCGAGCTTCAGCAGGCGGACGCCCCGCTCGCGCAGGCCGGCGTCGTCCAGGCCGAGGTCGGCCAGGGCCTGCCGGACGTCGTAGTACGTCTTGCCGGCCGCGACGATGCCGATCCGGGCGCCTGCGGTGGCGCCCTCGATCCGGTTGAGGCCGTTGGCGGCGGCGAAGGCGACGGCCGCGAGGTGGCGGCGCTCCAGCAGGTCCCGCTCCCGGTCGACGAGGATCGTCGGGACGAGGTCGACGCGCTGCCGGTGCTGCCACGACTCCCCGTCGATCTCCAACGCCGGCCGGTGCAGCGACAGCCGGTCGGGCGCCAGGTTGACCGAGCCCACGGAGTCGGCCACGTTGGTGACGACCTTCAGCCCGACCCAGCAGCCGCAGTAGCGGGACAGCTCCAGCCCGATCACGCCGTAGTCCAGCAGTTCCTGGGTGGAGCCGGGCACGAGCACCGGCATCAGCGCGTCGTAGAAGGCGGTCTCGCTCTGGTTCGGCAGCGACGAGGACTTCGCCGCCGGGTCGTCGCCGGCCACCGCGACGACGCCGCCGAACGGGCTCACGCCGAACTGGTTGGCGTGCTTGAACGCGTCGCCGCACCGGTCGACGCCGGGTGACTTGCCGTACCAGAGCCCGAAGACGCCCTGCAGCCCGTCGCGGAACCCGCCGGGCGAGGGCTGCTGGGTGCCGAAGACGACGGCGGCCGCGAGCTCCTCGTTGACGCCGGGCACGTGCCGGATGTCCTCGGCGGCGAGGGTGGCGGCCGCCCGGTGCAGGGTGAGGTCCAGCCCGCCCAGGGGGGATCCGGGGTAGCCGGACGCGAGGCCGCCGGTGCGCAGCCCGGCCGCCCGGTCGATGCGGTGGCGGTCGAGGAGGATGCGGGTGATGGCCTGGGTGCCGGTGAGGACGACGGTGCCGTCGTCGGCGTCGTAGCGGTCGGTCAGTTGATAGCCGGCCGGGGCGCTCGCCACTTCGGTCATGGGTGTGTCGGGCCCTTCGTTGCGGGGATGGCGGAGTCGCTGGCCGTCGAGGGCAGCCGGGTCACGCTGGACGGGTCGTGCGGGTCCTTGTAGAGCAGGATCGTGCAGGCGCCGCCGTCGAGGCCGGCCGGGCAGCGGTTCACCGGCCAGGGCACGCCGAGGCGCTCGCGGGCCATCTCCACGTGCCAGATCGGCACGTGGGTGCGGTAGATCGTGGTCGGGCGCCCGCCCCAGGTCACCGGGTGCTCGTCGGTCACGACCGCAAGCCCGAGCCCGGCCGCGAACCGGCCGTCGAGGACCTGGCGGGCGCAGGTGCCGCAGGGGTCCTGCACGATCGTGAACTTCTCGTCGTCCTCGCTGATGACCAGGTCGGTGAAGTGGCCCTGCAGCAGGCGGACGAGGTTCTCCAGGCGCTCGCCCACGGGCCGGTCGATGTCGCGCATGAGACCGCGCAGGGCGTCCTCGCCGCGGCGGCGGTGGAACGCCTCGAGCTCGTCCGGGCCGTAGCCGGTGTACACCTGCGAGAGCAGGGCGGACAGCCAGTCCCGCAGCACGTCGACGGCCGAGCGCCACTCGGCCTCGCACCGGTCGAAGATCGCCAGTGCGGTGTCCGCGTCGCCGCGGCCGGCGGCCTCGGCCACCTCGTCGGCCATGGGCGCCGGCGCCGCGTCCCGCACGGGGTCGACGCCCGGATAGGCCGCGAAGAAGGCCAGGGTCCGGCCCACCAGGAGGCGCAGGCCGGCGCGGCCGTGCCGCTCGACGGCGGTGTCGAGGATCGTCGCGACCCAGTCGAGATAGCGCTCGCGCTGCCCGTGGTGCTCGCGCTCCAGCGCCGCCACCTCCTCGCGCAGACCGTCCACATCGGACCGTGCGAGCCGGCGCGCCAGGCGGTCGCGGGGCGACCTCGACAGCTCGCGCAACGCCTCGTCGGTGAACAGGCGACGCGCTCGGCCAGCGCTCACGTTGGCCTCCTCTCCACCACCCTTGACGCTAAGGTCGTAACCTTATAACCTTCGCCGTGTGATGCACAACACTCCCCTGACCAGCAAAGATGCGGCGCCCGCCACGCTGCAGCTCTCGGTCGACGCCGGGGTCGCGTGGGTCGAGCTGCACCGTCCCGAGGTGCTGAACTCGTTCGACGACACGATGCTGCGCGAGCTCGCCGACCTGTGGGCACGGCTGCGGGTCGACGACGAGGTGCGGGTCGTGGTCGTCACCGGCGCCGGCGAGAAGGCGTTCTGCACCGGCTACGACCGCTCGGGCCTGGACACCGAAGACACCGAAGACGCTGAAGACACCGAAGACACGGGCGACGCGGACGAGTCGACCGCGGTGCTCAAGGCGAGCAGCCCGTTCCTGCGCGCCGACGTCGGCGACTTCCTCGGCCCCAAGTCGTGCGGCCTGTGGAAGCCGGTCGTCGCCGCGGTCAACGGCATCGCCTGCGGCGGCGCGTTCTACCTGCTCGGCGAGTCCGACATCATCATCGCCGCCGACCACGCCACGTTCTTCGACCCGCACACGACGTTCGGCATGCCGGCCGTGTTCGAGCCGCTGCACCTGCTGCGCCGCATGCCGCTCGGCGAGGTGCTGCGGCTGGCCCTGCTCGGCTCGGCCGAGCGGATGTCGGCCCGGCGCGCGCACGAGATCGGCCTGGTGTCCGAGGTCGTGCCGGGCGACCGGCTACGGGCGGCGGCCGGCGCCGTCGCGGCGACCATCGCGGCCCTGCCACCCCTCGCGGTCCAGGCGACCCTGCGCGCCATCTGGATCGGCTCCGAGATGGCGCCGGGCCAGGCGCTGGGCGTCGCGCACGCGCTGGTCGCCGCCGGCACCGACCCGGCCGCCCTGGCCGCCGGGCAGCAGGCGTTCCGGACCGGCAACCGGCCCCGGTGGCGGCTGCGATGATCGACTTTTCCCTGTCGAGCGAGCAGCTCGACCTGCGGGCGGGCCTGACCGCCCTGCTCGCCGACCACTCCACGCCGGCCCGCGTCCGGGCGGCCGAGCCGCTCGGCTTCGACCCCGCGCTGTGGGCCGTGCTCGGGGACTTCGGCTTCCCCCAGCTGGCGGGCTCCCGCGACGGGACACCGGCCGGGCTGGCCGAGCTCGTCATCGCCGCCCAGGCCGCCGGGGCCGCCCTCGCCTCGGCCCCGCTGGTGGAGACCCTGGTCGCGACCCGCCTGCTCGACCGCCTCGGCCGGGCCGACGCCGGCACCGACCTGGTGACGTTCGCACCGCGGCCGGCCGCCGGCGGCGTCGCCCGCACGGTGCCGTGGGCGGCGGTCGCCGACCGGGTCATCGCCTGGGACGAGGGCCGGATCGTCGCGTCCGGGCCCGGCCACGACGTCACCACGCCGAAGCAGACCCTGTCCGGGCTCGCGATCGGCCACGTCGACCTCACCGGCGCGACGGTGCTCGCCGACGGGCCCGAGGCGGCCGCGCTCTTCGCCGAGGCCGCGGCCGACTGGCAGGTCCTCACCGCGGCCGGCCTGGTCGGCATCGGCACCACCGGCCTGCACCTCGGCGTCGAGTACGCGAAGACCCGCCACCAGTTCGGCCAGCCGATCGGCGCCTTCCAGGCCCTGGCCCACCAGCTCGCCGACGCGGCGACGCTCGTGGACGGGGCCGAGCTGCTCGTCCTCGAGGCGGCCTGGGCCGGCGACACCGGCAGCCCCCGGTGCCTCGGCCTGGCCGCGATGGCGTACACGTTCGCCGGCCGGGCCGCCCGCCAGGCCACCGACCGCAGCCTGCACGCCCACGGCGGCTACGGCTACACGATGGAGTACGACATCCAGCTCTACTTCCGCCGCGCCAAGGCGCTGGGGCTGCTGGGCGGCGGCGACGGCGACGAGACCGTCGTCGCGCTCGCGCTCGCCGACACCGACGAGGGGCGGCCGTAGATGGACTTCGAACCGTCCGACGCGCAGCTTCGGTTCCGGACCGAGATCCGGCAGTTCCTGGCCGAGCTGCCGCCGGCGACCTCGGCCGCCGTGCACGACTCCGGCACGCTGCACAGCTGGAGCGTGCACCGCGCCATGGCCGAACGGGGCTGGCTGAAGGCGGCCTGGCCGGTCGAGCAGGGCGGGCAGGGCCGCGACCCGTTCGAGATGGCGACGCTGAACGAGGAGTTCGCCCGGGCCGGGATCCCGATCGAGGGCTGGCTCATCTCCGAGCTGGTGGCCAAGACGCTGCAGATCGTCGGCACCGAACAGCAGCGGCACGAGGTCATCCCGGCCATCCTCAGCGGCGAGATCCTCATGTGCCTCGGCTACTCGGAGCCCGACTCGGGCTCCGACGTCGCCGCCGCCCGCACCCGGGCGACCCGCGACGGCGACGGGTGGGTCATCGACGGCCAGAAGATGTTCACCACCATGGCCCACGAGGCGAGCCACGTCTTCCTGCTCGCCCGGACCAACCCGGACGTGCCCAAGCACCGCGGCCTGACGATGTTCCTGGTGCCGCTCGACGCGCCGGGCGTCGAGGTGCGCCCGGTGCACACGCTCGGCGGCGAGCGCACCAACGCGACGTTCTACGAACGGGTCCGCGTCCCCGACAGTGCCCGGGTCGGCGAGGTCGACGGCGGCTGGGACGTCATGATGGTGGCGCTCGCCTTCGAGCGGCAGCCCGCCGCGGCCGGGCACCTGCTGCACCTGGTCGACCGGGCCATCGCCTGGGCCCGCAGGCCCGACGCCGGCGGCCGGGCGCCCATCGAGCGGCCGGAGGTGCGGGCCTGCCTCGCCCGCGCCTACACCGACCTCGAGGTGAGCCGCCTCATGGGGTACCGCATGACCTGGCTCACCGCGCGGGACGTCCTGCCTCACACGCAGGGGTCGCTGGCCAAGCTGTTCAGCTCGGAGGCGCTCATGCGGGCGGCGTCGTCCCTCGTGGACGTCGTCGGCGCGGACGGGCTGCTCGCCGGCCACGGCACCGAGGCGCCGGCCGACGGCTGGATCGAGCACGAGTTCCGGCACTCGGTCGTGACCACCATCTACGCCGGCACCAGCGAGATCCAGCGGGGCATCATCGCCGAGCGCCACCTCGGCCTCCCCCGGGCGCAGGCCAGGCGGGCGAGCGCATGACCGGTTCCGGAGCGAAGCGGAGGAGGCCGGTCATCATCGGCTCAGTGTGGAAGGCATGCGGCCGGAGCGAAGCGGAGGAGGCCGGTCATCATCGGCTCAGTGTGGAAGGCATGCGGCCGGAGCGAAGCGGAGGCAGCATGACCGGTCCGGAGCTAAGCGGAGGCAGCATGACCGGTGCCGTGGAGGACGTGACCCAGCAGGTGCGCTGCACCGTCGCGGACGGCGTGGCCCGGATCGTGTTCGACCGCCCCGAGAAGCGGAACGCGCTCGGACCACCGCAGCGCGAGCGACTGATCTCGCTGCTGGCGCAGGCCGGCTCGTCGGTCGAGATCCGGGCGGTCGTGCTCTCGGCCGTCGGACGCGCGTTCTGCGCCGGCGGCGACCTCAGCCTCCCCCGCCGCGATCCGGTGGCCGGCCGGCCGGCCCGGGTCGTGGGCGAGACCGGTCCCGCCGTGCGCAGCGCGCAGGCCCTCATCGCGGCGGTGCTCGACTGCCCCAAGCCGGTCATCGCCGCCGTGAACGGGGTGGCCGCCGGCATGGGCGCCCAGCTCGCCCTCGCCGCCGACTTCGTCGTGGCCTCGCCGCAGGCCCGGTTCGCGGAGCTGTTCATCACCCGCGGCATCGTGCCCGACGCCGGGGCCGCGTACCTGCTCCCCCGCGTCCTCGGGCTGCACCTCGCGAAGCGGCTGCTGCTGCTCGGCGGCGACCTGTCCGTCGCGGAGGCCGAGCGGCTGGGCATCGTGCACCAGGTGGTCGAGCCGGAGGAGCTCGACGCCGCCGCCGGAGCGCTGGCCGCCCGGCTCGCGACCGGGGCGACCATCGCGATCGGGCTGGCCAAGCGCCTGCTGAACCGGTCGCTGGACGCGGACCGGGTCGCGGCGTTCGACCAGGAGGAGATGGCCGTGGCCATGAACGTGTGGACCGAGGACAGCGCCGAGGGGTTGCGCAGCTTCGCCGAGAAGCGCGACCCGGTCTTCCGGGGGTGGTGAGACGATGCCAAGGCCCACCGACATCGGGGTCATCGACCTGATGATGGGCATCCCGAAGGGACCCGGCGACGACAGCTGGCGCCGGTTCCTCGGCACCCAGCTGCGCGACCAGGAGAGCCGCGAGACGTACCGGTTTCCCGCCGAGTACATGTTCAAGGGCCTCCCCGACCAGCGGTTCAGCGCCGACGGCGCCAGGGCCGTGCTGCTGGAGATGGACCGCTGGGGCGTCGAACGGGGCATGATCACGGTCAGCTTCGACGACGAGCTCGCGGTCGCCGCGCTCAAGGCCCACCCCGACCGCTTCCTCGGGGCGTTCCCGGTCGACCCGAACGCCGGGATGGAGGGCGTGCGGGCGCTGCGCCGGGCGGTCGAGGAGCTCGGCGTGGTGGCGGCGAGCGCGATGCCGAGCGGCCTGAACCCGCCGGTACCCATCAACGACAAGCGGTTCTACCCGCTGTACGCGGCCTGCATCGACCTGGACATCCCCATCTTCGTCTGCGCCGGCGTGCCCGGGCCCCGCATCCCGTTCGCGGCCCAGGAGGTCGCCCTCATCGACGAGGTCTGCTGGTTCTTCCCCGAGCTGCGCTTCGTCACCCGCCACGGCTGCGAGCCGTGGGTGGACCTGGCCGTGAAGCTGCTCCTGAAGTGGCCGAACCTGTACTACTCGACCAGCGCCTTCGCGCCGCGCTACTACCCGAAGCAGATCCTCGACTTCGCCAACACCCGCGGCGCGGACAAGGTGCTCTACGCCGGGTACTTCCCGATGGGCCTGTCGCTGGAGCGCATCTTCACCGAGCTCGACGACCTGCCGCTGCACGAGCACGTGTGGGAGAAGTTCCTGCGCACCAACGCGCTGCGGGTGCTCGGCCGGGGTGCGGCATGACCCGCCGGGCGATCGTCGTCGGCACCGGCTTCGGGTTGCGGGTGCACGTGCCGGCCCTGCGGGCGGCCGGCTTCGAGGTGGCCGCCCTGGTCGGCCAGGACGCCGAGCGGACGGCCCGCCGGGCCGCCCGGGTCGGGGTGCCGGCCGGGTTCGACGCCCTCGAAGCCGCGTTGGGAGCCACCGGCGCCGACGTCGTCACCATCGCCACGCCGCCGGACACCCACGCCGAGCTCGCCGGGCTCGCGATCGCGGCCGGTCGGCACGTCATCTGCGAGAAGCCCCTCGCCCTGTCCGTGGAGCAGGCCGAGGCGATGGCGAAGGCGGCCGACGCGGCCGGCGTCGTCGCGCTGGTCGGCACCGAGTTCCGGTGGGACCCCGCGATCGAGGCGGTCCGCGACGCGATCGCCACGGGCCGGGTCGGCCGGCCGCACACCGCCACGATCGTGCGCTCCTACCCGATGCTGGCCGCCGCCGACGCGGGCGCGCCCGGCTGGTGGTTCGACCCGGCGCGCGGCGGCGGGTGGCTGCGGGCCAACGGCACCCACCTGCTGGACCAGCTGCAGCTCTGGCTCGGTCCGATCGTGGAGGTGTCGGCCACCCTGGGCCAGGCCGTGCCCCGGGCGGGCGGCGGCGCCGACGACGGCTACGCCGTGCTGTTCCGCACCGCGTCCGGCGCCGTCGGGGTGCTCCAGGAGTGCGCGGCGGCCTGGGGCACGCCGGTCGAGGTGACCCGCGTGGCCGGCACCGCCGGCACGGTGTCCGTCGTGGACGGCCGGGCGCACCTCACCACGCCCGACGCCTCCCACGACCTGACCCCCGACGTTCCCCCGCCCCCGTCGGCGGACCCCGGCGACGCCCGGCCGTGGACCGCGCAGGAGATCGCGTCGTACACCGGACTCGCCCGCTGGCTGCACCAGCACCTCACCGGCGCGGCCACGCCAGCCTCTCCCCGTCCGGCGACGTTCGCCGACGGCCTGGCCGTCCTCCGGGTCGTCGAGGCGATCGAGGCGTCGGCCGAGCAGCGCCGCACCGTCACGCTGGGCGGCGTCTCATGAGCCGGCGACTCGATCCGGACGCGGTCCGGCCCGGCGGCACCGCGGTGCTGACGATGGAGCTGCAGCGCGGCATCGTCGGCACCGAGAGCCTCGTGCCGCAGCTGGGCGAGCAGCTGCGCGCCGCCGGCGGCGTGGACGGCGTGCGCCGCCTGCTGGCCGCGGCCCGCCCGGCCGGGGTCGCGGTCGTGCACGCCACCGTGGCCCGCCGCGCCGGGGGCCGGCGGGCCGCCCCCAACGCGCCGATCCTGGAGCGGGCCGAGGCCATGCCGGACCACCTGCTCACCGGTTCGGTGTCGGCGCAGCTGCTGCCGGAGCTGGGGCCGGAGCCGGGCGACGTCACCGTCGAGCGGCTGCACGGCGTGACCCCCTTCACCGGTACCGAGCTCGACGCGACCCTGCGCGGCCTGGAGGTCCGCACGATCGTCCTGGTCGGCGTGTCGGTGAACATGGGCATCCTGGGCGCCTCGATCGAGGCGGTGGGGCTGGGCTACCGCGTGGTGGTGCCGGTCGACGGGGTGGCCGGCGTCCCGGCCGACTACGCGGCCGACGTCATCCGGTACAGCCTGCGCCACCTGGCGACGCTGTCCACTGTGGACGAGGTGGTGGCGGCATGGACCTGAGCGGACGCGTCGCCGCCGTCGCGGGCGTCGGCCCGGGGCTGGGCCGCGAGCTCGCCCTGACCTTCGCCGAGGCCGGCGCCGGCCTGGCCCTGCTGGCCCGCCGGAGCGCGTATCTGGACGAGGTCGCGGGCGAGGTGGGCACGGCGGCGCTGTGCCTGCCGACCGACCTCACCGACCGGGCCGCCTGCGCCGAGGCCGCCCGGCGCGTCGGCGAGCGCTACGGCGCGGTCGACGTCCTGGTGCACAACGCGTTCTCCCGGCCGCCACTCGGGTCGCTCGGCGAGCGTTCGGCCGCCGACTGGCACGCCGCGGTCGACGGCAACATCCTGTCGGCGACCAACCTGCTGTACGAGCTGCTGCCGCTCATGCAGGGCCGGCGGGCGTCGATCGTCCTGGTCAGCTCCATCTCGGCCCGCCAGCCGTACCCGGACTCCGGCATCTACGCGGCCATGAAGTCGGCCATGCTCACCCTGGTCCGGGTGCTGGCCCACGAGCTCGGCCCGCACGCGGTCCGGGTCAACGCCGTGGTCCCCGGCTACATCGAGTCGGACAACCTCGAGGCGTTCTTCGCCGACGCCGGCACCCGCCGCGGCACGAGCGCCGCGCAGGCCCGGCTGGACGCCGAGGCGACGACCTGCCTCGGCCGGTTCGTCACCGCCCGCGAGGTGGCCGACGTGGTCGCCTTCTTCGGCTCGGCCGCCTCCGCCGGCGTGACCGGGCAGACGCTGGACGTCAACGCCGGCCAATGGTTCGGCTGACCCGCACACACCCCGCCCTGACAACACCTGGAGCGCCAGTGGACACACAGACACGGCAAGCGACCGCAGCGCCACCGCCGACGGCGGCCACCGGCGCCAAGCTGCTCGCGACGGGCGTGGAGCGGCAGTTCATCTCCGGCAAGCACCGCGTCCACGCCCTCGGCCCGCTCGACCTGCGGGTCGCCGACGGCGAGTTCGTCTGCCTGGTCGGCCCGTCCGGCTGCGGCAAGTCGACGTTCCTGCGCATCGTCAACGGCCTGCTGCCGCCGACCGCCGGCACCCTCGACCTCTGGCTCGACGAGGGCCGCTCGGCGACGTCGATGGTCTTCCAGGACTACGGCGTCCTGCCGTGGAAGACGGTCCTGGCCAACGTGCGCTTCGGCCTGGAGATGGCCAAGGTACCGCGGCGCGAGGCCAACGAGCGGGCCATGGAGTGGATCCGCCGGATCGGCCTGAGCGGCTTCGAGAAGGCCTACCCGGCCACCCTGTCCGGCGGCATGCGGCAACGGGTGTCGATCGCGCGGGCGCTCGCGGTGCAGCCGCAGATCCTGCTCATGGACGAGCCGTTCGCGGCCGTGGACGCGCAGATGCGGGTCGTGCTGCAGGAGGTGCTCCTCAAGGTCTGGGAGGAGGACCGCCGCACGGTCCTCTTCGTGACCCACAGCTTGGAGGAGGCGCTGGTCCTCGGCGACCGCGTGGTCGTCGTGTCGGCCCGGCCCGGCCGGGTGGTCAGCGACATCGCCGTGCCGTTCGGGCGGCCCCGCTCCAGCGACATCCGCCGCACGCCCGAGTTCGCGGCCCTGCAGCAGAACGTCTGGGATGTGCTGCGCGACGAGGTCCAGGCCTCGCTGGCGGCGGGAGAGGAGTAGTCATGGCCGACACAGTCACCGTCACGCCTCCCGACGAGCAGACCAGCGGACGGATGGTCCGCCGCGAGGCCTCGGCGACCCCCGAGCGGGCCGCGGTCCGCCGGCGCCGGCGCCGGCTCGTCGAGATCGTGCTCGGCTTCGGCGCCCCGGTCGCGCTGTTCGTCGTGTGGCAGGTCGCCGCCACGAGCGGCGCGGTGAACCCGCTGTTCTTCCCGCCGCCCACCGAGGTGTGGAAGGCCGCGCTCCAGCTCGTCGAGAGCGGCGAGCTGTTCGACCATCTCTGGGCCAGCCTGACCCGGGTGCTCATCGGCTGCGCCATGGGTGTCGTGTCGGGGGTGGCCGCCGGCATCGCGCTCGGCGCCTCCCGCTGGGTCCGCGCCACGCTCGAACCGCTGCTCTCGGCGCTCTACACGGTGCCGAAGCTGGCCATCTTCCCGTTGCTGCTGCTCATCTTCGGCCTCACCGACACGGCCCTCAACGTGGCCATCGGGATGACCGTCTTCTTCTTCATGTGGGTCAGCACGATGGCCGCGTTCCTGGCCGTGAGCCCCGGCCACCGCGAGGTGGCGCAGAGCTTCCAGGCCGGGCCGTGGCAGACGTTCCGCCACATCCTGCTTCCGGCCGCCCTGCCGCAGATGTTCATCGGCCTGCGGATGTCGGTCAGCGTCGCCGTGCTCATGATGGTCGGCGTCGAGTTCACCCAGGCCAACAAGGGCATCGGATATCTCATCTGGTACTCCTGGACGCTCTTCCAGGCGCCCAAGATGTACGTCGGCATCGTGGCGGTCGCCCTCATGGGCCTGCTGCTGAGCAATGTCGTCAAGTGGGTGTCGCTGCTCGTGCTGCCGTGGGCTCGCGTCGAGATCGAAGGCGGCGACCGGAACCTCCTGTAAGTCGGTTTCCCTCCCCCAGAGTTAGGAAGTCGCAATGCGTCGATTAGCCGCCATGTCCATCGTCGCCGTGTTCGCCGTCCCGCTGCTCACCGCCTGCGGCGGCGACGGCGCCACACCCGCCTCGAACTCGGCCACGACCCAGCCGGCGAGCGCGCCCAGCCCCGGCCCGACCGGGCCGAACACCCCCGCGCCCAAGCCGCTGCCGAGCGAGGTCACGGTCAACGCCTCGCTGCCCTTCCGCAACATCGAGGCGTACGCGCCGTTGCTGCTCGCCGAGTACTTCGGCGAGTTCAAGAAGGAAAACATCAAGATCAATATCCAGCTCGTCCAGACGAACAACCTCGTCGTGCTGATGCAGAAGGGCGACATCGACGTGGCGCCGGCCGCGCCGTCCGCCGGCCTGTTCAACGCCATCGCCGGCGGGGCCGACATCAAGGGCATCGGCGGGGGCGTCGGCTGGAGCCCCGCCAACCACCAGGGCTACTACGTGCGCAAGAGCCTGCTCAAGCCGGACGGCACCTTCAGCGCCTGCGACCTGAAGGGCAAGAAGGTGTCGACCGGCTCCGCGACCGGTCTCGGCTCGCCCGCCGTCGTGGAGCTGGCCGCGTACCTGAAGACCTGCAACCTCACCGTGAAGGACGTGACGATCGTCCCGCTCGGCGGCGCCGACCTGCTGGCCGGCCTCGACTCGGGCGCCGTCGACGCCGGCAACCTGAGCGACCCGGTGTGGACCACCGCCGAGACGTCCGGCCACAAGCTGATCATCCCGTTCACCGCCTCCATCACCAGCTACTGGATGGGCAAGATCCGCACCGAGAAGCCGGACGTGGCCGCGGCCATCCTGCGCGCGCTCGTCCGCACCAGCCGCACCTACCTGCAGGGCGACTACCGCAGCAACCCCGAGGTGAAGCAGGGACTCATCAAGGCGATGGGCGCGACCGAGGCGCAGCTGACCGGGCCGTCGAGCCTGATCTTCGACCCGGACTTCAAGTTCCCCATCCAGAACATCGCACCCATCGAGACGGCCTGGGCCGAGATCGGTGGCATCGTCAACTTCAACAAGCCGCTGTCCGACTCGCAGCTGTTCGACGACGGCCCGCGGACGACGGCACTGGCCGCGTAGCCGATGCCGAAGTTCCTGGCCATCGGCCACCACGGCCCGGTCGATCCCGAGCTGGGCCTGCGGATCGCCGACGTGGCCGTCGACTGGATCTCGGCCCGGCTGGCCGACGGCACGTTCGACTGCCTGTACTCGATGGCCGGCGGCGGCCGGATGATCGTCGCGAACGCGACCAGCGAGGACGACCTGCTGGCGATGCTGCGGGCGGCGCCGGACGCACCGCGGGAGTGGACGCTCACCGAGCTGTTCGACGGCATCGAGGTCATCCGCAAGTACGTCGAGTCCATGCGGTCCGGAAACGCGTGAGGTTACCTGCTGGGCGGGCCGTCGCGGCCCGCCCAGCGGCATATTTTTGCAGAGGGAGCACAGCAATGAGCGACATGTGGGCCGCCCACCTCGTGGCACCGTCGACGTTCGCCGAGGTCCGCGTCCCGGCGCCGGCCGCGGCGGCGCTCCGCCCCGGCGAGGTGCTGCTGCGGGTGCGCGCCGGCGCGATCTGCGGCAGCGACATGCCGCTGTTCAAGGGCGCCATCCAGCGCCAGGGCGGGCTGGGCAACCACCCGGACGGCGCACCGCCCGGACCGGGCTGCCCGATGCACGAGGTCGTCGGCGACGTGCTCGCCTCACGCCACCCCGCGTTCGAGCCCGGCACCACCGCGGTCGGCTGGGCCCTGGGCCAGGACGCCATCGCCGAGTTCGTCGTCACCGAGGGGGACTCGCTGGTGCCGGACGACGGCGCGCTGTCGCCCGCGAACGCGGTCGTCGCGCAGCCGCTGGCCTGTGTCATCTACGCGGTCGAGCGGATGGGGAACGTGGCCGGGCAGCGGGTCGCCGTCCTGGGCCAGGGGCCGATCGGCATGCTCTTCAGCCACGTGCTGAAGTCGATGGGCGGGGCGGCCCACGTGGTCGGCGTCGACCGCGTCGACCGGTCGGCCGAGGCGCGGACGTTCGGCGTCGACGAGTTCGTGCGGGCGTCGTGCGACCGGTGGGCGGAGTCGCTCGCCCCGCACGACCGGCCGCAGGTCGTCGTCGAGTCCATCGGGCACCAGGTCGGCACCCTCGCCTGCGCCGTGGACGCGGTCGCCGACGGCGGCCTGGTCTACTACTTCGGGGTGCCCGACGACCTGGTCTACCCGGTGCCGATGCACACGTTCTTCCGCAAGGACCTGACGCTGCGGGCCGGCACCACCAAGGACCGCCAGCGGGTGTTGCGGCTCGCCCAGCGGTACCTCCGGGACCATCCGTCCATCGTGGACGCCTATGTCACCGACCGGCTGCCCATGGCCCGCGCACAGGAGGCCTACGAGCGGGCCGCGGCACCGCGCGCCGGTCAGCTCAAGGTCGTGCTCGAGTGGTGATCGTCCCGGGCGTCGAGGAGCGGCTGGAGGAAGCCCGGCAGCTCCTCGGGCGTGCGGACGAACGCGAGCGGGTGCACGATGACGCAGTCGGCGCCGGCGTCCCACAACGCCCGCGCCTCCTCGACGACGGGCATCGCGCCGGCCTCCTCGGCCGAGCGGCCGTGCTCGACCAGCGTCGTGGCCGTCGTGACGGTGACCGCGGCCGGGTCCCGGCCGGCCCGCTCGCACTCCTCGCGGATGCCGGCGATCGCCGCGCGCACGGCCTCGATCGGCATCGGGGCCGCCCACCAACCGACGCCGAGGCGCACGATGCGCTCGACGGCCCGCGGGGTCGGGTTGAAGCCGAACGACAGCCGCAGGTCCGCGCCCTGCACCGGCACGGGCATGCTGTGCAGGTCGGTGAAGTCCAGCCGCCGGCCCGCGTGGGCCGCGGGGCCGCCGGCCCACAGCGCACGGCAGACGGCGACCTGCTCCTCGATGTAGCCGAACCGGCCCTCGAACGGCCGCTCGGTGGCCCGGTACTCCTCCACCTGCCAGCCCGCGCCGAGCCCCACGTCGAGGCGCCCGTCGCAGATGACGTCGAGCGTCGCGAGCTGCTTTGCCAGCAGTACCGCCGGGCGAATCGGCGCGACGAGGACGTTGGTCCCGAGGCGGGCGCGCCCGGTGACGGTGGCGACGGCCGCCAGCGCGGTCAGCGGCTCGAACCAGTTGGTCGAGATCGGGTACGGGAAGCCGACGGTCACGCGGTCGCGGTGGGCCTGCTCGCTGAGCGTCACGTGGTCGGGAAGCACGAGCAGGTCGACGCCCGCCCGGTCGGCGAGCGCGGCCGCCTCGAGGATGCCGGCGAACCGGCCGCCGTAGAGCTCGTCCACGCCCATCAGGTTGAACCCCAACCGCGCCATGGCGTCTCCATTTCGTTTGCTGCCAACGGATTCCCCGACCAAGCAAGTGCTTGGTAGCTTAGCCGAGAGTCGACCCGATGCCGAGGGAGAAATGATGTCGAGTGAGGATTCCGACCGCGCCGCCATCCGCGAGTTGGTGTGCCGGTACTGCCGGGGCGTCGACCGCCTGGACATGGACCTCGTCCGGTCGTGCTACCACGAGGGCGGGATCGACCACCACACCGGATTCGACGGCCCCGTCGAGGACTACATCGCGTGGGTGGAGCCGAAGCTGCGCGGCTTCGACGGAACCATGCACCTGGTGGCGAACCACCTCGTGGAGTTCGCGGGATCGCGGGCGCTGTCGGAGACCTACGGCATGGCCGTACATTGGGGGACACCGTCCGACAGCCCGAGCGTGAACTTCACGAGCGGCTTCCGCTACGTCGACGTCGTGGAACGCCGCGACGGCGAGTGGCGCATTCTCGAGCGGTACGCGTCGCGGGAGTGGACCCGCTCGGACGCCAACCTGTTCATCCCCCGCGAGGGCCCCGGCCCCGCCGGCCGCCGCGACCGCGAGGACTACGTGTACCGCCTCCGCAGCCAACTCCTGGCGCCGTGAGCGACTGACCCACGCCGTCCTGCTACCGCCGTGGGGTTCCGGTACTCGGTCGGACACACTTGACATGGCGGTGAGCGGCTGTAGAACAGACGAATGTCACATGCTGAGCGGCAACAGGCAGCCATCGACTTCCGGCAACTCCTCGACAAGGCTGCCCAGCAAGTCGCTGACCCATGGTTCGCGCTTCCGTACTCCAGTTGGAACGTAACTACGACGCAGAACGCCTACCGAGAACGGGTGTACTGCTACGAGCTGTACCACCAGATCCGCGTGCTGAGCGACAGTGATGGCCGAGCGGCTGGCGCACCGCTCTTCGTAGCATCAGGGGAGCTCAACAAGTCTGGATTGCACTCAGTGATCCAAGGCGGGAAGCACCAACCGGACCTCGTATGGCACGTGCCCGGAAACGCCCATGAGAATGCCGTCGTCGTTGAGATCAAGTCGCTGCCGGGCTTCATGAAGCACGGACCTCGCAAGGATTTGGAGACCCTCGCTGCGTTCCTGGAAGCGGGCGAGCGCAGTTACGAACGCGGCATCCTACTCATCTACGGCTCCCTCGTACCGCACCGGCATCACCATGAGGTCTACGACCAGCAATCGGGCCCGCCGCGCATCCGAGCCAGGGTTCTCGAGACTGCCGACGAACTCCAAGCAAAGGCAACCGATGAGGGGGAGACAAAGAACAGCCCTCAGGTTGCCCGCCACCGCCCGACCAAAGGCAATGCGCTGTCCGACGACGCGCGCCGACGGATCAGTGTGCTGTGGCATCCACATGTCGGGCAGAATCTCAACGACCTGGGGACCCTTGAGCGCCTTCCGATCGCGTAGAGGGCTGGGCGGTCGGACGTCTCACAGCCACCGGACGCGCAGGACGCCGGTCAGCATCGGGAGGGTGAACTCGCCGCCGGCGGTCTCCGGCCGGCTCGCGAGGTAGGCGCGGATCCGGCCGAGCGTGGCCTCGCGTTCCGGCTCCGGCATGACCAGCATCCCCGCGCGCGTCGCGATGGTCGCGGCGAGGGAGTCGGCGGTGCGGCGCTGGCCGTGCGGGAACTCGGCCTGCTCCGGCGCGCCGATGTCCGGCAGGTGCAGGGCCGCGGTCGCGGCGCGCCAGTTGCCGGCCGTGTCGCGCGGGCCGACGGCCGCGCTGCCGCCGACCCGTTCGAGGCCGGCAACCCAGTCGACCCGGTCGTCCAGGACGTTCCACAGGCCGGCGAGGACGCCGCCGGGCGCGAGGACCCTGGCGATCTCGGGCCCCGCGACGGCCATGTCGAACCAGTGCAGGGCATTTCCCGCCAGCACCGCGTCGACGGACGCGTCCGGCAGCGGTATCGCCTCGGCGCTCCCCGGCCGGGCGCGGACCGCCGGCAGCTCGCGGCGCAGCTCGGCCAGCATCCGCGGGTCCGGCTCGACCGCGATGACGTCGGCGCCGAGCGCGACCAGGGTGCCGGTCAGCTTGCCGGTGCCGGCCCCGAGGTCGAGCACCCGCGGACCGGGCGCGGCCTCCAGCGCCCAGCGCACCGCGGCCGGGGCGTAGTCGGGCCGGTGCTCGGCGTACGCGACCGCCGCCGCGCCGAACGAGGATGCCTCAGGCCGCCGCGCGTCCCGCTCCATACCGCCACCCCGTCAAGGCTCATCCACGCCGCTGGAACCGTCCTCCCCCGATCATGACAGGTCCTCCGGGTGCTGTCGTTGGTCCCGGCCGGGAGGGGACTTCGGTCCCGGGCGATCGGGGAGGTTCGGCACCGGCCGCCGGCGCGGTCCCGGGATGACGATGGTGG
>NZ_BMPI01000028.1:102601-138018 GCF_014647515.1 Dactylosporangium sucinum | reverse complement strand
TCCCCGGGTGCGGGTTTCCGCACCCGCTGATACCTGCTGGCAGGTATACCGACCTCACCCCTTTCATCCCCTTTTCGGAGGTTTCGGAGGGCTGCCTGGCTGTGCGGCCGAACTGCACCTGGCCGCGCGTGTCAATCCCCGTCCTGAGCGCGGCGCTCGTCGACCGCCGCGCTGAACAGGTCCCGGGCCTCGGCATCGCCGTCGAGCTGGCGGTTGACCCGGTGGGTGACCTGCCAGCCCTGCGCGGTGCGGACGAACTCCCAGCGGTTGGCGCCCGTGCGCCAGATCCGGTAGCTGTCGGTCCCCTCGTCGCGAAGCACCAGCTGCGAGTAGGCGGTGGCGACGGCCCGATCGCCGTCCACCTCCAGGTGCGGCAGGCCCTGCAGGTGGGCGGCGCCGGAGTGGATCAGCCGCTGGTGCAGCTCGCCGGTGACCATGTCCGCGATGGCCGCCCGGCCGTGCAGCACCGCCGGATAGGTGTCGTAGACGCCGTCCTCGGTCCACAGCCGCGCGGCCGGGGCGGCCGAACCGCTGTCCACGGCGGGACCGTACGTGGCGAGGATCTGCATGAGGGCCAGCCGGTCCTCCAGGTCCCGCACTCGGCGCTCCAGCGCGGCGATCGCTTGTTCGTGCTCTGGCATGCCGTACCTCCTCAACGTGCGGTGCCGGCCGGCCACTCCGCCTGCGCGAAGAGTTGCCGGAAGGCCGCCAGCTGTTCGACGCAGTGCTCCGCGCTGCGGTGGCGCAGGACGATGTTCATCATCGTGGCCCCGGCCGCGTGCAGCTGCTCGACGTGGCGGCGTGCGCCGCCGGGGTCCTCGATCGGGTCCAGCGGCGGCGGCGTGAGGATCACGTCGAAGCCCTCCGGCCGGTCGACCGCGGCCAGCATGGTGGTGATCTGCTCGATCGGCAGGCCGAACGGAACCCAGGCGTCGCCCAGTTCGACGGCCCGGCGCAGCGAACGGCGGGTGTATCCGCCGATCCACAGCGGTACCCGGCGCCGGGTTGCGTGCGGATCGATGAGGAAGTCGCGGAACCGGTAGTGGGTGCCCTCGTACTCGGGCAGCGGCTGTCCCCAGGCGGCGCGAAGGGCCCGGATCGCGTCGTCGGCGGCGGCGCCGCGGCCGTCGAAGTCGGCACCGAGCAGGGCGAACTCCTCCTTCAGGCTGCCCACCCCGAGCCCGAGGACCACCCTGCCGCCGCTGAGCCGGTCGAGGGTCCCGTAGCGCTTCGCGATCTCCAGCGGGTGGTGGTAGCCGAGCACGAGGACGTGGGTGGCCAGCCGGATGTCCGTCGTGCGCGCCGCGACAAAGCCCAGCGTGGCCAGCGGGTCCCAGTAGGTGCCGTTGGCCCGCGCGGCGATCCTGGCCGGCACGCCGACGTGCTCGCTGCAGGTGAGGTGGTGGTAGCCGAGCCGGTCCGCCGCCTCGGCGACCTGGACGAGCTCGTCCGGGCCCGCGCCGGTCTCCCAGGCGCTGAACTGTCCGGGCGGGCGAAAGACGACGGGACTGAGGATGCCGAACCGCATGCACCACCGTACCAAGCGCTTGCTTGGTTCGGTAGAACGTCGAGCGTTGCGGCTTCGGATACCCGGAACGGGTTGAGCGGCACGGCTGGGGGAAGGGCGCCGCAGACGAGCAGCAGGAGAAGGGCCGACACCGTGGATACCGATCAACAGACCAGCGCCGCGATCGAGGAGCACTGGCGAGCGTCAGAGGCGGGCGAGATCGAGGCGGAGCACGCCGTGTACGCCGAGGACGCGATCCTGGACTACCCGCAATCCGGCGAACGGTTCCGCGGCCGCGCCACGATCGCCGCCCAGCGCGGCGCCCACCCCGCTGACCGCCACTTCACCGTGCTGCGCATCAGCGGCAGCGGCGACCTGTGGGTGAGCGAATGCGTGATCACCTACGACGGCGCGCCCACCTATTCGGTGAGCATCATGGAGTTCGCCGGCGGCCGGGTCGTGCACGAGACCCAGTACTTCGCGGCCCGCTTCCCGGCGCCGCAATCCCGCGCAGGGCTCGCGGAGCGGATCCCGGGCTGAACGCCCGTTGCCGGGCTCATGAGCCGGCCGCTGTGGTCGCATCGCTGCCCAGGCGGCCCCAGTAGGTGAGGTCGCGCCAGGTGGACCGCCGGTGCGGGCCCACGGGAGACGGTTGCGTCGTGGCGGCGTGACCGAGGCACACGACCATTTCGGGGCTCCACCGGGCGGGCAGGTTGAGGACCGTGCTGACGGCGGCTCTGCTGAACGAGGTGACCGGTCCGGACCCGAGGCCGAGCGCGTGGGCGGCCAGCATCATCGTCTGCGCGGCGGTGCCGACGTCGATGAAGAGGCCGCTGCTCCTTGCCGGCAAGCCGTACTCCACGGCGCGTGCCACGTCGATGCAGATGACGACGGCCGCCGCCGGGCGTTGGAGCATGCCGGGTGAGACCATGCGCAGCACGCGCAGCGTCGCGTCATCGTCGATCACGACGAGACGCTGCAGGCGGCGGTTGCCCGCGTTCGGGGCGTGCGCGGCGGCGTCCAGGATCTGCTCCAGTTGCTCACGACGTACCGGCTCGCTCGTCATGGCGCGCACGGCTCGGCGCGTCCTGATGACCTCGAGCGCGTCGCGGCTCACCCGGCACTCCGATCGATGCCGTACCGCGCGACGAGGTGCTCGGCGAGGGCGCGGCACATGGCGTCCAGCGCGGCCGCATACCCGTCCGGGTCGGCCGAGCGCGTCGCCGTCTGCGGCACGCGCTGGATCGCGCCCTCCAGCAGCGAGCGCGTCTCGGGCGACACCCGAGGCGCCAGGTAGCCGGCGAGCCGCTGCGCGGCGGTCAACAGCCGCAGCGGACCGTACTCCGCGGCCTCGTCGAGCTGGGTCCGGGCGGCGGTGACGAGATAGGCGAGCAGCTCGAGCGCCTCATCCTCGGTGAGCACCATCGTCGTTCTCCTCGGTCACCCTGAACCCGCCTCCGGCGGTAAGGCGTGAACTACCCAGCAGGGTCCCGTCCACACCCGTCGAGCGGGCCGTTCGTCACGCAGGCGGACGCACCGGTGCCCACCCGGGCCGGCTTCGTGGTGGAGAAACGGGCGGCCGGGAGTCCAGGTGGACGGGGCCTGGCGGCTCAGGCGCAGCAACGCCGTCGACGCGGCGGAAAATGTAGAGGCGACTCTAATATTAGACTTGGCTATCATCATGGAATGCCCCTGCATGAGTACCTCTCGTTCCGCGATGGTGAGCTGTTCCTCGACGAGGTGAGCGCCGGACGGATCGCACGCGAGTTCGGCACCCCGGTCTTCGCCGTGTCCGAGACGCAGCTGCGTCGCGACACCCGGCGGTGGAGGCGTGCGCTGGAGGATGCGTGGCCGGACGGCCCGGTCGCGCTGCTGCCGGCCTTCAAGGCCAACACCTGCCTGGCGCTGCGGCATGTGCTCAACGGGGAGGGTGTCGGGTGTGACACCTTCGGCGAGCACGAGTTGCGGGCCGCGCTCTCGACCGGCGTCGATCCCGCCTGCGTGTCGCTCAACGGTACGAACAAGTCCGCGGAGGCGATCCGGCTTGCGATCGAGCACGGTGTGCGGATCACGCTCGACAGCCTCCGCGAGGTCGACCTGGTCCTGGCGCTGACCGGCAGCGCGCCCCGGCCGGCGCTCGTGCGACTGCGGCTTCGTCCGGGCGGCGAGACGCTCGCCGGGCCGAGCGACTTCTCCGACCGCGGTGACTCCATCGCCGGGCTGGCTGCGGCGTACCGCCCCGGTTTCGCTCTGGCGGACGCCGAGCGGGCGGCACGCTCGATCGTGGACTCCATCGGGGCGCGTCTTGTCGGGACCCACGTGCACCTCGGCCGGCATACCACGAGCCTGGCGACCTGGGTCGGCGTGGTCAGCGATCATGTCCGCCAGATCGCGCGGATCTCAGCCGCCTGCGGTGGTTGGCGTCCATCGGAGATCGACCTCGGCGGTGGATACGCGGAGCGGGGCAGTCCCGTCGGAAAGGCGATCGCGGGTCGGGAAGCCCCGCCGGAGCCGCCGTCGCCGGAGCAGTACACCCGGGTCATCGCACAGACCGTGCGCTCCAGCCTGCGGCAACACGGCTTCGACAGCAAGGGCGTCGCGCTCCAGCTCGAGCCCGGACGGGCCGTCTACGGGCCGGCCGGCGTCCATCTGACGCGGGTGGTCAACGTCAGGTGTTCACCCGAGCGTCCTGATCGGCGGTGGGTGGAGCTGGACACGACGGAACAGTTCCTCGCCGATGTGGTGCTGGAGCACGCCCGCTACCCCTTCGTCCTCGCCGGCCGCGTGTCGGCGGCCCCTGCCGCGCCGGTCGACCTGACCGGAGCGAGCTGCGGGTTCGACATCATCGCGGCCGGCGTCCCCGCGCCGGGGGACGTCGCGGCCGGCGATCTCGTCGCGCTCCTCAACACCGGTGCCTACGTCGAGACGCAGACGACGAACTTCAACGCGTTTCCCCGGCCCGCGACGGTGCTGGTCAGCGGCGACCTGGCCGAGGTGATCCGCCGGGCCGAGACCCCGGCGGAGGTCTTCGCCCGCGACCGGATTCCCGCACGGCTGACGGGCCGCTGACCCGGCGTTCGCTCAGCCGCCGACGGCGTTCCGGGCGAAGGCGATCGCCCGGTCGAGGTGCGCGAGGTGCCCACCCTCGTCGCCGAAGCCGTGGCCGCCTTCGAACCAGTGCAGCTCGAACGGGTGGTTCCGAGCGACCAGCCGCTCGGCGTACGCGACGACCTGCCCCGGAGGCGTGCGGGTGTCGTTGCTGCCCTGCCACAACAGGATCGGAGCGCGGACCTCGTCGACGTACGTGAGCGGGGAACGCTCACGGTAGAGGTCGCCGTGGGTCTCGGGCGGCCCGCCGAAGAGCATCTCGTCGAGGCGGCGCATCGCCAGCGGGCTGTCGTGGTGGGTCAGCTCCCAGTCGGCGAGGACGACCTCCCCGATGCCCGCGGCCCACAGCTCCGGTTGGCGTCCGAGCGCATAGAGCACGAGGAAGCCGCCGTAGGACTCGCCGTTGATGAGGATCTCACCGCCGACCGAGATTCCCTCGTCGACGAGCCACCGGTGAGCGGCGGCGAGATCTTCGAGCTCCCAGTGGCCGACATCGCCGTGGATCTGCTCCTCGAACGCGCGGCCCCGCCCCGACGAGCCGCGATAGTTCACCGTGAGATAGGCGAAGCCGTGGTCGACCCATGCCCGGGCCGCGGGTGTGAACTCGTCGGCGACGCTGACGTGCGGGCCGCCGTGGCAGTGCACGACCGCGGGGAACGGGCCGGTGCCGGTCGGGCGGGCGAGCCACCCCTGGATCTGCGTACCGTCGCTCGACGGGAACACAACGTGCTCGAACCCGGCACGGTCCGGTGACCCGTCTCCACCGAGCAGCACCCGGTGCCGGGACGGCGCGTGCCAGGCGATCAGCCTCAGCGGGGACATGCCGTGCTCGTGCGACGCGAGCACCGAGCCGCCCGCGCCGAACTGTGACGTGCGCAGGTACGGCGAGCGGAAACTGCCGGTCGGGAGGTCGAGTCGCTCTCGTTCGCCGGTGCGGAGGTCGACGCGCTCGAGCCACTGCGCGGAGAGCAGTTCGACGCAGAGGAGGGCGTGGCGCCCGTCCGGCGACCAGTCGAGCGGGACCACCGTCGCCGCGGTCTCCTCAAGGAGCTCGACGATGGTGTCGCCGACGGGATCCCAGACCAGGACACCCGATCGATCACCGGCTCGCTGACTCGCGATGAGCACCCGCTGATCGCCCGGGTGCGGCGAGAAGCAGACGGCATTGGCCGCGCCGGGCGACGGCAGGATCAACCGGCCGAGGACCGCACCGGTCGCGGTGTCGTAGGCGGTGACGGCGAAGCGCCGGGTGCCGGGCGCATGGTCGGTGGTGTCGAGCGTGGCGACCGTACCGTCGGCCGAGACCCGGCAGTTCCACGCCTCGTGCACCGTCCGGACGAGGTGCCGGGGCGAGGCCACGGGCGTGCCGCGGGCGGGGAGACAGACCAGGTCGTAGCCCTCGTCGGTGACGATGTCGAGCACGAGCGTTTCGCCGTCCGCGCTCACGTCGGCACCGCGCAGCGCATAATCCGGCAGGCCCGGCGTCATGTCGCCGATCGCGTTCGTGTCGTCGAGCGTCACGCGATGGACGTGGCCGAGCTCGTTGCCTCCCTCGTCGGCGAGGAAGAAGGCGGAGGTCGCGTCGGCGGCGACCCATGCCGAGTCGATGAACCCGTCGGTGGGCACGCCGAGCCGGCGGACCTCCCCGGTGGTGAAGTCGCACGCCGCGAGCTCGAGCCGGTGCTCGTCCTGCAGCGCCGCGAGCCCCCGCGACCGCGCGGTCTTCGCCACCTGTACCCATCTGAGGCGAGGCGCGAGGAACCCCGCACGCCAGTCGCCGGTCACCGGACCCTCACCTTCGACAGCTCGGACAGCAGCGCCGCGGCGATCTTCGGTGCCGCGAGATACCGATGCAACTCGATGTTTTCGTTGGGAGCGTGGTTGGCCTCATCGGCGTTGGCAAAGGGCACGCCGATCGACGGCACGCCGAGGATCTTCGTGAACACGTAGTCGGGAAGGCTGCCGCCCATGGCCGGCACGAGGTAGGGATCCTCGTTGTGGACGAGTCGCAATGCCCGTCGGATGGGTTCGACGAACGCTGAGTCGAGGTCCGTGCGGGACGGCTCCATCGCGCCACGCAGCGTGCAGCGAACGTTGGGGGCATGGCGGCGCACGTGGTCGGCGATGCGCCCGAACGTGGTGTCGGCCGTCATCGCATCGACCAGCCGGACGTCGCAGACGGCTCGCGCCGTGGCCGGGATCACCGCGCGGTCGGCGCCCGAGGAGCCGGTCTCGAACCGGCTGATCGTGAGCGTCGGATGCGCCGCGAGCCGATCGTAGAACGGTCGCTCGGCCGGCTCGTCCCAGAGGCCGATGCTGAGCGCCGCGAGCTGTTCATCGTCGACGGGAAGGGCTTCGAGCGCGCGCGCCTCGGCGCCGCTGAGCGGAATCACCTCGTCGGTGAAACCGTCGATCGTGATCAGCCCACGGTCGTTCTTCATCGACGCGAGCAGGTGCACCAGCTCCCAGGCGGGATTCCGCCCGACCCCGCCCCAGTTCCCTGAGTGCAGATCGACGGCCGCGCCCTGTGCGATCAGCTCGAACTGGACAATGCCGCGCACCCCGAAGTTCATCGTCGCCCGTCCGCTCTCGTGCACCGGACCGTCGCTCCAGACGACGAGATCGCAGGCGAGGAGACCCGCGTTGCGGCGGACCAGATCGGCGAGGTTCGGGCTGCCGACCTCCTCCTCGCCGTCGAGCAGAAGGGTGACATTGCAAGGCGCCGAGCCATGAAGGCGGATCCATGACTCGATTGCCAGGAGGTGGGCGAGATGCTGGCCCTTGTTGTCGGCGGTGCCCCGGCCGTAGATGCGACCGCCGTGCACCGTCGTCTTGAACGGTTCGAACAGCCAGTCATCGGCGCTGCCCGCGGGCTGCACGTCGTAGTGGCCGTAGATCAGCACGCGGGGCGCGCCGTCGACCTGCGGACCGCGCAGCAGCACGGCGGGCTGGCCGCCGGTCTCCAGCAGCCTCGTCTCAAGGCCCCAGGCGGCCGCGCGACCGCGGATGTGGTCGGCCGCTTCGCGCACGCCCCGGTCTTCGGAGCTGACCGAGGGAATCGAGACGTACCGGTCCAGCTCGGCGAGATGGACGTCGTGACGTCCATCGAGGTCGATGAGCACGCTCTGGAGATCGGCCACCGCCGGTTCACCTCCGCGATCGAATTGTGGAGTGGACTCTAAATATCGCCTGTACTACAGTCAAGGTTCCGCCGTCGGGATGCTGAAGCCGGCTCCAAACCGAACGATGCGCTCGGCCGCGAGTTCGTTCGAGCGGATGAGGTGGGCATTGGAAGAGCCTGGCCTGCGCGAGAGGCAGAAGCAGCTGCGCCGGCTCGCCGTGCTCGACGCGGCGCGTCAGCTGTTCGGGGAGCGCGGGGTCGACGCGACGACGATCGAGGAGATCGCCGGGCGTGCCATGGTCTCCCCGGCCACGATCTACAACTACTTCGTCTCCAAGAACGACCTTCTCCTCGCGTTGTTCGAGCATGAGTGGTCCGACGTGGAGGTCCGGCTGGCGAAGATCACGCTGCGGGCGGGTGACGACGCGGTCACCGCGATGACCCGGTTCGTCGAGGGGTACAACCGCATCGACGAGTCGTTCGGACCGCCTCAGCTGTGGCGGCAGCTGATCGCCGCGTCGTTCACCGCGTCGGCCGAGGTGCGCACGTCGTACCAGCAGATCAGCGACCGCTTCGAGACCATCCTGGCCGAACGTCTGCGGCGCCTCGTCGCGGCCGGCCTGCTTCGTCCCGACACTGACATCGAAGCGCTCGCCCGGTCGCTCAGCGCCATCGCCGACGCCGACTTCCACCGCCGGGTGCGCCTCCGCGAACGCTGGACGAGAGCGACCTCGGACGTTCTCCGACGACAGATCCGCCAGGTCCTGCAGACCTCTACCTGAGGCACCGCGTCGGCCGCGGCCGACGGCAACCTTGCGGTTGTGCGTCCGGCACATCGACCGCGGGACCGATGTGGTGAAAGTTGCGGTCCGGCGGCCGAATACGCGTTTCGGCGCCGTCGCCGAAGCAAGATAGGAGGTGGCGCCGAACCGGCGTTGCGCACGTCCGGTTGACCGTGAGGACAAGCCGAACGGCATCGAGAGGAAGGACAGGTGTCGTGAGCATTGCCCGCCGCCTGGCCGATCTGTTCCGGATCAAGGCCAACAAAGCCCTCGACCGGGCCGAGGACCCCCGCGAGGTGCTCGACTACTCGTACGAACGCCAGCTGGAGATGCTGACGAAGGTCCGCCGCGGCGTGGCCGACGTCGCCACCAGCCGCAAGCGCCTCGAGCTGCAGCTCGCCCAGTTGCAGCAGGCCGCCGACCGGCTGCAGGAACAGGCCGCGCAGGCCGTCGACCTCGGCCGCGACGACCTCGCCCGCGAGGCACTGACGCGCCGGGCCGCCCTCGTCACCCAGATGGGGGATATCGCGGCCCAGCGTGACGGGCTGAACGCCGAGGAGGCCAAGCTCACCACGGCCGCCACCAGGCTGCAGGCTCGGGTGGAGGCGTTCCGCACGCGCAAGGAGACCATCAAGGCCACCTACACCGCGGCCGAGGCGCAGACCCGCGTGGGTGAGGCGGTCTCCGGCATCTCGGAGGAGATGGGCGACGTCGGGATGGCCGTCCAGCGCGCCGAGGACAAGACCGCCCAGATGCAGGCCCGCGCCGGCGCGATCGACGAGCTCCTCGCCTCGGGCGCGATCCAGGACGCCACCGCGACGACCGCCGGCCGCGACGACCTGCAGGCCGCGCTCGACGCGGCGCGCGGCGACCAGGGGGTCGACCGCGAGCTCGCGGCGCTCAAGGCCGGGCGGCCGGCGCCGGCCGTCGGCGGCCGCCCGGAACCCCGCGCCGTGGGCGGGAGGCAGTCGGACGAGGAGGCCCAGCGATGATCATCCGGATTCTCGGGGAAGGCCAGTACGACGTGCCGGAGTCCGCGCTGACCGAACTCAACACGCTCGACGCCTCGGTGCAGACGGCCGTCGACGCCGGCGACACGACCGCGTTCCGCGCAGGGCTGGGCGACCTGCTCGCCGCCGTCCGTGAGCGCGGCACCCACGTGCCCGACGACGTGCTGACCGTCTCCAACCTGGTCCTGCCCGCGCCCGACAGCGAACTGGCGGATGTGGCCGCGCTGCTGGGCGACGAGGGCCTCATCCCGGGCTGAGGAGCAGGCGATGCGCACACGGTTCCGCCCCGACCGCCAACTGACCGCCCGCATGGTGCTGACCGTGTTCCTGCTCGGGCTGGTGTACGTGGCGTTCGTCGCCGTGCTGGTCGCGCTGCTGAAGTCGTGGGTCGCGATCGTGGTCATAGCGGGCGGCCTGCTGGCCGTCCAGTACTTCTGCTCCGACCGGATCGCCCTGGCGGCCATGCGCGCCCGGGTCGTCGACCCGCAGCAGGAGCCCCGTCTGCACGGGATCGTCGACCGGCTGTGCGCCGCTGCCGACATGCCCAAACCGCGGGTCGCCGTCGCGGACACCGACCTGCCCAACGCGTTCGCCACCGGGCGCAACACCGAGCGCGCGGTGGTGTGCGTGACCACCGGCATCATGCGGCGCCTCGACACCGACGAACTGGAGGGGGTCCTCGCCCACGAGCTGTCCCACATCGCACACCGCGACGTGGCGGTCATGACGATCGCGTCGTTCCTCGGCGTCGTGGCCGGCATGGTCACGCGCTTCATGTTCTACTCGCAGATGTTCGGCGGGCGCCGCCGCGGGGCCGACCAGACGTACCTGCTGGTCGTGCTGGTCATGCTCGTCTCCGCGGTGGTGTACACGCTGAGCTTCCTGCTGATCCGGGCCCTGTCCCGCTATCGTGAGCTGGCCGCGGACCGCGCCGGCGCGACGCTGACCGGCCGTCCCTCCGCGCTCGCCTCGGCGCTGACGAAGGTGACCGGCGAGATGGCCCGCATCCCCACCCGCGACCTGCGCACCGCTCAGGCGTTCAACGCGTTCTTCTTCACCCCCGCAGTCGGGGCGAGGCCGAGCCTGTCGACCCTGCTGTCCACGCATCCGAGCCTGCAGCAGCGGCTGGACCGGCTGGCCGAGATCTCGACCGAACTCGGAGAGGCGGCACCGAGCGCATGAGATTCCTCGACGCGTTGCTGGGGCGCACGAGGCCGGTCCAGCCGGACCTCGACGCCCTGTTCGGGGTGCCGGCCGCGGCCACCACCCTGCAGGCGGCCCTGGACCTGGTCCCGACCGGCGTCGGCGCGGTCTGCTTCAAGCCGGCCGAAGGCCAGGCCGCCACGCAGGCCCAGACCGACGCGGTCGCGCTGCTCTCCGCGGACGCCGCCGGGAATGTGGCCGTCAGCCAGGACGAGTACGGCTACACGTGGATCGCCAGCCGGCACGAGAGCAGCGACCTGGCCGGCCTGGTGACGGACCTGCACGCGGTGAACAGCACCCTCGCCGACGCCGGCTACGGGCCCAGCCTGCTGTGCACGATCATCGGGTTCGTCGGGGCCGCCGACAGTCGCCGGCTCGGCCTGGTCTACCTGTTCAAGCGCGGCACGTTCTACCCGTTCGCACCCACCGGGGCCCACACCCGCGACAACGCCCTCGAGCTGCAGACCCGGGCCCAGCTCGGCGGCGAGCTTCCCGTCGAGACGGACCTCGGCCGCTGGTTCCCGATCTGGACCACTCCGGCCCTGTAGGCGCGGCTTCCCGACACATCGCGCCGGCAACGCGGAGCCCGCGCGACGGGTAGGATCACCGGATCTGTGCCGGGAGCGACGAGGGAAACTTGTGCGGTTCGGGATCCTGGGGCCGTTGCTGGTCTCCCGCGACGGCGAGCCGGTCGCGGTCGGGAGCCCGAAACAGCAGGCGCTGCTGTCCCTGCTGCTCCTGCGGCCAAACCGGCTCCTCACGGCCGACTGGCTGGCCGACGCGCTCTGGGACGGCTCGCCGCCCTCGAGCGCGCTCGTGACGCTGCGGACGTATGTCGCAGGTCTGCGCCGCGCCCTCGAACCCGGTCGCGGGCCGCGCTCGCCGGGCCGGATCGTGCGCTCCCACACCGGCGGCTACGAGCTGTGCGTATCGCCCGAGGCGATCGATGCCGTGCGGTTCACCGCGCTCGCCGAGAAGGGCGCCCGGGCGCTCGCCGACGGCGATCCCGGCACGGCCGAGCGGTGGTACGCCGAAGCCCTGGGCCTGTGGCGTGGCGACCCGGCCGTCGCCGACCTCGCCGCCGTGCGTCCCGACGTCGCCCGCCTCACCGAGGCCCGGCTGACCGCGGAGGAGGGCCGGCTCGCCGCCGCCGTGGCCGGCGGGCGCCACGGTGCGGTGCTGCCGGACCTGCGGCGCTTCGTCGACGGGCACCCGGCGCGGGAGGCGGGACGCGAGCAGCTGATGCTCGCCCTGTACCGCGCCGGCCGGCAGACCGAGGCGCTCGAAGTGTTCGATGCGGGCCGTCTGCTGCTGGCCGACGAGTTCGGCGTGGAGCCCGGCCCGCGGCTGCGCGAACTGCACCGCCGGATCCTCACCCACACGGTTGCGCACGCGCCCGCGCCCGCTCCGGCGGGCGGGACGCGCCGGACGTCGCTCGTGGGCCGCGATGCCGAGCTGGCCCGGCTGGCGCAGCTGCTGGCGGCGGCCGGCCGCGACGGCGGGCGCATCGCGACCATCGTCGGCGAGCCCGGCATCGGCAAGACCAGCCTGGCCGCCGCGGTCGCGGACGGAGCCGCCGCGGCCGCGATCCCCGTCGTGTGGGGCCGCTGCCCCGACCTCGGCGAGGCGCCGCCGTTCTGGCTGTGGACGCAGGTCCTCCGCGGCCTCGCGGTACTGCCGGGAACCGACGAACCCGGCGCGAGCACGGCGCTGTCCGGCTTCACCGCCGAAGCGGCGAGCGGCGCCGACGGGCCGGACCCGGCGGCCCGGTTCCGGGCCTATGAGGCCGTCGCCGGGCTCGTCCACGCGGTCGCCGAGCCGTCCGGCCTGGTCGTCGTCCTCGACGACCTGCACGCCGCGGATCCCGACTCGCGGCTGCTGCTGCGGTACCTGGCCACCACCGTCCACCGCAGCCGGGTGCTGGTCGTCGTCACGTCGCGGCCGTACGACCACGACGCCGGGCTCATCGCCACGCTCGCCGACCTGGCCCGCGCCCCGGGCGGCGGGCAGCTGCGGCTCGGCGGCCTCGGCACGGCCGCGGTGGCCGACCTGGTGCACGACCGCACCGGCGCGGCCCCGGCCGCCGGGCTCGTTGAGCGGCTGGTGCACCGGACGGGCGGCAACCCGTTCTTCCTCACCGAGCTGCTCGCGTCCGCCGGCCCGTCCCGGGATCGGGACGCGTTGCCCCCGAGCGTGCGCGACGCGGTCCTGCTGCGGCTGCAGGCACTCGACCCGGCCACCCGCGAGTGTCTCGACCTGCTCGGCGTCGCCGGCCGCGAGCTCGACCTGCGGCTGCTGAACTCGGCGAGCGGCACCGACGCGGCCGAGCTGCTGGCCGCCCCGGCCGCCGCGCACCTGATCGCCGGGGCCGGTCCGGGCGCGGTGCGGTTCCGGCACCCGCTGTTCGCCGAGGTCGCCTACGCCGAGCTGGCCGCGCCGAGACGGGCCGTCCTGCACGCCCGCCTCGCCGGCACCGCCGCGGGGATGCCGGGCCTGGGCGGGCTGACCCCGGCGGAGCTGGCCCGGCACTACGGGCAGGCGGTCGGGCTCGGCCACGGCGAGGACTTCCTGCGCTGGACGCGGCGGGCCGCCGACGACGCTACGTGGCGGCTGGCCTACGAGGACGCCCTCGCGCACCTCGACCGCGCCGCCGCCCGGCTCGCCCCCGACGCCGCCACCTCGCCGGACGCGGCCGAGGCCGAGCTCACGGTACAACTGCATCGCACCTCGCTGCTGCAGATCACCGTCGGCGTGGGCAGCGACGCGGTCGAACAGGCCGCGGCCCGCGCCCGGCGGCTGCTCCCGCTCGCCGGCCCCGGCGCCGACCTGCGCACGGCGCTGTGGACGCTCGGCGAGGTCGCCTGCAACCGGGCCGAGTACGCCATCGGCGTCGACCTGGCCCGCCGGCTGACCGGCGCCGCGCCGGACGACGACCCGCTGGTCGCCGCCGCCGGGCCGTACCTGCTCGGTGTCGTCGGCTACTTCACGGGCCGTCTCGCCGAGGCCGACGCGCAGCTCACCATCGCTGTCGACCGGCTGCGCACGGTCGAGCCGCGAAGGCTGCGCGGGCAGGTCGGGCGCACCCCGACGCTGTCGCCGTACAACTTCCGGGCGCTGGTGCGCTCGCTGCGCGGCGACCGGCCGGCGGCGCACGCCGACCTGGCGGCCGCGCGGCAACTCGCCGAGCACGCCGACGATCCGTACGGCCGGGGCAACGCCGTGCTGTTCGCGGCCTGGGTGGCCCTGCAGGAGCGCGACGCCCCGGCGGGCCGCGAGGCCGCCCGGCGGTGCCGTGAGATCGGCGAGCGGCAGCACATGCCGCACTTCGTCGGCATCGGCGACTTCCTGGCGGACTGGGCGGCCGTCCACGACGGCGAACGGGCGCGGCTCTCCGCGATGCGGGCCGCGGGCGAGGCCATCTACCGGCACGGGCTGCGGTCCACGCGCACGATCACGACCGCCGCGATGGCCGACGCCTACCTCACGGCCGGCGATCCGGCGACCGCGGCGGCGCTGGCCGACGGCGGGCTCGCCGCGGCCGAAGCCGTCGGCGAACGGGTGCTCACCGCCGAGCTGCGCCGCGTGCGGGGCCTGGCCCGCGGCGACGACCGGGACGTGCGGCGCGGCGCCGCGATCGCCGCCGAGCAGGGCGCCGGGCTGCTGGTGAGCCGCTGTGGAGACCCGCCTCCACAGGATCTCCACAGCCGTCGTCTTCGCTAGGCGGCATGCATCCTGACGTCGTCGTGGTGGGCTGCGGGCCGGTCGGCGCGCTCACCGCCAACCTGCTCGGCATGCGCGGCGTGCGCACCCTGGTCGTCGAGCGCAGCACCGCGCCGCACCAGCAGCCCCGCGCGTTCTCCTGCGACGACGAGGCGCTGCGGGTATACCAGCAGGCCGGGCTGCGCGACGAGGTGGCCGCCGACATGTACCCGCCGCCGGTCGTCGACTATGTCGACGGCAGCGGCCGGCCCTTCGCCACGGTCGCCCTCGACGAGATCGACTTCGGGCTCGGCAGCGAACCCCTGCACTTCTTCGACCAGCCGCGCCTCGAGGCGTCGCTGCGCGCGGGCTTCGACCGGTTCCCGCACGTCACCCTGCGCACCGGCGTGGAGCTCACCGACCTGACCCAGGACGGCGACGGCGTCACGGTCGGGCTCCGCGACGTCGCGACCGGCGAGGCCACCACGGTACGCGCCCGGTACGTGCTGGGCTGCGACGGCGCCCGGAGCACGACGCGGACCGCCGCCGGCATCCAGCTCGACGGCGCGTCGTACGAGGAGCCCTGGCTGGCGATCTCCGGCGACGTCGCGCCCGGCGGGGTCCGCCAGCCGCGGACCCGGTTCGTCTGCGACTGGCGCCGTCCCGCGTTCGTCTCGCCGGGCGCCTTCGGTACCCATCGCCTGGAGTTCATGCTCCGCGACGGCGAGACGCCGCAGGAGATGACCCGGCCGGAGACGATCGCCCGGCTGGTGGCCCCGTACGTCGATCCGGAGCGCTTCACCGTCACCCGCGCCATCGTCTACACCTTCCACCATCTGGTCGCCGAGCGGTGGCGCAGCGGACGCGTGCTCCTGCTCGGCGACGCGGCTCACCAGATGCCGCCGTTCCTGGGCCAGGGCCTGTGCAGCGGCCTGCGCGACGCCGCGAACCTCACCTGGAAGCTCGCGCTGGTCCTCGACGGCGAGGCGGGCCCCGACCTGCTCGACACGTACGAGGCCGAGCGGCGTCCGCACACCGAGGAGATGGCGGTCACGAGCGTCCGCATGGGCAAGGTGTTCCTGGTCCGCAACCGCTACGCCGCCGCCGCGCGCGACGCGGTGCTCCGGGCCGTCCAGGTCGTGCCCCGGGTCCGCCGTTTCGTGCGCCACTTCGAGTTCAAGCCGGCCCCGGCGTTGCGTACGGGCATGCTGTCCGGCGGCGTTCGCAAGGGCCCGATCGGCACGATGTTTCCCCAGCCGGAGGTCACGACCCCGGGCACGGCGACCCCGCGCCTGCTGGACGACGTGCTGGGACCGGCCTTCACGGTGATCGGCCCGGGCGTCGACGCACGGACGGCGGCCGCCTGGGCGGGCCCCGCGGCGACCTTCGTCCGGGTCCTGCCGTCCGGTTCGGCCGGCTCCCCGAGCGCCCCGGCCCACGACGTGGTCAACGTGGTCGACGTCAACGGCGTGCTCGGCGAATGGTTCGACCGGCATCGGGTCGACCTGGCGGTGCTACGCCCGGACCGATTCGTCTACAGCACCACCGCGGACGCCGTGCCGCTGCGCCCCGCGACCGTTTAGGGGGTCTGTCAAGGTTTCTGTCGCCGAGCCGCCTGGCTGCCCCTGCGACCCGCCGAGGGCATTAGGGTCGACGTTTCGGTTCGCGGGCGGGAGGGTGACCGGGATGGCGGTCCGGGTGGAGGTGCGCCGCACCGGCGGCATCGGCGGCGGAGAACGGCGCAGCACGCTGGACAGCGCCCTGCTGCCCGCCGCGCGGGCCAGCGAGCTGGCGTCGCTGGTCGCCGCGCTGCCCTCGCCGCCGGAGGGACTGCCGCAGCCACCGCCGCCGCCCGACGCGCTGCGCTACGACCTGCGGCTGGATCGCGGCGGGCGCGTGCAGACGTACGTGTACTTCGACAACAGCCTGCCCGCCGCGGCACGGGAACTCGTCGAGTACGTCATGGCCAGAGACGCGTGAGGCCGTCGACGCGCCGGCGAGGCGATCGGGCGACGTGAGACGGCCGCTGTCCCGGCATGCGGTGCCGGCCTGGATGGTCGAGCGTGCCACGCGGTTCCGGCTCGCCGGCGACTGGCGGGGCGCGTGTGCGGCCGCGAACATCGACATCGGCTTCGACCTCTCGTGGGTCGCGCGCAGGAAGGGCGTGGACCAGGCGCGTCTCGTCGACGACCTCCGCCATCTGGCGCCCGACCTGCTCCGCTGGCACCTGCCCCGGCACGGCGGCACCGGGCTGCTCAGCCCGCACACCTGGCTGCCGCTCGCCCGCTACGGCGACTACGAGCTCTCGGCCCACCTCCCGGCGCACCTTCGCGGGCCGCAGCGGGTCACGCTCCAGGTCGAGCCCGGATACCTGGGACACCGGGGCCGGCGCGACGACAGCCTGCTGCACCACCGCGACCGCTGGGACGCCCGCCGCACCGGTGAGCTGCTGACCCGGTGCGGCGGCGTGACCCGGCTGCCGTTCTTCACCACCGGCGGCGCGCGGCTGACGCCGGGCGGCGACGATCCCGAAGGTCGCATCGAGCGCATCCTCATGCTCGCCGATGCCGGGCGGCACGCGGAGTCGTGGGCGGCGGCCGGCTTCGACGTCGAGGTTCGCCTGTTCGACCCGGGCTGGGACCGCGAGCGGATCGACCCCGCGGCCTTCGACCCCGGGCGTTCCCCCCAGGAGCGCGAGCGGATTCGCCGGCGGATCGTCGAGCAGTCCCTGGCGCAGACCCGCCCGGCCCTGACCGTCCTGGCCGGCCGGGCTCGCCGCATCGCCGAGGCGGACCCGGCCGGGCTCGTGCGGATCTACCTGCGCAACCACCGGTGGGCCGTACTCGATCGCCTCGACGGCCCCCGTCCCCGGGCCCGGATCGTGTCGTCACCCGTCCGGCCCGCCGACGAGGCCGTCCCGTCCCGCCAGCCCGGCGAGGCCGTGGTACGGCGGGAAACCGCCGAGTTCGGGCTCGCGCTGAGCCGGATTCCGGTCCTTCCCAGGACGCTGACCGACTGGCCCGACGAGCTGGCGGCGCTGCGCTCGGGGCGGCTGGAGCCGGACGACCTGCATCCGCTCGTCGCGGCGGTGCTGTTCCCGGCTCGGACGCCGAGGGCGCCGGCCGCAACCGGCCTGCCCCGGACGGTTCGGGTGGAGTGCGCCGGCACGACGCACCAGGTCGCGATGCGCGACGGCGAGATCGCCGTCCCGCACCCGCCCGCCGAGCTCGATCGGGAAGCGATGCTGCGGGCGCTGGGCGGCCGAGCGCAGGGCTGCTTCGCCGCACGGCTCGGCTGGCGCCGGCCCGACATCCGGATGCCGCACCGGATGCGCGCAGTCCGCGCGCGGCTGATGCGGATCGTCCTGCACGGCGACGGCCCGGCGGTGGCGGCGCTGCTCGACGCGGGGCTCGACCCGCACGTCCGCGACGAGGACGGCCGGACCCTGCTGCATCTGTTGCCCTGGCTGTCCGGCGCGGACCTGCTGCCACGGCTGCTCGCCGCCGGGCTCGACGTCGACACGCCGGACGCGGAGGGATCGGCACCGTTCGTCCACGCCTGCCGGCACGGCCCGGAAGCCCTGGTCCGCCAGCTCCTGGCGGCCGGTGCCTCGGCCGATGCCCGCGACCCAAAGGGGTATCCGGTCATCATTCGCGCGGAATACAGTCATCTCTGGCGGCGGCGGGTCAGCGCCGAACAACCCCGGGAGGTCGGGACCACGTGAACGACGGCGCTCGACAACTGGCCGACGAGCTCGACCGGGCCGCCGAGACCCGGTCGGTGGCGCTGCGCAACGTCGCGCTGGAGCCCGCCTCGCACGATCTGCTGCGCACCGACGCCCGGTTCGCCGGCGTGCGGCGGATCACGCTGCACGACAACCGGCTCGGCGACGACGGGGCGGCGGCGCTGGCGGCCAACCCCGCCCTGACCGCCGTGGCCGAGCTGGAGCTCGTCGGCAACGGGATTGGGGAGGCCGGCATCCGCGCGCTCACCGGCGGCCGGCTCCGCGACACCGTGACCCGGCTCGACCTCAGCGGCAACCCGGTGACGCGCGGGGGTTTCGGGGCACTGGCCGACGCGTCGATGCCGGCGCTGCGGGAGCTGCTGCTGCGCGACGTGCGGTGCGCCGGACTGGACACACTGCTCCGCGCGGCCGCACTCGACAACCTCACCCTGCTCGACCTGACCGACAACGACATCGCCGACTACGACCGCGAGTACTTCGACTGGGGCGGCCCCGCCGTCTTCACGATCCCGGCGGACGAGGTGTGCGTGGCGCTGCGCGAGCGGCTGGGCGCGCGCCTGCGCCTGTGACACCCTCGCCCGGCGACCGTCGTCATGGCGCGAGCGTCGTGGTGCCGGGTTGGTTGAGGTACGCGAGCACGGCCAGGACCCGCCGGTGACCCTCCTCCGACGTGGGCAGTCCCAGCTTGTTCATGATCGAGCTGACATGCGCCTCGACCGTGCGGTCGGTGAGCCAGAGCCGGCGGGCGATGCCGATGTTGGTCAGGCCCTCGGCCATGAGGGCCAGCACGTCGCGTTCGCGTTCGGTGAGCGGGGCGAGCAGCCGGTCGCTGCGCTGTCCGCCGACGAGCCGGCGCACCACCTCGGGATCGAGGGCGGAGCCGCCGGCACCGATCCTGCGTATCGCGTCGAGGAAGTCGTCGACGTCGAGGACCCGGTCCTTGAGGAGGTAGCCGAACCCGCCGTGCGCGACGAGTTCGACGGAGTGCCGGGTCTCGATGTGCTGGGAGAGCAGCACGATCCCGCAGCGGGGCCGGGTGGTGCGGATCCGCCGAGCCGCGCGGGCGCCGTCGTCGGTGCGGTCGGGGGGCATCCGGATGTCGATGATCGCGAGATCGGGCTCGGTCCGCTCGACCGCTTGCAGCAGGGACGGGGCATCGTGGGCCTTCTCCACCACCTCGTGGCCCGCGTCGGCCAGCAGGCACGCCAGTCCCTCGCGAAAGAGCGCGGAATCCTCACCGATCACGATTCGCACGGCAGCACCGCCTCCACCGTGGTACCTCCGGCAACGGGGCTCACGACCCGCAACCGGCCGCCGGCCGCGGCGACCCGGTCGGCGAGACCACCCAGGCCGGATCCGGGGCGGACGACCGCGCCACCGGAGCCGTCGTCACGCACCCGGACGGTCAGCCGTCCCGCGTCGCGGCACACCGTGACGCCGATCGTGGTGGGCTGCGCGTGCTTGACGGCATTCGTCGCCGCCTCGGTGACCACGTAGTAGGCCGTCGTCGCCAGGTCGTCGGGGATCGGGTCGGCCGTGCGCAGCTCCAGCGTCACCGGGATCGGCATCTGGCTCACCATCGCGCCGAGCGCGCGGTCCAGCCCGTCGTCGAGGCTGCTCGGCCGCAGCCCGTGCGCGATCTGCCGCAGCTGCGCGACGGCGTCGCCGAGCTCGGCCACCGACTGGTCGAGCAGGCGGTCGACGTCGACCGTGCCGTCGTCGAGGTGGCGCTGGGCCAGCCGAAGGCGCATGCCGAGCGCGACGAGCCGTTGCTGGGCGCCGTCGTGGAGGTCCCGCTCCAGCCGGCGCCGCTCCTCGTACCCCGCGGTCAGCAGCCGGGCCCGGCTGGCCTCCACCGCCCCCAGCGCCGAGGCCAGCTCCGCCCGCAGGCGGACGACCTCGACCAGCAGTGAGCTGGCCGAGGCCACCTCGCGGAGTAGTTCCCGGCTCGCCCCGCCGCTCGCCGCGACGACGCCGATCTCGTTGCCGCCCAGCCGCACCGCGGCCGACCGCCCGGACGGGGCCCGGTCCGGCTCCACCGGCCGCCCCGCCGTGTCGAGCATCGCGGCCGACCCGGGCAGCCGGTAGCCGACCCGCAGGCTCGGATCGCGCAGGGCCGTGCGCAGGACGCTCTCCAGCTGCTCGGGCCGGGCGCTGCCCGCGTCGGTCCGCTGGCGCAGCTCCTCGATCGCGGCGATGGCCGCCTCCCGGGCCGGGTAGAGCCGGTGGTCGACGAAGCGCTGCAGGCGGTTGCGCATCGGCGCGAGCGCGGCGGCGCAGACCGCGGTCGCGGCCGCGGCGGCCACCGGCGAGCCACGGCCCGCGCCGAGACCGACCACGAACGACGCCGCCGTGTAGAAGGCCAGCAGCATCGCCGTCGCGAGGGCATAGGTCGCCGTCGCGCTCAGTGCCCGATCGACGTCGTACAGGTCGTGCTTGAGCAGGGCGATCGTGGTCGACGCCGGGATCGCGAGGTAGGTCGCGATCAGTCCGGCGAGGCCGAGCTCGGGCCGGCCGAACACCAGATAGCCGGCCCAGCACAGCAGGAGGGTGATCGGCAGGAAGCTCGCCCCCAGCACGAACCACTTGAGCTGGGCCCGCTCGACGGCGCCGCCGGTGCGGCGGTACCGCACGATGATCGACGCGAGCGACGCGACGAGCAGGCCGAGGAAGATCGGCAGCAACGCGAAGGCGAACGTCTCGATGGCGCCCTGGACCTCGGGCGACGCGCGGAACGCCTTGGGCACGCCCGGATACCGGGGCTCCGGGGTCGGGTCGAAGGCCGCCGCCAGGATGAACAGCACCGGCACCACCAGGAGCCCGGCGACCACCCAGCGCCAGCGCGGTCCGGGCACCCGGCCCTCCGGCACGAGCAGGAACAGCAGGGCCGGCGGCACGTACAGCAGCATCCAGGCGCCACGAGCCAGGTCGACGTAGACAGCCGCCAGCGGCAGGCGCGGGTCGACGGCGAGGGCGGCCGGGTACAGGTCGCTGACGGCGACCCCGACGAAGGCGGCGCCCGTGCAGACGAGCAGCAGGCCGACCACGTTGCGGGGGCGGCGGGTGGCGACCGTCAGGCCGAGGAGAACGGAGGAGAGCCCCAGCACTTCGCCGACCGCCAGCTCCACCGTGGCGGACCCGTCCCGGGCGATCGCCGCCAGGTAGATCCCGAACCCGGCCAACGCGAGCACCGCCGCCCCGGCGAGGTACGCGATCAGCCGCTTCCCGTACATCGCCCCACCGTAGCGGCGCCCGGCGGCGGCACGAATACGTGCCAGCACGGAAATCTTCCGGGAGCTGGCACGGATCCGATCCGCGGCCGCGACCCGGACGCTGTGCCCATGCAACGGTCAATCTCCCTCACCGTCGGCCTGGTCCTGTCCGGCCTGCTCGGTCTCGTCGATGTCGTCTCGCTGCCGCTCGGCGCCGACGGGCCGCCCATGGCGGTGCTCGTGATCGGCGCCGCGCTCGGTATCGGCACCGTCGCCGGTGTCGTGCTCGCATGGCCGAACCGGTCCCGGGCCGGCGCCGTCACCGTCATCGTCACCCGGCTGCTCTCCGCGCTGACCGCCGTGCCCGCGTTCTTCGTCGCCACGACGCCGGGCGCGGCCCGGGTCGCCGCCGCGGCCGGGATCGTCGTCACCCTGCTGTGCGTCGCCCTGGTGGCTCCCGCCCTCCGCGCCCGCCCCGCCTAGACCACCGGCCCCGCCGGGCAACCCGATTGGAAGAAGATCATGCTCGACACCGCAACATCCACGACCACCACGCCCCGCCGCGCGACCGCGCTCGCGGCGGCACTGTTCACCGCGCCCTGGGGATTCGTGGTCGCCAACGCCGCGTACGCCTGGTCCACCCGGGACGGCGGCAGCGACGGCGACGGGGCCGGCGCCCTGGCACTCGCCGCCGCCCATCCCGGGCCGACCCGGCTCTCCGCCCTGGCGGCGATGGTCGGCAGCCTGCTCATCGTGCCCGCCGTCCTCGGCGTCAAGCGGCTCATCGGCGATCGCGGGGGCAGGCTCGCCGGCATCGCGGCGGCGCTCACCGCGGGCGGCTACATCTGCTACTTCGGCATCGCCATGAGCACCTTCGTCACGCTCGCCATGGCCCGCCAAGGCGGCTCGACGGCCGGCTTCGCCGCGGTGCTCGACGAGGCCCAGTCCGACCCGTCGGCGCTGTGGGTGTTCCTGCTCTTCGTCCTCGGAAATCTCGTCGGAACGGTACTGCTGGCCGTGGCGCTGTTCCGCAGCCGTACCGTGGCCGCATGGGTCGCCGTCGCGCTGGGCGCCTGGGCACCGCTGCACATCACCGGCCTGGTCGCCGGCACCGAGTGGTTCGAGGTCGCCGGGGCCGTCAGCCAGGCCGTCGCCCTGGCCGCCGTGGGGCGTGCGCTGCTGAAAGCCCCGGGGCCACACTGACCCGCCGCGGCCTTTCGGGATGCGGTACGGGCGCCGTCACGGTCCGTACCGCATCCAGCACTTGATCGTGCCTGTCATACTGCCGGCCATGGCCTCGAAGCGCGGACGCCGGCGGCTGCGGCAGCGGCTCCGCGGCAAGCGCGCGCCGCGCCTGGCCCGCCCGCACGTAGCCGACCTGCGGGAGCCGTACGGGATCGTCGGCTGGCTCGCCATCGTGGTCCTGTTCGTCCTCGGCGCGGCGATGCTGCAGAGCGGGATCGAGCGCTTCCGCGAGCACGCCGACCTGCGGGCCGTCGGCGTGCCGGCCACCGCCGAGATCCTCCGGGTCGACCGGAGCCGCACCGGCGAGTCGGTCCGGGTGCGGTTCACCACCGGCGACGGCGCCGAGGTGACCGCCGACGTCGAGGATCCGCCCTCCGACATCCGCGTCGCCGAGGGCGCACAGATCGACATCCGGTACGACCCGCGCAACCCGTCGCGCGCCGTCCCGGCCGGCGACGACCAGGCGGTCCTGAGCCGGTGGTTCCGCACCGTCGTCGGCGCCGTGCTGATCGTGCTGACCGGATGGGCCGTCTGGCGGGCACTTCGCCGCCCGCGTCGGCGCGATCGGTAGGGTACTGGCCTGGATCGGCCCACCGCTGCGCCGCCGCTCCGGCCGTCAGTCCGCGAGGGCGCCGTGGATGATCACGGCGGCGATCGCGGCGGCCGCCACGCCGGTGGCCCGGTTGTTGACGAAAGATCCCATGATGTCACGCCGCCGGGACTGCAGCAGGAGCGGGATGAGCGCGCTCGTGGAACTCGAACGTCGCGCCGTACGTCGAGGCGAGTCCGAGGCGCCGTACTCCCTCGATGGTCACGATGCCGGTAGTGGGACCGTGCCGTCCGCCGGCGAGCCGGCCGGCAAGGGCCGCCAGGTCGTCCACGGCGCAACTGGCGATGACCCGCGGCACCGGGTCCGGCGGGGCGGTCGCCGCACCGGACCCGATCGCCTTGGCGAACTCCAGACGGGCGTTGCGCGACGCGGGGCCGCGGAACAACGCGGCGGCGAGGCCTTCCCCCGGACTCAGGTGGAGCATCCGCTCGACCGCGGGTCCGTCGAACCGGCCCCGGAAGTAGAGGTGTCCACCCAGCACGTCGGTGGCGAACGTGACGGCTTCCTCGAACCGGTCGGTGACGAACACCGCCGCCACGACCTCGCTGGCGTCCAGGCCGGGATCCTGGTCGATCACGCATCGGGTGCCCCGCGCGCGGTACTGCACCATCGCGTGCAGGAGACCGGAGACGGGCTGGTCGAGCATGCGCTCGCGGACCGGGATGTCGGTGCCGGGCAGGGCGTAGTGCACGGCCGGTGAGCGGAACGTCCAGCCGCCGGCCTCGATGCGTGCCTCGACGCCGGCGGGGTCGCGGAGGTAGAAGTCCAACGCGTAGGCGCCGACCCGGTCCGGCCGCCCGGCCGGCGCGGGGGCGGGCAGCCCGGGTGCCTCGACCAGCCGGATCCAGCCGCCGTCGCTCGCCGGCTTCCCGAGCAGCACCGACCGGGTGGCCGCCGCGGGCAGGTGCCACAGCCGCTGCCAGGCCGGGTCCGAGACGTCGGTCTCCGCGATCTCGGTGAAGCCGAACAGTTCGACGTACAACGTCCGCAGCGCGGTGATGTCGTGCGCCGGCAGGATGACGGCGTCGATGCCATCGAACACTAGTAGCTCCTCGGCAGGCCCATCGACTCGGTGAGGACGTTGCGTACCATCTCGTTGCTGACCGGGCTGAACAGCTGCAGCCGGGCGTCCCGGAAGTACATCTGCATCGCTGACTCGTCGGCGAGACCCATCGCGCCCATGGCCCGCATGCCCCGGTCCACGATGCGTGCCGTGGCCTCCGCGGCGTTGAGCTTGGCCATCGCCGAGTGGGCAAGGGCCGGCTCGCCTCGGCCGATCATGCGCACGGTCGAGTCCACCAGCGCCCGCGCCGCCGAGAGCTCGCAGATCGAGTCGGCCGCCGGGTGCGCCACGGCCTGAAAGGCGCCGATGGCCCTGCCGAACGCGGTGCGCTCGCCGGCGTAGGCGACATGGAGGTCGAGCGCGGCACGGCCGATACCCAGGCTGATCGCGGCGGCCATGACGCGCTCCACGTCCAGTGTCCGGCCCAGGATCGACATCGCGCGGCCGCGCGTGCCCACGAGGTTGTCCAGCGGTGCTGACGCGTCGTCCAGGAAGACCTCGCATGTGATGGCGGCACGCATGCCGGCGAGGTGGACCCGCCGGATCGTCACGCCGTCCTGGTCGGTCGGGACCGCGATGAGGCTCAGGCCGCGGGACTTGTGGGCCGGCTCGGCGGGATCGGTGCGCGCGAGCGTGAAGACCACGTCCGCCTCGCTGGCGAGGGAGATCCAGGTCTTCCGGCCGTTGACCACCCACTGCCCGTCGACCTCACGGGCCGTCGTCGCCAGGTTCAGCAGGTCGGTGCCGACACCGGGCTCGCTCAGCCCGAACGAGCAGATCCTCCGGCCGGACGCGATGTCCGGCAGCCAACGGCGGGCCCGGTCGCTGCCGGTGTCGGTGAGCATCCGCATCGCCATGCCGCTGAGCACGTAGTCGACGGCGAGGCTGGGCAGCACGCGGGCAAGCTCCTCGGTCACGGCCACCGCGTCCCGCACGGTGCCGCCGCTGCCACCGGCATCCTCGTCGGCGCCGAGGCCGAGCAGCCCCGCCGCGCCCAGGGCCTCCCAGGTGGCCCGGTCGAACGAGCCGGTTCGGTCGAGCTCGAGCGCTCGGTCGAGGGGGAGGTGGCGGCCGAGGAGCCGCTGGACCATGCCGCGCACTGCAGTCAGCTCGTCGGGCTCGTCCCACGGCGCCGCCGTCAGCATCGCTAGCTCCCTGAATCCAAACGTCTGATAAATCAGTCACCGGCTGCCGGAACGGTACGCTACCGTCGCCTCCCCGTCACGGGGCCTGGGCATTCATGGCTGCTCGGGTGGTGTGTCGAAACGCTACCGTGATCCGTGGGTATTGCGTCTGTGAGCGCTGTCACCCTAATGTCAGACGTATTGCCGACCCGTGGTCGGCGCTGACAGTTTGGAGTTGAGATGCGTTCAGGGACTGTGCGCAGCCTCGGCGTGGCGGCGATCTCGGTCATCGCCGTCGCTGTCGCTGGCTGTAGCGGCGGCGGGTCATCGTCGCCGAGCGGTGCCTCGGGTTCGGATACTCTGCGTGTTGCCTGGACGACCACACCGACGCAGCTGGATCCGAACGTCTTCACCGGGCTCAACTGGGTCATGACCTCCGACGCCTACATGGCGACGCTGCTGGAGTACGACACCAGTAAGGGTGGCGACAAGATCATCGGCGTCAAGGACCTCAAGCTCTCGCTTGCGGAGTCCTACGAGGCCAACGCCGCCGGCACCGAATACACCTTCAAGCTCCGTAAGGGCGTCAAGAGCCAGTACGGCAACGAGCTGAAGGCGGACGACGTCATCTATTCCTTCCAGCGCATGCTCTCGACCCCGACGTCCCTGCAGGCGGGCGTCCTGCTCCCGACGGCGAACGTCAACAAGGAGAAGCCGTGGGAGAAGGTCGATGACTACACGCTGAAGTACCGCCTGAACAAGCCGTCGGCGGTGAGCCTGTCCATCCTCGCCTACCCGATCCTTGGCATCCTCGACTCGACCGAGGTGAAGAAGCACGCCACGACGGACGACCCGTGGGCCGCCAAGTGGCTCAAGGACCACACCGCCGGCTTCGGCCCGTACCAGCTGAAGTCGTTCAACCCCGGCCAGGAGGTCCGCCTGGAGCAGAACCCGAACTACTTCGACACGAAGCCGTACTTCAAGGAGATCGTGCTCAAGGCGGTCCCCGAGGGGTCGTCGCGTGCGCAGCTGCTGATGTCGGGTGACGTGGACATGATCTCGGAGCCGCCGATCGATCAGCTGAAGAAGATCGATGCCAGTTCGCGTGCCAAGGTTTCCAAGCAGCCCGACTCCAACCGGCACAACCTGTCGGTGAACATGGCCGATCCGGCATTGGGCAAGCCCGAGGTGCGCCACGCGATCAGCCACGCGATCAACCGTGACGCGATCGTCAGCTCGATCTACCAGGGGTATGCCAAGCCCGCCTACACGCCGATGTCGAGCGTGCTCTTCGACAACCAGCCGGAGCTGGGCAAGTACGACCCCGAGCTGGCGAAGCAGGAACTCGCCGCGGCCGGCTACCCCAACGGGCTGGACATCGAGCTGTCCTTCAGCACCGAGCGGCCCGGACCGTATGCCGAGAACCTCGGCCGCCTGATTCAGGCGGACCTGGCCAAGGTCGGCGTCAAGGCGTCCCTCAAGGCCGTTCCCTCGGTCGCGGACTTCGAGGGTGCCGTGAGCGCGAAGAAGCTGCAGTCCTACCTCTACACGGAGCGCCCGTCGCAGCCGGACATCGGCTTCGCGCTGTACCTGTACCTGTTCAAGGGCTCGTCCTTGAACAAGAGCGGCTACAGCAATCCGGAGCTCGACCGGCTCACCCAGCAGGCGCTCGGCCTCGCGCCCGGTGCCGAGCGGGACGCGGTCGTGGGACAGGCGCTGAAGGTCGTGGCCGAGGGCGAGCCGATCATCTCGCTCGTCGAGGTGCCAGACCTGGCCGGCGTCGCGAAGGACCTGAAGGGCTTCGTCGCGCTGCCGACCGGTGGGGCGATGTTCCAGGAACTGAGCCGGGGCTGATCTCATGTCGCTGAGCACCACACCAGGCCTGCGGACCCGGAAGCCGCCGAAGGCGGCCGGACCTGCCCGCATGGTGCTTGCTCGGCTGAGCTTCCTCATCGCGGCGCTCTTCGGGGTGATGACACTGTCCTTCCTCCTGGTCAGTGTCACCCCCGGAGACCCGGCGAAGGTCATTGCCGGCCCGTTGGCCAGCGATGAGCAGGTTGCCGCGATCGCTGAGGAACTCGGCCTCAACAGGCCGCTCTGGGAGCGGTACGTCGACTACATGGGCGGGGTGCTGCGCGGGGATCTCGGCGAGTCCTACTACTCGAAGCAGCCGGTGACCTCGGAGATCCTGCAGAAGCTGCCGGCGACGCTGGAGCTGATCATCCTGTCGGTGATCGTGGCCGCGATCATCGGGATCGGGGTGGGGGTCACCGGGGCGTACTTCCGCGGCCGGCTACCCGACAAGGTCGGCCGGCTCGGCGTCAGCGTGTTCCAGTCGATCCCCGACTTCTTCCTCGGCCTGATGCTCGTGTACTTCCTGTTCTTCCTGGCCGGGTGGGCACCCGCCCCTTCCGGGGAGCTCGGCATCGTCGAGACGGCGCCGTCGCGCGTCACCGGGGTCATCCCCCTCGACGCCCTGATCGCCGGCGACATGCCGGTGTTCTGGTCGGCCCTGCAGCACCTGATGCTGCCGGTCCTCACGCTGGGGCTCGTCTACGCCGCCTACTTCGCGAAAACGGCGCGGACGACGGTCGGCAAGGCGATGAACTCCCAGCAGGCGCAGTTCGCGCGCGCGATGGGCCTGCCGGAGCGCGCCGTGGTCAGGTACGCCTTCGTGGAGGCCCGTGCCACGATCGTCACCTACGCGGGGGTGATCTTCGCGGCCCTGCTGGGCGGCGAGGCGATCGTCGAGCGGATCTTCGCGTGGAACGGCGTCGGCTCGTGGGCGCTGCAGGGCATCCTGCGCCTGGACCTTCCGGTCGTGCAGGGCATGGTCCTGATCGCCGGGTCGATCACGCTCGTCACGTACACCTTGCTCGACATCGTCGTCGGGCTACTCGACCCGAGGATCGCGCATGCGTGAGACCTTCACCGCCCCCAGGGCACGGCTCGCGCGAGGGCTGATCAAACAGCACCCCGGCGCGTTCGTCGGCGTGCTGTTCATCGCCCTGCTGCTGCTCGCCAGCCTCGTCGCCCCGTTGCCGTTCGACCCGACCGGCACGGACAGCGCGTCGTCGCTCGTGGGGCCGGGCGGCACACACTGGTTCGGCACCGACGGCACCGGCGCCGACGTGTTCTCCCGGGTCATCGACGCCGCCCGCATCGACCTCTCGCTCGCCCTGGCGGGCACGGTGCTCTCGCTGCTGATCGGTGTCCCGCTCGGCCTGGCGGCGAGCACCAAGGGAAAGGGCAGCGAGCGCCTCGTGCGCGGGCTCGACGCCTTCCAGGCCTTCCCGCTGCTCATCCTGGCCCTGGCGCTCGTCTCGGTCTCGGGCAACAAGCTCTACATGGTCGTGGTGGCCATCGCACTGATCAACGTGCCGCGCTACATGCGGCTCCTGCGCAGTGAGGTCCTGTCCATCCGGGAGAGCCGGTTCGTCGAGGCCGCCATCGCGATGGGTGCCTCCCCGCGCCGGCTCATGGTGCGCCACCTGCTGCCCAACGTCTGGGGAGTGATCCTCGTGCAGACCTCGCTGACCATTGCCAACGCCATCGTCGTCATCGCCTCGTTGTCGTTCCTCGGCGTCGGCGTCAGTGCCCCGACCCCGTCGTGGGGCGGGATGATCCGAGACGGTGCCGGGAACATGTCGTCCGGCGAGTGGTGGATCGCGACCTTCCCCGGCCTGGCCGTGCTCCTGTGCGTCCTCGCCTTCAACCAGCTCGCCGATGCCATCGGCGACCGCACGGCAAGGACCCACCGATGAGCGCCCCGTCGAGCGAACGGGTTCTCGAAGTCCGCAACCTCGCCGTCCGCATCGACAGCCCCGACGGCACGGTCCACCCGGTCAAGGGCGTCGACCTCGACCTGTACAAGGGCGAGATCGTCGGGATCGTCGGCGAGTCCGGCTGCGGCAAGTCGACGACCGTCAAGGGCATTCTCAAGCTGCTCGGGCCCAATAGCACGGTTACCGCGGACAAGATCGAATTTGCCGGAAACATCGACATCGCCCGGGCATCGGCGAAACAGATGCGCCACATCAGGGGCGAGAAGATCGGTTTCGTGGCGCAGAACCCGTTCGGTTCGCTGAACCCGATCTACTCGATCGAGCGCCAGTTCTACGAGGTGCAGCGCGCGCACTCCACCGGGGTGAGGAAGGCGAGGTCGCGCGAGATCGCGCTTGCGATGCTCAGGAGCGTAGGAATCGTCGCGCCGGAGCGGGTCCTCGACGGCTACGCCCACCAGTTGTCCGGGGGTATGGCGCAGCGCGTCGTCATCGCCCTCGCGACCACGCTGTCGCCGGCGATCCTGATGGCCGACGAGCCGACGACCGGCCTCGACGCCACCGTGCAGGCGCAGATCCTGGATCTCATCTCGGGCCTGGTGCGGGACGAGGGCCGGTCCATGCTGCTCGTCACGCACGACCTCGGCGTCATCGCGCAGTACTGCCAGCGCGTCATCGTCATGTACGCCGGCGAGGTCGTCGAGACGGGACCGGTGATGGACGTGATGGTCGACCCGCGGCACGAGTACACCAGGAGCCTGATCCGTTCGGTGCCGAAGCCAGGGGAGAAGCTCAATGTCGCTCGTTGAGGTGGACGCCGTCCACAAGACCTTCCCGCCGCGACGGCGGGGCGGGAACCCGGTCCACGCGCTGCGCGGCGTGTCCCTGCGCATCGAGGAGGCAGAGACGCTCGCCGTCATCGGCGAGAGCGGCTCGGGCAAGTCGACGCTCGGCCGGGCCGTGCTGCGGCTCCTCGACGTCGACCAGGGCACGGTGACGTTCGCCGGCAAGGATCTCGGTGCGCTGAGTCCCCAGGAACTGCGGGCGCAGCGCGCCACCATGCAGATCGTCTTCCAGGAGCCCTACGAGTCCCTGAACCCCCGCCTCTCGATCGGCGCCATCGTCGCCGAGCCGTTGGAGATCCACAATCCGCGCCTCGGTACCAAGGAGATCCGCCGGCAGGTGCTCGAGACGCTCGACCGGGTCGGGCTGCCCGCGACCGTGGCGAACCGGCTTCCGGGCGAGCTGTCCGGCGGGCAGCAGCAGCGGGTGGGGATCGGCCGGGCGATCATCAGCCGGCCACGGTTCATGGTGCTCGACGAGCCGACATCGTCGCTCGACCTGTCCATCCGGGCACAGATCCTCGCCCTCCTCGCCGAACTGCAGCAGGAGTACGGCATGGCGTACCTCTTCGTGTCGCACGACATGCACACGGTGGAGTGGGTCAGCGACCGGATCGCGGTGATGTACCTGGGCGAGGTCGTCGAGACGGCACCGACCCAGCAGCTGTTCAGCGCGCCGGGGCACGCCTACACCCAGACGCTGCTCTCCGCCCGGCTGTCGGCCGACCCCCGGGAGCGCCACGCCTACAAGGCATTCGCCGGTGACACCTCCGTCACCACCGCCGGATTCCGGCCCGGCGCGGCGGGCGGTCAGGAGTGAACGTGGACAGGAGAGTGACCGTCGTCGACGCAGCCGCGATGTCGTGGGTCACGGGCACCGCCGGGGGGCCGGCATGAGGACCCGTGGCGGATACGTCGACTCCGAGTGGGGGCAGGTCCACTTCCGCACCGCGGGCGACACCGGCCCGTGGATCGGCCTCTTCCACGAGTCGCCGCTGTCGTCACAGGTCTACGAGCAGGTTCTCCCGCTGCTGGCGGGCCAGGCCCGGGTCGTCGCGTTCGACACGCCGGGGTACGGCGCCTCGGACGCCCCGCCACGGGCCGGTTTCGAGATCCCCGACTACGCCCGGGTGCTGGCCCGGGCGGCGGCGGCGATCGGCATGGAGAACGCGGTCTTCGGCGGGGTCCACACCGGGGCCTCGATCGCGATCGAGATGGCGCACGCCTTCGACCGGGGGGTCGCCGGGCTGGTACTCAGCGGTGTCGCATTGTTCAGCGACGAGGAGCGCGCGCGGTACATCGCGGCCTGGACCCCTGAGGTGCCGTTCGACGCCGAGGGGGCGCAGTTCGCCTGGGCCGTCGAGCGGTATCGCCGGATCTGGCCGGGGCTCTCGCCGCAGATGCTCCAGGTCGGGGTCGTCGAGGTGATGCGGGTCGCCGCGCGGTACGACTGGGGTTACCAGGCCGCCTTCCGGCACGATCCGGCGGCGCCGCTGGCCGCGGTTGCAGCGCCGGTGCTGCTGCTCGACGCCGAGCTCGACCTGCTCGCCGACAAGGATCCGGTGGCGCTGGCGCTGGCCCGCGACGCCCGCCTCGTGACGCTGCCCGGGCTGCGCGGCCAGCCGCATCTTCGGGCACCCCACGACTACGCGCGTGAACTCCTCGCGTTCGCGCTCGATCCGGGCGCCGCGCACGACACGGACGGAGGCGACGCATGACGACCGTCCGGTTCACGGCCGAGAACCAGGTGCTCCGGGTCGTCCTGGACGGCCCCGGCGCGATGAACAGCATCACGCCCGACGTGGTCGCCGGGCTCAACGCCGCGCTGGACGCCGCCGAGCGGGACACGTCGCTGCGCGCGATCGTCGTCACCGGGGTCGGGCGGGCCTTCAGCGTCGGCATGGACATCGACTTCCTCGGTGCGTGCTTCGCCGATCCCGGTGGCACGTTCGTGCCGTTCATCCGCGGCTACCACAGGCTGCTCGACCGCCTCCAGGACTTCCCCGTCCCGTCGATCGCGGCGGTGAACGGCCTGGCCCGTGCCGGCGGTTTCGAGCTGCTGCTCGCCTGTGACTTCGTGGTGGCCGCGGACGAGGCCAGGGTCGGGGACATCCACCTCGGCTTCGGCATGGTCCCGGGCGCCGGCGCGAGCATGCGCGCCCACCGCAAGCTGGGTGACCAGCGGGCCCGGGCGCTGCTGCTCACGCCCACCTGGCTGGACGGACCGCGGATGGTCCAGTGGGGACTCGCGATCGCCCACGCGCCGCTGGCCGACCTCGCCGCCGAGGTCGCCAAGATCACCGACTCGCTCCGCGGGCGGTCCCGGCCGGCGATCGCGACAGTCAAGGCACTGCTGAACGCGGCGGGGGACCTGCCGCTCGCCGAGGGGCTCCGGCTGGAGCGGGAGATGTTCAGCCGCTTCCTGGACGAGGTTCCTGACATGGCGGAGGGCTACCGTGCGTTCGTCGAGAAGCGCGAACCGCAGTGGGGGAACGTCTGATGGCCGCGCCGACGGTGTCGCCCACGGTGGTGGTGACCGCCGAGCTCATCGAGGGTCTCGTCGCCAGCGGCGGATACACGCATCCGTTGTTCAACCCGACACCCGCGCAGCGGTCGTCCGGGGTGGCCGCGCCGCTGCCCGGGCAGGGCGTCCTGTTGCTGGCCGGCGGCCTCGCCGAGCAGTCGGGCGCGCTTGACGACGCGATCGCGCTCGTCGAACTGAAGTCGGTGACGTTCCTGCGGATGGTCCGGGCGGGGCAGGTGCTCAGCCTGGAGCTGACACCCGGGGTGGAACGGGCCACGAAGAGCGGCAAGGTGATCCGGGAGTACCGCTGGCTCGTCCGCGAGCACGGTGGAGATCCGGTCATGGAGGCAACAGCGGTCATGCTGATGAATCAGGGAAGCCAGGAGTAGGGATCGTGGGTATCACACAGCTCAACATGGCCAACGGTATCCGGGAGTTCGGGCGGGCGGCGCCCGGCCGGGTCGCGGTCGTCGACGGCGACCGGCAGCTCACGTTCGCCGGCCTGGATGAGCGCTCGAACCGGCTGGGCAACGCGCTGCTGCGTCGCGGCCTGCGGCCCGGCGAGCCGGTGGCGCTCCTGAGCGGTAACCGGATGGAGTATTTCGAGATCGCGGCCGGGCTGTCCAAGGCGGGGCTGCCCATGGTTCCGTTGAACCCCAAGAACAGCTCCGGGGACAACGAGTTCATCGTCCACCACTCCGGCGCCCGTGTGCTGATCATGGAGGCTGAGCTCGCACCGAACACCGCGACCTTCATCGACGGCATGGACCAGGTGTTCAGCTTCGACGGCAGCGTCGGCGAGGACTACGAGGACCTGCTCGCCGGGGCGGAGCCTCGGGATCCGAGCGTCGTCGTCGACGAGAACGACGCCTTCTGCATCACCTACACCTCGGGCACGACCGGACAACCCAAGGGCGTCGTCCTGACCCACCGGGGGCGCGTGCTCACCAGCTACGCGGCGGCCATCGAATACGGCCTCGGCCCCGCCCGCAGCACGATGGCGGTCGCGCCGCTCTACCACGGCGCCGGGTTCGCCTTCGGCTTCGCCGGGCCGCAGCTCGGTGGCACCGTGTCGGTCCTGCGCAGCTGGGACCCGGAGCAATTCCTGAAGATGCTCGAGGTCTCCCGGTCGAACACGGTCTTCCTGGTGCCCACCCACGCCCAGCAGATCCGCCGGATCGTCGAGGAGCCGGCGGCCAGGTACGATCTGTCGGCGCTGCGGACGCTCTACTTCAACGCCGCCGCGCTGCCGGTCGCGCTGAAGGAATGGGTGCACGAGGCGTTTCCGAATGTGGGCATCCACGAGCTGTACGGGTCGACGGAGTGCTCCATCGTCACCGACCTGCGACCCGAGGACTCGATGCGCAAGGCGGGCAGCGTCGGGCACCCGTGGTTCATGAACGAGGTCAAGCTGCTCGACGACGCCGGGCAAGAGGTTCCGGCCGGGGTGCCGGGTGAGCTGTTCGCGCGCTCGCCCCTGCTCATGAAGGGCTACCTCAACAACGAGGCGGCGACGCGCGAGGCCACGACCGAGGACGGCTTCGTCACGGTCGGGGACATCGCGGTGCGCGACGACGAGGGCTTCATCTCCATCGTCGACCGGAAGAAGGACATGATCATCGCCGGCGGCGTCAACATCTTCCCTCGCGAGATCGAAGAGGCGGTCGCCAAGCACGCGGGTGTCGACGACGTGGCGGTCATCGGCGTCCCCGACGACGTGTACGGCGAGCGCATCGCGGCGTTCGTGGTCGCGCGGGCGGGATCCGAGCAGCTCGACATGGGGAACCTGGAGACGTATGTGCGGCAACACATCGCAAAGTACAAGGTTCCGCGCGAATGGCACGTCGTGGCGAAATTGCCACGGAACCCCGGTGGGAAGATTCTCAAGCGTGAACTTCGTGCGGATTACATCAACAGCCGTAAGAAGTGAAACACTGATGCGTTCATGTTCGCCGCGGAGGTGCCTGCAGTCATGACACGGGGATCGAAGACGTCGGGCAAGGTCACCGACGACAAGGCCGTCGTCTCGCGATCGGCGGTCGCCGACGCGCTGTCGTTGAGCCGGATCCGGCCGGCCTACCAGCAGGTGACCGACCAGCTCCTGCAGCGCATCCTGAGCGGGTCGCTCGCCGCGGGCGACCGGCTGCCCTCCGAGGCCGAGCTGGCCAGCGCCTTCGGGGTGAGCCGGAGCACCATCCGGGAGGCGCTGCGCGCCCTGGCGTCCCGAGACGTGATCCGGACGACCCGGGGAACGACCGGCGGGACGTTCGTGGCCCGGGTCCAGCTCGATCAGGTCAGCGAATACCTCGAGACGAGCATCGGACTGCTGTCCGGGACCGACGTCTCGGTCGCCGACATGCTGGAGGCTCGTGAGCTGCTCGAGGTGCCGGCCGCGCGGGTTGCCGCGCATCGCCGGAACCAGCAGCATCTCGCGGCGCTGCGGGAAGCCATCGACCGGGAGATCATGAGCCGGGGACGCGGGGGCAAGTTCCGCGAACACCGCAACTTCCACGGACTTGTCGTCAAGGCCACGGGCAACGGCCTGCTCGCGGTCATGACCGAGCCGGTGTTCCGGGTCCTGCAGGCGCGTTTCCTCGACCCGGACGTCCCGCAAGAGTTCTGGGGCCAGGTCGATCACGACCACGAGGCGATCCTGCGTGCGATCGACGACGGTGACGGTGACGCGGCGGCGAGGGCGATGAGCGAGCATCTCGTCCGGCTGCGCCAGGCCTACCGTGACAACCGGCCGGCCGGTGACGATCGCGACTGACCGGTATCACCACGCTCGGCGACCGGCAGACCACCAGCGCGTAGGCCGTCGCCGGGAGACCGGCGTCTGA
>NZ_BMPI01000028.1:85017-102502 GCF_014647515.1 Dactylosporangium sucinum | reverse complement strand
GCCACGCTCCGGCCACGCTCCGGCCACGCTCCGGCCACGCTCCGGCCACGCTCCGGCCACGCTCCGGCCACGCTCCGCCACCTGGCGCCGGCCGCGCCGTTGCCGGTGGGCGCGGCGGGCCGGCAGGCCGTCGGCGATCGGCACGGCCGGCTGTCGCGGCGTCGTGCGCCCGGCGGCCGGGCGACCATGCCGGCCGGGCCGTCGGCGGTGCGCGGCAGCCGGCGCGTCCGCGTGTCGTGAAACGGGTGTCCGGTCGCTCGTACCGCAATACGTCTGATATTTAAAACGCAGCCGCATCACCTGGAGTTTCCCGCTTCGGTGCTCGTTCCTACCCTTGACAGCAAAATGTCAGACATTTAGAGTCGAAGGACCGGATCGCGGATACCTGGAAAGGCTTGACATGGCGATGGCAGAAGGCTGGACGGGACGCTTCTTCGAGGACTTCGAGGTGGGCGCGGTGTATCAGCACCCGTTGGGCCGAACGGTGAGCGAGGCGGACAACACCTGGTTCACGTTGCTGACCATGAACACCAACCAGATGCACTTCAACGCCGAGTACGCCGCGAGGTCCGAGTTCGGCAAGCCGCTCGTGGTCTCGACCCTGACGGTGGCCATCGCCGTCGGCCAGAGCGTCACCGATCTCACCCAGAACGCATTCGCCAACCTCGGATGGGACGAGATCAGGATGACCCATCCGGTCTTTGCCGGCGACACGCTGTACAGCGAGTCGATCGTGCTCGACAAGCGCGAGTCGGCCAGCCGCCCGCACGCCGGCATCGTGACCGTCCGCACCCGGACGCTCAACCAGCACGGCGACGAGGTGTGCAGCTTCAAGCGCATGTTCTACGTCTACAAGCGCGGCGCCGAGCAGTTGGCGGGCATCTTCCCGGAGGGGAAGAAGCCGCTGTCGCTGGACCCGAGCGTCGCATGAGCGGCCCGGAGCGCAGCGGAGGGGGCATGAGCCTGCGCATCACGTACCAGCCCTGGGGAGAGACGCTCGCGGAGCTGGCCGACGCGGGACGCCGGGCGGAAGCGGCCGGCGCCGAAGCGCTGTGGGTGTCGGAGCTGCACCGCAGCGCCACCGGCACCGCCGCCGCGCTGGCGCAGGCGACCGAGACCGCCCAGGTCGGCACGTCGATCATGCTGGCGTTCACCCGCAGCCCGATGGTCACCGCGCTGGAGGCGCTCGACCTCGACGAACTCAGCGGGGGACGGTTCGTGCTCGGGCTGGGAAGCGGTGTCCAGCGCCTCAACGAGGACTGGCACAACGCCCGGTTCGGCAAGCCGGTCGCGCACATGAAGGAGACCGTGCGCAACATCCGGCACTTCTGGGCGACCGCCACGACCGGCGAGACCATCGACCTCCCGGGCGAGTACGAGCCCATGCGCATCCGCGGCTACGAACGCCCGTTCGCGCCAGCCCGCCCGGACATCCCGGTGTATCTCGCGGCGATGGGCCCGCACATGACCCGCCTCGCCGGCGCGATCGGTGACGGATGGATCAGCCACGAGCTCTGCTCGCCGGCGTACCTGACCCAGCGGATCCTGCCCGACCTCGAGTTGGGCCTCGCCCGGGCCGAGGGCAGGACCCGCGCGGACCTCGACGTCGTGGTGTCGGCGTGCTGCTCGGTGGACCGCGACCCGAAGGTGGCCAGGCGGCGCACCGCGGGGCTCGTCGGTTTCTACGCCAGCGTGCGGACGTATGCCGACTTCTTCGAGTTCCACGACCTGGGCGAGGGACAGCGGGCCGTCGTCGATGCCTTCCGCTCCGGCAAGGGAGCCGATCATCTCGCCGACAGCGTGACCGACGAGATGATCGACACGTTGACCATGGCCGGCGACCGTGACGACGTGGCCGCCCGCATCGCCGCCTACGCGGGCAAGGCCGACTCGGTCAAGCTCAGCCCCCCGACGCACGGCATCGCCGCGGAAGACACCCGCAAAGCACAGGACGAGATCATCGCGATGATCGCTGACCTCACCGGAGGCGCCCGATGAAACCCCTAGCCGACCTGCGCATCATCGCCGTCGAGCAGTACGGCGCCGGGCCGTTCGGGAGCGTGCACCTCGCCGATCTCGGCGCCGAGGTCATCAAGATCGAGGACCCTGCGGTCGGCGGTGACGTCGGCCGCTACGTCCCGCCGTACGGCGAGGAGGAGGACTCGCTGTTCTTCGAGACCTTCAACCGGAACAAGCGCAGCCTCTCGCTGGACCTGTCGAGCGAGCCGGGTCGCAAGGTCTTCGAGGAACTGGTCAAGGTCTCCGACGTCGTCTACTCCAACCTCCGCGGCGACGTGCCGGCGAAGATCGGGATCACGTACGACGACCTCAAGCATCTGAACCCGCGGATCGTCTGCGTGTCGCTGACCGGCTTCGGGATGACAGGCCCGCGCCGGAAGGAGCCCGGCTACGACTATGTGCTGCAGGGACTCGGCGGCTGGATGGACCTCACCGGCGAGCCGGACGGACCGCCGACGAAGTCGGGCCTGTCGCTCGTGGACTACTCCGGTGGCCTGGTCGCCGCGATCTCGCTGCTCGCCGGTGTCCACGCCGCCCGGCGCGACGGCGTCGGCATGGACTGCGACGTCAGCCTCTACGACACCGCGATCGGCATGTTGACCTATCCGGCCACCTGGCACCTCAACGCCGGGTTCACCCCGGCCCGCACCCGGCACTCCGCGCACCCCTCGCTGGTGCCCTTCCAGGCGTTCGAGGCCAAGGACGGCTGGATGGTCGTGGGCTGCGCGAAGGAGAAGTTCTGGGCCCGCCTGGCCGAGGTCGTCGGCCATGCCGAATGGGCGGCGGCCGGCTCGCCGTACGGCACCTTCTCCGGCCGCCAGCAGCGCAGCCAGGAACTGCTCCCGCTCCTGGAAGCGATCTTCCTGGAGAAGTCCGTGGACGAGTGGCTGGAGCTGCTCTACGCCGCCGGCATTCCCTGTGGCCCGATCAACGACGTGCCGGCCGCCCTCCGTGAGGAGCACACCCGGGCCCGCGGACTGATCGTGGAGACCGAGCACCCCCGGTTCGGGACCGTCGAGCAGGTCGCCTCGCCCGTGCGCGTCGGCTCCCAGCCGCCGACCTACCGCCGCGCGCCCCGGCGCAACGAGGACTTCGACCTGGTGATGCGGACCATCCTCGGGCTCGACGAGGAGAGCGTCGAGTCGCTCAAGGTCCAGGGTGCCTTCGGCAAGCAGCCCGCGCCCGCCGTCCCGCGGGGCGGCGCCGATACGGACGCGGCCTCTCGATGAGGTCCGTGGAGCTGGCGGAGTGGGGGCTGAGGGCCACCGGCTTCCCCGACCCGGTGCGCGAAGCCGCCGTGCGCCACCTGCTCGACGGCTTCGGTACGGCGCTCGGCGCGCTGCGCCTGCGGGCCGCCGAACCGGCGATCGAGGTCGCCGCCGGACTGGGGGGTGCGCCCGAGGCCACCATCCTGGGTGCGCACGGCAAGGTCTCCGCACCCGCCGCCGCGCTGGCCAACGGCACCCTCGTGCACGCGCTCGACTTCGACGACACACACGCGGGAGGGCTCGTCCACGCGACCGCGGTCGTGCTGCCGGCGGCGTTCGCCGTGGGCCAGCAGGTCGGGGCGACCGGCGCCCAGGTCCTCGACGCCGCCGTCGTCGGCTACGAGACCGTGTGCCGGGTGGCCGCTGCCGCGCCCAACGGCTTCCATGCCCGGGGCCTGCACGCGACCATGGCCGCCGGTGTCTTCGCCGCGGCGCTGGTCGCCGCCCGGTTGACCGGCCTGGACCGCACGCAGGCGGTCAATGCGCTCGGCATCGCCGGCAGCCAGGCCGGCGGGTTGCTGGCCTTCCTCGGCACCGGCGCCGCGACCAAGCAGCTCCACCCGGGCTTCGCCGCCCAGGCGGGACTCATGGCGGCACGGTTGGCGGCGGCCGGTGCCACCGGTCCGGAGACGGTTTTCGACGGCCCCCACAGCGTCTACGACGCGCTGACCGAGGGCCCGGTGGACCCGAGCGTGATCTCGGCCGGGCTCGGCTCGGTGTGGGAGACCACGCGGATCGGTATCAAGCCCTACCCGGCCTGCCAGCTCTCGCACGCGACGCTCGACGCGGTGCTCGCCGCGCGGGAGCAGATCGCGTTCGGTCCCGGCGACGTCGACACCATCGTCGCCGACGTGCACCCGGACTCCGCCGCGGTCGTCTGTGCCGCCTCGCGCGACCTGACCCGGCCCGCCAGCGCGTACGCCGCGAAGTTCTCACTGCCGTGGAGCGTGGCCGCGCTGGTCACCGACGGCCGCATCGGGCTCGACACCTTCGACAGCGATTCGATCGCCCGCCCCGACGTCGCGGCCCTCGCGGCGCGCGTCCGGTGGAACGTCGCTCCGGCGGCCGTCGTGGCCGCCGACGCACCCGGCCGGGTGCGGGTCACGCTGCATGACGGCCGTGCGGTGGTCGGCGCCGTCACGCGGAGCGCGGGTGGACCGCAACAGCCGCTCAGCCGTGCCGCGTTGCTGGCCAAGCTCACCGGGAACGCCGGCACGGACACCGCCGAGCTCGTCGCCCGGGTCGAATCGCTCGCCGACCAGCCAGACATCGACGCCGTTCTCGCAGTGGTGGCGCGCACCGCCGCGGCGGCTCGCACCGAGGGAGAAGCATGACGCTGCACGCCATCCGGCCCGCCGAGTTCCCGTGGTTTCCCTACGACGGTTTCACGTTCTGTCTCGGTCTCGCAGCCGGCAAGGCGGCCTGGACCTCGGGGCACACCTCGGCGGCCTTCGACAAGTCCATCGGCAAGATGACCGTCAGCGGCTCGATGGAGCAGCAGGCGCGGACCGCCTACCAGAAGGTCCTCACCATTCTCGAAGGCGCCGGCCTCGGTCCGCAGGACGTCACGCGGGTGACCGAGAACGTCACCGTGGCCGGCCTGGGCGACTACGCGGCCGCCGCCGGAGTGCGCCGGGAGGTCTTCGGCGGCCACGAGCCCACCGTCTCCACGATCGTCGTCGAGCGGCTGGTCCGCTCCACGGCCTTCCTGGAGGTCGAGCTGCACGCGGTTGACGGTGGCGGCCGGCAGCTGCGCGTGGCGAGCGAGCCGCGCGAGGCCGGCGTGTGGGCGGCGTCGCCGGTCCGGGAGGGGCACGACGGCGCCGTCTACCTGCCTACCGTCGTCCCGATCGACGCGAACGGGGACGTCGTCCACCCAGGCGACTTCGTCGGCCAGTATGCCTACTGCCTGGACAAGGCCGACGAGCTGTTGCGGGCGGCGGGCCTGTCGATCGACGCGGCCGTCACCACCTACGACTACTCGACCCCGGAGACCCGCACCGTGTACCGCAAGGCGCACAACGTGCGCAAGGAGCGTCTCGGTGGGGCGGGCGTCTACCCGGGCTCGGGTGGCATCCTCATGAGCCGGCTGCACCATCCGGAGTCGCTGGTGGCCATCGACGTCACCGCGTCCCGCCACCCCCTGGAACTGGTCAACCCCGGCTGGTCGCGGTATGACACGCTGACCTACGCGCCGGGCATCAAGGCGGGCCGGACCCTGTACATGTCCGGCTTCGCCGCGCTGGACATGGAGACCCAGCAGGTGCTGCACCCCGGCAATCTCGAGGCGCAGGCGGAGGCGACGTACGGAGCCATTCTGCATCTGCTCGACCACGCCGGTCTCGGCCCGCAGGACCTTCTCGCGACCACGGAGTACTGCGTGGAGTCGGCGCTGCCGGAGTACCGGGTGGTCGCGCCGGTGCGCGAGCGGCTGCTGTCACCGCCGTGGCCGGCGTCGACCGGAGCGATCTGCAAGGGCCTGCTCCGCCCGGAGTTCATGATCGAGGTCTTCCCGACCGCGCTGTACCCGGATGAGGCGTGATGAGTCTGCTGACCGACGAACTGCGCGCGCTCATCGGGAGCACGAAGACCTACACCGCTCCCGAGCCGCTCGGCGCCGCCGCGGGCCGCTACTTCGCGTTCGCGATCGGCGACGACAACCCGCTCTACGTCGACGCCGAGTACGCCCGCGCTCACGGGCTTGCCGGGGTCACCGCCCCGCCGACCCTCATCTGCGAGACCAACCAGTACGCCAACGTGGCGATGGACGCCGAGGGCTACGCCGGGCACACCTGGGGGCTGGAGCTGCCGAACACCCGCAAGGTGCGGGGCGGCAACTCCTATGAGTTCCATCGCCGGATCCGGCCCGAGGACGTGGTGACCGCCACCTGGGAGATCGCCGACATGACCGAGAAGAAGACGGGCGGTGGTGCCGACATGCTGATCGTCACGTCCCGGGCGACGTACCGCAACCAGGACGGCGAGCCGCTGGCCACCAACGAGGAGACGATCATCTTCGTGTCCCTGGGCGAGCCGGCATGAACCCTCAGCCCGGCGACGCCGTCCCGCCGCTGGAGCGGACGATCTCCCTCACCGACATGGTCGCCTACGCCGGTGCGACGTGGGACTGGCACAAGATGCACTACGACCCGGACTTCGTGAAGGCGCGCCGTCTGCCGGCGCCCGTCGTGGACGGCCAGGTCTTCGGGGCACTGCTCGTCGAGCAGCTGCAGGACTGGCTGGGGCCCGAATGCTTCGTCCAGAAGCTGGCGTTCACCTTCAAGGCCCTGGTCTTCGCCGGCGAGACGGTGCGCTGCGAGGGCACGGTCGTCGAGGCCCACGGCGATCGCGTGGTGGTCCGGCAGCGGGTCGTCGTGGTGGACGCCGACGGCAAGGAGTTGCGCTCGGCGGCGGAGCCGGCGTCGGCCACCGTGCTGCTCGGCGCCGCCGATGGGCCGGGAGCGGCACGGTGAGCACCGGCGTCGCGATCGTCGGCGTGGCCGAGAGCGATCTCGGGGTGACCGGCCGCTCGATCCTGGGGTTGCAGACCCAGGCGGTCACCCGGGCCCTCGCCGACGCCGGGCTGCGGCTGCGCGACGTGGACGGCCTCGCCACCACGGGCATCTCCCGCTTCTCGGCCACCCAGCTCGCCGACTATTTCGGGATCGAGCCGCGCTGGACCGACTCGACGTACGCCGGCGGCTCGGCGTACGAGATGATGGTCGCCCGCGCGGTTCAGGCCATCGACGCCGGGCAGGCCGACACCGTGGTCGTCAGCTTCGCCTCCAACCAGCGCTCGGCCCGATCGCGCTCGCTGGCCGGCGTGGTCGAAAGCCACACGCCCGAGGCCCAGTTCGAGACGCCGTACGACCCGTTGTACCCGCTGTCGTACTACGCGATGGCGGCGCAGCAGTACCTGCACCGGTTCGGCGCCACGCGGGAGCAGCTCGCCGAGATCGCGGTCGCCGCGCGCGCGTGGGCACTGCTCAACCCCGCGGCGTTCCGCTACGGTGCGGGACCGATCACCGCCGACGACGTGCTGAACTCCACGATGGTCTCGAGCCCGCTCACCGTCGGCGACTGCTGCCTGGTCACCGACGGCGGCGGCGCGGTCGTGCTCACCTCGCTGGAGCGCGCCGCCGATCTGGCCAGGAAACCGGTCGAGGTGCTCGGATACGGCGAGCGCACGACGAACACCTCGATGACCGCGGTCGACGACCTCACGGTGACCGGCGCGGTCGGGTCCGGTGCCGACGCCCTGGGCCGGGCCGGGCTGACCCCCGCGGACATCGACGTGGTCGAGGTGTACGACTCGTTCACGATCACCGTCGCCCTGACGATCGAGGCGCTCGGCTTCTGCGGTGCCGGCGAGGCGCTGGACTGGTTCCAGGGCGGGCGCATCCGTCCCGGAGGGGACTTCCCCCTCAACACCTCCGGCGGTGGGCTCTCCTACTGCCATCCCGGGCAGTTCGGCATCCTCCTGCTCGTCGAGGCGGTCCGCCAGCTGCGTGGCGAGGCCGGCGCGCGGCAGGTGCCCGGTGCCCGGACCGCCCTGGCGCACGGCACCGGCGGGATCATGTCCACGCACGCGACGGTCGTCCTGGGGGTGGACCGGTGACCGCACCCGAGGTACCCCCGGCCGACGAGGTCACCCAGGGCTGGTGGGCGGCCACGACCGAGCATCGGCTGGTCGTGCAGTCGTGCGGCGCGTGTGACGGTGTCCAGCACCCGCCGCGGGCGCTGTGCATCCACTGCGGATCGACCGAGCGGCTCGGCTGGCGCACCGCGTCCGGCACCGGGACCGTCGACTCGTTCACCGTGGTCCACCGGGCGCCGCGAGCGGGGATCGAGGTCCCCTACGTCGTCGCCCGTGTCCGGCTGGACGAGGGGCCGATCCTGTTGACCCGGCTGGAGGGGCGGGACCCCGGCGGCGAATGGGTCGTCGACGACCGGGTCCGGGTGGCCTGGGCCGACCTGCCGGACGGCCGTGCGCTGCCGGTCTTCCATCCCGTTGAGGGCGAACCCGACCGGGCCCAGGCGCCCGCAGCAGAGAGGCAGCACCGTGGACTTCCAGCTTGACGACGTCCAGCGCGAGTTCCGATCCCTCCTCCGCGACTTCGTGGACCGGGAGATCATTCCCGTCGCGCGCGAGTGGGAGCAGACCGGCCGATACCCCACCGAGATCGTCAAGGGCATGGCCGACATGGGGCTGTTCGGCATCACGGTCCCCGAGGAGTTCGGCGGACTCGATCTGGACCCGGTCTCCTTCGCGATCGTGTTCGAGGAGATCTCGCGGGGATGGATGGGCGTCGCCGGGATCCTGGGCAGCCATTCCCTGGCCTGCCGGTTGATCGCGATGCACGGCACGGCGGAGCAGCAGCAGCGGTACCTTCCCGAGCTCGCCACCGGCCGGCGGCGAACCGGGATCGGCCTCACCGAACCCGACGCCGGCACCGACCTGCAGGGCATCCGCACGACCGCGAGGCGCGACGGCGACCACTACGTGGTCAACGGCACCAAGATGTGGATCACCAACGCCCGGTACGCCAACCCGCTGCCGGTACTGGTCAAGACCGACCCGGCGGCATCACCCGCGCACCGGGGCATGAGCGTCCTGCTGATCGAGTCCGACACCGAGGGCTTCACGGTCACCAAGGACATCCCGAAGCTGGGGTACAAGGGCACGGAGTCGTGCGAGATCCTGCTGGACAACGTCCGCGTGCCCGCCGGGCAGTTGCTCGGCGACGTCGAGGGCAAGGGGATGCAGCAGGTGCTCTCGGCGCTGGAATGGGGCCGGGTCAACATCGCGGCGCGGTCGGTCGGCATCGCCCAGCGGGCCCATGACGAGGCGCTGGCGTACGCGAAGCAGCGCAAGGCCTTCGGCCGGGTCATCGGGGACTTCCAGGCGATCCAGCTCAAGCTGGCCAGCCTCGCCACCCAGGTCCAGGCGGCGCGTCTGATGGCCTACTGGGCGGCGGACGCGGTGCGCCGGGGCCGCGCCGACGGCGAGACCGGCATGGCGAAGATCTTCTGCTCGGAGGTCGCGCTGGAGGCCGCGATCGACGCGATGAAGGTCCACGGCGGCTACGGCTACTCCACCGAGTTCGAGGTCGAGCGGCTGTACCGGGACGCCATCCTGATGAGCATCGGCGAGGGGACCAACGACGTCCTGCGGACCGTGGTGGCGAAGTCCCTCATGCGCGGCGAGACGGTGGTCGGATGAGCGCCGCCGGACTGCCCCGCTCCTACCTCTACGTTCCGGGCAACGCACCGGCCATGCTGGCCAAGGCGCTTGGGCGGGGAGCCGACGCGCTCATCCTCGACATCGAGGACGCGGTGCCGCTGCAGGACAAGGACGGTGCCCGTGCGGCCGTCGTGGCGTGGTTGCGGGCGCAGCCGGCCGACCTCGACACCGAGCTGTGGGTACGCATCAACCAGGCCCCGCTGCGGCTGACCGACGCCGCCGCCCTCGCCGGCATCCCGGCCGTCAAGGGTCTCGTGCTGGCCAAAGTCGAGAGCGCGCGGGAGGTGGTCGAGGTCGGCGAGCTGTTGAGCAGCCTCGGTGACCACGTCACGCGGCTGATGCCGATGATCGAAACAGCCGGATCGGTGCTGGAGGCCGCCGCGATCGCGGCCCAGCCTCGTGTCCACCAGCTGCAGGTCGGCGAGGTCGACCTCACCGGCGAGACCGGCATCATCCCCGGCGAGGACGAGGCGGAGCTGGCGGGCATCCGCACGATGATCGTCCTGGCCAGCACGGCCGCGCAGATCAACCCCCCGGTGGGGCCGGTCTCGCGGATCACGGCCGACCCGGCGGCGCTGGCGCGCTCGACCCAGCGCGTCCGACGGCAGGGCTTCGTCGGGCGCGCGTGCATCCACCCGGCCCAGCTCGCGGTCGTCCACGAGGTCTTCACACCGACCGAGACGCAGGTGACCGAGGCGCGGTCGGTCATCGAGGTCTTCGCCGCGGCCGAGGCCGCCGGCCAGGGCGTCGTGCTCGACGCCGATGGCCGGCTCGTCGACGTCGCGGTGCTGCGCAGTGCCCGCAAGACGCTGGCGATGGCGGCGAAGGCGGCCCGCCCATGACCCGGATCACCCAAGCCGACCTGACCCGCCGCGACCACCGCTGGCGCGAAGTGCCGATGCCGGGCGCCAACCTGGGCCTCGAACTGCTGCGCCTCGACTCGACCGGCGACACGTTCGCGATCCTCGGCCGGTTCCCGGCCGGATTCGAGCGGATCCGGCCGGGAGGATATCTGGCGGCGGAGGAGTTCATCGTCCTGACGGGGTTCCTCGACATCGAGGGGGTTCGCCGTCACCCCGGCGACCTGACGTACATTCCGCCGCGCTTCCTGCGGACCGACATGCGGGCGCCGGAGGGATGTACGGTGCTGGCCTGGTTCGGCGGCCCCGCCGTGTTCCATTCCGCCGAGCGGCTCGACGGCGCGGTCACGGACGGGATCGTCACGGTGTCCGTCCAGGACGCGGCGGCGGGGCCGCTGCTGTCGACGCCCGCGGCGGACTGGGTGGTGTTCGCCCCCGGCGAGCCGGTCACCGAGGCCGAGGGGGACTCGGTGGCCGTCGGGCTGACCTGGTGGCACCGGCTGTCGGCCGGCACGCCGCCGGGCACGGGCGACGGAGGCCGGGTTGTCCGTGTCCAGCGCGGTTGAGTCCGCGGTCCGCTTCGGCCCGCACTGGGAGGGCGTCCAGGGCATCTACGGTGGCTTCGTCATCGCCCGACTGGTGGAGGCGGCCCGGCTCGGCAATGGGTTCCGGCCGCTGTCGGCCACGGTCCACTTCGTCTCCGGCGTGCAGCCGGGTGACGCGCGGATGGTCACCCGCGTGCGCCATCGGGGCAGGTCGACCGCCAGCGTCGCGGTCGAGCTGCACCAGGAACGGGCCCGCGCCTATGCCGTGGTCGAGCTGGGCGCACCCGGCGCGGCACCGCACTGGCACCACCGGGTGGACATGTCGCAACTGCCCGAGCCGGAGTCGATCGTGCTGTCCGAGCCGTCGTACGGACGGCTGGCGTACAGCGAATTCATCGACATGCGCCTGATCCGTCCGGGGAGCCTCGCCGCCGGCGCCACGGCCTGGACCAGGCTCGACCCGCGGGTGGCCGGCGAACTGGACGGGACCTCGCCGGCCCTGTCCACGCTGTGCCTCGACGCGCTGCCGCCGGGCCTGTTCGGCGAGTCCACCCGTCCGGTGTTCGTGCCGACGATCGAGTTCAGCATCCACTTCTGGCCGATGGAGGCCGACCTGGTCGCCGGGTGGCACTACGCGACGCAGCACACGGTGTGGGCCAGCGACGAGTTCTGCCTCGAGGAGTCGACGCTCTACTCGCGTGACGGCCGGGTCGTTGCCCACGCCAGGCAGACCCGGGGTGTGCGCTGGAGCCTGCCGGGCACCGACCGGTAGGCGGCGGAGCCGCGGCGGGCCCCGGCCTCGGCGCCCGCCGGGCTCACCGCGCGGCCAGCAGCGCGGCCGTCGTGTCGACCTCGGCCTGATATGCCGCGGCGGCTCGCGCCCGCTCGCGCGGCCCCCAGCCCGGGCGACCGGCGTACACGACGCCGGTGTCGAGACTCGCCATCCGCTCGGCGACGTCCGCCGCGGTGACCTGAAGCTGGTCCGCGGGGACCACGCGGGCCGCCCCGAGCCGGTCGACCTGTCCCGCGGTGACCCGCTCTCCGGCCAGCATCATCCGGCGAACCGTCGGCGCGGGCAGCAGGCGGGCCGCCACCGCATACCCGAGCGGGAAGCCCACGGTCAGCTCGGGCAGGCTCAGCCAGGCGCTCTCGGCGAGGATCGCGACATCGGCCGCCGCGACGATCAGGGCGCCACCGCCGATGGCGGCGCCGTGGGCGGCCACGACGACCAGACCGCGGCAGCGCAGCAGCGCGGTGATCGCGGCGGCGCCGTGCCGCACCTCGTCCGCGGCCCGGCCCGCTGCGGCTGCGGCGGCGTACTCGTTGAGGTCCTGCCCGGTGCAGAAGTGGCGGCCCTGGCCGGTGACGAGCAGCACCTCGCCCTCCTCGACCAGTTCTGCCGTCTGCCGGAGCGCGGCATACAGCTCGCGATGCAAGGCGTTGGCGGGTGGCCGGGCCAGCTGGGCCTCGACCACCCGGCCGTGCCGCCGCACCTCGAGAGGGTCGCTCATCCGTACGAGCGGGGCAGGTCGAGTGCCTTGTGGGCGATGTGGTTCAGCAGCATCTCCGAGCTCACCGGCGCGATCCGGAACAGCCGCACGAGCCCGGACAACGTGGCCAGGCCGTACTCCCGGGACATGCCGTTGCCGCCGTGTGTCTGCACGGCGGCGTCGAGCGCGAGCGAGACGGCGTCCGAGGCAGCCAGCTTGGCCATCGCCGCGGCCACACCGCCGGTCTCTCCGCGGTCGTAGGCCTCGGCCGCGGCCTGAGTCAGCAGGCGGGCGCCGGCGAGCGCGGTCTCGGCTTTCGCGAGCGGGTGCGCGACGGCCTGGTGCGCGCCGATCGGCACTCCCCAGACCCGCCGGGTGCGGGCGTACGCCGCCGCCTTGTCGATCGCGTACCTGGAGATGCCGTTGAGCAGAGCGGCACTGAGGATGCGTTCCGGGTTCAGGCCGGTGAACAGGACCCTGATGCCGTCCGCGCCGCCGACGACCGCATCGGCCGGCACCCGCACGTCGTCGAAGAACAGCGAGTACTGCCGCTCCGGCGAGATGATCTCCACCTTGATCTCGGTGCGCTTGAGCCCCGGCGCGTCAGTGGGGACGAGGAACGCCTTCGGGCCCGGCGGCAGCGATTCGGGACCGCCCTCGGCGTTGGCGATGACCACCAGCGCGTCGGCGTTGTCCACGTGGGAGACGTAGTACTTCTGTCCTGAGATCACCCAGTCGCCGTCGTCGAACACCGCGCGGGTGGAGATGTTGTGGGTGTTGGAGCCGGCGTCCGGCTCGGTGATCGCGAACCCGAGCACGCGGGAACCGTCGGCCAGCCCCGGCAGCCACTCGGCGCGCTGTTCCGGCGACCCGTGGTGGGCCAGCATCGTCGCGCAGACGGCGGGGGAGAGCGCGATGAGCATGAGCGGCGATCCGGCGGTCGCGACCTCTTCGGCGACGATGGCGAGCGCCTCGATGCCCTGGCCACCGCCACCGTGCTCCTCCGGGATCGCGACGCCCAGGGCGCCCATGGCGCCGAGCGCATGCCAGAGCTCACGGGCGTTGCCGGCCTGCTCGCTGGTGCGCAGGTAGTAGTCGTGGCCGAACTCCCGGCACAACTGGCGGACGGACTGGCGGAAGGCGGCGAGTTCGTCGACCCCGGCTCGTTGTGACATGTGTTGCTGGCTCCTACTCACACGGGATCGTTCAGGGCGATGACGCAGACGTCGCACTCGTCGGGTGAGGGCTCGTCGGCGAACCCGCTGGCGAGCCAGGTGTCCACGAGCCTTGACGCGGTGCCGGCCCGCAGGCTGCGCGCCCGTGGTGCCGGCGCGGTCGTGCAGCGCAGCGCGTCGAACGCGGCCTGCTGCCCGAGCGCGGACGCGTCGAGCACCGGAAAGTCGCAGCACTCGGCCAGCCTTCCGGCGATCGGGGACATGCAGGTGCAGCCGAGCAGGACGGCCTCGGCGCCGTCGGCGCGGACGGCCGACCGGCACGCCTCGGCGAGCCGGTCGACGATGTCCGACTCGCGCCGCAGCATGCGCGCCTTCACGCCAGCGCGTGTGCCGAGCCGGCCGAGCTCGTCCTCGGGCGAGAAGAAGTGCACCCCGGCGCAATGCTGCCCGCCCGAACAGTTCGCCAGCCGCTCGTCGTACAGGTAGGCCATCGACTCCGGCCAGACCGTGACGACGGAGAACCGCCGGCCGTGCGCACCCGCCGCCGCGACGGCGGCCGCACCGGCACCGATCACCGGCACGCCGGCTGCGGTCCGCACACGTTCGATCGCGTAGTCGGCGAAGGTGTCGATGTAGATGGCGTCGCATCCCGCGGCGATCGCGGCCTCCGCGGCGTCGAGGGTGCCGAGCTCCGTGAACAGCTGGTCGTAGGGTGTGCGCGCAAACGCCCGCAGCCGCAACTCGTACAGCTCGGTGACGACGCCCTCGGGGTCGGGCAGCGGCGGCGCCGACTTGCCGTCAGAGTTGATCATCGCGAGCCGGAGTGGCGCGGTGTTCACCGTGCCCGCACTTCGGCGGCCCCCGGGGCCGGTTCAGCGAACGTCATGGGCGCTCCCTAGGTCGTCGGAAAAAGTCTGATGTATTTCCTGAAGCGCTGTCAAGGGTGGCTGCGGGTTCGGTTTTCTCCGCTGTCGGATGCCACCGGACGAGGCATTATTACTTGCGAGACCGTCGCATGGATATATGTCTGTGATATGCAACAGGGGTTGGCCGCGCCATCTGGATGTCAGGGATGGGGGTCGTCGGCCGGCCGTTCGGTGGCGGCGGGCGGAGGGGTGGTCCGGCCGAACGGCCGAATCCGCTCGTCACCTGCGACGCCGGATGTCGGCATCCGTCCGTGCCATGGCTGGAACGGAGTGTTGACCGACCCCCGCCGCAGCCCATAGGCTCTGCCCCCAATGAAACGGCGTTCCACAGGAAGGAATGCTTGATGACGACGACGGCGGCCGGTCAGGCCGCGAGTCACCGGCCAAACCCCCACAGCCTGCTGCGTCCGCGCGGCACCGCCGTAGCCGGGATGCTGCTGGAGACGTTGGCACGCAACGGTGTCGACCGCCTCTGGTTCTGCAGCGGCTCCGAACTCGTGCCGTTGCAGGAGGCCGCCGCGCGGGCTCGGCACCACGGCATCGCGGTGCCGCAACTGGCGATGACGGTGCACGAGCACGTCGCCATCTCGGCCGCCATGGGCGAGTCGATGGTGACCGGCCGCCCCGCCGCCGTGGTCGCGCACGCGGATCTGGGGCCACTGAACTTCGGCGCCGAGTTGCATACCGCCTTGCGCGGCCAGTACCCGCTCGTCCTCATCAGCGGCTACCCGGCGACGCATCCGCAGCGGCGCACCAGCCAGGCATTCTGGAACCAGCAGCGTTGGGACCAGGGCGGACTGTTCCGGCAGTACACCAAGTGGGACTACAAGCTCGCCTCGTACGACGACGTCGGCCTGGTGCTCGCCCGCGCCATGCAGGTGGCGCTGACCCCGCCACGCGGCCCGGTGTACCTGGCGGTGCCGGCGGAGGTGCTCGCGCAGGACCTGGCCGAAGGCCTGGTGACCGGGGTGGACCAGTTGGCGGTCCCGCGGCTGGGCGAGGGCGACGGCGAAGGCATCCGGGAAATCGCCCGCCGGATCCTGGCGGCGCGGCGTCCGTTGATCCTGACCGACCGGGTCGGTACCGACGCGGCTGCCGTCGCCGCACTGGACGAGCTCGCGGCGGAGTTCGCCGTGTCCGTCGTCGCCACGCGCCACCGGATGAACCTGCGCGACGACCATCGGTCCCGCTGGGGCGCACCCAGGTTGGACGAAGCTGACACGGTGCTGGTCCTGGACCACTCGCTGCCCTGGATCCCGGCTGACCGGGCGCCCGCCGCCGGCACCTGGATCGCGTTCGTCGGGGTCGACCCGATCTGCGCCCAGATCCCGCTCTACGAGTTCCCGGCCGATCTGCGCCTCTTCGCCGACCTCTCGGCGTTCCTGCCCGCGCTGCTCGAAGAGCTGCGCCGGCAGCGCACCGCGTCGGCCGCGGAGCGGATCGCCGTCCGGGCCGAGCAGCACGAGCGGGCCCGGGTGCGCGGTTTCGCCGACCGGGCCCGGGCGGTGTCCGAGGCGATGGCCGGGCCGGTCATCACGCCAACCGTCCTCGGTGCGGCGCTCAACGAGATCACCGAACCGGAGGACATCTTCGTCGAGGAACTCGGCGACACCGCGGGGCTGGTGCACCGCAGCGTCGCCGGCACGCTGTTCATGAACGGCGGCTCGAGCCTGGGCTGGGCCACGTCCGGGGCGATGGGGGCCCGGCTCGCCTCCGGGGACCGGCCCACCGTGTGCGCGACCGGCGACGGCGGGTACCTCTTCGGCGTCGCCAACGCCGCCCTGTGGACCCAGTCCAGAATGGACGCTCCCGTACTGACGGTGATCGCGAACAACCGGGGCTACCGGACCGGTACGAGTCACGTGGACTCCTACTATCCCGACGGCTACGCCTCGCGGGCAGGTGACTACAACGGCGGCAGCATCGATCCACCGCCCGACTACGGTGCCGAGGCTCGCGCGGCGGGTGCTTTCGGTGCCCGCGCCACGACCCCTGCCGAGCTCCGCGAGGCGCTGCGTGCGGCGCGTGACGCGGTGGAGCGGCGCCGCGTGCCGGCCGTGGTGGATGCCTGGATGCCAAACCACCTCGGCCATCTCGAGGCCGCAAGCACAGACGCACATGGAGGCGGCACCCGATGACCGGAATTCACGTCGACTCGGTCACGAAACGGTTCGACCAGGACGCGACGAAGCCGCCCACGCTCGACGAGATCGGACTGTCCATAGCGGACGGTGAGTTCGTCGCCCTGCTGGGCCCGTCCGGCTGCGGCAAGACCACGCTGCTGCGGATGATCGGCGGACTGGAGCAGCCCACCAGCGGATCCGTGCTCATCAACGGCGAACAGTTGTCCGGCGCCTCCAAGACGACGCGCCGCAAGCTGCTGGCGAACGTGGGATTCGTCTTCCAGGAGCACAACCTCCTGCCGTGGCGCAACGCCCTCGCCAATGTCGCGGTGCCGCTGGAGGTGCGCAAGGTACCCAAGGCGGAACGCCTGCGCATCGCGGAGGAGATGCTGGCCCTGGTGGGCCTGTCGGAGGCCGCCGGGAAACTGCCGCACGAGCTCAGCGGCGGCATGCGCCAACGGGTGGCGATCGCCCGGGCGCTGGCCTACGACCCCGACATCCTGTTGATGGACGAGCCGTTCGGCGCCGTCGACGCGCAGACGCGTGACTCGCTGAACCTGGAACTGCAACGGATCTGGATGCAGCGGCGCAAGACGGTCGTCTTCGTCACCCACTCCGTGCCGGAGGCGGTCTTCCTGGCCGACCGCGTCGTGGTGATGCGGGCCGCGCCCGGACAGATCGTCGAAGACCTGCGGGTCACCATCCCGCGCCCGCGCAGTCTCGACGCGTCCCTCACCCAGGACTTCCTGGCGACCACGGCGCGGCTGCGCAGTCATCTCGGCGAAGGTACGAGCGCTCAGGAGCTTGCGAAATGACCACGAAGGACGTCGCCGGC
>NZ_BMPI01000028.1:0-84974 GCF_014647515.1 Dactylosporangium sucinum | reverse complement strand
ACCGGCGTGAAGCCGCCGGGCCGCAACTGGCGCCGCGCCATCGACCGATCGCTGGTCTGGTGGTCCACGCCGCTGGTGCTGGTGCTGCTGTACCTCATCTGGAAGGCGTACATCGCGATCACCGGGGTCTCACCGTTCGTGCTCCCCGGCCCGGCCGCGGTGTTCGAGGCCCTCAAGGAGCAGGTGACCGATCCGTACATCTGGAAGGTGCACGTCTGGGCCACCTTCACCGAGACGCTCTGGGGGCTCGGGATCGCCATCGTGATCGGTGTGACACTCGGCTTCCTGATCGGCAAGTCGCGGGTCCTGGCCCGGGTGCTGAAGCCCTTCATCGTGGCCACGCAGGTGACGCCCAAGGTCGCGCTCGCGCCGCTGTTCGTGTTGTGGTTCGGCTTCGGGCCCGGCTCGAAGATCGCGCTCGCCGCGATCGTGTCGTTCTTCCCGATCATGACGAACACCGCCTTCGGCATCCAGTCGTTGCCCCGCTCCCTGAGGGAGATGGGCACCTCGGTCGGCGCCAGAACGTGGTACCGGTTCGGCCGGATCGAGCTGCCGTACACGCTGGCCTACATCCTCGCCGGACTGGAGGTCGCGATCGTGCTCGCCACCATCGGCGCGATCGTGGGCGAATACCTCGGCGGAGACAAGGGCCTCGGTCGATACGCCTTGAACCTGCAGAACAACCTGCAGATCGACATGCTGTTCGGCTCCATCGTGCTCATGGCGGCGTACGGCCTGGTGCTGTACGGCATCGTGGTCGCGCTCAAGTACTTCCTCATCCCCTGGCACGAGTCGGTGCGGGTCCTCCGCGAGGACCAGATCTGACCCGGCCGGTCTCTTACCCCCACCCCGACAGAAGCAGAGGAAGCACCATGGCAAGTTCCGGCATGAACCGGCGGGCCGTGCTCGGCCTGGCCGCGAAGTTCGGCATTGCGTTACCCGTCGTCGGCCTGGCGGCCGCCTGTGGTGAGGACGACAAGTCTTCCGCTCCGGGCTCCGCGGCCACGGTCAAGCGGACCTATCAGACCGCGCTCGGCTACAACGTGGGCAACGCGCCCGAGATGGTGGCCCGCGAGGCCGGCTTCTTCAGCAAGCTCGGCCTCGACGTGAACGTCATCTCGTCGACCGGCACCCCGCAGGCCCTGCAGGGCGTGCTTGCCAAGACCACCCACTACTCCCGCGTCCAGTCCATCTCCATCGTCACCGCGGTCGCCAACGAGAACGCGCCGTACGTGGCCTTCGGCACGCCCGTGCAGCGCAGCGCGTTCGAGATGCAGTCGCTGGCCGACAAGCCCATCAAGTCCGTCGCCGAGCTCGCCGGCAAGAACCTCGGCGTCATCTCGGCCGGGGGTACCACCGACGTCCTCATCACGTTGATGGCCCGGAAGGAGGGCATCGACCCGGCGTCGATCAAGCGGAAAGTGGTCGGGCTGGGTGTCGCGGCGGCCGAGTTCGCCAAGCGTGGCGAGATCGTGGCCTGGGTCGGCAGCGCGGCTGAGCGCAAGGCGCTGGAGGCGGCGGGCACCCCCGTGTCGTCCTTCGCGTTCGACGACGTCGTCGCGGTGCCGGCGGACACGTACTTCACCACCAAGGAGGAGTTCAGCGCCAACCGCGAGGTCGTGGTCAAGGTCCTGGCCGCGTTCTACGCCGGGTTGGAGTTCGTGCTCGACACCGCGAACGACAAGAAGACCATCGAGTACATCCGCAACTACAACCGGGAGATCAAGCCCGAGGAGGCGCAGCGGCAGCTCGACCTGGTCCGTCCGTTGTACACGGCCACGGGCAAGGACAAGCTGATGACCGTGGACAAGGCGCGGTGGGCCGAGCTGCAGGAGTCTCTGCTCGCCGAGGGCGTCATCAAGCAGAAGGCGAACCTGGACGACGTCGTGATCGACTCGCTGGTCGCCGAGGCCAAGGCGGTGAAGCCATGACGATCGCGGACATTCTCGCCGGTATGCACGGCGTCTGGAACGGCACGTACACGCTGCTCGAGCCGGACGGCACCCAGATCGAGCGCTTCGCCAGCCGCCAGGAGGGCCGGATGGAGGGCACCGACTGGACGGAGAAGGTCGTCTACCTCAAGGACGGCCAGGAACCGCACGAGATGCGCTTCCACGCGATCGTCGACGGCGACTCCGTGCGGTTCCTGGACACCCGGATGTGGGGGTCCACGGTCCGCGCGGCCGACCAGGGCATCCTGTTCACGTTCGGCTGGCACGATCGGCCCGGCGAGCGCATCGTCGAGCTGTCCATGCGGTCGGGGGAGCGGCGTACCAGGCTCTGGCAGCACTTCGAGGGTGACAAACTTACCCGGTTGACGGTCATCGACGAGGAACGGGTGCCCGGCGCCGAGCCGGACCGCTGGTTCGACGGCGCCGCCGCCGAGTAGCGCACGAATGTGCGAGCCCCGGCCTCCCCACGGAGGCCGGGGCTCTTGCGCTGGGGCGGGATCGTCCGTGGCGGACCGGAGACGACGCAGCCCCGGTCGCCGGGCCGGCGACCGGGGCTGCGGGGCGGGGATCAGCTCTTCTTGGTCTCGCGGATGAGCGTGCGCTTGACGATCCGGTCGTTGTCCATCCAGTGCCAGGTGCGGAACTTGCGCTTGCCGTCACGGGACAGCTGGATGAGCTCGTAGAGATAGTTCGACATGTCGTCCTTGTACGACCAGGTGAGGATGATGACCAGCTCGTCGATCTGGCTCATCTCACCCTTGATGCGGTCGTTGTCGAAGTAGCAGATGCCGTCCCGGGTGACTCCGGAGAACTCGAACTGCGCCTGCCGGCCGTCGTCCCAGGTGTACGTGTTCACCTGGCGGACGTCGTACGTGCCGTCGTCGGGAGCCGTGCACAGCAGGTGCGAGGCGTGCCGGTCGATGATCTGCCCGTCGGCGTCGACGTGGATGTACTCGCCCTCCCACTCGCCGAGGTGGGCCTGAATGATGGGCATTCCTGGAACCGCTGCGCGCAAGAGATCCTCCATTGGGTCAGGCGTCGTCGTCGGCGCCGTCGTAGTACCACGGTTGAACGCGGGCCTCGTCGCGGAAGAGGAGCGTGCGCTGTCGCAAGAAACGCCGCACCGAGGAAGGCCCCATTCGCGAGGGCCCCATCCCGGACAGTTTGAACGCGTTCTTCTCCCCGACCTGGAAGAACCCGGTCAGGCAGACGTCGTTGATGCTGATGCCACCGGCTTCGATGCGTTCCGCGATGAACGCCGCCTCGCCGGCGTCGCCGGCGAAGACCGCGGCGCTGAGACCGAACTCGGTGTCGTTGGCGAGCGCGACCGCCTCGTCCGCCGTGCCGAACGCCATCACCGGGATGATCGGGCCGAAGGTCTCCTCGACCATCACCCGCATGGTGTGGTCCACCCCGGTGAGCACGGTCGGGCGCAGGTAGGCCCCGCCGTCGAGCGTCTGCACGGTCCCGCCGGTGCGCACGGTCGCCCCCTTGCCGACGGCGTCGGCGAGATGCTCGCCGATGATGCCGACCTGTGCGCCGGCGATGATCGGTCCCACCTCGCCGTCCGCCGGCGTGGGGTGGGCCAGCCGGACCCGCTCGGCCTTCTCGACCAGCAGCGCCACAAACCGTTCGTACACCTCGGCGGCGACGTAGACCCGCTCGATGGACATGCACGAGTGTCCGCTGTTGATGGTGGATCCCCAGAGGATCGCGGAGCTGGCGACGTCGAGGTCCGCGCTGGCGGTGACGATGGCCGGATCCTTGCCACCCAGCTCGAGGAAGGCCGGGACGAAGCGTTCGGCGGCGGCCCGGGCCACCGCCTGACCGGTGCGCACGCTGCCGGTGAAGCAGACGACGTCGGCCGCCGAGATCACGTGCTGCCCGGTCTCACCGGCGCCTTCGACGACCTCGACCACCGCGGCCAGGTCCGGCACCGCGGCCAGGCATCGGCGCAGCACGGGGATGAATCTGGGCGTGATCTCACTGGGCTTGATGAGGACGGCACAGCCGGCAAGCAGCGCCGGAACCGCGTCGATGAGGGCGAGCTGGAGCGGGAAGTTCCATGGAGAGATGACCCCGACCAGCGGGTAGGGCAACCCGGCCGCTCGGACGTGAACCCCGCCGGGGACCGCCGTGGGTGTCTCGTCACCGAGGACCGCCCGTACGTACTGGGTCGACCGGTCGATGCTGGAGACGACCGTGTCGACCTCCAGTGCCGACACCCAGCGCCGGCCGGTGTCGGTCTCCAGTGCCTCCTGCAGTTCGTCGCGGTTCGCGATCACCACCTGCTTGAAGGCGTCGAGGCGGGCGATGCGCCCCTCGACCCCCAGTTCGAGCCAGTGCCGTTGTGCGCCGCGGAGGCGCTGCGCGATCGCGCGGATCTGTTCCCCGTCGGCCGCGGTGATGGTGTAGTCGTCCGTTCCGGTCCTGGGATTGCGGACCGCAATGGTGGTGGGCATGGCGTACTCCACGTCAGATGATTCCGGCCTCGGAGAGCCGTTGAATGGTGGCGCGCTGGGTGACGTAGAAGTGCTCCCGTTGCGTCTCGCCGACGGTGACCGTGTTCGGCGGGTAGAACGAGGTCTTGGCGTAGCTGGACGCGTACAGCTCGAACCGCTGTCGCGGCAACAGGTTCTCCATCGACGGCGCGCGGCGGGCCCGGCGCAGCGCGACCAGGTCGATCTCCGCGTTGGCGACCATCGACTCACCCTGGGCGGCGGCGGCCAGCACCAGGCCACGGTGGTCGATGATCTTGCTCCCGCCGTCGCCGGAGGCGGGCGGCAGGCCGATGCCGAAGAGGCCGGCGGTGTTGGCCGACACCACGTAGGCGCCGTTCTCGATGGCCCGGGCGAGCTTGGCCACGTTCTTCGGCGAGAGCAGGGCGCTGCCGACCTCGGAGGAGCTGTGCAGGAACACCTCCGCGCCGCGCATGGCGAGGCAGCGGGCGACCTCCGGGAAGAGGATCTCCTCGGAGGCGATGGCCGCCAACCGGCCGATCTCGGTGTCGGCGACCGGGAAGAGCGCCTCCTCGCCGTAGATGGAGACATACCGATCGAGCACGTCGTGCGGGGTCACCGCGAACATGGAGTTGAGCCGCCGGTACCGCAGCACGACCGCGCCGTTCGGGTCGAGCACGACCGAGGCTTGGAAGTAGGCGCCCGGGAAGTGCTCGTCCAGCTCGTACCCGTTCACGCACAGGTACACGTTCTGGTCCCGGCTGATCTCGCCGAGCCGGGCGTACTCGGGCCCGGCCGGGTCGAGGGCGGCCCGTTGCGCCCACTCGCTGAGCGGCTCGCCCATGGGATGCCCGGTCAGCACGTACTCGGGCAGCACCACCAGTCGCAACGACGGTCCGAGTGTCCGCTTGGTGGCGGCGATCTGGACACCGATGCGATCGATGGCGGCCGCCATCATGTCTCGCGCCGCGCGTGTGTCCGGGGCCGCGTTGACAGCGTGGCACGCCGTCTGCAGGGCCACGGCACGGTAGACCGGGCCTCCGGTCGTGGACGTTGACTCCTCGCTCGGCTCGGCACCGCGGTTCGGCTGCATCGCACCTCGTTTCGGTCGGCTGTTTGTCGTGCTGTCGTACTACTCGGCGGGCAGTTGCCCGAGATCCAGGCGGGTCACCACGCCGGCTCCCTCGACAGCGGCCAGCGCGGTGACCAGCGTTCCGACCACGGAAGCGGGCAGGCGCACCACCTGGCGGCGATTGGAGAGCTCGCTCTGCACCATCGCGGCGACGACGAGGTCGGTCACCTTGATGAGCCGCTCGCTCAACTCCTGCCGCATCGTGTCGGAGAGGCCGAGCAGTCCGAACTTGGAGGCGGAGTACGCCGCGCCGGTGGGATACCCGCGCAGGCCGGCGCCGGAGTTCACGTTGATCACCTGTCCGCGGGCGCCGTGCCGCGGTTCCTGGCTGAGCATCTGCCGGGCGGCGGCGCGGGCGCAGTAGAAGGCGCCGTTGAGGTTGGCCCCGATGGTGTCCAGCCAGTCGTCGTCGGAGAGTGCGACCAGTTCGTCCTTGCGGAAGACGCCGGCATTGTTCACCAGCAGATCCAGCCGCCCGAACTCGGCCACCGTGTCGGCGACCGCCCGGTCGACCTGGTCGGGGGAACGCACGTCCACCGCGCGCGCCAGCGCCCGGCCTCCGGCGTCACTGATCTCGGCGGCGATCTCCTCGACCCGCTCCAGCCGGCGGCCGACGCAGACGACGCCATAACCGGCGGCGCTCAACGACTTTGCCACGGCGGCGCCGATACCAGAGCCACCTCCGGTCACCAGTGCCGATCGCATCAGGCCTCCCGGGCTTGACAGGAATGTTCCAGATAGCGAAACATCGTTTCTAGTTTGGCCAGTCTCGGATACGGCAGGTGTCATGTCAAGGGAGACTGGCCGGTCGCATCGCGGTATGAGATCGACAGGAGTGAATCAGAGTCATGCTGCTGGAACCTGATCGGGCCAGGCCGTGAAGCCGCGCGAGGACGTGCAGATCGCCGCCCGTCTCCGCCCGGCCGGCCTCGGTGCCGACGTCGTCACATTCGAGGATCCCCGCGTGGACGGTTCCGTGCCTCCGCATGCCGAGCGGGAGGGATCGAGGACCTCGGGCGGGCCGGCGTCAGCCCGGCGGGCCGGGCACCGCGGTCGCCGCACGGACCGGGGAAGGCGCCGTGACGTGCTGAGCAAGGTCGGGGTCACGTCGGGATGACCGCACGATCGTACCTGTACGTGCCGGGTGACGCCCCGGCGAAGCTGGACCGCGCACTCTCCCGCGGAGCCGACGCGCTCATCGTGGACCTGGAGGATGCGGTACCACCGGGGGGCAAGGCCGCGGCCCGTGCCGCCGTCGCCGAATGGGTCACCACGGTGCAGCCGGGCGACGTCGAGATCTGGGTGCGCGTCAATCCAGGGCCGCTGCGCGACGACGACGTGCGTGCCGTGGCCGCCGCGCCGGCGGTGCGTGGTCTGGTCGTGGCGAAGTGCGAGTCGCCGGCAGAGGTCGAGGCGCTCGACGCGTTGCTGGGTTCGATGGGTTCGTCGACGGCGGTCGTGCCGCTGCTGGAGTCCGCCGCGGCGGTCATGCGCGCGCCGGCGATCGCGGCCGCGCCACGGGTGGTCAGGCTCCAGCTCGGCGAGGCCGACCTGCGTGCCGACCTCGGGGTGAGCCCGCAGGGGGACGAGCGTGAACTGCTCCTGGTGCGATCGCAGATCGTGCTCGCCTCCGCGGCTGCCGGAATCGACCCTCCAGCGGCTCCGGTCTCGACCGACTTCACCGACCTCGGGGCGCTGCGAGCGTCCACGACGGCCCTGGCGCGGCTGGGTTACGTCGGCCGGGCCTGTATCCACCCTGCCCAGATCTCCGTGGTGAATGAGGTCTTCACGCCCGGCGCCGAAGAGGTGGATCGCGCCCGCGACCTGATCGCCCGCTTCGAGGCGGCCAGCGGTGGCGTGGTGGTGGACGCGCGTGGCCGGATGGTGGACGAGGCGGTCGTCCGCCAGGCCCGCCGCCTGCTGGCGCGTGCGGCGGGCCACGGCGCCTGAGCTACCGGCGGGCGGTGGGCCGGTGCAGGTACTGACCCCTGGGCCGGCCCACGATCTGGCCGTCGGCCAGGACGGCCTCGCCGCGCAGGAACGTGTCGGTGACTCGGGCGGTGAGCTCGAAGCCCTCGAACGGCGTGTACTCCTGGGTCGACTCGGAGTCGGTTGCGCGCACCACGTAGGACACCGAGTCGTCGACGAGGCAGAAGTCCGCGTCGTAGCCGGTCGCGATCGTTCCCTTGGTGTGCAGACCGAAGCGCTGCGCCGGGTTCCATGCCGTGAGCTGGGCGATCTGCTGGTCCGGCAGGCCGCGCTTGCGCCCCTCGCTGATCAGCCCCGGCAGCAGGTATTCGGCACCGCCGAAGCCCGACTTGGCGAGGAAGACGTTCTCGCGCGGCTCGCCGAACTTCGCCTCGTCCCGGCAGCACGCATGGTCGCTGGTCACCCACGAGAAGTCGCCGGCGAGCACGTGACGCCAGAGCGCCTCGACGTCCTCGCGGGGGCGCAGCGGCGGGTTCACCTTGCCGCCGATGCCGCTCGCGGTGTGAATGTCCGCGAGCAGGTGGCCGATGGTGACCTCACGGCGGAAGTCGACGTGCGGGAAGGTCTGGGCCATCAGCATCGCTGCCTCGATCGCCTTGGCCGAGGAGAGGTGCAGCAGGTTGATCGTCGGCAGCGCGGTCTCGTGGGCCAGGTACGCGGCGATCGTGATGGCCAGACCCTCGGAGTGCGGCGGCCGCGACGCGCTGTACGCCTCGAGCCCCGTGAGCACCCCCTCCTCTTCCACGATCTTGGTGTAGGCCCGCATGATCTCGGCCGTCTCGCAGTGCAGCGACAGTGAGATCGAGTCGGCCAGGTCCCGGAACCGGTCGTCCTCGCGGGCCCGCTGGATCGCGCGCATGACGAACTCGAAGTGCGCGTAGTCGTAGGATTCGTCCTCGGGAATCATGAGGAACGAGTTCTGCGAGGCGGACCGGCCGTGCAGGCCGTGGGTGCCGTAGAACATGAAGATCTTGAAGGACGGCACGCCGAACTCGCCGATGAGGTCCGGGATCTCGTCGATGTGCTGCTTGAGGATGGGCGCGAGGTGGAAGCCGTAGTCGATGAAGGCGTTGTCCTTGGTGGCCCGCAGCGCCTCGGGGAAGACCTCGGCGTAGGGGCCGGTCCGGTTGAGGTAGTACTGACCGGTTCGCAGGTAGGTGATGCCGCTGGTCACGCCGCCCTGCGCGGCGGCCCGGCTCTCCGAGCGGGCGTCCTCGCTGAGATGGTTGTAGATGCCCCAGTGCTGATGCACGTCGACGACCCCGGGAAACGCGAGCCGGCCGCGGCCGTTGACGACCTGGGCCGCCTCGGCGGCGTCGATCTCCGGCTCCAGCCGGACGAACCGACCACCGGCGATGCCGAGATCGAGCGTGGGTGTCGTGGCGTGATCGGGACGCACGACGCGGACGTTCTTCACGATCAGGTCAAGGGTCGGCGCTGGGTCTGGGGTCGGCATGGGGTTTGGCTCCTTGGTCACGCCACGATTCCCGCTTCGCGGAGGGTGGCTAGCTCCTGCGGCGAGCAGCCCAGCTCGCCGAAGACGGCATCGGTGTCGGCGCCGAGCGGGCGCCCGGTGAAGCGGATGTGACCCGGCGAGGCCGACATCCGCCACATCACGTTGTGCATCAGCATCGGACCGAAGTCCTCGTCGTCCACACTGGTCAGCATCTCCGCCTGCCGGATGTGCGGGTCCGCGACGATGTCCTTGGCGTCGTAGACCGGCGCGATCGCTGCCCCGGCCTCCTCGAACGCCTCGAGCACCTCGGCACGGGTCCGTCGGCCGACCCAGTCGCCGACGTAGGCGTCGAGCAGGTCCACGTGCTCGGCCCGCTCCCGGCCGGACTTGAACCACGGCTCGTCGATCACCTCCGGGTGCCCGACGAGCCGCAGCACCCGCTCGGCGATGCGTTGGGCGCTGGTCGAGATGGCAACCCATGAGCCGTCGCTGGTGCGGTAGGTGTTGCGCGGGGCGTTGTTCGTCGATCGGTTGCCGTGGCGCTCGGCCACGATCCCGAGCACGTCGTAGACCGTCGCGGCCGGACCCACCGCGGTCATGATCGGTTCGAGGATGCTGAGATCCACCACCTGCCCCGAGCCGTGCTGGTCACGGTGGCGCAACGCCATCAGCGTGGCCGACGACGCCGCGATGCCACAGATGCTGTCCGCCAGTCCGAACGAGGGCAGGGTCGGCGGGCCGTCCGGGTCGCCCGTCATCGCGGCGAACCCGCTCATTGCCTCGGCCAGGGTGCCGAAGCCGGCCCGGTGTGCGTAGGGCCCGGTCTGGCCGAACCCGGTGACGCGGACGATGACCAGTCCGGGATTCACCTCGTGGAGCTGCTGCGGCCCGACACCCCAGCGCTCCAGCGTGCCCGGGCGGAAGTTCTCCACCACGACGTCGGCGGTGGCGGCCAGGCGCAGGAACAGTCCGGCCCCCTCGGGCTTGCCCAGATCGAGGCCGACCGTCCGCTTGTTGCGGCTGATCTCCTTCCACCACACGGGAACGCCGTCCTTCTGGTGGCCGTGCCCGCGCATGCTGTCGCCGTACCGCGGATGCTCGATCTTGATGACGTCGGCACCGAAGTCACCGAGTATCCGGCAGCACAACGGTCCGGCGAGGATGGTGGAGGCATCGAGCACCCGCAAGCCCTCGAGCGGCATCATGTGTGTATCACGTCCTTGTGCTGGCCGAGAATGTTCCGGCAATTGAAACACCGTTTCGGTGATCCTAATCGAGGCTGCAAGAGGCGGCCAAGAGGCAACGTGATGTGGCCGGCCTCCGGCGCGGCGAGGAGATCGCCGCGATGTGGTCGCCACGCCGGCAACCCTGCGCCGACCGGGGTGTGACCGGCCGGCCGGACCCGAGATGCCCCGGCCGTGGGCGATGCCAAGCGACCGGCACGGGCGATCAGCCGGCCGTGGCCGCGGCCAGCCGCCGACCCAGCAGCCGGCCGAACGTGATCGACGGCGTCACCAGCATCCCGGAGCAGAAGCTCTGGCCGCACGTCGCGGCGGCGCCGATGATCTCGCCGACGGCATACAGGTTGGGAAGCGGCGCGCCGTCCTCGCGGCGCACCTGGAACGTCTCGTCGATGTCGAGGCCGGCGAAGGTGACCAGGGCGATGCCGTGGTTGCGGATGGCATAGTACGGCCCGCGACCGAACGGCATCGGCAGGTGCGTGCGGCCGAAGTCCGCGTCGGCACCGGCGGCGACAAACGTGTTGTAGCGTTCGGCCGTCGCCACCAGGCCGGCCGGGTCGATCCCGGTCGCGCCGGCCAGGGCGGGCAGATCCGCGGCGCTGTGCACGCCCTCGCGGTCGTTCGCCCGGGCTCGCACGTCGTCGGGCGACCAGCCGACCACCATCGCGGGCCCTGTGCGCGTGGACTCCAACATGGCGTCGTCGAAGACGGTCCAGAAGGTCTGGTCCTCGATCTTCGTCAGCGCGCGTTCCTTCTCGTCGATGGAGATCTCGTCCTCGGCCACCCAGCGCCGGCCGCGCCGATCGACGTAGATCTCCACCGGTGGCCGTTCGGCCGTCACGAGCAACTGCCGGTCGGCCCAGTTCGCCCGGCCCGGAGTGGTCGCGTCCGGAAGCCCGCCGAAGGAGGGCAGATAGGAGCCGCGGCCCTGGATCCCGGCACCGAGTTCACGCGCCAGCACGAGCCCGTCTCCCGTCGAGGTCGGGTGCGCCGCAGAGACCAGCCTGGCGCCCTCGAACTCGGCGAAGAGCTCGGCGTCGGCGGCAAAGCCGCCCGTGGCAAGGACGACCGCACCCGTGTTCACCTCGACGTCCCGGCCGTCCTTGAGCACCGTCACGCCGGTCACCGCACCATCGGGGTCCGCGTGGAGCCCGATGACCGGCGCGTTGCGCCACAGCGTCAAGCGTCCGGTGCGGATCGCCTCGTCCAGGAGCGGTTCGTAGACGGCGAGGATCGAGCGCCCCTCATCCGGGCCGTAGTAGGTGCGGGCGATCCGGTACGGCTCGTGACCGTAGACGATTCGCGGTGTCTCGCTCGCGTACCGGAAGCCGTGCCGGTCGAGCCATTCGACCGTCTCGGCCGCATTGCCGACCACGATCCGGACCAGGTCGTCGCGGGCGGTGCCCCGGCTGATGCGACGCACGTCGGCGAGGTGATCCTCGACCGAGTCGTCGATGCCGCGGTCGCGTTGCCGCCGGGTGCCGGCGGCGCACATGTGACCGCCCGAGCGGTGCAGCGTGCCGCCGATCCGGCTGTCCTTCTCGACCAGCAGCACCCGCGCGCCGGCCTGGGAAGCCTCGATCGCGCACGGGATGCCGGCTGTGCCGGCGCCGACAACGACGACGTCGAAAGCCAGGTCGTCGAATGCCACGTCTACGCCTCTCCTCGGATGCCCGCCGCGTCCGGATTGAAACGGCGTTTCGTTCGGACTATAGGTGGCGCCGCGCACGGCGACAACGCCGCCGGCCGCGTACGTTGACGTGCCTCGGCGGGGTGCAGTACGTTGCTGAAACGATGTTCCACAATTCGGAACAGGAGTGAATCATGCCACTCGGACGAGTGCTGGAGGCGGTCGTGGCGTGCCGCGACGTCCAGGCGTCGGTCGACTTCCACACTACGGCGTTCGATCTCGACGTGATCGAGCGAACCAGCGACAACGCGCTGCTCGGGGTCGCCGGGGTCGCGACCGGCCGGCTGCGACTGGTGCCGGCGCCCGCCGCGGCGCGAGTGCTGCCGGATCCGCAGGTGTGGGACATCGGCCCGCGCCTGCTCGGCATGTACTCCCGTGACCTCGCCGCCTCGATCCGCGGCATCGACGACGCCGGCGGCCGGGCACGCCCGAGTGTGACGTATCCGTACGGCAGCGCCCACCTCACCGAGTGCGTCGCGCTGGGCACCGACGGCGTCTGGTGGACCATGCCCCAGGCCGGCGCGGCGCATCGGCCGAGCCCTGCCCTGGAGCGGGACCCGCAGCGCCGCCACGGCGAACTCCACACCGCGGTCATCGTGCCGGCCGACCACGACGCGGCAGTCGACTTCTTCGTCCGGGCCGGCGGGCTGAGCGTCCTCTTCGAGGGCGAGATGTCCGGCGATCCGTTCGACCGGATGGTCGGGATGCCGGCCGAGGCGTCGCTGCGCCTGACCTTCCTGGTCCCGAAGGACCAGGCGCCGGCGAGGCTGGAGATCATGTCCTTCCGCGGTGTCAGCGCCGCCGACGAGTCGCAGCGGCAGCTGGGCCTGCGCCGGCTGATCTTCGCGGCCGACGACGTCGAGGCGACCCGTGCGGCGCTGCTCGGTGCGGGCGCCACGGCGGTCGACGCCACCTGGCTGCGTGGGCCGGCCGGATTGGAGATCGCGCTGCGGCCGGACGAGGCCGCGACAACTGCGTCGGCGGCATGAGCGTGGCGCCGGCGATGACGCTGGGACGCATGCTCGGTACTCAGCTTGCCCAAGGTGTGACGAAGGAGCGCAAATGAGCGACCCATTGGTCGGTGGGGTGACGGCGGCGGTCGTCGGAGTCAGTGACTTCGCACCGCATCTGGACCTGTTCTGCGGTCAACTCGGCTTCGAGGTTACGGCCGAGGGCACGGTGCCCGCCGAGGACGCGACCCGGCTCTGGGGGGCCGGTGTCGGTCCGGTCGAGGCCAAGCTGCTCACGGCGGCCGGCGCGGCATCGGGCCGCATCCACCTCGTCCGCGTCGGCGAGCCGCCGGCTGACGCCGAGCATCCGCACACGCTCGATCTCGGCCTCGCCGGCATCGACGTCTACACCAAGGACATCGAGGCGACGCACGACCAGCTCGTCGCGGCCGGATATCCGTGGGCCAGCCGTCCCGCCACGTTCGAAGTGCCGCTCGGGAACAAGGTCGTGCCGGTCACCGAGGGATTCTGTCTCGCACCGGACGGCACCGACGTGGTCTTCGTCCAACCGGCGAACGCGCGCGACACGGCGGCCTGGGACGCCGATCCGGCGCGGCCGTACACCGAGCTCACCTCGGTCGTCTGCCACGTCCCGGACTTCGACGCGGAGCTGCGGTTCTGGGGGGCTGAAGGGCTCGGCATGTCGGTCTGGTACGACGTGGAGTTCAGCTCGCCCGGCCTGGAGGCGATGGCGGACCTGCCGGCCGGCACCCGCATGCGCCTCGCCTTCGTCTCCGCCGCCGACGGCAGCACGGCGCGCATCGAGATCACCCACGTGGCGGACAACCCGCGTGGAGTCGATCGCCGCGCTCGGCAGCGCCCGGCTCGCAACCTCGGCCACACCGGATGGTCCGTGCGCACCCGGGATCTGGACCAGGCACTGGCCCGCGCGACGGCCAGCGGCGCCACGGTGACCTGCGCCCCGTTCGAGGCCACCACACCACTGCACGGGACGGCCCGCATCGCCGCCGTCGACACGCCCAACGGCATCGCGGTCGAGCTCTTCCAGCCCGCGGGCCGGGCCGGCTGATGCGCCGGCAGTTCCTCACGCTCCATAGTGGACGCCGGGTGCACTACCGGCGATCGGGGCGGGGACAGCCGGTGGTCCTGCTGCACGCATCGCCCTCCGGGTCGGCGACGCTGACCGCGTTGGGCGAGCGGCTGGCGCAGTCGTTCACCGTCTACGCCATCGACACACCCGGGCACGGCGACTCGGACCCGCTTGCCGAGCCCGAGCCGGAGATCGCCGACTTCGGCCGGGCGCTCGGGGAGACCCTCGACGGGCTCGGTCTCGACCGGGTCCACCTCTACGGCACGCACACCGGGGCGAAGGTCGCGCTGTCGTACGCGGTGACGCGCCCGGCCGGCGTCGCCTCGCTCCTGCTCGACGGTGTCGGCGTGGCCACCGACGCCGAGCGGGCCGATCTGCGTGAGCACTACACCCCGACGTTCGCGCTCCGTGGCGACGGTACCCACCTGCTCGCCGCCTGGCAGCAGGTCCGCAACATGTACCTGTTCTGGCCCTGGTACCGGGAACTGGAGGAGGCGCGCTACGCGACCCCGATGCCGTCTCCGCGCGACCTGCACGAGCTGACCGTCGGCATGCTCGTGGCCGGAGAGCACTACCCCCTGGCGTACCAGGCGGCGTTCGCCTGCGATCCGCTGCCGTTGCTCCGTCGGGTCGGCGTGCCCACCGTGGTGGTCGCGTCGGAGCATGACCCGCTGTTCGCTCAGCTGGAGCGCATCCCGTCCCTGGGTGGCGACGTCCGGGTCGTCCGGCACCGCCCGGGCGGAAGCGACGACGCGGCACTGGCCCGGGTGCTCGCCGAGCACGTGACGGCGCACTCCGCGGCAGTACCCGACGCCCCGGCCGCGGCGCCGCCGACGCTGGACGGCGCGGACCGGACGCCGGTTGGGGTGGCCCGCGGCTTCGCGGTCGCCGGCGACGCCGAGCTGCACCTGCGGTCGGCCGGCCGGGGCGGACGCCCGCTGGTCCTCCTGCCACCCGCACCGGCGTCCGGTGCCGCGCTGGACTGGCTGCTCGTACCGGCGGGCGCGAGCCGCCTGGCACTCGCGATCGACCTGCCGGGCACCGCCGACTCCCAGCTCGGCACCGCCACCGACCGGACCTCCATGGTGGAGGCGGTGCTCGCCGGGCTGGACGGACTCGGGCTCGACGAGTTCGACCTCTACGGGGCGGGCGCCGGGGCCGGCATCGCGGCCGGGATCGCGACGCGGGCGCCCGAGCGGGTCCATGCCGCGGTGATCGCCGGTGAACCTGCCGCGACGGACCTGCCCGATCTCGCCCCGGACCCACTCGGACTGCATCTGGTTCGCGCCTGGCACCTGCTGCGCGATCATGCGTTGCGGCGCACCCCCGCGGCGACCGGCCGCTCCGGGCCGTCGGTCGACCTCGCGGTGTGCCAGGCGCGGGTGCTCGACCTGGTGAAGGCCTGCGACACGTACGCCGTCGCACTGCGCGCGACGCGGAGCCCGGCGCGTGCGGCCGGCGGCCGGGTGCCGCTGCTCGCCGGTGCGCCACACCCGGACCCGCTCGCCTTCGTCGACCCGGCGCAGGACGCCCCGCCCGCCGGCATCGCCGCCGACGCGCCGGCGATCCTGGCCGCACTCGATGCGGTGGACGGCTGATGGGCGCGCGGGTCCGCCGGGCGTACCTCGACGGCCCGGACGGTCAGATCCACGTCCGGGTCGCCGGCGAGGCCGGTCGGCGGCCGCTGCTCTGTTTGCATCTCACGCCCGGCTCGGGGCGGATGTACGAGGCGCTGCTGGGCGCGATGGGGGAGGACCGCGTCGCGATCGCGCCCGACACGCCTGGCTACGGCGCGAGCGACGGTCCCGCGTCGGCCCCGACGATCCCCTACTTCGCCGAGGCGATGGAGCGGGTCATGGACCATTTCGGCTGGGACAGCGTCGACCTCCTCGGCTACCACACCGGCTCCAAGATCGCCGTGGCGCTCGCGCTGGCGCAGCCGCGCCGCGTGCACCGGCTGACCCTCATCTCAGCCCCCAGCTACACCCCTGACGAGGAGGCGCACCAGCGCGACACCCTCGCCGTGGAGTACACGCCCCGGGAGGACGGCGGTCACCTCCTCGATCACTGGCGCGGGCTGCTGCGCTGGCGTGGCCCCGGGCAGCGCCTGGATCTGATCGACCGCGAGTTCGGCGAGCAGCAACGCGGCGGGACCCGTCGGCACTGGGGTTACCGCGCCGCTTTCGCCTATCCGCACCGGACGTACCTGCCGCAGGTGACCCAGCCGGTGCTGGTGCTGTGCCCGGACGACGACCTGCGGGAACCGACCCTGCGCTCACGCGCGCTGGTCGCCCGGGGGGAGTTGCGCGAACTGCCCGGCTGGGGACACGGCCTGCTGGACGTGCGGACCGAGGAGTTCGCCGAACTGCTGCGCGACTTCTTCGACGTGCCGTAGCAAGGGCCACAGGCCTGGGGCGGCGGCCCAGGCCTGTGGCGGCGTGGGGGCCCCGGTGACCGGGGCCGGACTCACAGCGGCTGGTAGAACTCGAGCACTTCGCCGTCGGGGCCGAAGTACGTGCGGACCAGGGCGCGGCCGTAGGGCGGCAGCTCGACCTCCACGATGTCGCACACCGGCTGTGCCTCGAGCGTCCCGAGCAGGGCGCTGGTGGCGGCGAGGTCGTCGGTGTACATCGAGGCCGAGAGGATGCCGATGTTCGGCGGCACGGCGCGGGCCCGCTGGTCCTCCCCGGGGTAGCCGACGTACTCGGCGAGCTCCACCCGGCCGTTCGGGGTGTCTCCGGGCATGTAGAGGTTGATGTTGTGCAGCGCGGTGCCCGCCGGGAGCTTGAAGAAGGACTCCATGTTCTCCAGCAGGCGGTCGTAGAGCGGCACGTAGCCCAGGGCGCCGTAGAACTGCGCCGACTTGCGTGCGTTGCTGCAGTGCATCGCCACCGTCTGCAGCTCGCTCGGCCGCCCGTCGTAGCTCGCCAGCGCCGAGCCCTCGCGGGTGAAGAGCTGGAACACGTCGAGAATCACGCCGTCGGGGTCGTAGGAGAGCGAGTCCCAGGCGGAGATGTCCTCGTTGACGGTCCACCGGGTGGGCTCGGACTTGCTGGAACCGCCCGACTCACGCAGCTTCGCGATGGCCGAGCGGATGTCGTCGACCCGGATGTTGAGGGCGTAGTGGCCGTAGTCACGTGCCCGGGAGTAGTCGCCCCAGATCCGTTCGCCCGGCGCGTCGAACTGCACCAGGCGCAGGAGTCCGGTGCTCGCACCGGGCGGGCCGACGACCCGGCACTGCCCGGTGAGCCCGGCCGGCATCTGCCAGAGCGCCTCGACGTCGCGTCCGGCGACGGTGGTCTCGCCCAGTGTCCGGTACCCGAACACGTCGCCGTAGAAGGCGCACGACCGTGCGAGATCAGACACGGCAACGGTGGTGACTCGAAGTTCACTGATCACGTGTTGTTGTCCCTCCCCGGCCCACGTCGGTTGTTCCTATTGGTGGAACGACGTTTCAAGCCTGCGCCCAGTCTTCAGCGCGCCTCTTCGGGTGTCAAGGCGCCTCGGAGGCTCCGGCGAACGCGGCGCCGGCGAGCTGTGCCGGCCACAGTTCGAACGCGACGCCGGCAGGGGATCGGCCGTGTGCCACGGCTGGATGCTCCGCGACGGTGGTCAGTTCCACGGTGGCGCCGTTTGCCGCCAGCAGGTTCGCCGCGGCGGGCACGTCCGGCACCGCGAAGCCGACCGCCGCCATGCCTTGAGGGAGACGGCATCCGGCCGGCGGTGCGGCTCGCGTCTGCGAGCCGGTCGGCAGGCCGAGCATCTCGATGCGCGCCGGCCCGTCCGGGCAGGTCGCGCACCAGTGCAGGCCCAGCTGCATGCTGTCGATGTCGTCGGGCAGGTCCAGCAGGCCGCCGAAGCCGGCCGGCAACGGGAAGTTCGAGTGGTAGAGCGGTTCCAGTCCGGCCGCGCGCCAGAACGCCTTGTCGGCGTCGATGTCCGTGACGACGAACACGAAGGACTGGGCCTCGGAGTGCAGCCTGTGCTCGTCGTGGTCGAGCGCCGAGGCGCGCCGCGGTCCTTCCACGACGATGGCGCGGATGCCGTCCGGGCCGTCGACGCGCAGCTGTGCGAAGTCGGCGCCGCCGAGTTGCCAGCGCACGATTTCGGTGCACGGCAGTCCGGCGGCCGTGAGCGCCTCGCGGCTGTGCTCGATGTCACGGCTGTAGACATCGACGGCGTAGCCGCCGGGTTCCAATGTGGACATTCGGCTCGACCCGCGGGGTGTGGCGACGAGGCGGACGCCGCCGTGGCGGGCGCCGGGCACGGAGAGCCAGCGCTGCTCGGCCGGCCCGGCCAGCCCGTACAACTGGGCGCCGAGCCCGGCCGGGAGGGGGCCGGTGCGTGCGGTGCGAAAGCCGAGCGCGCCGAAGAACGTCGTGGCGGCCTCGATGTCGGTGCAGCCGACGATGCCGTGGTCGGGCGGTCCCAGTGTGGTCATCTTCCGTGCCCTTCCTTTCGGTGGAGCCAGGGATGGACGTTGCCAGTGGGTGTCGAGCCTACTAGAGTCACCGAAACAGCGTTCCACCATCGGGAACGAATGAAGGACGGCGGATGACTCTGCACAGTGCGCTGGTGTTGCTGCACCTCATGTTGCTCACGTACTGGCTCGGCGCCGATCTCGGTGTCTTCTACTCCAGCCGGTTCGTCCTGAGGCCGGATCTCTCCGTCCAGGCCCGGACGATCGCGCTGCGAATCATGAGCTGGCTGGACATGTCACCCAAGATCTGCCTGGTGCTCTTCCTGCCGAGTGGCGTTTCGCTGATCGCCTCCCATCCGCTGGGCAAGGACTTCGCCGGTTGGCCCGTGGCGGCGGTATGGGTAGCGTCACTGGTCTGGCTCGGCCTGCTGCTCGCCGACCATTGGCTGCACGGCAATGCCCTGGGCGCGCTGGTGCGCCGGCTCGACCTGGTCGCGCGATGCATCGTCATCGTGGTGATGCTGGGCGCCGCCGCCTACACCTTCGTCAACCCGGCACCGTTCGGCGCCGACAGCGACCCGCGGTGGCTCGGTGCGAAGGTCGGACTCTACGCGATCGCGGTCGCCTGTGGCGTGGGCATCCGGATGATGCTGCTCCCCTTCGGGCCGGCTTTCGGCCGCATCGCCTCCGGAGGCAGTGACCCCGAGGCCGAGGCGACCCTCGCCCGGTCCATGCGGCGCAGCATCCCGTTCGTCCTGGTGATCTGGGCGTGCGTGTTCGGTGCCGCGCTGCTCGGCGTCTTCAAGCCCGGCAGCACCTGGACGAGTGGCTGATGCCGGCGGACAGGCCGGTGAACCTGGCGGTGGTACTGGCGCGGGCCGGGAACGAACCACAGATCGAGATCGTCGACCAGGCGGTTGACCGGCCCGGCCCGGACGAGGTCGAGGTACGGCTCGTCGCCGCCGACATCGCTCCGCTGGACCGGCAGATCGCGGCCGGGCGGCTGCCGCTCGCCGCCGCGCCGCCGCTGCGACTGGGCACGACGGCGGTTGCCCGGGTCGTCTCGCCCGCGGCGGACGGCGCCGTCAAGGGCGCCCTCGACGGCGCCCTCGACGGCGCCCTTGTATGCGTGCTCGGCGAGCTGACCGGCATGGGCATCACCCGGCCAGGCACGTTCGCCGAGCGCTTCACCGTCCGGCGCGACCAGTTGGTGGCGCTTCCCGGCGGACTCGACCCGCGGCGGGCGGCCGCAGGGGCGGGCGGAGGACTCACCGCGCGGCTGGCACTGTTCGACACCGCGGCGCTCGCGCCGGACGAGACGGTGCTCGTGCTCGGCGGCACGGGCGCGGTCGGGCGGGCGGCGATCTCCGTCGCCGCGGGTCACGGCGCACGTGTGATCGCCGCGGCCCGGACGCCCTCCGCGGTACCTCAGGCGGGTCCGGCCGTCACGCCGATCGGACTGGCGAACCTCGCCGGCGACGTTCTCGAGCTCACCGGCGGGGCCGGCGCGGACGTGATCATCGACTGCGTGGGTGGCCCGGTGCTCTCGGCGGCGATGCGTGCGGGCGCGTTCCGTTGCCGGCACGTGGTGCTCGGCTACACGGCCGGGATGGCCACGGAGATCGTCATCGGGGCGCTGATGGCCAAGGAGCACCGCCTCATGGGCTTCAACCTGATGACCGTCGCGGGGGAGCGGCAGCGTGCCGTGCTCGCCGACGTGCTGGCCGACCTCGCGCAAGGGCGGTTCGAGCCCGCTATCGGTGCGGTGTACGACCTGCCGGACGCGTCGTCGGCCCTCGCGCGGGCCGGCGCGACGGTGGGCCGCACCCTGCTCACGCGATAGGCGACGGCGCGCGGCGAACCGCTACGGGGCCTGATGGCGCACGTAGCGCCACAGCAGCAGCGCACAGGGCAGTACGACCAATCCGGCCATGACCATGGCGACGCGCGCACCGGCGGGTTGGGAGACCGGGGTGACCGCCGCACTGAGCGCGCCCAGCCCGGCGATGCCGAGCAGCGAACCGACCTGCCGGGAGAGGCTCACCGAGGCGAGCCCGGAGGAGACCTTCTGCGGGGTGGCGACGGCGAGGGCGGCCACGGTGTCCGAGGCGAAGAGGGCCCCCGAGGCAAGGCCGGTGATCAGCAGCGGCACGGCGAGGAGGGCCGGCGGCGCCAGCGCCAGTCCGGCCACGATCGTGTAGCCGATCCCCAGGACGAGCGCGGCCGCGGCCATCACGACACGCAGACCGAGCCGGGTGCCCAGGCTGCCGGCGAGTTGGGAACCGAGGGGTATGCCCGCGGTCGCGCAGAGCAGGATGAGACCCACCGCACCCGGTGCCACCCCACGTGCGTTCTGCATCAGCAGGGAGAGCAGGAAGGTCGTGCCGGAGAGCGCGCCGTTGTAGACCAACGCGGCCAGGACCACGGCGGCGAACTGCCGGTTGCGCAACATGCCGAAGTCGAGCAACGGATGGGGCCGGCGGCGCTGGATCGCGACGAAGGCCCCGGCCGCAGCCACGCCCAGCCCGAGTCCCAGCAGCGCGAGCCCCGTCCGGCCGGACGGGCGCCCGAGCTCGATGAGCCCGAAACACGTGCAGAACAGGGCGGCGCCGCCGGCCACGACGCCCCGGAGGTCGATCGGATGGGGCGAGCGGTGTTCGGAGTCGCTCAGCCGGCGCGTGCCGATGATGCCGGCGACGGCGACGAGGAGGTGCCCCGCGAACAGCCATCGCCAGCCGAGGTGCTCGATCGCCAGCCCGCCGCCGAGCGGCCCCAGCACCAGCCCGAGCGAGCTGACCGAGATCCAGGTGCTCACCGCCCGGGTGCGGCGGGCGACCGGAACGTTCGCGGCGAGCAGGGCCGCCCCGTTGGGCAGCATGAACGCCTGGCCGACGCCCTGCGCTGCCCGCGCGACGATCAGCGTGACCACATCGGGGCTCGTCGCGACGACGAGCGCCGCGACGGCGAAGACGAGCAGGCCGATTCGCATGGCCCGCAGCGCCCCGTAGCGGTCACCGATCGCGCCGGCCAGCGGCAGCACCACGGCTGCCGCCAGCAGCGGGGCGGACAGCACCCATTGCAGGTCCGCGACCACCGCGCCGAGCGAGGCCGCGATCGCCGGCAACGCCAGCGTCACGGCGGTGTTGTCCATCATGACCAGCCCCAGCCCGGCGGCGCTGGTCATGATGGCGCGAGCCGAGGCTCGCATCCGTCAGGGAAGGGTCAGCGCGAGCAGGCGGTCGACCGGTTCGCCGCCGGCCAACGCCGTCGCCGCCTCCTCGAGTTGCGTGACCCGCTCCTCGGGAAGGGCCCGGCCGGCGTTGAGCCGGAACTTCAGGCGGTGGTCGGCGAGCGTCAACGGGTGCTCGGGACCGCCCCTGGAGGAGTCGACCCGGTGGCTGAGGACGGCGCCGCCCCGGGTCCGTACGGTCAGCACCGCGGCAAACGCGTTCGGGAAGATCTCGCTGGCCCGCGGGTCGTCGACGCAGGTCACCCGGTTCGCCAGGGCGAGCCGGTCAGGGTCTGTCTCCGCACCGGGGACGAAGTCGTCGAGGTAGACCCCGAGACCGCCGCCGCCCAGCAGCGCGGTGGCGATGGTGAACGGCCCGGAGAACTTCGCGTGGTACGCCGATGCCGGGCGGACTTTCGCCGCTCGGGGCTCGCCGATGGTGCGAAGCGTCGGCCCGGCGACACCGAGCTCGATCTCGGTGATGTCCGCCGGGTCCAGGCCGCCGGCCCGCAGCGCCAGGGCGCAGTCGATGCCCGGGTGCGTGAAGTGGTTGGAGGGGTACGGCTTGTAGACGGTGCGCAGCAGCTCCCACCGGGTGCCGAGATCGTCGAGCATCGCGGGGCTGTCGTACTGCCCGTCCAGGTAGGCGGCGAAGAAGCCGAACCGCCCCTCCAGCACGGTCGGTGGGCCGGTCACGCCCTCCCGGGCCAGTGCCGCGGCAGCGATGCCGCCGTGCGCGGCCCAGCCGCAGTGGATCTTCTTGACCGTGCCACCCGTCCGGTTGGCCTCCAGGATGCCCGCACCCATGCTCGCCGCGACGCCGATCGCCGAGGCGAGGCCGTCGGCGTCCAGGCCGTAGAGCATGCCGGCTGCGACCGCGGCGCCGATCGTGCCGCAGATCGACGTGGCGTGGAAGCCCTTCTCGAAGAACAGCGAATTGCGCAGGCTCGGCAGGTACGAAGCCATCCCCAGCCGGTTACAGACCTCGATGCCCGCCGCCACGGCGGCGACCACGTCGGTCCCCCGGGCGCGCACCGATTCGGCGGCGGCCAGCGCCGCCGGCACCACCGAGGCGCTGGGATGCAGTACCGAGGGCAGATGTGTGTCGTCGAAATCCAGTGCGTGCGCGAAGGCCCCGTTGACCAGCGCGGCGGATACCGCGGGCAGCCGCTGCGCGTCGCCGACCACGGCCGCCTGCGGCCGGCCGCCCCACTCCTGCACGACGCGCTGCACGGCCAGTCCGGAGTCGCTGCGGTCGGTGGCCTCGGCTCGCCCGGCCAGCATGTTGCCCACCGTGTCGATGATGCGGTTGGTGACGTCCTCGGCGACGTGCGCCGGAAGTTCGTCGCGGCAGCCGGCGGCGAAGGCGGCGAGCTGCTGGACCTGTGTCACGTCACTCACCGATGACCGCCAACGGCCGGACCGGCGACCCGGTGGCGCCGACGATGGACAGCGGCGCGAGCACGAAGAGGAACTCCGCGACCTGGGTGTCCAGAAGTTCGTGCAGGCGCATCGTCTCGATGATGTTCACGCCGCTCTCCACCAGGAGCACGCGATGAACCGGCAGTGTGGCGTGCCCGGCGCCCGGCGCCAGCCGCTCGAACGCGATGGTCTCGCCGCCTACCACCCGCACGCCCCGGTCGACCAGCCAGCGCGCGGCTGCCTCACCGGGTCCGGGCACCCCGCCGGCCCGGCCGATGAACCGTTCGTGGTCAGGCCACAGCCTCGACCATCCGGTGCCGACGAGCACCGCGTCCGTGGGGCGCAGCTCCACCTTGGCCAGTGCGGCGGCCGCCTCGAGATCCTCAGGGGTGATCTCATACCCCGCGGGGAGCACAGGGATCCCGTGCAGGCGGGCGACGTCGAGCAGGACGCCGCGCCCCACGAACGGCTCGAAGGCGTCGATGCCGAGCTGGGCCAGGCCCCGGTTCGACTGGATCGCCTCGGCCGCCATGCCGCCGTGGACCCTGCCGTCCTGGGACACGTGGCCCAGCGCGTCCACGTGTGTGCCGACGTGCCCGCCCGTGACGATCAACTCGTTCGCCGCCGAGCCGCCGTCGGGCCGGACCATGTCGCCGTGGCGGCGCTCGACGACCATCCGGAACGGTGGATGGTTCGCCGACTGCGGCATGCCCTGATGCATCGGCTGGGCGAGGTCGATGACCCGCCCTCGGCCCAGCCGTTCCCACACTGGATCCAGGGAAAGGGCAGACTCGGTCGTCACGTGGTTTCCTCAAACTCTCTCGTCGGTGCGGCGGGGACCGCTCACGGATCAGGTCGTAGCGGCGACAATGTGGTGCAGGATCCCGTTGGGCGACCGGACCAGGGCGCTCGTCGTCGGTCCCCACGGGGCAAGTTCGGTATGTATCGGCTCCGTGGCGGACAGCCCGGCGCCGGCGGCGCGGCCGAGCACGTCCGCGACCGAGTCGACGGCCACGGTGCAGGCGATGATGCCGCGGCTCGGCGGCCGGGCGTCACGCAACGTCATGGCCGGGTCGCCGGGGCCGTAGTCGATGATCCCGATGAAGGGGTCACGCAGGTCGCTGCCGTAGTTGACGGCGCTGATGCCGCCGTCGTCGGCCAGCCCCACCATGTGCTGGAACGACTCGTCGGCGAATCCGTACTCCATGACCTGCTCCAGGCCCAGGATCTCGCGGTAGAAACGGTGCGCCGCGCGTGCGTCGTGGACCGGAGCCGACACGCTCATCACCTCGGACGCCACCCGGTCGCGGACCCGCACGAACCTGCCGAAATCCTCCCGGTCGCCGGCGCAGAGGGCGCAGACCACGCCGTCGCCGACCCAGAGATGGGTCTCGGAGAAGGAGAGCCCGCCCGTCTCGTAGCTGGCGGTCGGCTTGAGCTTGCGCGCGCCCATGCGCACGGCGTGCTCCTCGACCGAGTCCGGGTCGGGGCAGTAGAAGTCGATGACCTTGAACGCGTCGCGCCGGTCTCCGGTCTCCGGGCTGCGCACGGTGTCCGCCGACGCGGAGGCGGCGAACTGCAGCAGCCGCACCGTGCCGTACGTGCCCGGCGTGACCAGCGCGGTCTCCAGGACCGGCTGGCCGAAGGACCACATCCGCTCCGCCTCGGCGGCGTCGCGCTCCACCTGACCGCGCATCTCGAGGCCGAGCACCTCGGTGAAGAACCCGACGTGTGCCTGCGTGTCGGCGGTGACGATGACCGGGCCGAGGACGCCGCGACCTGGGCTGCTCACGCTTCTCCTTCGTGTTACGGACGTCGATGCCAGCGGCCCGGCCGCGCAGCGCGCTGCGGCGGAGCCGGACCACGGCCGGATATGGTCCGCCGGCGGGTGGACGCCTCGCGGCCGTCGACGCGGAGGTCGACGGCCGCGGGTGCGGCGCTTTGCTGCATCCTGCTCAGCGGACGAGCTCGAACCGGGTCACATACCGTCGCCGTCCCAGCGCCCGCGAGAGCGGGAGCGGACCGGCAGTGACGACAGGATGGGTGCCGGGATCTCCTCGCCCGGACGGATTGCGCGGCTGAAGCCCCAGTTGTAGGCGCCTTCGTCGGTGCGCTCGTGCGGGTGCTCGAGTGACGCCGGCGAGGCCCCCCAGTCGAGGTGGGGGTGCTCGTGACCGTGCTCGTGACCGTGGTCGTGGTCGTGGTCGTGCTCCTGGCCGTGACCGCCCTGGAGGTTGGCCGCGTCGAGGGCCTTGGCGATGGCGATGATGCTCGGGTCCACGCGCTGCGCGTGCGGCACGTAGGCGGAGTCGGTGTCGCCGAGGCTGTGCGAGTGCCGGACCGACGCCTGCAGGGCCTCCAGGTCGGCCTCGCTGCGCGAGGACGGGCCGCTGGCGCGGTCGTGCGTGGACTGCGACCAGCGCATCCGGCCGCCACCGGGGCCGTAGTTGACCGCGTCGGCGCCCCAGCGGACCCATTCGTTCTCGGAGTACCAGTTGTGCAGCTCGCCGTCCGAGCGCAGCAGCCACGTGGTGCCGCCCTTGTCCGCGACGAAGTGGCCGTGCTTGATGCGGGCGGGCCGGAAGAAGTAGGTGCCGAGGTCCAGGTCACCGAAGTTGTAGGTCATCCGGCCCTGGGTGGTGTAGGCCTCCTCGTAGCAGGGGTGGTGGGCGACGCGGTGGTCGCTCCAGCCCTCCTGGGCGTGGACCAGCCTGGTGTAGAAGCCGGTCACCGGGTCCACGTGCAGGTACTTGATGAACAGGCCGGGCATGGGCCCGGCGTTGGGCACCGCGTCCCACTGCATCGCCGCGGTGTCCAGGACGGTGACGTCCTCGCGGGCGTCGCTCCAGCGCGGTGCCTGGATCGACTCCACCCGGTCGAAGCCGGCGTCGCCGTACTCACGGTAGTGCAGGATCTGGGTGCCCTCGGTGAAGGTGATGGCGTCGGTCGGAACGCCCTTCGGCGCGTAGACGTACGCACCGGGACCGAACGTCTTGCCGCCGTACGTCATCGAGCCCTTGAGCACGTGGTACTCAGTGTTGGCGTGGTGGATGCCGGGAGAGCGTCCCCAGTCGGTGTGGAAGTCGACGCGCAGCGATGACGAGCCGTCCTCCTCGTCCACGGAGAGCCGGCGCTCGCTGGCGCGGCCCTCGCCGCCGACCAGTTCGGCGACGTGCCAGATGTAGTCGTCCTCGTGGATGAGTTCCACATGTGGTCGCACGATGTTCCCTTCAGTCGACCGAGTTGAGCTTGCGGTGCGTGGCCCCTGCCGGCCACGCACCGCTCGGCGTTTTCAGCGGGAGATGCTGGCGCCGGCCAGGGTGTTCAGCCAGAGCAGCTTGGACGGGGCGTAGTTGGTCAGGGCCTTCGAGTAGCCCTCGTTGTACGTGGAGACGACGACCTGGATGTTGCCCTGGGTCTGGACGTCGTACTCCTGAACGGCCTTCCAGGCCGCGGCCTGCTGATCGGCCGGCACGCTGATGGCGGCGTCGAGCAGCTGGTCCATTTTCGGGTCGCTGAACTTGGCCAGGTTGTTCGCCGAGTTCGAGTAGAGGCCGCCGTACGCGTAGTCCGGGGCGAAGCCGCTCGAGGTGGCGGTCGGGCTACGCCACATGATGAAGTCGTACTCGCCCGACACGAGCCGCGGGTAGAACGCGGCGACCTCGGCGACCTCGATACGGACCTCGATGCCGACCGCCTTGAGGTTGGCCTGGATGATGGTGGCCGCGCTGATCAGCTCGGGCACGTTGGTGACGATGAACTCGAGCGGGCGCGACGGGGCACCGCCCGCGGCCGCCAGGTGGCTCTTGGCCTTCTCCGCGTTCGCGGTGCTGCCGAAGTAGAGCCCGAGCTGCTCGTCGTGGTAGGGCGTGCCGTAGGTCAGGTAGGTACTGTTGGGCCGGCCCTGACCGGCGTAGACCTGATTCACGATCTGCTGGCGGTCGATCGCCCAGGCCACCGCGAGCCGGAAGTCGGCGTTGGCGGTCGGCCGGTTCGCGGCCAGCGACGGGTAGAGGAACAGCCGGGAGACGTTGCCGGTGACGGCGACGGCGTTCTGGCCGCCGTTCGAGACCAGCTTCATCTGGCTGGCCGGCAGCTCGGGGACGATGTCGGTCTGCCCGTTGACGAGGCGAGCGATGCGGGAGGCGTTCTCCGGCACCAGGTTCAGCGTCACCGTCTTGATGCTCGGCTTGGCGCCGAAGTACTTGTCGTTCGCCTCCAGCACCAGGTTCTCGCCCTTGGCGAACGACTTCAGCTTGTAGGGCCCGGTCCCGTTGCTCTTGGTGGTGTACGTCTGGTTGGGCACGTAAGGCGTCGCCGACGACAGGATCGGGATCATGGCGAGCCGGCTGTCGAGATAGGAGTAGGGGCTCTTCAGCTTGATCACGACCGTGTAGTCGCCTTGCGCCTCGACGGTGTCGACCAGCCGCAGGCCGGAGCGCCATTGGCTCGCGTTCTTCGCCTCCCGGACCACGTCGTAGGTGAAGACCACGTCTTTGGCCGTGAACGGCGCTCCGTCGTGGAACGTCACCCCTTCACGGAGCTTGATGGTGTACGTCAGCCGGTCGGCGCTGACCTCGGGCATGGCGGCAGCGAGGTCGGGGACCAGCGTCTGGTCCTCCTTGTAGCTCAGCAGGCCGCTGTACGTCAGCCGGTAGACCCGTTGCGTCTCCGGCGTGTTGCGCGCCATCGGGTCCAGGGTGTCCGGTTCGTTGGTGACGTCGACGCGCAGCGACGTGGTGTCGCCGCCACCGGCCGACTCGGTCGAGGTACATGCGGCGGCCGAGACCGCCAGGCACAGGACGGCCAGTGCCGTGCCGAAACGGCGTACCGCCGAGCGTGACGGCGCGGCGGCACCCCCGGCGAACCCTCCAGGTCTCATACGACTCCGATCTAGGCACCCGTGTTCCACATGTTCCGTCAGAAGGAACGCTGTTCCTGGTGAGATAACGTACGTGCGGGGTGTGCGTCGGTCAAGGCGGCTGGTGTGTGGGAGCCGGTCCGTCACCGTCACCCGAGTTCGTGTCTTGACCTCGGTATCGGCTTCCCGTACGTTCGACGAAACGCCGTTCCGTTTTCCGGAACAATCGGCCGTTGCTGCGCGGGAGAAGCATTGAAAGCTAGAGCCGGTGGGCGCAGGACCTCGCGGGCGGTCGGGCGATGCTGAGGCTGCTCGTCTCGCGCGCGCTCTTCGCAGTGCCCGTGTTGATCCTCGTCTCGATGGTGGCATTCACGCTGTTGCGGCTGGCGCCGGGCGATCCGGCGCTGCTCCAGGCGGGCGCTGACGCGCCGCCGGAGGCGATCGAGGCGATGCGCCAGAAGATGCACCTCGACCAGTCGATACCTGTCCAGTACCTGGCCTGGGCCGCGAGCGCGGTGCGCGGCGACCTCGGCAACGCCTACGGCTCCGGGCAGCCCGTCCTCGACCTGATCGCCCATCGGCTGCCCGTGACGGTGCAGCTGAGCCTCGTCGCGTTGCTCCTCATCATCGTCATCGGTGTCCCGCTGGGAATCTGGTCGGCGCTGCGCCAGGACAAGCCGGCCGACCAGTTCGTCCGGGTCGGCTCGCTCGTGGGCATCTCCGTGCCGAACGTCGTGATCGCGATCTTCCTGGTGCTGATCTTCGGTTGGTGGGTGCCGGGCGTTCTGCCGTACCAGGGTTTCGTCCGCTTCACCGACAGCCCGCTGGAGAGCCTGCAGCACAGCGTGTTGCCCGCCTTCGCCCTGGCCGCGCCGCAGATCGGCCTCGTCGCGCGGCTGACCCGATCGAGCATGCTCGAGATCCTGGGACAGGACTACATCTCGGCCGCCCGGGCCATGGGCGTCCGGGAGCGGGTCGTCGTCTGGAAGGACGCGTTGCGCAACGCGCTGCTGCCGGTGGTGACGGTCCTCGGTGTGATCACCGGGTTCCTGCTCGGCGGCTCGGTCGTGGTCGAGTCGGTCTTCGGCATCCCCGGGGTGGGCCGGTTGCTCATCGAGTCGTTCGGCTCGCGGGACTACCCGGTCACGATCGGCGTGATGATGTTCATCGCGGTGGTCTTCGTCGTCGTCAACATCGTCGTCGACCTCCTCTACGGCGTGATCAATCCGCGCATCAAGCTCGGTTACGAATCCAGGAAGGCATGATGGCCGCGGCCCGTGAGTCCTCGTTCCTCCGGCGCCTGCTCCGCAAGAAGCTCGGTCTCGTCGGCGTGTGCGGGGTGGCCTTCTTCGTGCTGCTCGCGCTGGTGGGTCCGTGGCTCGCTCCGTACGACCCGGCCGCGACGAGCGTGGACGCGCTCAGCCCGCCGGACTGGTCACACCTGATGGGCACCGACGCGTTCGGCCGCGACACGTTCAGCCGGTTCCTGTACGGATCCCGGGTGTCGCTGTTCGTGGGCATCGCCTCGGTGGCGATCGGGCTCTGCCTCGGCACGCTGGTCGGCATGCTCGCCGGCTGGGCGGCCGGACGGCCCTGGGACGGCCTCCTCATGCGGCTGATGGACGTCGTCCTCGCCTTTCCGCTGCTCGTCCTGGTGCCCGTCATCACCGGTATCGTCGGCGCCCGGGGGCTGCGGATCGGCCCGATCGACCTGGGGCCGGTGGCCCTGGTCGCCGTGGCCATCGGGATCGTGCTGATCCCGCTGTTCGCCCGGATCGCCCGCGCCAGCGTCCTCGCCGAGGTGCGCGAGGACTACGTCGTCGCGGCGCGCTCGTTCGGGGCGCGGCGGCGCGACATCCTGCTCGTCAACCTGCTGCCCAACATCTCCGCGCCGTTGATCGTGCAAGCCGCCTTCTCGTTCGCGATCTCGATCACCGTGGAGGCGGCGGTGTCCTATCTCGGTCTCGGCGTCCAGCCGCCGGAATCGAGCTGGGGAACGATGCTGGCCGACGGCAGGCAGTACATCATCCTCGGAGCGTGGTGGCTGGTGACGTTCCCCTCGCTCGGGATCGCACTCGCGGTGCTGACCTCGAACCTGCTCGGTGACGTCCTGCGCGACGAGATGGATCCGAGGGCCCGCACGAAGCTGAGCCAGGAGGCAGGCACGTGAGCACCGCTGAGTGGACCGGACCGACGGTGCTCGATGTCAGCAGGCTGCGTACGGTGTACCCGGCGAGCGGTGAGCCGCTCCATGCGGTGCGTGACGTTTCCTTGCAGATCCGTGCCGGTGAGATCGTGGGCCTGGTCGGGGAGAGCGGCTCGGGCAAGAGCACCGTGCTGAAGTCGGTGCTCGGGCTGATCCGGCCCCCGGGAAGGGTCAGCGCCGAGCGGCTCGCGCTCGACGGGCGTGAGCTCGCCGAGATGTCCGCGGCGGAGCTGCGCCGCATCCGTGGCGGCCAGATCTCGATGATCTTCCAGGATCCGATCAACTCGTTCAATCCGGCCTGGAGCATCGGGGACCAGTTCAAGCGGGTGTTGCGGCTGCACCGGCCGGACCTGTCGCCGCGGCAGCACGAGGACGAGATCCTCAGGCTGCTCCGGGCGGTCGGCATCGACGGCCGCGGCAAGCTGTCCGCGTATCCGTTCCAGTTCAGCCAGGGCCAGCTGCAGCGCATCATGATCGCGGTGGCCTGCGCGAGCCGGGACCTCAAGGTGCTGCTCGCCGACGAGCCGACCACCAGCCTCGACGTGACCATCGAGGCGCAGGTGCTGGAACTGTTGCGGGAGCTTCGCCGGCAGCGCGGGCTCGCGCTCGTCCTGGTGACCCACGACCTCTCGGTGGTCGCGGAGCTCTGCGACCGCGTCATGGTGATGTACGCGGGCCAGATCGTCGAGGAGGCGAGTGTGGACGGCCTGTTCGCCACGCCGCAGCACCCCTATACCCAGCAGCTGTTGCGCTCCATTCCGGCGTTTCCGCACGACGGCAAGCGGCTCTACACGATGCGCGGCGGCGTGCCGAAGCTCACCGGTGAGCCGGTCGGCTGCCCCTTCGCGCCGAGATGCGACAGCCACCTCGGCCGGGTCTGCGACGACTCGCCGCCACGACTGCTGCCGGTCGCCGACGGAGGTCGGCAGGTCGCCTGCCACCGGCACCCGGCGCAGTCCACGGAGGAGGCGATCTCCCGATGACCGACATCTCGACGCCGGCCACGCCGGTGATGGCCGTCGAGGATCTGCGGATGCATTTTCCGGTCGGGGCGGGCTGGTGGCCGGGGCGCAGGCGACCCGTCGTGCACGCCGTCGACGGGGTGAGCCTGAGCATCCGGCCGGGCGAGACGCTCGGGCTCATCGGCGAGAGCGGATCGGGCAAGAGCACGCTCGGCCGCACGCTGCTGCGGCTGTACTCGCCGACCTCGGGACGCATCTCCTTCGGCGGCCGGGACATCACCCATCTCCAGGGCGAGGAGATGCGCCGCCTGCGCCGGAAGATGCAGATGGTGTTCCAGAACCCGTACTCCGCGGTGAACCGCCGGCGCACTCTGCTCCAGATCATCGTCGAGCCGATGACGGTGCACGCCGTCGGCACGGTACAGAGCCGGCGGGAGCGCGGGCTGGAACTGCTCGACATGGTCGGTCTCTCCGGGGATTTCGCCGCCCGCTATCCCCACGAGGTCAGTGGCGGCCAACTGCAGCGGGTCGGGATCGCCCGGGCGCTGAGCACCGGCGCCGATTTCCTCGTCGCCGACGAGCCGACGGCGAGTCTCGACGTGAGCGTGCGGGCCCAGGTGATGAACCTGCTCGCGGACCTCAAGCAGCAGCTCGGCCTGACGCTGCTCTTCATCAGCCACGATTTGTCCGTCGTGTCCTACCTGTCGGATCGCGTCGCCGTGATGTACCTCGGCCGGGTGGTGGAGATCGGCAGCAAGTACAGCGTCGAGCGCACTCCGCGGCACCCGTACACGAAGGCGCTGCTCGACGCGGTACCCCGGCCGGACCCGCGCGCACGACGTGCGCACATCCTGCCGCTCGGTGAGATTCCCAGCGCCGTCAACCCACCCAGCGGTTGCCACTACCACGGCCGTTGCCCGCTCGCGATGCCGATCTGCCGCGCCGAGTACCCGGCACTGGAGCGCAAGGCGGACGACCAATGGGTCGCCTGCCATGCGGTGCCGGCGGCCACGGGTGCCAAGTAGGCCGGCAGTCGCAGGTGCTGCTCGATCGCGGCGGCGCCGCGATCGGCCCGAATGTCACCGGTACGTCATCTGCGCGCCACCGGCAGGTCACCGAAGTGTCGCCAACACGTCACTCGCGACCGCCGGTGCGGTGTGCGGCCCCGTTTGCCGGGGGGAGTCGGCGCGTTGTGCGGCAGGACCGGCGGCAGCCCCTCGCCGGTCCGGTGCGGACGGCCGGATCCCTCTGACGTCGCAACGTATTCCGGCCTCGCGATTGCCCTCGCTGTCGAACGAAACGATGTACCGTGTTGGGGAACACGGGCGAAGTACTGGTCACGGCCGTTCGGGCCGGGGCTGCTTGCTCGGGTGTGTCGACATGGCGATGTGTGCCGTACCATCCCCGGTGATTTTGTCTGCGTCGTATGCGGAGGAGTCGCGGTGGTGAGGCGTGCCATGAACACCGCGCCGGGCGGAGCGCCCGCGCGGCAGTTGCCGGCAGTGGTGCCGGCGCCCCGGCCTGACGTGGACGGGGTCGACCGCCCCGGCCAGACGGTCGCGACGGTGGAGCGGGCCATGGACGTCCTCATCCACTTCAGCCGGGTGTCGACGCCGGACCTGGGCGTCACCGAGATCGCGACCGCCCTCTCGCTGTCCAAGGCGGCGGTGCACCGCATCCTGACCTCGTTGCGCACGCGCAACCTGGTCGACTTCGACGCCCAGACCCGGCGATACCGGTTGGGGCCGCTGGCCCTGACCCTCGGGCTGACCTACCTGTCGCACATCGACGTCCGGGCGTTGGCTCGTCCGGAGTTGGTCGCGTTGTCGGCCGCGACGAACGAGACCGCGACGTTGTCGATCCGCATCGGCGACGGACGCGTCTACATCGACCAGGTGGTGCCCTCGCGTGAGATCGCCATGTCGGTGGAGGTCGGCGTGCCGTATCCGCTCCATGCGGGCGCCTCCTCGAAAGCGCTGCTCGCCTTCCTGCCCCGCGAGGAGACCGACCGGGTGCTTGCCGGAGGGCTGCCCCGGATCACCGACAAGACGATCACCAGCGTCACCACGTTGCGCCGCGACCTGGCCAGAGTGCGGACGCGAGGGTATGCGATCTCCACGGGGGAGCGGCAGTCCGGGGCGGCGTCGGTCGCGGCGCCGATCCTCGACGGCATGGGTCACGTGGTCGCGGTGGTCAGCGTGTCGGGCCCGGCCGGGCGGATCGAGGCCGACAAGGTGGCGCCCGCGCTGCTCGCCGCCATCGAGCGGATATCCGCCCAGCTCGAACACTGACCGTTCGTCGTTGCAGCGGGCTGCCGGGTGCCTCTACAGTTGGTGGAACGATGTTTCACTGCGCGGCCCACACGGCGCCGAGGCGGTGAGGACCTCGAGGCCGAGCGGGTCGCGCCGCATCGCATGCGTCAAGGCCCGGGTGGTGCGGCGGCCGGTTGGACCGGGTCGGGACGATCGGCATTCGGCAGCCGTGGTGGGGCTTCCGTTGATCGATAGCGTGCGAAGGTCCGCGCGAGTGAAGGTGCACTCGTGCGCCATGATCTATTGTCGTCGATTTAGGGGGCACGATGGTGAAACGGGGCTCGAACCCAACGGCACTCAAGGACGCGACCGTGAACGACGACGAAGATCTTGAGCGGGCCGGGCTCGGGCAGACGATCGCCACGGTGGAGCGCGCGGCCGATGTGCTCGTCGTCTTCGCGCAGTCCCAGGAGCCGACGCTCGGGGTGACCCAGATCGCCAACTCGCTGTCGCTGTCCAAGCCCGCCGTCCATCGGATCCTCGCGTCGCTGCGAAGCCGGGACCTGATCGAGTTCGACAGCCGGACCCGCAGGTACCGCCTGGGTCCGATGTCGCTCAGCATCGGCCTGTCCTATCTGTCGCGCGTGGACGTCCGGTACATGGCGCAGGACGAGCTCGCCCAGCTGTCCGCGGTCACGAGCGAGACGGCCACGCTCTCGATCCGCAACGGCTACCACCGGTACTACATCGACCAGGTGCGGCCGCATCGAGAGATCGTCATGTCGGTGCAGATCGGTGTGCCCTACCCGCTGCACGCGGGCAGCTCCTCGAAGGTCTTTCTCGCCTTCCTGCCCGGCGAGGAGGCCGAGCGATATCTGGCGGGTCGACTCGACAAGGTCACCAAGCAGACGATCACCAGTGTGGCCACGCTGCGCCGGGACATGGCCAAGATCCGAGAACGCGGATACGCGGCCTCGATCGGCGAGCGCCAGTCCGACGCCGCGTCGGTGGCCGCTCCGGTCTTCGACCACGAGGGCAAGGTGGCGGCGGTGCTGAGCGTCTGCGGGCCGGCCGATCGGTTCGAGGCCGAGGCGAGCGACGTGCTCCCCGCGCTGCTCGCCGCGGCCGCTCGCGTCTCCGCCCGCATGGGTTACCTGCCCCGGCGACAGGGCGGGTCCCCAGCGGGTGAAGGTGCCTGACGTCAGCCGGCATACCGGCACGTGACGGCGTGCGGCGAGACCGCAGGGGATGCATGACCGGGCAGCGCCAGCGTGCGCGGCGGCGGCCGGCACGAGTCACCCGGCGTGGTGGCGTCGTGGAATGCGACGGACCGCGACCATCATCCACGCACAGCATGGCAACAGCGACTCAGGACGCCAGGCTGGCTCGCGACGTCTCCTGAATTCTTCGCGCGGCCGAGATGAACAGGCGCGCGGCGACGGCCACGAGGTCAGCCGCAGCTTCCTCGGCCCCGCGTTCGTCGCCGGCCGCGACGAGGTTCACCAGGGCGAGGTGGCGGCGTACGGACTCCGTCGAGAAGCTCGCGAGGTGTTGCAGATCCGGCACGCAGAGGCAGGCGTGCACCGTGCCGCCGAGCTGGGCCAGCATCTCGTTCTCCCCGCCGGTGAACAGCAGCACGTGGAAGCGCGTGTCGGCGACGACCATCGACGGACGGTCGTGCTCCTCGATCGCCAGTTCGAGGCCGCGCACCGCGGCCCGGAGATCCTCGACGACGTCGGGCCGGGGATGGCGGGCGTTCAGGCGCGCGCCGAGCGGCTCCAGGCGCTGGCGAAGCTCGAGCGCGTCCTTCATCTGCGCGAACCGCCGTGGACCGGCCGCCCGCCACTGGATGACCTGCTCGTCGAGGAGCGACCACCGCTCGACCGGAGTCACGTAGGTCCCCAGCCGGGGACGCGCCTGGACCAGCCCCTTCGCGGCGAGGGTGCGCAGCCCTTCGCGTACCAGCAGGCGCGAGACCTGGAATTCGTTGGCGACGGCCACCAGATCGATGGCCCCGGTGAGCCGGCCGGAGCCGATCCGGGCGCCGAGCTGCTGGACGACCAGGGCGTGCATGTTCTCGTGCTGCTTGCGCATGCGCCACGCCCTTCATCGTCCCGGGCCAATCGTCTGACTAATGTCCGGCCCCTTCCCTGACGTTCGGGAACCGGCGACGATGGGTCCCATCGTAGTTGGAACGCCGTTTCAAAGCGGCACGTTCGCGCGATGCTACACCCGTTCCGGCGCCCGGTCCTCACGGCGCGGGATCCGTGGTGCGACGCGGTACGAGCAATGAAGGCAGACGACATGAGATTCGGCGTGAACGCCCTTCCGCAGACAACCGTGTGGGACGACTACCGCGAGCTGTGCCTGCGGACCGAGGCGCTCGGATACTCCAGCTTCTGGACCTACGACCACCTGGTGTCCCGGACGTCGAGTGGTCCGGGACCCACCCTCGAGTGCCTGACCAGCCTGGCGGCGCTGGCTCCCCTGACCAGCCGGATCACCCTGGGCAGCCTGGTGTTGGCCAGCGAGTTCCGGCACCCGAGCCTGGTCGCCAAGGCGGCATCCACCCTTGCCCTGGTCACCGGCGGACGCTTCGCGCTCGGGATCAGCGCCGGGTCGAACCCGCTGGAGCACGCGATGTTCGGCATCCCGTACCCGGCTGCGGGGGAACGGGTCGGTCGGTTCGCGAGCTCGGCATCGATCATCCGCTCGCTGCTGCACGGCGGGACCGTGTCGCTGCGCGACGGGATCTTCGAACTGGACAACGCCCGCCTCATTCCGGGCACCCCGCCACCGAAGATCGCGATCGGCGCCCGCGGGCCCCGGATGCTGCGGCTGGTCCGGGACCTCGCGGACATCCACGTCTCCGCCGCCACCCCCGGCGAGCTGCGCATCCTCAACCGCGACCTGGACGCGCTCTGCGAACGCGGCGGTCGTCCGCCGGCGTCCATCGAGCGCGCGGTGATCGTGTACGAGGCGTGTGGCCGGACGGCCGCGGCGACGGCGGTCAAACGCGCCGCGCTCGAGACCTTGTTCGGGCGGCCCTTCGCCGATCTGGAGAACCGCGTCCTGTGCGGCGGCAAGGACCAGCTCGCCCAACGCCTCGGCGAGTACCGCGAGGCGGGGGCGGACCACCTGTTCGTCTCGGCGGTCCCGCCGTACGACCACGACTTCCTCGAGTACTTCGTCACCGACGTGGCCGCCACGGCGACCTCACCGTGATCTCGCCGCGAAAGGAAACCCCGTGATGTCTGTTGATCCGAGCGACACCCGTGGGTACTTCAAGGGATTTCTCAAGACCCGCGCGTCGCTGGACCCGGTGGACGCGACCGTGTGGTTCACCGGCACCATCTACAGCTACGGCAGGCCGGAAGGAGCGCGGCGCCTCTTCTCGTTCGACGGCGTGAACGTCGCTCGGGTTGAGCAGTGGGCGAACGGCTATCGGATGCTCTCCCGGGAGGCGGGCGTCTACCGGAGCCCGGAGTCGGGCGAGATCCTGCGGCGGTGGACGAACCCCTTCACCGGGGCCGAGCTCGACGTGATCCATCTCTGGAACGATCCGGTCAACAGCACCTACGACTTCGACCGGCCCCCGGTACGGTTCGGCGCGAAGGTGTACGAGACCGAGGACAACGTGGCCTTCGCCTTCGACGCGCTCATCGACTACCCGTCCCCGCTGCCCGTCGCGGACTACCCGAAGAACTCGGGCGACGACACGTACCGCGCCGCCGAACTGCTGCAGTTCATCAGTCCCCGGGCCGAGCTCGAAGATGCGTCCCGCAGCTCCAGCTCGTGCGTCGTCTCGTGGACGCGCCTGTCGCAGTGGCTGCCCTGGATGGAGATGGGCGCCGAGGGCGGCGGTCTGCTCTACCACTGTCACGGAGTGAAGCTGCCGGAGGGTGCGGCCGGGCTCCCCGCCGACTTCCGGGAGTTCCTGGAGGCCAACGGTCCCCGGTACCTCCGCGCGCCGGAGGGCTGGGAGGAGCCGAACGAGACCAGCTGGACGTACTTCAAGCACCTTCGGCACGGCTAAGGCCTGTTTCGACACGTCGAGCAGGAGCTCGAGTCGTTCGCAGCGGTGGCCACGCCGGCCCGGCCGGTGGTCTGTCCAATGAGGACGAAGTTGCCGAGCGGGTGGTGGATCGGGCGCGCGGCCCCGAAAGATCAGATACATGAAGCCTCTTCCATCCCTGGATGGGGCCTGCCTATCATCGACGGCATGCGGAACGCCATTTCGCCAGATGGAACACTCCGCGCAGTGCCGGGACGAGGATGTGCTCCATATGCGTAGATTCATGATCCAGCGCGTCTCGGGAATACTCGTCGTCCTGGTGCTCGTCCTGAGCCTGGCTTTCCTGATGCTGCAGGCCACCCCGGGCGGTCCCGAACTCGCCTACCTGGGCGTGAACCCGACGCCGGAGAAGCGCGCCGCGGTGCTGAGCCAGCTCGGGCTCGACGAGCCGCTGTGGTCGCAGTACCTGCACTTCGTCGGGAACGCGCTCACGCTCGACCTCGGCGTCTCCCTCACCACGCAGCGGCCCGTCTCCGAGCTTCTGTGGCAGCACGTGCCGGTGACCCTGGAGCTGGGCCTCGCGTCCTTCCTGACCTGGACGATCATCGGGCTGGCCTCCGGCTTCATCGCCGCGGCCCGCCGGGGCGGCCTGGTCGACGGCGCGGTCCGGGTCGTGACGGTGACGGGCCTGTCGATCCCGAGCTTCTGGCTCGGCACGGTGTGCGTCGTGGTGTTCGGCCTGTACGTGCGCGGCATCCTGCCGAGCTCCGGCTGGGTGTCGTTCGGCGAGGACCCGCTCGGCAACCTCAGGTCGCTGGTCCTGCCGGCGTTCACGCTCGGCATGGGGTCCGCGGCGATCGTCGCCCGAACCCTCCGCGCCTCGCTGATCGAGCAGCTCGACTCCGACCACGTCACGTTCGGCCGCGCCATGGGACTCAGCGATCGTCACCTGCTCAGCCGGGTCGCCCTGCGGAACTCCGTCATTCCCACCGTGACCGTGGTCGGCCTGATGCTCGGGCTGTTCATCAGCGGCACGGTGCTCATCGAGAACGTCTTCAACGTGCCGGGACTCGGGCAGCTGATCGTCAAGTCGTTCGCGTCCCACGACTACCCGGTCGCGATCGCCTGCACGCTCTTCACTGCGCTCGTGTTCCTGGTGTCCAACCTCGTGGTCGACCTCCTCTACTACGCCATCAACCCCCGGATCCGGGTGCAGTACGCGTCCATGGGGAGGGGATCGCGGTGAACGTCGTGATGCCGCGCCGGGTGCGGGCCTGGTGGAGGACCCGCACTCCCGTCATCGAAGGGCCGCTGGCCTGGATCGGGGCGGGTCTGGTGCTGCTCTTCCTGGCGGTGGCGCTCGTGGGACCCCTCGTCACCGGGGATCCGGCGGCGCGCAGCGGCCTGCCGCTGGAGCCTCCCTCGGGCGCCCACCCGCTCGGCACGGACCACCTGGGCCGCGACCTGTTCACCCGGGTCGCGTCCGGCGCCGCGCTCTCCATCTGGGTGGGCCTCTCCAGCGTCGGCATCGGGCTGCTCCTCGCCGTGCCGGCCGGCATCTTCGCCGGGCTGCACGGCGCGAGCTGGATCGACGAGGCCGTGATGCGGGTCATGGACGCCCTGCAGGCGCTGCCGTTCTTCGTCTTCGCGCTCTTCGTGATGGGGCTGCTCGGCACCGGTGCGTCGGATGTCGGGCCGCTGACGCTGTCACCCGCGACCAAGGTCGTCTTCTTGCTGGCGATCTCGTTCCTGCCGTACTTCGCCCGGGTCGCCCGATCCGCGACGCTGGTCGAGGCGCAGCAGGACTACGTCGACGGGCTGCGCGTCGTCGGCGTACCCCGGTGGCGCATCGTCTTCGTCGAACTGCTGCCGAACGTGCTTCCCCCGGTCCTCGTCCAGGGATTCCTCTGGATCGGCATCGCGATCTTCGCCGAAGCCGCGCTGTCCTTCCTCGGGATGGGGATCCAACCACCGGCCGCGAGCCTCGGCTCGATCATCGGCGAGGGAACGAGCTACATGCTCTACGGCGCCTGGTGGTACCCGGTGATCCCGGGCGTCGCGCTTCTCGTCGCGACGCTGGGCCTCAATCTCGTCGGCGACTCGATCTCACGCGCTCTCGGGCGCCGCTGACCATCAGCGCTCTCATCCATACAGGAGTTCGCAATGACGGAAATCGACCAGGCCATCCTGAGCCGGAGACGCTTCCTGGCTTCGCTCGGCATCATCACGAGCGGAGTCGCACTCGCCCCTACCCTGGCCGGTTGCGACGCCGAACCGACGCCGGCGCGGGAGCGCACGCCACAGCAGGGCGGCACTCTGATCTTCGGGGTGACGTCGATCTCGCCCTACGTCAACCCGCTCGCGTCGACGAACTCACGCATCCAGTGGGTCACCGACCCGATCGTGGAGTCGCTGTACACCTACGACGAAGCAGGCAAGTCGGTCCCACTCCTGGCCGACGGTGAGCCCACGGTCTCGTCCGACAGGCTGACCTGGACGATCAAGCTGAAGAGCGGCGTCACGTTCTCCAACGGAGACGCCCTCACGGCGGAGCACGTCGCCGCGGTCCTGAAGTTCGTCTCGAATCCCAAGTCGTACAGCGACTGGACCAGCTACTTCGGCACGTACGTGACGGACGCCAAGGCGCTGGACCCGTCGACGGTGCAGATCTCACTGAGCAAGCCGTACGGCGTCATGCGGTCGCACCTCAACAGCCTGCCGATCGTGCACAAGGATTTCGTGGCGAAGAACGACACCACGGTGGGCACCGGACCGTTCAAGATCGACAAGGTCGTGCAGGAGCGCAGCGTCGACCTGGTCGCGAACGCGTCCTACCACGGCACCCACTCCTGGCTCGACGGGGTCCGGTTCACGGCCGTCCCCGAGCCGGCCACCAGGCTCGTGAACCTCCGTGAAGGCAGGATCCATGTGATGACTGACGTGCCGCCGGAGAGCGCCACGACCCTGCGGGCGGACGCCAACATCCAGCTGCACTCCGTGGCGGCGCCCACCGACATCATGACGTACTTCGTCGCGAACAAGCCGCCGTTCAACGACCCGCGGCTGCGGAAGGCGATCGCCTACGCGATGGATCGCAAGGGTGTCCGCGACGTGGTCTACGCGGGCACGGCGCAGATCGCGCGCGGCCCGATCAGCCCCTCGGAGGAGGGGCACAACCCCGACTCGGCGAACTACGGCGAGGAGCCCGACGTCGCGGCGGCGAAGCGGCTCATGGCCGAGGCGGGCGTCGACACCATCGAGTTCTCCCTGATGATCTCGAACACCTCCAACACGATGAAGAACGTCGGACAGGTGCTCGTGGAGGGCTGGAAGAAGGCGGGCATCAAGGCCACCCTCGAGACGCTGGACACCAGCGCGTGGGTGACGAACTGGGGAGCCGGCAAGTACCAGTTGGCGATGACCCTGTACGAGAGCGGGTTCGGCAGCGGCCACACCTGTTTCACGGTCATCGCGCCGAAGCACTCGGCCCACCCGCTGAACTTCGGCTACGCGAACCCCGACGTCGACCGGCTGATGGGCGAGGCATGGGAGACACAGGACGAGGCGGAGCGGACGGCGAAGTGCAAGCAGATCGACGCCCTGCTCGCGGACGACGCGATCGGGATCCCGCCGGTCTACCCCAAGTTCATCGTGGCGCAGCGTACGGATGTGACCCCGATCAACGAGGACCTGATGTCCGTCGGGCGGCTCAAGGCGGCGCCGCTGCGAATGCAGGCTTGAGGTTCCCTCGGTGTCTGAGCTGCTCCGAGTCGAAGGACTGAACGTCACCTACCGTACGCGCGGCGGGTTGCTTCCCGCCGCGCGCGGCGTCTCGCTCACGCTGCGGAAAGGCGAGATCCTGGGACTGGTGGGTGAGTCGGGATCGGGCAAGAGCACGGTCCTCACGGCCCTGATGCGCATGCTGCCGCGGAGCGCCCGGGTCGCGGCGGGGCGCGTCGATTTCGACGGAACAGACCTGCTCTCCCTGGGCGACGCCCCGATGCGGCGGCTGCGGGGCCGCCGCATCGGTCTCATCCCGCAACGCCCGATGACCTCGCTGTCCCCGGTGACGACGGTGCGCAAGCAACTCGCGCTGCTCAGCGGCGGTGTGATCGACGACGTGCGCGCCCAGCGGCTGCTCACGGACGTCGGGCTCGGAGGCTTGTACGACCGGCTGGGCGACTACCCGTTCCAGTTCTCCGGTGGCCAGCTCCAGCGCATGCTCATGGCCGTCGCCGTTCTCGCCCATGAGCCGGACCTCGTGCTGGCCGACGAGCCGACCACCACCCTGGACGTGACGGTCCAGGCGCAGATCCTGCGCCTGCTGCTCGACCTCAGGAACCGGCTCGGCAACTCGGTGATCTTCGTCAGCCACGACCTCGCGGTGCTGTCCCAGGTGTGCGACCGGGTCGGTGTCATGTACGGCGGGCAGCTGGTCGAGGCCGCCGAGACCCGCGATCTGTTCACGAACCCCCAGCACCCGTACACGCGCGCGCTGCTCGACGCCATGCCGTCCCGGCGCGCGCGGGGGGAACGCCTGCGCGCGATCCCCGGCACCGTCAGCGGCTCGCAGCGCCTGCCCGGGTGTCCCTTCGCGCCCCGATGCGACGTCGCCACTGACCTGTGCGCCGCCGAGGCTCCACCGCCCCGTCCGGTGGCCGGCTCGACGGTGCGCTGCCACCACGCGGGAGCCACCTCATGACCGCCGATCCCCAGCTGGACCCCATGGTCCGCATCGCCGGCCTCGTCAAGCACTTCCCGGTCGGAGGTTCGCGGCGTTCGAGGCAGGTCGTGCACGCCGTGGACGGGATAGATGTCGACGTACCCGCCGGCGAGACGCTGGCGATCGTCGGAGAGTCGGGATGCGGGAAGTCCACCGTCGCCAAGACGATGGTCGGCCTGACAACGCCGACGTCCGGAGAGATCCTCATCGGAGGGCGGCGCCTCCCGCCGGTGACGTCGAGGGCGCGGCACGAGCGTCGCCGAGTGCAACTGGTGTCGCAGAGCCCGTGGTCGGCGCTGAACCAGCGCAAGACCGTCCGGCACATCGTCTCGCAGCCGCTGGTCGTGCACCGGTTGTTTCCGTCCCGCCGGCAGCGGGAGGGGCGGGTTCGTGAGCTGATCGAGCGCGTCGGCCTCGCACCCGAGTATCTGGATCGGCGGGCCTACGAGCTCAGCGGCGGAGAGCTGCAGCGGGTGACCATCGCGCGCGCGTTGGCGGTCGGTCCCGATGTCCTGGTCCTGGACGAGCCCACGGCCAGTCTCGACGTCAGCGTCAAGGCGATCCTCGTCAACCTGCTCGCGGACCTGCAGCGCGACCTCGGGCTCACCTACGTGCTGATCACCCACGAGCTCGACATCGTCCTGCACCTGGCGGACCGCGTCGCGGTCATGTACCTCGGCAAGCTCGTCGAGGTCGGCCCGGTCGTGGACGTCTTCGGGCGCCCGGGCCATCCGTACACCCGCGCGCTGCTGGCGGCGGTGCCGTCCGTGAACGACCTGGGCAAGCTTCCGGTCGTCTCGATACGGGGCGAGGTTCCGTCCGCCATCGACGTGCCGGCGGGGTGCAGATTCCACACCCGGTGCCCCTTTGCCGAGCAAGCCTGCCGTGCAGCGGTTCCGGCGCTGGTCGGGAACGGCGACGCGGCCGTGGCCTGCTTCCGGCTCGCCGACCTGCCGAGTCCGGCGGCCGGCGCCCTGTCCACTCTCGCGAGTCGAACGGAGACCAAGGCGTGAATGACATCGACATCGCCGGCAACGGTGGATACTCGACCGTCGAACTGGCGAAGGACGAGTGGACGCTCGGCGTCGTCCAGTCGCGCGTGCACCCCTCGGCGAACGACGCCGAGCAGAAGGCCAACCTCGCGCACATGCTGCATCTGATCGACAACGCGTTCCACTACGGCCACGGCCCGGACTTCCTCATGTTCCACGAGTTCCCCATCAGCGGCTGGGACTCCTGGACGAGGTCCGAGGCCGAACGACGAGCGATCGAGGTGCCCGGTCCGGAGACCGAGCAGATCTCCGCCAAGGCGCGCCAGTACGGGTGCTACATCTCGTTCGGGGCGTACGTGAAGGATCCCGATTGGCCCGGCCACCTCCTGAGCGTCACGACGCTCATCGGTCCCGACGGTCAGATCCTCGCCAAGCACTGGAAGGCTCGCAACGTGAAGGGAGTCTTCCCGGGGTTCGAGCTCTTCACGACGACGGTCCATGACGTCCTCGACGAGTACATCGAGCGGTACGGTGCGGATGCTGTGCTCCCCGTGGCACGGACGCCGCTGGGAAACATCTCGATGTCGTCCACCCAGCTGGAACCCGAGCTGTACCGGGCGCTGGCGATGAAGGGCGCGGAACTCGTGTTGCGCACCGTGACCGGCAGCTTCTACGAGGTGGACGTCCGGTCTACCGCCTTGCACAACGGAATCTACTGCGCGGTCGCCAACAACTCGCTCCTGTTGCCCGAGGGACCGTTCTTCCAAGACACCGGGGCGGGCGGATCGGCGATCTACGGCCCTGACGGCGAGGCGCTCGCCGGTCCGGCGGACAAGTTCGAGACGCTGCTGACGGCGCGGATCCCCATCCGGCGGTTCCGGGCCCGGCATCGTCAGCCCAACATCCACCTCGAGCTCGCACGGCCGGTCTTCGACAGGTACGTCGGCCGCTACGAGCCGAACCTCTTCTCCAGCTATCAGCCCGACAGCCTTGCCGATGCAGCCGCCTACCTGGCCGACAAGTCTCGGTGGGCGGCAGCACCACGTACGGCCGGGTGATGAGCCGGGTGGTGTTCGACCGGCCGACAAGCGTTCAGCCATCTCGCGCTCATCGATGCGGCGTCGGCGAGCGCCGGCACCGACCGGACCTGATCCGCCAGGAATTCACCGCCCCGGTCCCTGGCAGCGCTCGCCTAAGGCGACCGGAGACCGGGTAGGCCAACCCGGTCTGCTCGGATGTCGCCTGGCGGATTGTGGTGCGTATGAGTTGGCTCCGCTGTGCCTGCGCTGATCGGGTTCACCCGGTGTCTCATCCGGTCATGATCAATGATCGACAGGCGCAAGGGCTCGTCGTGCGGCGAAGCCTGAGCGTGGTTGGCGGTGCGGCAACGGCCCTACGCCGCTCGGACCGTGCCGCGAACCGCTCGCCGGCACGCCGACACCTGCGGCATGTCGTGATGCGGAGGAGGATGAGTGATGCCGGCACACCTGGTCGCCTGGCTCGTGCGGCCGAAGCCGCCGCCGCTCGCGCTGGGGATCATCGTGGGCGCGCTGCTCGTGGCGGTCGAGACGCTGCTGGTCTATTCGCTCGGATTCGTCGCGTCGCGCGGCGCCCTGGCGATGATGTTCCTTCTCGGCGTACTGGCCATCTCCGTGGTGTGGGGCATGTGGCTGGCCGTGGCGGTCGCGGTGGCCAGCGTCGCCACGTACAACATCTTCTACGTCCCGCCCGTCCGGCGCCTCGACATCACGCACTCACGGGAATGGGTGGAACTCGCGGTGTTCCTCGCGGTGGCGGTGCTGGCCAGCGCGATGGCCCAGTTGGCCCGCGCCCGGGCCGTCGAGTCGGTCGAACGCCGCCGGGAGGCCGACCTCCTCGCCGACCTGAGCCGGCTCATGCTGTCCGCGGGCGATCCGCGCTCGGTACTTCCCGAGGTTTCCCACCGCTTGGCGCGAGCGCTGCACCTGCCGTTCGCGACGATCGAGCTCGACAGCGTTCCAGGCGACGAACGGCAGATCGCGTTCCCGCTGCGATACGGCTCGCGGACCGGCACCCTGCTCGTCCCCGCGGGCCTGCCGGAGCTGACCCTGCGACGCCTCCGCGACCGGGTGACGCCTCCGCTGGCGACCCTGCTCGCGGCCGCGAGCGAGCGCGAGGACATGAGCAGCTCCCTGCGTGAGCTCGCAACGGAGCAGGCGAGCCTGCGGCGGTTGGCGGTGCTCGTCGCTCACGGCGCGCCGCCGGGCGACGTCGTGGCCACGGTCGCCGCGGAGACAGCCGCGCTGCTGGAAGCGGACGCCACAAGGCTGTTGCGGTCCGAGGCTCCGGGCACGGTCACCGTCATCGCGGAACACGGCACACCCGGCCTCCAGCCGCTGCTCGGGCAACGGCTGCCCGTCGACGGTGGCGTCGTCGAGCAGGTGCTGCGTACCTCCCGCCCGGCACGGGCGGACAGCTACGACGACCGCGACGGCACGCTCGCAGATCTGGCCCGCCGCGAAGGCTTCAGCTCGTCGGTCTGCGCGCCGATCGTGGTCGAGGGCCAGGCCTGGGGCGCACTGGTGGTGCTGTGGTCCCGGCGCGCGCCACCACCCGGCACCGAGGCGCGGCTCGCCGAGTTCGCCGAGCTCGTCGCCACCGCTGTCGCGAACACCGAGAGCCGGACCGAGCTCAAGGCGTCGCGGGCCCGGATCGTCCTGGCTGCCGACGCGGCACGCCGCAGGTTCGAACGCGATCTGCACGACGGCGTCCAGCAACGCCTCGTCTCGGTCGGCCTCGAACTGCGTGCCGCGGAGGAACTGGTGCCGAACGAGTCCGGTGAGCTCAAGGCACAGCTGGGACGCACGAGCGAGAGTCTGGCGACTGCCTTCAAGGACGTGCAGGAGATCTCCCGGGGTCTCCACCCGGCCGTGCTCTCCCAGGGCGGCCTCACGTCCGCGCTCAAGGCGCTCGCCCGCCGCAGTCCCATCGCGGTCACGCTGCATACCGGCCCCAAGCGCCCGCTACCCAGTAGCGTCGAGGTCGCCGCCTACTACGTCGTGTCGGAAGCGCTCACGAACGCCGCCAAACACGCACACGCATCCGCGATCGACATCAACGTCGACAGTGCCGTCGACGACGGGACGGCGCAAGAGAAGCTCGTGCTGTCGATCCGCGACAACGGTGTCGGGGGCGCCGACCCGACCCGCGGCTCGGGGCTCGTCGGCCTCAACGACCGAGTCGAGGCCCTCGGCGGACAACTACGGCTGACAAGTCCGGCCGGCCACGGAACGTCGCTGCTCGTCACGCTGCCGACCGAAATCGACGACGAGCCGGTCGGGCGCGCATGACGGATCGCCGGTCACTGTCCGCGTCGATGCCGAGGAGCCGCGGCGCGTACGGGAAACCGACGTCCTGGAGATGCTGCAACAGCTCGTGAATGGTCGCGGACCACGGTGCAAGGGGCGACGCACGGTGTCGGCGATGCGCACCACCTTGCGACGCGGAGCATCCTGCAGGACCTCGTGGTCACTCATACGCACGACCGTACGTGGTCCGGCCCGCACCACGGCGTGCTCAATCTGCGGGTGCCGGCTCGGTGGGCCGTGCCGTGAAGAAGCGGGTGATGTCGTCCGCTGCGGTCGGGGACAGCATCATCGCCTGGACTCGTGCGGACATCTCGGCGATCGGGTGAGTCCTGGCGAACATTGCCTCTTCGTACGTCCGGATCGCCGAGTCCGGGTCGGCGGGGTTGGCGGCGAGCTCGCCGGCGAGTTCGGCGGCGTCGAGCATGGCCTGATTGGCGCCCTCGCCGACCGGCGCCATGAGGTGCGCGGCGTCGCCGATGAGGGTGATTCCCGGCTGGCTGGCCCAGCGGGTGCCGATGGGCATCGCTTCGATCCGGCGGGGCGTCGGCGCGCCGTCGCCGGCTTCGATGAGTGCGGTGAGGCCTGCGTCCCAGCCGTCGAACATGTCGAGCAGGGCACGCTTACTGCGGTACGTGTCGATGTCGTGATTCTCCGCGCGCAATGAGATCCCGACTCGTATGCTGCCGTCGCCGAGGCGTTGCGCTGCAAGGATCTGGTTCACGCCGATGCACCACAGGTTTCCGGGGCCGACCAGCTCGGCGAGATCCGGGTGGCGCCGGTCGGCGTCGCTGATGTTCAGCTCCACCAGGGTGGCCACGTAGGACAGTCTCGCGTCGGTCAGCAGCGACCGGACGACCGAGCGGGCGCCGTCCGCGCCGATGAGGATGTCGCAGTCGGTGCCGTGGCCACCGTGGAACGTCAGCTCGAAGCCCCCGTGAGGTCGTGGCGTCGCCGCGACGAGCCGGTGCTGCCACGCGACCGCGTCGCCGGGGAGCGAGTCGAGCAGGAGATCGCGCAGTGCGCTCCGGTCGATCTCGGGACGTCCGGAGAACGAGCCCGGTTGTGGCTGGTGGTGCACGAGGGTGTGTCCGGCCGGGTCGAGGATGCGATGTTCTTCGCCCTCGGGCCGCGCCTCGGACCGGAACCGGCCGGCGAGACCCGCCTCGGCCAGGGCCTGTTGCCCGGACTCCGGGTGCAGGTCGAGTGAGCCGCCCTGCGATCGCGCGGATCGGCTCGCCTCGCGTTCGTACACCACCGCCTCGATGCCGTGCCGGTGCAGGACTCGTGCCAGCGTCAGGCCGCCGAGGCCGCCACCGGCGATCGCGATTCGCATCTTCATCTCCGTTACCGTACACTGTATCGCATGGATACACCGCACGGTAGCGAATCGGTGCCCGTTTGGGAACGGCCCGAGCCTCAGCCGCGGGCGGCGCCGGTGCCGTTGAGCCGCGCGAAGATCGCCGCCACGGCGATCCGGCTCGCCGACGAGCACGGCCTCGACGGACTGTCGGTTCGCAAGATCGCCAAAGAGCTCGGTGTCGGTCCGATGCGGCTCTACGACTACGTGATCAACAGATCCGAACTACTCGATCTGATGGTCGACGCCGTCTATGCCCAGATCGCCGAGGCCGGCCAGCACTCCGAGTGGCGCGCCACGGTCCTGGCCGTCGTTCGCCGGACCCGTGACGCCGCTCTTGCGCACGAGTGGTTCTCCGACCTGCTCGGCGGACGGCCACACCTGGGACCGCATGCGCTCGCCGTGGGCGAATCGACCGCGGCGGCGCTCAGTCAGGCCCCTGGCGTGCGCGGCATCGACGACCTTCAGCGGGCCTTGGGCGCCCTCAACGCCTTCATCATCGGAGCGCTCCGCCGAGAGGTCACCGAGCGGCGCACCGCCCGTTCCACCGGCACCGAGTTGACCGCCTGGCAGGCCAGCCTCGGCCCCTACCTCACACGCATGCTCGAGACGGGCCGCTATCCCACCGTCGCCCGGCTCGTCATCGACGGCGCCCACCTGAACGCCGAGGAGACCTTCAACCACAACCTGGCCACCATCTTGGACGGCATCACCAGCCATCCCCACCCATGACCCACTGCGCCGGTTCACCAATCGACCGGCGGCGGCGCCGCCCGTGGCGCGGCGGCCCAGGGGCCGCCGCGCCGAGCGCTACCCGGTTGAGGGGATCGGGACGACGCCAGGACGTCGATGGCCTGGCGGTGGACGCCCGCCCGGGTCAGAACGTGTTCGCGTTGAGCTTGGTCTGCAGCTTGCGGGTGGTGTCCGGCCCCCAGATGCCGTCCTGGGTGGCGCCCACCTTCTTCTGCAGCGCCTTGACCGTGATCGACCCGACGATGCCGTCCTGGGCCACGCCGAGGTACTTCTGGAGGGCGCGGTTGGTCAGCGGCCCCATCGAGCCGTCGACGACCAGCGACGCGCCGTGCTTGTTGAGGGCCCGCTGGAGCGCCGCGCAGGTGGAGGGGCCGAAGATCCCGTCGACGACGAGCGCGCCGGTCGGCGGCTTCGGCGTCGGCTTCACCGGCGTGGCCTTGCCGGCGAGGGCCGCCTTCATCATGGCCGCCGACTTCGGGCCGTAGATGCCGTCGACCTCCAGCCGGTACTTCGACTGGAACGCCCGGACCGCCGCGTCGGTGAGGGGACCGAACTGCCCGTCCACCGTGAGGCCCGACTTCATGACGGTGTTCAGGTTGCCCTGCAGTTTCTTGACCGCGTTGCCGGTCGAGCCCAGGCGCAGCATGCCGTCGGTGGCGGGCATGGGGCTCGCGTCACCGTACGCCGGCCGTCCGTAACCGACGATGCAGTTGCTGCGCACCCTGCGCAGGAACATGTCGGACGTGTTCCCCTCCAGGGTGACGATGGTGCCGTTGCTGCGCACCGCCTCGACGATCCCGACGTGATCGATGTTGGCAATGGAGCCCGAGCCGCCCCAGTCGAAGAACACGATGTCGCCGGGGCGGATCCCGCCGAGCCCGTAGTGCCACCGCCCCGCGTTGGCGAACGCCTGTGCGTGCGCGACGGTATAGGCGAACTTGCCCATCACGGCGGAGAGGTTGCCCGACTGCGCGGCGATGTAGCTGACGCTCATGTCGCACCAGGGTCCGTCAAAGCCATACCAGGCGGTGACATAGTTGTGGTTCGATCCCGGCGGGCTCTCGGCAAGACCCAGCAGCTTGCGCGCCTCCGTCAGCATGCCAGCGACGGTACCCATGTCAGAACCCCCAGTCTTCGGGCAGGACCGTCACGTCACCGGTTACGACGACGGTCGGGCTCTGTGAGATGTTCCCCTGGTCGGGGTCGACGTCGAACAGGCCGGCGCCGCCCGCGGGCTCGACCGTCGTCTCGGTGAGCCCGGCCGCGCCGGCCAATGCCGGCTGCTCGAATCCGGGGTCGGCCTGGGCCTCGCTCACCAGGAGCATGGCGCCTATGCTGCCCGCCGCCACGGCGGTCAGCAGATTGCGTCGCTTCACTCAGCACCTCCCACTGTTGTGCTCACGAGGCTTCTGCCCCTGCGTCGGTCGCAGTGCGTTCCTCGGGCGCCTTCAGGGTCGGGTGGGCATCTGGCGAAAAGCTTGCGGAATCCTAGCCGGATGGTCCACGATCATCGTTTGTGTACGCATTCACGTCAGCCGATGACGTGCTGCGCCCGCGCGCACACTTTCGGCTGCTGGGGCCGCCCGAGGTCTGGGTGGGCGACCGGCTCGTGGACATCGGCGCGCCGAAGCGCCGCGCCGTGCTGGCCGCACTGCTGCTCGACGCCGGGTCGGCGCTCACCGTGGAGACGCTGATCGATCGGGTCTGGGATCAGCAGCCCCCGGGGAAGGCGCGCGATGTGCTCTACGCGCACGTGAGCCGGATCCGGCACATCCTGGCCACGCTGGCCGACACCACCGGCGATCCCATGGCGCTCGAGCGCCGATCCGGCGGCTACCTCGTGCGGGTCGATCCGGAACTCATCGATCTGCATCGTTTTCGATCGCTGGCGGATCAGGCGCGCCGGCCGGAGCGCAGCGACGCGGACCGCGTGAGGACACTGCGGGAGGCGCTCGCGCTGTGGCGTGGCGATCCGCTGGCCGGCCTGCCTGGCGAGTGGATGGCCAGGAAACGCGAGGGGCTGCGACGCCAACGCCTCGACATCGTGCTGGCGTGGGCCCGGATGGAACTGTCGCTAGGGCGCCAGGAGCTGGTGATCGACGCCCTGTACCCGCTGGTGGCCGAACATCCGACGGTCGAGCCTTTGTCGGCCCTGCTGATGAGGGCCCTGCATGCCGCGGGCCGCGGCGCGGACGCACTGAGCTGCTACGCAATCACCCAGCGGCACCTGTCCGCGGAACTCGGCGTCGACCCCGGGCCCGAACTGCGCACACTGCATCAGGCGATCCTGCGCGGGGCACCGGCCCGGAGTCAGGACGGCGACGACGCTGACCAGCCCGAGCCGGGAACGTCACCGGCCGGCGAGGTGCCGGCACAGCTCCCGCCGGACGTGCGCGGATTCGCCGGCCGGGTGGAGCAGCTGACCCGTCTGGATCGACTGCGGAGCTCGGCACGGGATCGTCCGGCCACGTGCACGACGATCGCCGTGGTCACGGGAATGCCGGGCGTGGGGAAGACGACGCTGGTGTTGCACTGGGCGCACCGGGTCGCCACCGCGTTTCCCGATGGCCAGCTGTACGTCAATCTGCGCGGCTTCGGCCCGGGCGACACGCCGGTGAGCACGGCCCAGGCACTGCGCGGTTTTCTCGAAGCGCTCCACGTGCCGGCCCATCGGATTCCGGCCTCGCTCGAGGCGCAGATAGGGATGTACCGCAGCCTGCTGGCCGACCGCCGCATGCTGATCATCCTCGACAACGCCCGCGATGTCGACCAGGTCCGCCCGCTGCTGCCCGGCTCGATGCGATGCATGGTGGTGGTGACCAGCCGAGACGGGTTGGCCGGCCTGGTGGCCACCGAGGGTGCCCGCCCGATGCGACTGGACCCGATGTCGGCCGAGGAGGGACGCCAGCTGCTGGTCGAACGACTCGGCAGCTACCGCGTCGACGTTGAAGCCGAGGCGGCCGAGGAGATCGTGCGTGACTGCGCCCGGCTACCCCTCGCGCTCAGTGTCGTCGCGGCTCGCGCGGCCACCCACCCGGCATTCCCGCTCGCCGTGCTGGCCAAGGAGCTGAGGGAGGCCCGCGGCGGCCTGGACGGGTTCGAGGCCGGCGACGCCACCGCGGACGTGCGCTCGGTCTTCTCCTGGTCGTACCGGCTGCTCAGCGCGGACGCGGCGATGATGTTCCGCCTGCTGGCGCTGCATCCCGGCCCCGACACCGGGACCCTGGCCGCGGCCAGCCTGGCCGGGGTCCCGATCCGACGGGCCCGGGCGATGCTGCGTGAGCTGACTCGCGCCCACCTGCTCGTCGAGCACACCCCGGGCCGATTCACCTGCCACGACCTGCTCCGGGTGTACGCCGTCGAGCTCGTCCACACCGAGGAGTGGGACACCGAGCGACGGGCGGCGACCCATCGGCTGCTCGACCACTACCTCCACACGGCGCACGCCGGCGCGTCGGTGCTGCACTCGGTGCGCGACCCCATCGAGATCAGCGCGCCGCAGGCCGGCGTCAGTCCAGAGCCGATCGCCGACCACGACCACGCACTCGCGTGGTTCACCGACGAACACGGACCCCTGATGGCCGCGATCCAGCTGGCGCTCCGCGACGACTTCCATGTCCACGCCTGGCAGTTGCCCTGGTCCGTCCACACGTTCCTCGACTATCGCGGTCACTGGGACGACCAGGTCACCGTCCACACCGCTGCGGTGGCCGGCGCCGGACGGCTCGCCGACCTGCCGGCGCAGGCATACGCCCTGCTCAACCTCGGAGCCGCGCACGGTCGGCTCGGCCAGTACGACAACGCCCACCTGCAGTTCCAACGATCGCTGGAGCTGTACCAGAAACTCGGCCGGCACTCCAACCAGGCACGCACGCACCTCAATCTCGGCCGGCTGTCCTGCTTGCAGAGCCACTTCGCCGATGCGGTCGAGCACGCCAGGCGGGCTCAAGCGCTGTACTCGGCCGACGGGAACCGCGCCGGCCTTGCCGTGGCGACCAACTCGCTGGGCTGGTACTACATCCAACTCGGCGACCATGTCCGGGCGATACAGGTCTGCACGGAGGCACTTGCCCTGCACGAGGAGGTCGATGACCGCAACGGGCTGGCCGCGACCTGGGACAGCCTCGGCGTCGCGAACGAGAAGCTCGACGACCACGCCCAGGCCACAAGATGCTACCGGAACGCACTGGAAGTACTCAGCGAGTTGGGCGACCGGTACAACGAGGCCAACGTGCTCGTACACCTCGGCGAGTCATACCGGACCGCGGCCCGCCACGACGCCGCGGCCGCCGCCTGGCACGAGGCCCTGGCGATCCTGGACGATCTCGGCCACAGCGACGCCGACGGCCTGCGGGAGAAGCTGGCGGGCCTGTCGGTGCCCTCCTCATGATTGAATTCCGCCGGAACATCGTCGCCGGGACTGCGGTGCTCGTCGTGGCCGCGGTGAGCGGCTGCGCACCGGGCACCGGCGACCGCGCGCAGCCGGCCACCACGGCGACCGGCACCTCGATGGTGACCAGCCCGACCGCGGTGCCGGGCACGCTGGTCTACCTGGACGTGGCCGCCGGCCGGCCCATCACCATGACCACGGTCACCGACGGTGCGGCCCGCCGGACCACGTTCGGCACCGCGACCCGCAGCGACGAGCACGTGCTCGTACCGTCGCCGGACGCGACCCGGCTCGCCGCGGTCGAGTCGCCCGACCCCGACAGCGTCGCGCCCGGCGACCTGGTGGTCATCTCCGCGGGAGGCGCCAGGCACACGGTCGCCACGAAGGTGATGTGGGGCGGCGGCTCGGCACCGGTCTGGATGCCGGACGGGCAGCACGTCATCGCGGCGGTCGGCGGCCAGTGGAGGGTCATCGACGTGGCGAACGGCGCGGCGACGCCCTACCCGGCCGGACCCAGGCCCGGGGCGGACGGTGGCTACCTCACCTGGTCGACCAACGGACACTGGCGCGCGATCGGCGGGAGCACCGACGTGACGGTGACCGCCGCGGACGGTACCGGCGAGGTCAAGCGATCGGTCGCCTCGCTCCCCGAGTGCCGGGAGGCGGCCGGCTGCCCGACCTCGGTGCAGGCGGTGTCCGACGACGGGCGGTATGTGGCGCTGGGCCACATGAACAGCGATCCGAGCCGGGTCACCGAGGCTCACCTCGTGCTCGACATGCGGACCGGCGGGCTGGTCAACCTGCCGCCGACCGCACCGGGCGGCAGCGTCGACAGGGTGTTCTTCCGGCCGGACGGCGGCATGGTGGTGCGCACCGTGACCAACGACGGCAGGTACACCTTCGTTCTGCTGCGCGCCGACGGCAGCACGCTCGCCACCCTGCCCGACACGACGCAGCAGCACCCGTCCGGCCGAAACCTGGTGACCTACCGCCCGTAGGCGCCTCTACAGCATCACGAGCGCCGATTGGGTGCCCGGTGGCGCGGTCTTCTACGAAGGCGACGGCGAACTCTTCACCCGCGCCGGCTTCGCCTATCTGCCCGGCGGGCCGACCGCGGACATCGGCGCCGTCTTGTTCGAGTCGCTGAGGTTCCGACACCTCGGCGGCGGCTGGTACCTCTGGACCGGCGGCGATCAGGCCGCGTTGGCCATTGCGCGTCGGTGCGATCGTGTCGCCTCGTCACCGCCAAGTTGGCCACGAGGTCTCCGGTATGAGGTTCTGCTTGGTCGCTGAACACGTACCGGAGACCCCTTCAGTTATCGATCACGTCAGAGGACTGGGCCGCGATCATGCATCGGGCATCTCGTCGACCGTCTCGATCGACGTGTGACGCAACCCGCCGTGCGCCTTGCCGACCTCGGCCTTCGCCCGGCGGATCTGATCGATCTCCCGCATCAGGTCGGCCAGCTCCAGATGGTGGCGGGGATGCGGCCGGGACGCCGCCTCCGCGCCGGCAGCCTTCAAGGCGTTGACCATGTCGCCGCCGGCGAGCCCGTCGGACGCCTCCGCGAGACGCTCGACCGTGAAGCCGGTCTCGCGCGGCATGTCCTCCGGGATGAGATGGCGCCAGAGGCGGACCCGGGTCGCCAGGTCGGGCAGGTCGAACCGGACATGCACCAGGATGCGGCGGACGAACGCGGCGTCGTAGTTGCGAGGGAAGTTGGTGGTGAAGACGACCAGTCCGCCGAAGGCGTCGAGTTGCGCGAGCATGACGGCGCGCGAGACGTTGACGCTGTGATCGGCGCTCTGCGTGACGCTGCTCAGACGGCTGCCGAGGATGGAGTCCGCTTCGTTGAAGACAAGCACGGCGTTCATCTGCCGCGCCTGCTCGAAGCACCGCACAATGTTCTTGGGGGTGTCTCCGACGTACTTGGACTCGATCTCGGCGTAACTCACGTCGATGAACGACCGGCCGAGGCGGGCCGCCACCGCCTCCGCCGCGAGCGACTTGCCGGTGCCCGGCGCCCCGTAGAAGTTCAGTGCCGTCCCGGTGCGGTAGGGATCGACCTTGCGCAGGTTCCACTTGAGGTAGAGCTCGTCGTGGTTCTCCAGCTGCTTGACCGCGAGGTCGATGCGGGTGCGGACCTCGGCAGGGACGATGAGGTCGGCTATCGTGCGGCGCGGTGTGCGCGGTTCGAACTCGATGGGCGTGTCGGCAACGTCGACGCGGGCAGGTTCCGGTTTCGGCGGTGGTTCCGCGCCTCTTCGGGTGACGGTCTTGTCCGGCGGCACCATGGACCAGTTGTTCATTGTCGCGCTGTGCTCCTTGTCGCTCTAGTCCACCAGCCGCAGGACGTCGCCCTCGGCATGCCCGGTCCGCTGCAGCGTGGCCCGCAGCTCCGGATCGTCGATGTCATCGATGTCGATCTCCTCGGTGGAGACCTTTCGCGTCACACCCGCGTGTGTCGTCACTCGCACCACCCGCCGCACGCCGACGGCCAGGCGGTCGAGGACGACGACGGCAGTGGCCAGTGAACTCTTGGTGAGGTTGTTGCGGCGAAGCCACCGCTGGAGCAGCTCGGCCACTTCGGGCCACGACGTCACCACGACGACCGCGGCGGTACCGACGACCGCGGCGACCACGGCCCAGACCAGCCAGATCATCGCCGCCTCAGTTCTGTGCCGCGGTGGCGGGCGGCACGGCTCGCCAGGTGAACCTCAGCGGCTGCTGCGCGCTGCCGGACAGGTACGCGGCCCGGGCCTGGCTCGGCACCAGGTCCCACGGCGCCTGCACCTGCGCCGTCGAGCGCCGCTTGCCGTCGCTGTAGGCGACGGTCACGGTCGCGGTCACGCCGGTGCGCGGGGAGCCGTCAGCGCCGAAGGCCACGGTCACCTGCCCCACCAGGCCGTCGAGCGCCGCGAGCAGGTCGGGGTCGCCCCCGCGCACCGCTCTCGCCAGGTCCTCCGGAGTGCTGGCGAGTCTGGTGGCCCATTCGTTGGCGTACGCCGTCAGCACCAGCTCTCCCATCTCGCGATGGGTTCGCGACTGCCGGTCGACGGCGGGTCCGGCCGCGGGCGTGCTCCGTCGTCGCGTCGCCAGGACGAGCACCACGGCCACCGCTGCCACGCCGACGACCAACCAGATGGTGAACACCGTTCCATCCCTTCTCATCGATTCACCCCTCCTGGGTGAGTTCGTCGCGGATCTTCGTGACGTCGACGGGGGCGAGCTCGTCGCGCATCACCTGGGCCCGGACATCCTCGGGCAGGTCGTCCCAATCGATCTCCTCCTGCGAGACGATCTTGACGATGGGCTTTCCGTTCATCGCCTGATTTCGCAGGTACGAGGTGATCTGTACGGCCCACCGTCCGTTGAACAGGCGGATGAAGTCGGCTGTCTCCCGCAGCAGGAAGTCGCGTACCCGTCGCCAGGCGCTGCGGATGGCCCGCCGGATGTCGACAATGGCGTTGTCGAGGCTCTGGAACGCCAGACGCACGTCCTCGGCGAACGCCGGTAGGTGTTCGTCCACCCACGGCAGCAGGCTGTCCACCGACCACTGCATGATCCGGGGCCAGTAGGCGACCACCACGCCGACCAGCGCGGTCGCAACGACCTGCGCCACGATCACGATGACGGGAATAGGCATCTGATCTCCACATCGATATGCCGACGTCGGTCGACCGGCTAGGAGGACCGGGGGAACAGCTGGAAGCTGGCGGACCGCTCGGTCGTCGTGAACGCGAGCCCGCGCACGTGCGCAGGCAGGTCGTCACGGGACATGCTGTGTTCGACCGTGATCGCCATGACCTTCGCCCCTCCGGCGCGATGCATGACCTGCACCACCCGAGTGGCGTCGGTGGCCTTCGGCCAGCCGTAGGTGACCCGGATTCGCAGCACCAGTGCGCGCAGGGACGCCACCAGGGCGGGCTGTGGGCGCGGGACGCGCGCCACCAGCGGGCGAGCCGCCGAGTCGTCACAGAGCTCGACCAGTGCCGGGTACAGTTCATCCGGCAGGCGTCCGGTGACCGTGGCAAGTTGCGACGAGAGCACGTCGTAGACGAGGGCGACCTCGGCGAGGTCCTGGCTGGCCACGTCGTCCGCCACTTGCTTGACGAGGTCACCCAGCAGTCGCATGCCGAACGTGATGACCCGGCCCCCGAGGGTCTCGTCCTGGCGTAGGTCGAGGGCTCGCTTCAGGTAGGCGCCGGCAGAGTCCAGCACGGGACCGACCGGTGATTCCGACATTCTCCACCTCCAGGGCAGCGGCGATCGCCACCGAGCAACGGCGGAATCCGCCCTTCGGTGGTTTGAGCAGGATGCTTGTCTGCACATCGACGCCGTTTTCTATGCCCACTATGGACAGAGCGTCGTTGTCACTTCCACTGTGTCCTCGTACCCTCTGACCAGGAGACGGAAGACGTCGATACGGGGAGTACCGTGACCGCTTCCACGTTCGGAGGACAGTTGCGGCAGCTCCGGCTCGCTGCCGGAATGTCGATCGCGAAGCTTGCGGAGCGCGTCCACTACAGCAAGAGTCACCTGAGCAAGATCGAGCGGGGCGAGAAGCGGCCGAACGTCGAGATCGCCCGGCGCTGCGACGCGGTGCTCGGCTCCGGGCGAACGCTCGCGGCCCTCCTGGAGGCTGACAATCCCGCCCTGCCCGCGGCACCTGGGTACTCGGAAGCCCTGATCGCATCGGGTGAAGGCATGCTGCCGATGGCGGCGGCGAGCGGTTGGGTGATCCGCCTCGGCCCCGACGGATCGGGTCAGTTCGTCGTCCCCGGCCACACCGGCCGCGAGTTCCTGGACAACCCCGCGCTCATGTCGTGGGCACCCGTCGCGGCCACCAAGGGATCTGCCGCCATGCTCGGCGGCACCATCGACGGTCTGCGGACGATGGCGCGGTCGATGAGTCCCGCGGTCATCTTCCCGGTGCTCGTGGGCACGCTGCAGGCGATTCGGATCGAGGCGGCCGGCGCCACCGGCGAGCGCTGGGCGCGCCTGATGAGCCTGCTCGGCCTCGGCACCGAGCTGGCCGGGTGGCTCGCCCAGGAGTTGGGCGACCACCACATGTCGACATGGTGGACCGACCAGGCGACCGAGATCGCCAGCCTCGTCGGCGACGACGACCTGTGGGCGTACAGCCTGATCCGCAAATCTCTGATGGCGCTCTACAAACGCAATCACGGCCTGGCGATCGGACTCGCCAGCGCGGCTGCGAGCCGTGCGGGCACGAGCCCGCGCACCGGATGGCTCGCCGCGCAGCGTCTCGCCCAGGCGCACGCCCTGGCCGGCGATGCGACGCTGTCCCTGCGGGCCGCCGACCGGGCGGCGACGATGCTGCCGACCCTGGAGAACCCAGCGGTCGACGACGCGAATCTCACCCAGCTCGTCCGCGGCTGGTGCCTCTACGAACTCGGATTCCTCGACCAGGCCATCGAGGTGTTCGACAGGGAAGTACCGAAGATCGGCCCCGATGCGATCAGGTCGACGGCCCGGTTCTCGATCCGGCAGGCCCTCGCCCACGCCTCCGCCGGCAACGTCGAGCAATCCTGCCACATCGTGCAAGGCATTGTCGGCGACGTCACCATGGTCGACTCCGCGACCATCAGGTCCGACCTGCATCTGCTCACCCACGGGCTGCACCGCTGGAACCAGCGGCCGCAGGTGGCCAGCGTCCAGGCCCACCTGAACGCGGCCATGCAGGGGCGGTTGTACCCGTGACGGGCCGCCCCCCGCAGGCGCCACGCAACGCCGTCTTCATCAGCTTCCGGTCCACCGACGGCGGCTACGCCGCGGGACAGATCGACGGCCGGCTGGGGGAAGTCTTCGGCGACCGCCACGTGTTCCGATCGGCTCGCTCCATCCCCGTCGGCGCGGCCTTCCCCGAGGAGCTTACGGCCGCGCTGCGGCAGGCATGTGTCATGATCGCCGTCATCGGGCCGCAGTGGGCCACGGTCGCCGACCGCGGAGGCCGCCCCCGGCTCGCCGACCCCGACGACTGGGTGCGGCGGGAGATTGAGTACGCCCTGACCGCGAACATCCCGCTGATTCCGGTCATCCTGGACGGCGCCGAGCGGCTCACCCGGGACATGCTGCCACCCAGCATCGCCGGGATCGCCGACCGGCAGACCGTCTACTTCCGCAGCCGCTTCGAGGCTCCCGACCTGCGCCACCTCGTCGACTCGATGCGTGAGGCGGTGCCCGCGCTGTCGGCCAACCACCTCCTCGTCACCCCCGAACCGCCAGCACCAGGATCCGTCGCCGCGCTGTTGCTGCCAGAGCACGCCGTCGTGCCGTTCGCGGGCCGCACAGCGGAGATCTCGGCACTACAGCACTGGCTCGACGGGCCCGACCAGCTGTCGATAGCCCTGCTCACCGGGCCGGGCGGCGTCGGCAAGACACGACTGGCCCAGAAGCTCGCCACCGGACTGTCCGGTCGCGGTTGGTGGGCCGGGGAGCTGTCCGCCCACGGCACCGTCGCCGATGCCCGGCACCTCAGCCGGCTCGACAGCAACGTCCTGCTGATAGCCGACGAAGCCGAGGGGCAAAGCGAACGGATCGCCGACATCTTCGCGGCGCTGTGCGGCGAGCGTGAGCGCTCCGTCGTGCGCGGCCTCATCGTGGCCCGATCACGGGGACGCTGGCTGGACGACCTCACCGGGCATCGCGACGTCCGCATCGCGGAGAGCGCGGCCCGGCTGCTCCACCTCGAACTCGCGCCCGACGTGCGCGACCCGATTGCCGAATACCGGCGAGCGTCGGCCGCGTTCGCCGGCAAGCTCGGCCTTCCCGTCGCCGACGTGGAGGCCGAGCTCGCCCACCTCGACGACTCCACCAGCCTGTCACTGCACGTGCAAGCCCTGACCGGGCTGATCGACGGGCCCGGCGTGCGGCCCGCGCTACATCCGACGACCCGGCTGCTGCAGCTGGAGGCGCAGTACTGGCGGCAGAGCGCATCCTCATACGACCTGGTCGATCCGTTTCGGGACCGGCTCGACACCGTGGTGCTCGCCGCGACAGCATTCGGCGGTCACGACCCCGCCCGCTTCGATCAAACCCTGGCTCTCATGCCGGAGCTGTCCGAGGAGCCCGGGCACGTGGTAGCCCGGTACAGAACCTGGGTGCTCGGCATGTACCCGAGCGGGGATCGCCTCGCCCCCGCAGCGCTACGCCCCGACATCCTCGGTGAGGAGCACGTTGCGCGAGCGTTCCTCACCCGGTCCGGGCTGCTCGCCAAGATCGCGCCGCAACTCGCGGGATACCAGCACCGGCGGGCTCTCACGGTGCTCAGCCGGGCCGCGACCCGCCACCCGCACCTGCACGACATCCTGATCGAACTGCTCGCCTCCGACCTACCGCGCATGATGACCCTCGTCCTCGTGATCATCAGAGAGCTGGATCAGCCCGAAGCCCTTGACCGCGCCGCGGCAGCGGCGCTGACCGCGCACGGCGACATCGACCTCACCGCCGATCTGGCCCGGATCGGACTGGGCGACAACACGTTCACGAGGCAGTATCCTCAGCTGGCTGCGGCACTGCACGACGGGATGCTCGCCAAGCTCAATCGGGCCCAGGCCGCTCATCGGGGCGGCTATCGCACCGCGAACGAGGCGCTCGGCTGGGCCGTCCCCAGCTTCGGGCTCGACGACACGCTCGCCGACGTCTGCTTCGCCGCGTTGGGGATGGTCAAGCGTCGCAGCCTCCGCGATGCGCTCACGCTCGCGACCAGCTACACGCATCTCGTGGCGGGCGCGGCCGAGCCGGGTCCGCCGCCGCGCCAGGGATTCGGTCCCGTGCCGATGTGGCACATGATCATGATGACTGCGGCCGTTGGGGACCAGCTGCGCCAGGCTCTCCGCGACAACGATCGAGCGGTCGTTCGCGAGATGGCCCGTCTGCTGGCCATCGCGGCGGTCTGCCGGCTGACGCTCGGCGACGTGCCCGCCGCCGTCGTCGACGCGGAGGCGAGCGTCGGCCTGATGCGCCCGCTCGTCGACGACCACCCCCGCGGTACGCCGACCCGCCCGACTCCGGTGGGTGCCGTCGGGCTGACCGCGGCGGAGGGAGCCGGCCTCGTCGCCGTCGCCCTGGCCGAAGACCTGCGGGACTGCCTGACGGTGGCCGGGCGGACGCTGGCCGCGGCCGGCGAGCACGCCCGAGCGGAGGAGGCCCGCAACGAGGCTCATCAGCTTGACCGCGAGCTGTCCCGGCTCACCGTGGAAGCCGAGTGCACGAGCGCCGATGCGCTGCGGCTGCTGCAGCACCACACCATCCCGCTGTTGGCGATGGCCATCAACGCGCGCCGCCTCCTGACCATCGTCAGCGCGGACCTCGGCTGAGCACGCGCAGCCGCCGACTGCCGCCGCGTGCCATCACCAGGCCCCCGCCGGCGCGGAAGAAGGCGACCTGTTCCTCATCGACCGGTGCGCGCGACCGGGCGAATGGTGAGGCGGGAGACCGCGACGAGGGTGGCACCGGCGTTCGCCTCGGCGACCAGTTGGCGGTGGCCGGCGTCGTCGGGGTCGCCGACGGTCGCGGACACGGTGAGCGTGGTACCCCCGTCGTCGGGCACCAGCAGCGGCCGTTTGAACTGGGTCTCATGGTCGAGCACTCCGGCCAGGTCGCCGATCCATTCGGTGACCGCCCGCGCGGTCAGCGCCATGGTGAGCATCCCGTGCCCGATGACACCGGGCAGTCCCGCCTGGGTGGCGGCGTGATCGCTGAAGTGGATCGGGTTGAAGTCACCCGACGCGCCCGCGTAACGCACCAGGTCCTGCCGGGTGACCGTGAACTCGCGGTCTGGCAGCTGCTGGCCGGACACGGTCCAGGGCTGCGGCGGTTCCGCGCCGCGATTGCCGGCCCGGGGCCGGGTCCCCCGTTCGACCAGCGTCGAGTATGCGGTGCAGACCGGCTCCCCGGCCGTGGTGGCGATCTCGCTGCGCGTGGTGACGATCTGGTGCACCCCACCGGACTGGATCTGTTCGATGTGGACGGTCACGGTCAGTTCGTCGCCGGCCCGGATGTCCCTCGTGTGCCGGAATCGCTGGCGCCCGTGCACCACCCGGCTGTAGTCCAGCCCGAGTGCCGGGTCGGACAGCGCGTGGCGGGTGGCGGGCAGGCTCAGCACGATGGGAAACGTGGGCAGGACCACCGGCCGGCCGTTCTGGCCGGGGGCGGCCGCGGTGGCCAGGACAAACTCCTGCATCTTCTCCCGGCTGACCCGGTACGGCGCGGTGGGTGTGAACACCTTGCCGATGAACGCCTCGTTGAGCGGCATGTTCTTCTCCTGATCGGGGTCTGCTAGAGCGCGGTGGCCAGCCACGCGGCCAGGTCGACGTCGGTGGTCTTGAGGGTCAGTACGTCGACCCCGGCATCCGCCCAGGCCGCCAGCCGGTCCCGGATCCGTTCCCGGGGTCCCACCAGGGCGAGCTGGTCGATGAGCGCGTCCGGCACCGCGGCGGCCGCCTCGGTGCGGTGCCCGTCCAGGTACAGGTCCTGGATGTGCTGGGCGGCCGCCCCGTAGCCGAGCCGGGACGCCAGGTCGGCGTAGAAGTTGCGGCCGCGCGTGCCCATGCCGCCCAGGTACAGGGCGAACACCGGGCGCAGCGCGTCCCGGCAGGCCGCGAGGTCGGCTCCGGGCGCCAGGTGCACCGTGGCGACGACCCGCAGCGGGCCCAGGTCCGCGCTGCGGCGGGCCAGCCCGGGGGCGAGGAGCTCGTGGTACAGCTCGGGCCGGTCGGGGCAGTAGAAGGCGGGCAGCCAGCCCTCGGCGAGCTGCCCGGCCAGCGCCACGTTGCGCGGGCCGTTGGCCGCCAACAGGACCGGAATCCGCGGGCGGGTCGGGTGCAGTGTGGCCTTCAGCGGGCGCGGTGGATCCCGGTCCGGCCGCGGGTACGGCAGCGGGTAGTGGACGCCCGGGTAGGTCAGCGGGTCCCGCCGGGCCACCACCGCGCGCACGATGTCGACGTACTCGCGAGTGCGGGCCAGCGGGGAGTCGAACGCGACGCCGTGCCAGCCCTCCACCACCTGCGGGCCGGAGGTGCCCAGGCCGAGCAGCAGCCGGCCCTCGCTGAGCTGGTCGAGGGTGAGCGCGGTCATCGCGGTGGCGGCCGGCGTGCGCGCCGGCATCTGCAGCACCGCCGTGCCCAGGCCGATCCGGCTGGTCACCGCCGCCAGGTAGGCCAGCACGCTGACCGCGTCGGAGCCGTACGCCTCCGAGACCCACAGGGAGTCCAGGCCGGCCGCGTCGGCGCGGCGGGCCACGGCGGCGAGGTCACGCAGGCCGGTGGAGTGTCCAAGGCTGAGTCCGAGTTTCATGAAGTCCCGGTTCTGTTCTGTATATAGAACGATCATTGTCTTGGTTTCGAGAACAGTAGGGACGCCGACGGTGAGCGTCAAGGGCCGGAACCGCGCCCGTCTTCGCTGGAAAAGCGGCGCTGAGGGTTGACACTCCCGGATGATCCATTCCATGATGTTCGGCACCTACACCTTGAACGACGTTCTACTGACAGACCGTCGGCGCTTCCCGACCGCTCTTCGGGACGCCGAGAGCCGGAGCCTCCGGCTCGTCGCATTCACACCCCACAGCCCTGCGCGCATTTCCCCCGTCAGGGCTTCCGGCCGCATTGCCCACCCCGCAGGGAGCGACCATGTCCCGTACCCGCGCGGCACGATGCCTGAGCATCGTGGCCACCTCACTCACGTTCGCCGCACTGATCACCGCCTGCGGCGACGGCAAGGACTCCGGCTCCTCGTCGTCCGGAAAAGACATCGTCATCGGCATGGTCGAGGACACCTCGGGCGGTACCGCGGCCACCTCGGCCGAGGCGAGCACGGGGATCTCGCTGGCCATCGACGAGATCAACAAGGCGGGCGGCGTCGGGGGGCGATCGCTCAAGCTGATCCGTCAGAGCGACGGCAGCCAGCCCAGCCAGACGCCGGCCGTGGTTCGCAAGCTCGTCAGCGACGGTGCCCGCGTCATCATCATGAACTCGTCGTCGGCGTCAGCCCAGCAGGTCAAGCCGGTCGTCGAGCAGGAGAAGATCGTGGCCGTCTCGGCGACGAACATCGCCACCGCCATCGCGGAACCGCCGAACAACACGTTCTCGTTCATCCTGGCCAACCCGATCACCGACATCGGCACCGTCTACGCGGCGGCGTTCAAGAAGACCGGCGTCACGAAGCTGGCTGTCATCACCGACGACTCGCCCACCATGGCCGGGCTCAACAAGGGGCTGCTGCCCATCTTCGAGCAGTCCGGCATCACCATCGTCGCCAACGAGAAGGCGCCGCTCAACAGCACCGACGTGGCGCCGCAGCTGAGCCGCATCGCCGGCGCCAAGCCCGACGCGCTGTTCGTGTCCTCACTGGGCGGGCAGCTGGAGGTGCTGTTCCACAACACCGCGCACCAGATCATGCCCGACACGCCGCGGATCTCCCTGGCGTCGATCGGCAACCAGCCGGAGACCTGGAAGCTGGCCAAGCCCGGCGCGTTGCGGCAGCTCGTCTACGCCAGCGCCATCTCCGCCGACAACGAGCGCTCGACCGAGCTGGGCGGCAAGCTCAAGGCCAAGCTGGGGGAGAAGTACCTCGGGCTGACCGCGTTCGCCGCGCAGGGCTACGACACCGTGTACCTGCTCAAGCAGGCGATCGAGAAGGCCGGCGTGGACAGCAGCCCGGCGCAGGTGCGGGACGGGCTCGAGCAGATCAGCAAGTTCCCGGCGAGCTGGGGACGGCAGGGCTTCACGATGAGCTTCACGTCCAGCAAGCACGTCGGCAGCGACGGGCTGTGCGGCATCGTGCTGCGCCGCTTCACCGAGCAGAACCAGCCCGGCGACAACTGGGCCGACTACCAGCCGCAGTGCTCATGACGGGCACGACGGGCCAGCCGCGCACCGCGTTCATCACCGGCGGTGCCCGGGGCATCGGGCGGGCGTTCGCGCAGGCGCTGGTCGCCGACGGGACCCGGGTGGTCCTGGCCGACATCGACGAGACGGCGGCGAAGCAGGCCGCCGCCGATCTCGGGGCCGCCGCGGCGCTCGGGGTCGCCTGCGACACCGCCGACGAGGCGTCGGTGCAACGCGCCGTCGACGAGGCGGCGGCACACTTCGGCGGTCTCGACATCCTGATCAACAACGCCGGCAAGCACCTGATGGCCTGGAGCCGGCCGGTCACCGAGATCTCCACCGCCGGGTGGCGGGAGATCCTCGACGTGAACGTGCTGGGCATCGTCAACTGCGCCCGGGCCTGCCGGCCGCACCTGCGCCGCAGCGACGCGGGTGCGGTACTCAACATCTCCTCGGTGTCCGGGTTCGCGGCCACCGACGTGTACGGCATCACCAAGCTCGCCGTGCGCGGCCTGACCGCCGCGCTGGCGAAGGAGTTCGCGCCCGACGGAATCCGGGTGAACTGCCTGGCCCCCGGGCCGATGGACTCCGAGTCGGCCATGGCCGACCTGCCCGAAGCGTTGCTTCGCGACTTCATCGCCAACAAGCAGCTCATCCAGCGCCAGGGCCGGATGGCCGACCTCGTGGGCGCCATGCGGTTCTTCTGCGGCGCCGACAGCGCCTTCATCACCGGCGAGACCCTGATCGTCGGTGGCGGTCACCCGCTTCGGGTCTGACCCCCGTCACAACATCCAAGGAGTGAGTTCCATGTCGTGGAGCCTGCATCACGTCAACCTGCCCGCCTCGGACGTCCGGGCGATGGCCGCCTTCTACTCGAAGGTGTTCGGCATGCAGGAGAAGACGTTCCCGTTCGTCAGCGACGGACGGGGCGCCCTGGAGACGGGCAACGACTTCGTCGCCCTGTTCGAGGACCACAACCAGCGGCAGATCCACATCTGCAAGCCGACCCCGTCGCTGCCGTGGGACAACCAGCTGCGGCTGCACCCGGTCATCAACGGGCACCTCGCCATCGAGGTCGATGACATCGACGGCGTGATGCGGCGGCTGGACGAGCTGGGCATGCCCTACAACGACGCCGGCACGTGGGCGTTCAAGGGGTACCGGCAGGTCTACTGCTACGACCCGTCGATGAACGTCGTCGAGATCAACCAGAAGCACCCCTGAGTCAACGATGCCCCTTCAGGTCATCGTCTCGATCATCGAGACAGGATGCTTCTTCGGTCTGCTGGCCGCGGCGATGTTCGTGGTTCGGGAGAGTTCCGGATTCTTCAACTTCGCGATCGGCGGATACGCGGTGTTCGCCGGGCTTGCCTCGGCGTACTTCACCAGCGTGCGGGGGCTGCCCGCCGTCGCCGGGGTCGTCATCGGGGTGATCGGCGCGGTCGCACTGGCGCTGCTGACCGAGGTGCTCGTGGTGCGTCCGATGTGGAAGCCGGGCGCCAACGAGGAGCTGCCGATGGTGATCGCGCTGGTGGCCACGCTGTTCGCCCTGGAACAGCTCGCCGGGGTGCTGTTCGGCCGTGCCGCGCTGCCCGGACCACAACTGGTCGGGGACGGCGCGGTGCGGCTGGGCAACGCCACGGTGACGTCCCAGGCCGCGCTGGAGGTCGGGCTGACCGCGGTGGCGTTCGGGTTGCTGCTGCTGTTCATCTACCGCACCCGGATGGGCCGGGGTCTGCGCGCGATCGGCGAGAACACGCCGGCCGCCATCGTCCTCGGCCTGCCGGTGCGGGCGGTACGCATCGCCTCCTTCACCCTCGCCGGGGTGCTCGCCGGCCTCGCGGGCAGCGTCTTCGCGGCACGTTCCGGGATCATCTTCGACAGCTCGATGGACTACACCCTCTTCGCGTTCCTGGCGCTGGTGATCGGCGGTACCTCGTCGGTGTGGGGGCCGCTGGCCGGTGGGCTGATCCTGGCCGCCATCCAGTCCGCCGCCATCTTCTACTTCGGCGCGGCCGCCCTGCAGTACGCGACCCTGGCCGCCGCCGTGCTCTTCTTCGCCTTCCGCCCCCAGGGCATCTTCATGAAACGGGTACGGGTATGAGCGCCACCCGCCTGCGGCCCCTCGCCGAGCCAGTCATCACCGGCGCGCTGCTGATCCTCGCCATCACCTGGGTCGGCACCGACGGGTACCGGCAGGACCTCGCCGTGCTCACCGTCACGTACGGGCTGATCGGGCTCGGCCTGTACAGCCACTTCATCATGGGCGATTCGCTGTCCATCGCCTACAACGCCTACGCGGCGATCGGCGGCTACGCGATGGGCCTGGTCGCCACCCGGACCGGCTGGCCGCTGCTGGTGTCGCTACCACTGGGCATCGTCGCCGCGGTGCTCATCTCCGTGGTGCTGGGCCTGGCCACCCGCCGGCTCAACGGCTTCTACCTGGCCGCCGTGACACTGCTGTTCGGCGAGGCGTTCCAGGCATGGCTCATCGACGCGCACGACGTCACCGGCGGCGCCGAGGGCGTGATCCTCACCCGGTCGATCAGTGTCTTCGGCGCGCAGCTCGGCCGGGACGAGATCGTGATCGTCGCGCTGGTACTGATGTGGCTGATCACGTTGCTGCTGTCCCGGTTGCGTCGCTCGCCGTTCGGCGTCGCGCTGCGGGCCAAGGGCCAGGCCGCGGTCGCCGTCGAGGCGGCCGGGGTGCCGGTGACCGCGCTGACGCTCATCTCGCTGAGCATCGGCGCCGCGATCGGCTCGCTGGCCGGCGCCGTGTTCACCACCGCGAACCTGTCGATCCTGCCGGAGTCGATCCCGCTGTCGGTGGCGTTCCTCGCGGTGTTCATCCCGTTCCTGGGCGGGCGCTCCAGCCCGTGGGGTGTGGTCATCGGCGCGCTGCTGGTCACGCAGCTCACCTTCAACCTCAACTTCTTCCAGGGCTCCGGGACGCTCCTGTTCGCCGTCGCCGTGGTGGCCGTGCTCATCTTCGCCCCGGAGGGCCTGATCGGCGTGGCCCGCGACCTGACCGGTCGGCTCGTCGGCGCTGTCAACCGAGGCGGACGCGATGAACGCTGACATCCTTTCCTGTCACGAGCTGACCAAGTCGTACGGCGGAGTCAAGGCGGTCACCGGCGCCTCGTTCGCGGTCGGCGCCGGGGAGATCGTCGGGCTGGTCGGTCCCAACGGCGCGGGCAAGAGCACGATCGTCGACCTGATCGGCGGCGAGCAGCAGCCCGACAGCGGCCAGGTCCTCGCCGGCGGGGTACCGCTGGCCGGCTCGCCCTCCCGCCGCGCCCGTCGCGCCGGGCTGGCCCGCACCTACCAGTACCCGCAGGTCGCCGGGGCGCTCACCGCCCGCGACAACATCATCGTCGGCGGCCTCGCCCGGGACCTGTCCTCCGGCCTCGCGCTGCTGGGCACGGCGGTGCGAGGCGTGGTCGCCCCGGGCGGGCGGGCACTGCGCGAGGAGGCCGGCCACATCGCCGCCCGCCTCGGGCTGCACCGCATCGACCGGCTGGCCGCCGACCTGACCCTCGGCGAGCTGCGGCTGCTGGAGGTGGCCCGTGCGCTGCTGCAGCACCCGCGCATCGCGCTGCTCGACGAGCCGTTCGCCGGGCTGGCCGCTGACGGCATCGCCGGCCTGTCCGAATCCATCCGCACGGTGGCCGCCGGGGGCACGGCCGTGCTGCTGGTCGACCACAACGTCGACATCGTGGCCTCGATGGCCGACCGGATGGTGCTGATGGCCGGCGGCACGGTCGTCTTCGACGGCGCACCCCGCGACTGCCTCGCCAGCGCCGAGATGCAGGCAGTCTACTTCGGCACCGGGCAGGTGGATCGATGAGCGAGACGGGACTGCGGGCCTCCGGCCTGACCGTCCGGTACGGACGGGCCAGCGCGCTGAACCTCGCCGGCACCGAGCTGCGGGTGCCGGCGGGGCGGGTGACCCTGGTGGTCGGCCCCAACGGCGCCGGCAAGAGCAGCCTGGTCCTGGCCATGTACGGCTCCGTGCCGGCGGGCGGGCAGGTGTTCCTCGGCGGCCGGGACGTCTCCGCGCTGCCCACCCGGAACCGGGCCCGGGCCGGGCTCGCCCTGGTGCCGCAGGGCCGGCAGCTCTTCGCGCGGATGAGCGTCCGGGAGAACCTGATGGTCAGCGCCGAACTGCTGCGACTGGACCCGGAGCGGGTGGAGCAGGCACTGGACCGCTTTCCGATCCTGCGGACCCGCGCCAACCGGCCGGCCGGCGTGCTCTCCGGCGGTGAGCAGCAGATGATGGTGGTGGCCCGGGCGTTGATGACCGACCCCAGCGTGCTGCTGCTCGACGAGATGGCCACCGGGCTGGCCCCGCTGATCGTGGAGGACCTGCTGCGCACCGTGCGGGATCTGGCCCGGTCGGGCACCGCCGTGCTGCTGGCCGCGCCGACCATCGGCGTGCTCGGCCAGGTCGCGGACGGTGGCGTCGTGCTGATGCGCGGCCGGGTCGTCGCCGAACACGATGACGTCGCCGAGCTGGACGCCGCCTACCAGGCCGCCATGGGCGCCGTCGTGGAGGGCTGAGCCGTGACCGACGGTACCGTGGTGGTCGGTTTCGTGGGGCTGGGCAACATCGGCCAGCCGATGGCCGGCACGCTCGCGGCTGCGTTCCCGGTGGTCGTGTACGACGTGAACGCGTCGGCCGCCGCCGGGGTGCCCGGTGCCCGGGTCGCGGCCTCGCTGGCCGAGCTGGGCGCCGCCGCCACGGTGGTGGGCGTCGCGGTGTACGACGACGGCCAGGTCCGCGACGTGGTGACCGGCCTGCTGGCCGGGATGCGCCCCGGCGGCACCATCCTGGTGCACAGCACCATCTCGCCGGGCACTGTGCGAGACGTCGCGGCCCAGGCGGGCGCGGCCGGGGTGGCACTGCTGGACGTGGCGGTCGCCGGCGGCGACGCCCTGGCGCGACGCGGCGAGCTCACCCTGATGGTCGGCGGCGACCCGGACGAGTTGGCCCGCGTCCGCCCGGTCCTCGACGCCCTGGGCAGCCGGATCCACCACGTCGGGCCGGTCGGCGCCGGACTGGCCGCGAAGCTGGCCAACAACCTCGCGCTGCACGTCGGGTTCCAGGTGCTGGAAGAGGCCCTGGCCGTGGGCGGCGACGCGGGTGTCGGCGAGGCGGAGCTGCTGGAGGTGCTGGACTCCGGCACCGCGCGGTCCTGGTTGACCGGCAACTTCGCCTACTACCGCCGCCAGATCCGCGAGGTACTGCCGCCCGGCATGGTCGCCAAGGACCTGCGCGCCGCCGTTGCGCTGGCCGGCGACGGCGCGGACATCCCGCTGACCCGCCTCGCCGCCGGCCCCCCGCGGGAGGCGGTGGTGGTGGCGGCGCTGCGGACCCCGCTGGGCCGTCGCCGGCGCGCGCTGAGCACGGTACGCCCGGACGAGCTGCTGGCCTACACCCTGCGCCGGCTCGTCCAGCGGGCCGGCATCGCACCGGACGCGGTGGACGACGTGATCGCCGGATGCGTCAATGCCGTCGGTGAGCAGGGCCGCAACATCGCCCGGGTGGCCGCGCTGGCCGCCGGCCTGCCGGTCACGGTGCCCGGCGTGACGGTCAACCGGATGTGCGGCTCCAGCCAGCAGGCGCTGCACTTCGCCGCGCACGCGGTGCTGAGCGGTCAGCAGCGGATGGTGATCGCCGCCGGCGTCGAGTCGATGTCCCGGGTACCGCTGGGCGCCGATGCGGCGGGCGTTACGCCACCCGCCGCGGTCACGGGCCGGTACGCGCTGGTCGACCAGGGCGTGGCGGCGGACCGGATCGCCGCCCGCTGGCACCTGGACCGGGCCGAGCTGGACGCCTTCGCCTTGGCCAGCCACCGCAACGCCGAGGCCGCCTGGCGGGACGGCCGGTTCGCCGACGAGTGCGTGCCGGTGCCCGCCGACCTCACCGCCGCGCTGCTCGCCGGCGAGTTGCCCGACGCCGGCTGGCTCATCGAGCGCGACGAGGGCATCCGGCCGGACACCTCGCTGGCGGCCCTGGCCACGCTGGAGCCCGCCTTCGGCGCGGGCGGCGTGCACCACGCCGGCAACTCCAGCCAGCTCACCGACGGCGCGGCGGCCGTGCTGGTCTGCGACCGCGCCGAGGCGCAACGGCACGGCCTGGAACCGCTGGCCCGGATCGTGGCCACCGAGGTGGTCGGCGTGGAACCCGACCTGATGCTGCACGGCGTCATCCCGGTGACCCAGCGCATCCTGGAGCGCACCGGACTCACCCTCGCCGACATCGACCTGTACGAGGTCAACGAGGCGTTCGCCAGCGTCCCGCTGGCCTGGCTGCGGGAGACCGGCGCCGATCCCGACCGGCTCAACGTCAACGGTGGCGCCATCGCGCTGGGCCACCCCACCGGGTGCTCAGGCGCCCGGCTGGCCACCACCCTGCTGTACGAGCTGCGCCGCCGGGGCGGTCGCTACGGGTTGCAGGTCATGTGCACCGGATACGGGATGGCCACCGCGACGCTCTACGAACGGATGGGTGAGGCATGAGCGAACTGCTGCCGGCGCAGACCCGGGAGATTCTGGACGGGCTGCGCGACTTCCTCGACGCCGAGGTGCTCGCCCGCCACCGCGACGCCGGTGCGCTGCTGTCCGACCCGCGCCAGCGGTACGGGCCGGACGGCCGGCACGTCGCCGCGGTCGAGGAGCACCGCCGCGCGGTCCGGATGGCCTCGTCCCGCGCCGGGTACTACACGATGTGCGTTCCCGAGGAGCTCGGCGGCGGTGGGCAGGGCGCGGTCACCATGTACGCGGCGTGGGAGCTCATCAACCGGCTCTGCGGCAGCGCCGGCTGGCTGGGCAGCGAGGTGGTGGCGCACTGGGCGACCGGACCGAGCGTGGTGTTCGCCCGCGCCGGGCAACGGCTGCGCGACACGTTCCTCGGCCCCCTCCTGTCCGGCGAGCAGACCATGTGCTTCGCGATGTCCGAGCCGGGTGCCGGCTCGGACGTGTGGCAGATGTCGACCCGGGCGGTACCCGAGGCGGGCGGCTGGCGGCTCACCGGCGTCAAGCAGTGGATCTCCAACGGTCCGCATGCCGACCTGGCCCTCGTCTTCGCGGTCACCGACCCCGAAAGGGTGCGGGCCCGGGCGGGCGGCATCTCGGCCTTCCTGGTGCCGACCGACGCGCCGGGGTTCCGGGTGGACAGCGTCATCGGCCTGTACGGCCAGATGGGCGGCGAGCATGCCATCCTGTCGATGGACGACGTGCGCGTCGAGGACTGGCAGCTGTTCGGCGAGCCGGGCGGCGGGCTGTCGCTCGGGTTGGACGGCATCGCCACCGGCCGGCTGTACAACACGGCGAAGGGCGTCGGGTTGGCCCGCTGGGCGCTGGGCCTGGCGGTCGAGTTCGCCACCGGGCGGGAGACGTTCGGTACCCGGCTGTTCGACAACCAGGGCATCTCGTTCCCGCTGGCCGATGCCGCCACCCGGATCCACGCGGCGCACCTGATGGGGTTGCACGCCGCCGGACTGGTCGACGCCGGGCGGCCCGCCCTGACCGAGGTGGCGATGGCCAAGCTGTTCGCCACCGAGATGGCCACCGATGTCATCGACCGGGCCATGCAGACGCTCGGCGGGATGGGCATCACGACCGAGGTGGGACTCGCGAAGGCGTGGCAGAGCATGCGGACGGTACGGATCGCGGACGGCTCGTCGGAGATACTCAAGCGGCTCATCTCACGGCGTCTGGCCAATGGCGAGGTGAGCGGATGAGTCGAGGTGATGGTGCCATGTCCGAGGAGTACCGAGTCCCCGCCATCGAACGGGCCGTACGGGTGCTGAGGCTGCTCGCCGCGTCGGACTCGATGTCGCTGGCGCAGACGGTGGAAGCCACCGGGATGAACAAGAGCACCACCTACTACATCCTGCGCACCCTGCTGGCCGAGAACCTCGTGCAGTACGACGACGCCGGGCAGCGCTACCAGCTCGGCCCGGCCCTGGTCGAGCTCGGTGCCGCCGCGGCCAACCAGATGAACGACGTCAGCATCGCCAAGCGCAGCCTGGCCGAACTGCTGGAACAGATGAACGTGACGATCGTGCTGTACCGGCGGATCAGCCTGACCGAGATCATCCTGGTCGACAAGCTGGAACGCCCGCACCGGGTCCGCATCACCCTGCAGGTCGGCACGCCGGTGCCGATCCAGGGCGGCTCGTTCGGCCGGGTCTTCCTCGCCTACGACCAGCCCTCGCAGGTCAACGCCGCGCTGGCCACCGGGCTGCAACTGTTCACCAGCAAGAGCGTCACGCGCAAGGAGATCTTCCTGCGCGATCTGGAACGCGTGCGCGAGCAGGGCTTCGCGGTCGACCACGAGGGTTACGCGCTGGGCGTCAGCACCGTCGCCGCGCCGGTCTTCGGGCCGGACGGGCGGATCCGGCTGGTCGCCGCCGCCGTGGGTTTCACGAGTGAGATGGACGAACAACGATCCGCGCTGTACGGGCGACTGCTGCGCGAATGCTGCGAGCGGATCACGAAGATGCTCGCCGGTCGCACCGAACTCGTCGGTCAGGACGAGTCCTGGGCCGGCCACCAACCTCTGAAGGACAGGGAGTACCGCACATGACGGCTACGGCCTCGGTTTCAACACAGTCGCTCCGCGGTCAGGTGGCCGTGGTCACCGGTGGAGCGGGCGGGCTGGGCCTGGCCATCGGCCGGGAACTCGGGCTGGCCGGCGCCATCGTGATCGTCGCCGACATCGCCGCCGAACCCGCCGCCCGCGGTGCCGAGCAGTTCGCCGCGGATGGCATCGACGCACATCCGCACGTGCTCGATGTGACGTCCCGGCAGAGCATCGACGCGATGGCCGCCGAGGTGAACGAGCGCCACGGCCGCATCGACATCCTGGTCAACAACGCCGGCTTCCCGGTGGACCGGCCGCTGGTGTCCATGAGCGACGACGACTGGCACCAGGTGCTCAACGTGTGCCTGTACGGCACCTTCGCGTGCAGCCGGGCCGTGGCGCCGGGCATGATCGAGCGCGGCTATGGACGGATCATCAACATCAGCTCCCGCGCCTACCTGGGCAACCCGGGGCAGGCGAACTACGCCGCGGCCAAGGCCGGCATCGTCGGCCTGACCCGTACCCTGGCCAAGGAACTCGGCCGGTACAACATCACGGTCAACGCGATCGCCCCCGGCCTGGTCGCCACCGAGACCGTCCGCCGGCACCCGAAGTTCGACGCCATCGCGGAACGGGCGCAGCGCGCCAACTCGATCCGCCGCCTCGGCACCCCCGAGGACATCTCCGCCGCCGCGCTGTACCTCGCCTCGCCGGCCGCCTCGTTCGTCACCGGGGACGTGCTGCACGTCACCGGCGGCCGGTTCAGCTGAGGCGGCGGCCATGGACGTCCTGCTGAACGAGGACGAGCGGCTGCTGCGCGACAGTGTGCGCTCGTACCTCGACGCGAAGATCGCGCCGATCGTGACCGAGCACGAACGGGCACGTACCTTCCCCTGGCATCGGCTGGTCGAGCTGTACGAGTTCGGGTACGTGCGCGGCGTGGTACCGGTGGCCGACGGCGGCGACGGTGCCAGCCACATGGTGCTGGCGCTGCTGATGCAGGAGGCGGGCCGCTGCTGGGGTTCGCTGCGCACCACGCTCAACGTGCAGAGCATGCTGGCCCGGGTGCTGAGCACGGCCGGCACGCCGGAGCAGAAGGAGCGGTTCCTGCGGCCGCTGCTGGCCGGGCAGCGGTTCGGCTGGTTCGCGCTCACCGAACCCGACGCGGGCTCCGACGCCGGGGCGCTGCGCACGACAGCCCGGCGTGACGGGGATGACTACGTCATCAACGGGCGGAAGCTGTACATCACCAACGCCCTGGCCGGCGACTTCGGGGTCGTGCTGGCCCGTGTGCCGGACACCGGCGAGGTCAGCGCGTTCCTGGTCGACCGGACGGAGTCGCAGTACCAGGCCTACGACATCCCGCACATGCCGCTGCGGGCCACGACCAGCTGCGAACTGGTCTTCGACCAGACCCGGGTACCGGCGGCCAACCTGCTCGGCGAGTTGGGCCGCGGGCTGGCCCTGGCGATGGCCGGCGTCAACCTGGGCCGGTTGAACATGGCCATGGGCGCGGTCGGGCTGGCCCAGGCCTGCCTGGAGTCCTGTGTGAGCTTCGCCCGCACCCGGGAACAGTTCGGCCGCCCGATCGCCGGATTCCAACTGGTGCAGGAGATGGTGGTGCAGGTCGCCACACTCACCGAGACGGCCCGGCTGCTGGGCTATCAGGCAGCCCGCACGCTCGACGCCGGGCTGCCGGGCCGGTACGAGTGCTCGATGGCCAAGTACTACTGCGGCGAGGCTGCCGGTCAGGCGGCCACGCTGGCGTTGCAGGTGCACGGCGGGGCCGGGCTGATGGAGGAGTCCCCGGTGGAGCGCTACTTCCGCGACGCGCGGGAGGCGACCATCCCCGAGGGCACCAGCCAGATCCAGATCCTGCACCTGGGCAAGCACCTGCTCGGGGTGTCAGCACTGCGATGAACACAGCACACGAAGAGGGAGACGTCATGTCCGGGCCGCTGCACGGGGTACGGGTCATCGAGGTGGCGGCGCTGGGCCCGGTGCCGTTCGCCGGGATGCTGCTGGCCGACATGGGTGCCGAGGTGATCCGGGTCGACCGGGTGGGCGCTCCCGCGCCGGGCGCGGGAGCGAGCGCCGAGACGGATCCGCGGCACCGGCACCGGCGCACCGTGGCACTGGACCTCAAGCGGTCCGAGGGCGTGGACCTGTTGCTGCGCCTCGTGGCGGGCGCCGACGTGCTGATGGAGGGGATGCGGCCCGGCGTGATGGAGCGGCTGGGTGCCGGCCCGCAACCCTGCCTGGACCGCAATCCGGGGCTGATCTACGCGCGGATGACCGGGTGGGGGCAGGACGGGCCGCTGGCCCAGCGCGCCGGGCACGACATCAACTACATCGGGATCGCCGGCGCGCTGCATCCGATGGGGCCGGCCGAGCTGCCACCGCCGGTGCCGTTGAACCTGATCGGCGACTTCGGCGGGGGAGCGCTGTACCTGGCCTTCGGTATCGCGTGCGCCCTGCGCGAACGGGAGCTCTCCGGGACCGGGCAGGTCATCGACGCGGCCATGGTGGACGGCGCGGTCTCGCTGACCGCGATGTTCCACGGGATGCTGGCCGCCGGCACCTGGTCGGACCGGCGGGAGAGCAACGTGCTCGACGGCGGTGCCCCGTTCTACCGCACGTACCGCACCAGCGACGGCGGCTTCATGGCGGTCGGCGCGATCGAGCCGCAGTTCTACGCGCAGCTGCTGTCCGGGCTCGAGCTGGCCGCCGACGACTTTCCACAGCACGACCGGGAGCGCTGGCCGGCCCAGGCCGCCGCGTTCGCCCGGATCTTCGCCACCCGCACCCGGGACGAGTGGACGGCGGCCTTCGACGGTACCGACGCCTGCGTCACGCCGGTGCTGTCGATGGCCGAGGCCGCCGCGCACCCGCACCTGGCCGCCCGGCGCACCCTGGTCCCGGTCGAGGGTGCGCCCCAGCCGGCACCCGCGCCGCGGTTCTCCCGGACCGCGCCGGTCCCGCCGGGCCCGCCGGTCGGCTACAGCCGGCACACCGACGAACTGCTCGGCGAGCTCGGGCTATCCACAGTGGACATCGGACGGCTGCGTGCCGACCGGATCGTGGGCTAGGCCGGCATGACGAACGGTGTGACGAACGAGGGCATCGAGTACGACGAGCGCGACGGCATCGCCACCATCCGGCTCAACCGGCCGGACGTGGGCAACGCACTGTCCCGGCGGATGCGGCCCCGGCTGCGCGAGCTGTGGGCGAAGGTGCGTGACGATCCGTCGGTACGGGTGGTCATCGTCACCGGCACCGGGGACCGGCACTTCTGCACCGGCGCCGACGTCCGCGAGGTGGCCGACACCGGCACGACGACGTCCGGCCAGGGCACGGTGGCCGAGGACATCGTCTGGTCACCGTTGCAGAACCAGGTGTGGAAGCCCGTCATCTGCGCCGTGAACGGGCTGGTCGCCGGGGGCGGGCTGCACTTCGTCGCGGACGCGGACGTCGTCGTGGCCGCCGACCACGCCCAGTTCATGGACACCCATGTCAGCGTCGGGCAGGTCGGTGCGGTGGAGAACATCGGCCTGGCCCGCCGGCTGCCGCTGGGTACCGTGCTGCGGATGACGTTGACGGGCAAGGGTTTCCGGCTCGACGCGGCACGCGCCTACCAGCTGGGCCTGGTCGACGAGCTGGTGCCGGCAGCCGGCCTGATGGACACCGCATGGGAGCTGGCCGTGGCCATCGCCGCCAACTCCCCGAGTGCGGTGTCGCGCTCGAAGCAGGCGATCTGGGGGGCCGCCGAACGGCCGCACCAGGAGGCCCTGGAGTACGGCTGGGAACTGGCCCGCCAGCAGTGGACCCACCCCGACTTCCTGGAGGGTGCGCGCGCCTTCGTGCAGCGACGTCCTCCACAATGGAACGTCGAGGTGCCGGCATGAGGTGGGCCTTCACCGCCGAGCAGGAGCGACTGCGCGACGAGGTGCGGGCGTTCCTGGCCGACCACGCGCACAGCCGCGACCCGATGCAGTACTTCCACGGCCGCGGCGGTGCCAGCCGCGAGCTGTACCGCGAGCTCGGCCGGCGCGGCTGGCTGCGGCTGGCCTGGCCGCGGGAGTGGGACGGGCAGGACGCGCCGCCCTCGACCGAGTTCATCGTCTGGGACGAGCTGGCCTACGCCCGCGCCGTACGCCCCGACCTGGCCGCCGGGATCGTCGCGAAGACCATCATCGGCCACGGCACGGGCGAGCAGCGGGCGCGGTTCCTGCCCGGCATCGGCCTGGGTGAGATCAGCTTCGCGTTGGGATACTCGGAGCCGGAAGCCGGCTCCGACCTGGCCGGGGTGCGCACAAGGGCGGTACGCGACGGCGACGGCTACCGGGTCACCGGCGAGAAGCGGTGGACCTCCGACGCGCACAACTCCGACTACCTGTGGCTGCTGTGCCGCACCCCGGACGACGGTCACACGCTGCTGATGCTCGACCTCACGGCACCCGGGGTGCAGATCCGGCCGATCCACACCATCGACGGGCACCGGCTCAACGAGGTGAGCCTCGACGGCGTGTACGTGCCGCAGGAGAACCGCATCGGTGCCGAAGGCGAGGCGTGGCGGCTGATCCGGGCCGCGCTGGCCGTCGAGCGGCATCTGATGGTGCTGCCCGGCCGGGTCCGCCGCGACTACGAGGATCTGCTGCGCTGGTCGGTCGAGCGGGGCTGGTCGGCCGACGCCCGGATCCGCGCCGACATCGCCGACGTCGCGCTCGGCGTGGCCGAGGTGGAGGCGGCCGCCATGAGCACCCTCGCGGCCCTGGAGGCCGGCCAGGACGGTGCCGCGCAGGCGGCGCGGGCGAAGCTGCTGGGCAGCAGGACCCTGCAACGCATCGCGCGGCTGCCGTTCGACGTCGGCGATGCCGGGGCCGCCGGCACCGGCACGCCGAGCTTCCTGTGGCACGAGACCTTCATGGAGACCATTGCCGGAGGCACCTCGGAGATCATGCTGGGCGTGCTGGCCCGCGAGGCGCTCGGGCTGGGAGGACGGCGATGACCGGGTACCTGGAGGTGCTGGCCGACCACGCGCGGCACGCGCCGAACGCGCCGGCGCTGATCGACCCGGCCGGCGAGTACACCTACGCGGAACTGTGGACCGCGATCGAGGAGCACGCCGCCGCGCTGCGCGCCCTCGGCGTCGCCCCGGGCGACCGGGTGGTCACCGCGCTGGCTCCCGGCGCCCCGCATCTGGCCGCGCTGTTCGGGGTCGTCGCCGCCGGGGCGGTCGCGGTACCGCTGAACACCCGACTCGCCCCACCCGAGGCATACGCCTTCCTGGCCCCGCTCGGGCCGGCCCTGCTGCTGGCCGCCGAACCCGGCACCGAGCTGGCGGCCCGGCTGGGCTGCGGCCTGGCCACGCTGCCCGCGGCCGGCGCGGCCGGGTCGTTGACCGACCGGATGGCGCTGACCGTCGCGACGCCCGCCTCCTCGTCGTCCTTGCTCCGGGACGAGGCGGCCGCGATGATCATCGGTACCGGCGGCACCACCGGCGAGCCGAAGGGCGCCACCTGGACCCATTCGGCGCTGTATCAGTACGCCGCGTCCTGCCAGGCGCAGATGGAGATCCGGCGCACCGACGTGGAGCTGTACTTCTCCCCGTTCTTCCACATCGCGATCGCCACGGTCGTGTTCGCGACCCTGTACGCGGGCGGGACCGCCTGGCTGCTGCCGCGCTTCGACGAGGCCACCGTCCTCGACGCGCTCGCCACCGGCCGGCCCACCCGGCTGTTCGGCGCACCCACCGCACTGCTACGGCTGCTGGACCATCCCGGCTTCGGCGCGGAGCACGGCGCCTCGATCCGCCGGGTGCTGTTCGGCTCCACCGCCAGCGCACCCGACTTCCCCGGCCGGCTGCGCGCCGCGTTCCCCCGGGCCCACCTGATCACCGGGTACGGCGCCACCGAGTTCGGCGCGGCGGCCCGGGTGCGCTCCTGGGAACAGGAGGACGGCGACGACCGGGGGCTGGGGCGCCCGGTGCCGGGCGCGTCGATCCGCATCGTCGACGACACCGGCCAGGACGTGCCACGGGGCAGCGTCGGGGAGGTCCTGGTCCGCACGCCGTGGCAGATGTCCGGGTACTGGGCGCGGCCGGAACAGACCCGCACCACGGTGGTCGACGGCGCGATCCGCTCCGGCGACCTCGGCTGGCTCGACGCGGACGGCTTCCTCCACCTGGCCGGCCGGGCCAAAGACATGATCATCTCGGGCGGCGAGAACGTCTTCCCGATCGAGGTCGAGAACGTGATCGCCCGGCACCCGCAGGTCCACCAGGTGGCGGTGTTCGGCGCGGACGACCCGCTGTGGGGCGAACGCGTGGAGGCCGCCGTCGTACCGCACCCCGGCGCCGGCGTGGATCCCGACGCGCTGCGCGAACACTGCCGCGCCGCACTGGCCGGGTACAAGGTGCCCCGCCGGTTCCACGTGCTCGACGCGCTGCCGGTGACCCCGGCGATGAAGGTGGACAAACGTACCCTGCGGGAGGTCACCCGTGACGCTTGAGGTGGACTACGGCCAGCAGCCGCGGGAGTTCGCGGAGGCAGTGCGTACGCTGTGCCGCCGCCACGAGGAGGGTTGGCGCCACCTGCCGGGCGACGGGTTCCCCGAGCAGACCTGGCAGGACCTCGCCGACATCGGGTTCCTCGGCCTCGCGTCCGAGGGCACCGAGGTGGCCCGCGAGATCGCCGCCGTCATGGAGGAGCTGGGCGGGCTCGGCTGCCCCGGCCCGCTCTGGGAAACCGTCCTGGCGACCCGCGCCGCCGGCGGACCACCGGCGAACGGCATCGCCACCGTGGGCACCGGCGGTCCGCTGCCCTGGGGACACCGCGCCACCGCGTTCTTCGCGCTCACCGACGACGGCCTCTGGGAATGTGAGCCGGTCGGCGAGGCGGTGCCGGTGCCGATGCTCACCGGTGACCGGTGGGCCGAGCTGCCGCTGGCGCCCCGCCGGCGCATCTCCGACGAGTGCGGCGCGCTCGCCCTCGGTGACCTGGCGCTTGCCGCGCAACTCGTCGGAGCCGGCACCCGGCTGGTTCGGGACGCCGCCGGGTACGTGGCCACCCGCCACCAGTTCCGCCGGCCGCTGGGCGACTTCCAGGGCGTGGCGTTCCCGCTCGCCGAGGCCGACGTCGGCCTGGCGGCCGCGCATGCCTTGACCAGCCGTGCCGCGTCCCGGCTGGCCGACGGTGCGCCGGACGCCGCCGGTGCCGCCCGTGCCGCCGTCCTGTCCGCCGCCCGCGCGGCACGTACCGCCACGTACCACACCTTCCAGGCGTACGGCGCGATGGCGTTCACCGAAGAGGGGGGCGTGGCCTGGTACGGGCGGCGCATCGCCCAACTGCGCACCCAGGCGCTGGCCCCGTACCGCAGGTCGGCGTGGACCGCCGACGTCTTCGAAAGGAAGTCCCCATGACCGGCGACGTTGTCGTCCTCGCCACGGGTCGTACCCCGTTCGGCCGCTTCGGCGGCGCCCTGCGTGACCTGCCCTTGCCCGAGCTCGGGGCGATCCCGGTGGGCGCCGTGCTGCACCGCGCCGGGCTGACCGGCGCGGACGTCGACGAGTTGGCGTTCGGGGTGAACTTCCCCGGCTCCGAGCGCTCGGTGGCCCGGCAGGTGCTGCTGCGTGCCGGCATCCCCGAGGAGAAGGTCGCGTACACCGTCGACCGGGCCTGCTGCTCGTCGCTCGCGGCGATCACGCTGGCCAGCCGGGGACTGCGGCTGGACGACACCGCGCTGAGCGTCGCCGGTGCCGTGGAGAACCTGAGCCGGGTGCCGTACTTCGTGCACGAGGCCCGCTTCGGCAACCGGATCGGTGACATCGTGCTCACCGACCAACTCGTCGTCTCCTGCCCGCACACTGGGGTGCCCAGGGCCGTACAGGCCGGCGCCGAAGCCACCGAGTACGGCGTCGACCGCGCCGAACAGGACGACTGGGCGCTGCGCAGCCAGCAACGCTACGCCGACGCGCTGGCCCGCGGCTGCTTCGACGACGAGATCGTGCCCGTGGACGTGCCGGACCGCAACGGCCGCGCCGTCCGGTTGGCCGCCGACGAGGTACCGCGGCCGGCCACCACGGCACAGCAGCTGGCCGCGCTGCCCACGGTCTACGGCAGTGCCACGGTGACGGCGGGCAACGCGCCCAACATGAGCACCGGCGCGGTGGCCCTGGTGCTGGCCAGCGAGGGGGAGGCGACCCGGCGCGGCACCACCGGCCTGGCCACCGTCGGCGCCTGCACCCAGGTCTCCGGCGACCCGCAACGGCTGGCGTCGATGCCCGCGCGGGCGGCCCAGCGGGCGCTGGCCCGGGCCGGCCTGACGCTCGCGGACATCGACCTGATCGAGGTCAACGAGGCATTCGCCGCCGTACCCCTGGTGACGACGCTCGTACTGGCGGACGGCGACCGGGACAAGGCGCGGCGGCTGCGCGAACGGACGAACGTCAACGGCGGCGCCGTCGCGGTCGGCCACCCCACCGGCGCCACGGGCGGCCGGCTGGTGATGACCGTGATCAATGAGCTGCGCCGGCGGGGTGGCGGGCGGGGCTTGGTCACCATCTGCGGTGGCGTCGGCGAGGCCGAGTCGGTCATCGTCACCGTCCGGTGACTGCGGCGGACGGCTTCCTCACGAAGGTCGCCCTGACGGGGCTTCGGAACCTCGGTCTTGACCAACTTGCTGGTGCGGCCGGTGCGCATGAGGAACAGCACCTCGAAAGGTTCGCCGAGGGCGGCACGCCGACGCCGACCACGTTCGCGATTCGGGCCCGGAAACGATCCCGTTGTTCGCGTGGTGCTTGAGTGGCCCGCCGGCCGAACGTCACCGATGACTTGGCGGGCAGTGGGTGCCGGGCAAGGTGCCTCGACGCGGTCACAGGGTGTAAAGCAGCCTTCCGGTCAGCGGATCCTGGCCGTAGCGCAGGCACAGCTCCGCCAGCACGTCCTCGTGCGTCACGGCCACGTTCATGACCGTGTCGTTGCCGGCGTAGTAGACGACGACCGTGCCGTCGGCCTCGCGTACGAGGCCGCAGGAGAAGACCACGTTCGGCACGTGGACGTAGTCGGTGTCGGGGACCCGGCAGTCGGCGCGCGACGGGAACAGGATCGGGATGCTCGACATGCGCACCACGCTCGGGTCGTCGAGATCGTGCAGGGCGACGCCGAGCACGTACGGATTGCCGTCCATCGTCGTGCGTACGCCGTGGAAGACGTTGAGCCAGCCGTGCGGCGTGCGCACCGGCGGCGCGCCCGGCCCGATCTTGTCGGAGAAGGCGCTCGGTCCCGCGCCCGTGCGCATCACCGGCTCGTCGGCGATCTCCCACGGCCCGGTCCGGAAGTCGTCCGCGTATCCGATCCTGACCTGCGTGTACACGCCGCCGGTGTCGCCCGGGCTGACGTCGTTGGGCCGGAACAGCCCGACATACCGCCCGCCGATCCGCTCCGGGAACACGACCACGTTGCGCATGTCGCGATCGAGTATCGGGCCGTGCCTGGTGAACGTGGTGAGATCGTCGGTGAGGGCGAGCGACACGCGGACCCGATTGCGGATCCCGGCGTGGTAGGCGCTGTACGTGACCGCGAACGTGTCCTCGACGGGGTTGATCCGGGCGTCCTCGACGCCGCCGGACTCGACCTCGACGAGGTGCTGCCAGTCGACGCCGTCGACGCGCTGGTCCTGCTCGGTCGCCGGCGACAACACCGGCCGCGGGTGCACCGTCCAGTCCGTGACGCCGTCGGCGCTGGTGGCGAGGCCGAGCACGCTGATCCCGCAGCGCAGGTGCGACCGGAAGAGCAGCGCGGTCCGGTCCGCGAGCGCCGCCGCGCCCGCGTTGTGCACGGTGACCACCTGTAGGTGCGGCTCGCGCCAGACCGCGTTGACCTGCCGCGCGGTGAGGATCGGATTGGCCGGGTGACGCAGGACCGGCCGGTCGAGCGAGACCGTGCCGGTCGTCGCGTCGCCGAAGCGTACGTGGCGCGTCGTCACAGCGCTCACCGTCGCACACGTAGGGCGGTCCCGGGTCACCATTGGAGGGGGACCTCACCGGGCAGCCCCGCAACTCGTCGAAGTGGTCATTCCAACGAGAACAGACGCGTCACCTCGGCATCCTCCACGCCCTCGACATCGACAACGTCGGCCACGGACAGCTCCAGGTGTGCGAACGCCGGGGCCAACCCGGCCAGCTCCGCCAGCGGGTCACCGTCGAACTCGTCCGCCTCGATCCGCAGCCCCGGCAGGACCAGCGCCGCCAGCTGCGGCAGGATCGCGGCCTCGGCGAGCGTGCGCAGCGTGCCGAGGTCACCGGCGTCGAACTCGCAGCACCCCAGGTCGAGCCGGCGCAGGCCCGGCAGGCCGGCCGGGTCGAGCTCCTCGAGCTGCTCGACCGGGCACGCGGTGCCGAACACATCGGAGCGGATCTCCAGCTCCAGCGACTCCAGCGCGGGCGCCCGGGCCGGGAACACGCTGCCGTCGGCGAACAGCGCCCCGCGCAGCCGCAGGTGCCGCAGGGAGCCGCTGTCGATGGCGTCGAACAGCAGGCCGCCCTCGGCGGTCAGCTCCAGCAGCGCCGGCAACGCCGCCCACATCCCGGCGTGCCCCTCGGCGGCGAATCCCTCGTGCAGCCGCTCCAGCGGGTCGATCCGGCCGCCGGTCGAGGTGTGGCTGTGCTCGTAGAGGTGCGTGAAGTCGTGGCCGAAGTAGAGGCTGGTGAGCTGTTCGCGGCGGTGCGCGGCCAGCGCCCGCGCGGCGCGGTGCGCACTGTGGTGGAAGTCGGTGAGGTGCAGCTCCAGCCGGCGCAGCCCGGCCGAGACCGGATCGGCCAGCAGCGTGTCGATCAGCGCGGCCTCCCACCGCTCCGGGTCGCTCGAATCCGTGCCGAGCCCGGCGACGAGGTCGCCACGGGCGGCGGCGGTGTCCGGGGCCAGCCGGAACACGGCCTCGTCGAGCCGGTCGCCGGACCACGCGAGCTGCCAGGAGCCATCGGCCCGCAGACCGTCCAGATCGATCATCGCGGCATCATAGCCGCGCACCGTCGCCCGCCCCGCGGTCGCCCGATTCGTGTTTCAGCGTGCCTGAGGTTGCCGACTCTTACATTTAATAATGTTAACTGATAGCGTACCTCACCATCGATCCATCGATGGTGAGGAGTTCAATGAGATCTCGACGTCGCACAATCGCCCTGGCAGCGGGCGCGGCACTGGCCATCGTGACGACCATGGTTCTCGTGCCCACGCTCCAGGCGCAGGCGGGCAGCACCGCCATCCAGGCCGCCTGCACCGCCCCGGCCTGGGCGGAAGGCAACACGTACACCGCCGGCACCCAGGTCACGTACCAGGGTCACACCTACCAGGCCCTGCAGACGCACACCGCCTATCCGGGCGCCGGCTGGACCCCGTCCACCACACCGGCGCTGTGGAAGGATCTCGGCACCTGCACCGGAGGCGGCGGCCCGACCACGCCCCCGCCGACCACGCCGTCGGGCGTGCCGTCCGCGCCGGGTAACTTCCGTGTCACGGCCACCACCAACACGAGTTTCTCGCTGGCGTGGAACGCGTCGACCGGTACGGTGACGGGGTACCGCGTCTACGAGGGCGCCACGGTCCGCGCCACGGTCACGGGTACCACCGC
>NZ_BMPI01000027.1:89058-140865 GCF_014647515.1 Dactylosporangium sucinum | reverse complement strand
GCAGTTGCCGCCGGTCCACTTGCCGAGGTCGTTCTGGGCCGCGGACGGGTAGGCGGGCGAGCCGTCGAAGTCGTCGACCACCAGGCCGGTGCCGCCGCCACCGCCGCCCGCGGAGGTCGTGACGGCCAGCGGGCCCGACGCGGCCGAGCTGTTGCCGGCCGCGTCGTACGCCTGCACGGTGTAGGTGTAGGCGGTCGACGGCGTGAGGCCGCTGTCGGTGTACGACGTGGTCGCCGTGGTGCCGACCTGCGTGCCGCCGCGCAGCACCCGGTAGCCGGTCACGCCGACGTTGTCGGTCGAGGCGTTCCAGGTGAGCGAGACGGAGTTCGCCGTCTTCGCGGGCGACGCGAGGCCGGTCGGCGTGGACGGCGGCGTCGTGTCGGTCCCACCGCCGGTGCCGACGCTCATCGCGCCGAGCCCGAGCCAGCCGTCGGCGTTCTGGGTGGCGTTGCCGAAGCGGAGCTTCTTCGCGGCCGGGCTGAGCGCCTCCAGGGGGTTCCTGACGCGCAGGACGAGCTGATACGAGCCGGACGCCACGCCGGCCAGGCTGACGTTCGACTGGAAGTACTGCGGGTAGCCGAAGTCCCGGTACGCCGGGTCGGCGCCGACGCCCCAGTCCGGGAAGGCGCGGATCTTCAGCGGCATGACCGTGCGCAGGTCCCACGGCGTGTCCCAGGTCTTCACCACCGTGCCGGCTGAGTTCTTCAGCCCGAGGGTCGTCGTCCAGGGGTAGTAGAACGGGGCGACGCCGTTGTTGACGACGGTGACGCCGACCGTCGCGCTGCCGGAGGCGGTGTTGGTGAAGTAGGCGTGGGTGGCGGTGAGGTCGTAGCCCATGAGCCGCACCGCGGCCGCCACGTTCGGGTCCGACGCGGAGTAGCCCTGGCTGGTCTGGTTGATCTTCCACGTGGTGTGCTCGAGCTCGATGCAGGCCTTCATGTTGTCGACCTGGCCGGAGCCGCCGGGCCACGCCGTGAACGCCGAGCTCTGGATCTCGGGACGGACCTCGCCGCCCATCGAGTCGGTGATCCACTTGTTCTCCACGCCCAGGTTCAGCGCGCGCTGCAGCTGCGAGTAGCTCGCGCCGCCCATGGACTGCGGCAGGGTCACGCCGGCCAGCGGCGAGCCCTCCCGGTAGCAGAAGGAGTCGTCGTGGTAGCCGATCCGGCGGGCGTTGGCGGCGCCGCCGGCCGAGTCGGGGTAGCGGATCTCCAGCTTCGTCGTGTTGAACGCGGTGTCGAACGCCTGGATGATCTGCGCCCCGTGCGCGTCGGTGGGCATCAGGTTCGGGTATCCGTCGGCGGTGTCGGTGTCGAACGGCCACGTGTGCCACTCGCCCCACAGGCCGACGATGCCGAGGTTGATGAAGCCGATGCGCGGGTCGCCGTCGTAGCGGGCGCCGAACGCGGCGATGAAGTTGGTGACGGCGGTGAGCAGGTAGGGGCTGTCGTAGTCGGGGGAGACCGTGCCCCAGAACGTGTTGGTGCGGTAGGTGACGTGGCCGTCGAAGCAGTGCGGGATCGCGTTGCCCGGGTGGCTGCCGGTGCCGCCCGGGTACTCCAGGTAGAAGCGGATGGCGGCCTGGTTGCCGTACGAGGCGATCTCGTTCAGCGCGTTGTCGACGATCGACCAGTCGTAGGTCCCGCAGTTGGTGGTGCTGGTCATCACCTCGGAGAGGCCGAAGTAGCTCCAGGCCAGTGACCGCGGGTAGCCGAGGTTCTGGTTGTCGCCGGGGAAGTAGAACCGGGCGAAGCCCTTGAGCGGGTTGTCGAGCGGGCTGGGGGCGGCGGTCAGCGGGTGGTCGGTGAGGGACGGGCTCGGGCTGCCGGGCGCGGCCGGCCGGGCCGGCGGGCCCGCGGGCGCGGCGAGGGCGCCGGGCGGCGCGAGGGCGAGCACGGCACTGGCGGCGACCGTGCAGAGTGCGGCGGCGAGCGCGAGGCGACGCCGCCGCGGGGCGGTGCGCATGGGATGGACCTCCGGGAAGTTGGGATGCCTGATACGAGGAGGTGTTGACAAACTTTCCCTGAGCTTCATCATTATTAGCGGCCATCCACCCCCAGCCGCAAGACGCAAATTTCGACAGCGGTCGATCAATGAAACGAGGCCGGATCGTGACGATGCGTAACTCCGTGGCGGTGACCGCGCCGCCGACAGCGGACCCGCCCGGCGGGCCGCCCGTCGCCGGCCCGCGCCGCCGCCATCGCGACGACCGCCGGGTCGCCTGGCTGTTCCTGCTGCCCGTGCTCGCCGGCTTCGCCGTGTTCTACCTGTACCCGACGGTCCGCGGCGTCTGGTACTCGTTCACCGACTACAGCCTGCTCAACACCCCGTCGTACGTCGGGACCGACAACTACGCCAAGCTCGCGACCGACGCGCAGTTCTGGAAGTCGCTGCGGCTGACCGCCTACTACGTGGTCGTCAACATCGGCTCGCAGACGCTGCTCGCGCTGGTCATCGCCGCGCTGATGCACCGGCTCACCCGGTCGGTCGTGCTGCGGGCCACGCTCCTGCTGCCGTGGCTGGTGCCCAACGTGACCGTCGCCCTGCTGTGGATGTGGATGCTCGACGCCAACCTCGGCTTCGTCAACCACCTGCTGACCGCCGCCGGCCTGGACAGCCAGGGCTTCTTCACCTCGCCCAGCCAGGCGCTGCCGACCATCGCGCTGATCAACACCTGGGCCTACACGGGGTACACCGCGCTGCTGCTCTACGCCGGCATGCTCCAGATCCCGTCGCACCTCTACGAGAGCGCCGCCCTGGACGGCGCCGGCGAGCTGCGGATGTTCCGCCGGATCACGCTGCCGCTGCTGCGCCCGATCCTGGCGCTGGTGCTCGTCGTGTCGCTGATCGGCTCGTTCCAGATCTTCGACACCGTCGCCGTCAGCGACCGGTTCGTGCCGGTCGGGGCGGCCCGGGTCATCTACTTCTACATCTACCAGCAGGCCTTCTCGTACTTCCACATGGGCTACGCCTCGGCGGTCGCCATGGTGCTGGTGCTCGTCCTCGGTGTGCTCACCGCCGTGCAGATGTGGCTGCTGCGCGCCTCACGTTCCGACCTCACCTGAGAAGGGCCGTCACATGTCCCGCCGCCTGACGCCCGGCCGGCTGCTGGCCTGGACCGTCCTCGTCGTGTTCCTCGTCGTCACGATCCTGCCGTTCTACTGGATGATCCGCACCGCGATCACCCCGGCCGCCGACCTCTACACCGACAGCACCGGCCTGGTGCCGCAGCACCCGACGCTCATCAACTTCTGGCGCGTCCTCGGCTTCGTCGACGACGAGACCGCCCGCGCCGCCGGAGGGTCCGGTGCGAAGATCAACTTCTGGCGGTACACCGTCAACTCCCTCATCTACAGCGGTCTCATCGCGGTCGTGCAGACGTTCTGCTGCGCCATGGCCGGGTATGCCTTCGCCCGCCTGCGCTTCCCCGGCCGCGACCTCGTCTTCGGGGTCATGATCGCGGCGCTCATGGTGCCGCCGATCTTCACGCTGCTGCCGAACTTCGCCCTCGTCAAGAACCTCGAGCTCGTCAACACCTTCGCCGGCATGGTCGCGCCGTCGCTGCTCATGACGCCGTTCGCGGTGTTCTTCCTCCGCCAGTTCTTCCTCTCGGTGCCGCGGGAGGTCGAGGAGGCGGCGGTCATCGACGGCGCCGGCCGCTGGGGCATCTTCTGGCGCGTCATCGTGCCGATGAGCCGCGGGCCGCTCATCACGATCGCCCTCACCACCTCGGTGTGGGCGTGGAAGGACTATCTCTGGCCGCTGCTCGTCGGCCGCGGCGAGGAGAACCGGGTGCTCACCGTGGCGCTCGGCGTGTTCCTGCAGCAGTCACCCAACACCCGGCCGGACTGGACCGGCCTCATGGCCGGCTCGACGCTGTCCGTCCTGCCCGTCCTGCTCCTGTTGATCTTCCTCGGGAAGCGGCTGGTGCAGTCGCTGAACTTCACCGGCATCAAATGACACCCCCCCTGTGACACCCCTGACCTCATCCGTGAAAGGGAACCCGATGTCCAGACGACTCCGTTCCGTGGCGGCGCTGACCGTCGCGGCGCTCGCCCTGCCGCTCGCCGCCTGCTCGGGCGAGTCCGGCGACGACGGCGGCAACGTCGTGCTCAACTACTGGCTCTGGGACGACAAGCAGCAGCCGGCCTACCAGGCCTGCGCCGACGAGTTCACCAAGGCCAACCCCGGCGTCACGATCAAGTTCACGCAGACCGCGTGGGCGCAGTACTGGCAGAACCTCACCACCCAGCTGGCCGCCGGCGCCGCGCCCGACGTCTGGACCGACCACGCGTCGTACTACCCGCAGTTCGTCTCCAGCAACCAGATCCTCGACATCCAGCCGTACGTCGACCGCGACAAGGTGGACCTGTCGCAGTACGCGGGTGGCCTGGCCGACCTCTTCGTGAAGGACGGCAAGCGCTACGGCCTGCCGAAGGACTGGGACACCATGGCCGTCGTCTACAACACCAAGCTGGTGTCGGACGCCGCCGGCCTGGACAAGCTCACCTGGAACCCCACCGACGGCGGCACGTTCGAGCAGGCGATCGCCAAGGCGACGGTCGACGCCCAGGGCCGCAACGGCCTCGACCCGGCCTTCGACAAGAACAACGTCAAGGTCTACGGCTTCCTGCCGGAGTGGGCCGACGGCTCGCAGGGCCAGAACGGCTGGGGCGACCTGGCGGTGAGCAACGGGTTCACGTACCTCGACAAGAACCCGTGGGGCACCAAGTACAAGTACGACGACCCGAAGCTGGCCGAGACCGTCGCCTGGTTCAGGAAGCTCATCGACAAGGGCTGGGCCCCGAAGTTCGACAAGCAGTCCACCCTCGGCCGGGACGCCGTGATGGACGCCGGGCAGGCCGCGTTCACCATCGTCGGCTCCTGGACGATCAGCACGTACCTCGGCACCGGCGCCAAGCAGCAGTACGCGTTCGCCCCGCTGCCCACCGGCCCGGCCGGGCGCAAGACCGCCATCAACGGCCTGTCCGACGCGATCTACGCCGGCACCAAGCACCCCGACCAGGCGTGGGCCTGGGTGAAGTTCCTCGGCTCGTCCGCCTGCCAGGACATCGTCGGCGAGAAGGCGGTCGTGTTCCCCGCCATCAAGTCCGGCGCCGAGAAGGCCCTCGCCGCCCACAAGGCGGCCGGCCGGGACGTGCACGTCTTCACCGACGAGGCGGCGGCCCCCGGCGGGACCTTCTTCCTGCCGATCAGCGACCACGGCAACGAGGTCAGCCAGATCGTGCAGGACGCCATCCAGTCCGTGGCCCTCGGCCAGGCCGCCCCGGCCGACGCCCTGAAGAAGGCCAACGACCAGGTCAACGCCCTGTTCAAGTAGACCACCTGGTGGGGGCGTCCCCGGGCGCCCCCACCGCTGCGAAGGAGAACCATGGCACAGCTCGTGGAGCTCGGCGGACGCTCGTTCGCCCTCCAGCACTCCGGCCACGCCGCACCGCGGCCGGTCCCCGGCGGCGTCCTGCTGCCCCCGGGCCGGGTCGCGGTCCTGCACGGACTCGACGACGCATCGTTCTACCGGCACGGGCAGAACTCGTGGAGCCCCTGTGGCTGGCGGCCGCTGAGCCAACCTCCGCTGCGTGTACCGAACCCGTCCCGGCTCGTCACCGCGGACGACCCCGCGTTCGACGACGCGTCCCGGCACCACTCGTCGGCGGTCGCCGCGCTGCACGGCGCCGACGGGAACACGCTGCTGCTGGGCGCGCTGGGCCTGGACACCCCGCGGCTGGTCGCCGACCGCGACACGCTCACCGGCTGGTACGCGACGGGCGGCGCCGACTGGTTCCTCGCCTACGGCGCCGAGGAGGACGTGTTCGCCGCGTACACCGACCAGCTCGCCGAGCGCTTCGGCGTGCGCGGCCGCCGGGCCGGCAACGTCTGGTGCAGCTGGTACGCCTACTACGAGAACATCACCGAGGCCCAGCTCGCCAAGGACGTCGCCGACCTGGCCGGGCTGCCCTTCGACGTCGTGCAGATCGACGACGGCTGGGAGGAGCGGGTCGGCGACTGGCGGCCCAATGCGAAGTTCCCCAGCGGCATGCGCAGCCTCGCCGACCGCATCGCCGACGCCGGGTTCACCCCCGGGCTGTGGCTCGCCCCGTTCATCGCGCTGCCGGACTCGCGCCTCGCCACCGAGCGCCCGGAGCTGCTGCTGCGCTCCCCGGGCGGCGAGCCCGTCGTCGCCGGCTACAACTGGGGCGGCCCCTACTACGCGCTCGACCTCACCCGCGAGGACGCGCGCGAGCACGTGTCCGGCATGATCCGGACCGTCGTGCACGAGTGGGGTTTCCGGTACCTCAAGCTCGACTTCGTCAACGCCGCGGCCGCGTACCTCCCGGGGCGCCACCGCGAACAGGTCTACCGCGACGGGCTCGCCCTCATCCGCGAGGTCGCCGGCGACGACGTCTACCTGCTCGGCTCGGGCGCGATCCTGCTGCCCTCGCTCGGCCTGCTCGACGGCCTGCGCAGCGGCCCGGACGTGGCCCCGATGTGGGACAACTACGCCTCGGTCGACCCGTCCGACGCCACCGCCCGCAACGCCGTCGTCAACAGCGTCCACCGGCTCTGGCAGTCGCCGCTCGTCGAGGTCGACCCCGACGTCGTCTACTTCCGCAGCAAGCTCAACCTGCTCACCGCGCAGCAGCTGCGGTGGCTGCGGGACCTCGCCGACGTGTGCGGCTTCCGGGCCGTCTCCGACCCGCCGAGCTGGCTGACCCCGGCCGAGCTGGAGGACCTGCGCGAGTACCTCGACGCAACGCCGGTGATCCGGCGGCTGAGCCGCTACCGGTTCACCGTCGACGGCCGCGAGGTCGACTTCGGCCCGGCCGTCGCGGCCGACACCGGCGACCAGCTGTACCCGATCTCCTGAAGGCATGTCCGTGAGGCACGACGAGGCGATGCTCCCCGCGGTCCGGCACCGGCGGATCCTCGAACTGCTGGCCCAGCGCGAGTACGTGACGGTCACCGAGGTCAGCGACGCGACCGGCGCGTCGCTGGCCACCACCCAGCGCGACCTGGCCCGCCTGGCCACGTCGGGGGCGCTGACCCGGATCCGGGGCGGCGCCACCCGGTCGCCGGGCCAGCGCGGCGACGCCCGGCTGCTCGCGACCTGCCTGGCCCGGGTCCGGCACGCCCTCGACCGGCACGACCTCGGCGCCGCCGAGCACGCCCTCCATCAGGCCCTGGAGGCCTGCGAGCGGCTCCGCCGGTACCGTTCCGTGGATGGGACTGCGTGAAGACCTGATCGAGCTGCGGCGGGAGCTGCACCGCCACCCGGAGATCGGCCTGGACCTGCCGGGCACGCAGCGGCGGGTGCTCGACGCCCTCGCCGGGCTGCCGCTGGAGGTGACCACCGGCACGGCGCTGTCGTCGGTGACCGCGGTGCTGCGCGGGGGCCGGCCCGGGGGTTCCCGCCCGGTCGTGCTGCTGCGCGGCGACATGGACGCGCTGCCGGTGTACGAGGCCGCGGACGTGCCGTTCGCCTCGACGGTCCCGGGCGTCATGCACGCCTGCGGCCACGACCTGCACACGGCCGGGCTGGTCGGGGCGGCCCGGCTGCTCGCCGCGCGGCGCGAGGAGCTGGCCGGCGACGTGGTCTTCATGTTCCAGCCGGGCGAGGAGGGCCACAACGGCGCCGGGCTGATGATCGACGAGGGTGTGCTGGACGCCGCCGGTCGCCCGGTGGACTTCGCCTACGGCCTGCACGTGACGTCGGCCGACTTCCCGCGCGGGGTCTTCGCCAGCCGCCCCGGCCCGCTGATGTCGGCCGCGGCGGGCCTGTTCGTGCGGGTCGTCGGCGCGGGCGGCCACGGCTCGGCGCCGCAGGACGCCCACGACCCGATCCCGGCCGCCTGCGAGATGGTGACGGCGCTGCAGACGATGGTCGGGCGCCGCTTCAGCCCGTTCGAGCCGATCGTGCTCACCGTCGGCAGCTTCCACGCCGGGACGCTGCGCAACATCATCCCCGACGAGGCCGTCTTCGAGGCCACGGTCCGCACGTTCAGCGCCGCCGCGGCCGAGCAGGTCGCCCGCGACTCGGTGCGGCTCTGCGAGGGCATCGCCGCGGCCCACGGGCTGCGCGCCGACGTGCGGTTCGAGATGGAGTACCCCGTGACGGTCAACGACGGCGCCGAGTACGCGTTCGTGGCCGACACGGTCGGCGACCTCTTCGGCGCCGACCGGTTCCGGCTCATGGAGCACCCGGATGCGGGGTCCGAGGACTTCTCCCGGGTGCTCCAGCGCGTGCCCGGCGCCTACCTGTTCCTGGGCGCCGCCGCGGGCGACGACCACCTGGCCATGCCGGCGAACCACTCACCGCGGGCGCGGTTCGACGACGCCGTCCTCCATGACGGTGCGGTCCTGCTGGCCGAGCTGGCGGCCCGCCGGCTGGCTCAGGCCCAGAACACGTAGTCGGCGTCGTAGGGGACCGGCTGCTCGGCGCCGTCCGTGCAGGCACCGGTCGGGGCGAGGCCGCCCCTCGTGTGCAGCCGCTGGATGTACCGGACGGCCGCCAGCTCGCCGCCGGCGGTGCCGCCGTGGCCGGTGACCTCCAGCAACAGCTGCGGGATGGCCCCCGGCACCGGCGACTCGGCCTTCTTCGCCGCGGTGACGGACGACCCGTCGGTCATCGACTGCCACGACGGGCCGGCCGAGTGGTAGGCCGTGCGGCGGCCGTCGCGGAGCATCGCGGCCGGGCCCTTGAGCGTCCAGGCCCCGGCGGCGCAGCGGTAGATCTGGAAGCCGGTGGTGACCCGGTAGGCGGCGACCCGGACGGCTCCGGCGGGCGGCTGGACGGCCGGGTCGGCGTGGGCCGGGCCGGCCGAGGCGGTCGCCGTCGCCGGGAACAGGACGGCGGCGGCGACCAGCGCGGTCGTCTTCATGCGGTGGTGACCTCGACGGTGACGGGGACCTGGTTGGTGATGACGTCGAGGACCGCGGAGCGGGCCTGCGACTGCTCGACCAGCCGGCGCAGGTCCTCGGCCGGGGCGTCGCCCTTGACCGTGAAGCGGACGGTGATGCCCTGGTAGCCGTTGCGGACCGCCGGGTCGAGGCCCAGGATGCCGTTGAGGTCGATGTCGCCGCTCACCGTGGAGCGGACCTCGGAGAGCCGGATGCCGCGGGCGGCGGCGATGTTGGCCAGGCCGGCCGTGAGGCAGGCGGCCAGGGCGTGCAGGACGTACTCCACCGGCGTCGGGCCGTTGTCCCGCCCGACCAGCACCGCCGGGTGGTCGGCCTCGAAGGTGAACGTCCGCTCGTGGGTGCGCTCGTCGCCGACGCCGAAGTAGTCGTGGATGGTGCTGCGGTTGTGCGTGCCGCTGAGCCACTCGTTGTGCGCCCGGAACTGGAAGCGGGCGGCCTCCGGCGCGGCCTTCACCGCGTCGATGGTGGCGAACAGGGTGGCCGTGTCGACGCCGTTGCGGGTCGAGTCGTTGAGTGCGGTGGACATGACGGTCCTCTCGGATCAGTGGGTCAGGGCGAGCAGGTCGGCCGCCGCCGTGTCGATCGCCACGGCGAGCCGCTTCTGCAGCTCGACGAAGCGCGGCACCGGCGGGTACGCGGCCAGGGCGAGGGTCAGGTCGAACAGCTCGCGCAGGGCGAGCTCGTGGCGGTGCCGGTAGCCGGCGAGCGCGACGCGCTCGTCGGCCGTACCGCGCAGCGCCGCGTCGAGGGCGGTGGCCAGCAGTTCGGCGTCGCGGTACGCGTCGCTGATGCCGTGGCCGGTCACCGCGTCGCGGTGGTAGGCGGCGTCGCCGACCAGGGCCCAGCCCGGGCCGTGCACGGCGCGCCGCACGTTCGGGGTCCGGAGCATGCCGGTGACCGGCGAGACCCGCCGGCCGCGCTCCAGCCGCCGGGCCAGCTCGGGCGCGGTCCGGCGCAGGTAGGCGGTGAACGCCTCGGCCCGCGAGGCGCCGGCCCGGCGGGCCCGGTGCGCGTCCTCCGAGGGCCCGCAGATCCACACGCAGGCCGCGCCGTCGTGGGTCGGGAAGACGCCGGTGAGCGAGCGGTCGGCGATGACCAGCTCGACGCCGTTCCAGGGCACGCCGTCGTAGTAGGCGTACTGCGCGGCCCCGCCGGCGGCGTGCTCCTCGACGACCGCGGCCCCGGTCGCGCGGGCGACCATCGAGCGCAGGCCGTCGGCGCCCACGACGAACCGCCCGTCGAAGCGCACCGGCTCGCCCCGCCGGTCGTGGCCGGTGACCGCGACCACCCGGCCGCTGCCGTCGCGGCACAGCCCGGTGGCGGTCACCCCGAACCGGACGGTGGCGCCGGCGTCGGCCGCGGCCTCGGCGACGAGGGTGTCGAGCACGTGCCGGCGGGGCGCGACGAGCAGGTCCACCCCGGCCTTGTCCTTGATGGTGTGGGTGACCGTCTCGTCGCCGGTGGTGAAGGACACCTGCCGGATGGCGGGCGCGCCGCTGGCGAGGACCGCGTCGAGCAGTCCCCAGCGGCGCAGCTGCACCACGCCGGTCCGGGCGATCTGGTGGGTCGACAGCGTGTCGGCGGGGAAGACGGCCCGGTCCAGCAGGACCACGTCGTGGCCCAGCCGGGCCAGCAGCAGCGCGGTCGCGGCGCCCGCGGCGCGGGCGCCCACGATCACGACGTCGGAGCGGTTGTTCACGCCGTCGAGCCTCGCCGCCCGGGCGCCCGGGGACATCCGTGCGGCGCACGGAACTTCGCACTGACGCCGCGTGCGTGCGGCCGTGGAGAATGCGTGCATGGCAGACGAGCTGGCCCGGGCGGGGGTCACCGACCGCGAGACCGACGTCCTGCGTGCGGTCGGCGAGCGGCTGCGCAACCGCGAGATCGCCGAGCGGCTCCACGTCTCGGTCCGCACCGTGGAGAGCCACATCGCCGCCCTGCTGCGCAAGCTCGGCGTCGCCGACCGGGCCGGGCTGGTCGAGGCGGGTGAGCGGCTGCTGCGCCGGCCGGTCCCGGGCCGCCCGGCGCTGCCGGCCCCGCTGACCAGCCTCGTCGGGCGGGAGCGGGAGGCCGGCGAGGTCCGCGACCGCCTCGGTACCCACCGCCTCGTGACGCTCGTCGGGCCGGGCGGCGTCGGCAAGACCCGGCTGGCGCTGCACGCCGCGGCCGGGGCGGCCTACTTCGCCGACCTCGCGCCGGTGACCGCCGACCTGGTCGGCGACGTCGTCGCGCGCGCCCTCGGCGTCGTGCCGGAGCCCGGCTGGTCGCTCGCCGAGATCCTGCGCGGCGCCGCCGCCGAGCTGTCCGGCCTGCTACTGGTCGACAACTGCGAGCACGTCGTGGCCGAGGCCGCGGCCGTCGTCGCCGAGCTGCTCGGCAGCGGCCCGGTGCGGGTGCTCGCGACCAGCCGGGAGCCGCTCGGGGTGCCCGGGGAGGTGGTGTACCCCGTGCCGCCGCTCGACGTGCCGGAGGCCGGCGCCGCCGTCGGGGACAGCACCGCGGTCCGGCTGTTCGTCGAGCGGGCCGCCGCCGCGTCACCCGGCTTCGCGCTCACCGACGCCAACGCGGCCGCGGTCGCGGCGCTGTGCCGGCGGGTCGACGGGCTGCCGCTCGCGATCGAGCTGGCCGCGTCGCGGATCCGCACGTTCGGGCCGGCCGAGCTCGTCGAGCACCTCGACCACCGGTTCGACCTGCTCTCCGCCGGCGCCCGCACCACCGGCGCGCGGCACCGCACGCTGCGCGGCGCGATCGACTGGAGCTACCGGCTGCTCGACGACGACGAGCGCGCCCTGTTCGACCGGCTCGGCGTGTTCCCGGCCGACTTCGACTACGCCGCGGTGCGGGCCGTGCACCCGGGCGCGGTCGTGTCGCTGCTGCCGACGCTGGTCGACAAGTCGCTCGTCACCGCGGTCGGCGCCGACGCCCGGCGGTACCGGCTGCTGGAGACCCTCCGCGCCTACGCGGCCGAGCGGCTGGAGGACGGCGGCGCCGCCGAGGCCGCGCGCCGGGACCACGCCGCCCACTACCTCGCGTTCGCCGAGGATGCCGCCGGGCGCCTGCGCGGCCCCGGCCAGCGCCGGTGGCTGGACGTGCTGACCGCGGAGCAGCCGAACCTCCGGGCCGCGCTGGCCCACTGCGTCGCGGCCGGCGACCTGGAGGCGGCGTGGCGCTGGATCGCCGCCCTGGAGCGGTTCTGGGACCTCGCCGGCCGGCGCCGCGAGGCCAGCGAATGGCTGCACCGGACCATGGCCGCCGGCGAGCCGCCCGCGTCGCCCGCGGTCGTCGCCGGCCTGGCCGCCGCGAGCGCGCTGCTGCACGCCTCCGACGGGCGTACCGCGCTCGACCTGGCCGAGCGGGCACGACGGCTCGCCGCCGGACTCGACGACGTCAGCCGCGCCCGGGCCGCCCATGCGCTGGGCGTGAGCGCCACCTGGCTGCGGCCCGAGCTGAGCCGGCCCGCGCTGCTCGAGGCGCTCGCCGGCTTCGGCGCCGGCCACGCGTGGGAGCGGGCGCTCGTCATGCAGGGCCTGGTCTCGATCTCCAGCACGCTCAGCGAGGCGCTGCAGTGGGGCCGCGACGGCGTGACGCTGTTCCGCCGGGTGGGCGACCCGGTGTACGCCGCCAACACCCTGTTCATGATGGCCCAGCGGGCGATGAACGCGGGCATCGGCGACGACGAGGTCCGCGGCTGGCTCAGCGAGAGCCGGCAGCTCGCGGAGGCGGCCGGCAGCGAGACCGACATCGCCCACGCGGCGGTCGGCTTCGCCCAGCTGGCCTGGGTCCGCGGCGAGACCGGCCGGGCCGCCGGGCTCATGGGGTCGCTGCTGCCCACCCTGCGCCGGCTCGGCGACCGCCGGTGCACCGGCCGGGCCCTGTTGATGCTCGGCGAGGAGGCCCGCTCGGCCGGCCGCCTGGACCGGGCGGAGAGCCTGCTGCGCGGCAGCGCCGAGGCGGTGGCCGTCGCCGGCCAGTCGATCGTGCTCGTCTCGGCCCTGGAGTCGCTCGCCGCGGTCCTCGCCGCCCGCGGGCGCCCGCGCGAGGCGGCGGTCCTGCTCGGCGCGGCGCACGGCGAGCGCGCGGCGGCCGGCCGTCACCCCCTCGGCCCGCCGGACGAGGGGCTGCGCGCCGGCCTCGCGGCGGCGCTGGGCGGGGAGGCCTTCGCCGCCGCCCACGCCGAGGGGGAGGGGTTGCGCCCGGCCGCCGCGCTGGCGGTTGTTGCAACTTAGTGGCAAATACTGCACAGTGGCAGTGGTGTGGCGAGACGATCTCGGGGCCGTGCCGGTCCGGGTTGAGGTGCTGGTCGTGGGCGTCCGCGACGCGACCGTGCACTACCGGCGCGTCTGCGCGGCGCTGCCGCGGGACACGCACCCGGACGCGGCGGCGGCCGGCCTGGCCGCGCCGGCTCGCGGCGTCCAGCGCGATGGTCCTCACCCCGGCTGGGCGCCGCTCACGCTGCTGCACTCGACGTCGTGGCGCTTCGACGCGGGCGCGGTGGTGCTGACCTACCTCGCCGTGCTCGACGGCACCGCGGCCGCGGACTCGGCACCGCTGGTGTCGCGCGCCCTCGCCCACTCGGGCGACCCGGCCGCGCCGAGCCCGGCGCAGGTCCCCGTGGACGCGGTGGCGGCGCACGCCCTGCGCCACCTGGCCTGGCTGCGCGAGCGCGACGAGGTGGCGGCGGCCGCGCTGGCCGGCGTCCCGGCGCTGTGGGATGCGCTGGACGACGTCACCCCCGCTCCGGCCGGAGCGCTGTCGGCCGCCTGACAAGAAGTCGGTGGAACCGATCGCGGGACCCGTGCGCCCTGGACCATGTGACCGTGCTGACCGACCGACCCGCGCCGGAAGGGCTCGACCATGGGGCCTTCCGGGCGGTGTACGCCGCGCACTACGCGCCGCTGGTCCGGCTCGCGTACGTGACGACCGGCAGCCGGCCCGCCGCCGAGGACGTCGTGCAGGAGGCGTTCATCGAGTGGTACCGCCGCGGCGCCACCGTCCGCGAGCCGGTGCCCTACCTGCGCCGCGCCGTCGTGTCGCGGTGCACGTCGTGGGTGCGGCGGCGCCGGCTGGAGCGCCGCCACGCCGGCGTCGCCGAGCCCGCGTGGACGGCCGACAGCGCCGACGCCCAGGCGGTGCGGGCGGCCCTGCACCGGCTGAACCCGCGCCAGCGGGCGGCCGTGTTCCTGCGGTACTACCTCGACCTGCCCGAGGCGGAGATCGCCGAGGCCCTCGGCTGCCGGCCGGGGACGGTCAAGTCGCTGCTGCACCGCGGGCTGGCCGCGGTCAAGGAGGAGCTCGATGCCGGCTGACCCGCACACCCGCCTCGGCGCGGCGCTCCGCGAGGTCGCCGACACCCTGCCGGTCGTCCCGCCCGAGCCGGGCGCGCTCCTGGCCCGGGCGGAGGCCCGGCCCGCGCGCTGGCGACCCGTGCTCAGCGCCGTCGCCGTACTGTCCGTGCTGCTCGGCGCGGTCGCCGGCCCGGGGCTGCTCGCCCAGACCGCCCAGCCGAAGGACGCCGCGCCGGTCCTGCCGCGGACGTTCGCCGGCCTGTCGCTGCTCACCGCGACCGTGTCGGACGCGCCGCCGGGGCGGGCCGTCGCCGTGTACGTGCAGGGCAGCAACGGCCCCCGGGTGCTCCATACGCTGCAGACGATCGTCGTCGGGGCGGACGGGCGCACGTACCGCCGGCTCGACGAGGCCGAGCGCCGCGGCGGCAAGGTCGAGCTGGGCACCTGGCAGGACGCGCCCGCGCTGCTGTCCCCGGACGGCACGGCGGTCGCCGTCGGCAGCCTCGGCGACGCCGGCGACGTGGCCGTGGTCGACCTGGCCACGGGCGACACCCGGCACTTCGCCGCCCCGACGACGGGCGTGATCCACCCGCGCGCCTGGTCGCCGGACGGCACCCGGCTGGTCTACGAGGCGGGCGCCGACTCGGCCCTGCTCGACCTGCGCTCCGGCGCGTCGGCGACCCTGCCGGTCCGCGCGGCCGAGGCGGCCTTCGCGCCGGACGGGCGGCGGGTGGCGGTGCAGGAACAACTCGAGACCCGCAGCGAACTGCGGATCGTCGACGTCGCCGGCGGCGCGCCGGTGACCGTGGGCTCGATCCCGTTCGGCGCCCGCATCGCCGGCCCGAACGCATGGTCGCCGGACGGTCGCTGGATCGCGCTCGTCGACAACGCGGGCGTGGGCAAGATCCCCTGCACGCTGACGTTCGTCGCGGTGTCGGGGGATTCGGCGGTACCGCCGGGCCTCGAGCGATCGACCGAGATCTCCCTGCTGGGCTGGCGCGCCACGGACGAGCTGCTCCTCAGCGAGAGCAGCTCGACGGTCGGCCGCACGGTGTCGGCAGTCCCGCTGCCGGGCAACCCGCGCCCGCTGTCCCGCTTCGCCGGCTCGAGCACCACGTACGACCTGCAACTCGCCGCGGGCCAGCTCCCGGACCTCCGGTCCGCCGACGCCGGCTCCGCCCAGCGCGGCCCGTGGCCGCTCTGGCTGCGCCTCCTGACGGCGACGACGGTCCTGCTCGCCGCGGCGGCCGTGGCCTGGCTGCTGCTGCGCCGCCGGCGCAGCGCCGGCCGGGCAGCACGTCCCGACCCGCCGGCCGCTCCCGCCTCATGATCGATGGCGCGTTCTGGTCGTCATGGCAGCCGGAACGCTCCATCGATCTGTGCGGAGCCGGGGGAGGTCGGCCCGGCGGGGCGGCCCTACTCCTGGCCCTTGCCGAACGTCGTGAGACATTGACGATCGTCCAGCGATGGAACACTGAAGGGCGTGGATGCCCCCGGCCGGGTCCGGCCGCGGACGCTTGCTTCGCTGCTGGCCGGACGCTCCGCCTACCGTGCCTCGCAGCTGCTCGCCACCGTGGCGCTGCTGCCCGTGTGGGGCACCGCGCGGTACGGGATCTTCGGCGGGGCCGTCGCCACCTTCTCGTGGATCGTCGCGCTGCTCGTCGCCGGGCCCGAGAAGACCGTCCTCAAGCTGCTGCCCCGCGCGCCGCGCACCGGGCCGCTCATCGTCCGGGCCGCGGCCGCGGTGCTGTGGGCCGTGCCGGCGCCCGTGCTCGCGGCCTTCGCGGTCAGCGCGCTGGTCGCGCCGCACGGCGCCGTCGCCGTCTACCTCGGGGCGGCCACCACCGCCACCATGACCGGGGTCGTGCTGCTGCTCGTCGGGCTGCACCGGGCCATGGGGCGGCCGTGGTACGACTCGCGCACCTTCCTCGCGCTCGCCGCCGTCCAGCTCGGCCTGCTCGGGCTGGCGGCCGCCGGGCTCGGGCCGCTCGGGTACCTCGCCGCGCTCGCCGCCGCCCAGACCGCCCTCTGCGTGCCGCTGCTGCTGCGGCTCGGCCGGCCCTCGCTGGTCATCCGGCACCGGCCGGCGTTCGTGCGCCGCATCGCCTGCACCGTCGCGCTCATGGGCACGCCCGAGGTCTGCCTGTACCTCTGCACGAGCGTCCTGGTGGCCCTGCTGTCCGCGTCGGCGTTCCGCGACCAGGTGGGCCCGCTGGTCGTCGTCGACGTCGTGTGGTCGGCCGGCGTCAATCTCCTGCTGTACGTGCTGCGCGTCTACACGCCGTGGGTGTCGGTCCGGCTCGTCGGCGCGGGCGGCGCGAGCGGGCGGCGCACGGCGCTGCGGGTCGTGCGCTGGGTCGTCGCCGCCGACCTGGCGTACCTCGCGGTGCTCGGCGCCGCCGGCGCCGAGCTGTTCGCCGCCAGCCGCGGCCCCGCCGCGCCGGTGGTGTGGGCGGTGCTGCTGCTGGCCCGCACGCCGATGCTGATGGCCGTGATCCTCGCCGGGTACCTGGTGGAGAACTCGGACGCGGCGTCGACCCGGATCACCGGCCTGGCGGCGGCCGTGGGGCTGGCGGCGGCCGCGCTGTCGGGGGTGGTCGCGGTGCCGCTCGCCGGCGGCGTCGGCCTGCTCGCCGCGCTCGCCGTCGCCGAGGTCGCGCAGGCGGCCACGCTCTGGCACCGGCTGGCCCGCCGCCCGGCGCCGGCCCCCGTCGAGGAGGATGTCCATGTTGCCGCGTGAGATCGCCTATGTACCGCTGGCGCTCGCCCGCCAGTACGGCAGCCGAGCCGGGCTGCGCAGGCACCAGCTGCGCGGCCTGAACGGGATGCTCGCCCACGCCAACGCGTACGTCCCGTACTACCGCGGCCGGCTGCCGCGGCTCGCGACACTGGAAGACCTCGCGTCGGTCCCGCTGCTGACCAAGGTGATCATGCGGGCCACCCCCAACCGGGAGTTCGTCGCCGACGGCGTGGACACAGACGCGTGCGTGTCGTTCTCCTCCAGCGGTACCACGGGACACCGCGTCACCGGCTGGCACGACATGAACGCCCACGACTACCACATGGCCGCCTGCGTGCGCCGGTTCCTCGCCACCCGCCGGTACCTGCCCACGGACCGCCTGGCGCACCTCAAGCCGTTCCCGATGCCCGGCCGGCTGGTCGAACGCGTCGGGCTGTTCCGCCGGCACGTCGTGCTCACCACGCAGCCACCCCGCCAGTGGGTCGCCGACCTGCTCGCGTACCGCCCCAAGGTACTCATCGGATATCCCGTGCACCTGCGGGAGCTGCTGCGGACGCTGACCGCCGCCGAGCTCGCCGCCCTGCGCCGGCACCTGCGCCTGCTGCTGACCGAGTCGGAGCTGCTGGTGCCGGAGAACCGGGCCGCGCTGGAGCAGGGCTTCGGCGTGCCGGTCCGCGACGAGTACTCCGCCTACGAGACGCTGAACATCTACTTCGAGTGCCACCGCGGCGGCCGCCACCTGGCCGAGGACCGGGTCTTCGCCGAGGTGCTCGACGACGCCGGGCACCCGCTGCCCGACGGCAAGGAGGGTCAGCTTGTCGTGACGGCGTTCCAGGAGCGGGCGATGCCGCTGGTCCGCTACGCCCTGGGCGACGTCGGGCGGATCTCGCCGGACCCGTGCCCGTGCGGGCGGCGGTTCCGGACGATGACGCTGACCACCGGCCGGTCCAACGACGCGGTCGTGCTGCCCGACGGCCGGAAGGTCTTCGGCGACGTGTTCCTGGGCGTGGCGATGCTGGAGCCGGGGGTCGCCGAGCTGTACGTGCGCCAGGACGCCGCCGGCACGATCCGGGTGTTCGTCGTGCCGGACGGCTCGATGCCGGCCGGGGACGTCCTGGCCGGCACCGAGCGCACCCTGCTGCGCCGGGCGGGCGGCGGGATGCCGCTGGAGCTGCACCTCAGCGAGCGCATCCCGCTCACGCCCGGCGGCAAGGGTCAGCTGGTCGTGAGCGAGTACGCGCCCTGAGGCTCCTCGTAGTCGATGCGCAGCACGTCCAGGGCCGCGGCCAGGCGCTCCTGCGCCGCCCGCCGGTCGGGCCCGGTGACGATGAGGTAGCCGAGCTTGTTCGCGGCCTGGTCGAACGGGCGGACCGGGTCGCCGGGCGCCGAGTACACCTCGCAGCACACGACGCCGGGCAGCGCCCGCGCCTCGTCCAGGCCGCGGACGGCGGCGAGGACGCTGTCGTGGGCGAGCGGCGAGGCGAGCACGTGGATGACGCCGGCGTCGCTGCGGGTCGGGGTGAGCGTGAACGGCTCGCCGAGCGCGAGCGAGACGAGCGCGGCGACGGTGTCGACGCCGTACATGTGGTGCATGAGCCGCGGGAACGCGTTGCCGCACAGCCGCGCGTTGACCTCCAGCACGGCGAACGTGCCGTCGCCGCGCAGCACGACGTCGAAGTTGGCCGGGCCGTCGGTGAGGCCGATCGCCCGGCACAGCCGCTCGGCGGCGGCGACGAGGGCGTTGCGGGTGGCGTCGGCGAGCCGGGCCGGGCCGGTGTGCCCGCCGATGACGAAGTGCGGCCCGGGGACGATGCGCTTCTCCGTGATGCCGGCGAAGCCGGCCCGGCCGGCCTGCATGAACACGTCGACGGTCAGGTTCCGCCCGGCCACGTACTCCTCCACGAGCAGCTCGTCGCCCGTGGTGAAGCCGCCGGCGTACCGCAGCGCGCCCGCCAGCGCCTCCGGGTGCTCGACGCGCGTGACGCCCTTGCTGCCCGACGTGTCCGGCGGCTTGACCACCACCGGGAAGCCGAACTCGTGGGCGGCGCGGGTCAGGGCGGCCCGGTCGGCGCCCTGGTACCAGCGGTACCCCGGAACCCCGGCGGCGCGGGCCACCTCGTGGAACACCGCCTTGTCCAGCGACGCGCGGGCGGCGGTGGCCGGGAACCGGTACGGCAGCTCGAACAGCTCGCCGAGCTCGTGCCAGCTGCGCAGCCCGGCGTCGCTGGCCGCGGCCACGACCGACGTGGGCCGCCGGCCGTCGAGCGCGGCGACGATGCCGGCGGTGTCGCGGGTGCTGACCGGCAGCCAGGCGTCGGCGTGGGCCAGGGCGGGGCGGTCGCGGCGCTGGTCGACGGCGATGGTGGCGATGCCGCGGCGGCGTGCCTCCAGATACACCGGCAGCTGGTCCTCGCTGGCGCCGAGAATGAGCATCATCGGACCGGCTCCCGGGTCAGCGGCTCGCCGGCGTACAGCGAGTCCTCGGCCGCGATCGGAATGTTCGCCTCGCGCACGTAGTACAGCGCCGGGCGCACGCCGCCGCGCACCAGGCGGTGCACGTAGGCGGCGAGGATCGCCACGGATCCCAGCAGTACCACCAGACCCGCGACGGCACCGGGCGACCCGGCCGCCACCACGAACGGCAGGACCAGGGCGACCGCGAGATAGATCCACGTCAGCGGCCGGACGGAGAAGCCGAAGAACAGCTCGCCGCTGTGCGCGAACAGCCGCCACACCGCCCACCGGGAGCCGCCGTCCTGGCGCCGGCGGTGCTCGACGTCGACGGTGGCCCAGCGGGCGCCGAGCAGCGGCATCGTGGCGACGAAGTACGGCGTGGCCAGCCGCAGGTCGACCGCGCGCCGGGCGACGCCCGCCCGGACCACCCGGAACACCGACGAGCCGTAGACGAGGTCGACGCCGAACAGCCGCTGGGCGAGCCGCTGCTGCACCGCCGAGCCGAGGCGGCGGAACAGCGGGTCATGGCGCTCGCGGCGGATGCCGTACACCACGTCGTAGCCCTCCAGGGCCTTGGCGATGAGCTTGTGCGCCTCGGCCGGCGGCGACTGCAGGTCGGCGTCGAGCTGCACGACCCAGTCGCGGCTCGCGTAGCGGAAGCCGGCGCCGTGCGCGGCCTCCAGGCCGAAGTTGCGGGAGAAGGAGACGTACCGCACGCGCGGGTCCCGGTCGCACAGGGCCTTCACCTTGGCGAGGGTGCCGTCGGTCGAGCCGTCGTCGACGAACAGGATCTCCAGGTCGGGGTAGCGGGACAGCTCGGCGTCGATCGCCGCGTGCACGGCGTCGACCTGCGCGACCTCGTTGTAGCAGGGGATGAACGCGGTGAGCGACGGCATGCCCCCGAGCTCGCTGTCAGTGCGCATCGGGCAGCACCGCCAGCCACGACGGGGGGAGGTTGCGGCGCACCTCGACGGCCTCGAACACCGACGGCTCCCGCGGGCCCTGCCGGCGGACCCACGCGGCCATCGCGGCCAGGCCTTCTTCCAGCGGTACCTCGTCGCCGGTGATCCCGAAGACCTTGCGCACCTTCTCGTGGTTGGCGTAGGCGCGCCGGACCTCGTTGCGGGCCGGCAGGTGGGTGACCCGCAGCGGCACGCCCATGGCGTCGGCGGTCGCCCGGGCGAGGGCGTTGAGCGTGTACACCGTGTCGCCGCCGATGTTGAAGGTCCCGTTGTACGCGGCCGGGTTCGTCACCGAGCGGGCCAGGACCGGGGCCACGTCGCTGATGTGGGTGAACGCGCGGACCTGGCAGCCGTCGCCGAAGATCGTGAACGGCTCGCCGCGCAGCGCCTGGTTCATGAAGATGCCGATGACGTTGCGGTAGCGGTCGCCGATGTTCTGGTACTCGCCGTAGACGTTGTGCGGCCGGAAGACGATGTACGGCAGGCCGAACATCTCGTGCGTGACGCGTAGTTCCTGCTCGACCGCGAGCTTGGCGATGCCGTAGGGGTCCTCGGGCGAGGGCACCAGGTCCTCGCTCATCGGCACCTGGTTGGCGCCGTAGACGGCGATCGACGAGGTGAACACGAAGCACCGCACGGTGCCGGCGTTGACCGCCGCGTTGATCAGGGTGACGCTGCCGAGCACGTTGTTGATGTAGTTGTACCGCTTGATGAAGTGGCTCAGCCCCTCCGCGGCGTAGGCGGCGAGGTGGAACACGTAGTCGAACCGGAACTCGGCGAACAGCCCGTCGACGACGGCCGGGTCGCACGCGCTGCCCTGCCGGAACAGCGCGTCGTCCGGGACGTTGTGGATCGAGCCGCCGCTCAGGTCGTCGAGGACGACGACCGTATGGCCGTCCTCCAGCAGCGAGCGGGTCACGTTGGCGCCGATGAATCCGGCGCCGCCGGTGACCAGCACGGTCGACGTCGCCATGGCACACCTCCTCTCCGCCGGCATCAGGCCCGGATCGCGGGCTCCTGCTCCGGCTGACTGCGCCGGGGTCGAAGTCGCTCGAACCACCGGGCGGGGGCGATCAGGATGAAAAGGGCGAGCACGACATGCACGGCGATGAAGGCATACGCCTCGTTCCGGGTCGGCGGGTGGCCGAGGAACACCGTCATGTGCGACGCCCAGTCCCACACCGCCGGGATGGTGTTCCACGGCGGCTCGGTGTGGTCATTGACCGTGAGGAATGCGAAGTCCTCCAGGCCGGAGAGCATGACGAGCAGCATCGCGTAGCCGAGGCGCCGCACCTCGCCGGCGCCGCCCCCGCCGAGCCGGTAGGCCAGGACGAGCGCCGAGATGATGATCGGCGTCAGCACGAGAATGTGGTAGTAGACGCTGGGGAAATCGTCCAGATAGAAGAAGATCTTTGGCACGAAGTACAGGAAGAACACGCAGAACGCGGCCGGGACCAGGATCCGCACCAGGTGGAGCCGGCGGGCCAGCTCCAGGTCCAGCCGGGCGATCGCCTCGATCGCGAACACGAACGGCACCAGCTTGAACAGGAAGATCCCCAGCGACTTGACCTCCCGGTCGTGGGGCAGCGCGAACCACACGACCGCGGCGCAAGCGGCGGCCAGGGCCACCAGGACGAGGAACGTCGCATTGCGGCGCAGGATCTGGTTCATGGGCTCACTCCCCGGCTCGACCGTTTCGCGAATCGTACGTGATCGAATGCGCCGCGAAAGCGATCAACATTGATGAAGGGGAATGATCGAGGGTACCTTTCCGGGCATTTGATCACTGCGCCGTCGGTACCGTTGATCGGGTGAGTGGTGACCTGGAGTTCGAGCCGTTCGACCCGTCGGCGGACCCGGCGCCGGCGGCCTGGGCGGACGCCGTGCACGACCTCGGCCTGCACCAGGCGTGGGCCTGGCCGCTCGTGCGGACCGCCCCCGGCCGGTGCTTCGCGGGGATCCTCCGCGACGGCGACAAGGCCGTCGGCGTGGCCACCGCGCGGGTGCGTGGCGTTCTCGCGGACGTCGAGTGCTTCGGCACCAGCTCGTTCACCGGCCTCGGGCTGGCCGGCGGGCTCCCCGCGGCGCTGCGCCCGGACGCCGTGGACCCGGCGCTGTTCCCGGCCGCGGTGGCGGCCTTCGAGTCGGCGCTGCGCCGCGAGTTCGGCCGCCGGCTGCCGTTCGTCGCCTACCGGCAGGTCTGGTCGGACGGGCTGCCGGCCGTCCTGCGCGGCGCGACCGTCGTGCGCGAGGGGGCGCCGGTGGCGGTGCTGCACAACCGGTTCGCCGACCACGAGGCGTACCTGCGCTCGCTCACCAAGTCCCGCCGGGTCGACCAGCGCCGGCTGGCCCGCCGCATCGACGCCGACCCCGGACTGTCCGCCTGGGTCGGCCCGGCCGCGGGCGCGGCGATCGACGTCGAGGCGCTCTACCGGCTCTGCCGCGACACCGCCCGGCGCAACCACCGCACGCTTTGGCCGCCGCTGCGGTACTGGAGCAGCGAGAAGTTCGCCGCGGTGCTGTCCCTGCCCGACGTCGAGGTGATCCGCTACACCGACGCCGACGGCGGCCTGGTCGCGGCGGGCGTCGTCTTCGACCACCCGGTGGCGCCGGTGCTCGGCCCGTGGGGCGCCCGCCCGCCGGGCCCCGACCGCCGCAGCGGCCTGTGGTTCGACCACCTGGACCGCCTGATACGCCGCACCATCGCCGCCGGCCGGCCGTTCGTGGTCGCGGGCAAGGGCCAGGCGGGGCCGAAGGAGAGCCTGGGCTTCGCCCCGCACCCGCAGTGGTCGGTCGTCCGCCGCCTGCTGCGCTGACGCCGCTGCTCCGCACGATCGATGGAGCGTTCCGGTCGTCATGGCAGCCGGAACGCTCCACCGATCATGAGGAGGTGGTGCAGCGGGACAGCCAGGCGGCCGCCTCCTGCGGGGACAGGGGCTCGTCGATGCGCAGCAGGGGCGCCATGTGCGGGTAGGCGCGGCCCGCGTTCCACGAGCGCTGGTACGGCTCCGGCTCCAGGACCACCACGCGGACGCCGTCCAGGTGGGGGATGTCGGACGGGCGGCCCTCGTTCCAGATCCACTTGCCGCCGTGGTCGACGAGGTTCCAGCTGCCGCGGATGCCGCCCTCCGGCGTCAGGTCCGGGCCGTCCGTCGCGGCGGCGACCTCCGCCGGGGCCGGGGCGCGGCCGGGCAGGTGGTGGCCGATCAGGGCCGCGGCCAGCATCGTGTGGAGCTGGAAGTTGTCGCCGATGCCGCCGATCGTCACCCGGAAGCCGCGGCCGGTGCCGGCGAAGCCGCGGTCGAGGACGATCAGGGGCTCGTCGTCCAGGACCAGGAGGAGGCCCTCCAGCCAGCCCGCGGTGCCGAGGTATTCGCGGGTCGCCCGCACGCCGTTCAGGAGGCGGGCGCGTTGCGGCAGGGCGCGGCGCACGTCGCGGCGCTGGTTCATGAAGAGGACCGGCTGGACCCAGGAGTCCCCGCAGTACCAGGCCTGCAGGAGGTCCTCGGCCTCCTCCTCGCCGGCCAGGCCGCGGACCTGGACGGCGGCGGTGAAGCGGTCGCGGGTCTCCCCGACCGCGTCGAAGTCGCCCGGGTCGGGCAGCGCGAGGCCGGCCGCGCGGTGCAGCTCGGCGAAGCGGGCCGCCTGCTCCATGGCCCCGGCGGCCCGCTCGACGAGCGTCGCCAGCACGCTCGCCGGGTCGCCGCCGAAGTCGGTCATGGCGCCGGCGACCTGCGCCAGGTCCGGCCCCATGCCGAGCGGGATGCGGGCGAGCATCGGCTCCAGCCGCTCCAGCGCCGCGCTCACCTCCGCCGGCTCGGACCGCTGGGTGGCTTCGACGATGCCTTCGAGCGCGGCCTGGAACGCGTCGGGCCCCGCGCGCTCCACGGCGGAGTACAGCGCGTCGACGTGCTCGGCGAGGGAGGTGCTCATGCTGGCGATCCTAGGCCGCGGGGCCGGCCGGGCTTGAGCCGTGCTACCGGTCGTGCCGGGCGGTGTCAGCCGGCGTCCGGCGTGACGCCTGGTACCGGTCCTGTGCCGCGGTCAGTTCCGCTTCGGCTTCGGCCCGGTCTCGCCAGCCGCGCACGTCGGTGTACTTGCCGGGTTCCAGGTCCTTGTAGATCTCGAAGAAGTGGCCGATCTCGCTCAACTGGTACTTGTGCAGGTCGGCGAGGTCACCGATCGCCTGCCAGCGGGGGTCGGCGGCCGGCACGCACAGCAGCTTCGCGTCCGGGCCGCGCTCGTCGTGCATCCAGAACACCCCGATCGGCCGCACCCGGACGCTGCAGCCGGGGAACGTGGGCTCGTCCAGCAGCACCATCGCGTCGAGAGGGTCGCCGTCCTCGGCGAGCGTCTCGAGGACGTAGCCGTAGTCGGCCGGGTAGGCGGTGGCGGTGAACAGCGTACGGTCGAGCCGGATCCGCCCCGACTCCTGATCCATCTCGTACTTGTTGCGCGACCCGGCCGGGATCTCCACAACCATGTCGACGTCCATGGGACACCTCCGCTGACTTCCAGTCTTGCCACTCGCCCTGCGGCTCGTCTCGTTCCACGACGGAGTCACCCCGCGAGGGTCGCGTCCGGGTGGCAGCCGAGGTCCGGGCAGCCAGGCGGCTTCCCGTGCGCCACCAGCGCGACGACACCGGTCGGCGGCTGCCCACACGGATGCGTTTCCCGCCCGGGAACGGGTAGTCGACGGGGTGAGCGGAAAGGAGTCCAGCATGCACGTGGCATTCCTTCGCCCGTTGTACGAGCGCACCGGACCCTGGGCGTCGGTGTACCTCGACGCGTCCCGCAACACCGAGCACGCCGCCGCCGCGCTCGAGCTGCGCTGGCAGGCGGCCCGGGCGGTGATCGAGGAGGACGGCTGTGGCCCGGGCACGGCCGACGCCCTCGAAGCCGCCGTCCTCGGCCATCCCGTGCGGGGCGGGCCGTACGGGCTGGCCGGCTTCGCCACCGGCGGACAGGCGGTGCTGGTGCGCGACCTGCCGGCCCCGCCCCGGCGCGCGATCGCCGCGTTCGGTCCGCTGCCGCACGTCATGCCGCTGCTGGCCCAGCTGGGGGAGTCGATCCCGTACGTCCGCGTGCTGGTCGACCGCACCGGCGGCCGGATCGAGGCGGTCGACGCCGACCGGCTGGTCCACTCGGCGTCGGTCGAGGGCCACGAGGTCTTCCCGCTGCACCGGGTCAAGGTCGGTGGGTGGTCCCAGCCGCGGTACCAGCGCGCCGCGCACGTGTCGTGGGAGCGCAACGCCGGCGACGTCGCGGAGGCGGTCACGGCGGCCGCGCGGCAGTGCGACGCGGAGATCGTCGTCGTGGCCGGCGATCCGCAGGCGCGTCCGCTGCTGATCGGGCGGCTGCCGGAGTACTGGCAGGAGCGGGTGGTACCGACCGACGCCGGTGCCGGCGCCACGCTCGACGACGCGACCGTCCGGGCGATCGCCGAGCGGGCCACCGCGAACGCGCAGGACGCCGTGAACCGGTTCCGCGGTACCGACGCCGGCGGCCTCCCGGCCGTGGTGCGGGCGCTGCAGCGCGGTCAGGTCGACACCCTGCTCATCGCCGACGACCCGTCCTCCACGGCGCGGCTGTGGGTCGGCCCCGGGCCGGCGCAGCTGTCCTTCGACCGCGCCCAGCTCGAGGCCATGGGCGTCGCCGCGCCCCAGCGGGACCGTGCGGACGCGGCGCTGGTGCGGGCCGTCGTGTGCTCCGACGCCGGCCTCGTGTTCGCCGCGCCGGACGAGGTGCCGGCCGAGGGCGGCGTGGCCGCCCTGCTGCGCTACGCCGACGTCCGTTCGCGTTGAGGCGGCACATCGCTCACCGTGCCCGATGGCATACACGGAGTGGCATCCCCCGATCGGTCGTCACGACGCGGGCGGGATGCGGCAGGCTGGCGCGCATGAGCAACCTCATGGACTACTTCCTGGTGCGCACGACGGTCGCCGAGACGGACCGCGTCACGCCGCGCATGCGCCGGATCCGCTTCGCCGGGGACGCGCTGCGGGGGCTGGACTGGTCGCCGGGCCAGCACGTCCGGGTGCGCATCGAGGGCATGACGCTGCGCACGTACTCCGTCTGGGACTACCTCGACGGCGAGCACCTGGATCTGTGCGTGTTCGACCAGCCCGCCGGCGGGCCGGGCGCGCGCTGGTCCCGGGACGTGCGCGTCGGCCAGCCGGTGGCGTTCACCAAGCCGCAGGGCCGCATGGTGCTGCGCGAGGGCGCCCCATACCACCTCTTCGTGGGCGACGAGACGGCCTGCCCGGCGTTCGGCGCGATGCTGCGGGCCCTGCCGGCCGCCGCGCCCGTCCACGGCGTCATCGAGGTCGCCGGCCCGGCCGACCGCATGCCGCTGCCGCGCGCGGACGACCTGCGGTGGGTCGATCGCGGCGGTACCGAGGGGATCGTCGCCGCCCTGCGCGAGCTGGACCTGCCGGCCGAGCCCGGCGCCGCCTACGTCGCCGGCGAGGCCCGCACCTGCCAGGCGGTGCGCCGCCACCTGACCGCTGAGCGCGGCTGGCCCCGCACGTCGGTCCTCGTCAAGCCGTTCTGGGCCCCGGGCAAGCGCGGCCTGGACTGAGCCCCGGCCGGAGCCGGGGTGGGGCTGGCCCTACCCGGCCTCGGGCGGCTCGCCGGATCGGTTTCGGGGGCGTCGATCCATAGCGTCGTAGCCATGACGACGACGACCTACATCGAGGCCCCCCGCACACTGCCGCGCCTCGCCGCCGACACCCGCTACGTGCTCACCGGGTTCCCCGTCGCGCTCGCCGCGTTCGTGCTGTGCCTCACCACCGTCACCATGGGGGTCGGGCTGGCCGTGGTGTGGGTCGGCGTGCCGCTCGCCGTCGCCGCGCTGACCCTGGCGCGCACCTTCGCCACCGCCGAGCGTGCGCGGGTCGCCGACGTGCTCGGCGAGGCGGTGCCACGGCCCGTGTACCGCACCGGGACGTGGCGGATGTTCGCCGACCCGCAGTCGTGGCGGGACCTGGCGCACGCGCTGCTGCGGTGGATCCCCAGCACCGTCGCCTTCTGCATCGTCGTGAGCTGGTGGGCCGCCGCGCTCGGCAGCCTCACCTGGTCGCTGTGGGGCTGGGCGCTGCCGGACGGGCCGGACGACCACGAGCTGCCCGAGCTCATCGGCCTCGGCGACGCCTACCTGACGGCCGTGGTCTTCTACCTGGTCGTCGCCGCGGTCCTGGCGGTCACCCTGCCCGCCGTGACCCGCGCCGCCGCCCGCGTCGAGGCCGGCTTCGCCCGCGCCCTGCTCGGGCCGCGGAGCGAGACCGCCTGAGTCGGCCGCCGCCTACCATGGCCGGATGGCCGAGGCGGGAGCCGCGCCGAGGTCGGCCGACGCCGGCTCGGTCACCACCGGATGCCGGTGAGGACCAGGGTCCGCGCCTCGGTGAGGTCGTCCATCGCGGCGCGGACGCCCTCGCGTCCGGTGCCGGAGTCCTTGACCCCGCCGTACGGCAGCTGGTCGGCGCGGTAGCTCGGCACGTCCCCGACGATCACGCCGCCGACGTCGAGGTCGGCCGAGGCGCGGAACGCCGTGCGCAGGTCGTGCGTGAAGACGCCGGCCTGCAGGCCGAACCGGGACGCGTTGATCCGCGCGAACGCCTCGTCGACGTCGTCCACCGGGGCCAGGGTCAGCACCGGGCCGAACACCTCGTCGGCGTTGACCCGGCAGTCGTCGGGCGCTCCCGCCAGTACCGTCGGAGCCATCGTCGCGCCGTCGCGCTCGCCCCCGGTGAGGATCCTGGCGCCGGCCGCGACCGCCTCCTGCACCCACGACTGGACCCGGCCGGCCGCCGCCTCGTCGATGAGCGGGCCGACGTCGGTGGCCGGGTCGGTGGGGTCGCCGGTGCGCAGCGCGCGCACCTCGGCGACCACCCGGTCGGCGAGCTCGGCGTAGACCGCCCGGTGGGCGTAGACCCGCTGGACCGAGATGCAGGACTGGCCGGCCTGGTACATCGCGAACGTCGCGATCCGGCGGGCCGCCCCCGCCAGGTCCGTCCAATCAGGACAGACGACGGCCGCCGCGTTGCCGCCCAGTTCGAGGGTCACGTGCTTGCGCGGCACCCGGTCGCGGATCGACCAGCCGACCGGCACCGAGCCGGTGAACGACACCACCGGCAGCCGGGGGTCGGCGACCAGCTCGGCGGCGGTCGCGTTCGTCATCGGCAGCACCGACCAGGCGCCCTCCGGCAGGCCGGTCTCGGCGAGCAGCTCGCCGAGCAGCAGCGCGGTGAGAGGCGTCGCGGGCGCGGGCTTGACGATGATCGGGCAGCCGGCGGCGATGGCCGGCGCGACCTTGTGGGCGACCAGGTTGAGCGGGAAGTTGAACGGCGTGATGCCGAGCACCGGGCCGCGCGGCGCCCGGCGGACCAGCGCCAGGCGGCCGGTCGACGCGGGGTCGGTGTCGAGCCGCTGCAGCTCGCCGGAGTCCCGGCGGGCCTCCTCGGCCGCCCAGCGGAACGTCGACACCGCGCGGGTCACCTCGGCCGCCGCCCACTTGACCGGCTTGCCCGACTCGGCCGTGACGAGCGCGGCGACCTCGGCGGCCCGCTCGGCCAGCCGGCGCGACACGTGGTCGAGGGCCGCGGCCCGGGCGTGCGCCGGCAGCGCCCGGTCCGCGGTCGCCGCCGCCGCGACGGCGTCCTCGATGTCCGCCGCCGTGGCGTTGCTCGTCGTCCCGGCGAGCTTGCCGTCGTAGGGGCTGCGCACCTCGACGATGTCCTTGCTGGACGCCGGGCGCCCGGCCACCCGGTACGGGGTCGTCTCGCCGGCGGCCGCGGCGCCGATTCCTCTGGTCACGCAGCCAGCATCGGTGCCCTCGCCCGCCGGCGGCATGGCCGATCTGGATAACCTGACAGTGAGACTTCGCCGAACTGTCCAGGAGGCTCCCGCCCGTGCCGCTCACCCTGGCCGACCTCGCCGCCGACGCCCGCCTGCACCTGCGGGTCGTGGCCGGCGGCGCCGCGCTGGACCGGGTCGTCAGCTGGGTGCACGTGAGCGAGCTGGCCGACCCGACGCCGTTCCTCGACGGCGGCGAGCTGCTGCTGACGACGGGCCTCGGGCTGGCGCCGGGCTCGGACCTCACCGCGTTCGTGGCGCGGCTGGCCGGGCGGGGGGTGAGCGGCCTCGGCTTCGGCACCGGCCTCAGCCACGCGGCCCCGCCGGACGGGCTGCTCGCGGCGGCCGACGCCGCCGGGCTGCCGGTGCTGGAGGTGCCGCGCGAGGTGCCCTTCATCGCGATCAGCAAGGCGGTGTCGGCCGCGCAGGCCGCCGACGCCTACGCGGAGGTCGTCGCGACCAACTCGGCGCAGCAGTCCCTGACCCGGGTCGCGCTCGGCGCGCAGGGCCCGGCGGGAGTGGTCCGCCGGCTGGCCCAGCTCCTCGGCGGCTGGGCGGCGCTGCTGGACCGCTCGGGCACGGTCCTGCACGCGGCGCCCGCGCGCCCTGCCACGTCCGCGCCTTTGCGGCGGGCCGGTGTCGGGCCGGCCCTCGACCGGCTGCGCCGGGGGCGGCTCGCCAGCGCGGCCTTCGAGGCGGGCGGGGAGCACGTCGTGGCGCAGGTCGTCGGGCGCCGGGTGCTCGTCGTCGGGCGGCCGGACCCCCTCGACCGGACCGCGCAGCAGATCATCGGCGCCGCCGCGTCGGTGCTGACCCTGGCCGTGGCCCGGTCCACCGCGCTCGACCGGGCGCACCGGCGGCTGCGCACCGGGCTGCTGCGGCTGCTGCTCGACGGGCACACGGCGCTCGCCACCGACGTCGCGCTCGCCGTGTGGGAGGCGCCGCCGGCGCCCGGCCCGGTGACCGTCCTGACCGGGCCGGCCGCCGCCCGGGAGGCCCAGCTGGAGCAGCTCGACGGGTTCTTCGCCGAGCTGGACGACCACCTCGTCGTGCTCGGCGCCGTGCCCCGCGACCCGGTGGCGGGACTCTCGGTGGGGGTCTCCGAGGCGGTACCGCTGGAGTTCCTCGCCGACGGGCACCGGCAGGCACTCGTCGCCGCCGATGCCGCGAGGCGGGCCGGGACGCGGCTCGTGCGGTTCGCCGACCTCGCCGGCGGCGGGCTGCTCGGGCTGCTGCCCGGGGCCGCCGGGCGGGCGTTCGCCGACGCGCTGCTGGCGCCGCTGGGTGACCTGACCGGCACCCTCGCCGTCTGGCTGCGCCACCACGGGCAGTGGGACCCGGCGGCGGCCGAGCTCGGGGTGCACCGGCACACGGTCCGCAACCGGATCCGCCGGGTCGCCGAGCTCACCGGCCGGGACCTGGACTCGCCGGACGTCCGCGCCGAACTGTGGCTGGCCGTGCGCCTGCGCTCGATCGCCGGCTGACCGGTCCCCGGGCGGCGGCTGCCGCGCCGCGGGCCGGCCCGTTTCTCCGGCGAACGGGCGGGTAGGTGGCGGATCGCCGCTTTGACCGAGAGGACCCGGGTGATGACCCAGCCCAAGCTCGCCGTCGTCTACTACTCCGCGACCGGCACCGTGCACGCGATGGCCCAGCGGCTGGCCGCGGCCGGCGAGAAGGCCGGGGCGGAGGTGCGGATGCGCCAGGTCGCCGAGCTCGCGCCCGCGGCGGCCATCGCCTCGAACGCGGCCTGGAGCAGGCACTTCGAGCGCACCAAGGACGAGCCGAAGGCGGTGCCGGACGACGTGGTGTGGGCGGACGCCGTGCTGTTCGGCTCGCCCACCCGCTACGGCAACGTGGCCAGCCAGCTCAAGCAGTACCTCGACACGCTCGGCCCGCAGTGGTTGCAGGGCCTGCTGGCCGACAAGGTCTACGCCGGCTTCACCGCGTCGATGACCATGCACGGCGGCCAGGAGTCGACGCTGCTCGCGCTGTACAACACGATCCACCACTTCGGCGGCGTGCTGGCCGCACCCGGCTACACCGACCCGCTGAAGTTCGTCGACGGCAACCCGTACGGCGTGTCCCACGTGACGGGCGGCGCCAACGACATCCCCCTGGGTGACGCGCAGCTCGCCGCCCTCGACCATCTGGCGGAGCGGGTGATCCGCATCGCGGCCAAGCTCAACGCCTGAGCTCGCCCGGCAGCAGGCTGAACATCACCGTGTCGCGGCGCGCCCCCTTGAACCACAGGTGCGACCGCAGCACGCCCTCCCGGCGGAACCCGCAGCGCTCGGCGAGGTCGTAGAGGGAGACCGCGCCCCAGACCCGCCCCGGCTCGGCATGGTCCACGACGGCGAGGCCGATCGCCTGCCCGGCCCGCCGCTCCCCGCTCGTTGCGCTCGTGCCCGGCCGCGACGTCGGCCTCGGTGACCGGCTCGACCCGCGGCCACGAGAACCGCTGGCACAGCTCGTCGGAGAACGCCTCGTAGCGCTGCCGGGCGTCCGCGTCCCGCCAGGCCCGCAACAGCACGACCCCGTCACCGAGCGACGGATCGGGCAACGGCAACGCGGGCACCCGGCCGGTCTACGAACCGGGCCGCTGGACGCGGGCGGCGTCCGCGACCGTCCGCCCCGGCCGGCTCAGCAGACGCGCCCGCCGTCCTCCTGGTCGGGCTTGCCGCCGGAGGTCCACTCGCGCGCACAGCTGCCGGCTCAGGCCTGGTGGCGCGCCGACCACCACGAGCGGGCGATGGCGGCCAGCGGCGGGGCGAGGAAGACCCCGCACAGGCCGCCCAGCGCCGCGCCCAGCACGGTCGCCGCCAGCACCACGACGGGGTGGAGGTTCAGGGCGCGGCCGAAGACGAACGGGCGCAGGATGCCTTCGAGGACGTTCTGGGTGATGAGCACGATCACGACCATCCACACCGCCGTGGTCACGCCGCCCGCGCCGAGGGCCAGCAGCACCGCGAAGATGGCCGCGATCCAGGCGCCCAGGTAGGGCACGAAGGCGGTCACGAAGGTGACGATGGCGATGGTCAGCAGGAACGGCACCCGCAGGATCGCCGCGCCGAGGGTGATGACGGCCGCGTCCATGACCGCCACGACCGTGGTGCCGAGCATGTACCGCCGCAGCTGCGTCGCGGCGCGCTCGACGAGGTCGTGCGGCGGGCCGGCCGCGGCGGGCAGCCGCCGCTCGATCGCGGCGACGCAGCGGGGGCCGTCGCGCAGCATGTAGTACAGCAGGTACACGCCGGCCAGGATGCCGATCGCGACCTGACCGATGAGGATCGCGCCGTTGGCGAACGCGGCGCCGACGCCGAGCAGCGCGGTGCGCCAGGTCGTGGACTTGAGGATGGTCTGCACCGGGTCGGCGCCGATCGCGTCGTGCAGCCGGCGGCCGGCCTCGGCCAGGGCGGGCTTCCAGTCGGAGGCCTGCTGCACCAGCACCCACACCAGCAGGGCGCCGACGATCGCCAGGGCGAGCGGCACGACGATCGCGCCGAGCAGCGACGCCGGCGACGTGGCCAGGCCGAGCCGGCGCAGCCGGGCGACGAGCGGCTGCACCGTTGCGGCGATGACGATCATCATGAGGACGGGCATGACCAGCGGTACCAGCACTCCCACCGCCACCGCGAGCAGCGCCGCGCCGCCGATCGCGCCGGCGACCGACCACCCGGTGCGGCCCAGCCGCGCGAGCCAGCCGGAGCTCACCGGCGCAGCACCGCCTTGCGCACCTCCGTCACGACGAGGACGGACGCGGCGGCCACGACGCAGACCAGCCACTGGGCCAGGTCGAGGTGGACGGTGCCGAGGAGCCGCTGGAAGGGGCCGAGCTCGGTGGCGAGGACGATGGCCAGCAGCGACAGGCCGCTGGCGACCACGAAGCGACGGTCGTCGAAGGTGTCGAGGCTGAACACCGAGCGGGTCTGGCTGCGCACGGTCGCCGAGAGGTAGAGGTTGAGCAGCGAGAACGTGGTCAGGCCCATGGTGCGGGCGGTCTGGCGGCCGTGGGCGGCGTCCGCCCAGGCGAGCACCGCGAGGGTGGTGCCGCCGAGGACGACGCCGAGCACCGCCAGCCAGGCCAGGGTGCGCCCGGGCAGCAGCGCCTCGTCGGCGCCGCGGGGAGGGCGCCGCATGATGTCGGGCTCGGGGCGGCCGTAGCCGAGGCCGATCGCCTGGAACACCTGCGTGGTGAAGTTGACCCACAGCGTCTGCAGCGGCAGGAACGGCACGCCGGCCACGACGCCGAAGATGCCGGCGCCGAGGAACGTGGCGATGAAGCCGATGAGGGCGCCCATCTGGAAGTAGACGTACCGCTTGAGGTTGTCGTACAGCGCCCGCCCGATCGCGACCGCCTTGACGATGGTGGCGAAGTCGTCGTCGGTGAGGATCATCGCGGCGGCTTCCTTCGACACGTCCGTGCCGGTGATGCCCATCGCGATGCCGATGTCGGCGTGCTTGAGCGCCGGCGCGTCGTTGACCCCGTCGCCGGTCATCGCGACGATGTGCCCCTTGCGGCGCAGGACCTCGACCAGGCGCACCTTGTGCTCGGGGGTCACCCGCGCGATGACGCCGATGCCGCCGATCTCGCGCAGCGCCTCGTCGTCGTCCATGGCGGCGAACTCGGCGCCGGTGATGGCCCGGCCGGGGATGCCGAGCTGCCGCGCCACCGCGCCGGCGGTGACCGCGTGGTCGCCGGTGATCATGCGGACCTCGATGCCGGCCGCGTGCGCCCGCGCGATCGCGTCCTTCGCCTGCGGGCGCGGCGGGTCGACGATGCCCGCGAGGGCGAGCAGGGTGAGCCCGTCGAGCTGGCCGAGGAGGTCGTCGTGCGGGTCGAAGCTGCGCGGGTCGAGGTCCTTGCGGGCGGTGGCCATCACGCGCAGGCCCTGGCCGGCCATGCGCTCGTTCTCGGCGAGGTACCGCCGGCGCAGCTCGTCGTCGAGCTCCACGGTCCCGCCGTCGGGCGTCACGACGGTGCCGGCCCGGGCGAGCAGCTGGTCCGGGGCGCCCTTGACGAAGCAGCGCACCACGCCGTCCAGGTGGTGGAATGTGGCCATGAGCTTGTAGGCCGCGTCGAAGGGCACCTCGGCGACGCGGGGGTACCGCTGCCGCGTCGCCGCCACGTCGAGGTGCCCCTTCCCGGCGAGGACGACCAGCGCACCCTCGGTCGGGTCACCCACGAGCCGCCCGTCGGTGACGACCGCGTCGCCGGCCAGCGCCATCGGCAGCAGGAAGGGCTCCAGCGGTACGTCGGGATCGCCGGCCACCCGCCGGATGTCCCCTTCGGCGGCGTAGCCGGTGCCGCTCACCGTGTATCGCCGGCCCGGGATCGCCAGCTCCGTCACCGTCATCTGGTTCAGCGTCAGCGTCCCGGTCTTGTCCGAGTTGATCGCCGACGTGGAGCCGAGCGTCTCGGTCGAGCGCAGGCGCTTGACGATCGCGTTGGACCGGGCCAGCAGCTGCGTGCCGAGCGACAGGATCGTGGTCACCACGGCCGGCAGCCCGGTCGGGATCGCCGAGATCGCGAACGCGATGGCCGCCGTGAGGACGACGTCGAGGGTGTTGCCCCGGGCCAGGCTCAGCGCCACCGACAGCAGCAGGGCGACGCCGGCGACGAGCAGGATCTGGTTGGTCAGCCGGGACAGCTGCCGGGTCAGCGGCGTCGGCGGCTCCTTGCCCTCCTGCAGCATCCCGGAGATGCGTCCGACCTCGGTGGCCATGCCCGTCGCCGTGACGACCATCTCGCCGGTGCCGCGGGTGACGTTCGTGTGCATGTATGCCATGTCGGTCCGGTCGCCGAGCGGCGCCGCGACCGCGGCGACGACCGCGGCGTCCTTGCCGACCGGCACGCTCTCGCCGGTGAGGGCCGACTCGTCGACCTCGAGCCGCGCGCTGCGCACGAGCCGCCCGTCGGCGGGCACCCGGTCGCCGGCCTCGACGAGCACGACGTCCCCCGGTACGAGGTCCTCGGCGGGCACCTCGTCGGCGCGCCCGTCCCGCCGCACCCGCGCCCGGGTGATCATCGCCTGCTGCAGCGCGCTGACCGCGGCGGCGGCCTTGCCCTCCTGCCGCAGCCCGAGCACGGCGTTGAGCAGGGTGAGGGCGACGAGCAGCAGGCCGGTGCCGTACTGCCGGAGCAGGAACATGCTGCCGAGCCCGGCCACGAGCAGCACGATCTGCATCGGGTCGGCGTACTGCCGGGCGAACGCCCGCCACCGCGGCTCCCGCTTGCCCTCGGTGAACCGATTCGGCCCGTAGCCGGCCCGCCGCCGCTCGACCTCGTCGCCGGACAGCCCGGCCTGCGGCTCGACGCGCTCGGCGGCGAGCGCCTCGCCGACCGACAGCGCGTGGAACGGCGGCTCCTGCGTCTCCGGCAACACGGACGTGCCCATGGGCGACCGCCTCCTCGGGTGAGCGACGGCCCGGAACGTACCCGCGCCACGGCCCGCCACCCGCGCCGCCCGGCCGACCACCCGGCCCCGTCACCTGCCCGCGCTGGATCGACGCCACGAAGCGCCGGACGTCGCCCGCCTCCTCGCCCCGCGAAACGTTCACGTCACCCACGGCGGGGGATGCCCGGCGGCGCGGGGAGTACCACGCTGAAGGCACGGGCTAGCCCGCACTTCGGAACCCGGAGGTAGGCGATGGACATTTCGTTCGGCGAGATCCTGCTGTCAACGGTGTGGTTCATGCTGGTGTTCGCCTGGATCTGGCTGATGGTGAGCATCCTGACGGATCTGTTCCGGGATCCGTCGATGTCTGGATGGGGCAAGGCGGCGTGGACGTTGTTCCTCATCGTGTTGCCGTGGATCGGCGCGCTGACCTACCTGATCGCGCGTGGCCGGTCGATGAACGAGCGGGCCGCGGAACGGGCCCGGCAGCAGGAGGCGCGGGTGCGGCAGTACGTGCGCGAGGTGGCGAGCGAACCGGCCGCGACCGCCGCGGCCAGCCCGGGCGACGACCTCGAAAAGCTCGCCGACCTCCGGCAGCGCGGGGTGCTGACCCAGCCCGAGTTCGAACGGGCCAAGGCGGTGCTGCTCGGCTCGAACGGGAACGTGCCGCAGCGGGCCTGACCAGTCACACAGACCAGTCACACTGACCGGGGCGCGGGCTCCCGCAGGGTTCCCGCGCCCTCTCCTCTTGGGAGGTCGTCGCTGATGACCACAGTTCCGAGCCGGGCCACCCTCGCCCGCGGGCGGGTGACCCTTCCCTTCTGGCAGCTGCTGGCCGCCGGGGTGCTGACCGTGCTGTTCGGGGTGGCCGTCCTGGTCTGGCCGCAGGGGACGCTGCGGCTGCTCGGCGTGCTGGCCGGCATCTGGCTGCTCGCCATCGGCCTGACCCGGGTGGTCGGCATGTTCCGGCGTCCGGCCGACGCCGAGCACCGTGTCACGACGCGGCAGCTCGTCGACGGCGCCTTCGGCGTGCTGCTCGTCGTCATCGGCCTGGCCTGCCTGCGCGAGGTCGCCGCCGGCGTCACCGCGGTGGCGGTGCTCCTGGGCCTGGCCTGGTTGATGAGCGGCTTCGCCGAGCTGCTGCTCGGGATGTTCGCCGAGGGCCGCACCCGCACCTGGCTCCTGCTGATCGGCGCCCTGTCGGCCGCCATGGGCATCCTGTTCCTGGCCTGGCCGGGCCTGACGCTCACGGCGCTGGTCCTGCTGACGGGCATCACGGCCCTCGTGATCGGCGTGGCTGAGATCGTGGTCGCGTTCGAGGCCCGCCACTACGCGTCGGAGCTCGCCGCGCACGCGTAGGCCTCAGCCCCGCGCGCCGCCGCCCCCTCCGCGTCGATCTTGCAGTTATGGTGCCGCGACCCTCCCACGATGTCCGGGTTTGTCAGGCACCACAACTGCAAGATCGACGCGGAGGGGGCGCTGCGGGCGGCCCGGAGTGGGGTGTCGGCGGCGGTCGTCGTCGCCACCCACGACCGCCGCCGACCTCGCGGGCTGGCCGACGCTGACCCTCGGGTAGTGGCCGGGACCGCCCGGGCGCCCGGTCAGCGGGCGCCCGGGCGGTGCGACCAGTGCGTCGGCGCGGTGCCGGTGCCCAGCACGGCGCCCGTGGCGGCCAGGTGGTGCAGGTGGGCGAGGGTCTCCGCCAGGGCCATCCGGCGCAGCATGCCCCGCAGGGCGGGCCAGCCGCGCGACCACGTGAGCCGGGCGGCGATGTCCCAGGCGGTCGCCGGCCCGAGGTCGTCGATCGCGCGCAGGATCTCCTCGCCGCGCTCGTCGTGGTGGCGGACCAGGTCGGCGGCGCGGTGGTCGAGGTCCCGGAAACGGTACTCGTGCGCCGGCAGCGCCTCGTCCGCGGCGAACTTCGCGACGTGCTCCAGCGACGCCAGGTAGGCGCCCAGCGGGTCGCCGTCGGTGCCCGCGTGCACGCCGATGTTCGGGCTGATCCGGGGCAGCAGGTGGTCGCCGGTGAGCAGGATGCCGGCGCCCGCCTCGTGCAGGCAGAGGTGGCCGGGCGTGTGGCCGGGGGTCCAGACCGCCCGCACCTCGTGCCGCGCGAGGGGCAGCAGGTCGCCGTCCTCGATCGCGCGGTCCGGCTCGGCCATGGCGAGCATGTCGTCGATGCGCTCCTCGGTGACGGCGAGCCCCGCCGTGTCGGCCGCGGGCACGCCGTGGCGCACCAGCCAGGCGCGGTCGGTGTCCGGGCCGCGGTCGCGCCACACCCGGCCGGGCAGCGTCTGCGCCTCGGCCGGGTGCATGCCGACCCAGGCCCCGCTGCGCTCGCGCAGCCAGCCGCTGAGCCCGTGGTGGTCGGGGTGCACGTGGGTGACGACGACGCCGCCGACGTCCCCGAGGCCGGCGCCCGCCGCCCGCAGCCCGGCGGTCAGCGCCGCCCGCCCCTCGCCGGTGTCCCAGCCGGGATCCACCACGACCGCGCCGGTGTCGTCGAGGAACACATAGCACAGGGTGTACCGCAGGGGATTGTCCGGTATCGGCACGGGAATCGACCACACGTCCGGCCGAACCCGCTCGACCGGCGGCAGGACGCGCTCCTGCCAGGCCTGATGCTGTGCGGTGCCGGTGACGATCACGCGCCGGCCCCGGTCGGCGCGGTGACGGCGTGCAGCAGGAAGTCGACGAGGCGCCGGGCGTGCCCGGCGGTGTCGGCGGCGAGCGCGGCCCGCCGGTCGGGGGGCGTGCTCAGCGCGTGCATCATCGCCCCGCCGATGAGCGTGTCCAGCAGCAGGGTCACCGACGCCGTCGCGGGCAGCTCGCCCCGGTCGATCCCCCGGCGCACGATCGCCCGGGCGGCCCTGATCTGCGCCATCCGCATCGCCTCGTAGTGCTCGCCGACGCCGGGGATCCCGCCGGCCTCCAGCGACAGGCGCAGCGCGGCGCGGCTGGACGGCCCGGCGTAGAGGTCGAGCATCTGCGTCGCCAGCTCGACCAGGTCGCCGTGCAGGGTGCCGGTGTCGACGTCGCTGATGCGGACCAGCCCGGCCGTCAGCGCGTCGGTGAGCAGCGCCTCCTTGGTGTTCCACCGCAGGTACAGCGAGGCCTTGCCGACCCCGGCGCGCCGCGCCACGGTCTCCATCGCGAACCCGGCCCACCCGCCGTCGCCGAACACGTCCAGGGCGGCCTGGGCGATCCGGCGGTCCACCGCAGGGTCGCGGGGCCGGCCCGGGGCCGCTGCGCGCATCGCCATCACCCTATTCCTGAACGATCACCGTCAGAATACGCCCCCGGCACGTGAACGGTGATCGTTCCGGAATGTGACGGGTGCTACAGCAGCGCCGGGTAGTAGCCGACCACGACGCCGGCGGCCGGGGGCAGCAGGGCGAGCAGGAAGTAGGACGACGCCTTCGGGCGGAAGGCGCTCACACCGCGATTCGTGGCACCGCTTCGCCACTTTTTCAGGGTCGCGTTTTAAGGCTGCTTTAGAACGCTAGGGGGTACCCCGGGAGCCGCCTACGATCACCCGCGGCCGTGGTGTTTCCGCCGTTGGGGGAGTTGTCCGTGTCGCACGCCTCGTTCCACGAACCGTCGCGCCCGCGCGTGCTCGGACGGCGGGCCCTGGTGGCCGGCGTCGCCGCCGTCGTGGCGGTCGTCGTTGTCGTCGGCGCGGTGTATTTCTCCGGCGGTACCGCCGAGCCCCGTCCCGCCGGCGCGCTCGAAGGCATCGCTTCCGCTGCCACGCCGTCCGATGCGGCAGCCCTGTCGGCGGCCGGTGCCCCGGCCTCCGTGGCGCCCTCTTCGGCGGCGGCGGCGACGACGAAGGCGCCCGTCGCCGCCGGCGGCTGGGTGCCGGTCGACCCCGCGGCCTGGAAGGCGCAGGCCGACGCCTACCGGGCCCTGGCCGCCGACCCCGTGCCGGCCGGGGTGGGCAACCTGCCGGAGTTCCGGGCCGACTGCCAGTACAGCCACTCGCTGGCCGACGACCCGATCGTCTTCCCCGGCCTGCCGGGCGCGTCGCACATGCACTCGTTCGTCGGAAACAAGGCCGCCGACGCGGGCACGGTGCCCGAGGACCTCATGAAGTTCACGGCCACGACCTGCAAGCCGGTCCAGGACCACTCCGCGTACTGGGTGCCGACGCTCTACGACAACGCCACCGGCAAGCCGGTCGAGACCACCGGGTTCCGGGTGTACTACCGCTCGCTCATGAACACCTCGGCGGGCCAGATGCCGATGCCGACCGGGCTGCGCATGATCTCCGGCGACGCGAAGAAGCGGCAGCCGACCCCGCGGGGCGCGAAGGGCCAGTTCTACTGCGCCTTCTACGGGCCCGGCGACCTCGACGGCATCGCCCGCAGCACCAACGGGAACTGGCCCGTCTGCGGCGGCACCGCGACCCTGCACTTCATGATGCAGTTCCCGGACTGCTGGGACGGCAAGCACCTGGACAGCCCCAACCACAAGGACCACGTGGCGTTCGGCTCGGGCAACGCCTGCCCGGCCAGCCACCCGGTGAAGATCCCGGCGATCACGTTCGACATCCAGTACGGCGCGAAGGGCACCCCGGAGGGCTACTACCTCTCGTCCGACAAGGAGGGCAAGAGCGCCTCCTCGATGCACGGCGACGCGTTCGTCGTGTGGGACGTCGAGACGATGAACAAGCGCACCAAGAACTGCGTCCAGCAGCGGCGGACCTGCGACAACGACGGCTACCAGCAGTAGCGGGGATCTTGTCGTACCCGGGGGCTATGTTGTCGCGGACGACGGGCCTCGGGAGGTTCAGGCACCTGTTCCTGACCGCCGACGGCCGTGACCACGCCGTGGTCTGCTCGTCGGGCTGAGCGCCGGCGGCCACTCGGTGACGGGCTAGCGCAGAGCCGGGCCTGCGCGGCGTGCGGCGTCGAGACGCTCGCCCCGACGAACGCCAGCGCCACCGGAGCGCGTGGCGACCAGGCCGGGGCCGGCGCAGTGGCGGCGGGGTCAGCGGCCCGTGCCGGGCGTGGAGGTCACCCCACGCCCGGCGGTTTCAGGTGCCCTGCGCCGCGGAGAAGCCCCGCGGCGAGGGCGGGTCAGGTGGTCAGCTCGCCGGCCGAGCGGACCGCCAGGTCGAGCACCGCGTCCTGCAGCGACGCGGCCGGCGGGAGCGGCCGGCCGTCCCGGCGGGTGACCCGGAAGACGTGCCGCTCGCCCGGCAGGAGCGTGACGAGGGCGTCGTCGACCACCAGGTCGGCCGGTCGCAGGCCGAGCGGCTCGGCGAGCCGGTCGGCGAACACGCACACGTCGCGCAGCAGCGTCACCGCCGTGACCGCCACCCGCAGGGCGCCCTCGACCACGGCCACGTCGAGGCGCCGGGACGGGGGCAGGGGCGACAGGTCGCGGTCGGGGCGGTACGTCCACGTGGTGCGCGTGCCGTCCGCCTCGACGACGAGCAGTTCGGCGGCCGGGTCGCCGCACGTGGCGACCGACGGGTCGATCGCCGTGCGGACCACCGCGCCCGGCTCGCAGGGGACGCTCAGGCGGGTCCGGGCCAGCTCACGGCCGTCCAGGCCGACGCGGCGGACCACGACGTCCGGCTGCCACGCCGTCGAGGTGTCGTTGACGAGGGCCAGCACGAGGCCCGCGTCGCCGGCCGGGTCGTGGGTCGGTCCCGGGCGGACCGGCTGCACCGTCGCCAGGCGCGGCGCGAAGGAGTGGCGCAGCGCGTGCCACAGCGGCTTCTCGATGCCGGCGTGGTCGACGGCGGACCAGCTGATCGCCGGCCAGCAGTCGTTGAGCTGCCAGATCACCACGCCGGCGCAGCGGTCGCGGGAGCGGAGCCACTCCACGCCGGCGGCGACGGCGCGGGCCTGGACGAGCTGGGTCGCGAAGTGCCAGTCGGGCCCGGCGGCCGGGGTGGGCAGGTGCGGCTGCAGGCCGCGGGTCAGCTTGTGCAGGCCGTCGATCGCGCGCAGGTGGTGGCGCGTGAGCGGCGAGTCCGGGCCGGGGGTCTCGCCGCCGAGGACCCGTTCGAGGGTCGTCCACGCCGCCGGGCCGCACCAGCCCATCTCGGCGACGAACGCCGGGTCGTGGTCGCGGTAGTGAACGTAGTCGGCGGCGTTCCAGGCGTCCCACAGGTGCGACGGGCCGTGCGTGTCGGCGAGTGGGTCCCGATCGAGCGTGCCGGACCACGGGGAGTTCGGCAGGTACGGGCGGGTCGGGTCGAGGCGGGCCAGCACGCTCGGGAGCACGTCGAGGTAGTAGGCGGCGCCCCAGCCGCGGGTGCCGAGCTGGTCGGCCCAGCCCCAGTGGTGCCGGCCGAGCACGGTCTCGTTCCCGCCGCACCACAGCACCAGGCTCGGGTGGGCCGACATCCGGGCCACCGCCTGCTCGGCCTCGGCGGTGACGAGCGCGGTCATGTCGCCGTCCTCGCAGTACGCGGCGCAGGCGAAGAGGAAGTCGTGCCAGACGAGCACGCCGCGCTCGTCGCAGGCTTCGAGGAACTCCTCGGTGGCGAAGTGCCCGCCGCCCCAGACGCGCAGCAGGTTGGCGTTGCCGGCGACGGCCTGGTCGATGCGGGCCGCCACCCGCGCCGGCGTGGCGCGGCTGGGCAGGGTGTCGTCGGGGATCCAGTTGTACCCGCGCACCCGCACCGGGCGGCCGTTGACGACGAGCGCCCACCGCGTGCCGGCGTCGTCCGGCGACTCGTCGAGCGCGACCGATCGCAGTCCGATGTGGACGGACGCGGTGTCCAGTGTGGTACCGCCGTGGTCGAGCTCGGCCCGCAGGAGGTACCGGGGCTGGCCGCCGAGGCCGACCGGCCACCACAGCTCCGGCCCGACGACGAGCAGCGTGATGGCGACCTCGTCCCCCGCGACGACCCCCGTGCCCGCCGCGGCCAGCCCGCCGGCCGGGTCGGCCAGCTCGACCCGCACCCGTGCCCCGGCCGGCGCGTCGACCCGGACGTGGGCGGTGACGTGCGCGACGCCGTGGTCGGCGTCGAGCCGGACGAGCGGCCGGACGTGCTCGATCCGGCCGGTGTACGTCTCCAGGCGGATGCCGCGCCAGATGCCGGCGGTGACGAAGTGCGGTCCCCAGTCCCAGCCGAAGTTCGCGGCGGCCTTGCGCACGTGCGCGTACGGCTCGTCGTACGGGCTCGGCAGCGGCCCGTGCGCGCGCTCGTGCTCCCGGGCGGCGTCCCAGGCCGAGGCGAAGCGCACCTCGACCACGTTGTCGCCCGGCCGCAGCGCGTCGCCGACCGGCCACCGGTGCGCGAGGTGCTGGTCCCGGGCGGCGCCGACCAGCCGCCCGTTGACCAGCACCTCGGCGACGGTGTCCAGGCCGTCGGCGACGAGGTCGGTGCGGGCGCCCGGCGCCGCCGCCGACCAGTGCACGCTCCTGCGGTACACCCACTGCGAATGGCCGACCCACGACTGGGCGAGCTCGCCCCATCCGCTGTCCGGGTCGGGGATGAGGCCCGCGGCGAGCAGGGCGGTGTGGACCTCGCCGGGCACCTGGGCCGGGACGGCCGCCCCGCGGACGGCCGGGGGCGCGTCGTCGGGGCCGCCCGCCCAGCTGAGCTCCCAGACGCCCGCGAGGTCGAGGCGGGTGGCGGTGGCGGCCGTCGCCTGCGTGGTGAGCGTCATCCCTTGACCGCCCCTGCGGTGAGCGCCTCCTGCATGCGGCGGCTGGCCAGCGCGTACGCGACGTAGACCGGCAGCAGGGTCAGCACGGTGCCGGCGGTGAGCACGCCGAAGTTGGTAGCGTCGGAGACGAGCGTCGGCAGGGCCACCTGCACGCTGCGCACGCCGGGTGCGGTACCGGTGATGGTCAGGGAGAACAGGTACTCGTTCCAGAAGGTGAGCAGTTGCAGGATCGTCACGCTGACCACTCCGGGCATCGCGATGGGCAGGTACACGTTGGCGAGCAGCCGCCGGTGACCGGCGCCGTCGAGGGCGGCCGACTCCACCAGCGCCGGTGGCACCGTCCGCATGAACTGGGTCAGCAGCAGTACCGAAAGCGGCAGCGCGCTGGCCGGCAGGAAGAGCATCTGGAACTCGCGGGTGTAGAACAGGTCGAGCTTGATGGCGAGGACCACGGTCGGGATCAGCGCCGCGAACGGCGGGATGAGGAACCCGGCGGAGAACGTCCCGGTGATGACCCGCGACAGGCGGTTGTCCCGGCGGGCGAGGGCATACGCCGCCGGCACCGCGAGGCCGAGCGTGAGGGCGATCGCGACGGCCGAGACGAGCAGCGAGTTGAACAGCGCCTGTCCCAGATCGGCGCTGCGCCAGGCGTTGGCGAAGTTGCCCCACAGCCAGCGCTGCGGCAGCGCGAACGGCCGCGTGAAGATCTCGATGTTGGTCTTGAGCGCGCTGACGGCGAGGTAGTAGAGCGGCGCCGCGAGCAGCAGCGCGTAGAGCCAGGACAGGACGGTCGCGAGCGGGTGTCGCTGACGTTGGGCGGTCATCGGTTGTGCTCCAGGGAACTGCGCAGCAGCGTGCGGATGAGGGCCATCCCGGCGATGCCGAGGACGAGGAGGACGACGCCGACCACCTGGCTGTAGCCGAGGTCGCGCTGGGCGAATGCCTTCGCGTACACCAGGTACGAGAGCGTCGTCGACGAGGTGCCGGGCCCGCCCTTCGTCAGCAGCAGGATCAGGGCGGCCGAGGTGAAGAGCGTCCAGAGGTACTGCAGCATCGTGAGCGTCCGCACGTAGTCCTTGACCATCGGGAACGCGATCTGCCACATGACCCGCAGGCGCCCGGCCCCGTCGATGCGCGCCGCCTCGATGACGTCGGGCGGCAGGCTGGACAGGCGCGCGGCGAACAGCACCGCGGTCCAGCCGACGCCGCGCCACAGGTCGATGGCGATGAGGCTCGGCAGCGCCGTGGCCGGGTCGGCGAGCCACGGGGTGACCAGGCTGTCGAGCCCGGCCAGGCGCAGCACGCCGTTGACGCCGCCGTCCGGGGACAGCACCCCGTAGAAGATCATGCCGGTGACGGAGATCGAGATGAGGCCGGGGGAGAAGTACAGCACCGACAGCACGCGGTATCCGCGCGGCCTGGTGTGCAGGTGGTACCCCAGCATGAAGGCGAGCGGGATCATCACCGGGATGACGACGGCGACCTGGATCGTGCTGTTGCGGACGGCGTCGTAGAAGGTGGGATCGGCGAAGACCTTGCGGAGGTTCTCGGTGCCGGTGTAGGTCGGCTCGTACAGCAGGCCCTTCCAGCGCAGGGTGGCGATGACGAACATCGCGGCGAGCGGGCCGACGGCGAAGACGGCGAACCAGACCAGGGCCGGGACGGTCAGCCAGAGGACGTGCGACGGGCCTCTTCGCTTGCTGGTCGGCGTTCGTACTGCGGTGGGACGGGCGAGGGTGCTGGTGGATGACATCGCTTTCCTTCGCTGTTGCGGGGGCCGCGGGTCGTGCGGCCCCCGCTTCGTCGGTGTCAGCCCTTGGTGGCCGTGTCCAGGCCGGCGCAGATCTGCTGCGGCGTCGACTTGCCGTAGGCGCCGGTGAGGACCTGGATGATCCGGTCCGACGCCGAGCCGATCCAGACGTCGGGCAGCACGGCGTAGTCGACGGTGCTGTCGAGACCCAGCGACTGGGACAGCAGCGGGTTGGTGGCGTACGAGGCGAAGTCGCCGGTCGTCGGTGGCAGGATGCCCGAGTCCTTGACGAAGTCGCCGACCGCCGTGTCGGCGTAGAACTTCGTCACCAGCTTGCGCACGTTGTCGATCCGGTCCGGCTCGGCGCCGCGCTTGGTGATCATGAAGCCGACGCCGGTGAAGCCGCGGAACGCGGTCGGCTTCTTGAACGTCGAGCCACTCGGCACGGGGAAGCCACCCAGCGTCGTGCGCTTGTCGATGCCGGTGCCCGCCGCCGTCGACTCGGTGTACGCCCACGAGCCGGCCGGCATGATCGCGGCCTTGCCCGAGTAGTAGGCGGCGTACATGCCGTCGGCGATGAGCCCGGCCGCGTTGTCGACGAACACGCCGGCGTCGCGCAGCTGCGTGAACAGCTTGATGCCGTCGAGGACCTTCTCCGTGCTGCAGTAGCCGCCCTTCTGCATGACCTGCTGCATGGTCTTCGCGTCGGTGTACGACTGGGCGATCTGGTAGAAGAGCTTCTGCCCGGTCCAGTCGTTGCCGCCGACGGCGAGCGGCCCGATGTTCGCGGCGCGCAGCTTGCCCGCCGCGGCGACGAGCTCGTCGGTGGTGGCCGGGATCCTGTCGACGCCGGCCTGCTTGAGCAGGTCGGTGTTGTACCAGAGCGGCCAGCTGAACCCGGAGAACGGCAGCCCCTGCAGCTCGCCGCCGGCGGCCCCGCCGACCCGCCACTCGTCGAGCGCCGCGGGCTTGAGCTTGCCCTCGAGCCCCCATTCCTTCACGTACTTGTCGGCGTTCACGGTGACGCCCGCGTCGAGCCAGCCGAGCGTCTTGTCGAACAGGTTGACGATCACGACGTCGGGCGACTTGCCGGCGGCGACGGCGTTCTCGACCTGGTCGTCGATGGTCTCCAGTCCCTCGGTCACGTTCACCTTGATCCCGGTCTCGGCGGTGAACGCCTGGAGGACCCGGTTCTGGGCGGCCGCGGCGGAGTTCCCGGCCGACCAGCGGGTGACGATGTCGATAGCGTCGCTGCTGGCCGCGCTGTCGTCGCCGCCACAGGCGACGAGCGTGGGTGCGAGCGCGAGGGCACTGACGACGAACGCGGCCACGGTGCGCAGGGACCGTGGCCTGGTGCGGTGGTCCATGGGGCTTCCTCAACTTTTCACGCGGTGTCAGTGGGCAGGGCAGGGCGCAGCGCCGTCGATCGGGGTCGATCGGCGCTGATGCATGTGGGGCGTGCGCCGGGCAGGGTGTGACCCGGTCTGGACGTACTCGGCGGCGAACGTTCTGGGGTGTACCGGGCGCGCGCCGCAGGTGCGTACTTCGGCGGTGCTGCTTGCGTTTTGGTCGGCGTTGCTCGTCCGTCGACGGCGGTTGCCGCTCGTCGTCGGGGTGCTGCCCTTTGGGGTGCTGCGTCGGCTGTGCTGCCTTCGCGGTGCTGCCTTCGGGGCGCTGCGGGGTGCCGCGTCGGCTGTGCTCGTTGCCCTTGTTCGGCGTCGCTCGCCTGACAGCCTCCTTGACGCCCCCGCCGAAGTCAATAACAAAGATTAGTAATCTATGAAAGTGCTGGCGATGAAGGCCGCGGCAAGACACGCCCAGCGACGCGCGGCCCATGGCGCGGCGGCGCGCCTCCGGCCCATGGTGCGGCGGTGCGCGGCCCATGGCGCGGCGGCGCGGTGCCGACCGAGCCGCCTTTCATGATCGCGGACGTTTTTGTCTCGTATGGGGACGGGAAACGTCCGTGATCATGCAACGGGTTGGGCAACGGCCGTGCCGGGTGTGTCCCGCCCCGCAGCCGTCGGCCGGGTTGCCCGGCTGCCGCATGACGCGCGCGATCTTGGACTTGTGGTCCCGAACTTATCCCCTTTGTCGGATATTTCCGGGACCACAACTCCAAGATCGGCGCGACGAGACGCGGCGCGACGCGGGGCAAGGCGGGGCGGGATAGGGCAAGGCGGGAAAGGGCAAGGCGGGGCAGGGCAAGGCGGGGCGGGGCAGGGGCGGGGCGGGGGCGGGGCGGGGCTGGGCGCCGAGCGGTGCGGCGTTCGGCGGGGGCGGGGCGGCGGCTAGCGGCTGGAGCCGCGGACCGTCAGGCGGGCCGGGGGAGCGTTGACGGTGGCGGTCGGGGCGCCGGCCAGGGCGTCGGCCAGCGTGTGGCCGACCAGCTCGCCGAGCTCCTGGACGTCGTGGCTCACGGCGCTGAGCGGTGGCGCGGCCAGCTGGCACAGCGCCGAGTCGTCCCACGCGACCAGGGACAGGTCGTCCGGCACCGCCAGGCCGCGGCGGGCCGCCTCGTGCAGGGCGCCCAGGGCCATCACGTCGTTGTCGAAGACCAGGGCCGTCGGGCGCTGGGTGAGGGCGGCCAGGGAGGCGACCGCGCGGACCCCCGCCGCCTCCGAGTAGTCGCCGTCGAACGACGTCGTGCGCGCGCCCAGCGACGCGGCGGCCGTCTCGAACGTGCCGCGGCGGATGATCGTGTGGGCCATCTGGGCCGGGCCGGCGACGTGGCCGAGGTGCGTGTGGCCGCCGCGGACCAGGGCCGTGACCACGTCGCGCATGGCCACGTCGTCCTGGGTCCACACCGTCGGCAGGCCGCCGGCGGTGACCGGGTCGCCGATGACGACTGTCGGCATGCGCAGGCGGCGGACCAGGGCCACGCGTTCGTCGTCGGGGAGCAGGTCGATGAGGATCATGCCCTGGACCTGGCCGTGCTGGGCCCAGGCCCGCATCCGGTCGCCGGCCTGGGCGACGGTGGCGACGACCTGCAGCAGCACCGGAACGCCCAACGGCACCAGGATCCGCTCGATGCCCGCGATGAACTCGTGGAAGAACGGCTCCGCGCCGAGGACCTCGGCGTCGCGCACGAGGGCGAGGCCGACCGGCGTCCCCGGCCTGGGCGCTGCTGTCGCCATGATCCCTCCCGCATCGTCTAGCCTCGTCCCCGTACCGTAGTCGTGCGACAGCGTACGGCGAGACGAGAGGCGGTTGGCGGTGGCACGACGGGAGGCGGCGGCCGCGGGGCCCGGCAGCCGCGCGCTCATCGTCGACCTCATCCGCTCCTCCGGGCCGATCAGCCGGGTCGAGCTGGTCAAGGCCACCGGGCTCACGCAGCCCACGATCTCGAACATCGTGCGCCGGCTGATCGACGACGGGGTCGTGCGCGAGACCGGCGACACGGTCGCGACGCGGGGCAAGCCGCGCACCATGCTCGTCATCAACTCCCGCGCCGCGTACGGGGTCGGCATCCACGTCGGCGCCGACACCCTGACCTGCGTCGTCACCGACACCCGCGGCGGCACGGTCGGCCGGCAGCTCGTCGCCGGCCCGGCCGACGGGAAGCCGGCGTCCGTGGTCGACCGGCTCGCCACGCTGTACCGCGACGTCACCGACGGCCTCGGCCTGCCACCGCAGAGCGTGGCCGGCATGGCCGTCGTCGGCCCGGGCCCGGTGGACGTGGCGCGGGGCCGCTTCCTGGCGCTGCCGGGCCTGCCGCCCCGGCCCGACCTCGACCTGGCGCACGCGCTGAGCGGCCGGCTCGGCGTGCCGGTCCTCGTCGACACCGACGCCGCGGCCGCCGCGATCGGGGAGTTCTGGGGCCGGCAGATCTCGCGCGACCGCACGTTCGGCTGCCTGTACATGAACTCGGGCATCGGCTCCGGCGTCGTGCTCGACGGCGCCCTGCACCGCGGCGCCAGCTCCAACGCGGGCAAGATCGGCCACCTGCGGGTGGTCCGCGCCGGCGAGCCCTGCCGCTGCGGCGGCCACGGCTGCCTGGAGCAGGTGGCCGCGCCGCACCGCCTGGTCGCCCGGGCCCGGGCCACCCGGGGCCTGGCCGACCGCCTGCGCATCCACCCGGCCGACCCGGACGCGAGGGCCTTCGACGTCCTGGCGAGAGCGGCCATCTACGGCGACGCCGAGGCCCGCGCGTTCATCGACGAGTCGGCGACCCTGCTCGCCGAGGGCGCGGTGACCCTGGCCAACCTGTGGGACCTCGACACGCTGGTCCTGGCGGGCCCGGGCTTCGCGGTGGCCGGCTCGATCTACGTGACCGAGATCCGCCGCCGGCTGGCGGCCCAGGCCTTCGCCCGCGACGTGCACGAGGTCCACGTCGACCTGTCGAGCAACCCGCGCGACTCGGCCGCGATCGGCGGCGCGGCCCTGGTCCTGCAGGGTTCGGTCGCTCCCGGCCACGGCCCGCAGGTCGCCGCCCTGATCTAGGTCGCCGCCTCCCGCGCCCCGGGCCTCCCCGTGCGCGGCGGGTCGCGGCGTTCATCCGGACCCGAGGCGCAGGTGGGCGTCCGGTCGCCGCGCCGATGCCGACCTCGGCCCCCGGTTGACGTGGGGGCGGAGCGCCCTTAGATTGCTTCGCAAGTACGAGAGCATAGATTAATTATTTAAGTCTGCAATCGCGCCGCGGGCACGGCCGCCATCCGTGGGCCGGCGGGCGATGCACTCCGGGCGCGGCGCCGGTGCACGGCGGCCGCGCAGCAGACGACGCGACGGCGCGCTGACGTCACCGGGGCCACCCACCACCGCCTCGTCGAGCACACCTCGGCCGAGGTCGTCCCGTCGTGGGCGCCCGTCGTGGGCGTCCGTCGTGGGCGCCTCGTCGAGGACGGCTCGGCAAGACGTTGCCGACGCATGCCCCGCCCCCCGCTCCCCTCCGCTGAAGGAGCCCCATGACCCACCGCAGGATCACGTCGCTGTGCGCGGTCGCCGGTGCGTTCGCCCTCGTGGCGGTCGCGGTGCCGGTGCTCGCGGCCCAGCCGGCCGCGGCCGCCGTGCGCACCATCCACGTCGCGAAGAACGGCAACGACGCCAACGCCGGCACGCAGGCCGCGCCCTACCTGACGATCAACCGCGCCGCCCAGGACGCGCAGCCGGGCGACACCGTCGTCGTGCACGCCGGCCTCTACCGCGAGACCGTCAAGCCCGCCCGCGGCGGCACCGGCGAGACCGCCCGCATCACGTACACCAACGCCGGCGACGGCGACGTCGTCATCAAGGGATCCGAGGAGATCAACAGCTGGGTGCGCACCAGCGGCAACGTGTGGAGCGTCAGCCTGCCCGGCAGCTTCTTCGGCGCGTACAACCCGTACGCGACCGGCCAGCCGCAGGGCGGCGGGGACGCCACGTTCCCCGGCTACACCGCCGGTGACGTCTACCTGAGCGAGCAGGCGTACTACGAGAAGCCGGCCCTGAGCGACGTCCAGTCGGCGGCGAACACGTGGTACTCGCAGGTCTCCGGCGGTACCACCACCATCTGGGCGAACTTCGGCACCGCCGACCCGAACGCCAAGCTGGCCGAGATCAACGTGCGCCGGCAGATCTTCGCCCCCGACGTGTGGGGCCTCGGCTACATCACCGTCCGCGGGTTCACCATGAACCAGGCGGCCGGCACCTACTCCGACTTCCCGAGCAGCCCGTCGCGGCGGCAGGCGGGCGCGATCAGCGTGTACGGCGGCCTGCGCTGGATCATCGAGCAGAACGTCGTGCTCAACGCGCGGACCATCGGCATCGACATCGGCCTCGGCTGCGACGAGTGGGCGGGCAACCGGCCCGGCACCACCCGCACGCACTTCCGCGACACCGCGAAATACGGCTCGCACGTGGTGCGCAACAACTACATCGGCAAGGCCGGCCAGTCCGGGATCGCCGGCGTGTTCTCGTGGAACTCCGACATTCTCTACAACATGATCGAGGACACCAACTACCGCAACGAGTTCAGCGGCGCGGAGACGGCCCCGATCAAGGTCCACTACATGAACGAGGGCCTCATCAAGGGCAATTACATCAAGAGCTCGAAGGGCGGCAACTCGGCCGGCATCTGGACCGACTGGGGCAACCAGAACGTCCGCGTCACCGGCAACATCGTCATGAACACGCCGTGGGGGTACTACGCGGAGGCCATCCACGGCCCGATCCTCGTCGACAACAACGTGTTCATCGGCAACAGCGACATCCGCACGCTGGACGCCACCGGCGTCGTGTTCGCGAACAACCTCTTCATCGACAACGGCCGCATCAACATCGACGGCAGCGGGCGCGACGCCTACTACTTCCAGCCGGGCACGATGAACGAGTCGACCGCGCTCACCAGTCCGCAGAAGTTCTTCTGGTACAACAACCTCGTCCAGGGTTCGACGCTGCCCGACAACGCGACCGGCAAGACGCACGTCAAGGAGGGCAACTTCACCGGCGCGCTGTCGAACGTGCGGTACACCGCGACGAACACCCAGATGTCGCTCAGCTTCGATCTCAACGCGACGGGCATCTCGGGCCTGACCCCGGCAACGAGGAGCCGCGTCGGCGTCATCCCGCGCGCGAACGAGAGCATCGCGGCCGACGTCACCACCGACTTCTTCGGCGCGCCGGTCGCCACCACCAACACGATGGCCGGCCCGTTCGCGAACGCGCGCGGCGGCGCCAACACGTTCACGCTGTGGCCGCCCGCCGGGCAGACCGTGCCGAAGCCGCCGGCGCCGCCGTCGGACGTGCCGGTGAACCTGGCCCGCAACGCCGGCGCCCGGGCGACCGCGTCCTACCAGGACGGTGCGCTGACCGCCGCGAACGCC
>NZ_BMPI01000027.1:41218-89033 GCF_014647515.1 Dactylosporangium sucinum | reverse complement strand
CGACGGCAACTCGGCGACGCGCTGGTCGAGCGACCACAGCAACGACAACAACGCCTGGATCCAGGTCGACCTCGGCGGCGCCTACACCGTGTCCTCGGTGACCCTGGCCTGGGAGGCGGCGTACGCCCGCGGCTACAAGGTGCAGGTCTCCGCCAACGGGACACAGTGGACGGACGCCTACTCGACCACCACCGGCGACGGCGGCACCGACCAGGTGACCGTCGGCCGGAGCGCCCGCTACGTGCGGATGCAGGGTGTCACGCCCGCCACCCAGTGGGGCTATTCCCTCTGGGAGTTCGAAATCTACGGTACCGCCACGACGAGCACCGGCCCGACGTTCTACGCCGACGCCAACTACGCGGGCGCGGCCGCGACGCTCGCCCCCGGCAGCTACGACCTGGCCCAGCTGCAGGCCGCCGGCATCGCCAACGACACCATCTCGTCGATCCGGGTGCCGGCCGGCTACTCGGTGACCGCCTACGCCGACGCCGGCTTCGCCGGCACCGCCTGGACGTTCACGGCCGACGCCCCGAACCTCGTCAGCACCGGCAACAACGACGCCATCTCCTCCCTGCGCATCAGCACCCTGTGAAGGAAGGTCATCGATGAAACGGCGACTTCTCGGCGTCGCGCTCGCGGTGCTGATCCTCGCACCGGTCGCGCTGCGGCTGCCGTCGGCCTCGGCCGACCCCGTCAACCTCGCCCGCAACGCCGGCGCCCGCGCGACGGCGTCCTACCAGGACGGCGCGCTGACCGCCGCGAATGCGATCGACGGCAACTCGGCGACGCGCTGGTCGAGCGACCACAGCAACGACAACAACGCCTGGATCCAGGTCGACCTCGGCGCCGCCGCCAGCGTGTCGTCGGTGACCCTGTCCTGGGAGACCGCGTACGCGCGCGGCTACAAGCTCCAGGTCTCCGACAACGGGACACAGTGGACGGACGTCTACTCGACCACCACCGGCGACGGGGGCAGCGACTCGGTCACCGTCGGGCGGACCACGCGGTACGTGCGGATGCAGGGCGTCACCCCGAACACGCAGTGGGGGTACTCGCTGTGGGAGTTCGAGGTGCGGGGCACCGGCTCGACCGGCGGCGGAGGCGGCTCGGCCACGGTCGCGCCGTCGACCAGCTACCCGCAGACCTACGCCGACTGGGCCAACGGCCTCCTCGCCGGCAACGGCAAGCAGGGCATCATCGTGTTTGGCAACCCGCGCAGCGAGACGACCGTGTTCAACGACAAGGACTTCTTCATGGCGCGGTCGGAGGCCCGGCCGCACCGGACGTTCAACACGGTCAGCGCCACGGACATCAACCGGATCCGGGACCTGCTCATCGCCGGGCAGTACCAGCAGGCGAACCAGCTGGCCGCCAACGTCCAGGGGTACCAGGGCGGCGGTGAGGGCAGCAAGCACCCGGGCTTCAAGATGACGATGCAGCTCGGCGGCACCGGACAGGTCAGCAACTACAGCCGCTCGACGGACTACGCCAACGGCCTGGTGAAGGTGAACTGGAACGACGGGGCCGGCGGGTGGGAGCGCACGTCGTTCGTGTCGCGGGCCGACGGCGCCACCGTGCAGTTCCTGCCGGCGCCGTCGGGGCAGCGGCTCAGCGTCAAGGTCGGCCTGTCCATCGACCCGGGCATGAACCTCCTGAACAAGGGCGTCACGTACACGAACGCTTCGAACACGAACTTTCTGAACCTGCGGGCGAAGTACGCCGGCGGGACCTACAACGCCGGCTACGAAGGCGTCACCCGCATCGTCACCGACGGCACGAAGACGATGGACGGCGCCGACGTGTCGGTCACCAACGCGACCTACGTCCTGCTGCTCACGCTGACCCAGCGGTACGACGGGACCTACAACGGCGGCGTCACGGCCGAGACGGAGTGGAACCGGCAGCAGCTGCAGTCGCGGCTCAGCGCGCTCAGCGGCGACTACCAGACGCTGCTGAACCGCCACGTCGCCAATCACAGCTCGATCATGAACCGGGTGACGCTCGACCTCGGCGCGAGCGCGGCGGACCGCGCCAAGCCGACCGAGCAGCTCCTGGCCGAGCAGAAGAACGCGTCGGCGCCGATCCCCGCGCTGTACGAGCGGATGTTCAACGCCGGCCGCTACCACCTGCTGGCCTCCAGCAACGCGACCGCCGCGCCCGACCTGCTCGGCAACTGGACGGGGGACAGCAACGTCGGCTGGGACGGGTACTACCACCTCGACGCCAACCTCAACCTGCAGATCTCCGGCGGGAACGTCGGCAACATGCCGGAGGCGATGCAGGGGTACTTCTGGCTCAACCAGCAGTGGCAGGCCGACTTCCGCACCAACGCGCGCAAGCTGCTCGGCACGCGAGGCATGCTCACCGGCGGCAACACGCCGAACAACGAGGGCCTCATTTCAAACATTAATTTTGATTACCCGTACCAGTACGTGACCGGCGGCGAGTCGTGGCTGCTCTACCCGTTCTGGGAGTACTACCAGGTGACCGGCGACACCACGTTCCTGGCCAACCAGTACTACCCGCTGATCCGGGACATGGGCGACTTCTACGAGGACTTCCTGGTCAAGAAGGACGGCAACGGCAACTACATCTTCGCCGGGTCGATCTCGCCGGAGAACACGCCGCCCGGCGGGGTGCCGCTGACCGTCAACTCCGTCTACGACATCGCGGGCGCCCGGTTCGCCCTGTCGACGCTCATCCAGACCAGCCGGGCGCTCGGCCGCGACGCCGACAAGATCCCCGTCTGGCAGGAGAAGCTCGACCACCTGCCGCCCTATTTGATCAACAATGACGGTGCCCTCGCCGAGTGGGCGTGGCCGGATCTCGCCAACAAGAACAACTACCAGCACCGCCACTCCAGCGGCCTGATGCCGGTGTGGCCGTACCGCGAGATCACGCCCGAGACCAACCGCGCGCAGTACACCGCGGCACAGGTCTTCCTGCAGAAGAAGGACACGGGCTCGTACGAGAACGCCGGGCACGGCCTGCTGCACGGCGCGCTCATCGCGGCCGACCTCAACAACGCCGACTCGGTCAACGCGAAGCTGCTCCGCTTCGCGAAGGACGACTACTACTACACGAGCATGGCCACGTCCCACTACAACAACCACGGCGTCTTCGCCACCGACGTCGCCAACGCGGTGCCGGCGGTCATGATGGAGATGCTGGCCGCGAGCAAGCCGGGCACCCTGGAGGTGCTGCCGGCGCTGCCGAAGTCCCTCCGCAAGGGCTCGATCAACGGCATGCTCGGCAAGGGTCAGTTCCGCATCGACAACCTCACCTGGGACATGGACGCCCGGAAGGTCCGGGTGACGCTCACGTCGAACATCGACCAGAGCCTGACCCTCATCCAGCGCTCCGGCATCACCGCCGTCACCGCCGACGGCGTCACGGTCCAGAGCTCGCCCCTGGGGAGCATCGCCCGCGTGCTGCCGCTGACCCGCGGCCGCACGGTGACGGTCGAGCTGACGCTCAGCCAGGCGGCGGTGAACCTGGCCCTGGGCAAGCCGGCGACGGCCTCGTCATCGTCGAACGCCGACCAGGGCCCCGCGAAGGCCTTCGACGGCGACCTGAACTCGCGGTGGAGCGCCAACCAGGACCCGAACAGCTGGATCCAGGTCGACCTGGGCACGACGGTCAACCTGCGCGAGGTCGACCTGCGCTGGGAGGCGTCGTACGCGAAGTCGTACAAGCTCCAGGCGTCCACGGACGGCGCGACGTGGCGCGACGTCTACACCCAGACGAACTCACCGGGCGGCACGGAGAGGCTCACGGTGAGCGGCCAGGCGAGGTACGTCCGCATGCAGGGCGTCACGCTGTCGGGCCAGTGGGGCTACTCGCTGTACGAGATGGAGGTCTACTCCTAGACCAGCGGCTTCCCCGTCCGGCGTGGCATCATGCCGGCGTGGGCTCCGACGACGAGCGGGCGCGCCGGAAGCGCCTGCGTGACGAGTACAAGAACGCCGAGCGCGCCGCGCGGGCGGCCGTCGTGCCGCTCGACGCGGGCCGGCTCGCGGAGCTGGTCGGCTTCGTCGACGAGCGCGTCTCGGCCGAGGGGTGCGACCACACCCGGCGGTTCGCCGAGCGGTGGGCCGCCGAGCACGCCGTGCCGTGGGAGCGGCTCGCCGAAGGGCTCGACGAGCTCGGTGGTTACTGCGACTGCGAGGTGGTCATGAACTGCGAGCCGGACGAGGGCTGACGCGCTGCCGTCCCGTCCATGATCACGAAGGCTTCCCTCGTGATCATGGACGGGCTCGCGGCGGGCGGTGCCGAAGCCGCGACCGTGGCCGCGGGGCGGGTCAGCGGTCCTGGCACTCGGCCGTCGCGTAGAACCACACGCTGTCCTCCGGGCCGTTGCGCAGGAACTTGATGATCTTGTTGATCGGCAGCGTGAACCCGCCCCCGCCCGGGGACAGGACCGCGGTCACGCCCAGGTCGGGCTCGCCCAGCAGCTCCGCCGAGGTGGGGTACCGATCGACGAACACGTCGTAGTCGATCCAGTGGTACCGCCGCGGCGCGCTGCGGCGGATGACCTCGCCCACGTAGGCGCCGCCCCACAGGGCGGTCAGCACGTACGGCGGGCCCAGGTGCTCCGGCCGGTGCTCGTACAGGTGCGCGAGGTAGTCGTCGACCCGCTTGAGGCTGTCGAGCGTGAAGTCCAGCGCCTCCCGGGCCAGCCGCTCCGGGTGGGCGATCTCCTCGCCGTCCGGGTCGGCCTCCTCGCCGGCGAAGACGCTGGCAAACTCCTCGAAGTACCCGTTCACCGTCTCCAAGGATCCCCCTCAATGTCCGTCGACCGGAACGCTACGGTACTGGGTGGCCTGGCGCGGAATCCGGCGCTGCCCCCCGACCTGTTCGACGCGCTGCTGGCGACCGCCGCCGAGGAGCTCGCCGAGCGTGCCGACCTCACCGCCGGCCAGGTGCGCGCGCTGGTCGCCCGCGGCGGCGCCGGGCCGGCGATCCGGCTGGTCCGCCGCGGGCTCCTGCACCGGGAGAACGTCGCCGGGGCCGCCGCCGCGAACCCGGGCCTGCCCCGGCCGGCGATGGTCGCGTACCTCGCCCGGTAGCGACGGGACCTTGGGCCCTGCCGCGGGCGGGCTGCGCGGTACACCGTCGACGTATGGTGATCGAGCGGCTCAGCGCGTTCGACCTGACCAACCTCGCGGTCGAGACGCCGGACGCCCCCATGCACGTCGGGGTGGTCGCGGTGGTGGACGGCCGGCCGCTGCTCGACGCGGGCGGGCGGCTGCGGCTGGACGAGGTCCACGCGCGGCTGCGCGACGGGCTGGGCGCGGCGCCGCGGCTGCGGCAGGTGGTGCACCGGCCCGGACCGCTCGCCGGGCGCCCGGTGTGGGCCGACGACCCGGCGTTCCGCGTCGAGCGGCACGTCGCGACGGCCGCGCTCGACCCGCCCGGCGGGGAGGCCGAGCTGCTCCGCCTGGCCGAGCGGCTCATGGCGGCGCCGCTCGATCGGGCGCGGCCGCTGTGGTACCTCTGGATCGTCACCGGCCTGCCCGAGCGCCGGCTCGCGGTCGTGGTGAAGCTCCACCACGCGGTCGGCGACGGTGTCGCGGCGGTCCGGCTGCTCGGCGCGCTGCTCGACCCGCCGCCGCGGTCCGCGGCGGTGGCGTGGGTGCCGGCGGCGCCGCCGCGGTGGGGCGCGCTGGTCGTCGACCGCCTCCACCGGACGCCTCAGCGGCGGCGGCGGCTCTGGCGGGGTGCGGCGCGGACCATGCGGGAGGCCTGGGCGGCGCCGCGGACGTCGCTGAACGGGCCGGTCGGCGCCGGGCGGCGGCTCGGGGTGGTCCGGCTCGACCTGGCCGGGGCGAAGGCGGTCGCCCGGGCGGCCGGCGGCACGGTCACCGACGTGCTCCTCGCCGTGGTCGGTGGCGGGCTCCGGGACCTGCTGCTCGCCCGGGGCGAGCCGGTCGACGGCGTGCAGCTGCGGGTCGCGGTGACGGTCTCGCTGCGCGGCCCGGACGACCCGGCGCACGGCAACCGCAACGGCAGCGTCGTGGTACGCCTGCCGCTGCACCGTGATCCGGGTGCCCGGCTGCGGGCCGTGGCGGCGGCGACGGCCCGGGCCAAGCGCGGGCAGACGCCCGTGGCCCAGCAGTGGTGCATGGTCGCCGCGGCCCGGGCCGGGCTGGCCCGCCGGCTCGGCCGCGGCCAGCGCATGGTCAACCTGGTGGTGAGCAACGTGCCCGGACCGGCCGCACCGGTGCGGATGCTCGGCGCCCCCGTGCTCGACCTGGTGCCGGTCGGCGCGCTCGCCGGGAACCTCGCGGTCAGCGTCCTGGCCCTGTCGTACGCGGGCCGGCTCGTCCTCGCGGCGGTCGCCGACCAGGAGCGGTTCCCGGACCTGCCGGTCGCGCTGGCGGGCATGGAACGCGACTGGGCGCGGCTGGCCCGGTAGGCGCGGTGCGCCGGGACGCTCGAAGCGCCCCGGCCCACCCCCGTCCGTTGGCTGAAGCTGGATGGAGCGCTGCGGACGACGCCGCATACCGAACGGGCGGCACACCCCCGCGGTCCGTTACGCGCCGCCGCACGACCAGGGTCCGGCAATCGTTCAGGTCACGGCCGGTGCTGCCGATGTCAGGGCTCGTGGGACAGGCCGACGACGCGAACGGCATGCGCCCGGTCCTCCCGGCCGGCGTGGCCACGGCCGGTGCGGGCGTGCTCGCCGCGCTGGTGCTGGCGCCCGCCGCGGCCCGCCCGGTCATCGTGCTGGCCAACCTCGCGCTCATCGCCGCCCTGACGCACGTGGTGTACCGCACCGCCCGCGTCCCCGGCCTGGCACCCGCCACCGCCCGGTTCTGGGTCAGCCTCGCCCGGGCGCTGTTCGTGTACGCGGCCGGCAGGCGTCCTGGTGGGCCTGGTCGCGGCCCGGCAGGCGGCGGCCCTGCGGGAGAACGGCCGCCTGCTCGCCCAGAACCGCCGCCTCACCGAGCGGTTGCAGCACCAGGCCTGGCACGACGAGCTGACCGGCCTGGCCAACCGGGCGTACCTCGCCCGCCGGGCCGACGAGGCGATCGAGCGGTACACGACCACGGGCGCCGACACCGCCCTGCTGCTCCTCGACCTCGACGGCTTCAAGGCGGTCAACGACGGCCTCGGCCACGAGGTCGGCGACCGCCTGCTGTGCGAGATCGCCGCCCGCCTGACCCGCGAGGCCGCCGGCGACACCGTCTGCCGCCTGGGCGGCGACGAGTTCGTCGTGCTCACCGAGCGCACCGCGGCCCACGCCGCCGCCCTGGCGGACCGCCTGGTCCGCACCGTCGCGACCCCGGTGGCGATCGACGGCCACCGGGCGGCGGTGGGCGCGAGCATCGGCATCGCCTTCGTCAGCGACGCCCCGACGTCCCGCGCCGACCTCCTCCGCCGCGCCGACGCCGCCATGTACGCGGTCAAGACCACCGGCAAGAGCAACTGGCGGCTGAGCGCCCCGGCACCGGTCCTGCAACAAACACGGTGATCGCGCCCACGGATTGCGGCCGCACCCGGCAGCGATCACTGTGAGTGGGTGGAGCTGTCGGTCGGGGTGGTCGCCGGGCACGTCGTCATCGCGGTGTCCGGCGAGCTCGACCACGGCTCCGCGGGCCGGGTGCGGGGGCTCCTCGTCGACGCCGCCGGTGAGCGGGCCGGGCCCGTGGTGCTCGACGTGCGCGGGATCGGGCGGATGGACGACGCCGGATGTTCGGCGCTCGTCGAGGCGTGCTGGACCATCCGGGCACCCGGGCGGCGGCTGGCCATCGCCAGCCCGTCGGCCCGGGTGCGGCAGCTGCTCGTCGACACCGGTGTCCACGGCTACTTCGCCGTGCACGACACCGTCACCGCCGCGGTCGCGCCGCCCCCGCCTCCGCGGGTGGAGCCCGCCGCGGCGAAGCGGACCGCGCTGCGGCGCGTCGCCCGGACCGCGCGGTCCGTGTCCGAGAGGCATCGGGTGCGCACGACCGTCCTCATCGTCGACGACCATCAGCTGATCCGCTACGGGCTCCGGCACGTGTTCGAGCGGGACGCGCAGTTCCGGGTCGTCGGCGAGGCGGCGACGGCGGCCGAGGCGGTGCGGCAGGCCGGCGCGCTGCAGCCGGACGTCATCGTCATGGACCTCCGGCTGCCCGACGGCAGCGGCCTCGACGCCACCCGGGCGCTGCGCCGCGTGAGCGCGACGACGGCCATCGTCGTGCTCAGCATGTACGCCGGCGACGACCAGCTCTTCGGCGCGCTCGAAGCGGGCGCGTCCGCGTTCGTGTCCAAGGCCGACCCGGCCGACGTCGTGGTCGCGGCGGCCCGGCACGCGGCGTCGGCGCCCAGCGCGTTCACCGCGGCGAACCTCGCCGAGGCGATGCGGCGGCGGCTCGCCCCTGAGGGCCCGCAGCTGTCGCCCCGCGAACGGCAGGTGCTGCACATGCTGGCCGAGGGGCTGAGCGTCGCCGGGATCGCCGCGCGGCTCGGGACCGCCGAATCGACGGCGAAGACGCACATCGGCCGGCTGTACGACAAGCTCGGGGCGGCCAACCGGGCGCAGGCGCTGATGACGGCCCTGCGCCTCGGGCTCCTGGAGGCGCCGGACAGCGACCGACGTTAGTCTCGCCAAGGACGACATCGGGAGCGTTGCATGGACGTGACGAGCGTGACGAACCGGGCGGAGTTCGCCGCCCGCCTCGACGAGCTGCGCCGCGCCGCCGGCCTGACCTACGCGCAGCTCGACGCCAACTCCGGCAAGCGGCTGCCGAAGGGCACGGTGAGCGAGATGCTCGGCGGCAAGAGCCTGCCGACCGAGGAGACGCTGCGGACCTTCCTGGTCGCGTGCCGGGTGCCCGCCGCCGAGCTGCCGGGGTGGCTCGACCTCCTCCACCGGATCCGCGCCGACGACCGGCGCGTGCCGGCCAACGCGGTCCGCGTGCGCGACGCCAACCCGCGCCACCTGGGCGTCCACGCCGCCATCCGGGTCGGCGACACCGACGCCGACGACCCGGCGTACATCGAACGGGACCTCGACCAGGGCTGGAACGGGCTGCAGCGGGCGGTGGAGAAGGGCGCGCGGGCCGGCACGTTCATCCTCCTCGTCGGCCACTCCTCCACCGGCAAGACCCGCAGCGCCTTCGAGGCGATCCGGCGGATGCTGCCCGAGTGGTGGCTCGTGCATCCCGACCGGTCCGAGGACGTCGCCGCCTTCGCGGAGCACCCCGTCGCCAACTCGGTCGTGTGGCTCGACGAGCTGCACCGGTACGTCAGCGGCGACCCGCCGCTCGACGACGGCACCGTGCGCCAGCTGCTGCGGGCCCCGGCACCGGTGATGATCGTCGGCACCCTGTGGCCCGAGCAGTACGCCGAGTACACCTCCTTCCAGGTGCCCTACGGCGCCCACGCCAAGCCGCGCACCCTGGTCGACCTCGCCAACGTCATCGTCGTCGAGCCGCGACTCAGCGACGCCGAGCTCGACCGGGCCCGGCGCGTCGCCGAGGCCGACCCCCGGGTCCGCGCCGCGCTCGCGTCCGGCGAGTACGGGCTGACCCAGACCCTCGCCGCGGGGCCGCACCTGCTGCGCCACTGGCAGAACGCCGACCCCTACGCGCGAGCGGTCATCGCCGCGGCCGTGGACCTCACCCGGCTCGGCGTGCTGCACCCGATCTCGGCCACCTGCCTGCGGGCGGCGGCCCGGGGCTACTGCTCCACGCGGGAGCGGGCGGCGGCGAAGCCGGACTGGTTCGACACCGCCCTGGCGTACGCCACGAAGTCCATGCTCGGCGCCGCCGCCGCGCTGCGGCCCGAGGCGGTCGACATGGGCGAGGTCGACGGGTACACCGTGGCCGACTTCCTCCAGCAGCAGGCCGGCGGGGCACGGCACGCCGAGCCGGTCCCCGACTCCGCCTGGCAGGCCGCGGTCGAGCATGTCGGTGACGTCGAGGACCTCGGCCGCCTGGCCCGCGGCGCGGAGCGCACCCTGCGGTACCGCTACGCCGTCGACCTGTACCGCCGGATCTCGCCGATCACGCCGGCCGACGCCCTGCGCCGGGCGGCCCTGCTGGCCCTGCGGGGCGAGTTCGACGAGCTCGGCGCGCTCGCCGACGGCGGCGACGACGAGGCCGGCCGGCGCCTGGCCGAGCTGCTCGTCGAGCACGACCGGATCGAGGAGCTCACGCGGCGGGCCGACGGCGGTGACGAGCCGGCGGCCCGGCGGCTCGCCGGGGTGCTGGTCCGGCGCGACGACGTCGGCACGCTCACGAGCCGCGCGCTCGCCGGTGACTGGGCGGCCATGTCCCGGCTCGCCGACCACCTCGTCGACGCCGGTGCGGTCGACCGGGCCGTCCTGGTCATGCGGACGTTCATGTCGACGCGCCCGGGCCACGTGCCGTCGGCGGTCCGCCTGGCCGACCTGCTGGCCGAACGCGGCGACACCGGCTGGGCGATCGAGATCCTCGAGGGGCTGCCCGAGGACAGCGACGCCGCGTCGCGCCTGGCCGACCTGCTGGTGCGCAACGACGAGGACGACGAGGCGATCGCCCTGCTGGAGGAGCAGGCCGGCAACGGCGACTGGTCGGCCCCGTGGCGGCTCGCGGGCGTGCTCGCCGACCGGGGCGACGTCGACGAGCTGCGGGCGCGCTCGGACGGCGGCGACGACGACGCCGCGTGGCGCCTCGCCGACCTGCTCCGGAGCGACGGCCGGCTCGACGAGGCGGCGCAGCTCCTGCGGCGCCGGGCCGAGGCGGGCAACGCGGTGGCCGCGTACCGGCTGGCGGAGCTCCTGGAGCGCCACGCCGGCGACGTGGCCGCCGCCGCGGCGGTCCTGCAGGGCCTGATGCGCGGCGGCGACGGCACGGCGGCGGGGAAGCTGGCCGACCTCATGGCCCGGCACGGCGAACAGCGCGAGGCCGAGGAGCTGCTCCGCGAGCGGGCGGACGCCGGTGACCCGCCCTCGGCCTGGCAGCTGGCCGAGCTGCTCGCCGGGCGCGGCGCCGTGGACGAGCTCACCCGCCGGGCCGACGGCGGCGACCGGTCGGCGGCGTGGCACCTGGCCGAGCTCCTCGTCGAGCGGGCGGACGCCGGTGCCCTGGTCACCCGGATCAACGCGGGGGACCAGCACGCCGCCGACCTGCTGCCCACCCTGCTCACCGCGCTCGGACGTTCCGACGAGGCGACGTGGGTCAAACGCCTCGGCCTGAACGCCGACGGCTCCATAGCGCGCCCGTAGCATTGCGGCTACCCTGCGCAGAGGCCGGCCAGCCTGACACACCGGAGTCCAACCGATGGAGTTGTCGCTCACCACCCGACGTGGGGACGGCCACGCCGTCGTCATGGTGGGCGGCGAGGTCGACGTCTACACCGCCCCGCGGCTGCGGGAGCACCTGGTCGAGGTGTCGTACGAGGGCACCGGGCTGCTGATCGTCGACATGAGCCGGGTCGAGTTCCTCGACTCCACCGGCCTGGGCGTCATCGTCGGCGCGCTGCGCCGGCAGCGGGCGATGGGCGGGCGGCTCGTGGTGGTGTGCCCGCACGAGCGCCTGAACAAGATCTTCCGGATCACGGCGCTGGACCGCGTGTTCGAGCTGTACGAGTCGGTCGACCACGCGCTGGAGCCGCCGCCGGCGGCCGAGTCGCCGGCCCCGCCCGGCCAGGAAGCCACGGCACCGGCCGCGGAACCGCTCGTGATCGGCAAGAGGACCAGGCGCCCCCGCCGGACCGCGCCCGCCGACCCCGCGGCCCCGATCACCGTCGTGGTCGTCGGCGACCGCGACGGGGAGCACGCCGGCCTCGCCGCCGACGGCCGGATCGTGGTGACGGGCGTCGTGAACACCGCCGCGGCGGCGGTGGCGCTGCTCGACCAGCACGATCCGGACGTGGTGATCCTCGACGCCGCGCTCCCCGACGGCAGCGGCCTCGACCTCGCCCGGGCGGTGCGCGCGTCGCGGCGGGCCATGGGCATCGTCATCCTGTCGGCGCACGACGGCGACGACATCATCCTCGCCGCGCTCGACACCGGCGCCAGCGCGCTCGTCGTCGCGCACGGCCCGCCCGGGAGCCTGGCGTCGGCGGTCCGGCACGCCGCCGCCAATCCGCACAGCTTCGCCGCGGACGGGCTCGCCGCGGCGGTGAGCCGCAGCCTGGAGCGCTGACCCGTTCGGACCCTCCGGCGGCGGTTCGCCGAACGCCGAACCCCGGCCGGCCGCACGAGCGCGGCGGCGCCGGCCCGCTTCGGATGCGTTCGGACCTGTGGCCGAACGGCGATCCGGTGCCGTGCACTGCCAACCATGACCGCATGGACCGAGTACGCGCAGGCAGCAGCCGCGGCGCTCACCTTCGTCAGCACGGCCCTGAACCTCGGCCTGGCCGTCGCCGCCCATCGTCGCCGGCGCCGCGCGGCGGCGCGATCCGCGCCGTCAGCCAGGCGCCGGAAGATCGGCGACCAGCCGGACCACGGCGGGCCCGGCGCCGCGTGAGACGGTGATCGGGCCGGCCAGGGCGCGCGCCAGGTGCAGCCCCCGGCCGGCCTCGGCCACCAGGTCGCCGCCGCCGTCGCCGTCCGGCGCGGCGAGCGGCAGCCCGGCCCCGTTGTCGGAGATCTCGCAGATGAGCTGGCCGTCGCCGGTCGACAGCGACAGCGTCCCGGACCCGCCGCCGTGCACGACCGCGTTGGTGGCGATCTCGTTGACCGCGACGACGAAGTCGTCGAGCACCCGTCCGCTCAGACCACAGTCCAGCGCACGACGCCGCAGCTGCTTGCGCAGCGAACGCATCGTGCCGGCCGAGAACTCACATCGCAGCACCAGAATCTCCTCAACCTGCCACCCCGCCCGGCCACCGGTCAACCGGCAGCGCGACGGCACGACCGACGCCGGCCGCGGTGATGCCGCGCGGACGCTCACCGGGCAGGCAGGGCGACGGTGACGGTCAGGCCGCCTTGCGGGTTCGGGGTCGCCGTGATGGTGCCCGCGTGGGCGTGCACGATGGAGCGGACGATCGCCAGGCCCAGGCCGGTCGACGCGGGGCTGGCGGCGCGGCCCGAGGCCAGGCGCTGGAACGGCTCGAACAGGCGGTCCAGGTCCTCAGGCGGGACGGCGGGGCCGCTGTTGCGGACCGTGAGTCCCGCGGGCCCGGTCGACACCGACACCCGGCCGCCCGGGTGGTTGTGCCGCACCGCGTTGTCGACCAGGTTGGCGGCCAGGCGGTCGAGCAGGACCGGGTCGCCCGTCACCGGGGCCGGGCGCAGGTCGCTCGTCACGGTCAGGTCCACGGCCTCCTCGTCCACCGCGCTCAGCGCCGTGGCCGCCGCCAGCGCCAGGTCGCACGGCTCGAGCGCCAGCACGCCGCTGTCGCTGCGGGCCAGGGCCAGCAGGCCGTCCAGCATCCGTTCGGCGCGGGACGTCGCCGTCAGCGCGCGGCGGGCCACCTCCTCCCACTGGGGCACCGTGGCCTGCCGCTTGGCCAGCTGGACCTCCAGGCCCGTGCGCACGATCGCCAGGGGAGTGCGCAGGTCGTGGGCGGCGTCCGCGACGAAGCGGCGCTGGCTGGCGAACGCCGACTCCAGGCGGCCGATCATCGCGTCGAACGTGTCGGCCAGCTCGTGCAGCTCGTCGTGCGGGCCCGTCAGCGCGATCCGCTCGTCCAGGCGGTCCTGGGAGATGCGGCGGGTGGTGGCGGTCAGGGTGCGCAGCGGGCGGAGCAGGCGGCCGGCGACGATCCACGAGATGCCGAGGCCGGCGACGGCCGTGACGAGCAGGCCGATCGCGGACGTGCCGGCGGTGCCGAGCAGCGTCTCGCGGCGCCGCTCGGCGATGCGGGCCGCGTCGATGTCGACGGCCCGCAGCTTCTCGCCCAGCTCGGGGGCGATGTCGGGCGGGGTGCTGCGCATCTTCGCCAGCTCGGCCGGGGTCGGGTCGTGGATGTTGTTGTACAGGCTGTGGTACAGCAGCCAGTAGTTCAGCGCCAGCAGCGCGGCGCACGCGACGACCAGCACGATCGCGTAGACGACCGTCAGGCGCAGGCGGATCGACGGGTGCCTCACAGGCGGTACCCCGCTCCCACCACCGTCTCGATCAGGGGCGGGTCGCCGAGCTTGCGGCGCAGCCGGGCGAGCGTCACCCGCACCGTGGCGGTGAACGGGTCGGCGTGCTCGTCCCAGGCCCGCTCCAGCAGGTCCTCGGAGCTGACCACGGCGCCGTCGGCGGTCATGAGGATCTCCAGCACGGCCAGCTCCTTCGTGGTCAGCGGGATCGTGCGGCCGTCGCGGGTGACGACGCGGCGGGCGGTGTCGAAGGTCAGGCCGGCGCGGCGCAGCACCCGCGGTGCGCCGGCCGCCCGCCGGGCCAGGGCCCGCACCCGCAGCACCAGCTCGGCGAACACGAACGGCTTGGGCAGGTAGTCGTCGGCGCCCAGGGTCAGGCCGGCGACCCGGTCGGCCGCCTCGCCGGCCGCGGTGAGCATCAGCACCCGGGCGGTGCCGTCGGCCGCGGCCAGGGCGGTGCAGACCTGGTCGCCGTGCAGGAGCGGCAGGTCCCGGTCCAGCACCACGACGTCGTACCGGTTCGCCGTCGCCTTGTGCAGCCCGTCCAGCCCGTCGGCCGCCACGTCGACCGCCATGCCCTGGTCCCGCAGGCCCTCGGCGACCTGCTCGGCCAGCACCGCCTCGTCCTCGATGAGCAACACCCGCACCGTCGCAGTCTCGGCGACGAGGGGTTACACGGGCGTTACAGACGCGGCAACGGTACCGTTGCGCCCTCCCCGCTGCACTGGACTCCATGACGAGAGAAGTGCGGATCGCCGCCCTGCTGCTCGCGGCTGCGCTCGCCGGGTGCACGGCCCCGGCCGGAGGCGACCCGGTGGCGACCGTGAGCGGCTCGGCAACGCCCCGGGCGACGACCACCCTCAGCGCCCAGGAGCAGGGACTGCGGCACGCCCGCTGCATGCGTGAGCACGGCGTGCCGGAGGCCGACCCGGTGGTCGGCGCCGACGGTGGGGTACGCGTCGGCGGCGGGTTCGACAAGGGCCAGATCGACGCCGACGTGCTCGCCGCCGCCATGGCGGCCTGCCGGCAGTACGAGAGCGTCCTGAGCCCCGAGGACCTGAACCTGAAGCTGGAGGCCGCGCGGGAGGAGTCGCGCTGCATGCGCGCCCACGGCGTCGAGGACTTCCCCGACCCGGAGGCCGACCTGCACCGGGACGTGCCGGAGTCGGTGCGGCTCGACCCGCAGTACGACGAGGCCGCGGCGGCGTGCATCCGGCATGGCGGCCGGTCACCCGCCCCGTCGCGGTGAGGCGCAGGGCCGCGCTGTGGGCGATGGGCGTGCTCACGGCGGGGGCCGCCGCCGCGGCCGCGAGCGGCCTCAGGCTCCGGGGCGACGCCGGAGCGCCGCCGGGCGCCCGCCGGCCGCCGGCCACCGCCGAGGTGACCCGGCAGACCATCGTCGACACCTACGAGCAGGCGGGCAACCTCGGGTACGGCACGGAGACCAGCCTCGCCGGCCGGATCGCCGGCGTCGTCACCCGGATGCCGCTCGCCGGCGACCGCGTCACCCGGGGCCAGGCGGTGTACCGGGTCGACGACACGCCCGTCGTCCTGCTCTACGGCGACGTCGCCGCCTACCGCCCGCTCGCCCCGGGCGTCACCGGCGCCGACGTGCGCCAGCTGGAGAGCAACCTCGCCGCGCTCGGCCACGGCGGGTTCACGCCCGACGCGCGGTACTCGGCGAGCACCGCCGCCGCCGTGCGCCGCTGGCAGCGGGACCTCGGCCTGCCGCAGACCGGGGTGGTCGAGCTGGGCCGGGTGCTGTTCGCGCCCGGCGAGATCCGCGTCGCCGCCCTGACGGCCGGGGTGAACCGCTCCACGGGCGGCGGCGACGAGGTCCTGCGGTACACCGGAACCGACCGGCGCATCGTCGTGCTGCTCGACGTGTCGAAGCAGCGGCTCGCCCGGGCCGGCGTCGCGGTGGGCGTGCGGCTGCCCGACGGCCGCGCCGTCGCCGGCCGGGTCGAGCGCGTGTCGACCGTCGTCGAGCAGCCGTCCGGCCCGGACGCGCCGCCGGAGACCCGGATCGAGACCGTCGTCGCGCTCGCCGACCCGGCGACGGCCGCGGGCCTGGAGGCCGCCGTGGTCACCGTCGTGTTCACCGCGGCCGACCGCAGGGACGTGCTCACGGTGCCGGTCGCGGCGCTCGTGGCGCTCGCCGAGGGCGGCTACGGCGTCGAGGTCGTCGACGGCGCGACCACGCACTACGTCCGCGTCGAGCCGGGGCTGTTCGCCGGCGGCCGGGTCGAGGTCACCGGCGACGGCCTGCGCGAGGGCCTGACCGTGGGGATGCCGGCATGATCGAGCTGACCGAGGTTTCCAAGGTGTACCCCGGAGGCGTCCACGCCCTCGCCGGCGTCACGCTCGCCGTCGCCGCGGGCGAGCTCGTCGGCGTCGTCGGGCCGTCCGGGTCCGGCAAGTCGACGATGCTGCACATGCTGGGCGCGCTCGACCGGCCGACCAGCGGGCGGGTCCGCATCGCCGGCCACGACCTGTCCACGCTCACCGACCGGCAGCTGTCGGCGCTGCGGGCGACCCGGATCGGGTTCGTGTTCCAGCAGTTCCACCTCGCCGCCGGCGTGCCCGCCCTGGACAACGTCGCCGACGGGCTGCTCTACGCCGGGGTGCCGCGGCGGCGGCGCCGCGAGCGGGCCGTGGCCGCGCTCGAGCGGGTCGGGCTCGGGCACCGCCTCGGCCACGAGCCGCACCGGCTCTCCGGCGGCGAACGCCAGCGCGTGGCCATCGCCCGCGCCGTCGTCGGCGAGCCGGCCCTGCTGCTCGCCGACGAGCCGACCGGCAACCTCGACTCGGCCGCCGGGCAGGGCGTCCTCGCCGTGCTGCGCGAGCTGCACGCCGGCGGCACCACGGTCGTGGTCATCACGCACGACCGGGACCTCGCCGCCGGCCTGGACCGGCAGGTCCGCCTGCACGACGGCCGCCTGGTGGGTGCGGCATGACCCGCCTGTCCCCGGCCCGGCTCGCACCCGCCGACGTCGTCCGCGTCGGCGGCGCCGGCCTGCGCACCCGGCCCGCCCGCGCGCTGCTCTCCGCGCTCGGCATCGCCATCGGCATCGCCGCGATGGTCGCCGTCGTCGGCATCTCGTCCTCGTCGCAGGAGCAGCTCGACCGGCGCCTCGCCGCGCTCGGCACCAACCTGCTCACCGTCGCGCCCGGGCAGACGCTGCTCGGCCGGCGGGCCACGCTGCCGGCCGAGGCGGAGCCGATGATCGGCCGGATCGGCCCGGTGACCACGGTCGCGGCCACCGGCAAGGTCGAGGGTGCCCGCGTGTACCGCAGCGACCGCATCCCGAAGGCCGAGACCAACGGCCTGGTCGTGCTCGCCGCCCGGCTGGGCCTGCCGCAGACCGTGGGCGCGACGGTGCGCGAGGGCACCTGGCTCAACGGCGCGACCGCCCGGTACCCGGCCGCCGTCCTCGGCGCGTCCGCCGCCGACCGGCTCGGCGTCGGCCGCCCGAGCCCGCTCACCTCGCTGCTCGTCGGCGCGCAGCGCTTCACGGTCGTCGGCGTCCTCGACCCGGTCCCGCTCGCCCCCGAGCTGGACGCCGCCGTCCTCGTGGGCTGGGACGTCGCCGCCGAGGCACTGGGCTTCGACGGGTACGCGACCATGGTGTACCTCAGGTGCGCCGACCCGCAGGTCGAGTCCGTCCGCGCGGTCCTCGCCGCCACGGCCAACCCGGTCGCGCCGGGCGCCGTCGCCGTCTCCAAGCCCTCGGACCTCCTCGCCGCCCGCCGCGCGGCGGGCGAAACCCTCAACGCCCTGCTGCTCGGCCTCGGCGCGGTCGCCCTGCTCGTCGGCGGCGTCGGCGTGGCCAACACGATGGTCATCTCGGTGCTGGAACGCCGCTCGGAGATCGGCCTGCGCCGGGCGCTGGGCGCCACCCGCGGCCAGGTCCGCCTGCAGTTCCTCACCGAGTCGCTGCTGCTGTCGGCACTCGGCGGCCTGGGCGGCGTCCTGCTCGGCGTGGCCGTGACGGCCTCGTACGCCACCTACCAACGCTGGCCGGCCGTCGTCCCGGGATGGGCGACGGCCGGCGCACTCGCCGCCACGGTGCTCATCGGCGGCGTAGCGGGCCTCTATCCGGCGGTCCGGGCGGCCCGCCTGCCCCCGACAGAGGCCCTGTCCTCCCCCTGACGCGGTTCGGCTCGCCTGTCGGCTCCGATCCGATCCGCCGGCGGGGGCCTACAGGGTGCGTAGGGCGTCGGCCGGGGGGAGGCGGGAGGCGCGGGCGGCCGGGTACAGCCCGGCGAGCGTGCCCACCAGCAGCGCCGCGGCCAGGCCGGCCGCCACCGTCTCCGGCGGGATCGCCACCGGGTTGCCGGCCAGCCGGGCCGCGACCGCCGTCGCCAGGCAGCCCAGGGCGACCCCGGCGACGCCGCCGACGACCGCAAGCAGCGACGACTCGAGCAGGAACTGGGCGGCCACGTCCCGCCGGCGGGCGCCGAGGGCGCGGCGCAGGCCGATCTCGGCGCGGCGTTCGAGCACCGAGATCACCATGATGTTCGCGATGCCGACGCCGGCGACGAGCAGCGCGATCGCGCCCAGGGCGAGGAACAGGCCGACGAACGCGTCCTTCGCCTGCAGGCGGGCCAGCAGGACGTCGGAGGGGCGCTGGACCTGCACGTCGCGCGGGTTCTCCGGCGATGCGGTCGGGCCGAGCACCGCCGCGACCGCCGCCACCTGGTCGGGGTGTACCCGCAGGTAGATGCGGGTGGGCACGCCGCCCAGGCCGAACAAGCGGTCGGCGACGCCGAAGCTGATCAGGGCCGCGGTGTCGAGCTCCGGCGCGACGCCGACCTGGTCGAGGATGCCGACGACGGTGAAGTACCGGCCGGCGATGAAGACCTGGGTCCGCCCGTCCAGCCGGTCGATGCCGAGGCTGCGCGCCGCCGCGTTGCCGAGGACGGTCTCCGGGTACTGCTCGGCGACCTGGTCGAGGTACGTGCCGCGCACCATCCGCGCCGAGAGCGTGGCCGGCAGCGAGGGCTGCGCCGCCAGGACGGTGATGCCGTTGGTGTTCTGCGGCGGGATGCGGTCGGTGCGCCGGACCGTGGCGCCGTCGATGTCGCCGACCGCCGTGGTCGACAGCACCGGCGGGATGCGCGCGATCATCGCCTGCGCCGTCAGGGGCAGGGGCGTGGGCCGGCCGTCGAAGGTCTGCCCGGTCGCGACGGTGAGCAGGTTGCCCTGCCGGCCGAGCTCGTCGAGCAGCTGGCGCTTCGAGGACTCGGCCACGCCCTGGACGGCGACGAGCGCGGCGATGGCGATGGCGATCCCGAGGGCCGACAGGGTCGAGCGCATCCGCCGGGCGCGGATTCCGGCGGTACCGATGGATATCGCGTCGGCCGGTCGGAGGCGGCTGCGCAGGCTCATGCGGCGACTCCCGAGTCGTGGACGATCCGCCCGTCCTCCAGCCGGATCTGCCGGTCCATCGCCGCGGCGACGTCGGCGTTGTGGGTGATGAGCACGACCGTGGTGTCCTCGCCGGTGTCGCGCAGCGTGGCCAGGAGCCGCACGATCTGGCGGCCGTTGGCGGTGTCGAGGTTGCCGGTCGGCTCGTCGGCGAGCAGGACCGCCGGGCGGCCGGCGACGGCGCGGGCGATCGCCACCCGCTGCCGCTCGCCGCCGGACAGCTGGGCCGGCCGGTGCCGCACCCGGTCGGCGAGCCCGACCCGCTCCAGCGCGCGGGCCGCGTGCTCCCGGCGCGTGCCGGCGGGCATGCCGCGGTACACGAGGCCGGTCGCCACGTTGTCGAGCACCGTGAGGTGGTCGAGTAGGAAGAACTGCTGGAAGACGAACCCGATGCGCCACGCCCGGACGGCGGACAGCTGCGGGTCGGACATGGCCGAGGTGTCGGTGCCGGCGACGCGGACCGTGCCGGCGGTGGGCCGTTCGAGGGTGCCGAGGATGCTCAGCAGCGTCGTCTTGCCGGCCCCGGACGCGCCGGTGATCGCCACCGTCTCGCCGGGCTCGACGGTGAGGTCCACATCGGACAGTGCGGTGACGGCGGTCGGCGGCGGGTACGTCTTGCCGACGCCGCGCAGTTCGAGGGCGGCGGTCATGACGACGGCACCTCCACGTCGTCGCCCTCCCGCAGGTCGCCGCCGCGGACCTCGACCAGCGTCGCGGAGAACAGCCCGGGGGTGACCGCGACCAGGGTGCGGGTGGCGCCGGACCGCTTGTAGACGCCGTAGCCGCCGCCGGCCAGCGCGACCAGCGCCGTGACCGGCACCGCGAGCACGCCGGTGACGGTCTCGTCGGTGATGCTGACCTGCACCGGCGCGCGGTCGAGGCCGGCGCCGACCTGCGGGTCGTCGAGGGTGACGATGCCGGGCACGGTCACCTGGCTGCGGCCGGGATCCTGTTGCTGCTGCGGCTGGTCGGCGACGGGGGAGAGGTAGGCGACCTTGCCCGGCACCTTCCGGCGGTCGGGCAGCGTCACGGTCACCCGGTCGCCGGCGCGCACGAGGTACGTCTGCCCGGCCGGCACGGTGATCGTGACGACGGCCGTCGTCGACGTCGCGGTGAGCAGGGGCTCCCCGCCGCCGGCCGGGGTGCCGAGCTTGGCGGCGACGGCCGTGACCCGGATCGGGCCCGGCTGGAACGTCACCGCGCCGAGCTCGACCCGGCCGGTGACGGCCTGCCCGGTCGCCCGCTGCCAGCGCCGGATCGCGGTGGCGGTCGCCGCCGTGAACCGGTTGTCGGCCGACGCCAGGTGACCCAGGGCCGCGAGGTTCTCCTCCAGCGCCCGCACGTCGAGCCCGGAGGTCATCCCGGCCTCGAACGGGCGGAACGCCGGGCGGCCGGCGTAGAAGAGCCGCACCGGCCGGTTGTCCACCTCGTACACCGGCTCGTTGCGGCCGATCACCTTCCCCGGCTCGGGCAGCGCGGTGAGCGTGCCGCCGGCGCCCTGGGAGACGACGCTGTAGTCGCCGAGGTACCCCAGCGCGCCCGACACCTGGCTGCTGGTGGACAGGTCGGTCCGGGTCACCTTCGCGGTCGTGGTCGGCACCTCGGCGGCGGCCGGGACCGGCGCGCCGGGCAGGCGCCACGTGAGCCAGCCCCCGGTCGCGGCGACCGCCGCCGTGGCGGTGGCCGCGATGAGCGTCCGCCGCCTCATGCCGCCAGGCTCCCCAGGCTGGAGACCCGGGCCTCGTCGTCGAGGAGCGGCCGGCACGTCTCCATCGCGTGCTTGACCGTCGGGTCGTCCTTGTCGCCGGGCAGGTCCTCGGGGTGCATCCCGAACCCGTGGCCGGGCGTGAACAGGTCGTTGGCGGTCGGGTCGCGGAAGTTGGGCAGGCCGTTGGCCCGCATGCACCGGGCGGACTTCACCCCGGCCTCGACCAGCTTCGGCGGCGCCGGGGCCTGCCCGTCGGGCACGAGCTGCGCGGTGACGATGAGGTCGTGGCAGGCGTCCGCCGCGGCCCGGATGGTGTTCTCGTCGGCCTCGTGGAGGCTGCGCGCGTCGGTGTACACGTGGCCGTCCTCGGTCAGCACCGGGTCCTTGTACGTCGGGATGCCGTGCTGCCGGATGCACTCGGCCGCGGCGTGCAGCGCGTTCTTGCGCGCGTCGCCGGTCGTCCCGGCGCAGGTCGGCTGGTAGCCCAGCTCCTCGCCTCCGCCGCCTCCGCCCTCGGTCTTGTGGTCGCCGCCGGTCATCAGGTTCAGGCCGTCCGCCGCGTTCAGGCAGCCGCCGGTGGCCGGCGGTGGCGACGACTGGCCGGTCGCGCCGAGGGTCGGCACGCCTGGCGGTTCGCTGCCGCTGCACGCGGTCAGCGCCGCGGCGACCGCGGCGGCCAGGGCCGCCGCGGTGAGCAGTCCGATTCTCATGACCCTCAGGTGTACGCGCGGGCCGGTGACACGGGCGCTACCGCTCGTGTCGGACCGATGTCATCTCGGGTGGCGCACAATGTCGGCATGCGGGTGCTGGTGGTCGAGGACCACGCGACGCTGGCCGAGCGGATCGGCGAGGGGCTGCGTGACGCCGGCCTGGCGGTCGACGTGGTGCACGACGGCGCGGCGGCGCTCGCCCGGGCCGCCGAGACCGAGTACGACGTCGTCGTGCTCGACCGGGACCTGCCGGTCGTCCACGGCGACCAGGTGTGCCGGTCGCTCGCCGCCGGCGACGGCGCGCGCATCCTCATGCTGACCGCCGCGGCCGGGGTCGACGACCGGGTCGACGGGCTGGAGCTCGGCGCCGACGACTACCTCGGCAAGCCGTTCGCGTTCCACGAGCTGGTCGCCCGGGTGCGGGCCCTCGCTCGCCGCGCGCCGTCCGCGCCGCCGGTCGTGCACCGCGGGGACCTCACCGTCGACCGGGCCCGGCACCGGGCCAGCCGGGCGGGCCAGCCGCTGTCGCTGACCCGCAAGGAGTTCGGCGTGCTGGAGATGCTCGTCGCCGCCGACGGAGCCGTGGTGAGCGCCGAGGACCTCCTCGAACACGTCTGGGACGCCAACGCCGACCCGTTCAGCAACGTCGTCTCGGTCACCCTGGCCCGGCTGCGGCGCAAGCTGGGCGCGCCGCCGCTCATCGAGACCGTCGTCGGCAAGGGCTACCGGCTGTGAGGCGCCCCCGGTTCACCGTGCGGGTGCGGCTCACGCTGCTGTACACGGTGCTGTTCGCGGCCTGCGGCACCGCGCTCATCGCGATCACCTACGGCCTGCTCGCGGCCAACCTGCCCGGGATCGACGACCTGGCCGCCGGCGACAACGGCCGGGTGAGCACCCCGGTCGACGGCAGGCGGGACGTGCCGCCCGCCGAGTTCATCGAGGCGTGCAAGCGGATCCTCAACGGCGAGCCGGCCGCCGACTACAACCAGCGGGTCAAGTGCCAGAAGGCGTACGAGGAGGGGATCATCGTCGGCGCCCGGACCCAGCGGGACGCGACCCTCGACTCGCTGCTGTGGCAGTCGGGCCTGAGCCTCGGCGCGACGACCCTGCTCGCGGCCGTGGCCGGCTGGTTCGTCGCCGGCCGGGTCCTGCGCCCCGTGCACCGCCTCACCGCCGCCGCGCGGGCCGCCTCGGAGCACAACCTGTCGGCCCGGGTGGCCCTCGGTGGCCCGCGCGACGAGCTGCGCGAGCTGGCCGACACGTTCGACCGGATGCTCGACCGGCTGCAGCGCTCGTTCGACGGGCAGCGGCAGTTCATCGCCAACGCCAGCCACGAGCTGCGCACCCCGCTGACCGTCATGCGCGCCAGCGTCGACGTGGTCCTCGCCAAGCCGCACGCGACCGAGGCCGAGCTGCTGCGGATGGCCCGCGACGTCCGCACGGCGGTCGACCAGGCGCAGACGCTCATCGAGGCGCTGCTGACCCTGGCCCGCAACGACCGCGGCCTGGTCGTGAGCGAGCCGACCGACCTGGCGACGGTCGCCGAGGACGTCCTGGACGGCACCGACCTGCGCGACCGCCGGGCCCGCGTGTCGCTGGACCCGGCCCCGACGACGGGCGACCCGGTGCTCCTGGAGCGCCTGACCGCGAACCTGGTGGACAACGCGGTGCGGTACAACGTCGCGGGCGGCGAGGTGCGCCTGGCGACCTCGGTGGCCGACGGCCACGTCCGCCTGGAGGTGTCGAACCACGGACCGGTGGTGGCCGCCGAGGCGGTCGGCGCGCTCTTCCAGCCGTTCCGCCGCCTGCACGACCGCATGGGCACCGACGGCTTCGGGCTGGGCCTGGCGATCGTCGCGTCGATCGCCCAGGTCCACGGCGGCACGGTGGTCGCCGCCCCGATCCCGGAGGGCGGCCTGCACGTCACGGTGACCCTCCCGGGGGCGGCGTCGCCCGGGCCGTCGCCCGCCTGACTCCGTCGCGCAGCGCCCCACCGCGCCGATCTTGGAGTTTGTGGTCCCGGAAATGTCCGACAAGGGGGACAAATTCGGGACCACAAGTCCAAGGTCGCGCGTGTTGGTCCGCAAGGCGGCAAACCGGGCCGATGGTTGGGGACGCTTGCGCCGGGACTTTTTTTCGACTAAAAAACAATCATTGAACCAAGGATTGGAGGCGGCCGGTGGCGAAGAAGGCTTCGGTCAGGGACGTGCGGCGGCGCAACCGGGCGCTGATCCTGCGGCACGTCTGGCTGAACGGCCCCACCTCGCGCAGTGAGGTGGGCGCGGCGACCGGGCTGTCCGCCGCCACCGTGACCAACGTGATGAACGAGCTCCTCGCCGAGGGCACCGTGCGCGAGGAGGGCTTCCTCGACTCCGACGGCGGGCGGCGGCGGGCAATCGTCAGCGTCGCCCACGACGCCGCGCTCGTCATCGGCGCCGACGTCGGCGAGACGCAGATCGGGGTCGACGTCCTCGACCTCGGCCTCAACCGCCTCGCCGGCCGCGTGTACCCCTTCAAGGGCCGCCGCATCGAGGTCGGCGAGGCCCGCACCGCCATCGCCGACCAGGTCACCTCGATGCTGGCCGAGCTGGGCGTCGACGCCGCACGGGTGGTCGGCCTCGGGCTGGGCGTGCCCGGCATCGTCGAGGAGGACCGGCAGGTCGTGCACGCCGAGGTCGTCGGCTGGCACGGCGTCGACTTCTCCGGGTTCGGCGACCACCTCGGCATCCCGGCGTACATCGACAACGGCGCCAAGTCGACCACGCAGGCCGAGGCCTGGTTCGGCGCGGCGCGCGACACGGACCACGCGGTCATGGTGCTCATCGGCGAGGGCGCCGGGGCCGGCATCATCACCGACGGCCGGCTCTACCGCGGCTCGTCCAGCAGCGCCGGCGAGTGGGGCCACACGAAGATCAGCCTGGACGGCCCGCACTGCCGGTGCGGCCGGGCCGGGTGCGTCGAGACGTTCGTCGGCGCGTCCGCGGTCCTGAGCCAGTGGCGCGGCCCCGACGAGACCTGGCTCGGCCGGGAGACCGAGGGCGTCGACGCGGTCCTCACCGCCTGGCGCGACGGCGATCCCGCCGCGCAGCGGGCGATCGACGGCCTGGTGCGCCACCTCGGGCTCGCCCTGTCGAACCTCGTCAACCTGTACAACCCCGAGAAGATCATCGTCGGCGGCTGGTTCGGCGACCGGATCGCCGCCGAGCTGCTGGGCGACCTGCAGGCGGCCGTGCGCGCGTTCGCCCTCGACCAGCCGGGCGGCGAGGTCGTCCTCGTCCGCTCCCAGCTCGGTCCCGAGGCCGCCGTCCTCGGCGCGGCCACGCTCCCGATCAGCCAGCTCATCGAGTCCGGCGCCGGCGTCGAGCGCCTGACCACCGCCTGACCAAACCGCCTGACCAACCGCCCGACCAGACCCGACACACCCCGTCACGCCACCCGCGAGAGCCGGTGGCACGGTTCCCCGCACCCAAAAGCGTTTCCCACACCCAAAAGCATTTCCCACAACCAAAAGCGTTCTCCAACACCCCAAAAGCGTTCTCCCACACCCGAAAGAGAAGGACACCCAGATGCTGCGACGCCTGCTCGCTCCGGCCGCACTGGCCTTAGCCCTCGCCACCACCGCCTGCACGCAGGGATCACCGGCCGCCGACCAGCCCGGCGGGGGCACCAAGGACCTCTCCATCGCCTTCCTGATGCCCTGCTCGACCTGCGCCGACCGCTTCGAGAGCAAGGACAAGCCGTACTTCGAGGAGGCCGTCAAGGCCCTCGACCCCGGCATCAAGGTGATCGCCAACAACGCACAGGGCGACGCCGCCGTCCAGCTGCAGCAGGCCGAGTCCGCGCTCACCAACGGCGCCAAGGTGATCGTCGTCAGCCCGTTCACCGCCGAGACCGGCGCCGCGATCGTGGCCAAGGCCGACGCCGCCGGCGCCAAGGTGATCGCCTACGACGGCGCGATCGAGGGCGCGGTGCCCGCCGCGTACGTCTCCTTCCAGAACGAGAAGGTCGGCGAGCTGCAGGGCCAGTACCTGCTGGACAAGCTGCCGCAGGGCGCCACGGTCGCGATGATCAACGGCGACGTCACGTCGGCGCCGGGCCGGGCGTTCAAGGCCGGCGCGCACAAGGTGCTCGACCCGGCGTTCCAGTCCGGCCGGCTCAAGCTCGGGTACGAGTCGGACACCCCCGGCTTCGACCCGGCCAAGGGCCAGCAGGCGATGGAGCAGGGGCTGACCAAGCTCAACGACGACGTGCAGGGCGTCATCGCCCCCAACGACGGCCTGGCCAACGCCGTCATCACCGCGCTCACCGCCCGCAAGCTCAACGGCAAGGTCCTGGTGACCGGCCAGGACGCGACCGACGCCGGGCTCGGCAGCATCGTGGCCGGCAACCAGTCGATGACGGTGTACAAGTCGATCCGCGCCGAGGCGACGGCCGCCGCGAAGATCGCGGTGGCGCTCGCGAAGGGCGACACCGCCGGGGCCACGCAGCTGACGACCAGCACTGTCGACAACGGCACGGGCAAGGTCCCGGCGGTGCTGCTCGACCCGGTCGCGGTCACGCGCGAGACCATCGCCGACGTCGTGATCAAGGACGGGTACACCACGAAGGACAAGATCTGCGCGGGACTGGCGGCCGACAAGTGCGGTCTGTGAGTCCCCCGACCCTCGAGCTCCGCGGCGTCGTCAAGCGGTACGGGCGCGTCGCGGCGCTCACCGAGGTCGACTTCACGGCCACCGCCGGCGAGGTGGTGGCCCTGGTCGGCGACAACGGGGCCGGCAAGTCCACCCTCGTCAAGGCGATCGCCGGCACCCACCGCATCGACGCGGGGCGGATCCTCCTCGACGGCGAGCCGGTCACCATCGGCTCGCCGGCGGAGGCCTCGGCGCTCGGCATCGAGACCGTCTACCAGGACCTGGCGCTCTGCGACAACCTCGACGTGACCGCCAACCTGTACCTCGGCCGCGAGCGCCGGCGCCGCCACTCGCCGCTGCTGGACCGGGAGGCGATGCAGGCGCACGCCGCGGCGGTCGTCGCCGACCTCGCGGCCCACCTGCCCGACCTCGACAAGCCGGTCTCGGCGCTCTCCGGCGGCCAGCGGCAGGCCATCGCGGTCAGCCGGGCCGCGCTGTGGGGCTCGCGGATCGTGCTGCTCGACGAGCCGACCGCGGCGCTCGGGGTGGCGCAGACGGCGATGGTGTACGACCTCATCCGCCGCCTGCGCGACCGCGGCCTGGCCGTCGTCGTCATCTCGCACAACATGGCCGACGTGTTCGCGGTCGCCGACCGGATCACCGTGCTGCGGCTGGGCCGCAACGCCGGCGAGTTCCGGCCCGGCCACGACACCACCGACGACGTCGTCGCCGCCATCACCGGGAGCCGATCGTGATCCGGCGGGCGAGCGGGACGACCACCGTCCTCGTCGGGCTGGTCGTCGTCTGGGGCATCTTCCAGGCCCTCAACGACAACTTCCTGTCCGCGCGGAACCTGTCCAACCTCCTGCTGCAGATCGCGGTGCTCGGCACGCTCGCGGTCGGCATGGTGATGGTGCTCGTCCTCGGCGAGATCGACCTGTCGGTCGGCGCGGTCGCCGGCGTCAGCGCCGCGGTCCTGGCCCGGCTCATCGCCGACCACGGGGCGCCCGCCGGGCTCGCCGTGGCCGCGGCCCTGCTCACCGGCGGGGCGATCGGCCTCGTGCACGGCCTGGTCATCACCTCGGCCGGCATCCCGTCGTTCATCATCACGCTCGCCGGCCTGCTCGTCTGGCAGGGCGCCCAGCTCGCCCTGGTCGGCGACGGCGGGCAGATCCCGATCCGGGACACCGCGATCCGGTCGATCGCGTCGAGCTACGTGGTGCCGGCCTTCGGGTGGGTGCTCGCGCTGCTCGTCGTCGCGGGCTTCGCCGGCCTGCGGGCGGTGCGGCGCGTCCGCCGCGCCAAGCACGGCCTGCCCAACCCGCCGCACCTGCACGAGGCGCTCGCGGTGGCCGCGGTCGCGGTGTTCGTCGCCGCCGTCACGTGGCTGTTGAACTCGTACTTCGGGATCCCCTGGGTGTTCGTGCTCCTGTTGCTGCTGACCGGCGGCGCCGGCGTGCTCATGACCGGCACCGGCTTCGGCCGGCACGTCACCGCCATCGGCGGCAACCGGGAGGCGGCCCGCCGCGCCGGCATCCCGGTCGCCCGGACCGTGGTCGTCGTCTTCGTGCTCGTCTCCGCGATCGCCGCCCTGGCCGGTGTCATCGAGGCGTCCCGGCAGTTCTCGGCCTCCAACGCGCTCGGCGGCGGCACCCTGCAGCTCAACGCGATCGCGGCGGCGGTGATCGGCGGGACCAGCCTCTTCGGCGGCCGCGGCAAGATCTACCACGCGATCCTCGGCGCGCTCGTCGTCGGCAGCGTGCAGAACGGCCTCGACCTGCTCGGCGAGCCGGCCGCCGTGAAGAACATCGCCACCGGCGTCATCCTCGTCGTCGCCGTCGTGCTCGACGCGGTCAGCCGCCGCCGGCGCCTCGCCCGCGGCGCCGCGGACTAAGCCGCGGACTCAGCGGACTCACCAGAAAGGCTCCACCATGCGCTTTCCCGACGGATTCCTGTGGGGCGCGGCCACCGCCGCGTACCAGATCGAGGGCGCCGTCGCCGAGGACGGCCGCGGACCGTCCATCTGGGACACCTTCAGCCACACCCCGGGGGCGGTCCTGCGCGGCGACACCGGCGACATCGCCTGCGACCATTATCATCGCTGGCGCGAGGACCTCGACCTGCTGCGCGAGCTGGGCGTCGGTGCCTACCGCTGCTCGGTCGCCTGGCCCCGGGTCGTCCCCGCCGGCGCCGGCCGGGTCAACGCGCCCGGCCTCGACTTCTACGACCGGCTGGTCGACGGGCTGCTGGAGCGCGGGATCACGCCGATGCTCACGCTGTACCACTGGGACCTGCCGCAGGCGCTGCAGGACGCCGGCGGCTGGGCGAACCGCGACACCGCCGAGCACTTCGCCGACTACGCCGCGGTCGTCCACGGCCGCCTCGGCGACCGGGTGCCGTACTGGCTGACGCTGAACGAGCCGTACTGCGCGGCCGTCGTCGGGCACCTCGAGGGCCGCCACGCGCCGGGCCTGCGCGACGAGCTGACTGCGGTGACCGCGGTACACCACCTCCTCCTGGCCCACGGCAAGGCGGTCGCCGCACTGCGCGCCGCGGGCGTAACCGGCCAGGTGGGGATCACCTGCAACCTGACCTCGGTCCACCCGGCGAGCGACGCGGAGGAGGACGTGGCCGCCGCGCGCCGGCTCGACCTGCACGAGAACCGGATGTACCTGGACCCGCTGTTCCGCGGCGCCTACCCGGACGACGCGGCGGCCCACTACGCCCCGGTCACCGACTTCGGGTTCGTCCGGGACGGCGACCTGGAGCAGATAGCGGCCCCGCTGGACTACTTCGGCATCAACTACTACGAGCGCCACCACGTCCGCGCCGACCCGGCCGACCCGGCGCGCGGCTGGCAGCGGGTCCCACCGGAACACCCGACCGTGACCGGCATCGGCATCCACCCGGAGGGCCTGTCCGAGATCCTGGAACGGGTGGCGAAGGAGTACACACCCCTCCCGCTGGTGGTCACCGAGACGGGCCTGGCGCTGCACGACTACGCGGGCCCGGACGGCGAGATCGCCGACGACGAGCGGGTGGCGTTCTTCGAAGGTCATCTGCGCGCGGCCCACGAGGCGCTGACGCGGGGCGTCCCGCTGTTCGGCTTCTTCCCGTGGTCGTTCATGGACAACTTCGAGTGGGCCTCCGGCTACGGCGTCCGCTACGGCATCTACTACGTCGACTATCCGACCCAGCGGAGACTCCCGAAGCGCAGCGCCCGCTGGTACGCGGACGTGATCCGGGACAACGGCCTGCGCTGAACGTCCTGCGGGGCCGGCACTCTTGCGGCGTGCCGGCCCCGCAGGACCGGAATCGGTCCGCGATGGTACCGGCGGGCGGCGGCCGTGGCAGACTGTTGATCTCAACACGGACGAGGGAGCGGATGCGGTGGCGGCGGACGGCGGCAGTACCAGGGCGGTGGTGACGGCGCTGGCGGCGAACCTCGGCATCGCCGTCAGCAAGGGCGTCGGGGCGCTCGTCACCGGATCTTCGTCGATGCTCGCCGAGGCCGTGCACTCCCTCGCCGACACCACCAACCAGGCGCTGCTGCTCGTCGGCGGGCGCCGGGCCCGGCGCGAGGCCGACGAGAAGCACCCGTTCGGCTACGCCCGCGAGCGGTACATCTACGCGTTCATCGTCTCCATCGTGCTGTTCACGCTCGGTGGCCTGTTCGCGCTGTACGAGGGCTACGAGAAGATCCGCCACCCGCACGAGCTCACCTCGCCGCTCGTCGCGGTCGTGATCCTGGTCATCGCCATCGGCCTGGAGGGTTACGCGCTCTACACCGCGGCGAAGTCGGCGAACGAGATCCGCGGCGGCAAGACGTGGTGGCAGTTCATCCGCCACGCGAAGGCCCCCGAGCTGCCGACGATCCTGCTGGAGGACGCCGGGGCGGTCATCGGCCTGGTGGTGGCGCTGCTCGGCGTCGGCCTGAGCGTGCTGACCGGCAACACCGTGTTCGACGGCATCGGCACGTTCGTCATCGGCGTGCTGCTCGTGGCGATCGCGGTGATCCTGGCGATGGAGACCAAGAGCCTGCTCGTCGGCGAGGCCGCGTCGAAGGCCGACATCGCCCGGATCCGCGAGGCGCTGGCCGCCGAGCCGCGTTTCGAGCGGGTCATCCACCTGCGCACCATGCACCTCGGCCCGGACGAGCTGCTCGTCGCGGCGAAGGTGGCGATCGCGCCGGGCGACGTCGCCGAGGACATCACCGCGGCGGTGAACAGCGCCGAGGCCCGCATCCGGGCCAGGCTGCCGATCGCCACCCTCATCTTCGTCGAGCCCGACATCTACCGGCCGCAGGCCGCATCGCCCGAGCCGGCCTAGGCGGCGCTGTCCTGCGATGGGCTCGGGAACACCGTGGGACGCGACCATCTCGGCGCTCAGGCCCGGCGGAAGGCGCGCACCGACAGGGGCACGAAGACCAGCAGCAGCGCCGCGAGCCAGGCGAGCGCCTGCAGGGCCGGGGTCGCCGGTGACGGGCCGCCCACGGTCAGGCCGCGCACCGCGTCGACGACCAGCGTGACCGGGTTGACCTCGGCGAACGCGCGCACCGGGCCCGGCATGCTGTCCGTCGGCACGAACGCCGAGGAGGCGAACGTCAGCGGGAACACCCAGATGAAGCCGGCCGACTGCGCGGTCTCCGGGTTGCGCACCGACAGGCCGACCCAGGCGCTGATCCAGGAGAAGACGTAGGAGAAGGCGAGCACCAGCAGGAACGCGGCGGCCAGCTGCCAGGCCGGCTGCGACGGGCGGAAGCCGACCAGCAGGCCGACGGCCGCCATGACGAGCAGCGTGAGCACGTTCGTGACCAGGTCGGCCGCGGTCCGCCCGAGCAGCACCGCCGAGCGGGCCATCGGCAGCGAGCGCAGCCGGTCGACCATGCCGGTGCCGAGGTCCTCGGTGAGGCCGAGCCCGGTGACCAGGGCGCCGAAGATCGCGGTCTGCACGATGATGCCGGGCATCAGGAAGTTGACGTAGGAGACCGGGCCGGTGTCGATGGCGCCGCCGAAGATGTACCGGAACAGCAGCACGAAGATGACCGGCTGGACGAACGAGAACACGATGTAGGTCGGGCGGCGCAGCGTCCGGCGCAGCTGCCGGGTCGCCATCACCTGCGTGTCCTGCAGGACCGCGACGGGCGTCATCGGGACTCCTCGGGGGTCGTGGCGGTGGCGGTGTGGCCGGTCAGGGAGAGGAACACGTCGTCGAGGCTCGGCTGGGTGAGCTGGATCGTCGCCACCCGCAGGCCGTGCGCGTCGAGGCGGCGCAGGGCCTCGGCCGAGGCGTCCTCGCGCGCGACCCGGACGGTCAGCTCCCCGGCCGGCTTGTCCGCGGCGACGGTGGTGCCGGCGGCGGCGAACGCGGCCAGCAGGGGCTCGGCGGCGCCGACGTCGGACGGCTCGTGCAGCCGGACGCGCAGCACGTCGGTGCCGGCGCTCGCCTTGAGCTCGGCGGGCGCGCCCTCGGCGATGACGGCGCCGGCGTCGATGACGGCGATGCGCTGGGCGAGGCGGTCGGCCTCCTCGAGGTACTGCGTGGTGAGCAGGATCGTCGTGCCGGCGTCGCGCAGCTCGTCGAGGATCGCCCACAGCTCCAGCCGGGAGCGCGGGTCGAGCCCGGTGGTCGGCTCGTCGAGCAGCAGGACGGGCGGGCGCCCGGTGAGGCTGGCGGCCAGGTCGAGGCGGCGCCGCATGCCGCCGGAGTAGGTGCCGACGCGCCGGTCGCCGGCATCGGCGAGGTCGAACCGCTCGAGGATCTCCCGCGCCCGCCGGCGGGCCTCGGCCCGGGTCAGCCGGTACAGCCGGCCGACCATCTCCAGGTTCTCCCGGCCGGTGAGCACCTCGTCGACGGCGGCGTACTGCCCCGCCAGCCCGATCGAGCGGCGCACCGCCATCGGGTCGCGGACCACGTCGTGGCCGATCACCCGGGCGCTGCCGCGGGCCGGCTGCAGGAGCGTCGACAGGACCTTCACCAGCGTGGTCTTGCCGGCGCCGTTCGGGCCGAGCAGCCCGAACACGGTGCCCGGCCCGACCCGGAGGTGGAGACCGTCGAGCGCGGTCACCTTGCCGTACGTCACGGCGAGGTCGTCGACCTCCACCGCTGCTGTGTACGTATGCATGTACGTAGTCTTACACGTATGAGTACACTGCTGTCCAGGGGTGAGATGCGGATGCCGAACAAGACGATCTACGTCGCCGACGACGACCTACCGCTGCTGCAGCGCGCCCAGGAGCTGACCGGCAGCAACCTGTCCGCGGCGATCATCACCGGGCTGCGCCGGCTGGTCGAGGTCGAGGAGGCCAAGCGGGCCGGGTTCGACGAGATCACCGTGAAGGTGGGCGTCGGGAAGACCTCGATCAAGCGCTTCCTCGGGGTGGCCCTGGGTGAGTGGAGCTCGTCGAGCTCCGAGGGTCAGGAGACCTACGCGCTGTTCCGCACGAGCAAGGGGCGCTTCGCCGTGCACCACGCGCGGTCGGCGCTGCACACCCCGGTCGGCCCGAACGCGGAGCGCAGCAGGAAGTGGTCCACGGGCTGGCGCGGCTGGATCGGCGACTGGTCGCCGGACCAGGCCTGGATGCGCACCCCGGCCCAGGCCACGTTCTCGGTCGTCGACACGGTCGAGGAGCTGGAGTCGGTGCTGCCCGCCGAGCTGTACGTGGTCGCGCTGCAGACCATCCAGGACGACCCGGTCGTGGAGGACCTCGACATCTGACGCCGCCCGGTGTGGCGCCGCACACGGTTGACTTGATACCCCCTGGGGGTAAGGATCTCTCCATCGAATTCGGATACCCCCTAGGGGTATTGAGGAGTGATGGAGATGGCGACTTCCCGCCGGTGGTGGGCCCTCGGGCTCATCGCCCTCGCGCAATTCATGGTCATCATGGACACCTCGATCATCGGCGTCGCGCTGCCGCGGATGCGCGAGGACCTGGGCTTCTCCCCGGAGCACCTGTCGTGGGTGTTCAACGCGTATGTCGTGGCGTTCGGCGGCCTGCTGCTGCTCGGCGGGCGGCTGGCCGACCTGTTCGGGGCCCGGCGCATGTTCGTCGCCGGCTGGGCGATCCTGCTGGCCGGCTCGCTCGCCGCGGGCCTCGCCGGGAGCGTCGCGGTCGAGCTGACCGCCCGCGCGGTGCAGGGCGCCGGGGCCGCGCTCATCGCCCCGTCGGCGCTGACGCTGCTGATGACGCTGTTCGGCGGCGCGCCCAAGGAGCTGACGAAGGCCCTCGCGCTCTACGGGGCGGCGGCGCCGGCCGGCGGCACCGCGGGGGTGTTCCTCGGTGGCGTGCTCACGCAGTACCTCAGCTGGCCCTGGGTCTTCTACGTCAACGTCCCGATCGCGGTGCTCGTGCTCGCCGCCGTCCCGGCCGTGATGCCCGCCGGCGCCGCCCGGCCCGGCTCGCTCGACCTGCTCGGCGCCCTGCTGGTCACCGCCGGGCTCGGCGCGGCGGTGTTCGCGGTCGTCCGCGCGCCGGAGGCCGGCTGGGGCGCGGCGCAGACCTGGCTCGTCCTCGCCGGCGCGGTTGTCGCCCTGGCCGCGTTCGTCGTGCGGCAGGCCACCCGGCGCGACCCGCTGGTGCGGCTGGCGATCTTCCGCGCCCCGAACCTCGCCGCGGCCAACCTGGCCCAGTTCCTGCTCGGCGCGGCGTGGATCCCGATGTGGTTCTACCTCAACCTGTACCTCCAGCAGGTCCTCGGCTACAGCGCGTTCCCCAGCGGCGCGGCCCTGCTGCCGATGACCCTGCTCATCATGGTGGGCATGATCGCCCTCGCGCCGCGGGTGATCGCCCGCTTCGGCCCGAAGCCGACGGTCGTCACCGGGCTCGCGCTCCTCGCGGCCGGCCTCGCCTGGCTGGCGTTCGTGCGCCCGTCCGGCAGCTTCGCCGCCGACGTGCTGCCCGCCTCGCTCGTCGCCGCGCTGGGCATGGCCCTCGCGTTCATCCCGTCGCTCGGCACGGCGATCGGCGCCGCCCGCCCCGAGGAGGGCGGCCTGGCGTCCGGCATCGTCAACACCAGCTACCAGGTCGGCTCGGCCCTCGGCCTGGCCGCGATGACCGCCGTCGCCGCCGCGGCGGGCGCCGACCGGCTCGGCGACCTGCCGGCCCTCACGAGCGGCTACTCGGCCGCGTTCACCGGCGCCGCGCTCGTCGCAGCGGCCGGCGCGGTGCTGGCCGCGCTCACCCTGCGCACGCGCACCGGTGCGCCGGCCGCGGCGGCTGCCGAGCCGGAGCGGGCCGGCACGGCCTGATCCGCCCGCCCGTCTGCGCCGGCCCGGCCGCTGCGGGCCGGCGCAGCGCTGTCGTCAGAGCTCGCCGGCGAACCTGCGCACGAACGTCAACGCGGTGTCGCACACCTCACGCCAGCCGCTGTCGATGGTCAGCGCGTGGCCCCGGCCCGGCATCTCCACGATCTCGGTGACGCCGGGGTTGTGGGCCTGCTTCTTGTACGCGGCGTTGGTCAGCGCCCAGGGCACCGTGTGGTCCTTCTCGCCGGAGATGAGCAGCAGCGGCCCCCGGTCCGGATGCTCGGTGTCGACCTTCGTCTCGCTCCACGGGTTGAAGTTGGCGACCGCCGCCTGGAACAGCGGCGCCCCGGGCGCCGGCACGGCGAACGTCTCGTACAGCTCCTTCGCCTCCTCCTCGCTGACCGCGTTGGCGAAGGAGTACCGGAACTGGTCGAACGTGAGCGGTACCGCCCGGTGGTAGTTCGCCGGGTTGGTGAGCACCGGCGCCGCCGCGCGCAGCGAGGAGATGGGCAGCGGCAGCACCCCCTGGAACGGGGCCGGGTCGATGGCGACCGTGGCGCAGGACAGGCCGCGCCCGGCGAGGATCTGCGCGAGCAGGCCGCCGAACGAGTGCCCGATGACGACCGGCCTGCGGGTCAGGCCGCCGACCAGCCCGGCGAAGTGGTCGGCGACCTGCCCGACGGTCTTGCCGGCGAAGGCCTCCGGGTGCTCCTTGGCCTCGGCGACGGTCTCCGGGTCGTCGGGCCAGCCGGGCAGCACGGGCGCGAAGCCGGCCTCGGCGAAGACCGCCGCCCAGCGCTCCCAGCTGCTGGGCAGCAGCCACAGCCCGTGGACGAAGACGGCCGGCACCCGGCCACCGGCGTTGGCCTGCTCGATCTGCTGGCGGTCGTGCTCAGCGGACATCGGCGGCGCTCCCTTCCGAAGATGTGCGGACACCACGATCCTGGCGTACGTCGATCGGCTCAGTGTGCAGCGTGGTCGGCCCGGTGTGCACGGTGGTTGTGCTCGTTCGCTTGGCTGGGGATGCTTGGCTGGGGATGCTTGGCGGGGGTCTGCCGATGACGACAGTGTGGAACGCCGCCGGGGCGCCGGCCGGGCAGCGCGCGGCCGCCGTGCGGGAAGCCGTAGGGAGCCGCGTGGTCCGGGTCGAGATCGCCCTGCCCGACGACCCGGGCGACATCGACGTCGAGCTCACCCTGTCCGACGCCGGCCCGGTCCAGGTGCTGACCGTCCGCTCGATGGCCACGACCGTCACCCGCAGCCCGCGGCTGGCCCGCGACGGCGCCGAGCCGCAGCTGTTCCTGACGCTGCAGGGCGCCGGCGAGTCGGCGATGGCGCAGCACGGCCGGCATGCTCGGCTGCGCACCGGCGAGTTCGCCGTCTACACCACCACCAACCCGTACACGCTGATGTTCGACCACGGCCTGGACGCGCACTTCTTCCGGATCCCGGTCGCCGAGCTGGCGCTGCCCGAGCCGGCGCTGCGCGAGGTCTGCGCCCGCGCGCTCGGCCCCGGCAACCCGGTCGCCGAGCTCACCGCCGGCTACCTGCGCCGGATCGCCGACAGCCCCGACCTGCGGTCGCGCGCGGTCGCCGGCAGCCTGGCCCAGCCGACGATCGACCTGGTGCGGGCGGCGCTGCTCAGCGGCCTGGCCGACCCGTCGCTGGGCCGCGAGTCGATGGAGTCCACGCTGGAGCTGCGGCTCATGGAGTACCTCCACACGCACCTCGGCGACCACGGCCTGACCGCCGCGAAGATCGCGGCCGCGCACCACGTCTCGGTCCGGCACCTCTACACCGTCCTGTCCCGCGCGGGCGTGAGCCTGGGCGACTGGCTGCGCACGCACCGCCTGGAGGCCTGCCGCCGCGAGCTGGCCCGGCCGAGGTCCCGCACCCGCACGATCGCGTCGATCGCCCACCAGTGGGGCTTCGCCGACGCCACCCATTTCAGCCGGGCGTTCCGCCGGACCTACGGCCTGACCCCCCGCGACTGGCGCGACGCGAAGTCCCGCTGACCGCCCAGACGGCCCGCTACCGCCAGCCGTGGGCCGGGGCGAAGGCCAGCAGGTCGCGGCAGCGGTCCGTCGCGACCGGCACCGTGAAGCCCGGCAGGTCCGCGGTGAGCGCCGCGGCGGGGTGGTAGCGGGCGAGCAGCTCCGCCGTCGGCACCGGCGCGGTCGTGTCGGCGGCGGCCACGTGCAGCACGGTGTGGCCCTCCAGCGGGCGGGTCAGCGCGGCGGCCACCGCGGCCGCCGCGTCCCGGGTGTCGATCCACGCCCACAGGCCGCCGCGGTCGCGGGACAGCTCCTCGTGCACGTGGGCCAGGTGGTGGCGCAGGCGGTCGCCCGTGCCGATGAACGGGAAGCGCAGGCTCACCGCCGGGCTGCCCCAGCGGTTGCTCACCGTCGCCGTCACGAGCTCACCGGCCAGCTTGGACAGTCCGTACGGGTCGTCGCCGACGTACGGGTGGTCCTCCGTCAGCGGCAGGCGCAGCGGCGCCGCGCCGCGCCGCGACCAGGCCAGGCCGACCGCCGACAGGCTCGAGACGAACACGATCCGGGACACGCCCGCCGTGCCGGCCGCCTCCAGCAGCCGGTACGTCGAGCTCACGTTGTTGTCGAACACGTCGTCGTGCACCGGCGCCGGGATCGCCGCCGCGTGGACCACCGCGTCCACGCCCGCCACCAGGCGGTCGAGGCCGGCGCCGGACCGCAGGTCGCCGATCACCGTGTCGTCGGCGACCGGTCCGGCGACAGCGAGGTCGTGCGCGCGGACCCGGTGGCCGGCGGCGTGCAGGTGGGCCGCCACGGCCCCGCCCAGCATGCCGCCGGCTCCCGTCACGAGGACCTTCACGAGGCGGCCGGGGCGAAGTTCGCGACCAGCGCCAGCCCGCCGGTCACGGTGAACGCGTACCGGCGCGCCGCGGACACCTCGACCCCGTCGACGGTCCAGTTCACGAACCGCAGGCCCGGCGCGGGCGACGCCGTCGCGACGACCTGGGTGCCCGGCTCGTAGTACCCCGGCCGCGTCGCGTTGCCGTCCAGCCGCACCTTGCCCGCGTCGCCGGGCGCCGCCGCCACGGTCACCGGATGCTCCACGATGTTGATGACCATCACGTTGTACAGCGACAGCCGGCCGCTGCTCGTCGTCCCGTTGTAGCGCATGAGGTTCACGACCGTGACGTCCCCGCCGTCGGCCTTGACGCTGAACCCGTCCGAGCCCAGGTTGTCGGTGCCGAGGTTGACCACCCGCACGTCGCCGGAGCGCACGACCACGCCGTTGTGCAGCCCGTACCCGAACACGCCGGCCACGGTCAGCCGCCGCGCGCCGTCCACGGTGACCAGGTCCGCGTGCCTGCGGGTCCAGCCGTCGATCACCTGCGGGAACAGGTCCTTGCCCAGCACCCAGTTCGGCACGTGGTAGCCGGTGCGGACGAACGTGTTGCCGTTGCTGAGCACGCCCTCGATCCGGCCGCCGTCGGCGCGCCCGACCGTGACGCCGTGCCGGACGAACGTGCCCTTGATCTTGCGCACCAGGAACCGGTCGCCGGTCATCTCGATGGCGTTCCACGCGTTCGGCAGGCCGATGTTCACGGCGTAGCTGCCGGCGCCCTGGCCGCGGATCGTGTAGGGGTAGGGGACCAGGCCGCCCGGGGCGACCGGGTTGTTCTCCGGGTAGAAGACCCGCAGCCCGCTCACCCCGGACCGGGCACCCCGCAGCGTGACGGCCGCCTGGTCGGTGTCGGCCGCCGTGGCGCCGCGACCGGCGAAGGACTGCAGCACGGTACCCCCGCTGCGCCCGTCCTCGTCCCGGTTCGGCACCGACGAGGCGCCCCGCAGCTCGACCCCGGCCGGGACGACGAGCCGCCCGTCGAGCCGGTACCAGCCGGCCGGCAGGTACACCACGCCGCCGCCGTCGCGCCCGGCCCGGTCGAGGACCCGCTGGATGGCCGCGGTCGCGTCCGGGGCCGGCAGGTAGCCGTTGCCGTGCGGCGCTCCGCCCGCGTCGTAGAAGGCGAACCGGGACGGCTTGGCGGCGACCGGGTCGGCGGCGACGACCGGCGGCTGGCCGGCCAGCTGGTACACCGTGCCCTGGATCGACCCGGTCACCCGCGTGGCCGTGAGCTTCACGTACCCGCCCCCGGCGTTGACGACCGCGCCGTCGAGGGAGCTGTTGGCCATGGCCAGGCCCCACCGGGCGTCGAACTGGTCGATCTGCAGCGCGACGCCGGCCCGCTCGATCCGCACGCCGTCGAAGACGCCGGTGAACTCGGCCCGCAGCCCCCGCACGACATGGATGCCGATGCGGTAGTCGGCGGCGGCCAGGCCCGCGAACTGGTCCCACTCCAGGTCGCCGAGCACGAACCCGGTGCCGTGGGCGCGGGTCCAGGCGTCGAGCGCGGCCCGCCGCGGCGGGTTGAAGGCGGCCGGCGCGGACGCCCAGTAGGCGTTGCCGAACCGGACGTCCTCCCAGGTGCCGACGTCGGCGCCGTTGTAGGCCTCGACGCCCGCGAAGAGCACGGTGCCGCGCACGTTGCGGACCGTCGCCGACTCGTGGGTCTGGCCGTTGCCCGGCGGGCGGCCGCGCTCGTCGCGCATGGTGCTGATCCCGATCCCGCGGTACGAGTTGAGCATCGTGACGTCGGAGATCGTGCTCATCATGTAGTTCTCGTCGCTCGCCCAGGCGCTGCCGGGGATCTCGAACGTGAAGTTGTACGGCACCGGGGCGGTCGCGCTCTGCTGCGGGTACCAGGTGGTGAGGCCCACGACGCCGGCGCTGCCGCCGATGCGGAACAGCACCGGGCCGGCGTCGCCGGACGGCAGGTCGGCCGAGACGACCGTGCCGTAGGCGCCGTGGCCCGTGTCGGGGTCGCGGCGGTCGCCGCGCAGGGTGCAGAACGCCGGTACCTCGACCGTGGCCGTGACCCGGTAGGTGCCCACCGGCAGCCAGACCGTCCCGCCGCCGGCGTCGTAGCAGTCCCACAGCGCCGCCTGCAGCGCCGCGGTGGCGTCCCGGCGGCCGGTCGGGTCGGCGCCGTACGCGGTGGCGTCGAAGTCGGCGACCACGGCGTCCCCGGTGGGGTACCGCGTCGCGACCAGGCGCGGCGCCGGCGCGACGTCGCGCTGGTCGCGGATCTGCAGCGCGGCCACGTCGAACGTGCCGAGGCCGGCCGCGTAGCCGGTGAGCTGCAGCCGCACGTGGCGGGCGGTCACCGTGGGGAAGCGGGTCCGCGAGGTGCCGCCGCCGGCGCCGTTGCGGCCGACGGTGGCCCAGCTCGCGCCGTCCGCCGAGACCTCGACGGTGTAGTCGGGGGAGAAGGCGTTGCCCCAGCGGACGACGACCTCGTCGACCGGCCGGGCGGTGCCGAGGTCGGCCCGCAGCCACTCGCCGCTGCCGCCGCTGCCGCTGGTCCACACGGTGCCCGGGTCGCCGTCGTTCGCCGCGGCCGGGCTCGACCCGCCGGCGGTACTGCTGGCGGTGAGCGTGGCGTGGCGGGCCAGGTCGGTGTCGACGGCCGCGGCCCGGAACGCCCGGTCGGCGTCGTAGAGCGCGCGCAGCGCCGCCGCCACCCGGTCCTCGGTCGCCGCCGGGTCGTCGAGCACGGCCTGCGCGGCGGCGACGGCGGCGGCGAGCGCGCCCTTCGAGCCGGGCGGGTACTGCCCGTCGCGGGTGCCCTCGCGGGCCGCGTACAGCGCCAGGTTCGCCGACGCGACGAGGCTGCGCAGGCCCGCCTTGGCGTCGAGCTGCCGCGGCACGACGGTGACCCGGACGGCGGCGATCGTCAGCTCGACCGGGGAGCCGTCGTGGGTGAGCCGGAAGTCGGCGCCGTTGGTGCGGTTGGTGAGGATCGCGTCGTCGAGCACGAAGTGCTGGGTCTTCCAGGTCCCGGTGTCGCCGTAGCTGACGGCCGGCGACGGCTTGAACTTGTCGGGCAGGTCCTCGCCGGGGGAGTCGTAGTGCAGGAAGAGGGTGCCGTTGCCCGCGTCGAGGTAGTCGACGCTCACCATCACGACGTCGGTGTTGTCGTAGGCGTAGCTGTCGGCCACGTTCATGTACAGGTAGTTGGTGCCCGGCGGGTCGGCGGCGGCGTTCGTCTGCCAGTAGCCGCGGCCGGCGGTCGTGCCGGTGCGCAGCCCGGCCTCGTTGTCGCCGGCGCGCGGGCTGAGGCCGGTGTCGGTCGCGGTCGGGCCGAGCGTGGCCTGCGGTCCGGTCGTGGTGATCCTGATCTGGGCGACGGTGACGTCGTTTTCCGCGACGAAGAGCCGCAGCTCGCCGGCCAGCGCGGCACCGGGCAGGCTGACCGCCGCGAGCCGCCAGGCGTTCGTGCCGGCGAGGTCGGCGACCCCCGTGGTGTCGCCGGACGCGGTCCGCAGGGTCAGCTGCCCGGTGCCCTCGTCGCGGTAGGTGACCACGACGACGACCGGCGCACCGGCGACACTCGCGGCGTAGCTGGCGTCGGCGGTGACGCCGAGGTAGGTGGTGCCCGCGGCGGCCTGGGTCCGCCAGTAGCCGCGGCCGTCGAGCGTGCCGGTGCGCAGGCCGGCCGGGTCGTCGCCGGCGCGCACGGCGGCGCCGAGCGTGACGGGGGCGGGGCCGAGGTCGGCGCCGATGCCGCGTGGGTACATGACCGGCGCGGCCTGCGCCCGCACCGGCACGAGGACCGCGGCCACCAGGACGGTGACCAGCGCGATGAGGAACCGTCGCATGGGAGTGCCTCCGGGGGTCATGCCTTCACCGCGCCCATGAGCCCGTTGACGATGTACCGCTGCGCCGCGACGAACAGCACGATGACCGGCACGACGACGATGAGCGCGCCGGCCATCAGCACGTTGTAGTGCAGCACCGCGCCGGACTGCAGGTTCTGCAGCGCGATCGGCAGGGTGAAGCTGTCGGGGTCGTTGAGCGAGACGCGGGTCAGCAGGTACTCGTTCCAGGTCGGGATCGCGGTGAGCACGGCGATGGTGATCAGGGCGGGCCGGGACAGGGGCAGGTAGATGGTGGCGAAGATGCGCAGCTCGCTCGCGCCGTCGACGCGGGCGGCCTCGCGCAGCTCGCCCGGGATCGCGTCGAAGGCGTTGGTCATCAGCAGGATCGACAGGGGCGCGGAGCCGTTGACGAACGGCAGGATCAGCCCCCAGTGCGTGCCGAGCAGGTTCAGCTTGTGCTCCAGCAGCACGATCGGCAGCAGGACGGTGACGCCCGGCACGAACAGCAGGGCGAGAAACAGGCGGTACAGCGCCTTCCTGGCGGGGAAGTGCAGCACCGAGAACGCGTAGCCGGCCGCCGCGTAGCTGGCCAGCACCAGGACCACGGTCAGCGCGGTGACCTTGAGGCTGTTCAGGAAGTAGTCGAGGAAGTGCAGCTCGTTCCAGGTCTCGGCGAGCGTGTGCAACGTGGGGCGGCGGGGGATGAGGCTGCCGCTCGCGACCACCTCGAACTGGTCCTTGAACGCGGCGGACGCCATCCACAGGAACGGATAGACGCTGATCGCGGCGTACAGCAGGAGCAGGACGAACACGACGCCGCGGGCGATCCAGCGGGCGCTCACGTCAGCCGCCGCATGGCGCGCAGGTTGACGAAGGCGAGGATCAGCGCGGCGAGGAACAGCAGCCAGCCCAGCGCGCTGGACAGGCCGAGCGTCGGGTCGAGCTGGGACAGGAACGCCAGCTTGTAGGTCTCCAGGCCCAGCACGTTGGTGTGGTTGCCGGGGCCGCCGTTGGTCATGATGAGGAACGTCTGGAAGCCCTGCAGCGAGTCGCGCACCGAGAGCAGCACGACGATCGCGGTGATCGGGCGCAGCAGCGGCCAGACGACGTGCCGGGTGGCGTGCCAGGCGCCGGCGCCGTCGACCCGGGCCGCCTCGACGAGGTTCGGGTCGATCGTCTGCAGGCCCGCGAGGTACAGCATCATCGCGATCGGCACCGAGGACCACACCGTGATGACGATGAGGGTCGGCAGGGCCGTCGACGGGTTGCCCAGGAAGCCCTGCGGCTGCTGGAGGCTGCCGAGGCCGACCGAGCGCAGCAGCAGGTTGATCGCCCCGTCCGGCTGCAGCACGTACATCCACGCGAAGTAGACGGCGATCCCGCTGGTCACCTGGGGCAGGAAGTACACCGAGCGCAGCAGGCCCTTGAGCCGCCGCACGGAGTTCAGCAGTACCGCGAGCGGGAAGCTGACCGCGACGGTGAGCAGCGGTACCGCGATCATGACCCACAGCGTGTTGCGGGCGGCGTCGTGCACCCGCGGGGCGTAGCGGGGGTCGGCCCACAGCAGGTCGGCGTAGTTCTGCAGGCCGACCCAGCGCCAGGTCGGCGTGAAGCCGTTCCAGGTCGCGAAGCTCAGCGAGAAGCCGTAGCCGATGGTGTAGGCGCCCATCACCGCGAAGAGGACGACGGCGGGGGCCACGAAGGCGGCGCCCCAGGCGACGTCCGCCGGGCGGTAGCGGCGCCGGCGGCGGGGGCTCGGGGCCCGCCGGGTCGGCGACGGGCCCTTCGCGATCGTCTCGACCGCCATTACTGCTTTGTCCAGAAGGCGTCGATCTGTTTGGTCATCTCCGCGGCGGCGTCGGCGGCCGACCGCTGCTGCAGCGGGCTGTAGTCCATGAGCACCGAGGCGACGGTGGGCCCGTCGTAGGCGTTGGGCCGGTAGCTCGTGTCGCCCGGGTTGTACGCGCTGGGGCCGGAGCCGAACGCCTTGATCATCGCGCCGAGGGCGGGGCCGACGGCGGCGCTGGGGTCGGCGCCGAGGTCGGTGGGCGGGACGTCGAGGGCCTCCTTCGCGAACGTGGCCGACACGTCCGCCTTGGCGAGGTACCTGAGCCACTGGATCGCGCCCGCCCGGTTCTTCGTGGTCGCCGAGACCGACATGCCGGTGAGGGTGAACGGCGCGAGGCTCAGGTCCTTGACGGCGCCGTCGGCGGGGGCCGGCACCGGGAACGTCAGCACGTTGCCCGCGTCGAAGCCGTTCTGGGCCAGGAACGCGAGGGTGAACGTGCCGCCGATGTCGAACGTCGACTTGCCCTGCACGAACGACAGGTCGGCCGCGTCGATGTCGAGGCTCTGGGTGCCCGGCGTCCAGTACGGCGTGATCTTCCCGTAGGTCTCCAGCACCCGTACGCCGGTGGGGGAGGAGAAGTTGCTCGCCTTGTCCTTGCCCCACAGGGCGCGGAACTTGTCGGGCCCGAGCATGCCGTAGGCCATGGGCTGCAGGAACCACTCCAGGCCGGTGGTGGGGGCCTTCAGGCCGACGGTGACGCCGCCGTTGTCCGGGTACTTGGCCTTGACCTTCCCCAGGACCTCGATGAACTGCTCCCAGGTCGTGGGGGCGCTGGTGACACCGGCGTCGGCGAGGCGCCGCTTGTTGGCATAGACGATGCCGAACGTCCCCACCGTCAGCGGCACACTGTACCGCTGGCCGAGCTGGATGCCCTTCGTCTTGGCGTCCTGCGCGAGGGACTTCTGGTAGTACTCGTCGGTGACGCTGCCGTCCTTGCGCACCTGCGGCAGGTAGCTGTTGAGCCAGGCGTCGTCGACGTCCTTCTGGAGATCGGTGAGCAGGCCGGCGGCGCCGAAGGTGAAGTCGTCGCCGGTCGTGTGCACCTCGAAGAGGTCGGGCAGGTTGCGGGTCTGCGCCGCCGCCTGCACCTTGGTCACGTAAGCGTCGTCGGGGCCGTAGGCCTCGACCTTGACGGTGATGCCGGTTTCCTTGGCGAAGCCCTCGGCGACCTTCTGCAGCGCCTTCACGTGCGACTGCTTGAAGGTCCACATGGTGAGGGTCTTGTCGTCCCCGGCGCCGTTGTCGGAGTCGCCGCTGCAGGCGCCGGCCCCGAGGGTCAGCGCCAATAACACGGCCAGTGCTGGCCGCCACGCGCGTCGGTCGTGTGTCATCACGGTGCCCAGCCTTTGTCCGGGGCGCATCGACTTGCGCCACTGACGGGGAACGTAAATCGAATTGATGTACTGTGTCAACCAACGCTTGGGAAGGCGGTGATCGATGTTCCCGCTCGCGGCGGCGCCCTGGGACACGGGCGGCGGCACCCGGATCACGCAGGTCCGGACGTTCCTGTGCGCGCCGCAGGGCTGTCCGTACCTCATCGTGCGGGTCGAGACGAACCAGCCCGGCCTCTACGGCCTGGGCTGCGCCAGCGATCCGCAGCGGACACTGGCCGTCCGGGCGGTCGTCGACGGGTACCTCGGACCGCTGCTGCTCGGCCGGGACCCGGCCGACGTCGAGGACCTGCACCGCCTGCTGCTCAACAGCGGGTACTGGCGCGGCGGCTCGATCGCCGGCAACGCCCTCGGCGCGCTCGACGTGGCCCTGTGGGACATCAAGGGCAAGGCCGCCGGCCTGCCGCTGTACTCGCTGCTCGGCGGGCGCGCGAGGCACGGCGCCGAGGCGTACACCCACGTCGACGGCGCCGACCCCGGACAGGTCGCCGAGCGGGTGGCGGCGGCCGTCGAGGCCGGCTGGCGGCACGTGCGCGTGCAGGTGGCGGTGCCGGGCGTCGACACGTACGGCGCCGGCGACGGGGGTCGTCGGGGCGTCTGGGACTCGCTGGCCTACCTGCGGCACGTCCCGCCGGCCCTCGCGGAGGTGCGCCGCCGGGTGGGCGACGACGTGCAGTTGCTGCACGACGCGCACGAGCGGCTCACCCCGTCGCAGGCCCGCGAGCTGGTCGCCGCGGTCGCCGACGCCGGGCTGTACTTCCTGGAGGACGCCCTGGCCCCGGAGGACAGCGCCCACTTCGGGCAGCTGCGCGCGGCCGGCCCGGTCCCGCTCGCGATGGGCGAGCTGTTCGACGACGTGAGCCGCTTCCTGCCGCTGCTGCAGGCGCGGGTCATCGACTTCGCCCGGGTGCGGATCCCGACCCTGGGCGGGCTGACCCCGGCCCGCAAGCTGGTCGCGGCGTGCGAGCTGTTCGGGGTGCGGACCGCGCCGCACGGGCCGGGGGACGTGAGCCCGGTCGGGCAGGCCGCCAACGTGGCCCTCGACGTGTCGTCCCCGGCCTTCGGCGTGCAGGAGGCGGCGGCGTTCCGCGAGGCCACCCTCGAGGTGTTCCCGGGCACGCCGGTGCCGGTCCGCGGCGTGCTGTACCCGTCCGAGGCGCCCGGCCTCGGGGTCGACTTCGACGAGGCCGCCGCCCGCCGGCACCCGGCGCCGCCGCCGCTGGAGCACGACCGCTGGGCCCTGCTGCGCGGCGTGGACGGCGCCGCCCACCGCCCCTGACGGCCTACCCCAGCAGCAGCGACTGGGGCTGCACCGACAGGATCTGGTCGAGCACCAGGCAGGCGGCCCCGATCGCGCCGACGTCGATGCCGAGCTCGGTCGTGGTCACGACCGTCGGGTGGATCCGCTCCACGAACGGCGAGCTCTCCACGATCCCCGGGACGATCGCGGTGAACCGGTCGGCCAGCAGTGGCCAGATCGGCCCGCCGAACACGATCATCTCCGCGTCGACCAGCGTCGCGGCGGCGCTCACCCCGCGCCCGACCCGCACCGCCCAGCGGTCGATGATCTCCCCGGCGGTCACGTTGCCGGCCGCCGCGTGCCGGCACAGCTGCCGCAGGCTCTGCTCCGCGTCGCGCGGGCCGGCCGGCTTGCACTCCGGCCCCAGCACCCCGTGCTCGATCGCCTCGGTGACCAGGGCGTTGGTGGTGCACGCCGCGTACAGCCCGCCGACCTCGCCCGCGTTGCCGGAGAACCCGCGCAGCACCACGTCGTCGACGACGAGCCCCATGCCGGAGCCGGTGCCGAGGTAGAAGAACAGGAAGTTGCCGGTGTCCCGGGCGGCGCCCGCCCAGCGCTCGGCGACGGCCGCGGCGATCACGTCCTTGTCCAGCAGGACCGGCAACCCGGTGGTCTCGGCCAGGTAGTCGCGCAGCCGCACCCGGCCCCAGCCGGCCAGCTCGGGCGGGGCGATGACCAGGCCCGACGCCACGTCCACCGGCCCGGGGGCGGCGATGCCGAGCCCCAGCACGGTCTCCCGGGCGACCCCGGAGTCGCGGATCAGCGTGTTGATCGACTCGCTCATCTCGACGAGCGTGTGGTCGGGGTCGGCCGCCTCGGGCGTGGGCCGCTGCGCGCGGGCCACGACGGTGCCGAGCAGGTCGAGGACCACGAACGTGACCACGGCGGGGTCGAGGTGCACGCCCACCGCGTACCGCGCGCCGGCGTTGACCCGCAGCAGCCGCCGCGGCTTGCCGCTGCCCGAGCTGCGGGTGCCGGCCTCGCGGGCCAGGCCGGTGTCGATCAGGCGCCGGCAGATGTTCGACACCGTCTGCGCCGACAGGCCGGTGACGTCGGCCAGCTCCACGCGGCTCAGCCCGTCGGGCACCCTGCGGATCGCGTCGAGCACCACCGATTCGTTGAAGTCGCCCATCCTTGGCAGGTTGGTGCCACGCCTCGTCGGCAGCCGCTTCTCCACGATCCTCCCAGGGCTTCCTCCATCAAATTGATTTATGGTACCAGCACCGACCACGACACCCCTCCACGGCGGCCGCCGGCTCCCGCCGATGGACCCGGTCCGCCACCTGTCGGCATCCTCGGCGCGATGCCCCCGAAGCGCAACCATCCACTCAGCCCCCACGCGCTCCGCCGGGATCACCCGCCGCCCGCGCCCGCCACCCGCGCCCCGCGCCCGCCGCCCGCGCCCCGCGCCCGCCGCCCGCGCCCCGCGCCCGCCGCCCGCGCCCCGGCGCTCGCGGCCTGAGACCGAGTTGACCTTGGTGGATTTCCGTTGCCTGGGCGGCGGAAAGTCACCAAGGTCAACTCAACTTCAGGCGCGGACGCCGCCGGCCAGGCCGCCGCCCGCGCCCCGCCGCCCGCGCCCGTTGCCCGCCGCCCGCGCCCGCCGCCCGCGCCTGTTGCCCGCGCCTGTTGCTCGCGGCCCGGCGCTCGCGGCCTGAGGCCGAGTTGACCTTGGTGGATTTCCGTTGCCTGGGCGGCGGAAAGTCACCAAGGTCAACTCGACTTCAGGCGCGGACGCCGCCGGCCAGGCCGGCGGGGGCCTGGGCGGGGTGGGGCGGCGGATCGGGCGGGGCGGCGGATCGGGCGGGGTTGGGCGGCGGGCGGGTGGTGGC
>NZ_BMPI01000027.1:0-41179 GCF_014647515.1 Dactylosporangium sucinum | reverse complement strand
GGGTGGCGGGTGTCTGACCCGCGTCAGCGGCCGGCGCCGAGCATCTGGCCGCGGGTCAGGGCGCGCTGCGCGATCACGAACACGGCGATCACCGGCGCGGCCGTGACGAACGTGGCCACGGCCAGCTGCGGGGCGTACAGGCGCACGTCCAGCCCGGCCGTGTTGGTCGGGTCGAACAGCGGGCTGGACGACACCAGCTGCGGCAGCCCCACCGAGATCGTCGTGCTGGACGACAGCGGCAGCAGGACGAGCGGCAGGAAGAAGTTGGTCCAGTTGGCCACGAAGCTGAAGAACCCGACCAGGGCCACCGCCGGCTTCGCCGCCGGCAGGGCGATGCGGCGGAAGATGTCCGCCTCCGACAGGCCGTCGATGCGGGCCGCTTCGAGGACGGGTACGGGCAGGGTGGTCTTGTAGTGGATGTACGTCAGGTAGACGCCGAACGGGTAGAAGCCCATGAGCAGGGCCACGATCCAGATGTTGTTCACCGCGCCGGCCGCGCTCACCTCGAGGTACAGCGGGATCACCAGCACGGTGTTCGGCACGACCATCGTCAGGAGCGTGCAGAACCGCAGCAGCCGCCGGCCGGGGAAGCTCAGCCGGGCGAGGGCATAGCCGGCCGGCAGCCCGGCGACGACCGCCACGACCGCGCCGCCCGTGGCCACGATGAGCGAGTTGCCGAGCCAGCTGAGCAGGACCCCGTCGTTGAACCGCAGCACCGTCTGCCAGCTGTCCCGCGCGTTGCCCAGTCCCAGGCCGGCCGGGCCGGTGCCGTCGTCGCGGCGCAGCGCGACGAGCGCGAACGCGGCGACGGGGTACGCGAAGGTGGCCGCGACGACCAGCAGGGTCACGATCCGGCCGGCGCGGCCGAGGGAAGGACGCATCGTCGTCACCGTTCGTCGTCGAAGAGGCCGCTGCGGCGCACGACCAGCAGGCCGACGCCGAGCGTGATGGCCAGCAGGATCACCGACATGGCGGCGGCCATGGGGGTGTCGAGGATCTGGTACGCGTAGGAGAAGCTGAGCTGGTTGGGCGTCCACTGCGGCGCGATCAGCCCGTGGGTGACCTGGCTGAGCACCTGCGGCTCCAGGAACAGCTGGAAGCCGTAGGCCAGGTTGAGCAGCGTCAGGTAGCCCAGCCACGGCCGGATCATCGGCAGCTTGACCCGCCACGCGACGCCCCACGCGCCCGCACCGTCCAGCCGGGCCGCCTCCAGCAGCTCGTCGGGGATGCTGTTCAGCCCGCCGCCGAGCACCACGACCCACGTGCCGGCGCCCTGGAAGAACAGCATGGCGGCCAGGATGTACGGCAGGTTGCCCGGCTGCGCCACCTCGTTGAGGGTGCGGTACCCGAAACCGTCCCACAGGAACTTGATCGGGCTCTGCCCAGGATCGAGCAGGAACAGCCACAGCATGAAGTTGGCGACCCCGGCCAGGGCGCCCGGCAGGTAGTACACGAACCGCATGGCGGCGCCGAACCGGCCCGAGCTCGCGTCGACGAGCAGCGCCAGCCCGACGACGCCGACCAGCATGAGCGGCAGCCAGATGGCGAGGGTCAGCGCCACGTTGCCGAAGGTCTCGGCGAAGCGCAGGTCGGCCACCACCCGCTGGTAGCTGCTCAGCCCGCCGAACCCGGTCTCCGACTCGTTCTGCAGGCTCTTGACGACCGCGTAGCCGACCGGCACCAGCCCGCCGACGAACAGCAGCACCACGTACGGCAGGACGAGGAGCGCGGCGGCGCGCCGCCCGACCCGTCCCGCCCGGCCGACCCGGCGGGACTTGGGCATCGGCGGTGGGGCGGCCGCGTGCACGGGCGTGTACGGCGGCGGCGCGGGCCGCATTGAGGTGCCGACCGGGTGGCTGGGGGCTAATCGGCCGGTCTGGCTGCTCCGGTACGTCGACACTGGCGGGTCTCGATTCGTCGCGGGCGTGCTGCGGGGAAGCGGTTCAGGCGCTGTCGTGGACGGTGTAGCCGAACGCCCGCGCCTCCCCGGCGAGGCGCTCGCCGAAGTCCGTCCAGGCGCGGGCGAACGACCGGCCCGAGGTGAGCGCGGGGGTCACGGTGTGCGTCCACACGGTGCCGGTGTTGTACCGCGTGTACTCGCGCTCCGGCCGCACGATCGTGCTGGCCAGGACGAACGCGGCGGCGGCGGTGTCGAAGTCGGCGAGGTACCCGGCCTGGCGCTGCTTGTCCAGCCACCGCTGCTGCAGCGGGACGACGCCGGGCAGGCCGACGCTGAGCTCGACCTGCCAGCGCGGGTCGGACGCCACGAACCGGGCGAACGTCAGCGTGTTGTGCAGCTGGGTGCCCTTGATGTGGCGGGAGAAGCCCCACAGCCCGCCGCCCTCCGAGCTGGTGTACGGCTTCGGATCGGCGGCCCAGCGCAGCGGCGGGGCGGCGGTGATCCGCCCGGCGGGGACCTTCCAGGTGTCGCGGAACAGGAAGTTGCCCCACCACACGGCGCCCGGGCTCATCACGAGCCGGCGGCCGAGGTCGGTCGAGTCGGGCGAGAAGATGCCGGTCGACGCGACCGCCCCGGCGGTGACGAGCCGGTCGAGCAGGTCGCGGACGCGGGTGCAGCGCGGGTCGGCGAGGTTGATGTGGACCTGCCGCTCGCTGAGACGGTCGTTGGTGGGGCAGCCGCTCGCCCACAGGTAGCGGTCGGGAGCGTAGGCGTCGCCGAGGAAGCCGGTGACGTAGCCGGGGTGCTCGGCGGCGACGCGCAGGCTGAGCCGCTCGTAGTCCTCCCAGGTGGCCGGCGGCTGGTATCCCCACTCGGCGAGCAGCTGCTTGTCGTACCACAGCACGTCGGGTGCGGCGTCGTTGCGCAGGCAGCGGTACTGCCCGTCGATGCGGCACTGCGAGATGGACCCCGGCGCGTACTGGTCGATGACGTCGGCCAGCTCGGTCGTGAGGTCCCGGACGTAGTTGATCTTCGAGTTGGCGGCCCAGGCGATGTCGTCGTTCGACGGGAAGAAGATGGCGTCCGGCCAGCCCTCGCCGGCCTGGTTGAACAGCACGAACTTCTGCTGCAGCTCGGTGCTGCCGACGTTGCCGTTGATCGTCATCACGTCGACCGGGATCTCCGGGTGGGCCCGCTGGAAGGCGCCCACCGCGGGCAGGCGCGGCGGGTCGACCCAGACCGTGATGCGCCCGCCGGAGTCGGTCGCGTCGTCGGCGGTGCCGGTGCCCTCCGGACCCTTGCAGGCGGTGAGGCCGACGAGCGCGAGCAGCACGATCGCGGTGCCGGCGCGTGCCCCATGGCGGATCATCGAGCCTCCCTGCCCGAGCCATCGGATGTCTAGCCGCGCATCGTCGGATTAGACATGGGAGGTCTACAAACGTCAACTCCGCGCTTCGTGACACCGCGTATCCGGCGATTGCCGTAAAAGCGCGATAAGGCCGCAAGAAGCCGCGACTTGTCGATGCGCTTCGACAAAATACATCCTATGAATCCGGCCTTTCGGGGGAGATGACTCCGGAATCGCAGTGCTAGTGTCCGCGCCAATAGATCGGATCAATCGAACCGGTCCGTGCCGCGGACGGAGTGTGCGCATGACGACGATCACCGGAGTCCGGACCCACGACGTGCGGTTCCCGACGTCGCTCCGGCTCGACGGGTCGGACGCGATGAACCACGACGCCGACTACTCGGCGGCCTACGTCGTGCTGGAGACCGAGGACCCGCGGCTCGCCGGGCACGGCTTCACCTTCACCATCGGCCGCGGCACCGACCTGGTCGCCGAGGCGGTCCGCCAGCGCGCCCTGCCGCTGGTCGGGCGGGACGTCGGCGAGCTGTGCCGCGACCTCGGCGCCGTGTACCGCGAGTTGGGCGCCGACTCGCAGCTGCGCTGGCTGGGGCCGGAGAAGGGGGTCGTCCACCTGGCCCTCGCGGCGGTGATGAACGCGCTGTGGGACCTCGCCGCGCGCCTGGCCGGCAAGCCGCTGTGGCGGCTGCTCGCCGAGATGTCACCCGAGGAGCTGGTGGCCGCCACCGACTTCCGCTACGTCACCGACGCCCTGACGCCCGACGAGGCGCTCGCCATGCTGCGCGAGATGGAGCCGACCCGGGCGGCGCGCGTCGCGCAGCTGCGCGAGCGGGGCGGCTACCCGTGCTACACGACGAGCGCGGGCTGGCTCGGCTACGACGACGACAAGCTGCGCCGGCTGCTCAAGGAGGCGGTCGACGCGGGGTACCGGCACGTCAAGCTCAAGGTCGGCCGCGACCTCGCCGAGGACGTGCGGCGGCTGCGGATCGCCCGCGAGGTCATCGGCTGGGACGCGAACCTGATGATCGACGCCAACCAGGTCTGGGACGTGCCGCAGGCGATCGAGTGGGTGGGCCGGCTGGCCGAGTTCCGTCCACTGTGGATCGAGGAGCCGACCAGCCCGGACGACGTCCTCGGCCACGCCGCCATCCGCCGGGCGGTGGCGCCCGTCGGGGTCGCGACCGGCGAGCACGGGATGAACCGGGTGCTGTTCAAGCAGCTGTTCCAGGCGTCCGCGATCGACTACTGCCAGCTCGACTCGGCGCGGCTCGCGGGCGTCAACGAGATCCTCGCCGTCTACCTGATGGCGAACAAGTTCGGCGTGCCGGTCTGCCCGCACGCCGGCGGTGTCGGGCTGTGCGAGCTCGTCCAGCACCTGTCGATCTTCGACTTCGTCGCCGTGTCCGGGTCGCTCGACGGCCGCGTGACCGAGTACGTCGACCACCTGCACGAGCACTTCGTCGACCCCTGCCTGGTCCTCGACGGCCACTACGTGCTGCCCGAGGCGCCCGGCTACAGCGCGCGGATGCACGAGCGGTCGCTGCTCGAGTTCGGCTATCCGGGCGGCGGCTACTGGCAGTCGCGCGCTCCGCGGGGCGGTGCCTGACATGGCGGCCCTGCTGCGGGTCAGCGGCGCGAGCAAGCGCTTCCCCGGGGTCCAGGCGCTCGACGGCGTCGACCTGGAGCTGCGCCACGGCGAGGTGCTCGCGCTCGTCGGTGAGAACGGCGCCGGCAAGTCGACGCTGATGAAGCTGCTCTCGGGCATCGACCGGCCCGACGAGGGCGAGTTCTTCCTCGACGGCTCGCAGTACACGCCGGGAAACCCCCGTCACGCGCAGGAGCTCGGCATCTCGATCATCCATCAGGAGCTCAACCTGATGCCGGACCTCACGGTCGCGCAGAACATCTTCATCGGCCGCGAGCCGCGCGTCGGCGGGTTCGTGCTGTCCGAGCGGGCGCTCAACCGGCGCACCCGGGAGCTGCTCGCCCGGCTCGGGCTGCCGCTGGAACCCACCGACCTGATCGGCGACCTCACCGTCGCCCGCCAGCAGATGGTCGAGATCGCCAAGGCGCTGAGCTTCAACGCGCGGGTGCTGGTCATGGACGAGCCCACCGCCGCGCTGAACGAGACCGAGGTCGACACCCTGTTCGGGCTCATCCGGCGGTTCGTCACGCCGGCGACCGGGGTCATCTACATCTCGCACCGGATGCACGAGCTGGCCCAGATCACCGACCGGATCACGGTCCTGCGGGACGGGCGGCACGTCGGCACGCTCGACACCGCCACGAGCACGGTGCCGGAGGTCATCTCGCTGATGGTCGGCCGGGCGATCACCGGTGAGCAGCGGCCCCGCGCGGCCGCGGCGACCGGCGATCCGGTGCTGTCCGTGCGGGGCCTGCGCACCCGGGCGCTGCTGCGCGACGTCAGCTTCGAGGTGCGCCGCGGGGAGATCCTGGGCTTCGCCGGCCTCATGGGCGCCGGGCGCACCGAGGTCGCCCGGGCGATCGTCGGCGCCGACCGCAAGGAGGGCGGCACGGTCGCGGTCCACGGCCGTGAGGTCGCCATCGCCGGCCCGGCGGACGCCGCCCGGGCCGGGATCGGGTACCTGTCCGAGGACCGCAAACGCTACGGGGTGCTGCTCGGCCGCAGCGTTCGGGACAACGTCGTGCTCGCCTCGATGCCGCGGTTCACCTCGCCGCTCGGGCTGGTCGCCGACCGGCTGATCGGGCGGACCGCGACCGAGTACGTCGACCGGCTGCGCATCCGCACCCCGTCGACCGGCCAGCTGGTGCAGCACCTGTCCGGCGGCAACCAGCAGAAGACCGTCGTCGCGAAGTGGCTCGTGCGCGACTGCGACGTGCTCATCTTCGACGAGCCGACCCGGGGCATCGACGTCGGCGCGAAGGACGAGATCTACGCGCTGCTCGACGAGCTCGCCGCGGCCGGCAAGGCGATCGTCATGATCTCGTCCGAGCTGCCCGAGGTGCTGCGGATGTCGCACCGCATCGCCGTCATGTGCCAGGGACGGATCACCGCAATCCTCGACAACACCGACGCAACCCAGGAAAACATCATGGACTACGCCACGCGGTTCAACGCCGAGGCAGCCGAAGGAACGGTGACCACGTGACCTCGATCCCGGTCAAGCGCCCGATCGCCGCCCGGATGCGCGGCTCCGTGCAGCAGGTGCTCGCACTCGCCAGCCTGATCGCCATCCTGGTGTTCTTCTCGTTCGCCAGCCCGTACTTCTTCACGCCGAGCAACCTCGTCGGCATCCTCATGGCGGCGACCGTCACCGGCATCCTGGCGCTGGGCACGACGTTCGTCATCGTGGCCGGCGGCATCGACCTGTCGATCGGCACCGGCATGATCCTGTGCGGCGTCATGACGGGCGTGTTCCTGACGTACTGGGGCTGGCCCGTCTGGGCCGGGGTCACCGGCGCGATCCTCTTCGGCGGCCTGATCGGCTTCGTCAACGGGTTCAACGTGTCCGTCCTCGGCCTGCCGCCGTTCATCGCGACGCTCGGCATGATGCTCGTCGCGTCCGGCCTGTCGCTCGTCATCTCGGGTACGAAGCCGATCTACTTCAAGGAGCACCCCGACTTCCAGCTCCTCATGAACTTCTCGGTGATCCCCGGCGCCCGGTTCCCGCTCGGGGTGCTCATCTTCCTCACCCTCACCGTCGTGGCGGGGGTCGTGCTGGGCAAGACGATCGTCGGGCGGTACGCGTTCTCGATCGGCAGCAACGAGGCCGCCACCGCGCTGTCCGGCGTCAACGTGGTGCGCTGGAAGCTCACCATCTACACGATCGCCGGCCTGTTCGTCGGCATCGCGGGCGTCCTCGCCGCGAGCCGGCTCAGCTCCGCCCAGCCGGTCGGCGGGATGGGCCTGGAGCTCGAGGCCATCGCCGCGGTCGTCATCGGCGGCACGTCGCTGCAGGGTGGCCGCGGCTCGATCGCCGGCACGGTCGTCGGCGCCCTCATCGTCGCCGTGCTCACCAACGGCCTCCGCGTCACCGCTGTACCGCAGGAATGGCAGTCGGTCGTCGTCGGCTGCGTGATCCTCGTCGCCGTCTACGTCGACATGCTGCGCAGAAAACGGGCCTGACCGCGGCCCTCCCACACCCCGTATGAAGGAGTCGGATCGATGCACAGGAAGGCATTCATCGCGCTGCTCGGCGCGACCGCGATCACGGTGGCCCTCGGCGCCTGCTCGGACGCCGCCGACAAGCCCGGCGGGGGCGACGAGAAGCCGTACATCGCGCTCATCTCGAAGGGCTTCCGCCACCAGTTCTGGCAGGCCGTGAAGGCCGGCGCGGAGCAGGCGGCCAAGGAGTTCAACGTGACCGTCACGTTCGAGGGCGCGCAGGAGGAGGGCAACGTCGAGCAGCAGATCCAGCTGCTGCAGACCGTCATCGACAAGAAGCCCGACGCGATCGGCTTCGCCGCCATCGACAGCCAGGCCGCCGGGCCGCTCATGCAGCAGGCGAAGAACGACAAGATCCCGGTGATCGCCTTCGACTCCGGCGTGGACAGCGACGTGCCGATCACGACCGCCGCCACGAACAACCTCGCCGCCGCGGCCGAGGCCGCCAAGCACATGGCCGAGAAGATCGGCCACGAGGGCAAGATCGCCATGGTCGTCCACGACCAGACCAGCGTCACCGGCGTGCAGCGCCGCGACGGCTTCGTGGACTACATGAAGAAGAACGAGCCGAAGATCCAGATCGTCGACACCCAGTACAGCGGCGACCCGCTCAAGGCCACCGACCTCGCCAAGGCCATCATCACCGCCAACCCCGACCTCAAGGGCATCTACGGCTCGAACGAGGGCGCGGCGATCGGCGTGCTGCACGCGGTCCAGGAGCGCGGCCTCACCGGGAAGATGACGGTCGTCGGCTTCGACTCGGGCAAGGACCAGATCGACGCGATCAAGGCCGGCACGATGGCCGGCGCGATCACCCAGAACCCGGTCGGCATCGGCTACGAGACGGTGAAGGCGGCGGTGGCCGCGATCAAGGGCGAGACGCTGCCGAAGACGGTCGACACCGGCTTCTACTGGTACGACAAGGCCAACATCGACGACCCGAAGATCTCCGCCGTGCTGTACCAGTAGTACCGCCACCGCCGGCCGGGCGCCTGTCCGGCCGGCGGCGCCGGCGTACGCGGCGCGGGCGTGGACGGATGCGGCGATCGGCCGGTCCGGGCATGGCATGAGCTACGCCGCGGAGGGGTGACGGTCGCGGCGGATCAGGGCGAGGGCCGGCAGCATCGCGGCGGCGGTCAGCAGGAACGTGGCCGGGTAGCCGGCCGAGGCGACGACCAGCCCGGCAACCAGCGCCCCCGCGGCCATGCCAAGATCGTAGGCGGTGTTCCAGATGGCGCTGACCGTGTTCTCGCCGCCGGCGGGCGCGCGGTTGTACATCAGGGTCAGCGTGGCGTTCTGCAGGACGCCGAAGCCGGCGCCGAGCAGCAGCGCGCCGCCGACCATCAGCAGCGGGCCACCGGCCAGGCCGGCCGTGCCGGCGGCCGCCAGGAGCAGGCCGGGCGTGAGCAGGCGGCCGGGGCCGCGGCGGTCGCCGAGCCGGCCGGCGAACCAGCGGGCGGCGGTCGCGGCGGCCGGCTGGGCGAGCAGCGCGGCCGGGGCCACCCAGGCGGGCAGGCCGGCGGCGGCGAGCGGGAGGTACGTCACGATGACGCCGATCGCCGTCGTGGACGCCGCGAAGATCAGCGCCGGCCGGGTCAGCGCCGCGCTGCGCAGGCCCGCGGCGACCCGCACCTCGCGGTGGCCGGCGGCCGGGGTGCGGCGCGGCAGGCCGGGCACCGACAGCAGCGCGAGCAGGGTGCACGCGGCGGTCGCCACGAACACCGGCGGGTAGCCCCAGCGGGCCGCCGCCCACACGCCGGCCGGCAGGGCGAGCAGGCTGGTCGCCCCGCTGGCCAGCCCGACCAGGGCGAGCCCCTCGCCGCGCCGGCTGGCCGGGATGAGCGTCGCGGTGAGCGCGCCGCCGGCCACGGTGCACACCGCGAATCCGGCGCCGCGCAGGACGCTGACGGCGACGATCACGACCGGCGACGCGTCCACGGCCAGCACGACGGTCGGCGCGCCGAGCAGCACCAGCCCGGCGGCGAGCGACCAGCGGTAGCCGGCCCGGGCCACCAGCCGCGGCGTGACCAGCTCGACGGCGACGGTGGCGACCAGCAGGGACACCGTGGCGAGGCCGGCGACCGGCCCGGCGAGCAGCGGGACCACGGACAGCGGGAGGTAGAAGCCGATCGACGCGGCGACGACGGAGACGAGCCGCAGCAGCAGCGGCGGTGTGACCAGGCGGGGTGCGGTGTCGAGGCGCATGCCGATGACGCTAGGGGCGAACCGGGTCACTGATAAGGTCCAGTTTTATGGCTGTGGAGTGGGCCGGTTCGGGTCCGGAGCTGCTCGTCACGATCGACCGCAGCGGCGGGACCGGGCTGCGGACGCAGCTGGAGGAGCAGCTGCGGGCGGCCATCCGCGCGGGGCGGCTGGCCGGCGGGGAGCGGCTGCCGTCGTCCCGCGAGCTGGCCCGGGCGCTGGGCCTGTCCCGCGGCCTGGTCCAGGACTGCTACGCGCAGCTGCAGGCCGAGGGGTACCTCACCAGCCGCGCCGGCTCCGCCACCCGGGTCGCGGCGGGTGCGGTCGGCGTCGTCCCGGTGCCGCGCCCGGCTGCGTCGCCGCCGCGGCGCCCCGGCATCGCCGACTTCCGCACCGGCGTTCCCGACCTCGGCCTCGTTCCCCGCGAGGACTGGGCCTGGGCCGTGCGCGAGGCCTGCCGCACCATGCCGAACGCCGCCTTCGACTACGGCGACCCGGCCGGCCAGCGCCGCCTCCGCGAGGTCCTCGTCGCCTACCTGACCCGCGTGCGGGCGGTCACGGCGACCCCCGACCACGTCATCGTCTGTGCCGGCATGGCGCAGGCGCTGGCCGTGGTGCTGCGGGCGCTGTCCCTCGACGCCCTCGCCGTGGAGCGTCCGGGCCCCGGCACCACCGTCCTCGAGCAGGCCGCGGCCGCCGGGATGTCGACCGTGCCGGTCCCGGTCGACGGCGACGGCCTCGACGTCGCCGCTCTCGGTCGCACCGCTGCGAAGGCCGTCCTGGTCACCCCGGCCCACCAGTGGCCCACCGGCGTCGTGCTGTCCGGGCCCCGCCGGCAGGAGCTCATCGCCTGGGCCCGCGCCCGCGGCGGCGTCATCGTCGAGGACGACTACGACGCCGAGTTCCGCTACGACCGGGAACCGGTAGGGTCCCTGCAGGGCCTCGCCCCCGACTGCGTCATATCCCTCGGTACCGTGAGCAAATCCCTCGCCCCGGCCCTGCGCCTCGGCTGGATCGTGGCACCCGGCCGGCTCCTCCCGGCGCTCGCGCACGGCAAGCGGCTCGCCGACCGCGGCAGCCCCGGCGTCGACCAGCTCGCCCTGGCGACGCTCTTGGAGTCGGGCCGCTACGACCGGCACCTGCGCCGGGTCCGCGCCGAGTACGCGGCCCGCCGCGAGGTCCTCCTCGCCGCCCTGGCCGCCCACGCCCCGCACGCGCGGGTGACCGGCCTGGCCGCCGGCTTCCACGCCGTCGTGCACCTGCGGCCCGGCGCATCCGAGGCGCGCGTGATCGAGCTGGCCCGCGAGCGCGGCGTCGGCCTGTACGGCATGGGCGGCCCGGAGCCGTGCCTCGTGCTGGGCTTCGGCAACACCTCCCAGCGCGCCATCGAGGCCGGCGTCGCCGCCGTCGCCGACCTGCTGTAGGGCCGCGGGAAACCCGGTGGTACGGGCCCGGCCGGGCTGCTACACAGGTTCGGTGCGTGCTGCTGAGCCGTAGCCTGCGCACCGACCCCTACCCGATCCGCGCCGAGCGCCGGTCCGGCGCCCCCCGTGCCCGTGCGGGCCTGCCCGCCGCGGCCTGTCGTACGGCAGCGAGCTGACCCGGACGGACCCGCCGGACACCGGCCTCGTCCTGCCGTGGGAGCTCCGGGAGTACTGACCAAATTGGCCTTGCGGCGCAATGCGCGGCGCACGTAGCTTGTGGCGGCGCTTCCCGGTGCGAAGGCGACGGCTACTCCTTGGAGGGGCCCTGCGGACCCCGGTGAAGAGACCCGTCCGTCGCCGGCCCGGACCTCGGGAATCGCCCCAATCCTTGGAAGTTTCACCACCGACGCGGGCGTGACCGGGCGTCGCGCAGGCGCGCGCGTTCGGTCACGCCGGGAGCGCCATACACTGCCGGGCGTCGATGCGTCCGGCGGCCGGGGGAGTGGCGTGGCGGAGACCGTGATGGTGGCGTTCCGGGGGCGTGGCAGCGGGGTCGACGAGCTCAGCTGGGGGCAGCGGGAGCTGTGGGGCGGGATGGTCCGCCAGCAGACCTGGATGCCCATGGGCATCGTGCTGCCGCTGGCCCACGGCACCACCGTCGGCGACGTCGCCCGGGAGCTGCGGTTCATCCTGGAGCGGTTCCCCTCCATGCGGACGCGGCTGCGGCTGCGCGACCAGGCGCCGCCGCTGCAGGTCCTCGCGGATCACGGGGAGGTGCCGCTCGAGATCGTCGACGACGAGTCGCCCGAGCAGGTCAGCCGGCGGCTGCACGAGACGCCGTACGACTTCGAGCATGACTGGCCGGTGCGCACCGCGGTCGTCCGGCGGGGCGGCGTGCCGACCCATCAGGTCACCGTCGTCTGTCACCTCGTCAACGACGGGCACGGCGGGCTCGTGCTCGCCGGCGAGCTCGCGCGGTGGCACCGGGACGGGCGGCCGGAGCGGCCCGAGCCGGGGGCCATGCCGCCGCTGGAGCAGGCCGCCTGGCAGCGGTCGCCCGCCGGGCGGAAGCAGTCCGCCGCCGCGCTGCGGCACTGGGAGCGGATCCTGCGCGACATCGAGCCGAAGCGATTCCCCGGGGCGCTCGACCCGCGGCGGCCCCGGCACTGGCAGGCCGGGTTCGCCTCCCGCGCGCTGCTCCTCGCGGCGCGGGCGGTCGCCCGGCGCACCGGCATCGACCGCACGACCGTGCTGCTCACCGCGTTCGCCAAGGCCCTCGCCAACGCCACCGGCATCCACCCGGTCGTGGTGCGGGTGGTGGTCAGCAACCGGTTCCGCAGCGCCCTCGCCGGCACCGTCAGCCCGGTGAGCCAGCCCGCCCTGTGCGTCGTCGACGTCGCGGGACTGCCGTTCGACGAGGCCGTGGCGCGTACCGCGCGGCGGGTGCTCACCGCGTACAAGCATGCCTACTACGACCCGAACGACCTCGACGCGCTCCTCGAGCAGACGCAGGTCGACGTCGCCTGCTACTTCAACGACCGCCGCCCGCCCGGCCCCGGCGACGCCCCGCCGCCGACCGCGGAGCAGATCCGCGCCGCCCGCGCCGAGTCCGAGTTCTTCTGGATGGCCAGGCAGGACCGGCCCAACGAGCGGCTCTTCCTCACGATCGAGGACGATCCCTCGACGGTACTGCTGGATCTCTGCGGCGACACCCACCACGTCCCTCCGGCGGCGATCGAGGCGTGCGTCCGCGACATGGAGACCATCACCGTCGCCGCTGCCATAGGCGGGCCGTAGGACGGGGCCGCGCCGTCAGCGGCGGACGCGGCGGTGGGGGTCGCGCTGGCGGGCCCGGACGATGCGGCGGCGGGTCGCGTGGTGCGTGGCCGGGGCGACGCTGACCATGCCCGGGCGGGTCTGGGCCGGGACCCTGACGCGCACGTCGAGCCAGCGTGCGGTCCACCCGAGGAAGGCCAGCAGCGCCAGCCAGCTCGCGCCGCTCAGCGCCAGGTAGGACCAGTGGGCGTGGTGGTGGATCCACACGAGCACGATCCACAGGGCGGTCGTCCAGGTCACGTTGACCGCCACGAGGGCGGTGGTGGCCCAGCGCGGCAGGACGGTCAGGACCGCGCCCAGCACGACGAAGAGCAGGGCCATCGTCGCGTACGAGCCCTGGAAGACAGTCGGGCTGGTCCCCGGATCGCCCGGGCCGAACAGCAGCAGCGGCCAGATCACCAGGGTCAGGCCGGCCACCGCCGCCATCGGCTTCAGGGCCGGGAGGTCGAGGACCAGGGCCAGCCGCCGGCGCAGTGGCGCGGCGAGCAGCGGCACCAGCGCGAGGTTGAACACGCCCAGAGCGAAGAGGACGAAGAACATCTCCTCCGCGCGCAGGATGCCCAGCGGGCCCGGGCCGGCCAGGTGCGGGCCGTGCAGCCGCTCGCCGAACAGGGCCAGGAAGTTCGTCCACTTGTGGTGCAGGATCTCGGCCACGCTCAGGCTGCCGTACGAGTCGGCGAGCACCTCGGTCAGCGACCGGCGGTCCGGGCCGTACGCCGGCTGCCAGACGCCGGCGAAGTGCCACTTCAGCAACTGGTCGCCGGGCGGGTCGACGACCCGCTGGTACGCCGTCCACGGCGCCTGCATCGCCACGGCGCCGGCCAGCGCCAGGCCGGCGTGGCGCCCGGCCGGCCGGCGGCGCAGCAGCAGGAACGCCATCGGCAGCAGGGTGAACGCCACGCCCGCGTGGGCCACCAGGCCGGCGCCGGCCGCGACGCCCGCGAGGGCCCAGGTCGAGCGGCCCGGACGGCCGTGGAACAGCAGCGCGTACGCGGTCAGGGTCAGGCCCGCGGCGAGGAGCTTGGGCCAGACGAAGACGCTGTTGTACACGAAGAAGCCGGTGAACACGAACATCGTGAGCACGGCGACGAGCCGGTACCCGCTCAGCCGCAGGATCCGCAGCAGCGCCCACACGGCCGGCAGGCACAGCACCTGGAGCAGGACGGCGAGGGTCTGGTAGCCGAGGAAGTGGAACTGGCCGGGGCCGGTGACCGGGGTCTGCATGAGGACCGCGCCGGACTGCAGCGGGGGACGGGCGCTGGGCTGCCAGTCCCAGGCCGGGGTGCGCGGGTGGCCGTTCAGCACGTTGTCGGCGAACAGCTGGGGCAGGATGTTGTCGCCGGTCAGGCCGGTCAGGTGGCACGCGTCGTTGAGGGCGCCGAGCACCGGGCGGACCGTGCAGCCGAACGTGGCCGTGACGAGGAAGAGCGTCAGGAGGTACAGCAGGACCAGCGGCGCGGCGACGTCGACGGTGGCGAGCAGGCGCCGGTAGGCGGGGCGCAGCGCGAGCCCGGCCGCGGCGGCCGCGGCGAGCCCGGCGGTGAGGTAGCTGTAGACCTCGCCGGCCGTCCGGCTCGCCAGGTAGATCCACACGGCGGCGTAGCTCAGCACGGCGCCGAAGACCCCGGCGACGGGCACCACGAGGTAGCGCGCGATCAGGTCGCGCCGGGCGAGCTCGGCGCCGGCGACGAGGCCGGGCGCCAGCAGCCAGACGGCCTGGACCAGCAGCAGGAACGGCGAGGAGAGCCCAGCGGGCATGGCGGCGACACCCCCGGGGACGCGGCGCGTGCTTGTGAGCGCAACGTATCGACGCGTTCGTCGGCGGCGCGGCACAACGGCGACGAGTTCACCCAGTCGGGCCCGGCGTACCCGCGCGGGGTGACGGCGGGTCCCGCCCGGCCCGTCACTCCTCGCGGGCGGTGCGGGCCAGCCGCGGGGCGAGGGCCCGGAAGGCGGCGTCGACCTGGCCGGGGTCGTAGCCGGGCTCGGTGGTGCGCAGGTCGGCGTCCTCGAGGAAGCGCCGCGCCATGAGCCGGGGGACCCGCAGCACGACGTCCACCATCCGCTGCGCCTCGGCCAGCAGCGCGTCGACCTGCTGGGGGTCGTAGCCGCGCGACACCGTGTCGAACCGCAGGCCGGCGATGTGCTCCTGGAGCATCGCGAGCCGGTCCTGGAACCGGTCCCCGGCGTGCGCGCGCAGGGCCGCCGCGATGGCGGCGCGCGGTTCCCGCACGTCCAGGAGATGCAGCAGTACCACCGGATCCGGCCGATCCCGCAGGACGAGCGACAGCTGGGGCTCGGTCTGCTCCTGCCGGCTCGGCGGCCGCTGGTCGATGACGACGGCCTCGACCTCGGACCACGGCACGAGCCGGTCGGCGCCGCCGTCGCGCAGCGTGAGCCCCTCGGCGCCGATGTGGCAGCGGAACGGCGCCCGGGCCCACCGGAGCACGGCGACGCCGGCGCCGAGGTACAGCGCGGCGGCGAGCCCGAAGAGCACGATGTAGAGCGTGTCCCCGGCCTGCGCGGACGCGGCGAGCAGGCCGAGGCCGAGCACGCCGACGACCAGGATCGCCACGCCGAGGACGAGCCGGCCGGCCCGCCGGCGGTGCAGCTCCATCGCCGCACCATAACGCCCGCCGCACGCCCGACGGCCTGCGACGGCTGGGGGTCACCGCAGCAGGCCGCTCGCGGCGGTGAGGCGGTCGACGGCCGTGCCGAGGGCGGCCGCGACCGCCGCCACGGTGTCCGGGCCGACCCGGCTCTGCGGGACGGAGACGCTGATCGCGTCGGCCGGCGGGTCGCTCAGCGGCAGCGCCCGGGCGACGCACACGATCCCGTCGGTGTTCTCGCCGTTGTCGACCGCGTAGCCGCGCTCGCGGACCGCGTCCAGCTCGGCGTGCAGCGCGCCGCGGTCGGTGATCGTGCGCGCGGTCAGGCGGGGCAGCGGCCCGGGCAGGGCGGCGTCGACCACGGCCGGCGGCAGGCCGGCCAGCAGCGCCTTGCCCAGCGCCGTCGCATGGGCGGGCAGGTGCCGCCCGATCGCCGAGTACAGCCGCAGCGGGTGCTTCGACTCCCGCTTGGCGACGTAGACGACGTCGGCGCCGTCGAGCCGGCCCAGGTGGACGGTCTCGCCGAACGCGGCCGACAGCTCGTCGAGGGCCGTGCCGAGCAGGGCGACGACGTCGTCGGTGTCGAGGTAGGCGGCGCCGACCCGCAGCGCGGTCAGGCCGAGTCCGAAGCGGGTGCCGGTCGGGTCGGTTTCGATCCAGCCGCGCTGGGCAATGGTGCGCAGGATGCCGTGCAGGCTGCTCTTCGGGATGCCGAGGTCGCGCGCGAGGTCGCCGAGTGTGCGCGGGCCGTTCGCGGCGAGCACCTCGAGGATCTCCAGGGTTCGGTCGGCTGACTTGACCGGCTGTGTCATGGCTCCTATGTTCACATACGTGACCGACGTTCACGACACTGAACAAGCCATCGCCGCCGGCGGCCTCGTCCCCGTTGTGGTGCTGCAGGACGCCGCCGACGCCGCCCCGCTCGCCGAGGCCCTGCTCGCGGGCGGGCTGCGCTGCGTCGAGGTGACCTTCCGCACGGACGCCGCCGCCGCGGCGATCGCCGCCATGGCCCGATATCCGGAGCTGCTCGTCGGCGCCGGCACGGTGCTGACCGTCGAGCAGGCCGGCCGCGCCCTCGACGCCGGGGCCCGGTTCGTGGTCTCGCCCGGCTTCGGCCCCGCCGTCGTGCGGCAGTGCGCCGGCGCGGGCGTGCCCGTGTATCCGGGCGCCGCCACCGCCACCGAGATCCAGATGGCGGTCGACGCCGGGCTGCGCACCGTCAAGTTCTTCCCGGCCGAGCCGCTGGGCGGCGCGCCGATGGTGCAGGCACTCGCCGCGCCGTTCCGCGACATGCGGTTCATCCCGACCGGCGGGATCACCAGCGCGCAGCTGCCCGCCTACCTCGCGCTGCCGTCCGTGCTCGCCGTCGGCGGCACCTGGATGGTCGCGCCCGACCTGCTCGCCGCCCGCGACTGGGCCGAGGTCACCCGCCGGACCGCCGCCGCCGTGGCGGTCGCCGCCGACTCGCGCAAGGAGCGCTGATGCTGCAGATCCGCCCGGCCGGGGAGTGCCGGTTCGACGCCGTCTCCCTCGGCGAGATCATGCTCCGCCTCGACCCGGGCGAGGGCCGCATCCGCACGGCCCGGCAGTTTCGCGCCTGGGAGGGCGGCGGCGAGTACAACGTGGCCCGCGGCCTGCGCCGCTGCTTCGGCCTGCGCACCGCGGTGGTCACCGCCTTCGTGGACAACGAGGTGGGCCGCCTGCTGGAGGACCTTGTGCTGCAGGGCGGCGTCGACACGTCGTTCGTCCAGTGGGCGAAGGACGACGGCGTCGGCCGCACCGTCCGCAACGGCCTCAACTTCACCGAGCGCGGCTTCGGCGTGCGGGGCGCCGTCGGCGTCTCCGACCGCGGCCTGAGCGCCGCCAGCCAGCTGCGCCCCGACTCGGTCGACTGGGACCACCTCTTCGGCACGCTCGGCGTGCGCTGGCTGCACACGGGCGGCATCTACGCGGCGCTGTCCGACACCACCCCGGACGTCGTCGAGGCGGCGATGGAGGCCGCCCACCGCCACGGCACGATCGTCTCCTACGACCTGAACTACCGCCCGAGCCTGTGGAAGAGCATCGGCGGCAAGGAGCGCGCCCAGGAGGTCAACCGCCGCCTGGCCCGCTACGTCAACGTGATGATCGGCAACGAGGAGGACTTCACGGCCTGCCTGGGCCTGGAGGTCCCGGGCGTCGACGAGTCCCTGACCGACCTGGACGTGCGCGGCTTCGAGCAGATGATCGCCAAGGCCGTCCAGACGTATCCGAACTTCGCCGTGGTGGCCACGACGCTGCGCACGGTCCGCAGCGCGACGGTGAACGACTGGGGCGCGGTGGCGTATGCGGACGGCAAGTTCGTCCAGGCCACCCACCGCCCGGCCCTGGAGATCCTGGACCGGGTGGGCGGCGGCGACAGCTTCGCCTCGGGCCTGATCTACGGCCTGCTGACGACCGGCGACGTCCAGACGGCGGTGGAGTACGGCGCCGCGCACGGCGCCCTGGCCATGACCACCCCGGGCGACACGTCGATGGCGTCGCTGCGCGAGGTGGAGTCCCTGGTGCGCGGCGCGGGCGCCCGCGTCCAGCGCTGACGTCGCCGGCGGAGCGGGCGGGCAGCCCCGCCCGCTCCGCCGGTGTCGGGCCCCGCGGACGGACCCCGTGGCCGGCGTGTGCTCCGGGCCCGCCTGTCCGATTCGGGGGAATATGTATGCGGACACGGCCTTCCAAAACTTGAACCGTTCCAGAATGCGGCCTATGTTGGGGGAGTGGCGTTCGACTGCGCGGCCCAGCTGCGGGCGGTCTCCCTGCGGGTGACCCGGCCGCGCGTGGCCGTGCTCGCGGCCGTGCGGGCGCATCCGCACGTCGACACCGACACGGTCATCGGCCTCGTCCGCGCGGATCATCCCGCGGTGTCCCACCAGGCGGTCTACGATGTGCTGCGGGCGCTCACGAGCGCCGGGCTGGTGCGGCGCATCGAGCCGGCCGGGACGACCGCCCGTTACGAGTCCCGGGTCGGGGACAACCATCACCATGTCGTGTGCCGTTCCTGTGGCGCGATCGCGGACGTCGACTGCGCCGCCGGCCACGCTCCCTGTCTCACCGCCTCGGACGGCCACGGCTTCGTGGCCGACGAGGCGGAAGTCGTCTATTGGGGCCGCTGCCCCGACTGCATGCATTCGCCAACTTCGGAAGGAAGCCGATGAGCGACACCCAAGACCGCTGCCCGGTCGCGCACGACTCCGTGACCGCGCACGGCAGCGACAGCGAGAACCCGGCGATCGACTCGCCGACCCCGAAGACCGGCATCCGGCCGCGCACCAACCGGGACTGGTGGCCCAACCAGCTCGACCTCTCCGTGCTGCACGCCCACTCGTCCAAGAGCAACCCGCTGCGGCCGGGGTTCAGCTACGCCGAGGAGTTCCGCAGGCTCGACGTCGAGGCGCTCAAGCGGGACATCGTCCAGGTGCTCACCACCTCGCAGGACTGGTGGCCGGCCGACTTCGGGCACTACGGCGGGCTGATGATCCGGATGAGCTGGCACGCCGCGGGCACCTACCGCATCAGCGACGGGCGCGGCGGCGCCGGCGACGGCGGGCAGCGGTTCGCCCCGCTGAACAGCTGGCCCGACAACGCCAACCTCGACAAGGCGCGCCGGCTGCTGTGGCCGGTGAAGCAGAAGTACGGGCAGAAGATCTCGTGGGCCGACCTGCTCGTGCTCGCCGGGAACGTCGCCCTGGAGTCGATGGGCTTCAAGACCTTCGGCTTCGGGTTCGGCCGCGAGGACGTGTGGGAGCCGGAGGAGATCTTCTGGGGCCCGGAGGACGCCTGGCTGGGTGACGAGCGGTATGTCTCCGAGAAGGAGATGGTGTCCGGCGTCGGCGCCACCGAGATGGGCCTCATCTACGTCAACCCGGAGGGTCCCCGCGGCAACGCCGACCCGGTCCAGGCCGCGCACTTCATCCGCGAGACCTTCGCCCGGATGGCGATGAACGACGAGGAGACCGTCGCCCTCATCGCCGGCGGCCACACCTTCGGCAAGACCCACGGCGCCGGCGTCGCCGACGACCACGTGGGCCCGGAGCCCGAGGCCGCCCCGCTGGAGGCGCAGGGCCTCGGCTGGCTGAGCAGCCACGGCAGCGGCGCGGGCGCCGACGCGATCACCAGCGGGCTCGAGGTGACCTGGACCGACCGGCCGACCCAGTGGAGCAACCGGTTCTTCGAGATCCTCTTCGGCTACGAGTGGGAGCTCACCACCAGCCCGGGCGGCGCCAAGCAGTGGGTCGCCAAGGACGCCGAGGCGATCATCCCCGACCCCTTCGACCCGGCCAGGAAGCGCAAGCCGACGATGCTCACGACCGACCTGTCGCTGCGCGTCGACCCGGTGTACGAGCAGATCTCCCGCCGCTTCATGGCCGACCCCGACGCGTTCGCCCTCGCGTTCGCCAAGGCCTGGTACAAGCTGCTGCACCGCGACATGGGCCCGGTCAGCCGGTTCCTGGGCCCGTGGGTCCCGGAGGCGCAGCTGTGGCAGGACCCGGTGCCGGCGGTCGACCACCCGCTCGTGGGTGACGCCGACGTCGCCGCCCTCAAGGCCAAGGTGCTGGAGTCCGGCCTGACGACCGCCCAGCTGGTCGGCACCGCCTGGGCCTCCGCGGCCAGCTTCCGGTACACCGACAAGCGCGGCGGCGCCAACGGCGCCCGGATCCGGCTCGAGCCGCAGCGCGGCTGGGCGGTCAACCAGCCGGAGCAGCTCGCCACGGTGCTGGACACCCTCGAGGGCATCCAGCGGGAGTTCAACGCGGCCGGCGGCGCGCGGGTCTCGCTCGCCGACCTCATCGTGCTGGCCGGCTCGGCCGCGGTCGAGCAGGCCGCGCGGGACGCCGGGTTCGCGGTGACCGTGCCGTTCCACCCGGGCCGCACCGACGCCACCCAGGAGCAGACCGACGTCGAGTCCGCCGCGGTCCTGCAGCCGCGTGCCGACGGGTTCCGCAACTACCTGAGCGCCGGTGAGAAACTGCAGCCGGAGGTGCTGCTGGTCGACCGCGCCTACATGCTCAACCTCACGGCGCCGGAGATGACCGTCCTGCTCGGCGGCCTGCGCGCCCTCGGCGCCAACGCCGGCGGCACGTCCCACGGCGTGCTCACCGACCGGCCGGGCGTGCTCACCAACGACTTCTTCGCCAACCTGCTCTCCCCGGGCACCCGGTGGAAGGCGTCGGAGTCCGACGAGAACGTCTACGAGATCCGCGACGTCGCCACCGGCGACGTCAGGTGGACGGCCACCGCGGTCGACCTCATCTTCGGCTCCAACTCGCAGCTGCGGGCCCTGGCCGAGGTCTACGCCAGCGAGGACGCCCGCGAGCAGTTCGTCGAGGACTTCGTCGCGGCCTGGACCAAGGTCATGGAACTCGACCGGTTCGACCTGCGCTGATCCCTCGCGCAACCCGGTGCGGCCGGCCCGTTGACGGCCGGCCGTACCGTTGCGCTGTGGGATTCCTGCGGCGCCACGGCCTGGTGAGTCGCGCCGGTGCGCTGTTCCTCGGGCTGTTCACCGCCTCCGCCGCCCTGGCGGTCGTGACCCGCGTCGCCGGGGTCGCCACCGGCCACGCCGTCGCCGTCGGCGCGGTCCTGTGGGTGGTCACCTTCATCCTGGCCTCCGTGCTGCTGCCGTCGCTCGGCGACCGGTACGGCCTGCGCTTCCTCGGCTTCCTGCTCGCCGCCGCCCTGCAGTTCACCGTCCCGGCGGTGCTGTGGTCGGCGGTGCTCGCCGCCCGCGGCGAGCGGACCCCGGCCACCGTCGTCGAGGTCCAGGTGGGCCCGCAGCAGAAGGTCCGGCACGTGTACTACGGGCTGGTCGACGAGTCCGGCCGGCCGATCGAGGGGCTGCTGGAGCAGTGGCCGTCGGCCGGCGAGGGCGCGGTCGGCGACCGGGTCGTCGTCGTGCGCGACCCGGACGGTCTGGTGGGCCCGCGCCTGCCGGGGGAGGTCGCCGACGCGCGCGTCTTCTGGGCCGTGGTGCCGGTGCTGTACCTCGCGCTCGTCGTCGTCTGCATGTTCCTGGGCCGTCCCCCGCCCCCGCGCGTCGCGGCCGGCCCCCGCCCCGACCGTGGCCCCGGCCCGAAGAACGCGAAGCACACGAATCGGCGGAGGAAGCGCCTCAGCCGGGGCTGAGCGCGGCCGGCGCGGCGTTGACGGCCGCGCGGGGTTGTACGACACGCTCCTCGGCCTCATCATCATCTGCATCGCGCTCTTCTCACCGTTCGCCAATCTGTTGCTGCGGGCCCTCGTGTTCACGCCGGCCCGCGAGCTGGCGCAGGCGGCCCGGATGGACCGCGCGGGGGAGCCGCGCACCGGGATGAGCTCGTGAGCACCGTCGTCGTGGTCGGCTCGGTGAACATCGACCTCGTCGCCGCGGGCGGCCGGATGCCGCGGCCCGGCGAGACGGTGATGATGGAGCGCTTCGCCGAGATCCACGGCGGCAAGGGCGGCAACCAGGCCGCCGCCGCGGCCGCGCTGGGCGCCACCACCCACCTCGTCGGCGCCGTCGGCGACGACGACCGGGGCCGCTCCGCCCGGGCCGACCTGGCCGCCCGCGGCGTCCACCTGGGCGGCCTGGCGACCGTGCCGGCGCCCACCGGCGTGGCCGTCATCCTGGTCGACGACGACGGCGAGAACTCGATCGCCGTCGTCGCGGGCGCGAACGCCGCGCTGACCCCGGCGCAGGTGTCCGCCGCCCTGGACGCGATCGCCGGCCCGGCCGCGGTCGTGGCCTCCCTGGAGGTGCCGCTGCCCGCGGTCGAGGCGGCAGCCGCGGAGGCGCACCGCCGGGGCTGGCCGATGATCCTGAACCCGGCACCGGCCCGCCCGCTGCCGGCGTCGCTGGTTTCCCGCTGTACCGCCGTCACCCCGAACGAGCGCGAACTGACCGCCCTCGGCGGCGCGGCGACGCTCCTCGCCGCGGGCGCGGGGGCGGTCGTCGTGACCCGCGGCGGCGCCGGCTGCGAGATCCACACCGGTGCCGGTTCGCCGGTGCCGGTGCCGCCCGCGCCGGCCACGGTCGTGGACACGACGGGCGCGGGCGACATCTTCACGGCCGCCCTCGCCGTCGCCCTCGCGACCGCCCGCCCGCTGCCGGACGCCGTCCGCTGGGCCGCCGCGGCGGGCGCCCTGGCGACCGAGGCGTTCGGCGCCCGCGGCAGCCTGCCCACGGCCCCGGCCGTCGACGCCCGGGCCGCGTGACGGGGTCCCACCCGCGTCGATCTTGCACTTGTGGTGCCGGGACACTCCGTGAATGTCCCGGTTTGTCAGGCACCACAACTGCAAGATCGACGCGCAGTCAGTGGGGCGGCCGGGCGCGGAGGTGGGACACCAGCAGGGCGCCGGTCGCCTCCAGGTGGGTGCGCATCGCGGCCTCGGCGGCGGCGCCGTCGCGGGCCAGCACCGCCGCCACCACCGGCTCGTGCTCGGCGTGGATCTCGGCCAGCGTGCGGCCGCTGGCGGTGGTCGGCGGCCCGAGCAGCGCCGTGGTGGCCCGCAGCTGGGCGACGATCGCCGCCGCCCGGCCGTTGCCGGCCGCCCGCAGCAGCAGGTCGTGCAGCGCGCGGTCGGCCGGCCAGAACGACGCCTCGTCGCCGCGGGCCGCCGCGGCCGCCATCGCGTCCAGCGCCACGCGGATGGCCGCATGCTCCCCGTCCGTACCGCCGGTCGCCGCCTTCCGCGCCGCCGCCGGCTCGAGCGCCAGGCGGATCTCGACGATCTCCTCGACGTCGTGCGCCCGCGGCGGCAGGACGCTGAAGCCGCGGTTGCGCCGGATCGCCACCAGCCCCGCCTCGGCCAGGCGGAGCAGCCCCTCCCGGACCGGGCTGCGGGAGACCCCGAGCAGCTCCGCGAGCTGGTAGACGGAGTACGTCCGGTCGGGCACGAGCTCGCCGGACGCGACGCCGTCGCGCACCGCCTGGGCGACGGCGTCGGCGAGCGAGGGAGCCCCGGTCGGGAGGCGCAGCGACGGCACGAGTAACATGTTACTCGTGAACGACGTGGTGGCGGCGCTGGAGCGGGCCGGGCTCGAGGTCCGGGCCGACGCCGGCACGCGCGGCATGTATGCGTCGGACGCCTCGCTGTACCGGATCCCGCCCCTCGCGGTGGTCCGCCCGCGCGACGCCGGCGAGGTGGCCGCGGCGCTCGCCGTCGCCCGGGAGGCCGGGGTGCCGCTCACGTCGCGCGGCGCCGGCACGTCCGTGGCCGGCAACGCGGTCGGCCGGGGCATCGTGCTCGACTTCTCCCGCCACCTCAACCGGGTGCTCGCCGTCGACCCCGAGGCCCGCACCGCGGTCGTCGAGCCCGGCACCGTGCACGCCGTGCTGCAGCGGGCGGTGACGCCGCACGGCGTGCGCTTCGGGCCCGACCCGTCGACCCACCCACGCTGCACGATCGGCGGCATGATCGGCAACAACGCCTGCGGCTCGCGCTCCCTGGCCTATGGCCGGACGTCGGACAACGTGGCCGGCCTGGAGCTGCTGACCGCGGCGGGGGAGCGGCTGGTCACCGGCTACGACGACGGCGGCAAGCCGTTCGCGCGCGGTGCCGAGCCGGTCGTCGACGCCGTGCGAGCGGTCCTCGACCGGCACCTGGCCACGGCCCGCACCGAGTTCGACCGGTTCGGCCGCCAGGTCTCCGGCTACGCGGTGCAGCACCTGCTGCCCGAGCGCTTCGACCTCACGCAGGCCCTCGTCGGCTCCGAGGGCACCCTGGCCGTCATCACGCAGGCGACCGTGAAGCTGGTCGTCGACGCCCCGGTCCGGGTCGTCGTGGTCCTCGGCTTCCCCGACATCGTCGCCGCCGGCGAGGCCGCCCCGGCCGTCGTCGCGCACGGCCCGACGTCCTGCGAGGGGCTCGACTCGCGGCTGCTCGACGTGCTGCGCGCCCGGCGCGGCCCGGACGCCGTCCCGGCGCTGCCGCGCGGCGGGGCCTGGCTCTTCGTCGAGCTGGCCGGCGACGACGCCGGCGAGGTCGAGTCGCGGGCCCGCCGGCTCGCGGCCGACGGCATCGGCGACGACGCGCGGGTCGTCACCGACCCGGCCACCCAGGCCCAGCTGTGGCGCATCCGCGAGGACGGCGCCGGCCTGGCCGGGCGGGCCCCGTCCGACCGGCCGGCCTGGCCCGGCTGGGAGGACGCCGCGGTGCCGCCGGAGCGGCTCGGCGCCTACCTGGCCCGCTTCGACGAGCTCGTCACCGCGTACAAGATGACGTCCGCCCCGTTCGGGCACTTCGGCGACGGCTGCATGCACGTCCGCCTCGACTTCCCGCTCGGCGAGCCCGACGGCACCAAGGTGCTGCGCGCCTTCCTCACCGACGCGGCCCGGCTCGTGGGCGAGTTCGGCGGCTCGCTGTCGGGCGAGCACGGCGACGGCCGCGCCCGCTCCGAGCTGCTGCCGCACATGTACTCGGCCGATGCGATCGCCCTGTTCGCCGGGGTCAAGCACGCCTTCGACCCGGGCAACCTGCTCAACCCCGGCGTGCTCGTCGACCCCGACCCGGTCGACGCCGACGTGCGGCCCGCCGGCCGCTTCCCGCTCACGGGCCTCGCGATGGCGTATCCGCACGACGGTGGCGACCTCGCCCAGGCCGTGCACCGGTGCACCGGCGTCGGCAAGTGCCGCGCCGACAACTCGGCGGCCGGCGGCGTGATGTGCCCGTCTTACCTCGCGACCCGCGAGGAGAAGGACTCCACCCGGGGCCGGGCGCGGGCGCTGCAGGAGGTCGTGCGCGGCGAGCTCGCCTGGTCCGACCCGTCGGTCCACGACGCGCTGGACCTCTGCCTGTCGTGCAAGGGCTGCGCGTCCGACTGCCCGACCGGCATCGACATGGCCACCTACAAGTCCGAGGTGCTGCACCAGACGTACCGTGGACGCCGCCGCCCCCGCTCGCACTACACGCTCGGCCGGCTGCCGAGGTGGGCCCGCCTCGCCGGCCGGATGCCGCGCCTGGCGAACCTCGGTGTCCGGCTGCCGGTGCTCGGCGGCTTTCTCCTGTGGCTGGCCGGCGTCGACAAGCGCCGATCCGTGCCCGCGTTCGCCCGCCGCCCGTTCCGGCGCACCTTCCGCCCCGCGGAGGGCGGCACGCCGGTCGTCCTCTTCGCCGACTCGTTCTCCGACGCCTTCTCCCCGGAGGTCGCCGAGGCCACGGTCCGCGTGCTGCGCGCCGCCGGCTACGAGCCGCGGCTGCCCTCCGGGTCGGTGTGCTGCGGCCTGACCTGGATCACCACCGGCCAGCTCGACGCGGCGAAGCAGATCCTCGCCCGCACCGTGGCGGCCCTCGCGCCGGACGCGCGCGCCGGGGTGCCCATCGTCGGCATCGAGCCGTCGTGCACCGCGGTGCTGCGCTCCGACATCCACGAGCTGCTCCCCGGCGACGAGGACGCGGCGGCGGTCGCCGGTCAGGTGCGCACCCTCGCCGAGCTGCTCGCCCAGACGCCCGGCTGGACCCCGCCCGACCTGTCCGGCGTCGAGGTCGTCGCCCAGCCGCACTGCCACCACCACGCCGTCCTCGGCTGGAAGGCCGATGCCGACCTGCTCAGGACGGCCGGCGCCGACGTGCGCCGGCTGGCCGGCTGCTGCGGCCTGGCCGGCAACTTCGGCGTCGAGATCGGCCACTACGACGTGTCGGTGGCGGTCGCGGGGCAGCACCTCCTGCCGGCCCTCGACGCGGCTCCGGACGCGGTCGTCCTCGCCGACGGCTTCTCGTGCCGCACCCAGGTCGCCGACCTGCGCGACCGTCCCGCCGTGCACCTCGCCCAGTTGCTCGACCGGAAGCTCGGCCAGAAGCTCGGACAGGGTTTGCCGGGCGGATGACGGGGCAGGCCTCCGGCGAGCGCAGCAACCGCGGGTTGGAGGCTAGGGATGACCATCAGCGGCATCATTTCGGCGCTCATCATCGGCGCCATCATCGGTGTGCTCGGACGGCTGGCGGTTCCGGGCAAGCAGGCGATCCCGATCTGGCTGACCGTGGTGATCGGTATCGTGGCGGCCCTGATCGGCACGGCCATCGCCCGGGCACTCGGCTACGCCAACACCCCGGGCATCGACTGGCTCGAACTCATCACGCAGGTCGTCCTCGCGGCCATCGGCGTGTGGGTGGTCGCCGGGCTGTGGGGACGACAACACCATCACAGCCCGTAGGGCACACCGCAACCAAGGACCTGTGGCGCGGCACCCCCGGCGGGTGCCGCGCCACAGGTTTCACTCCCGCGGGTGGGGGTAGCCGAATTGATCTCCGCAACAGCAGCCGCCGGCCACCAACCCCAGTCGTGCGTATCACGGCCACCCTCCGGCCGGCCGCCAGGCGAAGGGAGAGCCTTGTGAACTGCAGGACGCAGGTGTTGCTGGCCGCCGGCATCGGGTATCTGCTCGGGCGGCAGCACAAGTTGCGCTGGGGCCTGTTGCTGGCCGCGGCGGCGGCCTCCGGCCGGCTCAGCCGTCCGGGTGGCCTGCTGCAGCACGGCGTCCGGGCGCTCAGCTCCGCGCCGGAGCTGCGCAAGCTGGGCGAGCTGGGCGCGCCGCTCGTCAGCGCCACCAAGGACGCCGCCCGGACCGCGGTGACGAGCCGGATCGGCTCGGTGAGCGACCGGCTGCGTGAGCGGACCGACGCGCTCCGCTCGGGCGAAGGCGAAGAGCCCGAGGAAGAGGAAGAGCCGCGCCGGGCCCGGCGCCGCCGCCCGGAGCCGGAGCCGGCCGACGAGTACGAGCGGGACGAAGAGGAAGACGAGTACGAGGAACCGGAAGAGGAAGAAGAGGAGCGGGCACCCGTGACGGCCGGCGCCCGGTCACGTGGCCGTCCGCCGGTGCGCCGGAGGGGGAGCGGCTCATGACCTCGAAGCCGACCAGTTTCAGCGAGGTGCTCGCCCGCGACGCGAAGGAGCTGGCCGCGGTCGCCGGTCGCAAGGCGATCAAGGCGGCCGGGCGAAGGGTGAGCGGGCTGACGGAGCGCCTGACCGAGTACGCCGGCGGCGAGGGCGGCGCCGGCCTGAAAGCGGCGGTGACCGGCGTGGAGAAGATCACTGAGGGCAAGTCGCCGGCCGGGGCCATGCTCTCCGGCGGGTGGGCCGGCCTCAAGGAGAAGGTCAAGGGCGTCTTCGGCGGCGGCAAGGGCAAGGGCGCGAAGGGCCGGAAGCTGAAGGTCACCAACATCGAGGAGACGCTCGACGTCGGTGTGCCGGTGCGGGTCGCGTACAACCAGTGGACCCAGTTCGCCGACTTCCCGAGCTTCATGAAGAAGGTCGAGAGCGTCGAGCAGGCGTCGGACGAGAAGAACAACTGGAAGGCCCAGGTCTTCTGGTCGCACCGCACGTGGGAGGCCACGATCGTCCAGCAGATCCCGGACTACAACATCGTGTGGCGCTCCAAGGGGCCCAAGGGGCACGTCGACGGCTCGGTCACGTTCCACGAGCTGCTGCCGAACATGACCCGGATCCTGCTCGCGCTGGAGTACCACCCGCAGGGCTTCTTCGAGCACACCGGGAACCTGTGGCGGGCGCAGGGGCGGCGGGCCCGGCTGGAGTTCAAGCACTTCCGGCGGCACGTCATGACCCAGACGATCCTCGACCCCGACGGCGTGGAGGGCTGGCGCGGCGAGATCCGCGACGGCGAGGTGGTGAAGGACCACGAGACCGCGCTGCGCGAGGAGAGCGAAGCGGCCGAGGAGGAGCGGGAAGGCCCGGAGGCCGAGGAGCCCGAGGAAGGCGAGGAAGGCAGGGAGGCCGAGGCCCGCGAGGAGCCCGAGGAAAGCGAGGAACCCGAGGAGGGCGAGGAGGCCGAGGAAGGCGAGGCCGCGCCGCCGGAGGCCGAGGAGCGCAAGCCGGCGCCGCGGCGGCGGGCACCGCAGAAGCAACAGGGACGCCGCAACGTCCGGGAGACCGACGAGCAGCCGCGGCCGCGCCGCCGGTCCGGCGACGGTGAACGAGTGGGGAGCAAGCGATGAGTACCGCCCTGCAACCGCGCGGCGGTGGCGGTGGCGTGGTCGACCGGCCCTCGTCCGCGTCGCTCGCCGACGTGCTCGACACGATTCTTGACAAGGGCCTGGTCATCGACGCCTACGTGCGCGTCTCGCTCGTCGGCATCGAACTGCTGACGATCGACGCGCGCATCGTCGTGGCCAGCGTCGACACCTACCTGCGCTTCGCCGAGGCGGTCAACCGCCTGGACATCGCGCAGGACAAGGCCGGGCTGCCGGAGCTCGTGGGCGACATGGCCCAGGGCGGCGCCAAGCACAAGACGAAGGGCATGCTGGAGGCGGCCGGCGAGAAGGTGCGGGAGGTGCTCGAGCCCGACGAGGAGCCGGAGCGGGTGCCGCGCCGCCGGCGCCGGGAGGGGGACTGACATGGTGACGGCGACCACCGGCACCTACGTCTACGGCATCGTCCCCGCCGACGTCGAGACCGAGCCCGACGCCCGCGGCGTGGGCGGCGAGACGGCGCCGGTGACCGTGGTGCGGCACGGCCGGGTCGCGGCCCTGGTGTCCGACGTGGAGCTCGACCGTCCACTGGGGACGCCGGAGGACCTGCTCGCCCACGAGCAGCTCCTGGACGCCACGGCGGGAGTGGTACCGGTGGTGCCCGTGCGCTTCGGCGCGGTACTGACGGATCGCCGGTCCATCGTGGACGACTTCCTCGCGCCGCACCACGACGAGTTCGACGCGGCCCTGCGCCGGCTCGACGGCAAGGCGGAGTACGTGGTGACCGCCCGGTACGTCGAGGACGCCGTGCTGCGGGAGGTGATGGCGGAGAACCCGCGGCTGGAGCAGCTGCGCGCCGCCGTGCGCGACCGCCCCGAGGAGGTCACCCGCTCCGAGCGCATCGAGCTCGGGCAGGCCGTCGGCGAGGCGATCGAGGTCCGCCGCGGCGCCGACAGCCAGGCGGTCGTCGACGCCCTCGCGCCCGTGACGGTCGCCACCGTCCCGCGCGACCCGGCCGGCGAGTTCGACGCGGCGAACGTCGCCGTGCTCGCCGAGACCCGCCGGGAGGAGAAGCTCGTGCGGGCGGTGCAGGAGCTGGCCCGGCGGTGGGCCGGCCGGGTGGAGGTGCGGCTGCTGGGACCGCTGGCACCGTACGACTTCGTGGATCGCGGACCGGAGGCGGAGCTGTGGGACTCGTCAGCGCAATCCTGACGCTTCCGATCGCCCCCGTCCGGGCGGTGGTCTGGGTCGGTGACGTGCTGCGCGAGGAGGTCGAGCGGCAGATGTTCGACCCGGCGGTGATCCGGCGGGAGCTGCAGGCGGTCGACAGCGCCCGCGCCGAAGGCCGGATCGACCCGGCGGACGCGGACCGGTTGGAGCGGGAGCTCGTCGGCCGCCTCGTCCGGCCGACCCCGAGCGGCCCTGAGGAGGGATGACGCATGCCCCGCTACGACGAGGACGAACGACGGCGCCCCGCCCGCGGGCCGGGCGCGGTCGCCCGGGCCGCGCTGCGCGACGTCGCCGAACTGACCGGCAAACCACCCTCGGGCATCACCGCCCTGGAGCAGGTCGACGACGGCTGGGTGGTCGAGGTCGAGGTGGTCGAGGACGAGCGCATCCCGTCGTCCAGCGACATCCTCGCCACGTACCGCGCGGAGGTCGCCGACGACGGATCGCTGCTCGGACTGCGGCGGATCCGGCGGTACCCCAGGGGCAAGGGCGACGACAAGGTGGCCTGACATGAGCCAGCTGTCCCACGGCACCACGCGATCGGTCGCCCCCGGCCACGAGCCGGCGAACCTCGGCGACATCCTGGAGCGCGTCCTCGACCGCGGCATCGTCATCGTCGGCGACATCCGGGTCAGCCTGCTCGACATCGAACTGCTGACGGTGAAGCTGCGGCTGGTCGTCGCGTCGGTCGACACCGCCCGCCAGATGGGCATCGACTGGTGGGAGCACGACCCCTGGCTCAGCTCGCAGGCCCGCGAGGCGCTGCCGCCGGGCGAGCCCGCGGCGCAGCCCCTTCCCGCGCCGCGGAGGGAGCCCGCGGCGGAGCCCCTCTCCCCGCCACGGAAGGAGCGCCATGGGTGAGGGCCTCTGGCTGCACGCCGTGACCCGCGCGGGCCCGCCGCCGGGCGGCCTCACCGGCGTCGACGGCGCCCCGGTGCGCGTCGTCGAGACCGCGGGGCTGGCGGCGGCGGTCAGCCCGGTGGACCTCGACCGCTTCGGGGAGGAGGCGCTGCAGCGCAACCTCGAGGACCTGACCTGGCTGGAGGGCGTGGCGCGGAGCCATCACGCCGTGGTGGCCGCGCTCGGCGCGTCCCGCACGGTGGTCCCGGCCCGCCTGGCCACCGTCTACGCGGACGCGGCGGGTGTCCGGACGATGCTCGCCGACCGGCACGCCGACCTCGACGCCGCGCTGTCGCGGCTGGACGGCCGCACCGAGCTGGGCGTGAAGATCTACGCCACCCCGGCTCCCGAGCCCGCCGCGGCCCCGGCCGGCGGCTCGGGGACCGACTACCTGCGCCGGCGGCGTGCGCAGCTGTCGGCCGTCGACGACCGGCGGCAGCGGGCCGTCGACGGTGCCGAGGAGGTCCACGCGGCGCTCGCCGGCCGCGCCGAGGCCGCCCGGCGCCACCCGCCGCAGGATCGGCGCCTCACCGGCCGCCCGGAGCCGATGGTCCTCAACGCCGCGTACCTGGTCGACGAGGGCCACGCGGACGGCTTCGCGGCGGCCGTGGCCGCGCAGGCCGCCGGGCACGCCGACCTGGACGTGGAGCTGACCGGGCCGTGGCCGCCGTACTCGTTCACCGCCCCGGACGCCGATGGGGACGCCGCCGCGGAGGGGGCGCGGTCATGACCTCGTCCGACATCGTGGTGGTGCCCGAGCGGGCCGGGCTCGCCGACCTCCTCGACCGCCTCCTCGCCACCGGCGTCGTCATCACCGGCGAGGTGACGCTGTCGATCGCCGGCGTCGACCTGGTGTACGTCTCGCTGCGCGCCCTCGTCGCCTCCGTCGGGACGCTCACCCAGCCCGGCGAGGGGCCACCGCCGTGAACGGGGAGCGACTCGAGGTCGACCGCGACAACGTCGAGCGCGGCTTCGCCGGCCTGGTGCTCACCGTGATCGAGCTGCTGCGCCAGCTGATGGAGCGGCAGGCGCTGCGGCGCATCGACGTCGGGGACCTCACCGACGAGCAGGTCGAGGAGATCGGCGCGACCCTGATGGCCCTGGACGAGCGGATGACCGAGCTCCGCGAGCACTTCGGGCTGTCCGCCGAGGACCTGAACATCGACCTGGGGCCGTTCGGCCCTTACCTCACCGATCCCGGCGACACCCGCAGCCCGGCCAGGAACACCTCGACCAGGCCCGCGCCGTAGCCGGGCCCTGCGCCGGGCCCGGCCGCGCCGCCGCCGGACGCGCGCCGTCAGGCTCACAGCCGGGTCACAGGTACGGCACAGGCCGCCCGGACGTTGGCCGCCTATCCATGACGCATGCAGCGATGTTCTGAGCCCGCGGCGTGACGACGACCGCGCTTCGCGCTCCCGCCCCGGCGCCGCCGCGCGCCACGCCACGGTGGTGGGCCGACGCCGGTGCCTCGACCGCCTGGCTGAGCCTGCTCGTGGTGACCGCGCTGTGGGTGGGCAACCGCGGCGTGCAGGACCTCGCCGGCGCCTGGCCGGACTCGGTGTCCTCGCTCGGCCGGCTCACCGGCCTGCTCGCCTCCGACCTGCTGTTGCTGCAGGTGCTGCTGATGGCGCGGGTACCGCCGGTGGAGCGCGCGTTCGGCCAGGATCGCCTGGCCCGTTGGCACCGCTGGACCGGCTTCACGTCGTTCCATCTCATGCTGGCGCACGTCGTGCTCATCACGGTGGGCTACGCCGGTGCCGCCGGCGCGAACGTGGTCGGCGAGCTGTGGGACCTGGTCGTCGACTATCCCGGGATGCTGCTGGCCACCGCCGGCACCCTGCTGCTCGTCCTCGTCGTCGTGACGTCGCTGCGGGCGGCCCGGCGGCGGCTGCGGTACGAGTCCTGGCACCTGCTGCACCTCTACGCCTACCTCGGCGTCGGCCTCGCCCTGCCGCACCAGCTCTGGACCGGCACCGACTTCACCGGCTCGCCGTGGTCGACCGCCTACTGGTGGACGCTGTACGCGGTCTCGGCCGGCGCCGTCGTGCTCTACCGCGTCGGCCTGCCGGCCTGGCGCAACTGGCGCCACCGGCTCGTCGTCGACCGGGTCGTCGCCGAGGGCCCCGGCCTGACCACGGTCTACCTGCGCGGCCGCGACCTGGACCGGCTCCCGGTCCGCGCCGGGCAGTTCTTCCAGTGGCGGTTCCTCGACGGCCCCGGCTGGTCCCGGGCCCACCCGTACTCCCTGTCCGCGACCCCGCACACCGGCGTGCTGCGCATCACGGTCAAGGACCTCGGCGACGGCAGCTCCCGCGTCGGCGGGCTGCGACCGGGCACCCGGGCGCTCGTCGAGGGCCCGTACGGCCGGCTGACCGGCGAGCACTACACCGGCGGCCCGGTCGTCATGCTGGCCTGCGGCATCGGCGTCACCCCGCTGCTCGCCCTGCTCGGCGAGCTGCCGTACCCGCCCGGCCAGGCGACCCTGGTCTACCGGGCCCGCAGCGAGGCCGACCTGGCGTTCCGCGCCGAGCTGGACTGGCTGGCCCGGCAGCGTGGCGTCCGGGTGGTGTACCTGCTCGGCCCCCGCGCCCGCGAGGACTCCTGGCTGCCGGCCCCCGCCGCCGGGCGCACCGACGCCGAGGCCCTGCACCGCCTCGCCCCGCACATCGCCGCCGCCGAGGTGTACCTCTGCGGCCCCGACGCCTGGACCGCGGCCGCCCGGGACGCGGCCCGCGCCGCCGGGGTGTCCCCGGACCGCATCCACACCGAACAGTTCGCCTGGTAGGAGCAAACCCTTGCGACGCATCACCCTCTGGCTGCTGTCCACCCTCGCGGCCCTGGTCCTGCTGTTCAGCTACCGCACCAGCCTCGGCGCCGCCGCGGCGCCGACGACCACCACCGCAGCCGGTGGCGGCACCGGTGGTGCCGGCACCGCCGGCACCACCTACGCGGGCTCGGTCGCGCCGACCCGCTGGGGCGACGTCCAGGTCACCATCACCGTGGTCGACGGCCGGATCACCGCCGTGAACGTCCCGGTCTACCCCGACAACAACGGCAAGGACCGCCAGATCAACGCGCGTGCCCTGCCCGTGCTCGTCCAGGAGACCATCGCGGCCCAGAGCGCCGACATCGACGCCGTCTCCGGCGCCACGGTCACCAGCGACGGCTACAAGGAGTCGCTGCAGGCCGCCCTCGACAAGGCGCACCTGTCATGACCACCGCCACCGTGCCGCGGCGGGCCTGGGTCGAGCAGGTCATGGGCCTGCCGGTGAGCATCCACGTGCGCGGCGACGACCCGGACAGCCCCGGCGTCCGGCGCGGCGTCGAGGCCGCGTTCGCCGGCCTGCGCCACGCCGACGCCGTCTTCAGCCCGTACCGCGACGACAGCGACCTGACCCGCTGGGAGCGCGGCGACCTCGCCGCCGGCGCCGCCGACCCCACGTTCGCCGAGGTCCTGGCCCTGTGTGACGAGGCCCGCGAGCGCACCGGCGGCTGGTTCGACCCGCGCGGCCTGCCCGACCCGCGCACCGGCGCACCCCGCTTCGACCCGTCCGGCCTGGTGAAGGGCTGGGCCGTCGAGCGTGCGGCCGGACCGCTGCGGCGGCTCCAGCGGTACTCCTGGTGCATCAACGCCGGCGGGGACGTCCTCGTCCACGCCGAGGACCACCACCCCGCCTGGCGCGTCGGCATCGAGGATCCCACCCACCCGGCGCTCCTGCTCCACGTGCTCGAGCGCCGCGACGGCGCCGTCGCCACCTCCGGCACCGCCCACCGCGGCGGGCACATCCTCGACCCGTACACCCGCCGGCCGGCCGGCGCGGTCCGCTCGGTCACCGTGACCGGGCCGGACCTGCTGTGGGCCGACGTCTACGCCACCGCCGCGGCCGCCCGCGGGCCCCGCGGGCTGCACTGGCTGGACACGCTCGACGGCTACGCCGCGCTGCTCGTCTCCGCCTCCGGCCTGCGGCAGGTCACCACGGCCTGGCCCACGGCGTGACCGCCGGCGCCGGCCGGGCCTGGACAGCGGCTTGATATACTCAGTATGCTACTCGGCATGATATCGAGTGTGGTGACACGATGAGCATCCGGCACGCGCTGCTGGCGCTGCTCAAGGAGGGCCCGAAGTACGGCCTGCAGCTGCGCGAGGAGTTCGAGGCGCGCACCGGCGAGGTGTGGCCGCTGAACGTCGGCCAGGTGTATACGACCCTGCAGCGGCTGGAGCGCGACGGCCTCGTCGAGTCCGACGACGACGCCGAGCCCGGCCCGCAGAAGGGGTTCCGGATCACCACCGACGGCGCCGAGGAGCTGGCCGGCTGGCTGCGGACCCCGCCCGACCTGGCCTCGCCGCCGCGCGACGAGCTGGTCATCAAGATCCTGGTCGCGGTGCGGCTGCCCGGCGTCGACGTGCACGAGGTCATCCAGTCGCACCGGCGGTATCTCATCGAGCTCATGCAGCAGTGGACCCGGCTCAAGGAGGAGGAGGGCGACACCGACCTCGGCCTGGCCCTGGTCGTCGACGCCGAGCTCTACCGGCTGGACTCGGTCGTGCGGTGGCTCGACACCGCCGACGGCCGGCTGCGCCGGGCGGCGCTCGAACCGCCGCCGCGCCCGGCACCGGCCGCGGCACCGCAGCTGCGGCGCAGGGCGGGGGTGCGCCGATGAGCGGGGTGCTGCAACTGCGCGGGGTGTCGAAGACCTACCTGGACGGCGCCGACGAGGTCCACGCGCTGCGGGAGGTCGACCTGACCGTCGAGGCGGGGATGATGGTCGCGGTCATGGGGCCGAGCGGCTCGGGCAAGAGCACGCTGCTCACCATCGCCGGGGCGCTGGAGACGCCGACCGCCGGCGAGGTGCTCGTCGCCGGGCAGCCGCTGTCGGAGATGTCCCGCGCCGACCGGGCCCGGCTGCGGCGGCGGGCCATCGGCTACGTCTTCCAGGACTACAACCTGCTGCCCGGGCTGACCGCGGCCGAGAACGTGGCGCTGCCGCTGGAGCTCGACGGGCTGCCGGCCCGCAAGGCGCGCACGGCCGGGCTGCGGGCGCTGGAGGAGCTGGGGCTGGCCGAGCGCGCGGAGCGGTTCCCGGACCAGCTCTCCGGCGGCGAGCGGCAACGGGTCGCGATCGCCCGGGCCGTCGTCGGCACCCGGCGGCTGGTCCTGGCCGACGAGCCGACCGGCGCGCTCGACTCGGTCAACGGCGAGGCGGTGATGCGGCTCATCCTGAGCGCCTGCCGCAGCGGCGTCGGCGCGGTGGTGGTGACCCACGACGCGCAGCTCGCCTCCTGGGCCGACCGGGTGGTGTTCATCCGCGACGGCAGCCTGGTCGACCGCACGGCCCCGCGGTCCGGCCCGGAGTCGCTGCTGGCCGAGGAGGCGAGCCGGTGAGCGTCGCCGTGCAGGACCCGCCGCTGGAGCTCGGCACCGGCCACGGCGGGATGCCGGCGCGGCGGGCCGTGATCCGCTGGGCCTGGCGGATGTTCCGGCGCGAGTGGCGCCAGCAGGTGATCGTGCCGGCGCTGCTGCTGCTCGCCATGGTGGGCACCACCGTCGGGCTCGGGATCGGCGTCAACGCCCCGTCGGATGCGGCGGTGTTCGGCACCGCCAACCACCTGGCGACGCTCGCCAGCACCGGCACCCAGCTCGACGCCGACCTCGCGGAGTTGCGCGGCTCCTTCGGCACCGTCGACGTGATCGCGCACGGCAAGAAGATCCCGGTGTCGGGGTCGGCGAACGGCGTCGACCTGCGGGCCCAGGACCCCGCCGGGCCCTACGGGCGGGCGCTGCTGCGCCTCAACCAGGGGCGCTGGCCGCAGGGCCCGGACGAGGTCGCCGTCACCGGGCGCGTGGCGACGCTCTTCCACCTGAGCCTCGGCGGCACCTGGGAACAGGGCGGTCAGCGACGCACCGTGGTCGGGCTGGTGGAGAACCCGCTCAACCTGCACGACGCGTTCGCGCTCGTCGCGCCGGGCCAGATCGCCGCGCCCGACCACGTCGACGTGCTCATCCAGGCGTCCCGGGCCGAGGTCACGTCGAAGCCCCGGCCCGACGGCATGTCGATCCAGATCCGGTCCGACGAGGGCGACACGACCAGCGTCGTCGTGCTGGTGCTGGCCGTGATCGGGCTGGTCTTCGTCGGCCTGATGGCGGTCGCCGGGTTCACGGTGATGGCCCAGCGCCGCCTGCGGGCGCTCGGCATGCTCGGCGCGATCGGCGCGAGCCACCGCCACGTCCGGCTGGTCATGCTGGCCAACGGCCTCGTCGTCGGCCTGGTCGGCGCGTTCGGCGGCGCCGTCGCCGGGGTCGCCGTGTGGGTCGGGCTCAGCCCGCGGCTGGAGTCGTCGCTCGGGCACCGCATCGACCGGTTCCACCTGCCGTGGACGCCGCTGCTCGTCGCCGTCCTGCTGGCCGCCGTGACGTCCGTCGTCGCGGCCTGGTGGCCGGCCCGCGCGGTGGCCCGGATGCCGGTCGTCGCCGCCCTGTCCGCCCGGCCGGCCCAGCCCCGCCCGGCGCACCGGTTCGCCGCCCTCGGCGGCCTGCTGCTCGCCGCGGGCGTGGTGTCGCTGTACCTGGCCGACCAGACGAGGATCCCGTATGTCCTCGGCGGCGTCCTCGCCACCGCGGTCGCGCTGCTGCTGCTCGCGCCGGCCGGGGTCGCCGCCGTCGGGCGGCTCGCGCGGCACGCGCCGCTGGCCTCCCGGCTGGCCATGCGCGACCTGGCCCGGCACCGGTCCCGCTCCAGTGCCGCGCTCGCCGCGATCGGCCTGGCCATCGGCATCGCCGCCGTCGTCGCCCTGAGCACCGCCGTCACCGCGGCGAAGGCGGCCGCCCCGACCGGCGGCAACCTGCCCGCCGACCAGATCGTCCTCTGGCTGTCCCCGGAGGCGACGAACGGGCCGGTGCCGCTGCTCACGCCCGGCCAGGCCGAGGTCGCGCGCAAGCAGGTCGACGCGATCGCCGCCGACCTGCACGCCACGTCGGTCCTGGCGCTCACCGGCGCGGTCGACCCGAACCAGCCGATGGAACGCGGCGGCAAGGCCCCCGCCGTGCTCGGCCGGCCGCGCCCCGCCGGCCCCGGCGAACCGGGCTCGGTCATGTACAGCAGCACCGACTCGATCCCGCTCTTCGTCGCCACGCCCGAGCTGCTCGCGCACTACGGCATCGACCCGGCGACCGTCGCCGCCGACACCGACCTGCTCACCCCCCGGGCCGGCGTCGACGAGTACGACCTGATCCCGGGCCGGAACCGCAACTGGCAGCCGAAGCTGCAGCACGCGACGCTGCCCGCCTACAGCTCGCTGCCCAACGTGCTGATCACCCCGCACGGCATGGACGGGCTGCACCTGACCACGATGCCCGTCGGCTGGCTGATCGACGCGCCCGCGGCGGTGACGGCGGCGCAGGTCGACACGATCCAGCTGGCGGCGGTCGCCGCCGGGCTCAACGTCGAGTCCCGCCCGACCGGGGTCGACCAGGCCCGGCTGGCCGCGCAGTTCACGGCCGCCGGCATCGCGGTCGCGCTCGGCGTGCTGGCCATGACCGTCGGGCTGATCCGCAGCGAGACGGCGCGGGACCTGCGCACGCTGACCGCGGCCGGCGCGCGCCGCGGCACCCGCCGCTCGCTCACCGCCGCGACCGCGGCCGCGCTCGCCGCGTGCGGAGCGGTCATCGGCACCGCCTGCGCCTACCTGGCGCTGCTCGCCTGGTACCACCGCGAGCTGCACTGGATGGCCCGGCCGCCGCTCGCCAACCTGGCGGCGATCCTCGTCGGCCTGCCGGTCGTCGCGTACCTCGGCGGCTGGGTACTGGCGGGACGGGAGGCCCGGGCGATCGCGCGTCAGCCGCTCGACTGACCGGCTAGCGCGCGGGGATCCGGGCCCGGAGTTCGTCGAGGATCCGGTCGGGGGCGAGGAACGGCGCCAGGTGACCCAGGCCCGCCAGTGGCACGTACGCCTTGGCGGGCGCCCGGATCGCCTCGGCGTACTCCTGGGCCAGTTCCGGCAGGGCCCAGGTCTCGTCCGCGCCGTGCAGGAGCAGCACCGGCACCTCGAAGTCGGTGCCGAGGGTCTGCGGCGTGACCGCCATCGTCTCCTCGTACAGGTGCTGCGGGAAGGCCATGACGTCGCCGAACCAGCCGAGGATGTCGCGCGGCGAGTACCCCGGCATGAGCAGCACCCGGGTGATCGCCACGGTGCGCCAGGCGCGCCCCTCGGGGTCGACGGTCATGGCGTACTGCAGCCGGCGCATCCAGGCCGTCCGGTCGGCGTACGGCGGCGGGCCGAGCTTGACGAGCCGCGCCACCACGCGGTGCCGGCCCTCCGCCCGGGTCCGGGCGAGCAGCCGCTCGTACGCCAGCGACTCGTTGCGCGCCATGTCCACCATCTGACCCATCCCGACGTAGGCGTGGAAGAGGTCGGGCCGGCGGCGGGCCATGCCGACGCCGATCACCGTGCCCTGGGAGTGCGCCGCCAGCACCACGCGGTCCTGGCCCAGCCGCTGCCGCAGGTGCTCGACGAGCTCGATGCCGTCGGCGACGAAGCGGTCGAACGTCCAGTCCGCGTCGCCGCGGCCGCGTGCCGCGCGGCGGGTCCGCCCGACCGAGCGGCGGTCCCACTGCACCACGGTGAAGTGCCGCTCCAGCGCGGTGTACAGCGGCGTGAGCGGGATCATCGAGGCGCCGTGCGGGTGCAGCCACAGCAGCACCGGGTTGGCCCGGTCGGCGCCGCGGACCTGCACCCACTGGTCCACCCCGCCGATCCGCACGAACCCGTGTTCATCGATTCCTGATGACGGCAGGGCGAGCTTGCGCGCGGCCGCCCGGCGGCGCAGCGCGACGAACCCGAGCGGGGTGGCGATCACGACGGCCGCAGTGAGCAGGATCCATGTCATAGTTAGAAACTGACATGACAAAATCTACCTGTCAATATCTAGGTGTGTAGGGTGTCCCCATGTCGCTGCGCTACGCCCTGCTCGGGCTGCTCGCCGAGGCTCCGGCGAGCGGGTACGACCTGGCCCGCAAGTTCGAGCGGAACCTGCGCCGGTATGCCTGGCACGCCCAGCACAGCCAGATCTACCCGGAGCTGAACCGGCTCGCCGCCGACGGCCTCGCGGCGGTCGTGGAGGAGGGCCCGCGGGGCCGGCGCACCTTCGCGATCACCGACGCCGGGCGGGACGAGCTGCGCCGCTGGGTGCTCGACCCGGACGACGACCCGGTGGTGCGCAACGAGCACACGCTCAAGCTCTTCCTGCTCTCCACGTTGGACGTCGAGGACGCCCGGAAGATGCTGCGGCAGCAGGCCGAGGGGAGCCTGCAGGAGTACGAGCGCCTCCGCGCCGCGATCACCGAGGCCGACCGGGGCGGCCGGCCGCCGGTCGAGCTGTTCGCGGCCGAGCTGGGCGCCCGCTACTTCCTGACCCTCCACGAGTGGGCGCGCTGGGCCCTGCAGCGCCTGGACTCGGAGTAGCTCGGCACACGGGGCGCTGTACTCGGCCCGCGACGGCGGCGCCATCACGCTGACCGCCGAGTGGACCGACTCGCTGCCGCAGTAGGCGGCGGCCCACGAGCGTCGATGGACCGATCGACGGAGACGAACGCGGGCGGGGCAGCGAACCGTGGCCCCGCCCCGTAATCTGTCCGAAAGCGGTACCGCGGGAGCTATCCTTCCGACCGGACGGTAGGCTGTCGGCGAATCGAGGAATGCAAGAGGGAGGCCGCAGATGGCTCGTGCGACGTCCGCCCGGGGCGAGTCGACCCGGCGCCGGCAGCGCTGGCCCGACGGCTACGACCCGGAGAACACCCGCCGCTCGCTCATCACCAGCGCGCTCGAGCTGTTCGAGCGCAGCGGCTTCGACCGGACCTCGGTGCAGGAGATCGCCGACCAGGCGCACCTGACGAAGGGCGCGTTCTACCACCACTTCGAGAGCAAGGACGACCTCCTGCGCCACATCCAGGAGGAGTACCTTGAGGCGCAGCTGGCGGCCATCAAGGAGATCGAGGCGGGCAGCGACGACCCGAAGGTCCGCGTCGCCGAGCTCATCCGGTTCAGCCTCCGGAGCGTCGCCGAATACCGGGCGCACGTGACGATCTTCTACCAGGAGCGCCGGTATCTCACCGGCGAGCTGTTCGCCGAGGTGACCCGCAAGCGCGACCTGGTCGAGGCGGCCTTCGCCGGCATGATCCAGGACGGGGTGGCGCGGGGCGCGTTGCGGCCCGACGTCGACGCGCGGATCGCCACGTTCGGCCTGGTCGGGATGTGCGCCTGGGCGTATCAGTGGCTCAACGCCGCCGGCCCGCTGAGCGTGGAGGAGGTGGCCCGCCAGTTCAGCGCGATGGTCCTGGAGGGCCTGTCCGCCTAAGGCCTGTTTCATAGCTGGGGTCGGAGCGAGGCGGAGTCCAGATTTTCGTCTGGCGTCGCCCCGCGGAAGTCTGGCTACCGGTGTTGTAACCCGGCTTTCGCGGGGTGGCGCCAGGCGGAATCTGGGCCCGCCGCAGCCCGGCCCCAGCTATGAAACAGGCCTTAGCGGCCGAGGAGCTGCCTCGCCATCACGATGCGCTGGATCTGGTTGGTGCCCTCGTAGATCTGGGTGATCTTCGCGTCGCGCATCATGCGCTCCAGCGGGAAGTCCTTCGTGTAGC
>NZ_BMPI01000026.1:60888-141223 GCF_014647515.1 Dactylosporangium sucinum | reverse complement strand
CTATTGAGACACCTTCCCCGTCACCTCTGACCAGACCCCGGTCCAGAAACCGGATTGTTCAGCGGTCTCCTAGGTGGTGCGGAAGGTGCGGACGGCCAGGGTGCTCGCGGCCACGAACGTTGCGGCCAGGACCAGCAGGTGCAGGGCGTGCGGGGGCTCGCCGGACCAGGCCGCCTGGATGGCCTGGCGGAACGCGCCCAGGGGCGTGAAGTCGCCGATGCGGCGCAGGGCGGCGGGAAGGTACTCGACCGGGACCCATAAGCCGGCGAAGAACGCCGACGGGAACCACACGGCCAGGGCGTAACCGGTCGCCGCCTTCGCGGTGGCGGCGAGGGCCGCGATGACCAGGCCCAGCGAGAACAGGCCGAGGATGCCCAGAGCCAGGGTGGGCAGGACGAGCAGCGGGTCGGGCATCCGCATGTCCAGGGCGGCGACGCCGATGAGCATGGTCAGCAGGGTCGCGAACAGGACCACACCGGCGTTCATGACCAGTTGGGCGCCGAGGAGGGCGGCCGGTCGCACGGGGGTGGTGGAGAGCCGGCGCAGGACGCCCTTCTCGCGATACGTGGTGAGGACGACCGGCAGCATGAAGAACGCCACCATCGCCATGGCCACCATGATGGACATCGACGGGATCAGCGTGTCGATGCTGCGGTGACCGCCCAGCACCGGGTCCGGTCGCCGGGTGCTCGCCGGCAGCCCGAAGGCGACCAGCAGCACGATCGGCAGGAGCACGGTGAACAGCGGTGCGGCGGCCTCGCGGAGCATGAGCCGGGCCTCGACGACGGTGAGGCGGGCCAGCGTGCGCAACAGCGCACCTGCATCACGCTGGAGGCGCCGCGACGGGTGCCGGACGTCGATGACTGTCATGCGATGCATCCTGCGCCGCGGCGGGGCCCGGCAGAATACAGCTGGGTACCGGATTCATGGTGTACCTAGCTCCACCCCAAAGTCTCCACCTGGCTCCACTGTGCCGACGCCCCGCGGAGAGGACGCTGTACCGCATGACGTACCCCCGGTCTCTCCTCCGCGCCGCCGTGCTGGCCGGCATGACCGTGGTCGTGCTCGTGCAGTTCGCCGCCCAGCTGGTGCTGATGGTCCCGGGTGTCCTGCTCGGCATGGTCTTCCTGCTGCCGCCGCCGATCCACGCCGGCCGGGTGCTCGTCAGCCGCTGGCGGCGGATGTTCGCAAACTGGACCGGCCGGACGGTGCCGGTGCCCTACGAGCCGCCTCCGCCGCCGCCCGAGCCGGACGAGGAGGGGCTGTATCGGCACGAGAGCACGCTGTACAAGTCACCCAGGTTCCCGGCGTTCTTCCACCGGCTCGACTGGCTCATGAAGGACCCGGCGACGAAGCGCGACCTGTCGTGGGCGTTCTGGTTCCCGGTGCTGGGGCTGCTGCCGCTGGCGCTGGCCGCCGGGCCGCTGCTGCTGGCGCTGTGGACGTGGGTCTGGGGGCCGCCGTGGGGCCTGCCGGGCGAGCCGTCCTCCGGCGCGTGGTGGGCGACGGCGTGGACGGCGCTGTGGGAGCGGCCGGCCTGGCTGGCGGCGCTGTCGGTGCCGGGGCTGGTGGCGTTGCCGTGGACGGTCGGGGCGGTCGCGCGGTGGAGTGCGTGGCTGCTCGCACCGGGCGTGCGGCGGCCGCCCTCGGCCAAGCGGGTCGAGCAGACGCTGCTCGCGTGGGTGCGCTGCGCGATGCTCGTGGCCTGCGCCGCCGCGGAGGTGGTGCTGCTCGCGGTGAGCCTGGCGTGCTTCGGGCTCGGGTTCGGGCTGGGACTCGTGTTCCTGATTCCGGTCGCCAACTCGCACTTCCGCTGGCTGGCCAACATGCGCCGGCAGTTCGCCGAGTGGGGCGGGGTGCGCATCCCCCGGCCGTATACGCCGCAGCTGCGGCCCGAGCTGCGGCCGGACGGGCTCTACCGGGTGAAGAACAACCTGTACAAGACCGAGACGATGGCGACGTTCAACGCCAACTGGCAGTGGACCTGGAACGACATCGCCTCCTGGCGCGACCTGGTGTGGCTGGCCGCCGACCCGGTCGTGACCGTGGCGCTGGTCGGCGCGCCGGTGGCGGCGGTGGTCTACGGCGGCTGGGGGCTGGTGTTCCCCTGGGTGTGGACGGAGCTCTTCGACGCCGACTGGTCGGCGTGGTACGGCGCGGTGGCGGGCCATCGCACGCTCGGCCTGCTCGTCGGGCTGGCACTGGTCGCCGCGGGCCTGGCGGTGCCCCGGCCGCTGCTGGTGGCCCACGCGTGGTGGACGGCGCTGCTGCTGCGCCCGACGAAGGCCGCGGCGGCGGAGGCGGCGCTGCGGGAGCGGGTGGAGCGGCTCACGCAGACCCGCACCGACGCGCTCGACGCGCAGGCCGCCGAGGTGCGGCGGATCGAGCGTGACCTGCACGACGGCGCGCAGGCCCGGCTCATCGCGGTCGGGCTGACGCTGGGCGCGATCGAGCGGCTCATGGACACCGACCCGGCCGCGGCGCGCAAGCTGGTCGCGCAGGCGCGGGAGACGTCGGCGACGGCGCTGACCGAGCTGCGCGACCTGGTGCGCGGCATCCATCCGCCGGTGCTGTCGGAGCGCGGGCTGGGCGACGCGGTGCGCGCGCTGGCGCTCGACACGGCGGCCGAGGTGAACGTCGCCGGGGAGCTGCCGGGGCGGCCGCCGGCGCCGGTGGAGTCCGCGGCGTACTTCGCGGTCAGCGAGCTGCTCGCCAACGCCACGCGGCACGGCGGGGCCGAGCGGATCGGGATCGACCTGCGGCACCGCGACGGGGTGTTGCGGATCACGGTCACCGACGACGGCGACGGTGGGGCGAATCCGTCCCGGGGGACGGGGTTACGCGGGATCGAACGCCGGTTGGGTACGTTCGACGGGACCCTCACCATCCACAGCCCGCCCGGCGGGCCGACCGTTGCGACGCTGGAGCTGCCGTGCGCGTTGTCCTCGCCGAAGACCTCTACCTCCTGAGGGACGGTCTGGTGCTGCTCCTGCAGAGCCACGGGTTCGAGATCGTGGCGGCCGTCGACAACGGCCCGGCGCTGCACGCGGCGCTGCTGGAGCACCGGCCCGACGTGGCCGTGGTCGACGTGCGGCTGCCGCCGAGCTTCACCGACGAGGGCCTGCAGGCGGCGCTGGCGGCGCGGCGGGAGGTGCCGGGCCTGCCGGTGCTGGTGCTGTCGCAGCACGTGGAGCAGTTGTACGCGCGGGAGCTGCTGGCGGACGGCACGGGCGCGGTCGGGTACCTGTTGAAGGACCGGGTGTTCAACGCCGACCAGTTCGTCGACGCGGTGCGGCAGGTGGCGGCGGGCGGCACCGTGATGGACCCGTCGGTGATCGCGAAGCTGGTGGCGCGGCCGTCGGCGACCACCGGTTCGCTGACCCCGCGCGAGCGCGAGGTGCTGACCCTGATGGCCGAGGGCCGCTCGAACACGGCCATCGGCAAGCAGCTGTTCCTGAGCGACAGCGCCGTAGGCAAGCACATCGCCAACATCTTCGGCAAGCTCAACCTTCCGGTCTCCGACGACGACAACCGCCGGGTGCTCGCCGTCCTGGCCTACCTGCAGGGCCAATGAGCACCCAGCGCAGGTCGCCCCGCTCGGCGGTCGACCCGCTCGTGAACAGTGCCGACGAGCCGAACGGTCGAGCCGAGCCGGTAGCGCGCCGACGGCCGCGCAGGGCGCGGTGCGAGTGGGCGGCCGCTGACCGGTAGTGCGCCGACGGCCGCGCGCTCGGCCCGGTGCGAGTGGGGCGGCCGCCGCGGTGGTGAGCACCAGCAGGGCCGCCCCGGCGCAACGGCTCGGTGGCGCCCGAGCAGGACGGCGCCGCGGGATCGCGGCGGGGCCGCTGCGGGGGCGCCGCGGAGGCGCGGCTAGTCCTCGATGCTCAGCACGATCTTTCCCCGTCCGTGGCCGGTCTCGATCTCGCGGTGGGCGTCGGCCGCCTCGGCGAGGGGGTACACGCGGCGGATGAGCCAGGTGGTCCGCCCCGTGGCGTAGAGGTCGATGAGCTCGGCCAGCGCGGCGGCGCTGCGCTGGCCCTGGATGCTGCCCAGGCCGAGCTCCTCGATGCGGGCGTGCTCGACGAGGGTGATGATCCGCTTGCGGTCCTCGACGAGCGCGAGGGACGTCTCCAAAGCCGCTCCCCCGGCGCCGTCGACGGCGGCCGTGATGCCCTGCGGTGCCGCGGCACGGACCCGGTCGGCCAGGCCCTCGCCGTACACCAGGGGGATCGCGCCGAGCGAGCGCACGTAGTCCTGGTTGGCCGGGCTCGCGGTGCCGAGGACCGTGGCGCCGAGCAGGCTGGCCAACTGCACGCCGGCGGTCCCCGTGGACCCGGCGGCGCCGTTGATCAGGACGGTGTCGCCCGGGCCGACGCCGAGCGCCGACAGGGCGAGCCGGGCGGTCTGCCAGCCCGCGGTGAACCCGCCCGCGACCTCCCACGGCACCCCGGCCGGCTTCGGGGTGACCTGGTCGGCCGGGACGACGATGTACTCCGCGTAGGCGTTGAACACGCTGAACCCGAGCACCTCGGTGCCGGGCGGTACCTCGTCGGTGCCCTGGTCGACGATACCGGCGAACTCGTTGCCGGGGATCTGCGGAAGCTTCACCTCCGCGTACGGCGGGCGCCACCCGCCGCGCAGCCCGGCGTCGAACGGCTGGACCCCGGCGTACTTCACCCGGACCCGGACCTGACCCGGACCGGCCTGCGGTTCCGGCAGGTCGAGCAGGCGGAGGACCTCGGGCGGGCCGGGCTGTTCGAATGCGGCAGCTCTCATGGGGACCTACTCTGCGACCTGAAGCAATGTTGAGGTCAAGCTCCTCGCCCGGAGATGCGGTACCGTGCATGCCGCGCACTGCCACGAGGGAGATGGTGATGTCGGAGGACTGGGTCGTCGTCGGGCTCGACAACGGCGGGACGGCCAACAACGCCACGGTGCTCGACCACACCGGGGCCTTCCTGGTCGACGGGCTGGTGGAGGTCCCCAGCCGGGTCCTGGAGGGGCCGGAGGTGGCGGTCGGCGCGCTCGCCTACGCGTTCGACAACATCCTCGAGGTCACCAAGCTCGACCGGGAGCGGGTCGTCGCGGTCGGCCTGGACACGCCCGGCCCGGCCAGCGCCGACGGCGTCATCTCCTCGAAGGGCGCGACGAACTTCTCCCAGCCGGCCTGGTGGGGCTTCGACTTCCGGGCCGCCCTCGAGGAGCGGCTCGGCCTGCCGGTCGTCTACAACAACGACGGCAACGCGGCCGCCCTCTACGCGCACCACCGGTACTTCGGGGCCGAGGCCCACCACAAGTCCTCGGTCTCGGCGATCGTCGGCACCGGCCTGGGCGGCGGCGTCGTCGAGCAGGGCAAGATCATCCGAGGCACGGCCGGCATGGCGGGCGAGCTGGGCCACGTCCACATCCCGATGCACGGCCTGCTGGAGGAGGGGCAGCCGCTGCCGTCCTGCGGCTGCGGGTTCCTCGGCGACGTGGAAAGCGTCAGCTCCCTCACCGGCATCGTGCGCAACCTGCTGCCCTACTGGCTCACCCGGTACCCCGACCACCCCCTGCACGGCGCCGACTCGATCAAGGCGGCCGCGAAGCAGGTCCGCTCCTTCGCCGAGCAGGGCGACGAGCTGGCGCTGAAGATCTTCGAGCAGCAGGCGATGGGCCTGGGCCGCCTGTTCACGATCGCGGCGAACTTCACCGACCCCGACTGCTACTTCGTCGGCGGCGGCGTGGTGGAGGCGGCGCCACACTTCCGCGACTGGTTCCTGGAGCGCGTGCAGGAGCACACGCTGCTGCGCGAGGAGCAGTCAACGGTGGCGGTCTTCTCCCTGGTCCCCGACCGCGACATGGCCGGCGCACGGGGCGCCGCCATCGCCGCCGCCGAGTCGGTGGTGTTCAAGATCGTGTAGCCGCGGCCACCGGCCGGGTGCTCGCCGCCGGCTACCCGCTCTCGACCGGGGCCGGGAGGCGCGCGACGTGCTCGCCGACCTGGGTCAGCACCCCGCGGTCGTCGCGCTGCCACCGCCGCCCGCGCAGGTCGGTGAAGCGCAGCTCGACGTGCATGTCCGCGGACGGTGCGAGCCGGATCGTGCCGTCCTCGTTGATCCGGTCCCGCTCGACGGGCCCTTCGGTCTTCTCCTCGTCGAACCCGGCGTACACCTCGGGCTCCCCCGACGGCGGCACGATCCGCACCCGCCGGATCGCGGTCCAGGCGGCCGGCGGATCCCGGAACACGATCTCCATGTCGTACACCGGCATCTGCGAGGCATTGCGCACCGCCGCCCCGACGACGCCCCGGGTGATGATCCTCTCGAACGTCTCCCGCTCGCTGACCGCCCAGGCACAGACCAGCTCGGCGTCCCGCCGCAGCTCGGCGTCCCGCGCCTGCCGGATCAGCTCCGCGACGGTGCCCCCGGCCCGCCGCGCGGCATTGAGCGCCCGCAGCGCGACGAACACCGCCCCTCCGGCCACGGCCGCCGCCAGGATCGCCGCGACAAGTCCCCACACATCGGACAAAGTACCCGCCACCGGCAGCGAGCGATCCCACTTTCCCCGACGCGACGCCACCCGCACTACCACAGACGTTGGTCGATCCACCCTCACTTCGATCTCCGATCGCGAGGGTAGATCGACCAACGTCTAAGCCGCACCCGCAAGGCAACCAGCAGACGACAAAGCCACAAGGCGAGTGGATCGAGCCTGCGGGCGAGCAAGCGGACAAGCGAGCGGACGAGCGGGCGGACAAGCAGGGACGAGTGGGGCAAACAAGGGCGCGCGGGGCTGGCGGGCAAGCGCCCGAGCAGCCGGCGGGCGACGGAACCGGCGAAGGAACCGGCGGGCGAACGAGCCGGCGGGCAAGCGAGCCGGCGGACGAACGAGCCGGCGGGCAAGCGAGCCGGCGGACGAACGAGCCGGCGGGCAAGCGAGCCGCCGGACGAACGAGCCGGCGGGCAAGCGAGCCGCCGGACGAAGGAGCCGACGGGCGAAGGAGCCGGCGGGCGAGTCGGCGAGGGAGAATCGGGTTCGTGAGCAACCTCGAAAGCCAGCCCGCCGAGGCCGACCTGCCCGTCGAGACCGGCACCGCGCCCTGTGCCGAACTGCTGGAGGGTCGCGACGTGCCGCTCGGGCGGTACACCGTCGTGCGGCGGAGCCTGCCCAACAAGTCCCGCCGCACCGTCGGGGCCTGGTGCTTCCTCGACCACTTCGGCCCGGAGGACATCACCGGCGGCCCGGGCATGCGGGTGCCGCCCCACCCGCACATCGGCCTGCAGACGGTGACCTGGCTGCTCAACGGCGAGGTACGGCACCGCGACAGCCTCGGCTCCGACCAGATCGTCCGACCCGGCCAGCTCAACATCATGACCGCCGGCCGCGGCATCGCCCACTCGGAGAACTCGCCGACCGAGCGGCCGCCCCTGCTCCACGGCCTGCAGCTGTGGATCGCCCTGCCGGACGGCGCCCGCCACGGCGGCCCGGCCTTCCAGCACCTCGCCGACCTGCCCACGGCCACGGCGAACGGCGTCCGGATCACGGTGGCCGTCGGCGAGCTGGCCGGCCTCACCTCCCCGGCCGTCGTCCACTCGCCGCTCGTGGGCGCCGACCTGCACCTGGCCGCGGGTGCCGCGACCACCCTGGCGGTCAACCCGGGGTTCGAGCACGCCGTCGTGGTCACGGAGGGCACCGCGAGCATCGAGGGCGTCGACGTGAGCCCGGGATCGCTCCTGTACCTCGGCGCCGACCGCGACACCCTCCACCTCACCGCCACGGCCGAGGCGAGGCTGTTCCTCCTCGGCGGCGAGCCGTTCGAGGAGGAACTCGTCATGTGGTGGAACTTCGTCGCCCGCTCCCACGAGGAGATCGTCGAGGCCCGCACGGCCTGGATGGCGCCCGACGCGTCCCGCTTCGCGCCGGTGCCGGGCGGCGAGGACCCCCTCCCGGCCCCCGGCCTGCCGACGACCCGCCTCCTCCCCCGCCCCCGCTACCGCGCCGGCTGAGCGGCGCGAGGCAAGCGGGCCGCCCGACCGGAACCGACAGGCAAGGGGACCCGAGCCGCCCGACCGAAATCGACAGGCGAGGCGCACCCGAACCTCAAACGACGCTGGTCGATCTACCCTCGAAAACCAGGCGGCGACTGAGGGTAGATCGACCAACGTCTAAGCGAGCCCGGCACGGCACGGCACGGCACGGCGCGTACGGGGCTACAGGAAGCGCCAGAGGTGGTCCGGCGTGCCGTTGTCGTCGAACTGGACCACCTGGGCGCTGTTCGCCGTCGACATCCCGTCCACGCCCAGCACCTTCATGCTGTGCTGCACCTGCAGCCGGAACCAGCCCCCACCCGCGTCCAGCGGCCGCCACAGGTGGTCGGCCGAGCCGTTGTCGTCGAACTGCTGCACGCGCGCGCTGTTCGCGGTCGACATGTTCTCGACGGCGAGCAGCTTGCCGCTGTTCTGGTTCTGCACCTTGTACCAGCCGCCGCCCGCGTCGATCAGGCGCCACAGGTGGTCGGCCGTGCCGTTGTCGTCGTACTGGACCACGTTGGCGCTGTTCGCCGTCGACATGCCGGACACGCCGAGGACCTTCGAGCTGTTCTGGTTCTGGATGCGCTGCCACAGCAGTGCGGCCGTCGTGCCCTCGACCCGCCACTCCAGGATGCCGGCCGAGACGCCCGCCTTGAGCTGAACGGCCAGCCGCAGGGCGGATGTGGTGACGGCGGTGAACGTGACGCGGTTGAAGGTGTTGACCGCGGTGCCGTAGGCCGACGCGCCGGAGACGGGCACCCAGGCGCCGGTCGCGGTGCGGTACTGGACCTGCCACGACTGCGGCGTGCGGCACTGGCCGAAGCCCGTGTCGTCGAACCAGTACACCGACACCGCGTTCACCAGCATCGGGGAGGCGTAGCTGAGCTGGACCCACTCCGCGGTACCGAGATGGTCCCAGAATGTCATGCGCGGGATCGTGGTGTCGGCCGAGCTCGACGGGACCCGGCCGTCGTTGAGCGCGGCCACCGAGTCGCCGCTCCAGCAGTGCGACGCGGACGGGGTCGCCGGGATCACCCAGTCGACGGCGTCGGGGCCGTCGCCGATGCGCGGGAACGTCGTGATGCGCACCCGCTGCGCGCCCATCGGCAGCAGCGTGACCGTCTCGTTCGGCTGGGTGGAACGCACCGGGCTCTGCTGGAGGGTGCGCACGACGCCCTCGGCGTCGGCCTGCCAGTTGACGACCTTGCGCGCGGTGACGCTCAGCGAGACGGGCGCGCCGTCGCGGGTGAACGGGTTCGCGGCGAGCGGGCCGGGCTTGCGGGTCACCTGCACGCCCGGGTTGGCCGGGTCGATGACGAGACCGTAGTTCCACGGCGAGTTGGCGTAGACCTCGTTCGCGGGCCACGCGTCGGTGCCGCCGATGCGCTGCCACCGCTCGGCGATCGACAGCGAGAAGGTGAGGGGGCCGTTGTCGACGCTGACCGCGTTGCCGTTCTTCGCCCAGGTCCGCACGGTGGTGCGCATCGGCAGCGCGACGGTCACCTTGTCGCCGTTGTTCCAGGCCTGGTCGACGACGACGAACGAGCCGGCCTCGAGCGCGCCGGTGACGAGGGTTCCGTTCACGCGCACCGAGGCGCCGTTGCTCCACTTGGGGATCCGCAGGTACAGCGGGAAACTCACGCTCCCCGGCGTGCTCATCGTCAGCGTGACCGTGTCGCCGAACGGGTAGTCGGTGTCCTCGGTGATCGTGACGGTGGTTGCGTTCGCCCCGACCTTCGCGGTGACCGACGACGCGCCGTACATCGCGGCGCACAGCCCGCGGTCCCAGGTGGCGAACCACAGCTCCTGCGCGTAGTACGGCCAGCCCATGCCGTAGTTGTGCGGGCAGCAGCGATAGTTGTGGATGCCCAGCATGTAGGCGAGCATCGGGAAGCCGTTCTGGAACTGACCCTGGGTGAGCGTCGCGTTCGTCAGCCCGATGCCGTTCGCGCACGTGACGTAGTGGATGCCCTGCTGGGCCGGGTCGAGCGCGGCCGGCAGCGAGTTGAACGCGAGGTCCTCGCAGCGGTCCAGCCAGACGCCGTCGCCGGTCATCCGGGCCAGCAGCTGGAAGCTGTGCATGTACTCGACGATCCCGCAGGTCTCGAAGCCCTGCCGCGGGTCGGTGTACCCCGGCCGGCAGTTCTCGTCGCCGGCGAAGCCGCCGCCGGGGAAGTTGCCGTAGAGGCCCATGACGGTGTCGTAGTCGCGGTAGGTGGCGGCCGGGTACTTCGGGTCGGGGTCGAGCAGCCCGAACTGGGCCGGCTCGCGGAAGCCCTGGGCGAGGTTGACGTTGTGCCAGTTGGGGATGCCGCCGGTGTAGTCGGCCGAGCCGGCGTGGATCTTGCGGACCAGGTCGAGCAGCCAGGTCTCGCCGGTGCGGTTGAACAGCCAGTAGACGCTGTCGATGTTGTCGCCCCAGCGCAGGGCCGCCCAGCTGCGGTTGAAGACGGCGGCCGGCTGGGCGTTCTGGAACTGGAAGTACCTGCGCATGAACGGCACCACGCGGGCGTCGTTGCTGTACTCGGCGAAGGAGCGCAGCGCGTCGAGCAGCGGCATGTGCGGCCAGAAGTCGGGGCCGCCCTCCAGGGAGGTGCGCAGCGCGTTCGGGCCGAAGAAGCCGTCGCTCGCCTGGTTGGCGATGATGCCGTCGATCCACTGGCGGGCCAGGCTCAGGATGCGGGTGTTGCCGGTGACGTACCCCAGGTCGCCGAAGCCGCGCAGCCAGTAGGGCAGCTCCTCCCAGGCGCCCTTGGTCCTGTCGACCCAGCCGCAGTTGTTCAGCTGGAGGTAGTCGGACACCTCCGGCATCCGCCCGCACAGCCCGTCGGCCTCGATGTTGAGCTGGGTGCGCAGCCAGCCGCGCGGCTGGACGGCGCCCGGCGGGAGCTTGAGGAACGCGGTCGCCTTGAGCGGCGCGAGGTTCGGGGCGTAGTGGCCGCCGCGGGCGCCGGGCGTCACGGTCCCGGCGGTGCGCACGGCGGCCGAGGCGGGGCTGCCGGCGGCGGTGGAGAGGGCGATCGCGCCGCCGGTGAGGGCGACGCCGCTCGCGACGAACGTTCTGCGGTCCATGGACCGGGCTCCTTTGCTCCTGGCGGGGAACATCGAAGCTCGATTATGCGCGGTTCGCGATCGGTTATGAAAGAACTCGTTGAGTTTTGTTCACTTCTCGGTGCCGGCTGTGCGGTACCACCGGATCGCCCCGGAAACGGCGAGCCCGAGGCCGCCGGCCAGCGCCGCCGCCACGGCCCAGCGCCCCCAGCCCGGGCCGGCCAGGACGCCGTCGCGGAACACCGCGGACTCGGCGAACCCGACCATGACCGCCAGGCAGGCCCCGGCAATCGCCACGACGAGGTCGATCCGGCGCAGCGCGAGCCCGATCCCGGCCGCGACGACGCCGACCCCGGTGAGCAGCGGCCAGAGCCGGGCCAGCAGCTGGATGCCCAGGCCGTCGGCGGGCGAGGTGGCCAGCACGGCGCTGCCGGCGATCCAGGCGACGGTCAGCCCGCCGGCCGCGACGGCGACGCCGACGACCGCCCAGCGCCGGCGGTGCAGGCCGGCGACGAGCAGGCCGGCGACCAGCGCGCCGGCCCACCACCAGCCGGTCGGCGGGGCCGGGGCGGGCTCGATCGTGCCCCGGACGATGCCGGGGTCGCGGCCGTCGACGAGCAGCGGCACGCTCCACGCGCGGGCCGGCAGCTCCCGGGCCCGTTCGTCGTGCCAGCGCACGACCGGCTCGGTGGCCAGCGTGTGCCACTCGGGGGCGGCGGAGGCGTCGCCGCCGCGGGCCGTGCCGGTCAGCGATCGGCTGGCGAACCAGGTCGGCGAGCGGCGGTTCTCGTCCACGCCGCCGGGCCGCACGCGTAGGAACTCCTCCCCCTGCAGCCCGAGGACGACCACCTCGCGGCCCGACGCGTTGGTGAGCTCCAGCCGGGCACCGCCCTCGACCGGGCGGACCCGCACGCCGGGCACCGACACCTCGCCGACGACGACCCGGTAGTTCGCCGCGACGGGCGCGTCGGCGCCGTGCGCGCCCGCCGGCCCGCACCACGCGAGCGCGGCCGCGACCCCGGCAAGCACGGCGAGCAAGCTCCGCCGCCACCTCCGCCGCCACCTCCGCCCGGCCGTCGCTGCCGCCGCGGAGCGTCGATCTTGCACTTGTGGTGCCTGACAAACCCGGACATTCACGGAGTGTCCGGGCACCATAACTGCAAGATCGACGCAAGGAGAGGGGGACGGCACGGCCGGGCGTGGCTGGGTCATCCGGCTCGGGCGGCGGCGATCGCGGCGACCAGGTCGGCGCGGGCGCGGGCCACCCGGGAGCGGATCGTGCCGACGGGCACGTCCTCGATCTCGGCGGCCTCCGCGTAGGACACGCCGAGCACCTGGGTCAGCACGAACGCCACCCGGCGCTCGGCGGGCAGCGCGGCGACCAGGTCGCTCGTGGCGTGCAGCCCGGCGTGGTCGGCGGCGGTGAGCCGGTCGGGCTCGGCGACCACGCGGGCCTCGATCCGGCGGGAGCGCACCGCGGCGCGGACGTGGTCGGCGCAGGCGCGGCGGGCGATCGCCAGGATCCAGGTGCGGGCCGAGGCGCGGCCGGCGTAGTCGGGCAGCGACCGGAAGGCCCGCAGATAGGTGTCCTGGGTGACGTCGTCGGCGGACGCGACACCGACGAGCGCGGCCACGAACCGCCACACCTCCGGCTGGGTGGCGCGGACGAACACCGCGGCGGCGGCCTCGTCCCCGCCGCGGGCCGCCATCAGAGCCTCGGTCGCCGAGTCGCCCGCATAGTCCACGCCCGCGAGCCTAACGCCCGCGCCTGGGAGGCAGCTGCACGCCCTACCGGGGTCAGCGGCGGGCCCGGCGGCGGTACGCCACCAGGCCGGCCCCGGCCACGACCAGCACGCCGAGCGTGATCCACAACGGCGTGAGGCTGCCGCCGCCACCGGAGGGCTCGGCGGGGGCCGAGGTCGCGGTCGCCGGGACCAGGCAGGCGACCTCGACCGGCGCCGGCGAGGCGGCGGCCTCCGCGACCGGGACGAGCGCCTGGCAGTGGCCGTCGACGGGGGCGCCGAGATCGATCGAGACGCGCCACGAGCCGGGCCCGAGGGTGCCGCCGTACGTCTGGGTGCCGCGCTCGTCGCCGGTCTGCCGCAGCGTCGCCGGCCCGACCGGGGCGGCGGTGCCCCCGGCGGGCGTCGCCGTCAGCGTCACCGGCGTCGGCTCGTTGATCGGGTGCCCGTCCTGCCACTGGGCGGTGATCCAGACCGAGCCGCGGCCGTCGGAGTGGATGGTCACGGTGGCACCGCCGTGCGCGGCCGCCGGCGCCGCCCCGACGAGCAGGCCGACCGCCACGACGGCGAGCAGGACCCCGATGCGCCTCATCATCACGGCATCGCCGGGACGGCCTCCGGCCGGTCGTCGCGCACGTAGACGACCATGTCGCCGGTCTGGATCGTGTGGCCCTCCGGGTCGGCCAGGGACAGCACCTTGCCCCGCCGGAAGAGCGCGATGACCAGCTCGGTCAGCTCACGCGGCGAGGAGCCGACCTCGTCGCGGCGGGCCGAGCGCATCGCCAGGGCCATGCCCTGGCCCGGGGTGAGCAGGTCCTCGACCACCTCGATGAGCGGCGGCGCGGTCGTCGACAGGCCGAGCAGCCGGCCGGCGGTCGCCGAGGAGACGATGACGTGGTGGGCGCCCGACTGGCGCAGCAGCGGCGCGTTCTCGGCCTCGCGGGCCGCGGCGATGATGGACACCTTGCCGGAGGTGAGCTGCCGCACGGTCAGCGTGACGAGCACCGAGGCGTCGTCGCTGTCGGTGGCGATGATCACCGCCCGGGCGTCCCCGACCCGGGCCTCCTTGAGCACGTGGGAGCGGGTGGCCGAGCCCTCGATGGTGACCAGGCCGTCGGCGGTCGCCTGGCGCAGCGCGGCCGGGTTGTTCTCGACGACGACCACCTGCCCCTTCTCGAGGCCGTTCTCCAGCAGGGTGCCGACCGCGGCCCGGCCCTTGGTGCCGTAGCCGCAGACGATGACGTGGTTCTTCACGCGCTTCCTCCACCGCTGCAACCGGAGGTTGTTGCGGTACTGATCAGTCAGGACTTCGAGGGTGGTGCCGACCAGGATGATCAGGAACAGCACGCGGGCCGGGGTGATGACCAGGACGTTGACCAGGCGGGCCGACTCCGACACCGGGGTGATGTCACCGTAGCCCGTCGTCGACAGCGTGACGACCGCGTAGTAGAAGCTGTCGAGCAGCGACAGCCCGTCCTCGTTGACGTCGCGGTAGCCCTCGCGGTCGGCGTAGATGACCATGACGACGGCGACGACCAGGGCGACCGCGAAGGCCAGCCGCGTGGTGATCGCCCGCAGCGGCCCCTGCCGCACCGCCGGAAAATGGATCACCGGACGTCCCCTGTCACCGCTGCGCTCACGAAATCCACCATAAGGGTCGGGTTCGGCGCCTCGCCCGGTGGGTAGATCGCACGACCCCACGCGGCGGAAGGAGGCGCGCGATGAGCGAACACGGCCCGAAGGTGGGGGTCCTCGGCTCCTACGGCGGCTACAACCTCGGCGACGAGGCCATCCTCACCAGTTTGCTGGACGACCTGCGGGCCCGCCGTCCCGACGCCGAGGTCCTGGTGTTCTCCCGCGACCCGGACCACACCGCCCAGGCCCACCCGCACGTCACCGTCGCGCCGTGGGAGGGCGTGAGCCGCGACCGGACGGCCGAGGCGACCGGACGGCTCGACCTGATGGTCCTCGGCGGGGGCGGCATCCTCTACGACACGGAGGCGCGGCGGTACCTCCGGGTCGTGCGCACCGCGCAGGAGCAGCGCGTGCCGGTCTTCACGTACGCGCTGGGCGCCGGGCCGCTCACCGAGGATCTGGACTGTGCGATGGCCCGCGACACGCTGGGCGCCGCGATGGAGGTCATCGTCCGCGACGAGGAGTCGCGGGTGGCCCTGGAGGAGGCCGGGGTGAACGCCCGGGTGACGGTGACGGCGGACCCGGCGCTGTTGCTGCAGCCGGAGGAGTTCGATGCGGCGGTACTGCGGGACTCCCTGCCCCCGGGCCGGCGGGTGGTCGGCATGAGCGTGCGCGAGCCGGGCCGCGCGGCGCAGCACCTGGCCGCCGACGAGTACCACCAGCTGCTCGCCCACGTCGGCGACTACATCGTGCACCGGCTCGACGCGGCGCTGCTGTTCGTGCCGATGGAGCGCTCCGACATCCGCCACGCGCACGCCGTGCTGTCCCGGATGACGGCGGCGGAACACTGCCGGGTGCTGCACGGGGAGTACCGCCCGGGGCAGATCCTGGACCTCATGAAGCACCTCGACCTGGCCGTCGGCATGCGGCTGCACTTCCTCATCTTCGCGGCGCTCTCCGGCGTGCCGCTGCTGGCGCTGCCCTACGCCGGCAAGGTCTTCGACTTCGCACAGCGCATCGGCGCACCGGTCCCCCGCGGCGTGGTCCGGGAGGCGGCCGGCCCGCTGCTGGCCCAGGTCGACCGGCTGTGGGACGAACGGCCGCAGCGCATGGAGGACACCGGCGGCCGGGTCGCGGCGCTGCGCCAGCGGGCCACCGAGACCGGGCGCCGGCTCGGCGCGCAGCTCGACCGGATCGCGCCCAGGCCGGTCAACGTCGACGGGCACCGGCCGGCGGAACCGGTGGCGACGTGACCGCGCTGCGTCCGCCGGCGGGGTTGCCCAAGGTACGACTGGCGCCGAGGTCGGCCATCCACGGCGGCCGCACCGAGGTCCTGGTGGTCGGCGGCGGCCCGGCCGGGTTCGGCGCCGCGATGGGGGCGGCGGCCGCCGGCGCGGAGGTGGTGCTCGTCGAGCGGTACGGCTTCCTGGGCGGCAACGCGACCGCGGCGCTGGTCATGCCGCTCATGAGCTTCCACAACGAGATGCAACAGGCGGTCGCCGGCGACGACGGCCGCCTGTTGCCGACCGACCACGGCGAGGGCGAGCCGGTCGTCGCCGGCGTGCTGTGGATGCTGCTCGACCGGCTGGTCCGGGCCCGCGGCGCGATCGCGCCGAGCCCGGCCACCGGCTACACGGTGCCCTTCGACCCGGAGCTGTTCAAGCTGGTCACCTACGACATGCTCGACGGCTGCGGGGTGCGGCTGCTGCTGCACGCGTTCGCCTCCGACTGCGTCGCGCTGCCCGACGGTGGCACCCGGTGCGTGTTCGAGACCAAGTCGGGCCCGGTCGTCATCGACGCCGACGTGGTCGTCGACTGCACCGGCGACGGCGACCTGGCCGCCGCGGCCGGGGCGCCGTACGAGGTCGGCCGGCCCGAGGACGGGCTGACCCAGCCGATGACGCTGATGTTCCGGGTCGGCAACTTCGACCGGGACGGCTTCGTCGGGTACGTCCGCGACCACCCGGACCAGTGGCGGGGCGTGCACGGGCTGTGGGACCTGATCCGCGAGGCGCGCGACGCCGGCGAGCTCGACCTGCCGCGCGAGGACGTCCTGTTCTTCGCCACCCCGCACGCCGACGAGGTGTCGGTCAACTCGACCCGCTTCGGCGGCCTGGGCACCAGCGTCTGGGACCTGACCCGGGCGGAGCTGGCGATGCACCACCAGCTGGCGCAGATCGCCCGGTTCCTGCGCGACCGCGTGCCGGGCTTCGGCGGCTCGTACGTCATCCAGAGCGGCGTGCAGGTCGGCGTCCGGGAGACCCGCCGCGTGCTCGGCGACTACCAGCTCACCGGCGAGGACGTGCTGAGCGCCCGCTCGTTCCCGGACGTCGTCGCCCGCGGCGCGTACCCGGTCGACATCCACAACCCGAACGGCCCCGGCACGATCCTGCGCCGCCTGCCCCGGGGCACGTCGTACGACATCCCGCTGCGCACCCTCTTCCCCCGCGGCGTCGACGGCCTGCTCGTCGCCGGCCGCTGCATCTCGGGCGACCACGTGGCGCACAGCTCGTACCGCATCATGCCCATCTCGATGGCCACCGGCCAGGCCGCCGGGGTGTGCGCGGCGCTGGCCGCCCGGGTGGGCAAGCCCCCGCGGGAGATCCCGGCCGAGCAGGTCCAGCGCGTCCTGCGGGCCCAGGGCGCGAGCCTCCCCGACCCCTGACCGTCCCCCGGCCGCCGCCGTACACTCGGCGCGTGCTGGTGCATCCCTGGGACGCGGCCGCCACCGGCGAGGAGTGGCGGGCCTGGCTGCGCGGGCAGGACTTCGGGCAGCTCGTCGCGCCCGGGCGGGGGCGGGACCTGCCGGTCGTGGTGCCGACGCACTTCACGTTCGACGGGGACGCCACCGTGTGGCTGCACCTCGCCCGGCCCAACCCGGTGTGGCCGCTGCTGGAGGAGCATCCGCGGGCGCTGCTCAGCGTGGTCGGCGACTACGTGTACGTGCCGTCGGACTGGAACGCCAACCCCGGCACCGACGTGACGCGCGGGGTGCCGACCTCGTACTACGCGGCCGTCCAGCTCGCCTGCGACGTGCGGATCGTCGACGACCGGGCGGAGCAGGCGGCGCTGCTCGGGCGGCAGCTCGGGCACTTCCAGCCCTCCGTCGAGCGGGACGCCGTCACCGCCGGGGACCGGCTGCTGCCCGGCATCCGCGGGATCGAGCTGACCGTGACCTCGGTCACCGCCAAGTTCAAGTTCGGCGGCAACAAGACCGTCGAGCATCGTCGGGTGCTCGCCGACCGGCTGGCGGAGCGGGGCGGGCCGCTCGACGCGGCGGCCCGCGCGCACCTGCTGCGCCGCATCGATCCGGCCGATTCCTGAGAACGGGGCTGTGCGGACCGTCCCGATGCGTCAGGATCGATGAATGGCGACCACCGTTACCGAACGCACCAGTGCGACCCGGCCGGTCTCCTCCGGCCGGCGCGACCTGCTCGTCGCGCTCGCCACGCTGTGGCTGACCGGCGGGCTGTTCCTCGACGGGTGGGCGCACTCGCACGTGCCCGAGCTGGAGACGTTCTTCACCCCGTGGCACGGCGTGCTCTACAGCGGTTACGTGGTGCTCGCCCTCACCCTGGTGCCCGCCGCCCTTTGGCGCGGCCGCCCGGTCGGGCCGGTCCGCGACTGGTTCCCGGCCGGCTACGGCCTCGGGATCCTCGGCGCGGTGCTGTTCGCCGTCGGCGGCGTGGTCGACATGACCTGGCACACGCTGCTCGGCATCGAGGTCAACCTGGAGGCGCTGCTCAGCCCGCCGCACCTGCTGCTGCTCACCGCCGGCTCGCTGATGATCACCACCCCGGTGCGGGCCGCCGCGGCCCGGGGCGGGCGGCCCGCCGGGCTCGCCGCCGACCTGCCGGTGCTCATCAGCATGCTCAGCGCGACGGCCGTCGCCGCGTTCTTCCTCGACTATCTCTCGCCGTTCACCGACGCGCCGTCCGCGTCGACCGGGTTCGGCGGGCAGGCGTTCGGGATGGCGCAGCACCTCGCGTATTCCGTGCTCATGATCGCGGCGCCGCTCTTCGTGTGGAGCCGCCTGGGCCGCGTGCCGGCCGGCCTGGTCACGCTGGTGGTGGCGGCCGCCTCGGTGCCCAACGGCGTGTTCGGCGACTTCGAGAACCTGTCCGCCCAGCTGTACCCGATCATCGGGGCCGTGCTCGCCGACGCCGCCGTGCAGTGGGTCGCCGCGACCCGGCCGCGGCTCGTGCCGCTCGCCGTCGGGGTGCTGGTCCCGCTGCTCGTCTGGCCGACCCACCTGGTCGGGGTGGAGGTCTCGCTCGGTGTCGGCTGGACCGTGGAGCTGTGGAGCGGCGTGGTCGTGCTGTGCCTGCTCGCGGGCGCGGTGCTCGGCGGCCTGCTGCTGCCGCGGGCGGGGGACGGGCCCGACCGTGGATGACCTGCTGCCCGGCTTCGTCGCCGTGGAGGTGGCCGCCGACGCCGACTTCGAGGGCGAGCTGCTGCCCGCGGAGGCGGCCCACCTGAGCCCGCGGGCGGTGGCGAGCCGCCGCCGCGAGTTCACCGCCGGCCGGGTCTGCGCGCGCCGCGCCCTCGGCCGGCTCGGGGTGCTCGGCCACCCGCTGACCTCGGCCGAGAACCGCGCGCCGGTCTGGCCCGGCGGCACCACGGGCAGCATCACGCACACCGCCGGCTACTGCGCCGCCGCCGTCGCCCGCACGCCGCAGGTCCGCGCGGTCGGCATCGACGCCGAGCGCCGCACGATCCTGCCGGCCAACGTGCGCGCCTCGATCTGCCTGCCCGAGGAGCTGGACTGGTGCGCGCGGCGGCCGGGCGAGGACTGGTGGCCGGCCGTGCACTTCAGCGCGAAGGAGGTCGTCTACAAGCTGTGGTCGCCGCTCGTCGGCACCTGGCTCGACTTCCACGAGGCGCGGCTCACCCTCGACGTCGAGGCCGGCACGTGGACGGCCCGCATCGACCCGCGCAAGCTGGACAAGTCCCCCGGCGCCCCGGCCCGCTTCGACGGCCGCTTCCACGTCGCCCCGGACCTGGTCCGCAGCGCCGCCGTCGTCCCGGCGTAGCCCCATGCTCGAAGAGGCACTGCAAGCGCCGGGCCCGCGCCCCCTGCCGCCCGCCGTGGCCGACCTGCTGCGCGCCGAGCAGGCCCCGCCCCGCCTCGCGGCCCACCTCCGGCAGGTCCACGACGTCGCCTGCGACCTCCTCGACCGGCTCGCCGACGAGGTCCCCGAGCTGGAGGTCGACCGCACGGCGGTCACGTTCGGCGCGGCGACCCACGACATCGGCAAGGCCCGCCACCCGGAGGAGCTGACCGGCCCCGGCTCCCGCCACGAGCCGACCGGCGAACGCGTCCTGCTCTCCTACGGCGTCCCGGCCGACCTGGCCCGCTTCGCCGCCGTGCACGCCGACTGGGACCGGCCCGACGCAACGATCGAGGAGCTGCTCGTCACCCTGGCCGACAAGGTCTGGAAGGGCCGCCGCGACCCGGACCTGGAGCAGCGCGTCACGATCGCCGTCGCCGCCGCGACGGGCCGCGAGCCGTGGGACGCCTTCCTGCTCCTGGACGACGTCCTGACCCACCTGGCCGAGCGGGCCGACGAACGCCTCGCCTTCCAGGCGGCCTACCCGGTCTGACGCGGCTCGTAGCGGCGCACGGGCTGGGTCTCGCGCAGCAGCCTCCGCATGCCGGCCAGCGTCGGGTCGACCAGGCCCAGGGCGCGGGCCTGGACCAGGACGTTGCCCAGCGCGCCCGCCTCGACCGGGCCGGCCAGGACCGGCAGGCCGCAGGCGTCCGCGGTCAGCTGGCACAGCAGCTCGTTCTGCACGCCGCCGCCCACCAGGTGCACCACGTCGACCGCGCGGCCGGAGAGGCGTTGCGCGTCCTCGACCGAGCGGCGGTACGCCAGCGCCAGGCTGTCCAGGATGCACCGCGTCATCGCGACCGGGCCGGGCGGCACGGGCTGGCCCGTCGCCGCGCACGCGGCGGCGATGCGGGCCGGCATGTCGCCCGGGGCCAGGAACGCCGGGTCGGTCGCGTCGACGACGCTGCGGCCGGCCGGGGCCGCGGCGGCGCCGGCGAGCAGGGCGTCCAGGGTGACGTCGACGCCCGTCGACGCCCAGTGGCGCAGGCACTCCTGCAGCAGCCACAGGCCCATCACGTTGCGGAGGAATCTGACGGTACCGTCCACGCCGATCTCGTTGGTGAAACCGGCCTCGCGCGACGCGTCCGAGACGACCGGGCGGTCGAGCTCCACGCCGACGAGGGACCAGGTGCCGCAGGAGATGTACGCGAAGCGCTCCCCCTCGGCCGGCACGCCCGCCACCGCCGACGCCGTGTCGTGCGAGGCGACCACCGTCACCAGCGTCTCCTCGGGCAGCCCGGCGCCGTCGGCCACCGACCGCAGCAGGGTGCCGGCCGCGTCGCCGGGCCGCCACAGCGGGGGCAGCAGCCCGGCCGGCAGGCCCAGCCGGTCGAGCAGCGGGCGGGCCCAGCCGGTGCCGCCCGCGGCGAGCAGGCCGGTCGTCGAGGCGTTCGTGAGCTCGGCCCCCTGGGCGCCGGTCAGCCAGTACGTGATGAGATCCGGGATCAGCAGCAGCCGGTGCGCCGCCGCGAGCTGCGCCGTGCCGCGCGCGGCGAGTAGCTGGAACACCGTGTTGAACGGCTGCAGCGCGATCCCCGTCGCGGCGTACAGCTCCTCCTTCGGCTGCGCCTCCATGACGCCGTCGGTGCGCGCGTCGCGGTAGTGCACCGGGTTGCCGAGCAGCCGGCCGTCGGTGTCCAGCAGGCCGTAGTCGACGGCCCAGGCGTCGATGCCCACGCTGGCGACCGGGCCGGCCTTGCGCAGGCCGTCGAGGATCCCGCCGTACAGCTCGAGGATGTTCCAGTGCAGGGTGCCCTGGACCCGCACGGGCGTGTTGGCGAAGCGGGCGCTCTCCGCCAGCGAGAGCCTGCCGGGCCCCACCGTCGCGGTGATGACCCGGCCGCTCGACGCCCCGAGATCGACGGCGGCGATTCTCATCTGAGGAACGCGGCCGCGACGCCGGCGTCGACGGGGACGTGCAGGCCGGTCGTCTGGGACAGGTCGCCGCCGGTCAGCGCGAACACGGCGTCGGCGACGTGCTCGGGCAGCACCTCGCGCTGCAGCAGGGTGCGCTTGGCGTAGAAGGCGCCGAGCTCCTCCTCCGGCACGCCGTAGACCGCGGCCCGCTGGGCGCCCCAGCCGGAGGCGAAGATGCCGGAGCCGCGCACGACGCCGTCGGGGTTGACGCCGTTGACCCGGATGCCGTGCCCGCCCAGCTCGGCCGCGAGGAGCCGCACCTGGTGCGCCTGGTCGGCCTTGGTCGCGCCGTAGGCGACGTTGTTCGGGCCGGCGAAGACGGCGTTCTTGCTGGCGATGTACACGATGTCGCCGCCGAGCCCCTGGGCGATCATCGCGCGGGCCGCCTCGCGGGCGACCAGGAACGAGCCGCGGGCCATGACGTCGTGCTGCAGGTCCCAGTCGGCGACGGTGGTCTCCAGCAGCGGCTTGGAGATGGACAGGCCGGCGTTGTTGACGACCAGGTCGACCCCGCCGAAGGCGAGCGCGGCGGCGTCGACAGCGGCGCGGACCGCGTCCTCGTCGGTGACGTCGACGGTGACCGGCACGGCCACGTCGGCGGAGCCGAGCTCGCCGGCCACCCGGGCGGCGGCGTCCCCGTCGCGGTCGGCGACGACGACGCAGGCGCCCTCGGCGGCCAGCCGGTGGGCGATGGCCCGGCCGATGCCCGAGCCGCCGCCGGTGACCAGCGCGATCCGGGTGGCAAGGGGCTTGGGCTTGGGCATGCGCCGCAGCTTGGCCTCTTCGAGGGCCCAGTACTCGATGCGGAACTTCTCCGCCTCGTCGATCGGCGCGTAGGTGGAGACCGACTCGGCGCCGCGCATCACGTTGATGGCGTTGACGTAGAACTCGCCGGCGACCCGGGCGGTCTGCTTGTTGGCACCGAACGAGAACATGCCCACGCCCGGCACCAGCACGATCGCCGGGTCGGCGCCGCGCATCGGCGGCGAGTCGGGGGTGGCGTGGCGCTCGTAGTAGGCGGCGTACTCGGCCCGGTAGGCGGCGTGCAGCTCCCGGATCCGTTCGGGCGTCCCGCCACCCGGGTCAAGAACCAGCGGGCGGACCTTGGTGCGCAGGAAGTGGTCCGGGCACGACGTCCCCAAAGCGGCCAGCCGAGGCATCTCCGCCGAACCGACGAAGTCGAGCACGACGTCGTCGTCACGGAAGTGCCCGATTTGCCGCAGATCCGTCGACGCCAGTCCGCGCAGGATCGGCATCAGCGCCGCGGCGCGCTCCTTCCGGTCCTCCAGCGGCGGATGCACGGCCGCCCCGAACGGGTCGGGCCGTCCCCGCGACGCCAGGAACTCCGTGGCGACGCGGATGATCTCCAGGGAGTTGGCCTCGCACTCGTCGGACGTGGCGCCCCAGGCCGTGATCCCGTGCCCGCCCAGGATGACGCCGATCGCCTGGGGATTGGCGCGCTGCACGGCGGCGATGTCGAGGCCGAGCTGGAAGCCGGGCCGGCGCCAGGGGACCCAGAGCACGCGGTCGCCGAAGCACTCCTTGGTCAGCGCCGGCCCGTCCGCCGCCGTGGCGAGGGCGATCCCCGCGTCCGGGTGCAGGTGGTCCACGTGCGCCGCCCCCACGAGGCCGTGCATCGCCGTGTCGATCGACGGCGCCGCCCCGCCCCGGCCGTGCAGGCAGTAGTCGAACGCGGCCACCATCTCGTCCTCGCGCTCGACACCGGGGTACACGTCGACGAGTGCCCGCAGCCGATCCAGCCGCAGCACCGCCAGCCCGCCGGCCGTGAGCGTCCCCAGGTCGCCCCCGGACCCCTTCACCCACAGCAGGTCCACCGGTCCGCCGGTCACCGGGTCCGTCGCCGTCCCCTTCGCGGAGGTGTTCCCGCCCGCGTAGTTCGTGTTGCGCGGATCGGCCCCGAGCCGGTTCGACCGCTCGATCAGTTCCTTCATGCGCCCCAACCCGCCTGTGTGCCGCCCACGCGCTCGGCGCGGATCTTCTCGAAGTAGCCGGACCGGCGGTACGCGCCGATCGGGTCCGGGTCGAGCCCCATGTCCTCGCGGACCTCGCGGAGCAGCGGCCGGACGTCGGTGTGGTAGGCGTCCATGAGCGCCTCGTTGGCGCCGAGCACGTCGCCCTCGTCCTGCGCGGCCCTGAGTGCCGCGCGGTCGACCAGCAGGGCCTTCGCGGTGGCCTCCTGGACGTTCATCACCGAGCGGATCACGGCCGGGATCTTCGGCTCGATGTTGTGGCACTGGTCCAGCATGAACGCGATCCCCTTCCCCGACACCGCATCGGCCAGGACGATCTCGTGCAGGATGCGGAACAGCTGGAACGGGTCCGCGGCGCCGACCATGAGGTCGTCGTCGGCGTAGAAGCGGGAGTTGAAGTCGAAGCCGCCGAGCTTCCCGGCCCGCAGCAGCATCGCGACGATGAACTCGATGTTGGTGCCGGGCGCGTGGTGGCCGGTGTCGATGACGACCTGGGCGCGGTCGCCGAGGGCCATGCAGTGGAGGTAGGCGGTGCCCCAGTCGGGCACGTCGGTCATGTAGAAGGCCGGCTCGAAGAGCTTGTACTCCAGCAGCATCCGCTGGTCGCCGCCGAGCCGCGCGTAGGTCTCGGCGAGCGCCTCGGCGAGCCGGTCCTGGCGGGTGCGGACGTCGTCCTGCCCCGGGTAGTTCGTGCCGTCGGAGAACCACAGCTTCAGGTCGCGGGACCCGGTGCGGTCCATGACGTCGATGCACTCCAGGAGGTGCCCGATCGCCTTGCGCCGCACGCCCGGGTCGGGGTTGGTCACGCTGCCGAGCTTGTAGTCGTTGTCCTGGAAGACGTTGGAGTTGACGGTACCGAGCGCGACGCCGAGCTCGCGGGCATGGCGGGCCAGGTCGGCGTAGTCGTCCACCAGGTCCCACGGGATGTGCAGGGCGACCGTGGGCGCGACGCCGGTGAACCGGTGGACGGTGGCCGCGTCCGCGAGCTTCTCGTACGGGTCCCGCGGCACCCCCTCCTGCGCGAAGACCTTGAACCGGGTGCCCGAGTTCGCGTACGCCCAGGACGCCGTCTCGATCCGCTGGCCGCGCAGCTGCGCCGCGACACGCGCCCGCGTCTCCGGGGCGAGCTCAGTCATTGCGATGCTCCAAGCTGGTGCTCCAGGTTGAACACCTCGTCGAGGACGACCAGGTGTCGCCCGTTGATGAAGAAGTCGGCCATCTCGGCCTCCCACCGCGCGGACACCTCGGTGGCGTCCATGGCCGCCTGCGCGGCGGCGAGGTCCTCGGTGAGGAGGGTGCCGACGAGCAGGCCGTCCCCGCGGAGGAAGAGGGTGTAGTCGTTCCAGCCGGCGTCGCGCAGTGCCCTGAGCATGTCCGGCCAGACGTGGGCGTGGCGGCGCCGGTACTCCTCGAGCCGGTCCGGTTTGACCTGGAGCGTGAAGCAGACCCGGCGCACGCCACGGCCCCTTTCGGATCAGAAGTTGAACTGGTCGATGTTGTCGGACTTGAAGGTGAACGGGTCGCCCAGCAGTACCGTGGCGTCCTTGCCCACCGTGAACTCACCGAGCTTGCCGGCGGTGAACTTGTCGCCCTCCTTGCCGGTGATCAGGCCGGACGCGAGCGCGGCGCCCGCCCAGGCGGCGAGGTAGCCCAGGTCCGCCGGGTTCCACAGCGCGAAGGCCTTGACCGTGCCGTCCTTGACGTAGGCGCGCATCTGGTTCGGGGTGCCGAGGCCGGTGAGCTGGACCTTGCCCTTGTAGGTGGAGCCGGACAGGTAGCGGCCGGCGGCCGCGACACCGACGGTGGTCGGCGAGATGATGCCCTTGAGGTTGGGGCGCTTGGCCAGCAGGCCCTGCGCCTCCTGGAAGGACTTCTGGTCGTCGTCGTCGCCGTAGACGGTGTCGACGAGCTTGAGCTTGCTGTACTCCGGCTTGGCCAGCTCCTGCTTCATCATCTCGATCCAGGCGTTCTGGTTCGTCGCGTTGGCCGTCGCCGAGAGGATCGCGATCTCGCCGCCGTCGGGGCCGATCGCGTCGGAGATGAGCTTGATCTGGACCTTCGCGATGCCCTCGGAGGTGGCCTGGTTGATGAACAGGTCGCGGCACTCGGGCTTGGTGTCGGAGTCGTAGGTGACGACCTTGGCGCCGGCCGTGCGGGCCTCCTTGAGGGCGCCGCAGATGGCGTCCTTGTCGTTCGCCGACACCGCGATGACGTTGGTGCCCTGCTGCGACAGGGTGTTGATGTAGCTCACCTGGGCCGACGGGCTCGCCTCGGACGGGCCGGTCTCGCTGTAGACGCCCTTGAACTCCTCGACGGCGACCTTGCCGCCCTTGTTGTCGGAGGTGTCGAAGTACGGGTTGTTCACCTGCTTGGGCAGGAACGCGACCTTCAGGCCGCTCTTGATCCCGCCGCCGCCGGTGCCGCCGCTGCTGGTCGAGGACGGGGTCTCGTCCTCGGCGCAGGCGGTGGCGGTGAACGCGAGGGCGGCCGCGACCGCGAGAGCGATGACCTTTCGCATGCTCATTGAATCCTTTCAGCGGGTGTCATGACGTTGGGGTGTCGTGGGGGTGTTCCGTCATGCGGGCCGCCGGCGACGCAGGCGTTCCCGCGCCATGCCGACGACGTTCGGTCCGACGACCGAGGCGATGAGCAGCGAGCCGGTGACGATGGTCAGCGTGTTGGCCGGCACGTACGCCAGTTGCAACGCGTTGCGCAATGTGCTGAGCAGCACGACGGCGCCGATGACGCCGATCATGCCGCCGCGCCCGCCGAAGATCGAGACGCCGCCCAGGAGCACCGCCGCGACGACGGCGAGCTCCAGGCCGTTGCCGTTGTCGGCGCGGGCGCTGGCGAAGCGGAACGTCCAGAACACCCCGGCGAGCGAGGCCATCGTGCCGGTCGCGACGAACAGCCAGAACTTCGTGCGGGCGACCGCGACCCCGGCGAACCGGGCGGCCTCCGCGTTGTTGCCCATGGCGTAGAGCCCGCGGCCGATCGGCGTGGCGTGCAGGATCACGCCGAAGAGCACGGCCAGGGCGGCGACGACCAGGATGAACCACGGGATGGTGAGCCCGGGGATCGCGCTGACCGCCGAGTCGGTCCAGGAACTCGGGTAGTCGGAGATGGCCCGGTCCCCCAGCGCCACGTAGGCGAGGCCGCGGTACAGGGCCAGGGTGCCGATGGTGACCGCGAGGGACGGCAGGCCGAAGACGGTCACGAACAGGCCGTTGACCGCGCCGGCCACCGCGCCGAGCAGCAGGCACAGCACGACGAGCAGCGGCAGGCTGGTCACGCCGCGCGCCCACAGGTCGCCCATGACGGCGCAGGTGAGGCCGAGGACGCTGGCGACGGAGAGGTCGATCTCGCCGGTGATGACGACGAGCGTCATCGGCAGGGCGATGATCGCGATCGGGATCACCTCGAGCGTGACGAACCGCCAGAACCGGGGGCTGGCCACCCCGTCGATGGTCGACGCGCCGATGACCACGACGAGCACCAGCGCGACGAGAACGACGACGTCCCAGGTGCCGAGGGCCCGGACCTTGCCGGTCATTTCGCTCCTCCGAGCTGCTTGGCAACCCGCACCGACAGGGCGCGGTCGAGGCCGATCGCGGCCAGGATCAGGGCGCCGACGGAGGCGCGCTGCCAGAACGGGGTGGTGCCGAGCACCGGCAGCGCGCTGCCGATCGTGGTGAGCAGCATGGCGCCGAGGGCGGCGCCGTACACCGAGCCGCTGCCGCCGAAGATGGCGACGCCGCCGACGACGACCGCGGCCACGACGTTGAGCTCCTGGCCGTTGCCGGCGTTGGCGTCGAGGGTGCCGAACCGGGCCACGTACAGCACGCCGGCCAGGCCGGCGAGGGCGCCGCTCGCGACGAAGGCGGCGAAGACGCGCCGGCCGACGGCGATGCCGGACAGCCGGGCGGCGGTGGGGTCGGAGCCGATCGCGTACAGTTCGCGGCCGCTGCGGTACGACTTGAGGAAATAGCCGGCGCAGAGCACGACGACGACCGCGAACACCGTCAGGACCGGCACGCCGAGCACCGTGCGCGTGCCGAGGTGCAGGAACGCCGCCGGGATGTCGGCCGCGTTGATCTGCTTGCCCTTGGCCCACTGGTAGTCGATGCCGCGGAAGACGTACAGCGTGCCGAGCGTGACGACCAGCGCCGGCACCCGGGCGGCGGCGATGAGGGCACCGTTGACCGCGCCGCACACCGCCCCGAGTGCCGCGCCGGCCAGGACGACCACCGGGATCGGCAGGCCGGGGTGGTCGAGGAACAGCGTGCCGGTGAGGAACGCCGAGAGGCCGAGGACGGAGCCGACCGACAGGTCGACGTTGCGCGTGATGACGACGATCGCCTGGCCGGTCGCGAGGATCGCCAGGATCGTCGAGCCGAGCAGCAGGTCCTTGACGCTCTGCGCGGACAGGAACCGCGGGTTGGTGATCGCCGTGATCCCGATCAGCAGGACGAGGGCGACGAGGATGCCGAGCTCGCGGACCAGGAACACCTTGTGGGTGATCCGGGTCTTCGCGCTGCTCTCGACACGCTCCGCGACGGCGGTCATGCGTCCTCCGCTTCGCTCCGGCCGCATGCCTTCCACACTGAGCCGATGATGCCCGGCCTCCTCCGCTTCGCTCCGGAACCGGTCATGCCGCCTCCGCTTCGCTCCGGCCGCATGCCTTCCGAGCTGAGCCGATGATGACCGGCCCCTCCGCTTCGCTCCGGACCGGTCATGCGCTCACCTGCCCGGTCGCTGCCAGCATGACGGACTCCTCGTCGGCTTCGGTGCGGGGAATGTCGGCGGCGAGCCGCCCTTCGTGCATGACGAGCACCCGGTCGGCCATGCCGAGCACCTCGGGCAGCTCGCTGGAGACCATGAGGACGGCGACGCCGTCCTTGGCCAGGCTGCTCAGCAGCCGGTGCACCTCGGCCTTGGTGCCCACGTCGATGCCGCGCGTCGGCTCGTCCACGATGAGCACGCGCGGCTCGGTCGACAGCCACTTGGCCAGCACGACCTTCTGCTGGTTGCCGCCGGACAGCGTGGACACCGGGTCGCTGAGCCGGGACGCCTTGACCTGCAGCCGCTCGGCCCAGGTGCGGGCCTCGCGACGCTCGGCGGCGCCGAACAGCAGCCCGAGGCTCGCCAGCGACCAGCGGCGCGGCAGGGTGGCGTTGCGCTCGACCGACAGCTCCATCACGAGCCCCTGCTGGCGGCGGTCCTCCGGCACCAGCGCGAGCCCGGCGGCGATGGCGGCCCGGGGGCTACCCTTGCCGAGCTCCCTGCCCTCGACGATGACCTGGCCCGAGTCGTAGCGGTCGATGCCGAACACGGCGCGGATGACCTCCGAGCGGCCGGCCCCGACCAGTCCCGCGAGCGCGACGATCTCCCCACTGTGGACGGTGAAGCTCACGTCCTCGAACACCCCGGCCCTCGTCAGGTTCCTGAGCTGCAGGCGCGCCTCGCGGACCTCGGTGTCCTGCTTGGGGAACAGCGAGGACACCTCGCGGCCGACCATGCGGCGCACCACCCGGTCGACGGTGAGCTCGCCGGCGAGGTCGGTGGAGACCCACTGCCCGTCGCGCATGACGGTGATCCGCTGGCAGAGCGCGAACACCTCGTCGAAGCGGTGCGAGATGAACAGCACGGCCGCGCCGTTGTCCCTGAGCGACCGCGCGACGGCGAAGAGCCGCTCGACCTCGACGCCGGACAGCGCCGCGGTCGGCTCGTCCATGACCAGCACCCGCGCGTCGAACGACAGCGCCTTGGCGATCTCGACCAGCTGCTGGTCGGCGATCGACAGGCCGCGCGCCGGCCGGTCGGGGTCGAGGTGCACGCCGAGCCGGGTGAACAGCTCGGCCGTGCGGCGGCGCATCTCGGCGGCGTCGATGCGGCGCAGGCCGCGCAGCGGCTGGCGGCCCATGAAGATGTTCTCGGCGACGGAGAGGTCCGGGAAGAGCGTCGGCTCCTGGTAGATGACGGCGATGCCGGCGGCGCGGGCGTCGGCCGGACCGGCGAACACGAGCGGCTCGCCGTCGAGGGTCAGGGTGCCGGCGTCGGGGGCGTGCGCGCCGGCGAGGATCTTCACCAGCGTCGACTTCCCGGCGCCGTTCTCGCCGACCAGCGCGTGCGCCTCGCCGGCGTGCAGCTCCAGCCGGACGTCGCGCAGGGCGGCGACGGCGCCGAAGGACTTGCTCACGCCGTCGAGGGCGAGCAGCGGACCGGTCACTGGCGGGGCTCTCCTTCGGGTGACTGACGCTCGTTGAAACGTTCTTGTGAAACGTTTCATGGCGTGACTATGCTGACGGTAGAAGGCCGAGCGAGACTGCGTCAAGGGTTTCGATCGCGTTACCGTTTTGATACACCGCCCCCTGTTTTCTTCTGCCCTGCTTCTTGGAGTTCCATGTCGACGACGACCGGCATCAAAGAGGTGGCCCGCCGCGCTGGCGTCTCCATCGGCACCGTCAGCAACGTGCTCAACCGGCCGGAGCTCGTGGCCACGAGCACGCGCCAGCGGGTGCTCGACGCGATCGCCGAGCTCGGCTACGTCCGCAACGACTCCGCCCGCCAGCTGCGCGCGGGCCAGAGCCGGCAGATCGCCCTCGTCGTGCTCGACGTGACCAACCCGTTCTTCACCGACGTCGTCCGCGGCGCCGAGGCGGCCGCCGAGGAGCACGGCGTCATGGTCGTGGTGTGCAACAGCGGCGAGGACGCCGGCCGCGAGCACCGCCACCTCGACCTGCTGGAGGAGCAGCGCGTCCGGGGCGTGCTCATCACGCCGGTCGACGAGTCGCCGGGCTCCCGCCTGGAGCTGCTCATCCAGCGCGGCACCCCGGTGGTGCTGGTGGACCGCGGCTCGGGCCGGCACAGCCGGTGCTCGGTCGCGGTCGACGACCTCCTGGGCGGCCGGCTCGCCGGCGAACACCTGGTGGAGCAGGGCCACCAGCACGTGGCGTTCGTCGGCGGCCCGGCGACGCTGACCCAGGTCCAGGACCGGCACGCGGGCATCGCGGCGGCCACCGCGGGCCACGCGTCACTGTCGGTGGTCGCGACCCCGAACCTGACGGTAGCCTCGGGCCGCACCGCCGCCGCGGAGATCGCCGCGCTCCCGCCGTCGGACCGCCCGACGGCGGTCTTCTGCGCGAACGACCTGCTCGCCCTGGGCGTGCTGCAGGAGATGACCCTGCGCGGCATCCGGGTGCCACAGGACGTGGCCATCGTGGGGTACGACGACATCGAGTTCGCCGCGGCCGCCGCCGTGCCGCTGTCGTCGATCCGCCAGCCGCGCGAGCAGCTGGGCCGGACGGCGGCGAGCCTGCTGCTGGAGGAGATCGAGGACGACGGCCGCCACGAGCACCGGCACGTGGTCTTCCAGCCCGACCTGGTGGTCCGCGAGTCGAGCGCGAAGCCCCGCACGCGCGCCCGCCGCGCCCGCTGACGCCCTCCGCCCGCGCGCCCGCCGCACCCGCTGACGCCCCGCACGCGCTGACGGCCCGCGGCGTCTGCCCGAAGACGTTGGTCGATCTACCCTCAGTTGGATCTCGCCCGGCGAGGGTAGATCGACCAACGTCTCCGAAGGAAGGGGGCGGCCAGAGGTCGAGCACACACCCGCCAACCAGCGGCGCGTCCGCCAGACCACCCCGCCCGACGCCGACCGCCCGCCGCACCCGACAGCCCACCGAAAGACGTTGGTCAATCTACCCTCGGCCAACGAGATCCAACTGAGGGTAGATCGACCAACGTCTCCGAAGGAAGGGCCGGCCAGAGGTCGAGCACACACCCGCCAACCAGCAGCGCGTCCGGCGGACCACCCCGCCCGACGCCGACCGCCCGCCGCACCCGACAGCCCACCCCGACGCCGACCGCCCGCCGCACCCGACAGCCCACCGAAAGACGTTGATCAATCTACCCTCGGCCAACGAGATCCAACTGAGGGTAGATCGACCAACGTCTTCGAAAGAGCGGGCCGGTCAGAAGTCGAGCAGCCGGCCGCCTGCGGGTGGCGCGGCCGGGCGCGGGCCGCAGCGGACCTGGGGCCGGAGCCGGGCCAGTTGGTGCGGCGCCAGCTGGGCCACGATCGCGAACTCCTCGACCGACGAGAACCCTCCCCGCGCCGTACGCTCGGCGACGATCTGCTCCGCGCGCGCGAGATCGAACTCCCCGAATCCCGCCAGTTGCGCCGCCGAAGCCGCATTGAGGTCGACCGGCCCGAACACCGGCGCCGCGGACGAGGCCGGCGCAGCAGAGGACGGCGCCGCCCCGAAGCCCGGCCCCGGACTGGAAGGCGCCGCCCCATAGGCCGGCCCCGGAGCGGACGGCGCCGAACCATAAGCCGGACCCGGAGCATACGGCGCCGAACCATAAGCCGGACCCGGAGCGGACGGCGCCGCGCCGAAGCCTAGGCCCGCAGGAGGCGGCGGGGCGAAGACCGGGGGCGGAGCCAGCGGCCGGGCCGGCTGCCGGGCCGCCACCCAGCGCAGCCACCCCGGGTTGACGACGAGCGAGTGCACCACGCTGGCCAGCCACAGGGCGAAGAACAGCAACGCCAGGTTGCCGGAGGCGGCGGCCTCGCGCGGGGTGCGTTCGAAGAGGATGAACGCCGTCCACGTCGCCAGCAGGTAGCCCAGGCCGCTCCCCCACCACGCCGGGCGGCGGGCGCGCAGGCCGATCATGAGCAGGCCCAGGCCGCTCAGGCAGCCGAGGCCCAGCACCGAGCCGAGCACCCACAGGCTGTACAGCAGCTTCCGTCCGAAACTCATGCGCTCATCACACCTCGATCGTGCGGCCGTGGGGCGGGACGGCGGGCATCGCCGCGGTGGGGGGCTCCTCGCCGGCCTCCCAGTCCTCGGGGGCGGTGGCGGCGACCGCGCGGGTCCGCGCCCACTCCCGGACGTCGTTCAGCTTCTCGGCCTGGGTGACGCTGAGCGGCACGAGCGAGTCCACGGCGCGCAGGAGGTCGTCGCGGTACAGCGGCCGCCGCTGCGAGAACGCGTCGAACAGCGCCGCCACGACCGACTGCTCGATCTCCGCGCCGGAGAAGCCGGGCGTGCGCACGGCGAGGTCGGCCAGCAGCGGCTCGTCGAGGGTCAGCGCCCCGGCGACGGCCGGCTTGCGCAGCCGCCGCGACAGGTGCACGCCCCAGATCGACACGCGCTCGGCCCGGGTCGGCAGGTCGACGAAGAAGATCTCGTCGAAGCGGCCCTTGCGCAGCAGCTCCGGCGGCAGGCGCTCGATGTCGTTGGCGGTGGCGATGACGAAGACCGGCTTCGACTTCTCCTGCATCCAGGTGAGGAACGTGCCGAAGACCCGCGAGGTGGTCCCCGAGTCGCTGATGGAGGACGAGAACCCCTTCTCGATCTCGTCCACCCACAGCACGCAGGGCGAGCTCGCCTCGGCCGTGCGGATCGCCGCGCGCATGTTGTGCTCGCTGGAGCCGATGAGCCCGGAGAAGACCCGCCCGACGTCCAGCCGCAGCAGCGGCAGCCCCCACGCGGCGGCGACGGCCTTGGCGGTGAGGGACTTGCCGCAGCCGGGTACGCCGGTGATGAGCACGCCCTTGGGCGCGGGCAGGCCGTAGTCGTCGGCGGCGGCGAGCCACGAGTTGTCCCGCTTGGCCAGCCACCGCTTGAGGTGCTCGAGGCCGCCGACGTCGGCCAGCCGCACGCCCGCGTCGACGAACTCCAGCAGCCCCGACTTGCGCACGGTCTGCCGCTTCTCCTCGTGCACGACGGCGAGGTCGGCCAGGTCGAGCACGCCGTCGTTGACCATCGCGCGGGCGAACGCGTTCTCCGCCTCGTGCAGGGTCAGCCCGGCGGCGGCCTTGGCGAACTTCTCCCGCCCGACCGCGTCGAGGTCGATGCGGATCCGCCCGCCGGCGGCGTTGCCGGCGATCATCGAGTCCAGCACGCCGCGGATCTCCACCTCGGTCGGCAGCGGGAAGTCGACGATCGTGACGTCCTTCTCCAGGTCGGGCGGGATGCGCAGCATCGGCGCGACGATGACCAGGGTGCGCGGGACGGTGCCGCTCTTGAACGCCACCGCGATGTCGCGCAGCCGCCGCACGACGGTGGGCAGGACCGGCACGTCCCCGCCGAGCGAGTTGTGCAGGTCGCGGAAGACGAACAGCCCGGGCTCCTGGATGCGCAGCACGGCGTCGAGGGCGTTGTCGGGCTCGGTCGTGTACTGCCGGGCCGCCCCGTCGGGCTGCAGCAGCCCGGTGGTCGCCGACCAGCTCCACACCGGGCGCGGGGTGCGCACGAGCGCCGCGTCACCGGCCACGGCGGCGAGCTCGGCGAGCACCCGGTGCTCCTCGAACGACTCGACGTACAGCAGCGGGAACCGGGCCTTGAGCAACTGCGCCAGGGCGGCGCGGAAACCGGTCACCGTGCGTACTCTCCCTTACGGCCGGCGGATCCTCCAGACCGTACCGGGGCGGCGCGGCTCACACGAGTCCGCTGGTTGTCGCCAGGCCTGTCAGGAACGCGGCACCGACGAGCGCCGTCATCGCGGCGAGCGCGAGATGCAGGGTGACGACCGCGGCCATCAGGACAATTTAGCGGTACTTCCAGTGCCAGGGCTCGCGCGGAGTGTCCTCGGCGAACCCGAACCGGCCCGCGTTGGCCCGCATCCAGGCCTGCGCCCGGTCGTCGAGGTCGAGGTCGACCGCCATCCCCCAGCCGTGGTCGCTCGTGCCCGGCTTCGCGGCCAGGCCGCCCTGCGAGTAGAGGCCCTTACGGCGGGCGAGGTCGACCTGCTCGGCGTACGGGCGGTAGGAGTCGGTGATGCCGATCGTCACGCCGTCCGCGCGGGCCGCGCGCATGAGCGCCTCGAGCGACGTCGCGGCGGGGGCCCAGAGGCGGTGCCGGGTGTCGCCGACCTGGGCCAGCGCCGCCTCCGGGATCCGGCCGTTGCCGTACTTGACCAGCTCGGCCGGCACGCCCTCGGGCGTGCGCAGCGCCGCCGAGGCCGCCGACAGCGCGCTCTCGAAGGCGGGCGCGGTGGTGCCGGCGGCCTGCGGCGGATCGAACCCGGCGAGCTGGGTGCGGATCTCCGCGATCCGGGCGGCGATGCCGGCGATGCCTTCCACGCCCGCAACGATCGGCCACCCGCGTCGCAACCTGAGGGATCAGGGCACCTTGATGACGTGCCAGACGCCCTGGACGCCCTCGCCGGTGGTCTGGCCGGGCGCGGTGTCCCTGATCCAGCGGTACAGCGGGTGCCCGTCGTAGGCGGCCTGCGACGACCCGTCGGGTCGCGTGACGGCGGTGATCGCGCCGGGCAGCGTGACCCCGGCGGCGGCAGTGACGGGGGCCGCGACGGGCGGCCAGTTCACCGCGCACTGGTCGACGCAGGCCGACGTGGTGGCGGTGTCCTTGTCGAACAGGTACAGCACGTAGCCCTGGCCGTCGGCGAGCACCTTGCCGAGCGGGGTGGTGGCGACGGTGAGGGTGCCGCCGGCGGCGGCGCTGGAGGCGGCGGCGGTCGGGCTGGGGGCGGCGCTGGGGGCGGCCGCGGTCGTGGCGGGTGCGGCCGGCTGCGCGTCGGTGCCGTCGTCGCCGCAGGCGGTCAGGGTGGCCGCCAGGGCGAGTGCGGGCAGCAGCAATCGCAGGGTCGATTTCATGGGATCTCCTCCGATGTGCGGGGATTCATGGAGGTGTACCCCTGGTGCACCGATTCGGTTCAGGTGGTGCGCGCCTCGCCGAGCAGCACGCCGGCGTGGTCCGCGACGCGCACGGCGTCGACGTTGGCGAGCTGGATGGAGCTGGCGCCGGTCACCCGGGCCGACTTGCTGTTGGTGGGGCCCCAGCAGGCGGCCTGCTCGGACTGGCCGCCGCGGCCGACGACCTGCAGCACGTACGGCCCCTCCCCCGGCAGCCCGGTGAGCTCGAGCGCGACGCTGACCCCCCACTGGCGCGGGGTCAGGGTGGCCCGGCCGGCCAGGGCGCTGCCCTGGGCCGCGACGAACTGCACGACGGTGCCCGCGGGGGCGGACGCGCTGGGGCCCGCGCTTGTCGCGGCCTGCGGCGGCGTCCGCGGCCCGGCGCCGCGCAGCGCGAGCGCCGCGACGAGCACGAGCACGACGACGGCCGCGGCGACGACGCCGACGGGGAGCCGCCGCGGCCGGGCCCGGCGGAGGAGGGCCTCGAGACCGGCCGGTGTCGGCTGCTCCAGCGGCTGCGCGGCGGGGTCGGCGGGAAGGCGCTGCAGCAGCTCGGGCACCGGCGCGAGGCGGTTGGCCTCGTCCCGGCACTCGGCGCAGGTGCTGAGGTGCGCGTCGACGCGGAACTGCTCGTCGTCGCCCAGGCCACCGAGCACGTACCCACCCAGCAGCCGGCGGATGTCGTCGTGCCCGGCGCTCACCGCAGGACCCCCATCTCCTCGAACACCGCCCGCAGCGCCCGCACGGCGTAGAACGCGCGTGACTTGACGGTACCTTCGGGGACGGACAACCTGCGGGCGGTGTCGGCGACGGTGCGGCCGTCGTAGTACACGGACTGGACGACCTCGCGGTGCTCGGCGGACAGCCGGTCGAGCGCGGCGCGGATGAGCCACCCCTCGACCATCTCGTCGACGTTGTCGGCCTCAGCGACGGCCTCCATGGCGTCGGGGTCGGTGACCAGCCTGGGCCGCCGCTGCTCGGCCCGCCACGCGTTGCTGACGACGTTGCGCGCGATGGTGAGCAGGTACGACCGGGTGGTGTCCCGCCCGACGTCGATCCGCCCGATGTGCTTCCAGGCGCGCAGGAGCGTCTCCTGGACGAGGTCCTCGGCACGGTGCCGGTCCCGCTCGTACCGCGAGACGAAGCCGAGCAGCACACCGTAGTGTTCGGTGTACAGCGCGGTCATCAACTCCTCGTCCCGTGTCACCCGGACCCCCTCCTGCCGCTCCAGTACGGGTCTACACCCCGAAACGGTCAAGGGTTCAACTTCTCCAGCTGTTTTCTTCCTGTGAGCCATCGACGCCGCTGCACCCTCGCGGGAACCGCGGCCGCCCAGCGCGGTTTGCGCGGCTACACCCAGACGTTGGTCGATCTACCCTCGATTCGATCTCGGTGGGCGAGGGTAGATCGACCAACATCTACATGTGAGCACCCACGTCGCGCCAGCAGCCACCCCACGCCGCCACGCCGGGGCCGCCACACCGGGCCGCCACGCCGGGCCGGGCCACGCCGGGCCGGGCCACGCCGGGCCGGGCCACGCCGGGCCGGGCCACGCCGGGCCGCGCCGCGCCGCGCCGGGCCACGCCGCCACGCCGGGGCCGGCCCGCCTCATGATTGTGGGAACGATCTGGCCGTCCGGGCAGCCAGATGGTTCCCACAATCATGGACGAGCGACCCGCCGGGCGTCGCCGCACCCGAAACTCGCCGCACCCGAAACTCGCCGCACCCGCGACTCACCGCGCCCCGACTCGCCACAACCCCACGCATCACCTCCCAGGGCGCCGCGCCCCAGCCACGCCCACCTCACCTCGCAGCGCGTACGCACGGCGAGGTGGACGACCCCGCGGAGCTCGGCGGACAGCCGGTCGGGCGCGGCGCGGATGACCACCTCGCCGCGCGCACGCACGGCGCCTCGCTGGCGGCCGGCGCGTCAACGGCCGGCCCGTCAACGGCCCCAGCCCGGCGGGCAGCACCCGCGCGGCATGACGCCGGTGCCCGCGACCCCACGCTCGCACCGCCCAGACGTTGGTCGATCCACCCGCACCGAACAGAGGGTAGATCGACCAACGTCTGGGCGCGCCGCGGCGACGTGGACCCCCGGACGCGCGAAGGCCGCGGCGCCCCACCTGGGAGGGAGCACCGCGGCCTCCGGCAAACAGCGTGCGGTCAGGCGGCCGGTGGCGTGGCCCCCGCGCGGCGGTACGCGAGCAGGCCCACCACCAGCCCGGCCAGCCCCAGGACCAGGCCCGCCACGCCCAGGCCGACAGCGGCGCCGTCGCCGCCCCCGTCCGAGGCCTGAGCGGTCGGGCCGGCCGTGGCCGTGGCGGCGGCCGTCGTCGCGTCCGTCTTCTTGGTCAGCTTCAGGACCGGGGCCGGGTGCTCGGCCTCGGCGCCCGCCGACGGCTCGTCGATCCAGCGGACGACCTCGCCGCCGGAGTACGTCTGCAGGGCCTTGAAGACGATCTGGTCGGCCTCCGGCAGCGGGCCCAGCGAGACGTCGAACTCCTGGAACGTGCCCGGCTTGATGGCCGACGCCGGGTCGGCGGTCCAGGTGATCTTGGACACGGCCTCGGTGATCTCGCCGTCGTGGGACTTGATCGGGGTCGCCAGCTTGCTCTTCTCGGCCACCGCCGTCCAGCCCTGCACGGGCTTCAGCGACACCGACGCGATCGCCTTGTCGGTGGGGATCGCGATCTCCAGCTTCACGGTGCTGGCGTCGTCGCGTTCGTTGGGCACGCGGAACGTCACCTTCGCGTAGCCGCCCTGCACGGCGGTGTTCGGGTTGACGGTCACGTGCGCGGACGCGACGGCGGGGAAGGCGAGCGCCGCGGTGGCGGCCGCGACGACGGCGACACCGGCGCGGACCACGTGGGTCAGGCGCATGTGGGGGACGGTCCTCTCTCTGTGCGGCGGATGAGCACGAACAGGGAGGTGGTCGTGTGAACCCCCGCAAAAGTTCCCGGGCACTACCTGCGCAGGTCGGACGGGTCGGCGTACGCCGTCCCGACCACGATCACGGCGAACAGCGCCACCGCCAGCACATGCACGGCGGTGCACCACAGGCAGATCGCGTCCAGCGTGAACAGCTCGGCGAAGACCAGGTAGAAGACGAAGAGGACGCCGACGGCGGCGAGGACCACCCGCCCCTGGCGCAGCCAGGGCGACGGCGAGCGCCAGAGCGCCGGGAGCGAGACGACCAGCATCGCCACGAAGTACACGAGCCCCAGCACGGCGACCGGGATGCCGAACAGCTTCGACTGGTCGCTCGTGGTGACCTTCAGGCAGTTCAGCGCGCCGGTCTCGGGGCACGCGAGGGTGGTCGACGAGGTGAAGTGCTCGATCGTGAGGTAGATCGAGACGCCGAGCCCGGCCACCGACAGCGCGAGCGAGGCCAGCGGCACCCACGGCTGCACGAGCCGCCGGTCGATCTCCGGGATGCTGACCGCGCTACTTGACGCTGACATTGGCGAAGTCCTTCTCGAAGGCGGTCACGGCGGGGCTGGTGCAGACGTCGCCCGGCTGGCCACCGGTGAGCTTGCACAGCAGTGCGGTCATCGCGTTGGCGTTGCCGTCGACGGTACGGCCGAGCGAGCTCTGCGGGTCGGCCACGGCGCTCACGATCTCCGCGTGCGTCATGCCCTTGAGCAGCTGCGGGCTGAACGAGGAGCCGGCCATCAGGCCCTGGTTCGCGAAGTCGAGGAAGGGGATGGCGCCGGCGGACTGCGCGTCGACGTACGGCGGGGCGTTGTACGTCGCGATGATCTGCTGCTGCTGCGGGGTGAGCTTGTCGAGCGGCGCGTAGGTGCCGCCCTTGCGCTCGTTGGTGCTCGTCTCGACGCCCTGGAAGGTCAGGTACTGGCTGGTGTACGTCGAGCCGTGGAAGGAGACCGTCGGGGTGTCGGGGAACGTGTCGTCCGACGCCGAGTGGCTGAGCGTCAGCCCCTCGAAGGTGCCGAAGCGGGACAGCGCGATCACCAGCGGCCACCGCTGGGCCGCGCAGAACGGGCAGTACTCGGCGCCGACGTACAGCACCAGCGGCTTCCCGCCGTCGGTGAGCACCGCCTGGCCGGTCGTCAGCTTCGGCAGCGTCGCGTCCTCGCCGCGGGCGACCGAGTTGAGCGTCGCCGCCGGCACCGAGGTCAGCCCGCTCACGACGGCCGTGGCCGCGTCGCCCGTGGGCACCGGCGCGGCGCTCTCGCCGCCCTGCCCCGCGCCGCCGAGCTTGGCCACCACGAGCACGCCGAAGGCGAGCACCACGACGACGATCGCCGTGGTGGCCCAGCGCATCCGAGCCCGCCGGGCGTCGCCCCGCTCCTGGATCACCCGCATGCGCCGCGCGTAGTCGCGTGCGTCGCGCTGCCGTCTGGACACCCGGCCACCCCTCCGTCTGGACCCTGGACTGCTTCCATTAGTCGTCGGTGACCCGCCCCAGGTTCCCCGAACTCGGCCGGGATCACCCCCGCGCGCCGAAGTTAGCCGCCGGCGACGGGCCGTCACCCGGGCCGAAGGTCCCGTTCCGGCCGGGACGTGAGCACGCAGTCGGCGCAGGTGCCGCCGCCCGGGATGCGGTAGTACAGGCAGCAGTTGTGCCGCCGCAGCGACCGGCCCCGCAGCGTGGCCGTGCCGAGCAGCGGCGGCCGGGCCAGCAGCCCGGTCACCACCGGCCACGGGTCGCCGGGCAGTTGCCCGGCGGCGCCGGCGAGCGCCGACGCGACGTTGCCCCAGAGCACCTTCGGCGAGAGCCGGAACCGCTCGCGGAACACGTCGAGCACCGGCGCGACCAGGCCGTCGACGGCCACCTCGAACAGCTCGCCGGCCGGCCGGGTCCCCACCGGGCCGCAGGCGACCGGCCACGGCCCGCCCGGGACCGGCTTCCACCACAGGTCGCGCAGCCCGGCCGCCCGCACGCCGCCGCCCGGCACGGCGTCGGCCAGCACGGCATCGGCCAGCAACGGCGACAGCAGGCGCGACGCGACCCCCAGGAACAGCACCGACGCCACCACGCGCTCCGGCACCACGTCCTCGGCCAGCCCGAACATGCCGATGAGCGTCCGCCGCGACACGTCGACCCGCTCCGCGGCCACGGCGGGGTCGAGCAGGTCGGTGAACGGCCGCCAGGCGGCGTCCCCGTCGTACGCATCCCACACGAAGTACGGCCCCAGCGCGTCGCTCACGCCGCCATTGTCCGCCACCGCCGGCGGAGGCCATGTGGCCAAATGGCTATGGAGCGCCTACAGTGACGGGAGTGACGCCACGGTACCGAGCGCTCGCGGACACCCTGCGTGAGCGCATCGTGAGCGGGGAGCTGACGCCCGGCCAGCGGCTGCCGAGCGCGGCCGAGCTCGCCTGGGAGCACGACGTCGGCCGGGACACCGCGCTCAAGGCGCTCGGCGTCCTGCGGGGCGAGGGGCTGCTGTTCATCGCGCACGACAACTCGATCCGCGTCGGCCCCGCGCGCCGCCGGCCCGCGAGCGAACCGGAGGCGACCCCGGGCACGCTCGTGCGGCTGCCGAAGGAGGCGACGCTCATCGCCCGGATGCCGACGCCCCGGGAGCGGGAGGAGCTGGGCCTGCCCGAGGGCACGCCGGTGCTCGTCGTGCGGATCGACGACGTGGAGGAGGTCCACGCCGCCGATCGCACGGCTATGCGCTACACGTGATCGACGACGACCACGGTCACGTTGTCCCGCCCGCCGCCGACGACCGCGCGGCGGACCAGTTCCTCGGCCGCCTGCTGCGGGTCGGGGCAGTCGGCGAGGACGGCCGCGATGTCCGCGTCGGACACCTCCAGCGGGAGGCCGTCGGAGCAGATGAGGAACCGCTCGCCGGGGCGCGCGTCGTGGACCCACAGGTCGGGCCGCGGGCCGGGGTCGGTGCCCAGCGCGCGGGTGATGACCCCGCGCCGGCCGGTGATCGCCTCGGGGGCCACGTGGTCGACGGTGAGCTGGTCGAGCTCGCCGCGGCTCCAGCGGTACACCCGGGAATCCCCGATGTTGAACACGACCCACCGGTCGGCGCCGTCCAGGCGGACCAGGCACAGGCCGGTGGCCGTGGTGCCCATGCCGCCCAGCGACGGGTCGGCGACCGCGGCGGCGAGGATGTCCTCGTTGGCCCGGGCCAGCTCGTCGCGCACGTCGTGGGGCCCGCGGTCGTGGATGTCCTCCAGGCGGCGCAGCGCGGTGACCGCGATGTTGCTCGCCACGTCACCGGCCGCGTGGCCGCCCATGCCGTCGGCCACGGCCCAGATGCCGCGGCCGGCCACGGCACTGTCCTCGTTGCGACGCCTGATCTTGCCGACGTCGGTGGCCGCCCCGGCCCGGATGGTCGCCGTCATTCACACCCCCACCGGTTGCGCGAGCAGTTCGACGATACGGGCCACGAGCGTCTCACGGCTCACCCGGCGGGCTGCCTCCGGACGGTCCAGGTGGTCGGCCTCGTCGGACACGAACCAGACGCCGTCCGCGCCGCGGGCCACCGCCATCCCGCGGCCGGCCGCGCGGATGAGCACCGTCTCGCCGGTGCACAGGTCGACGAAGCGCAGCACCGGCGCCCAGGCCGGCTCGGCCGGGTCGATGAGCTCGACGCCGAACAGCCCATACGACCCCGGGTAGACGGCCAGCCGCGCGCCGTCGCCGGTGAAGAGGTGGACCACGACCGGGCGGTCGCCGATCCAGCCGGCCGCCTCGGGGCCGCGGTCGCCGGTGGCCAGCGCCGTGGCGGCGCCGGCGACGAGCTCCCCGGGGACGACCCGCCGGCCGTCGAGCCGGCACAGCCCGCGCGCGAGCAGCGACGCGGCGCCCGCCGCGGCGACGATGTCGGTCGACACGCCCGGCTGGAAGTGCAGGCGGCGGCGCACCGGCTCCAGCTCGGCGGCACGGTCGATGGAGCGCAGCACGTACTCGAGCTCCGCGAAGGTCAGCGTCGTCAAGTGGTCGGCCATGGCCGCAGGATGCTCCTTCAAACCGCTGAGACTACCCGGCTCCCGAACGCCCCTTCAGTCGGGTCCCCGGTTCCTAATCGGTCATATCGGCGGTTTTCGGCGGCCCCGCAGGTTTCGCGAAAGTCCGGCCGCCGTCGGCCGATCGGTCCGTCGTGCGGGCGGACGCTGGTGACCGGGCTCGGCGGCGACGGCGCTGGGCTGGCGCCGCCCTCGTCGCCGCCGTGGTGCTCGCCGGGTTCGGGCTGTCGGGCGGCGGAGCGGCGGCGGTGCACCGGGTCGAACAGCGCTACGCCGCGCAGACGATGGACCGCTACACCGAGGACGTGTCCACCGCCGTCACCGAGCGGGTCGAGCGCTACAGCGACACCCTGATGGACCTGGCGGCGTCGATCGGCGCCCAGCCGAACCTCACGGCGGCCGACTTCGCGGCGAGCTCCTCCGGGCTGAACTGGGAGCGCCTGCCGGGGGCGAGCGGGGTGGCCTTCGCGGTGCCGGGCACGGACTCGGAGGTGCCGGGGATCCAGCGGTACTGGCGGGAACGCGGCGTGCCCACGCTGACGCTCGATCCCGTGGGCGCCGGCGCCGAGCACGCGTTCGTGGTGTTCTCGCGGCCGTTCGACGGGGTCGCGGCCGTCGCCGGGCGGGACCTGGCCCAGGCGCCGGAGCCCGCCGAGGCGCTGCGGGTCGCCCGCGACAGCGGCGAGTTCGCGGTGAGCCGGGCGTACGTGCTGCTCAAGGACCGGCAGCTGCCGCCGGCGCAGCAGCAGCTGTCGTTCACGCTCGTGGTGCCGGTGCACAACCACGCCGACGGGCGCTTCCGCGGCTGGGTCGTCATGGGGCTGCGCGGCGGCGACTTCCTGAACGAGACGCTGCTTTCGCACGCCCGCGGCGCGGTCCGGGTGCTGCTCACCGAGGGCGGGACCGGCACCGGCCGGGTGGTCGCGAGCGTGTCGGCGGGTCAGGAGATCACCGACGACCCGCTGAACCGGCGGCAGGTCGTCACCGTCGGGCAGCGGCACTGGGAGCTCGCCCTGTACCCGACCGACCGGCTGCTCAACGGGGCCGACCGGCGGATGGCGGCGCTGACGCTGGGCGCCGGCCTGGTCATCACGCTGCTGCTCGGCGCGCTGGTGGCGATCCTGGCTGGGGCCCGCAACCGGGCGATGACCCAGGTCGACGAGGCGACGGCCGCGCTGCGCGAGGACATCGAGCGGCGCCAGGAGACCGAGGCGCGGCTGCGCGAGCGCGAGCACGAGCTGCAGCGGCTGGCCTTCCACGACCCGCTGACCGGGCTGGCCAACCGGGTCCTGTTCTACGAGCGGGTGCAGCACGCGCTGCTCACGCACGCCCGGGAGCGGCGCACGTTCGCCGTTCTGTTCGTCGACCTCGACGGCTTCAAGCAGGTCAACGACGGCCTGGGCCACGCCGCCGGCGACGCCGTGCTGCGCGAGGTGGCGATCCGGCTGCGCAACTGCGTGCGGGCGAGCGACACGGTGGCCCGCTTCGGGGGCGACGAGTTCGCCATCATGGCCGAGCAGCTCGCCGACCCGACCGACGTCCAGGTGACGGCGAACCGGATCGTGAAGGCCCTGGAGCAGCCGTTCCACGTGGGCGAGCCCCCGGCGCTCATCTCGGCCAGCGTCGGCGTCGCCCTCAGCGGCGCGGGCGACGCCGACGCGATCCTCAAGGACGCCGACGAGGCGATGTACCTCGCGAAGACGGCCGGCAAGAACCGGTTCGTGCTGGCCGAGTGATCAGCCGCGGCGGATCCGGGCGAAGGCGACCACCGCGACCAGCCCGGCGAGCAGCAGGTACAGCGCCGTCTCCAGCCACTGGAAGGGCCAGTAGCGGCTGCCGGGCTGGTAGGAGACCTCGAACCGGGCGCCGAGCCGCTCCAGGCAGGCCGCGTCCTCGGCCGGCTTGCCGCGCAGGCAGGGCTGCACCTGCTCCGGCGTCAGCTTCGTCCCGGACGCGTCCACGAGCGGCGTCCGCCCGCTGAGCACCCAGGCGCCGGGCAGCGCGTAGCCCTCGATCAGCGTGTCGCCGTTGTGCTTGAGGTTCAGCCGGGCGGTCTGCGCCGAGCCCCGGTTGTACGCGACGCTCGTCGTCTCGGCCGGCATCAGGTGCTCGCGGACCGCCACCGGCACGACCACCTGCAGGACCACGAAGACGGCCATGGTGAGCGCCATCGCCGGCAGCGTGCGCCGGGTGAGCAGGCCGAGCGTCGCGCCCAGCACGAACGCGAAGGCGGCGTAGCCGAGCGGCACCAGGTCGCGGGCGGGGAAGAGCAGCGCGTCGAAGCGCCCGCCGTTGACGTCGTCGAAGGGGTCGACCGCCCAGCCGAGGACCAGGCTCAGCGCGCCGGTGCACACGATCGCGGTGACCGCCGGCAGGCCCAGCTTGACCGCCAGCCACCGGGTGCGGGTGACGCTCTGGTTCCACACCATGCGGTGGGTGCCGGTCTCCAGCTCCCGGGCGATGAGCGGCGCGCCCCAGAACGCCCCGATGAGCCCCGGCACGAGCAGCAGCAGGAACCCGACGAGCAGGACCGGGGTGAACATCCGGTCGCGGAAGGTGTCGAGGGCCTCCTCCGGGTCGCAGCCGGGCGCGACGCACCCGGCCACGTCCGCGTCGTAGCCGCTGCGGATCATCAGCCCGAGCGCCAGGAGGCCGGCGGCGAACACCACCAGCACGGCGAGGCTCGTCAGGGCCTGCGCGCGGAACTGCCGCCAGGTCAGCCAGATCATCGGTGCGCTCCCAGGGCGTCGCGGGTCAGGTAGGCGAGGATCATGTCCTCCAGGTCGAGGTGGTCGGCGTGCTTCACGGCGCCGGGCAGCGGCCCGTCGGCCCGCACGACGAGCGTGCTCTGCCGCTCGGTGTGCTCGGCGTGCACGAGCTCGACCCCGGCCGGCAGCTCGTCGAGGTCGCCGCGGGCGCCGACCAACCGGTAGTGGGTCTTGAGCAGGTCCTCGACCTCACCGTCGACCTGCACCCGCGACGAGGCGAGCACGACCAGGTGGTCGCAGACCCGCTCCAGGTCGCTGAGCAGGTGCGAGGACAGCACGACGCTGACCTCCAGCTCGGCGACGAACTCCATGAGGTTCTGCAGGAACGCCCGCCGCGCGAGCGGGTCGAGCGCCGCCACCGGCTCGTCGAAGATGAGCAGCTCGGGCCGCTTCGCCGCGGCCACGGTCAGGGCGAGCTGGGCCCGCTGGCCGCCGGAGAGCCGGCCCGCCTTCTGCGCCGGGTCGAGCCCGACCTGCTCGATCCGGCGCCGGGCGAGCGCGCCGTCCCAGCGCGGGTTGAGCCGCTCGCCGAGGCGCAGGTGGTCGGCCACGGTCAGCCCGGCGTACACCGGGGTGTCCTGGGCGACGAAGCCCACCCGGGCCAGCTGCGCGGCGTCCCCCGCCGGCCGCGCGCCGAGCACCCGGATCGTGCCGGCGCTCGGCGTGAGCAGCCCGCTGGCCAGGTTGAGCAGGGTCGACTTGCCGGCGCCGTTGGGCCCGACGAGCCCGACGATGCGGCCCGCCGGAATGTCGAGGGTGACGTCACTGAGCGCCGGGCGCTGCCCGTACCGCTTCGTGAGCCCCTCCGTCTGCAGCACGGGTGTCATTCGTTCACCTCGGTGGCCTTTCGGAAGGTGGTCTGGAACAGTGCCTCGATGCTCTCGGCGTCGAGCCCGGCCCGGCGGGCCCGGCCGAGCCAGTCCTCCAGCTCGCGGCGCAGCGGCTCGTGGGCGGCGACCGCGTCGTCGTCGCTCAAGGTCCGCACGACGAACGTGCCGACGCCGGGCTTCGGCTGGACCAGCCCCTCGTGCTCCAGCTCGCGGTACGCCTTGAGCACCGTGTTGGGGTTGATCGCCAGCCGGGCGACCACCTCCTTGACGGTCGGCAGCCGGTCGCCGACCGACAGCAGCCCGAGCCGCAGGGCCCGCCGCACCTGCTGGACGAGCTGCAGGTAGGGCGAGACGCCGGAGTGTGCGTCCAAGTGGAAGTCGATCACCGTTGTCCTATTCATCTAGGAGCCTAGTACAATAGGAACCTGTATCGCCGCGGATGTCAACGGCGGCCGTCGACGTGGTCGATCCGATGTCGATCAGATGTCGGTCAGATGTCGGTCAGATGTCGGTCAGATGCGGTGCGCAGCCACCGACGCGGCGACGGGCGGGGGTGTTGTGACTGCCGCGCTCGACCGAGCGGCATGCCGGTGCGGGCAGGGCGCCGTGGCGGCGGCGCCCCCTCTACCGCACCGCTCCCCGCGATGGGGGAAAGCGATTTCCCCGAACGCTACGACGACCCATCGCCGACTGTCAATGCCAACTCGGGCCGGGCCGCTCGCGCCGCGGCTCCTCAGCCGTGCAGGCCCGTTGCAGCGCGCGCACGTCTGTGCAGGCTCACGCGAGCCCGGACTGGTACGCGAACACGACGAGCTGGGCCCGGTCCCGCGCCGCCAGCTTGATCATCGCCCGGCTCACGTGCGTGCGCGCGGTGGCCGGGCTGACGACGAGGCGCCCGGCGATCTCGGCGTTGCTGAGGCCCTGCGCGACGAGCGCGACGACCTCCCGCTCCCGCTCGGTGAGCTGGTCGAGGTTCGGGTGCGGGGTCACCGTCCGCGGCGAATGCCGGGCGAACTCGCGGATGAGCGTCCGGGTCACCGACGGCGCCAGCAGCGCCCCGCCGTCGACGACGGTCCGGATCGCGTCGAGCAGCGTCGCGGGCGGCGTGTTCTTCAGCAGGAACCCGCTGGCCCCGAGCCGCATGGCGTCGAACACGTACTCGTCCCGCTCGAACGTGGTCAGCACGATCACCCGCGTGTGCTCCAGCTCGGGCCGCGCGACGATCCGCCGCGTCGCTTCGAGGCCGTCGATGCCCGGCATGCGGATGTCCATGAGGATCACGTCGGGCCGCACCCGCACCGCCTCCTCGACGGCGGCGAGCCCGTCGGCGGCCTCCCCCACGACGGCGAACCCGTCCTCGTGCTCCAGCAGCGTCCGCAGCCCGATACGGATGAGATCCTGGTCGTCGACGAGCAGCACCCCGATCACGCACCCACCCTACGACGCCGGGACCGCGGGCCCCGCCGCCCGGGAGATTGACGGCGCGCGGCCCGGACGCTGAGGATTGCGTGGTGATCGCGAGCTTCGTGAACGTCCCGGGCGGGTACCTCTACACCGAGACGCGCGGCGAGGGGCCCGACGTCGTGCTGCTCAACGCGGGCACCGCGGACGTGCGCATGTGGGAGTCGACCGTCGCCTGGCTGGCGGGCGTCGCCCGGGTGACGACGTTCGACTATCGCGACACGGGCCTGTCTTCCCCCGGTACCGCTGAATATAGCGAGATCGATGACATCGCGGCCGTCCTGGACGCCGCCGGCATCGCCTCCGCGGTGCTCGTCGGGTGCTCGGAGGGGGCGCGCCGGGCCCTCGGCTTCGCCCACCGCCACCCCTCCCGCGTCCGGCGGGCGGTGGTCGTGAGCGGCGCGTTCGGGGACTTCCCGGACCCGACCCCCGAGGAGGCGGCGGCCCGCCGGCAGATGCTCGACAAGTTCGCGGAGATCGACAAGGCGTTGGCGGAGTCCGGCGTCCGCGCCGCCGCCGAGCTGGAACTGACGGCGTGGGCGCCGGCCCTGGACGAGTTCCAGCGCCGGAAGATGATCGGGCTGGAGGTGGCCAACACCCACCGCATCACGCTCGAGCACTACCACGGCACCGAGCTGGACCCGCCGGTCAAGACGCGCTTCCGCGAGCTGGCCGTCCCGGTGACGATCCTGGTCGGCGGCCGGGACTTCCACGGCAGCGTGCTGTGGGCGCACCGGCTGCTGCACGAGGCGCCCGACGCGACGCTGACCGTGCTGCCGGACGCCGACCACTTCCCGATGCTGTCGAGCCCGGACCGGTTCGAGCGCTTCCTCCGCGAGGTCCTCGCCGGTACCCGGTGAGCACCACCCCGAGCACGCCGGGGTCGCCGGCCGCCCGGCCCATGACCTCGTCGAGCACGTCCACGGCTCAGCCGCCGGTCATGACGCCCGACACCGACGCGACCGGGACCGGCCCGGCACACCGCGAGTCGTTCGACCTCGCCCGGTTGTCCCCCATCACGAAGATCGCATCGGCGGGTACCGCGACCGGCGCGAACCGCCGCGACCCGCAGGACCGCGGATTGGGCGCCACGTCGAGCGGCGAGTTCTCGCCGAGGTAGCTCTCGTCGAGCGGCGACCCGTCGACCGTCACCCGCCCGGCCTGGTCGCAGCAGGCGACGGTCTCGCCGCCGATCGCGACGACCCGCTTGAGCAGCGGCGCCGAGGAGGCGACCCACTGCGCGCCGGCACCGCGGAACAGCACGACGTCCCCGCGCCGCGGCGCGTACCCGCCGTCGACCTTCCGGACGGTGACGACCTGCCCGTGCATGACGGTCGGCTCCATGCTGACCCCGCCCTGCGTGAACCGCTCGGTGTGCTCAGCGGCCTCCCCGCCGCCACCGCAGCCTCCGAGAACCACGGCGACGAGCATCAATGCCAACGCTTTCCCGGGCCGATCCTGCGCTTTCACGGGGCGATCCTGCCAGAACCGCGCCGTGCACTTGCGGTCGAGCCGACGCCTCGTGCGCTCGAGGACAGAACATGACCCCCACGCTGGCTAGCGTCGATGGCGCATTCCCGCATGCAGAAGGAGCCACCCGACATGTCTGTCAAGGCGATCCCCGAGGGCTGCACGACCGTCACGCCGTGGATCATCTCCCGCGAGACGGCCGCGGTCATCGACTACATCGAAGGGCGTTCGGCGCCGAGGAACTGGGCCGGGTGATCGACGCCCGCGGGGTGATCGGGCACGCGGAGGTCCGCATCGGCGACGCGATCGTGATGCTCTTCGACGGCGACCCGAGTTGGCCGGCGACGCCCGCGTTCCTCCGGCCGTACGTCGAGGACGCCCACGCCGTGCACCGCCGGGCGGTCGAGGCGGGCGGCGTCTCCATCTCGGAGGTCACGGCCAGCCCGCCACCATCACCGACCCCACGAAGCAGGCGGCCGTCGTCGAGACGGCCAAGAAGAGCTTCACGACCTGGGCGAAGGCGGTCCGTGTCCTGGCCCCGAAGGCCAACGATCCCGCCCTGCGCAAGGCCATCGACGACCAGGCTGCCGCGCTCGACGACACCGCCGCGACGCTCACGTCGCTCGACCAGCTCACCTCCAGCAGCGGCGGCATGGTCTCCCCGCCCATGCAGGTCGCGGCCCGCGAGACCCAGGCCATCTGCGGCTGACACGCGCCGGCCACCGGCCAGCAGCGCCCATTCGCCGAGATCGCGGGCGATGGCTGGCGAGCTCGGGGATCGTCCCGTCGTCGGCCAGCCCCGCTGCCACCACTCGGTGGTCTCGACAGACCGCATGCACCTGTCGTAGGGGCTGGAGGTCATCTCCGCCGTGATCGAAGCGGCGCAGGGCCGGGCCCTGCCCGCCGTCGCGATCGGCTGCACCGCCGGATCGCCGGCCGTCGCGTCGGCTCCGCGTCCGGGGCACGGTCGGTGTAGCGCGACCAGCCGGGGGCCGGCCTACGTCAGACTGGGATCGGTCAGAAACCCTACGACGCCCGCGATCACACGACTCCCGCCCATGCAGCAGCACAGCACCAGAACCAGCAGCGCCAGCAGTGCGGAGCCGAGAGCGGCAACGAGCAACACCCGCTGTGGCGGACCCTCGGGCGGTTGATCGTCATCCACGCGCCGGAGTATCGCACAGGATTTTGCCCGTCCAGCCAGCGTCAGCCCCGCCCTCTCCTGGCCAGAATCTCCGGGGCTTCGGCGTGTCCGCTCGGGCTGGCGAGCGCACCGTCCGGAGTCGCCACGCCGGGAGCGAAGCGGCAAGGCGCGACGTGCCCCGAGCGGGCCGCCCTGAAGACGTATAGAACGTCGAGCCGCGCCGGCACCATCCGCGACGGGATGCCCGGCGCATCGAGTCCGAGCTGGACGCAACGGCTGTCCTGCCCGATTCCGTCGCGGATCACGATCCATCGGGTCCTGGTACGGCACGGCCTGGTCGCCGGTCGGGGTCCCTGATCGACCGCTGCGAGCGGGCGGGCTGACCGTGGTCACCGCGACGCCGCGGTAATCGGCTCCCAGATCTCTCCAAACGGGGGTCGGAAACGGCGACGGCCAGTCTCCTTGATCTGGAGAACCGGCCGTGACCTTGTCTTTCGTGTGGTGGGCGATACTGGGTCGGAACCAGTGACCTCTTCCGTGCCAACAAGGTCAACTCGGTCCGCCTGGCTTGGTCGGATGGCGAAACGCCTGGTCCAGGGGCTGATCTGCATTGGTTTGCGATGGTCCTTCTGGGGGTCATTCGCATGATCGTCTCCCAGGTCTCTCCCAACCGGCCACCGGCGGCGACGCGAAGCGTCCCGCTGAACCACACCTCCCCCTGCATGGCATCCCGTCGCGCAGGCTCGCCCCCGGCCGGGCCGTGGTCGTCCGCACCGGACTCGCCGCAGGCGACCGCGAAGCGGCTTGGTCTGGTGCGGAGGCCATGCACCTACCGCAACCCACCCCACGGCCGGCATCCCGGAGCGTCGGGTCCAGGGCGGGCGGCCCTGGCCGCCGGAGGCCGATCCCCGGGTGCAGGGCCGGGGGCCCTGCCCGCCGGAGGCATAGACCACACGCGGATGCCTGACCCGCCTAGCCATGAAGATCCGCTACCAGGCGCATAGGTCTCCGTCAACCCAGCAAAGATGCGACATTTCGCCAAACGCAGCCCTGGACGGAGCGATGCATTGGAATCTATGATCTTGATCAGTGTATGAATCCAAGGGGGAAACTTGCGCACACTCAAGCGCGCTCTCGTAATGCTCGTAACAGCATTGACTGCCGTGACGGTAGCGCCCGTTGCCGCGCATGCATATTTGCCGCCCGCGAAACATCTCACAACACAGTACCTAATTGCACATCCGACCTCCGGAAACCAGCAGACATGCACGTCAATCGGCATCGACCTCGCGGCGGGAACCTATACCGTAGACGGGTATTTTGAGCACAAGCAACTCACTGAAAGCCCAGAAATCATCTATACCCTCGATCTCGCGGCCGGCCGGTACACCTGGGAGGATTGCCTAGTGCCGCGGGATCTGTACTATGACCACAGGTTCACACTCACCAGGAATGCGAATCCGAGTGCGCCCGTCATCCGAACGAACTCTTTGTACGGCGTAATCTGGGAGGATGGCATTTGGGTGTGGGGCTCGGTCCTTACGCCATTGTTCTAGCACGCCCCGGGTCACGCTCGGTGTAGCGTCAGCAACGACAAGTTCGTATACACACAGTTACCGGCTCGCTCGAAGCCCCGGCTCCTCGTGATGAGGATGTCCGGGGCTTTGGAGTATCCGCTCGGGCCTGCGCGCCGCCCGGGGTCGGTGCACCGCGAGCGAAGCGGCAAGGCGCGGCGTGCCCCGGGCGGCGCGCAGCGGCCCGCTTGCGGCGACACGGCCTGGTCGACACCGTGCCCCGCCGCCGTCGCCGGCAGGACTACCGGCGCTGGCAGTGGGGCCTTGCCCCCTGATCTTGAACACGGGGGTTATGCGGCTGGCGTCGGCGTAGCTGGTGCCGTTCGGATGTTCCTCTCGTAGCTGTTCGGGATTGGTGTCCGAGCCGGGAGTGGCGGCGGACGGTGTTGTAGCGGTGCAGCCAGCGGAACGCGGTGAGTCGTGCCTCGCGTTCGTCGGTGAACGCGCGGAGGCCTCGCAGCGTTTCGCGTTTGAAGGTGGCGTTGAACGACTCGGCCAGGGCGTTGTCGGCCGAGCTACCCACCGCGCTCATCGACTGCCGGACACCGGCAGCACGGCAGGCGGCAGCGAAGTCCTTCGACGTGTACTGGGCTCCGTTGTCGGTGTGCATGATCGCCCCGTCCAGGCTGCCCCTGGTCCGCCGGGCGGCGGCTAGGGCGTCCACGACGAGTTCGGTGCGCCGGCTGATCGGCGATCGCCCAGCCGATCAGCCGGCGGGAGTGCAGTTCGATGATGGTGGCCAGGTAGAGGAACCCACGCTCGCCCGACCTGCAGACCGCGCAAGCGGCGATCTGGCTTGTTTCCAGGTCCTGGCCAAGCACCATGGCGAGGAGCCGCACGGCCTGGACGAGGGGTTCGGGCAGGTCTTGACGCCCATCAAGCGCCCGAGGAGCGCGTGACCGTCTCGGGCCCGGGAATCGATCAACGCCTCCCGGGCAGCCTTGTCATCCCAGTCGATCAACGGTTTGGCTGCGCTGGCGTACTCGTCACCGCTGGTGAGCACCGCCCGCAACGCGCCGGCCAGTCCGGGACCGGCGACGCTGAGCAGACCCCTGACCGCGGCACGGATCAGCGTGATCGTGTCCATCGTGGCGACCGCGTCATGCAACGGTGTCGAATCCAGGACCCGGCGCCGGCCGATCAGCCCGGCCGTGCGGGCGGCGGCCAACGCGACCTCGAAGATGCGGTCCGGGCGGTCCGAGCGGCGCAGCCGCTCACGCATGTCGACCAGCACGGTATGGGCGAACCCGACCCGGCCGGCACCGTCCCAGCCACCGACCCCGGCGGCGTAACGCCAGCGGGCGTCGAACGTGAACCGCTCGACCGCCTCACGATCCGACAAGCCCTCCAGGCGTTGCAACACCATCACCGTGGCGACCACCGACGCTGGCACCGACCGGCGGCCGACCTCCGCGAACAGGTCGGTGAACATGCTGTCCGGGAACAGTGCCTCACGGTGCTCGTGCAGAAACGCGAAGATCGAGTTGCCGGGAAGGGTCTCGTCGCAGAACCGGATCACCGGGTCGAGGAGATCCAACTGCTGCGAAGCCCTACCCAACGCCATCCCAGCAAACTACCCGAAATAGACAGCGGCCATCGTTAACACCAGTCACCTAGAACGCTTCGTCGGCTACACCGCTGTAACCGCGGAGTTTGTACTGGCGAGCCAGCTCATAGATCCCGTCAAGATGGCCGAGCATGCGCACCGGAAGGGTCAGCAGCACGTACTTTGCAGCATCTTCGGGCGAGTCAACAAGGTCGTGTTCGCTCGGCTCAAGGACGTCCACCAGGTCGGGCCAGCGCCACAACAGTTCGCTGCGGAAGCCTGCGACGTCGGGGTGCGGCTCGAGCGTGTCAGTGGCCCCATCAGCCAAGCCGTCGAAGATCTCGCCAGGATCGCCGTCACCGACTTTCCAGAACGCGAAGTCACTGCTCACGACGAGGATCGTAACCGTCAAAAGTCTTCCCCCAAGCGAAACGTTCTCAGTCTTCCCGCTTCCGGGTCATCGCGTTGTGGGTAAGAACTTCGAACCCGACTTCGTCATCGTCTACGAAGGAAAGGCGGCGGCAATCGAACTGGACGGCGGAAACCATGCGCGCAGGGTGGCAGCTGATCAGAGTCGCGATCGTTTGATGAAGAACGCCGGGTTCAAAGTCGTAGAGCGACTTGCTGTTGAAGAAGTCAAGAGCAAGGACGAGGTTGTCGTGTTTATCGACGATCTGATCAAGCGGCTTGCTAAGAGTTGACATGAGGCCGAACACTGTGGCGATCAGTTGATCTACGGGAGACGTGGGCTTGGCCGTGGCCCGCGTCAACATGCGTTGCCCAGCACTCCCCGCGTGCGGATTCAGCGGTAGCAGCGGAGTACAGCAACCGACGCCGCCCAACGCAACCCGGCGGGCTGACTGTCGGTCGGTACGGTCTCCGGGGTGCTCAACGGGCATGGCACGGCGGCCGATGCCACTCGGGCGCGTCTTGAGGACGCGATCGCCGATCTCGGGTACGTGCGGGGCGTGGTCGGCGGCGTCCTGGCGCCGCACTGGCGGCGCAACGGCTTCGCCACCTGGCTATTCCGTCCGGCGGCAACGGGGTGGTATCCGGGCAAGGCGCCGCACGCACCGTGGCCGGCGCCGCTGCTGGCGGAGCCGTGGCCTGGCGTGCCGGTGCGGGGCCGCAACGCGGCGGGCCGGGCAGAGTGCTGCTGGGCGCCGGTCGCGCCGAACCTCACGCCGCACGGGCTTCGTCACTCGTACAAGACCATGATGGTCGAACTCGGGACCCCGGCGACGCTGATGGACGCGCAGATGGGCCACGCGGACGGGTCGGTCCAGGCGCTGTATGCACACATCACGGCGAGGTGTGGCGGGCGGCGCTGGACGAGCGGCGCCGGCTGAGCCCCGGCTCGCCGGTCGGGGTCCTCGATCGACTGCTGCGGGCGGAGGGCTGACCGTGGTCGCCGCGACGCCGCAGAGATCGTCTCCCAGATCTCTCCCAACGTGGCCCGGAAACGGGAATCGGCCGGTCTCCTCGATCAGGAGAACCGGCCGTGACCTGGTCTTTCATGTGGTGGGCGATACTGGGTTTGAACCAGTGACCTCTTCCGTGTCAAGGCATGGTCGACTCTAGTTGATCAGGTCCGACATGCAGGTTGACCTGCTCGAACGGTCCGCCGGCATCCGCGATCGTCCGTCGGCGTGTGGATCGGTTGTCACTCACTTTGTCACGCACCCCTGCACCCGGTCGGCGGACCGTACACGGCGTTGGGATCGCCCGATTGGTGCGGACCCATGTGGCCGCGGGGTCAACCGTCGCTCAGTTGATCACCTTGATCACCCATGGCGAACTAGCGTCCGAGCTGTGCGCTATGGCGTTTCGCCCGCCAGCCACCTGGAATATGGTTGCGCTTCGCGACTTGCAGTAGCACCCTGTCCTGAAACTTGCGGTCACTGTCGGAGCCAGCGTTGTCGAACACTCAAAGCTTCCCCACCTCATATCTGTCGGACCAAGCGAGACAGTTCCTGTTCGTGGATTGGATGCTGTTTCTGCTGAAGGAGCGCTTCGGCGCCATCGAGCATTCACAGTCTGGCTACACGTGGGAAGTTAAGGTATCCGACGCTGGCCTCCGCATTGCATTGGAGCCAATGAAGCCTCCAAAAGTAACCTCCCCGCGGGCTATCCGCGCCGAAGTTCGAGCTTGCCAGCGAGAGGCTCAGAGTCGAATTTCCGAGAACGACTTTGGGTCGGGAGTATGGTGGCGCGCCGCGTTTTCAACCCGGATGAGTTTGGGGCCTGCCGTAAGCACTCACTTCATGCGGTTGATGAGTGAACACAATCATCGGCGGTTTCAGGGGACGTGGTCATTCGGTGACCAAGCTACGGTTGCACTTGAGCAGGTAAACAAAGAGACAACGCCGGTTACCATTCCAGCATTCGATACGTCGATTGTATTCCGCACTCCTGGGCCGATGGCAGGCCCGTTCAGTCGGAGACTTGCCGAGGAAAGGGCGACCAACCTGCGAGCTTGCGTCGCCTTCGCGCTCGCTGCTCCCGTAGAAGGGATGCATCCAGTGTTCGAAGCTACTGCCGACGAGGTCGAAGCGTCGCTTGCCGTGTTGGCAACCATGCGGCAGTTGCCTTTGGAGCCGGGGTTGAGCCTCTACGATCTGGAAGGCCTCTACGAGTTTAGGGAGGATGCTAGACCCGAAGTCGGCCGCGAGGCGTACGCGCGCGCCGAGGGCTGCATATACGCCTACGAACAAGCAATGGAGCAGCCGAGCGAGCATGTTGCGCTCGCTATGTACATAAGCGCACTAGAGGCATTGGCTAACCCGAACACCTCGTGGCGGAAGAATCGGTCTGCGGCGCGATTCGTTCACTTCATAGAACAACTCGCATCCAGTGAAATAGATGAAACTATGAGCCATCCGAACTTTGTTCAAGCGTTCGGATCGATCGCCAGTCGGAAGAAGTTCTTGGAGAAGCTTTACGAACTGCGGTCAACCCCGTTGCACACGGGAATGTTGCGACATGCTGTTGGCGGTTTCTTTCAAACCGATACGATGGCTTCGATCCGCGTTAGTCTAGTGTCGGGTCTTGTCCGTACATGTTTTGCGAACTTCCTTCGAGGTCCATTCTCTTCGCTCGTAGGGCACCCGAGAGTCGACCCGGCAGCCGGGGGTCCATTCCGACCCGACTAAGTGCGCCGCGTACGCCTGGAGGTCTCGAACTGAGTCCAGGCCGCGACCCCGACTGGGAACCACCCCTACCCGCGCGGCCGGCGTCGGCAGTGTGCACAGCGCCTGCAGCAGCGCTACGGCGTCGTGCCAGCCATGTGCTGTCTCGCTTCGTCGTTCGCACCGGTAGAGGTCGAGGGAGGGGGTGCGCGGTGGTAACGATGCGGAACCAAGTTCGAGCGGCTGCGAAGCCACGCGTCGGTACGGCGAACCCGAGGCAGACGCTAGGCTCATCGAGATTGGGGCGGGAAGGACCCGCGTCGTCGCGCGGACGGGATGGAGCGGTCGGTGAACCTTGAGCACGAGGTAGATGAGAACCGTCGGAGCATCCGGTCGGACGGCTATCAGATGTCGATCGGTGAGGTAGCGAATCTGTACCGCGACGGCGAGATCATCATTCGCCCCGAATTTCAGCGACTTTTTCGGTGGACAATTGAGCAGCAGTCGCGGCTGGTCGAGTCAATTCTCCTCGACATACCTCTGCCAACCATCTTTGTCGCTCAACGAGAAGATGGGGTCTGGGAGGTGGTCGATGGCCTCCAGCGGCTCTCTACCATCCTTCAGTTTATGGGCGAGTTGAGGGATGCGGGGACGGGTGAGCTGCACGAACCAAGCCAACTCGTCAAAACCAAGTATCTCCCTTCGCTCGAGGGTGCGACATACTCCGGCCCGAATCCGATTCCCGCATCTCTGCGGATCGGATTCAAGCGCGCCCGGCTCGACTTTCGAATCCTTCTCAAAGAAAGTGACGAAGCCGTCAAGTACGAGGTGTTTGACCGCCTAAACAGTGGGGGAACACCTACGTCACCGCAAGAGGTCCGAACCGCTCAATTGCTAATGGCCAATCCGGAGTTCTACGGTTGGCTAGATTCCCTTAGGAAATTCGAGTCGTTCGAAGAATGCGTTCCACTCACCGAGCGCCAATTGGCCGAGCAGTACGACTTGGAGTTGGTGGTTCGGTTTCTCGTGTTCCGCAATAGCACGGAATCCGAGTTGAGATCCTTCGCCGATGTGGACGGTTTCTTGACAGACAAGATCCTGGGCTTTGCTGTAAACAGAGACTTTCCCATGACTTCGGAAGAAGTATCATTCAAAGATCTGTTTCGAGTGCTTAACACGGTCGGTCCTGAGATTTTTCGAAGGTTTGATCGGGTTCGAGGAAAAGCCTCTGGCGCCTTCAGTGTCTCTGCTTTCGAGGGCATCACTCTAGGCGTAGCCGCGCACATCAACGACTGGCTCGCTCTGGAAGCCGGGAAGCGAGATGAAGAGCTGCGTAAGCGCATTCCTCTCCTTTGGCTCGATACGGACTTCACCAGGAACTCGGGTGCCGGAGTGCGTGCCACGCAGCGGATATCGCGTATGGGGGCAATCGGCGCACGTATCTTTGCGCTGTGACGGCGCGCCGTGGCGAATGTTCGAACTGTCGAGCAACTGGAAGCGGCACTCACCGAAGAACTAAAGTGGCGCACGCACGAAGTGGTTCAATGGGAGTCCGTTGCTGCTGGGGTCCGCGACTACCAATTGCCGGCCGTCGTCCGTGGGGGTATCGCCCTTCTCTATGGCCATTGGGAGGGTTACGTAAAGGCCGCCGGATGCCTGTATCTAGAACACGTTTCTCGCAAGGGCCTCAAGATTGACGAACTCCGCGCAGAGTTGGCCGCCGTTAGCATGCGAACACTGCTGGGAAAAGGCGAGTCATCCAAATCTTCGACACAGCATACCGAGATAATCTTGGCAATCCGGGAGGGCGGCGGCGAACTGGCGCGGATACCGTTCGATCGGTCGACAATTAGGACGCGGTCGAACTTGTCGTTCGAGGTTTTCGAGGACATCATGCACTCTATTGGGTGCGATGCATCAAGGCATGAGATCCACAGGTCGCTCATTAATAATCGCCTTCTGAAAAACAGGAACGATATAGCGCACGGCAGGGAGTTGTATGTACTGCTCGATGACTGGAGAGACATTCGCCACCGGGTTTTCGAAATGCTGGTTGATGTTCGTACGCAACTAGCCAACTCCGCTGCTACCGAGTCCTACCGTAGGGTTGTGAGGGCTTGAGTAAATTCCCCATCGCGGCTCGATCTGTGAGTCGAAATGACTGAAATTGGAACCGTCGCTTCGAGGGACCTTCCCAGCGATTGGTGGACGGCCGACGACTGTGCGCGCTTTCTCGGCATCGCGCGCAGCACGTGGGCGGCCTACGTGGCGCGGCAGCAGGCGCCACAGCCTGAGCGGAAGTTCGGGCGGTCGCCGGTGTGGCGGCCGGCAACGGTGAAGGCGTGGGCGGAGACCAGGCCGCGACGCCCAACGGCGTAGCGGCCTACCGGGGCGCCTCGGCCAAGACGTAGAGCAGCGCGACCAGCGTCGTTCCGGTCACGATGTCGCGCTTGTCGATCAGGCGCCGGATGTCGTCGAGTGACACCCACTCGACGCGCTCGGACTCGAAGCCGTCGACCGGCGGACCGATGTACTCGGCCGAGTCGGCGCGGAAGATGTGGTGCTCAGAGTTCATCAGACCAGGCGTAGGCTGCGTGTAGATCAGCGGGCGTAGCGGCCCCGGCCGCCAGCCCGTCTCTTCCTCGACCTCCCGTGCAGCTGCCGCCGCCGGTTCGTCGGTGCCGACTGAGCCGACCGGGATCTCGTACGTCCACGTGTCGGTGATGAAGCGGTGGCGCCAGATCAGGAGCACCTTGCCGTCCATGACAACGACGGCGCCGGCGCCGGGGTCGGTGCGGATCAGGCGGTGGTCGAGGTGCCTGCCGTCGGGAAGCTCCACGTCGGCCGTGAGCAGGTGTACCCACTGGTCGCGGTAGAGCGTCCGTTCGGAGTTGACCTGCCAGCGCATCAGAACCCCCTCAGCTGAGCGTCGGTGTCGGCCCTGTCGAGAAACTCCGCCACCGCTGGCACCCTAGCGTGCGGGCGCAGCGCCGCTGCCACCTGCGCCACCCGGTCACGGATGCGGCCGGACTCCATGCCGTCGGCGAAGTCGAGCATCTGGCTGCCGACGTGCACGGCCTGGTCGACGTCGCCGCGCTGCGCCACGATGAGCGCCAGCCCGGCGAACCGGTGCACCCGGCCGCGCAGGTGCGTTGCCCCGGCCGTGCGGACGGACTCCTCGGCGTAGGACTGGGCGGCGCCGAAGTCACCCAGGCGCCGCAGCGCCTCGGCCACCTGCGTCTCGACAAGGCCGGGCTGGACGTATGACGCCTCGGCCGGTTCGTCGGTCAAATCGATGCGCGCGGCGACGAGCTCGGACTGGCGCATGTGCCGCTGGCACCCGTCGCTGTCGTTCATCCGCGCGTACGCCTTGCCCGCCAGCGAGTGGAGGTCCGCCTCAAGCGCGGGGCTGAGATGCCCCCGCGCCGCGCGGAGGGCTGCCTCGGCGTACTGCACGACGAGCCGCGGTTGGTTGCCGTGCAGCGCGTGCGTGCTCATGAGTGCGACCACGTAGGCGCCGAAACGCTTGTCGCCGCTGGCTTTCGCCATGCGCAGGGCGCCAAAGAGGTACCGCTGAGCGAGGCCCTGCTGGTCCGCGTCGTACGCGCAGACACCGGCCAGCGCGGCGAGGCCACCGGCGGCGCGGAACAGCTGGCGGCCGAGCTGATTGTCGTAGGCGTCGCGCAACAGTGGCGCCGTGTGCTCGTTGAGCGCGGCCACGAGACGCGGGCGGACCGGGACGCCGCCGACCCTGCGGTACATCTCCTGATAGCGGGCGCGCAGCTGGCGTAGCCGCTGGACGTCGGCCGCGTCGACCTGGCGGTGGCCGACGCGCGCCACGTCGACATCCTCGGGTGGGTTCTCCCACTCCCATACCGGCGCCACGGCATCGGCGCCGGTGACCGGCGGCGCGGTCGCTTTGTCGCGTTGATCGCCGCGCCAGAGCGCGGACGCCCGCTCGACCAGCTGGGGCAGCGCTACGTTCGCGGTCGCTGCCGGCCGACGCTCCATGCCGATGTCGGCGCGGGTGACGGTCGTCTTCATCGCGTCGCCGAGGACGCGGCAGATCAGCTCTGGTGCGGGGTCGCGCGGGATGGCGCCGTCGCGGATCCAGCGCGTGACCGAGGCGTGGTCGTAGCTGAGCCGCCGCTCGGTACCCAGGAGGTTCACCCGCCTTGCGAGGCCCGCGTTGGACATCCCGGCCCGCTCAATGAGCGCAGCAAGCAGCAGATTCGCCTCCCCCATGTACCGCAGCGTAGGGGCGTCGTGACGCTGAGGGAAGAAATCGAGATCAATTCACACAGGGTGTGAACCGAGTGCAACCGGCGACGCGGTTCACACCCTGTCGGCGCAGCTGGCGCTGAGGTTCTCTTGTTGCAGGCGCCGATCAACGAGGCGCCGCTGACGAAAACCACCTGCTGATGGCACATCGACGCCGTTGCGAATACAGCACTGGCGCTGTACGGTCGTCATCACGAATACAGCACTGGCGCTGTATAGCGCCGGACCGGACAACGGAGGTTCACCAGTGGTCGCAACGTCCGAACGCGCCGCCGGGGTGGGGCATCTCACCCTGCTGCCGACCGCAGCCGTTCACTTTGGCCCCGCTCACGTCCTCGCCGACGTCGCTGCCCGCAACTGCGCCGCGCACCGCTCGCCGCTCGCCGGACCAGGCGCCTGCGGCGCCTGCTGGGAACGGGCGATCCGCGACGACGAGCGGTTCGCGGTCGAGTGCGACCTGCCGCGCGACCTGACGCCGGACCCGAGCTACGTGGACGAGATCGCCGTCGACCTGGCGTGCCAGGGCCAGCGTGTCGAGCTGACCCGCGTGGAGTTCGCCGCCGCCGTCGAGCGGCTGCGCGGCCGGTCGATGTCCGCCAGCGCGATCGCGAGCCGCCTGCACGCGTCGTACCACGCCGTTCTCTGCGTCATCCACCCCGAGCTGATCGGAGCCGCCGCATGAGCACCACGACCGCCCCGAGCGCGTACCCGTTCGACCTCGCCGAGCTGTTGCCCCGCGCTCAGGCGATCGCCGACACCCTCGGTGAGACGCCCTCGCGGAACCGGCTGATGAAGGAGCTGAAGGTCGGCGCGCCGAAGGCAACCGCACTGCGCGAGGCCCTGCAGGCGGCCGACTTCACCGCCGCCCCGGCCCTGCTGCCGACCCTGCCCGAGGCCACGCCGGACCCGGAGCCCGCGCCGGTCGTCGCCGAGCCCGCCCCGGCCGCCGAGGCGGCGCCAGTGGCCGAGGCGCCCGAGGCGGCGCCGCTGGCCACGGGTGACGGACACCCGGACGTCAAAGTCATGCCCGCCCCGGCGCCGCAGGTGGCGCGCAAGCCGCGTTCGTGGCCGGTGTGGGTGCTGGCGCTGCCCGCGTTCGTGGCGATCTGGTCCGGGTGGGTCGGGCTCGGTGAGCTGACCGGGTTCGGCGTCGTGCACCCGCTGCCCGGCATCGCCGACGGCCTGTCGATCAACACCGCGATCACGCTGCCGATCGGCGTCGAGACCTATGCCGCCTACGCCCTGTCGGTGTGGCTGACCGGGACCGCCCCGGCCGCCGCCCGCCGGTTCGCGCGATGGTCCGCGATCGGCTCACTCATCTTCGGCGGCGCCGGTCAGGTGGCGTACCACCTGCTGACCGCCGCCGGGGTCACGCACGCCCCGTGGCAGATCACCACCGCGGTGGCCTGCCTGCCCGTCGCCGTGCTCGGCATGGGCGCCGCCCTCGCGCACCTCATCCACGCCAACCACGAGTAGCTCCGCCCGGTGCGCGGCCTCACGGGCCTAGGAAACCTCGGCCGCGCACCGGTCCCCATCCCTCCATCAGGAGTCAGGAGACCAACAGCATGACAAGCAACGAGCCGGACCGCGACCGCCCGGACGGGTTGGACTGGTCCCGCTACGAGACCGAGCTGGGCGACGTGGCCGAAGTCGTCGACCTCGACGCCGCCCGGGAGCGGCGCCAGCGCGACGACCAGGCCGACGCCGACGACGGCGGGCCGACGCTGGTCGACTCACCCGAGGCCCAGCGCAAGCCGAAGCTGGACCGGCGCGGCGCGCAGCGGCGCCCGCTGGTGCCTGGGTGGCTGCGCTCGAGCGCCGAGCTGCGCGACGCGGCGGTGTGGGCGGCCGGGTACGCCGGGCACGTCACGGCCTACCACGCGCTGCGGCTGCCGAAGTACGCCGGGAAGCTGGCGCTGCGGGCGCCGGTCGGGCTGGTGCGTTCTGCCGGCCGCGCGTTCCGGTGGCTGTTCGACCTGGAGGGCGAGCCGGTCCGCCAGGCCACCGTTCGCAACGAGAACGCCGAGCAGTACCTCCACCTCTCCCGCCAGCGCGACCGGCGCGTCCGCTGGCGGGGCATGGTCGCCCTCGCCGTGACCGTCGCCCTGGTCGTCGCCGTCGTCGCGGTGCTGCTGGCGCCGATGTGGGTGCGGTGGGCGACGCTCGCCGCTCTGGTGGGGCTGTTCGGCACGTTCGGCGCCCCGGCGGACAAGCCGCTCATCGACCGCGCCGTCGTCGGTACGCAGGTGGCGCGGCTGACCTCCGACATCGTCATCCGGGCGCTGTCCGTCCTCGGCGTCGCCGGGATCAACCAGGCCATGGCGAAGCAGGGCAACGGCGCCGTCACGTTCCCGGCGCCGATCACCCGCGACGGCCCCGGCTGGCGCGCCGACGTCGACCTCCCGCCCGGCGTGACGGTCGGCGAGGTGATGGACCGGCGGGACAAGCTCGCGTCCGGCCTCGGCCGCCCGCTCGGCTGCGTCTGGCCCGAAGGCAACGCCGACGTCAGCCCGTCGCGGCTCGTCCTGTGGGTCGGCGATCAGCCGATGGCCGCGTCGCGTCAGCCCGCATGGCCGCTGCTCAAGGCGTCCACGGTCGACATGGCCAAGCAGTTCCCGTTCGGCACCGACCCCCGTGGTCGCATCGTCTACCTCGAATTGCCGTACACCAACGTCCTGATCGGCTCGATCCCTGGCTACGGCAAGACCGCCGCCATTCAGCTCCCCATGCTCGTCGCTGCTCTGGACCCGCACGCCGAGGTGTGGGCCTACGAACTGAAGGGCACCGGCGGCCTCGACCCCATCGCGAAGGTCTGCGCACGGTACGGCTCCGGCGCGGACGACGACACCGCCGAGGCGGCGCTCCAAGCGCTGCGCGACCTGCGGGCCGAGTGCCAGCAGCGGGCGGCCATCATCAAGAAGCTTCCCAAGGACGTCTGCCCCGACAACAAGGTCACCGCCGACCTCGCTCGCCGCATCAAGGGCCTGCACTGGCTCGTCGCCGGACTGGACGAGTGCCAGGAACTGTTCGCGCACCCGGAGTTCGGCAAGGAAGCGGGCGAGCTGGCCGAGAAGATCATCAAGCTCGGCCGGGCGCTCGGGGTGATCCTGCTGCTCGCCACGCAGCGGCCGGACGCGAAGTCCCTGCCGACCGGTGTGTCGGCGAACGTCGGGACGCGGTACTGCCTGCGGGTCATGGGCCAGCTTGAGAACGACATGGTGTTGGGCACGTCGGCCTACCGCAACGGCATCCGCGCCACCATGTTCGCCAAGAAGGACAAGGGCGTCGGCTACCTCGTCGGCGCGGCCGATGAGGCGCAGATCGTGCGGACCTTCTACCTCGACGGGCCGACCGTGGAGAAGCTCGCCGCCCGCGCGTACGCCGCTCGGGAATCGGCCGGCACGCTCACTGCGCCCACCGTGGAGACGCCTACGGCACGGCGGGAAACGCTGCTGGAGGACACCCTCGCGGTGTTCCGGGCCGACGAGCCGAAGCTGTGGGCCGAGACCATCGTGGAGCGCCTCACAGCGCTGCGGCCGGACGTCTACGCCGAGCTGACCCGCGACCACCTGATGGCGGCGCTGAAGCCGTACGGCATCACCACGACGCAGGTGTGGGGCACCGACCCGGCCACCGGCAAGGGCGCCAACCGGCGCGGCATCGACCGCGCCACGGTCGCCGATGCGGTGGCGGAGCGTAACCGTCGCCGAGGTGACTCGGCCGCGTGAAACGCCGCTAGGTCTAGCGGCCACGGCTGCTAGACCTAGCACCCCCGCTAGCACCACATCCCATGCCTGATCAGCGCGCTAGTCCCTAGCCGCGCCGACCTCTTGCACCCTCAAACAGCCTTCAGGAGGCATTCCGTGGGGTCCCTTGCCCTGCTCGCTAGCCTCGTCGCAGTCGGTTACGGAACGCACTACCTCGCCGCCTGCGCGATCTTCCCGTTCGCCGCCTGCCGCCGCTGCGACGGCACCGGCAAGCGCCGCAACCCGCTCTCCCGCCGTATGTTCCGCCTCTGCCCGCGCTGCGACGGCACCGGCCGCCGCGTGCGCATCGGACGCCGCATCTACGAGCACTTCCGCCGCGAGTACCGCAACGGCACGCGGGGCACCCGATGAGCCCGCACCCCAGTTGGTGCGCCGGTGGTCACCGCTGCGCCCTCGGCGAGCACCGCGCCGACCCGGTCATCGTCGCCCTGCCCGGCCTCGGCCGCGTCGCCCTCACCCGCGTGCGGGCCGCCGATGGCCGGGAGCACGCCGAGGTGCGGCTCACCGTCGCCCTAGCCGCCGCTGAGCCGCACGCGCGGCGCCAGCTGCTCGCCCTCACCAACCACCTGACCCACGTCCTGCAGCTGGCCACCCGTGCCAGTGCCCGACCCGCTACGGGAGTCCACGATGGACCTTCGGCCTGACTCGCAAGCATTGCTGCGCAACGCCATCGACTACGCCGGGCGCGGCTGGCCCGTGTTCCTGCTCGGCCGCACCAAGCGCCCGATCGCCAACTGCGACGCCTGCCGCGACGCGGGCGCCGACCACGACCGGGCGGCCTGCTCGTGCCTGCTCTGCCACGGCCTGTACGCCGCCACCCTCGACCCGGACCGCCTCGGCGCGATGGTCGCCGCGCAACCGGCCGGGCTGCTCGCGATCCGCACCGGCGCGGTGTCCGGTCTGGTCGTGGTCGACATCGACCCCGGCCACGGCGGCACCCTCGACCCGGCGCTGATGCCTGAGACGGCCTGTGTCGTCACTGGCAGCGGCGGCTGGCATCTGTACTACCGCCACCCGGGAACGGCCGTCCTGAACAGTCAGGGACGCCTCGCCGGGGGCATCGACGTCCGCGGGGACGGCGGCTACGTCGTCGCCCCGCCGTCAATCCACCCACGCACCGCCCGCCCGTACCGCTGGATCGGCGCGCGGCCGGTGGCCGAGATGCCCCCGGCCCTCATCGCCGCCTGCCAACCCGCACCGGCCGCGACCGCGACGAGCACAACCAGGCCGACGAGCACCACGCCGGGCGGGGGCATCTCATCACCCGACGCGCTGCTGCGCTCCCTGCTCGACACCATCCGCAACGCGCCGAAGGGCCGCCGCCGCGCCACCCTCTACGGCTGCGCCCGAGGCGTCGCCCGCATGGTCGCCGCCAACGCCATCACCCTGCACGACGCCCTCACCGCCCTGCACGACGCCGGCATCGGCGCCGGACAGACCGAACGCGAGACCCGCGCCGCCATCACCGGCGGCTTCCGAGACGAAGGAGTCGCCGCGTGACCACCCCACCCACCACCAACGGCGCCGCCATCCTCGACCAGCTGCACGCCACCCTCACCCGCTACGTCGTGCTGCCCTCGCCCGAGGCGGTCGACGCCGTAACCCTGTGGATCGCCGCCACGCACGCGCAGCCCGCGTGGGCGCACGCCCCGCGGCTGGTCATCCGCGCCCCGGAGAAGCGCTGCGGCAAGTCCCGCCTCCTCGACGTCGTGGAAGGCACCAGCTGCAACCCGCTCATCACCGTCAACGCCTCACCCGCCGCCGTCTACCGCGCCATCGGCACCGACGAGCCGCCAACCCTGCTCGTCGACGAAGCGGACACCATCTTCGGCGGCAAGAACGCCGAGGCCAACGAGGACCTGCGCGGCCTGCTCAACGCCGGGCACCAGCGCAACCGCCCCGCGATCCGCTGGGACAACAACACCCACCGCCTGGAGAAGATCCCCACCTTCGCGATGGCCGCCCTCGCCGGGATCGGCGCCATGCCCGACACCATCGAGGACCGCGCCGTGGTCGTGCGGATGCGGCGCCGGATGGCCGGGGAGACGGTCGCACCGTACCGCCACCGCCGCGACGGCCCGGCCCTGCGCCGGGTGGCCGCCGACCTCTTCCAGTGGCTGCGGGGGCACCTCGAGCACCTGGAGCGGGCAGAGCCGCAGATGCCCCTGGAGGACCGCGCCGCCGACACCTGGGAACCGCTGATCGCGGTCGCCGACCTCGCGGGGGACGCGTGGCCGGCACGCGCCCGGACCGCCGCCACGGTGCTCACCGCCGAGGCCGAGGACAGCGGCCACATGTCGACCCGCATCCGGCTACTGACCGACATCCGCGCCGCGTTCGCCACCCTCGGCGACCCCGGCGCGGCCACGACCACCGAGCTGCTCGCCGCCCTCAACGACGATCCCGAGGGACCATGGCAGGGCTTCGGCCCGGCCGGGTTGACCGGCAAGCGCCTCGGCGACCTCCTGCGGGAGTTCGGCATCGGCTCGGCGACGATCCGCTTCCCGGTCGGGCAGGCGAAGGGCTACCACCGCGAGGCATTCACCGACGCGTGGCAGCGCTACTGCCCGGCCCAATCCGTCCCATCCGTACCAGCGTCGTTTCCGCAGGTCAGCCCTGGTACGGATACCGACGCTGGTACGGATCGAACCGTACCGCCAAACCGATCCGTACCGGCCCTGAGCAGCCAAAACGAGCTTGGTACGGATGGGACGGTTACCCCCGCCCGCCGACGTGTTGGAGGCACCGCGTGACCACCGTCGCCGCCCGGAAGGCGCTGTGGAAGATCCCCGAGGCGATGGAGCTGTTGAGCATCAGCCGGACCGTCATCTACGAGCAGATCCGCGCCGGTCGCCTCCGCACGGTCAAGTGCGGCCGCACGCGGCTCGTGCCGGACGGCGCGATCGCCGAGTACGTCGCCCTGCTCGAACGGGAGGCGGGTCGATGACCGCTCGGCGGGGACGCGGCGAGGGCTCGCTGTACTGGGACGAGCGGCGGCAGCGCTACATCGCCGAGGTGACCATCGGCTACACGCCCGCCGGGAAGCGGATCACCCGCAAGGGCAGCGGCAAGACCAAGACCGAGGCGCGGAACAAGCTGAAGGAGGTGCTGCGCGACCACGAGGACGGCCTCGCCATCGCCCCGGTCAACTTCACCGTCGGGGACGCCGTGCGGGACTGGCTCGACTACGGCCTGACCGGCCGTGCGGCCAACACCGTCTCGAAGATCCGCAACCTGTGCGAGGGCCACGTCATCCCCGATCTCGGCGCTCGGAAGCTGCGCGACCTCAGTGCGGCCGACGTGGACCGATGGCTCGCCGCCAAGGCGAAGCTGCTCAGCACGAGCACGCTCCAGAACCTCCACAACTACCTCAACCGCGCCGTCACGCGGGCGATGGCGCGCGACAAGGTGAAGCGCAACGTCGTGGTGCTCTGCGGCGTCCCGACAGGGCAGCCGGGGCGGCCGTCGAAGTCGCTCACGCTCGACCAAGCGAAGGCGCTCCTGGAGGCGGCCACCGGATCGCAGCTGCACGCGTACATCGTCGTGTCGCTGCTGACCGGCGCCCGGACGGAGGAACTGCGGGCGCTGCGGTGGTCCCACGTCGACCTCGTCGGCCAGGTCGACGCCGACCCGCCGGTCCCGCCATCCATCCAGGTGTGGCGGTCGGTGCGAGCGGGCGGAGACACCAAGACCAAGAAGTCACGCCGGACGCTCGCAATGCCCGCCCGGTGCGTCACGGTGCTGTGCCAGCACCGGGAGCGGCAGAGCCGTGCCGGTAACGACGATCTCGTGTTCGCCACGTCAAGCGGCGCCGAGCTGGACGCGGCGAACGTCCGGCGCGGCTTCCGCGCCGTCGCTCGCAAGGCCGATCTGGACGCGGCCGAGTGGACACCACGCGAACTGCGGCACAGCTTCGTGTCGCTGCTGTCCAGCGGGGGAATGCGGATTGAGGACATCGCCGACCTGATGGGCCACGCCGGCACGCGGGTCACGGAAGCGGTCTACCGCCACCAACTCCGACCCGTGATCCTCGGTGGTGCCGTGGCTATGGACGAGCTATTCGGCAAGGTGTAGCCCGTCCAAAAACGATGGAGGGCCTGCCCGAAGCTCGGCAGGCCCTCCATCCGCCGGGATCGTCCACGCCACCCTGCTACGTACTAGTATGAGTTGCGCTCCGAATCTTTCCTAGCAAGTGCTGTGCTTTTTCGTTCGCATACCTCAAGTCTAGGATGTCGACCTTTTCCAGATCGCCGTGAACGATCGAATTCCTCGCCCTTGTTGCGAGGTCAAAGCCAATCTCATCCTGGTCATTCCATACTTCCGAGTCCGCCATGAGTGCTCGCACCTCACGCAAAGAGAGCGGGCGATCAGGACGGCCAGCACTTCGCTTTCCATAGTTCAACGCTTCTTGCTCAATTGCCGCGAATGAGCGAATGAGCGTGAACGCGAGTTGCTCACGTGCAACCCTCGCCCGTTCCTCGGTGTTGAACGCGCGTTGAGTGAAGAACGCGGCAAAAGCGGACACGAGAAGCGAGGCTGCCGCAACCCCAGCGCTCACCCAGCTAGCAGCCTTATCCCAGTCGTCAAGCCTCGCGCCGGTGGCGTAGTTTGTGGCTACACCGACCGCCGTGGTTGCTACCACGAAGGCAACAGCCAGCAGCACGCGTCGCGCCGTCCGGTTCATCGCATCCTCCTCACGGCGAGGTGGAGGATGCAAGCAATCGCAATCACGGCGAGGATGCTAAAGGCAATGACCTGTACCAGGCTGTGCAGGAAGCTACCCATAACGCCTGTAGCGCCAGCAAAGATGGGACTCCCAGCCAATGCATAAGGCTCGAGCGGGCTTCGTTTCCGAACCTGTAACGCCACCTTTTTGTCAAGCGCCTCTTGCGCCCGAATGACCGCCGACTCTGTGATTTCGGTGCTGTTAGCACCAGGGGCCCTCTCTGACGCTTCCTGGTTCGCGCTCTCGATCGCAAGTTTGTCCGCATAAGCTTGAACTGCTCGCCCGAATGCCAGTTTTGCTGGCTCGTAGGCGCCGTCTAGGAGAGTCCGTGTGGGCACGACGACTCCGACGCCCTCAGGAACGCCACTAGCGGGGATGACGATGTCATCCCCGCTCAATTGAAACTCTTTCGCGATTCGGCCGTTTGCCATCGAACTCCCAGGCATCGACGCGCTGCTGGCGCACCTGGAGCCATATGGTGCCGGACACGTGGCCGCATTGCAATCCACGCCGCACCACCCGTGATCGAACGTACGGCTGCAGCCGACCCTCCATGCCCCGGGCTTCGTTCGGACAGCGCCGCGGCCGATCCGACCGTCCTGCGATAGCTGGGCCTCCGTCCGGCGGGATACTCCTTCGCCTGGCCACCCATGCGATCGCTGGGTCTGTTCCGATCAGTCCCGGATCGCGGTCCGAGGCCGGATGGTTGGACCGCCTGGACGTGCTCAGTCACTCAGTTAGTCACGCAGCAACGAAAAGAGGCCATGTCGATCACCTCGACATGGCCTCTGAACTGGTGGGCGATACTGGGTTTGAACCAGTGACCTCTTCCGTGTCAAGGAAGCGCGCTCCCACTGCGCCAATCGCCCTAGCTGAGTGCCCCACGGTTGTGCGGCGGCTCGAGGTGGGAACGGGATTTGAACCCGTGTACACGGCTTTGCAGGCCGTTGCCTCGCCTCTCGGCCACCCCACCGTGGTGACTATCCCCGAGCGGACGACGGGATTCGAACCCGCGACCCTCACCTTGGCAAGGTGATGCGCTACCAGCTGCGCTACGTCCGCACCGCCGAGCCCCAACTACTCCCGGCGACGGATGCAAACTTTAGCCGACCCCCAACCCCCATGCCAAACCGGTATCCCGGTTCGGCGCGTCGCCGCAGGTCACGGCGGACCCGACAGGCCGGCGCAGCGGCGCAGGCCGGCGTAGCGGTCGCTCAGCCGGGTGGCGGCGGCGCCCGTTAGGAGCTTTGGCTGGCCCGTGTCGGAGACCACCGCGGGGAGGAACTCGGCCGTCGTCACGGAGCGGGCGCGGACAGTGAGGCGCAGGATGCCCGTCTCGGTGCTCTTCGAGGTGCCGTACCACAGGAAGTTGCCCATCCCGTACGCCACGAACGTCCGGCCCAGCCAGCCCGAGCCCTGCAGCGTGTGCGCGTGCGCCCCCACGATCACGTCGGCGCCCACCTCCGCCAGTTTGCCCGCGAAGGTCTTCTGGGCCGAGTTGGCGCAGCTGTTGCCCTCGTCGCCCCAGTGGTTGAAGACGATCACCAGGTCGGCCTGCTGGCGGGCGGCGGTCACGGCGGCGACGGCGCGGGCCGTGTCGAACGCCATCGCGATGCCCGGTTTGTCCGGGCCCGGGGCCCAGCTCGACGCCAGCTCGCCGACCTGGCTGAAGCCCAGCACCGCGATGCGCACGCCGCGGACGGTGGTCAGCCAGGGCGCGTACGCCGCGTCGGTGTTCCGCCCCGCCCCGAACGCCGGGTAGGCGGCCGCGCCGAGGGCGTCCAGCGTGTCCAGCAGCCCGACCCGGCCGTAGTCGAGGGTGTGGTTGTTCGCGATGCTCACCGCATCGACGCCCGCGGCTTTCAAGGCGTCGATCGCGACCGGTGTCGTGCGGAAGTGGTAGGTCTTCGGTTCGGCGGTACCGCGGGACGTGATCGCCGTCTCCAGGTTCACGATCGTCAGGTCGGCGTCGGCGAGGCTCGGCGTGATCGGCCCGAACGCCGTGGCGGGGTCCTTCAGCAGCGCCGCGGTCCGCTCCATGAAGTGCACGTCGCCGGCGAAGACGAGGCGCAGGTCGACGGGGGCCGGCGATCCGGAAGGGGACGGCGAAGCGCCGGCCGGCGAGGACGACGGCGCGGGCGCAACGGCGGACGGCGCGGCCGAACATCCCGCCAGCACCACGGTGAACAGCAGCACACCCAGTCGCACCAGGCCACGCTAACGGGTGATGCCCCCGGCGCGTGACCCCCGCCGGGAATGCGGTAGAGTGTCGATCAGTGCGGACGTAGCGCAGCTGGTAGCGCATCACCTTGCCAAGGTGAGGGTCGCGGGTTCGAATCCCGTCGTCCGCTCCACGAGATCCCAGACGTTTCAACGAGCCCGTGCCGCCGGCACGGGCCGTTTCGGTTTCCGGGCCAGCACCCACAGCGGATTCGACGCACCGACGATCTCGCCGGTCGCCAGCCGCACCTGCACCCGCACATAGCGGCCCGGCCGCACGGTGACCGCAGCGCCCTCGGAAACGGTCGTCGACGGCACCGCGGCCGCCTCGTCGACCGGGCCGGAGACAACCTCCACGACGGCTTTCCTGGGCAGTTTCGTCGCCACCACCGACACCGTCACCGGCGCCGATCGGATGAGCACCGCGCCCAGGTGCGACACCCCGCCGACCCGCAGATCCAGCTCGCCCCGGTACCGCGCGAGATCGGTGAACCAGGCCGCGCCCGCGCGCAAGGCCGCCAGCAGGTCGGCCTGCGCGGTGGAACGGGCCCAGACGTACGTGACGAAATGCTCCTCGTTCGTGAGCCAGTCGATGCCGTCGTGGTCGTCGCTGCTGCCCACCGCCGTGAAGAACAGCGCGTTGCGGGCCGCGACGTCGAACGCCCAGAGCAGGTCGTCGAGCGGTTTCCGGCCGATCTCGACGAGGTCGCACCCGAGGAAGTCCGACGCGATCATGAGCTTGACCAACTCCTCGCGGGTCGCCACGTCCATCGGGTGGTTCCAGCAGGTCAGCCCGCCGTGGGCGTGCAGGAACCGGACCATCGAACGGGTGAGCGCCGGGTCGTTGTCGCGGACCGGCGGCATGGGGAACGGCGGGAACGTCTGGTCGCCGCCGAACCAGTTCACGTGCCGGACGAGCGACATCTCCATCGCCCGGAAATGCGTCACGCCCGGGTGGTCGCGGGCCGCCGCGGCGATCACCTCGGCGCGCAACTGCTCGCCCGCCTGGCCGGCCCGGCGGCTGCGGTCGAACGTGAGCCGGTCGACCACGAAACCGGCCCGCTGGACCCCGATCCGCAGCCCGGTCAGCGCATTGTCGCCGGGCACGACGTCGGGCCAGAGCCGGGCGACGTCGTCGCGCGGCACGAACGTGAACCGCTGCCAGAGACCATTCTTCACCGGCCGGGAAACGGTGCCGGAGGTGCCGCTGGCGGAGTGCCCGGGCAATTCGGCGGCGCCGATACGGTACCGGATGCGCAGGATTCCGGCGGGCCGCCCGCCCCTCGCCGGATGGTGCGACAACTGCACGTCGAGCAGCAGCGCACCGTCGCCGGACAGCGTTTCCGGTAGCACGTCGAGCGTCAATGTCGTGTCGGCGATGCAGGCGTTCGCGGTCGCGTTCCAGGCGTTGCCCTGGTACCACAGGATCCCCGCCCCGGCGGCCGACAGCCGCAGCGCCTTGCCCGGCCCGTCCGGCGGCGAGTGCGGGCTCGCGACGAAGTCGGCCGCCGACGATGTCAGCTTCCCCTCGGCCGATGTCGTCCACGTCCAGGCGAGCCCGCGCTCCGGCTCGGCAGCGCCGTCGAAATGCACGGCCGCGCGGTGTGCGAACGCGGCGATCCGGAAGTCGTGGTCGGTCCACCAGATGACGTCGACGCCGTGTCTGCGGGCCTGCTCGAAATGCGCCGAATAGCTCGCCAGCCCCTCGCTGAACGGCCCGTGAATGTGCATCGCCATGCTGACCGGCCGCAGCTGCGGCGCGGCGCCGCCGTGGCCGGCGCCGGGGCCAGGCACCGGCGGTGCGGCACCGACCAGCGGCAGCGCGGCCGCGGCGAGGACGCCGCGCCGGGTCAGGCGGGGTTCAGGGTCCACCCCTCCGACAGTGACCGACCCGGGTTGCTCACGCAGCGAAACGGCGAAGCTACACGGCGAAGCTACAGCGTGTCGACGACCACGTCCAACTGGTCGGGACGGCGGGTCTCCACGCGGTACCCCACCTGCTCCAACGCCTGCGCGAGACGCGCCGGCGTCCGGGGCCGGGCCCCGGCGAGCAGCAGATCGCGCACGACGCGTCCCTTGGTGGCCTTGTTGAAATGGCTGACGACCTTGCCGTCGTGCAGCACCCGCACGCTGACGGCGTTGCGGGGCGTCCACATCGGTACATATGCGGACGAACGCAGGTCAAGGACCAGGTCGTCGCCGGCGAGCTCGTCGAGCGGGCCGGCGAGGGCCGCCTTCCAGTGCGTGCTCAGCGACCCGGCGGTGGGCAGGCGGACGCCGATGCTGCAGCGGTACGGCGGGATGCGGTCGGCCAGGTCCACCACCCCCCACAACCCGGAGAAGATCAGCAGCTGGTTGCGGGCGCGGCGCTTGGCGGGGGCGGGCAGGGACGCCAGGTCGAGGGCGTCGTAGAGCACGCCCGTGTACAGCTTCCCGGCGGGCACGGCCGGCGCGTCGCGCAGCGCCGCGTTGCGCTCCAGCTCGGCCGCCTGCCCGGCGCTCAGCCCGAGCGTCGCGAGCGCCGTCTCGGGATCGGCGCTGAGCTTGGTCAGGTCATCGAGGACCGCCTCGCGCGCGGCGCGCAGCTCCGGCAAGGTGAGCCCGTCGAGGTCGAGCGGGCTGCCCCGGCGGGGCGCGGCGGCCTTCCCCTCGGACGGCGGCAACAGGATGAGCACGCCGGAGACGGTACTCCCGCCGACGTACGCCCAGGTACGCAGCTCTGACGGTGACGCCCGGCGGGGTACCGCACGATGATGGCCGCATGGGTCTCTTGCGGTTCGGACTGCCCGCGGCGCTGGTGGCGGTCGGCCTGGTGACCGCGCCGTACATCCAGCGGTTCAACCCGGCCAACCGCCCGGTCGATGCCTGGGCATTGGCGCTCATCGTCGTCGCCGGCGCCGCCACCGCGTTCCGCGCGCGCTGGCCGCTGCCGACGCTGGTGGTCGTCGTGCTCTCGACGACGACGTACCTCACCGTCGGCTACCCCTACGGCCCGATCATGTTCAGCGTGGCGGTGGCGGTCTTCGAGGTCGCCCGCCGGCGCTCGCTGCCCACCGCGTCCCTGTGGTGCGGCGGCGCGCTGGCCGTGCTGCTCGTGCACCTGCTCACCAACAGCGCGGCGCTCGACGGCTACCTCGGCCTGGCCCCCGGCTCGGCCTGGGTGGCGATTCCGTTCACGCTGGGCGTGGCGCGGCGCCTGGTGGTGGAGGCCGGCACGCGGGAGCGCCTGGAGGCGGAGCGCCGCCTGGTCGACGCCGAACGCCTGCGGCTGGCCCAGGAGGTCCACGACGTGGTCGGCCACGGCCTGGCAGCGATCCAGATGCAGGCCGACATCGCGCTGCACCTCCAGCGTACGAAGCCGGACCAGGCCGCGGTGGCTCTGGAGGCGATCAGCCGGGCGAGCGCGGACGCCCTGGCCGAGCTGCGCACCACGCTCGCCGAGATCTCCCCGGACGCACCGGACCGCGCCCCGACCCCGGGCCTGGCGCACCTGGACGCCCTGGTCGCCCGGGTGGAGGCGGCGGGCCTCACGGTCGGCGTCGTGCGGCGCGGCACCCCGTCGCCGGTGCCGTCCGCGGTCGATGTGGCCGCATATCGGGTACTGCAGGAAGCCCTGACCAACGTGGTGAAGCACTCGGCCCACCCGAAGGCGTCGGTCGTCGTCGAACACGGCCCGGCGTCCCTGACACTGGTGGTGAGCAATCAGAACCTGACCGGCGCGCCCCCGTCGGAGGGCATCGGCATCACGGGCATGCGCCGCCGGGTGGAGCACCTGGGCGGCACACTGACGGCGGCCCAGCACGACCGCACCTTCGAGGTCCGCGCGATCCTCCCGCTGACGCCGTCAAGCTGATGCCGCATCCCGCGGCGGCGGACCCGGACGGACGCCGCGCGGACGACGGCTCCCCGAGCATCACGCGGTGCCGGTTCACCTCGACCCTGGAGGCGCGGGCGTGCTTGGCTGCGTTCGTGAGCGCTTCGGACACGACGTAGTAGGCGGCGACCTCGACGCTGCTGGGCAGCTGGCGTCTGGGACCCCGGTTGATCGTGACCACGACGGGCTGCGGCGGGCGAGCGTCCTCAGCGCGGGCATGAGGCCGCCCTGCGAGAGGACGGCCGGGTGGATGCCGCACGAGATCTCCTGCAGCTCCTTGGACGCGTCGGCCAGCCCCTCGGTCGTCCGGCCGAGCCGCGCCTTGACCTCGTCGGGGTTGCCCGGCAGCAGCGCCTCGGCCGCGCGGAGCTCGAGGGTCGCGCAGCGAGTTGGCCATGGCCTCGCGCTCGGTCGCGGTCTGCAGCAGGGTCTCCAGCCGGGGCACGACCCGTTCGCGCAGCCGCCGCAGGGCCGGATCCGGCAGGTCGGCTGGGACGAGCAGGGTGCCGGTCCGCGATCCCGAGCCACAGTGGCGGTGGCGGCGGCGTCGGGCGCACCAGCCGGGCCGCCAGACGTGCCAACATCGTCGAACCCTCTTCCGCAGCACCTACCGCCGGTGCCACGCTCTGCCGCTCCCCGCGATCAGCTCGTTGTGTGACGCGGGCGACGTGGCCGTGTCGCGCCCGCCCGGCGGCCATGCCGCCGGCGCGACCTGGACGTCCGTGACGAGGCCGTCGTGCTCGCCCCGATCACGATCATGTCGGCCACCGCAGGTCACACTATGCTCCTCACCCGGCACGATCGAGCGAGGCGAAGGGCGGCAACGCCGGTCCGCCGCCGACGGCCAGGGGTTCCCACGGGTTTCACGGGGTAGGTCTGCGCGCCACGCTGGGCTACCGGAACGAGAACGGAGTGGGAACGTGGAACTCAAGCTTGAGGTCGTGGTCATCCCCGTCGGTGACGTCGACCGGGCCAAGGCGTTCTACCGGGGGCTCGGCTTCCGGCTGGACGCCGACTTCACCGCCGAGGACGGGCTGCGGGTCGTCCAGGTCACCCCGCCCGGGTCGGCGGCCTCGGTCATCTTCGGGACCAGGCTGACCACCGCGAAGCCCGGGTCCACGCAGGGGCTGCACCTCGTCGTGTACGACATCGAGAAGGCGCGCGAGGAGCTCGTCGCCCACGGCGCGAACGTTTCCGAGGTCTTCCACGACGCCGGCGGCATCTTCCACCACGCGGGCACGGAAGGCCGGGTGCCCGGCCCGCACCCGTCGGTGCAGAGTTACGGTTCGTTCGCCTCGTTCCGCGACCCCGACGGCAACGAGTGGATTCTCCAGCAGGTCCAGCAGAAGGCCCCCGGCCGGTAAGGAGCACCATGCGAGTCACGTTCGACGACGTCGCCGCCCTCGCCGCGGCGCTCAGGGACGCCGAGCGGGCCCACGGCGCGCACGAGGCGCAGCTCGGGCACCGCGACGAGGACTGGCCGGGCTGGTACGCCGACTACATCCTCAGGAACTACGGGCAGGACGAGTAGACCGAGGGCCGGGGCCACCTGAGCCCCGGCCCGGGTCAGGAATGCCGCGTCGACGCCACGAACGGCATGCCGTGGTGGTTCGTCTGGGCCAGGCGGCTGTTCAGGTTGCCGGCGTTGGCGATCTTGTCGTGGTACGCCTCGCGGCGGCGGGCCACGCAGCCCGTCGGCTTGTCGCCGGCCGGGACCAGGTCGGGGTCCAGGTGCGTGTTCAGGCCGTCGCGCAGCAGCATGAGGGCCTCCGCCCGCAGCTGGGACACGCGCGACTCGGTCACCCCCAGGTCGCGGGCGATCTCCATCATCGGCCGCTCCTGGAAGAAGTACCCCTTCACCACCTTGCCGAGCCGCTCCGGCAGCGCCTCGACCGCGTTGTGCAGGTAGCCGATCCGCTCCCGGTGCAGGATCAGGTCCTCGGGCCCGGCGGCCCGCTCGGGGACCATGTCCTCCGCGCTGCCGGCCGCGAAGCCCTGCAGCGACAGCACCGCCGCCCGCTGGACGTCGTCGTCGATCGACTGCAGCTCGTCGAGCGTGACGCCGAGCGCCTCGGCGAGCTCCTGGTTGGTCGGGGTGCGCCCGAGCGCCGCGGTGAGCTCCTGCTGCATCGCGTCGACCTGCCGCGCCCGGGCCCGCACCGAGCGGCTCGCCCAGTCCAGCCCGCGCAGCTCGTCGAGGATGGCGCCGCGGATGCGGGTCGTCGCGAAGCTGCCGAACGGAATGCCGCGCGAAGGATCGAACGCCTTCGCGGCGCCGGCCAGGGCCGCCATCCCGGCGGAGACCAGGTCCTCGCGGCTGACGTGGGCGGGCAGGCGGCCGAGCGTCTGGCGGACCAGATGCCCGACGAGCGGCAGGTGCTCCCGGATGAGATCTTCGAGCTCGCGGCCTTCCAACTGGACCTTGAGCGTGGCACCCTCAAGGGTCGTTGTCATCGGTTCCCCCTCGTGTCGGAGTGGATCCGCGCAGGCGGGTCCACCTGCTGACACGAAGAACTTTCGACTACGAAGGGTGCTGAGACCGTCACTTTCGGGTGCTTTTTGGTTGCGGGACGGGAAGAGTACTAAGGACACGGCGTGTCGCTCAACGCGCCGTGGCGTTCGAACACCGGTACAGTCGCGCCCGATGAATCTTGTGCCTCTCGCGCCCCGCCTGCGCCGCGCCGCCCGCCAGCACTTCGGCTGGGAACGCCTCCGCCCCGGACAGCTACCCCCGATGCGCGCCCTGCTCAAGAAGCGTGACGCCCTCGTCGTGTTACCCACCGGCGGCGGAAAGTCGGCCGTCTACCAGGTGCCGGCGATGCTGCTGCCGGGTCCCACGATCGTCATCTCACCACTCCTGGCCCTCCAGCAGGACCAGATCGCCGGACTCAACCGGCGCATCGCGGGCCAGGCGGTGCGGATCAGCTCGGCCGAGACGCCGAACCAGCAGCAGCAAGCGCTGGAGCACCTGCGCAACGCGACCGCGCGCTTCCTGTTCATCACGCCCGAGCAGCTCGGCAACCCCGACCGGCTCGACGAGGTCAGAGCGCTCAGGCCGAGCCTCGTCGCGGTCGACGAAGCGCACTGCGTCTCCGCCTGGGGCTACGACTTCCGCCCGGACTACCTGCAGCTCGGCCACCTCATCCGCGAGCTGGGCCGCCCGCCGGTGGTCGCGCTGACCGCCACCGCGTCCCCGCCGGTGCGCGCCGACATCACCGCGACGCTCGGGCTGCGCGACCCGTTCACCCTGGTCGCCGGGCTCGACCGGCCCAACCTCAAGCTGGCCGCCGTGCACTGCACCAGCGACGAGCAGCGCTGGCAGCGGCTGCTGACCCAGGTCCGGCAGGAACCACGACCGGGCATCGTGTACGCGCCGACCCGCGCGATCGCCGAGCAGTACGCCACCCGGCTGACCGAGCACGGCGTCGAGGCGGTCGCGTTCCACGCCGGCCTGGCCGCGGGCGAGCGCAACCGGCGGTACACCGACTTCATGGCGGACAAGATCCCCGTCATGGTGGCGACCAGCGCCTTCGGCATGGGCGTGGACAAGCCCAACATCCGGTGGGTGCACCATGTCGCCCTGCCCGACTCCCCCGACAGCTACCTGCAGGAGATCGGGCGGGCCGGCCGAGACGGCGGCGAGTCCCGCACGATCCTGTTCTTCCGGCCCGAGGACGTGGCGCTGCAGCGCTTCTTCGCGACCGGCGCACCCGACGGCAAGGAGCTGACCCAGCTCGCCGCGGCGCTGCGCGAGGGGCCGGCGACCCGGACCGCGCTCGCCACCCGCAGCGGGCTGCCGGCCCGCCGGATCACCGCGCTGCTGACCCTGCTGGAGCAGGTCGGCGCGGTCGAGGTCGGCACCGGCAACAAGCTGAGCGCCCCGCGGTACGCACCCACGCCGGCCGAGGCGTCCCGGCTGGCGCTCGCCCAGTACGAGCGCCACCAGACGCTGCGCCGGTCGAGGATCGACATGATGCGGCAGTACGCCGAGAGCGCCGGATGCCGGGGCAACGCGCTGCTGGCGTACTTCGGCGAACAGGGCGACGGCCCGTGCGAGCACTGCGACAACTGCGCGAACGGGAACGTCGTCGTCGACCCGGTGGCACCGGCGAAGGTCCCGTGGTACCGGCGCCTGTTCAAGACCCGGCACCAACCCGTCGCCGCGGTCCCGAGACAACCGGTCCGGCACGACGAGGACCGGCCCTTCCCGGTGTCCAGCGAGGTCCGGCACACCGAGTGGGGCACCGGCACCGTCATGGCCTACGAGCGGGACCGGGTCGTCGTCCTCTTCGACGAGGTCGGCTACAAGACCCTGTCGGTGCCGATCGTGCGCAAGTCGAAGCTGCTGGAGCCCGCGTAGGCATGGAGGTCCTCGACGGCCGCGCGCTGAACCGGGCCACGCTGGCCCGGCAGCCACCTGATGATCGCCCGCGACGCCCTCGCCGTGCGGCCGCTCGTCGCCGTCGTCGGCGAGCGGATGTGGGCGACGAACTTCGGCCGCCGGCCCGGCGACCCGGCGATCGTGCCGGAGATCGTCGCGGAGGGCGCCCGGATCCTGGCGGCCGAGCCGCTCACGTTCGCCGAGCTGGGCAAGCGGCTCGCCGAGCGGTGGCCGGACCGCGACCCCGCGGCGATGGCCCAGGCGGTCCGGGTGTTCGAGACGCTCGTCCAGGTGCCGCCGCGGGGCTGTGGGGCCGCAGCGGGCAGGCCCTGCACACGACGGCCGCGGTCTGGCGGGTCGGCCGCACGAAGGAGCTGGTCGTCGCGCCCGTGCGGACGCTCACCGACGACGAGCTCGGCGACGTCACCGCCGAGGGCGAGCGGCTGCTGGCCTTCCTGCACCCGAAGGCCGCCCGCACGGTCCGCATCGTCGCTGGCGGTTGGCCGGCGCTGCTCGCCGCCACGGCCTAGAGTCGTTTCATGAGCGAGCCGTCGACCAACCTGCCGCCGGACCAGGCCGCGTTCAACCGCAGGCTCATCGGCGAGTTCCGCGACGCGGGGCGACGGCTGGAGCGCCGCCCGCTCCTGCTGCTGACCACCACCGGGTCGTCGAGCTGGTCCGGCGGTAGTCCGGCGGTAGTCCGGCGGTAACTGTCGGGTATCCGCCGACCGGACGGGTCGGGGCGCGGCGAATGGCCGAATTATGGCTGACCAGCTGTCATCTCGGGGATAGCTCGGGCCGCTGAGCACGCGATACGCTCCGCCCACGCTTCACGACAACGCGTTCGAACTGGGCCGGGACGGTGGCACGTTTCAGGGATTCCGCGAGCTTGCGGCGGCCCTAGTGTGATCGATGTACGGCCGGACGGACACCACATACACCACAAACCCTGCACGTCCCGAAAGGACCCAGCATGAGCGACTACGAGACCGGCGACACCGGCGACACCGGCTACGGCGACGACCCGTCGTACGCCCACTATGAGGCCGGCGCCGAGAGCGGCGAGCTGGAGCACCTGCAGCAGGCCTCC
>NZ_BMPI01000026.1:8584-60842 GCF_014647515.1 Dactylosporangium sucinum | reverse complement strand
GAGTCGGACTACGACAGCAACTTCAACGTCTACGAGCAGGACACCGAGTCGGCCGAGTCGACCGACTTCCAGCAGGGCCGCTCCGTCGAGTTCGACGGCGCGGACGGCTCGCACTACGCGGAGCAGGAGTTCACGAACTACAGCAACGACCAGTACGACTCGAACCACGTCTTCGCGGCCGAGGGCTCGGAGTCCTCGCACCAGGCCGAGTTCGCTCAGCTCGACGCCCTGCGCGAGGAGTTCGACAGCAAGTTCGCCGAGGGCACCGTCATCGAGGGTGGCAACCCCGCTGCGGAGCTCGGCCCGGCCAACTGAAACCTGATGTGGTGACGTCCGGAACGCCAGAGCGACGGCGCCGGTCGGCGGATCAGCCCCGCCGGTCGGCGCCGTCGTGCGTGTGGCCGCCGGCGCTGCTGTCCAGCAGCGCCTCGGCCACCGCGGTCCGCACGTTGAGCACCGTCCGGCCGGCCCGGTGCGCCCGCACCAGCCCGGCCGCCCGCAGCGCCCCGAGGTGCTGCGACACGCCCCCGGCGGTGAGCCCGGTCCGCTCGGCCAGCGCCGACGTCGACGCCGGCGCGGCCAGCTCGACGAGCAGCCGGGCGCGGGCCCGGCCGAGCACCGACGCGAGCGCGGCGGGCGCCGGCGGCGGCGCCTCCCACAGCGCGCCCACGCCCCGCGGCGGGTAGGCCAGCTGCGCCGCCGGCCCGAACACCGTGAGCACCGAGGGCCACACGAAGACGGACGGCACCAGCACCAGGTCGCCGCCCTCCGGCACGTCCGCCGCCGTGCACCAGCGGTGCAGCACCGACAGCGTGTCCCCCGCCCAGCTCACCTGCGCGTGCAGGTCGTTGAGCAGCCCGCCGACGCCGTCCGCGGCCAGCGCGCGGGCCCGCGCGAAGACCTCCGCCTCCAGCAGCCCGCGGATCCGCGGCCAGTCCGGGCCGAGCGCGACCGCGAAATACGCCCGGATCTCGTCCACCAGCCCCGGCAGGTCCACCGGCGGCCCCTCGGCGGCGACCACCTCGGGCGGGGTCGCGGCGAGCAGCGCCAGCTCGTCCTCCAGCTCCGGGGCGAAGCCGGGCGGGACGGGCGTCAGATAGTCCGGGACGTACCGCGGGCCCGGCGGCACCAGCGACCACAGCCGCTCGAAGCGCAGCCCCCGGTGCCGGCGCGCCCAGGGCAGGTGGATCGCGTGCGCCCCGGGGTCGCGCAGCACCCGCACGCTCGCCACGGTCTCCCACAGCGGCGACACCGCGAAGCGGATCCGGGCGACCGCGCCGGCCGACAGTCCGATCGACACCACCCCGACAATTTAGCCCTGGCTGAAACGTTGGGCGGCCCCGCGCCGGGCCGCAACACTGAACCGCATGACCGACCAGCAGACGCGCGCCGCCCGGTTCCGGGCCCTGCACACCGCCGCCGCCCCCCTCGTGCTCGCCAACGCCTGGGACGCCGCCTCGGCCCGCATCGTCGCCGCAACCGGCGCGAAGGCCGTCGCGACCACCTCCGCCGGGGTCGCGTGGACGCTCGGCGCGCCCGACGGCGACGCGCTGTCGCGGGAGGCGATGCTCGAGCACCTCGCGCGGGTGGTGGCCGCGGTGCCGGACGGCGTCCCGGTCACCGCCGACGTCGAGACCGGGTTCGGCGCGACCCCGGACGAGGTCGCCGTCACGGTCCGCGGCGTGCTCGCGGCCGGCGCCGTCGGGGTGAACCTGGAGGACACCGTCCGCGCCGGTGGCGCGCGGCTGCGCGACATCCCCGAGCAGGCCGAGCGGATCGCCGCCGCGCGGGCCGCCGCCGGGGCCGCGGGCGTGGACCTCTACATCAACGCGCGCGTCGACACCTACCTGCGCGGCGGCGGTACCGTCGAATCCACCGCGGAACGGGCCGCGGCATTCCTGGCGGCGGGCGCCACCGGCGTCTTCGTCCCCGGGGTAGCCGATCCGGAGACGATCGCCGCCCTGGTCGCGGCGATCCCCGCCCCGCTCAACGTGCTCGCCCAGCCCGGCACCCCGCCCGTGGCCGAGCTGGCCCGGCTCGGGGTCGCGCGGGTCAGCCTCGGCTCGTGGGTCGCCGAGGCCGCCTACACGGTGGCCCGCCGCGCCGCCGAGGAGGCCCAGGGCGAGGGCACCTTCACCGCCCTCGCCGGGGCGATCGGCTACGGCGAGCTCAACGCCATGATGTCGAACGGCTGAGCGGGCCGGGACGCCGGCGACCGCGCACCGGCCGATCGGACCGGTCGCCGACCTGGCCGACCGGACGGACCTGGCGAGCGGCGGCTGACAGGCATGGATGGGCCGGTCACAATGCAGGGTGTGACCCTGCCCATCCCGTTCAGCGGCTCCCCCGCGTACAGCGGACCGGACATCCAGATCGGTGACGTCCGGGTCGACGGCGTGGCGATCTACACCCCCATCGGCGTGTTCCCGGTCCAGGGCAGCCGGTGGATGGTGGTGTCGCAGCCGATCCCGATGACCACGACCGCGGGCTGGGGCATCGCCCTCGCCGTCATCTTCTGCGTCCTCGGCGTCGTCATGGCCCCGTTCACCTGCGGCCTGAGCCTCTTCATGCTGCTCGGCCTGCTGTTCCTGACGGCCAAGTCGCACACGATGTCGGGGCCGCTCATCGTGTCGATCCAGTCGGGGCCGTACCACTACATGGCCCAGGAGATCGTCTACTCCCCGCTGCACGCGGCCGAGGCCCTGCAGCGGGTCAACTTCGCGCAGGCCCTCGCCACCCGCTGGTGACGGCGCCTCAGCCGGTGCCGTAGGCGTCGTAGCCGGCCAGCAGGTGGGCCCGCGTGCCGACCAGGTGCGGCTCGATGTCGCCGACGCGGGTCAGGCTCACCTCGGCCGGGGTCAGCCCGGACACCCGCAGCAGCAGCCCCGGCACCTCGTCGAGGGTGGCCAGCCAGCCGGTGCCGAGGTCGCGGCCCAGCCCGTGCGCCGGCCAGTGGTCGAACCGCTTCGGGATGCCGTCGACGGCGATGCCGACCCGCTGCGGGGCCGGGGTCGAGGCCGCCCGCAGCCGCCGCTCGACGTCGCGGTGGTCCTGCGGCGCCTCGTCCGCGGCCGCCATGCGCACGTCGATGAGCAGCGGCATCGGCGGGCCGGCGGTGGTGACCACCTCGATCCACGCGCCGCCCGCGACCGCGTCGCCGAACAGCAGCCCGGCGTGCACGAGCCGGTCGTCCTCCCAGCCCCACGCACCGATCCGGCACGGCCCGGTCCGGCCGGCCGGGCCCCACAGCGGCAGCGTGCTCGCGTTCGCCCGGATGCGGTTGGCCTGCTGGTCGATGAGCGCGGTGAACTCGAGGCGGTTGAGTCGGCCCCCGTATCGCATGGGTTCGATCGTGCCGCATCAGCCACCCGCGCGAACCGGTCCGCTGCCCTCGGCGGAACCCCCGTCGTACGCCGCCCGCGACGCGAGGACCGACTCCTGGTGGCGCACCGACCAGTGCAGCAGTCCGGTCAGCGGCCCGGTCAGCTCCTCCCCCACGGCCGTCAGCGCGTACTCGACCCGCGGGGGCACGCTCGCGTACACCGTCCGCGTGACGAGACCGTCACGCTCCAGCGCGCGCAGGGTGTGCGTGAGCATCCGCTGGCTGATGCCCTCGGCCGCCTTGCGCAGCTCGGTGAAGCGCAACGGCCCGCGGCGCAGCAGCACGACGACGATGACGGTCCACCGGTCCCCGATCCGGTCGAGCGTGTCGCGCAGCGGGCAGATGGTCTTCATCGTCTCGGTCACGGTCGCCCCGGGCGGCAGCAGCAGTTCCAGATCCATTGGTACCTCCCGTGTGCCTGAGGCAGTCCGAAGTGCCTTCTTCCGCCGGTCGGGATGCTCGCCGACGATGATCGTCGTGAGCAATCGATTTCCAGTCGTGGCGGTGACGGGCGCGGCCGGCGCGCTCGGCGGCGCCGTCCTCCGCCACCTGTCGGGCCGCGCGGCGCTGGTCGCCGTGACCCGCCGCCCCGATGCGGTGGCCGCGGCGCAGGTCCGGCACGCCGACTTCGACGACATCGGCCCGGCCGCGTTCGCGGGCGTCGACGCGGCCCTCGTCGTGAGCACCGACCACCGCGACAACGCCCGCCGGATCGCCCAGCACCGCGCGGCGATCGACGCTGCGGTGGCGGCCGGGGTGCGGCACGTGGTGTACACGTCGCTGATCGGCTGCGACGGCCCGCCGGACCTGCTCAACGCCGCCCACCGCGAGACCGAGGCCCACCTGCGCGCGACGGGCGTGCCGTGGACCGCGCTGCGCAACAACCTGTACACGGAGGGCCTGGAAACCGCCCGGGCCGCCGCCGCGGCGACGGGCCGCCACGTGACGAACGCGGGCAGCGGCGCGGTCTCCTACGTGGACCGCGATCACTGCGCGGCGGTCGCGGCAGGGGTACTGCTGGGCGCCCCCGCCGGCGTCGTGGCGGTCAAGGGCGAGGTGGCGCTGGACGCCGCGGCCCTGGCGGCCCGCTTCGCGGCGCAGCTGGGCCGCCCCGTCGAGCCGGTGCTCCTCGACGACGACGCCTACCGCGCCCACCTCCTGGCCGGCGGCGCCCCGCCGGGGCTGGCCGAGGCGCTGGTCCTGCTCGGCCGGGCGATCCGCGCGGGCGGCTACGCCTGACGCTCCGGGCGCCGGCCCGACGCCGGGGTGCCGCGGCGGCTACGCCCGACGCTCCTCGGGGTCGGCGCCGCGGGCGGCGCGGCCGCCGTCGACGGGCAGGACGGCGCCGGTGACGAACGACGCCTGCTCCGAGAGCAGGTACGCGACCGCGGCGGCCACCTCCTGCGCCGTGCCGGTGCGGCCGAGGGGGTGCAGCCGGCGCAGTTCGGCGGCCGCCGCCGGCCGGCGTTCGAGGTACTCGATGGATCTCTCGGTATCGATCGAACCCAATGCCACGGCATTGACCCGGATGCCGGCCGGACCGTAGTCGACCGCCAACGCCCGCGTGAGGCCCTCCAGGGCGGCCTTCGCCGTCGCGTACGGCAGGGCGCCCCGCACCGCCCGCTGCGCCTGGTGCGACGACACGTTGACGATCGCGCCGCCCGCCCCGGCGGCCAGGAACCGGCGGACCGCGGCGGCCGAGCCGGCGACGGCGGGCGCGAGGTTCGCGGTGACCAGGCCGAGCAGCGCCGGGGCGGCCGTCTCGTGCAGCCAGGCGTCGCGGAACACGGCGGCGTTGTTCACCCACCCGGCGAGGGGCGCCGCGCGCTCGGCCAGGTCGGCGGCCCGCTCGGCCACGGCGTCGTCCCCCGCGTCGCCGATCACCGCGTCCGGCCAGTCCGCCGCCGTGTCGAGCACCACGACGAACGCGGCCGGGTCGGCCGCCAGCCGCTCGGCGATCGCGCGGCCGATGCCGCGGCCACCGCCGGTGACGACGTACGAGCGGGCGGGCGTCAGACCACCTCTTCGATCTTGGCCGTGGCGACGTCGAAGATGAACCCGCGAACGTCCTCGCGATGCGGCAGCCACGTGCACTCGCGCACGGTGCGGATCGACGAGCGCATCGTGTCGTGCAGGTCGACGAAGCCCGGCACGTCCCAGCCCGGCGTGCGGCCGCTCTCGGCGGTCAGCTCGGCCCGGAACTCCGGGTCGTCGAAGCCCTCCATGCCGCACTCGGTGTGGTGGAGGATCACGATCTCGCGGGTGCCGAGCTTGCGCTGGCTGATCGCGAGTGAGCGCAGGACCTCCTCGGTCGGCAGCCCGCCCGCGTTACGGATGAGGTGGGCGTCACCGATCTCCAGCCCCAGCGCGCCGAACAGGTCGAGCCGCGAGTCCATGCACGCGACCACGGCGAGCCGCAACTTCGGCCGCAGCGGCCGGGGCCCCGGGAACGACTCGGTGTACCGCTCGTTCGCGTGGATGAGGTGGTCGATCACGGACATAGTCGAAGTGAAGCAGATCCTTCACCCGAACGGTTGATGTCCGCGTCACAGGAGGCCAAAGTCACCTGCCGACTAGTCTCTCCACGTGACGGTGGACGAATGGGACGTGGCGGTCGTGGGTGGGGGGCCGGCGGGGCTCTCCGCCGCCTACGAGGCCGCCAGGCGCGGGGCGCGGACGGTGGTGCTGGAGAAGGCCGTGCATCCGCGGTACAAGACCTGCGGAGGGGGATTGATCGGCTTCACCGTCGCCGCGGTGAGTGACCGGATCGCCATCCCGGCCAGTGACCGTATCGATCGGTGTGAGTTCACGCACGACGGGCGGCGCGGGTTCACCCGGGCCGTGCGGCGCGCGCCGCTGCTGCAGATGGTGCAGCGGCCGCAGTTCGACGACGCGCTCCGGCTCGCGGCCGAGAAGGCGGGCGCCACGGTACTGCAGGCGACCGCCGCCCGCGCCGTCGAGCAGGACGACGCGGGCGTGCGCATCCGGCTCGCGGACGGCGGCGCCGTCGGCGCCGGCGTGGTCGTGGGCGCCGACGGCTCCTCGGGCATCACGGCACGGCACGTGGGCGTGGCGTACGACCAGGTGGACCTGGGGCTGGAGGTCGAGCTGCCGGTCGGCCCGGCCGAGCAGGAGCGCTGGCGGGGCCGGCTGCTCATCGACTGGGGGCCGCTGCCGGGCTCGTACGCGTGGGTGTTCCCGAAGGGCGACGTGCTGACCGTCGGCGTGATCTCGGCCCGCGGCGACGGCGAGCGCACCAAGGCGTACCTGCGCGCGTTCGTGGACCGCCTCGGGCTCGGCGGGATCGAGCCGATCCACGACTCCGGGCACCTGACCCGGTGCCGTACCGAAGCGTCGCCACTGCGCAAGGGCCGCGTGATCGTCGCCGGGGACGCGGGCGGCCTGCTCGAGCCGTGGACCCGCGAGGGGATCAGCTTCGCGGTGCGCTCGGGCGCCCTGGCGGGGGCCGCGGCCGCGGACGGCGACCTCGACGGGTACGTGCGCGACGTGGAGGCGCAGCTCGTCCCGGCGATGCGGGCCGGGCGGCGGCTGCTGGCGACGTTCTCCCGCCGGCCGGGGCTGTTCCACGCGATGCTGCGCACGCCGCCGGGCTGGCGCATGTTCGAGCGGTTCTGCCGGGGCGAGACGTCGTTCGAGCACACGGTCGAACGGCTGCCCGTCCGCACCGCGCTGCGACTACTGTCGTCGGCATGAGGTTTCGCACGACGCTGTTCCTGGGCGGGAAGACGGCCACGGGGATGCGCGTGCCGGCCGAGGTCGTGGCGTCGCTCGGCAGCGGCAGGAAGCCGAAGGTCACGGTGACCGTCAACGGATACACCTATCGCAGCACCGTGGCCGTCTACGGCGGCGAGTTCATGCTGCCGGTCTCGGCCGAGGTGCGCGCCGGCGCCGGGCTCGCGGCCGGCGACGAGGTCGACGTCGACCTGGAGCTGGACACCGCGCCGCGGGCGGTCGAGGTGCCGGCCGACCTGGCGGCGGCACTGGACGCCGCGCCGGGCGCGCACCGTCGCTTCACCGAGCTGTCGTACTCGAACCAGCGCCGGCACGTGCTGTCGGTCGAGGGCGCCAGGACGGCCGAGACGCGGCAGCGCCGGGTCGCCAAGGTGCTACTTGACCTCGATCCCGAGGGCGGCGGCTAGGACGGGGGCGAGCTCCAGCAGCTGCCGCTCGTCGACGATCGCCCCGCGCAGCGCGTCGGCGCCGTCGGCGACGTCGAGCTCCCGCGCGCCGCGGAAGTCGACCTTCTTGAGCTTGACGCCGGAGAACCGGGCCCGCTTGACGGCGCTGCCCGCGAACGTGACGTTGGTGAGGGTGGCGCCGGCGCAGTCGAGCTCGTTCAGCTCGCACCCGTCGAACTCGACGTCGACGAGCGTGGCGCCGCGCAGGTTCAGGCTGTCGATCTTGCAGCGCTGGAAGACGACCCGGCGCAGCCGGCTGCCGTAGGCCTGGACCCCGGCGAGCACGCTGTCGAGCACTGACACGTCGAGCCACTCGGTCTCGGCGGCCTTCACCCCGACCCAGCGGTTGCGGCTGACCCACACGTCGTTGAACCGGCAGTGGTCGAGGTTGCCCTCGGTGAACGTGACGCCCTCGAACGCCGACTCGATGAACCGCGCGTGCGCGGCGTCGACGCCACCGAGGTCCACCCCGTCGAGGTGGACCTCGGTGTAGTTGGCGTCCGGCTCCAGCGGCTCGGCGTGCGCCTGCAGGTACGCGGCGTACGCCAGCTCGTCGATCTTCTGCACAGCCCCCACGGGGCCACGCTACCGCGTCTCAGGCGTAGGCCGCCGCCAGCCAGGCGGTCCAGGTCTGCTCGGCCTCGGCCGGGTCGACGTCGGCGAACACGTGGTGGCCGGTGAGGACGAACCCCTCGCGGCCGACGAAGCGCAGCAGCGCGTCGTCGGTGCGGATGCCGAGGAAGCTGGGCTCCACCACGACGTCGACGACCCCGTCGACCTGGCGGCCGGCGACCGTGAGGCTCGCCGGGTCGCCCTCGCGGACGTCCTTGGCCAGGCCCGTCGCCGCCGTGATGCCGGCCCACACCGCGTCCGCGTCGGCCTGCTGCGGGCCGAACGCCGTGACCGGGACGGCGGTGCGGCCGGGGAAGTGCTTGAGGTAGTCGGCGAGGGTGCGCAGGTAGAGCGGGTTGCCGTTCTTCAGCGCGTCGAACTGGCCCTCCCAGTCGCCGGTGAGGATGCCGCTGTGCACGAAGCGCAGCGCGGTGGCGGCGCCGTCGCGGCCCTCGATGAGGTACTCGAACGCCATGAACGAGCCGTCCTCGGCGACCGGGGTCTCGTAGCGGAACCGGCGGCCGGGCTCCCACGCCGTGACCGTCGAGGTGCCGGTGTACCCGGGCATCTCCATCGAGGCGGCGCCGCCCTCGCGGGGCTCGACCTGGTTGCGGCCCATGAACCAGGAGTCGATGCCCGGTCCGGTGGCGATCGCGTCCCAGACCTGGTCGGGGGTCGCTTCGAGGGTGATGTCGTGGGTCAGTTCGAACTCGTGGCCGGTCATGACGGGATCTCCTTCGTAAGGCTCGGATTCGTAAGGCTCGGGTGGATGGCGATGACGACGCGGTGCTCCCGGCCGCCCGGGGCGCGCTCGTCGTGGTATCGGCTGACCAGTGCGCCGACCGCGGCGGTGAGCTCCTGGACGAACTCGGCGCGGTCGGCCGCGGACGCGAACCGGACGGTGCCGTCGAGCGCGAACGTGGCCACCGGTCTCCCGGCCCGCTCGGCGCCGGTGATGAGCTGGCCGACCTCCCGGACCAGCCGGGCCGCGAGCGCGAGCAGCCAGCGCGCGGACAGTTTGTCGGGCGATCGCGACGGATCCGGTTGTACCGCGGACAGCGCGACCGGCGAGATGACGTAGGACGACGCCATGGCCCGCAGGACCCGCTCGGTGACGTTGCCCTTGCGGCGCTCCTCGACCAGCTCGACCAGGCCGTGCTGCTCCAGGGTCTTGAGGTGGTAGTTCACCTTCTGCCGGGGCAGGCCGACGATCGCCGCGAGGCTCGTCGCCGAGTGCGGCTCGGCGAGCAGCGCCAGCAGCCTCGCCCGGATCGGGTCGAGCGCCACCTCGGCCGCGGCGGCCTCCTCGATGACTCCCACTTCGAACATGCCTCGACTCTAGGCACCGACGATTCTTATTGTCAAGACAAAAAAAGTTGTCGGCGACGGATGGCGGTCGCCCGGCTGCGGCTCACCCAGCCCGAGCATGATCGTGGGAAACATCCGGTTGCCGGGGCAGCCAGCTGTTTCCCACGATCATGGGGCAACGCCATCGCCGCCCGCCGGCATGACCGGCTGTCCACCGGACAGCCGGCGAGCCGGAAGACCCGGGCGGGAGGTCTTCCGGCTCGACGGGTGTTACCGGGAGGGTGGACCTACGGCCCGCTGGTGACGTACACGATCTGGTTCGCCGTGTTCGCCGGGCCGGCCGTGTTGTTGATGACGTGGTTGATCGTGCCGACGCCGCCGAGCGAGACGCTGACCATGTTGTGGAACTGGATGCCGGCCTTCACCGGTACCTCGAACGACCGCTCGCCGACCACGGCGGTGTTGACGTTGAAGTAGCAGTAGCTGCCCAGGCCCCAGGCCTCGTGCGTGGTCACCGCGTCGGCCACCTTGTAGGCGGCGTACCCGCGGGTCGCGCCGTTCATCCAGGCGGCCTGGTTCGGCGGGTCGTACGGCATCTCGTTCTGGAAGAAGTAGGTGCGTCCGCCGTTGCCGTTCCAGATCACCTGGTACTTCTGGTAATGCTCGACGAACAGGCCCTCCATCGTCACGTTGTTGCCGTTGACGACCATGCCGGTGTCGGCCGGGTTCACCGTCCAGCCGACGGTGCCGGCGTTGCCGTGGTCGGCGCGCCAGATCCACATGTGGTCGCCGATCACGTTGTTGCTGTTGACCTGGAGGCTGACCGTCGCCTTGCCGGCGATGTACCCGCCGACGCGGAAGAACACGTCGTGCAGCGACGTCGGGTTGGCGGCGTGGCTGGCCGACGAGCCGGCCGGGCCGACCTCGACGAGCGTGGGCGAGTTGGTGGTGCCGGCGTCGACCAGGATGCCGGCGAGCTTCACGCCGTCGACGTCCGCGACCCGGATCGCGGTGATGCCGTTGTCCGGGATGAGCGTGGCGAGGCCGAGCCCGAGCACGACCGTGTTGGGGTTGTTGACCTGCAGGGTCTGGTTCAGGTGGTACACGCCGGGCGTGATCAGCAGGTGCCGGCCGGCGGCGAGGGCCGCGTTGATCTGGGCCGCGGTGGCCCCGGGCCGCACGACGTAGAACTGGTCGAGCGAGATCGACTGGCCCTGCGGGGTCTTGTTGTACCAGCTCGTGCCGGACGAGTTGGTCTGCAGCGCCGGGACGAAGACGCGGTACGTGCCGGTGCCGTCGATGTACAGGAACGGCTTCTCACGGGAGACCGGCGTGGTGGCGATGACGGTGTGCGACGGGTTCGGGAAGTTGTTCGGCGGCGCGCCGGTCACGCCCTGGAACACCATGTTCCAGACCGAGCCGGTCCAGCTGCCGAACTCGCTGTTCCTGCTGTACCACTGCTGCTGCGAACCCGACACGACCTGGCCGTCGACCTTGGTGTCGGCCATCAGGCCGCCGCTGGACCAGCCGTCGCCGCCGTTCCACAGCTGGATCTGGTTGTTGGCGCCCTTGAGGTGCATGCGGCGGTACGGCACCGCCTGGGCCACGGCCCAGCGCTCGACCTGGACGCCGTTGCCCGTGCCGGGCAGGGTCACCGACAGGTTCTCGGCGCCGCGCCAGAAGTTCTGCGTCGCGTTGCCGCCGAACCAGGTCGCCTCGACCCGCACGTGGCCGTTGAGGTTCACGTCGTCGGGCGACATGCCCAGGCCGTGGACGGTCGTGTAGAACCCGAGGTTGACGTCCTGCGTGTAGGTGCCCGGCTTGTACAGCACCGCGTAGCGGTTGGTGCCGAACTGGTTGGTCTCCTGCTGGGTGAAGATCTGGTTGAGCTTCGTCTGCGCCGCCGCGGCCTGCGACGGGTCGTAGACGAAGACGTTCGGGCCGAAGTTGGGGTTCTTCGGGTCGGTCGGCTCGACCGGGCCGCTGCTCGTGGGCGGGCTGCTGCTGGTCGGCGGCGTGTTGTCGCGCACGTACACCTCGAACTCCCACAGCGAGTCACCCCACTGGGTCGCCCGTGCGGTGGCGTACACGCGCACATAGCGTCCCGTGCCGGTGACATCGATCGTCTGGGTACCGCCGGTGCCGGTGGTCGTCGAGTAGACGTTGGTGAAGGCGGCGTTGTCGTTCGACGTCTGGATCTGGAAGGCGCTCGCGTACGCGGCCTCCCAGCGCAGGACCACCCGGCAGATCGCGTACGACGCGCCGAGGTCCACGGTGATCCACTGCGGGTCGCTCGCGGCGCTGGACCAGCGGGTCCCGGTGTTGCCGTCGACGGCCGCGGAGGCCGGCGTCCCGGCGTTCTCGGTGGAGGAGGCGGTCACCGGGCGGTTGATCGCGCGGTTGACCGGCCCGCAGGTGCCCGACGGCGGGTTGGTCGGCCCGAGCTCGCCGAAGACCTGGAACTCCCACAGCGAGTACCCGTACGCGGTGAGGTTGCGCTGCGTGCCGTACACGCGCACGTAGCGGCCGGAGCCGCTGACGTTGAGCGTCTGCACGCCGCCCGCGCCCGTCGTGGTGGAGTAGACGTCGGTCCAGGTGGTGCCGTTGCCGGAGACCTGGATCTGGAAGGCCTTGGCCGACGCCGCCTCCCAGTTGAGGACGACCTGGGTGAGGTTGGCCGTCTGACCCAGGTCGACCTGGATCCACTGGGGGTCGCTGAAGGCACTCGACCACCGGGTGCCGGTGTTGCCGTCGGTCGCGGCGGTGGCGGGGGTGCCGGCGTTCTCGGCCGAGGAGGCGGTCGTGGGCTTACCTTGGGACAGCAGCGTCGGCGCGGCGCTGGCGTTGGGCAGCGCCACGGCGACCACGCCGACGGAGAGCATCAGGGTGGCGGCGCCGCCGAGGAGCCAGCGCCGGAGCGTGGGATAGCGCGACAAACGCGGAAATTTCATGATCCTGCCTGTCAGTCGGGGGACCTGGCGGGGATTCCCGTACCGGGTGGGGTTGGCGGTTCCCGGTCGTGCTGCGCAGCGAGCATGAGAGAGCGCTCTCTCAGGTAGACGAGTGTTACGCCGCCGTCACCCGCCCGTCAAGACATCAATCAATTACGACGTAATTTATCCCGGATGCCCGATGCGAGGGAGATCGCTCTCCCAGACCGCCGCCCCGACGACCGCCCGGGACCGAGCGACCAACGCCAGCAACCACCCACCACGCAACCGCGACCCCCACCGCACCACGCAGCCCCCCGCCGCACCCCGCCGCGCCGCGTCCCGCACGCCGCCACACCCCGCAGCGTCCCGCACGCACCCCGCACGCACCCCGCACGCCGCCGCACCCCACAGCGTCCCCCACGCACCCCGCACGCCGCCGCACCCGCACCTCGCACGCCCGCCGCACCGCGCGCCCCACCCCATCGCACCGCGCCCAAGCAGCATGCCCATGATCAATGGAGAGGAATGGCTGCCCGGACAGCCAAACGACTCCATGGATCACGCCGGCGAGCACCCAACCCTGGCCACGTTTCGACGTTGGTCGATCCACCCTCAAGTCGATCGCGAAAGGCGCGGGTAGATCGACCAACGTCTCCAAAAGAGCCGGATGCACGCCCGCCGCACCGCGCGCCCCACCCCATCGCACCGCGCCCAAGCAGCATGCCCATGATCCATGGAGAGGAATGGCTGCCCGGACAGCCAAACGGCTCCATGGATCACGCCGGCGAGCACCCAACCCGGGTCACGTTTCGACGTTGGTCGATCAACCCTCAAGTCGATCTCGGAACGTGAGGGTAGATCGACCAACGTCTACGAGGGAGCGCGGCGGGGTCAGGGCACCGGGCGGGCGCCGCCCTCCTGGAGCAGCCTCGCCACCGGCAGCGTCGCCGCCCCCAGCGCCACGGCGTCCACCCCCAGCTGACCGAGCTCGATCCGCGCCTGCTCGAACGGCTGCCGCAACGCGTGCCGCGACGCCGACTCGCGGATCAGCGGCAGCAGCGGACCCAGCGTCATCGAAGCCCAGCCGCCCAGCACGACCCGCTCCGGGTTGAACAGGTTGATCAGGTTCGCCACGCCGGCGCCCAGGTAGCCGGCCGTCTCGTCCAGCACCGCCCGGGCCGGGCCGGCACCCTCCGCGGCCGCGGCGACGAGGGCGGTGAGCCGCGACTCCTCGTCGTCGCCGGGAGCCGGGCGGCCGCGCCGGGCGGTGCGGTAGCGGTCCAGGATGCCCTCGGCGCCGACGTACGCCTCCAGGCAGCCGCGCGAGCCGCACCGGCACGGGCGCCCGCCGTAGACCAGCGTCGTGTGCCCCCACTCCCCCGCGCTGCTCGACGCGCCGCGGTAGGTCGCGCCGTTCGTCACCACGGCGGCGCCGACGCCCGAGCCGACCAGGGCGAACACCGCGTGCCGGCTGCCCCGCCCGGCGCCGAACCACATCTCGGCCTGGCCGAGCGTCTTCGCACCGTTGTCGATGTAGAGCGGCAGGTCGGTGACCTCGCGCAGCAGCGCGCCGAGGGGGACGCCGTCCCAGCCGAGCGTCTGGGCGTACACCTGCAGGGCCGGGCCCTGCTGGACGATGCCCGAGACGCCGACCCCGACGCCGAGCACGTCCGGGTACGGCGACGTGACGGTGCGCAGGCCGGCGGCGATGTGCCGCACGACCGTCGCCGGCGACGCGCTGGACGGGTCGATCGGGTGGTCGACCGAGGCCAGCTGGCTCATCGCGAGGTCGAACAGCTCGACCCGCACCCGGGTCTCGCCGACGTCGACGCCGGCGACGACCCCGTAGCGGGGCGCGACCCGCAGCATCATGCTCGGGCGGCCGCCGTCGGACTCCAGGGCGCCGGCCTCGACCACGAGGCCGTCGTCGATGAGGTCGCCGACCACGTTGCTCACCGCGGGCTGGCTCAGGCCGGTGCTGCGGGACAGGTCCTGGCGGGTCAGCGGCCCGTCGAGGAACAGCTTCGTGAGCAGGGCGGACCGGTTCTGCTGCCGCACGCTGCGGTTGGTCGCCCGCTCCACTTCCACGCCGAGTTCCCGCCAGTTCCCCGTCTTCGATGCCTGCGCGCCACTGTAGAGCCCGCCCTTGACGCGCTCCGCGACGTCCCACTTTAATGGCGACATTAATTAAGTCTCGATGGAAACGCGGCCACACCCCCACCGCCGCACCGAAAGCGCACCAGAAGGCAGACGAGCGTGCCCACCCGCCGACAACTCGCCGCGCTCGCCGGAGCCGCCCTCCTCGCGGGCTGCGGCTACCTGCGCACCGAGTCCGACGGACGGACGATCACCTACTGGGCGAGCAACCAGGGCAGCAGCCTGGAGTTCGACAAGCAGACCCTGCAGCCGGAGCTGGACAAGTTCGAGCAGCGCACCGGCATCCACGTCCGGTTCGAGGTGGTGCCCTGGTCCGACCTGCTCAACCGGCTGCTCGCCGCGGCCACCTCGGGCAAGGGCCCTGACGTGGTGAACATCGGCAACACCTGGTCGGCCTCGCTGCAGGCGACGAACGCCCTCGTCTCGTTCGACGACGCCGCCATGGCGCGCATCGGCGGGCGGGAGCGGTTCGTGCCGGCCGCGCTCGCCGCCGCCGGGGCGCCCGGCAAGCCGCCGACCGCGGTGCCGCTGTACTCGCTGTCGTACGCGCTCTACTACAACAAGCAGATGTTCGCCGACGCCGGCGTCACCCGGCCGCCGGCCACCTGGGAGGACCTGGTCGCGGTCGGCAAGCGGCTGACGAAGGACAGGCAGTGGGGGCTGGCGATCGAGGGCGCCAACCCGTCGGAGAACGCGCACCACGCCTTCACCTTCAGCCAGCAGTACGGCGGGGAATGGTTCGACGACACCGGGAAGCCCACGTTCGACACGGACGCCAACGTCCGGGCGATCAAGCGGTACGTCGATCTCATGGCGGTCGACAAGATCGTCAATCCCAGCAACGCCGAGTACGCCAAGAACGAGTCGCAGTCCGACTTCGCCAACCGCAAGGCCGCGATGCTGCTCTGGCAGGCGGCCGGGTCGGCGTTCCGCGCGCAGGGCATGAGCCCGGAGGAGTACGGCGTCGCGCCGGTGCCGTTCCTCGCCCAGCCGCCGCCCGGCGCCCGCCGGGTCAACAGCATGGTCGCCGGCATCAACATCGCCGTCTTCCGGCGCAGCCAGAACCTCGACGGCGCCCTGCAGTTCGTGAAGTTCATGACCAGCGACGAGGAGCAGGTGATCCTGAACCGGACGTACGGGTCGCTGCCGTCGGTGCAGGCGGCCGCCGCCGACCCGGCGTTCCAGGCGCCGGAGCAGAAGGTGCTCGCCGACGTGCTCAACGCGACGGCCGCACCGCTGCCGCAGGTGCCGGCCGAGAGCCAGTTCGAGACGCTCGTCGGCAGCGCGATGAAGGAGCTGTTCGCGGCCGCGGCCAACGACAAGCCGGTCACCGAAGCGATCATCCGGACCCGGCTGCGGGCGGCCGAGCAGCGGATGCGGGGCTGAGCCGATGACGACCTACACGAGCACTCGCAGCCGCCGACCGGCGCACGCCAACTGGGACGTCCGGCCACACGTCGCGCCGAGGAAGCGGCGCCGCCGGAGGTTGCGCAAGCACCTGCCCTATCTCCTCCTGGCGCCCGCGGTACTGCTGGAGATCGGCATCCACGTCGTGCCCATGCTCGTCGGCGTCTGGATGAGCCTGCTGGAGCTGACGCAGTTCCACATCCAGGACTGGTCGACGGCGCCGTTCGTCGGCCTCGCGAACTACACGGCGACGCTCAACCTCGACACCGAGGCCGGCCGGGCACTGTTCCACTCGTTCTGGCTCACCGTGCTGTACACCACCCTGTCGGTCGGGCTGTCCTGGCTGTTCGGGATGTCGGCGGCGGTGTTCCTGCAGCGGCCGTTCCGCGGCCGGGCGCTGCTGCGCACGCTGTTCCTGACCCCGTACGCGCTGCCCGTCTACGCCGCGGTCATCACCTGGGGCTTCCTGTTCCAGCGCGACACGGGGCTGGTCAACCACGTGCTCGTCGACCAGCTCGGGCTGGCCGGCGGCGCGGGCGGCGACCGGCCGTTCTGGCTGATCGGCGAGAACAGCTTCCTCGCGCTGCTGACGGTGTCGGTGTGGCGCACCTGGCCGTTCGCGTTCCTGTGCATCACGGCCGGCCTGCAGAACGTGCCGAGCGAGATGTACGAGGCGGCGGCGATCGACGGCGCCGGCTTCTGGTGGCGGCTGCGCTCGGTGACCCTGCCCGCCCTGCGCCCGATCAACCAGGTCCTGCTGCTGGTGCTGTTCCTGTGGACGTTCAACGACTTCAACACGCCGTACGTGCTGTTCGGCCGGTCGGCGCCGCCGGAGGCCGACCTCATCTCGATCCACATCTACGACAGCTCGTTCAGTACCTGGGACTTCGGCACCGGCTCGGCGATGTCCGTGGCCCTGCTGCTGTTCCTGCTGCTGGTCACGGCCGCGTACCTCGTCATCACGAACCGCCGGAGGCACCATGCGTGAGGGGAGGGTGGAGCGGCTGTTCCGGTGGCTCGTGCTGTCGTTGCTGGCGCTGTTCGTGCTGGTCCCGCTGTACGTCATGGTCAGCTCGGCGCTGAAGCCGCTGCAGGACGTGCAGGACGACTTCACCTGGATCCCGACGGCGCCGACGTTCCAGGCGTTCGTGGACATGTGGAGCACGGTGCCGCTCGGCCGGTACCTGCTCAACAGCATCGCCGTGGCCGGCATCGCCGCGGTGTTCTCGGTGGCGATCGCGGTGTTCGCCGCGTTCGCGGTCAGCCGCTACCGGTTCCGCGGCCGGGGGCTGTTCTCGGTCGCGGTGCTGTCGACGCAGATGTTCCCCGGCATCCTGTTCCTGCTGCCGCTGTTCCTCATCTACGTCAACCTCAGCACGACCGTGGGGCTCGAGCTGTACCAGACGCGCCTCGGACTGATCATCACGTACCTGACGTTCTCGCTGCCGTTCTCGATCTGGATGCTCGTGGGGTACTTCGACTCGATCCCCCGCGGGCTGGACGAGGCGGCCCAGGTCGACGGGGCCGGCCCGATGCGTACGCTGTTCAAGGTCATCCTGCCGACCGCGGTCCCCGGCATCGTCGCCGTGACCGTGTACGCGTTCATGACGGCCTGGGGCGAGGTGTTGTTCGCGTCGATCATGACCGACGAGCACAGCCGCACGCTCGCGGTCGGCCTGCAGAACTACTCCACGCAGTTCCAGGTGTACTGGAACCAGGTGATGGCCGCGTCCCTGGTGGTGAGCGTGCCGGTGGTCGCCGGCTTCCTCGCCCTGCAGCGGTACTTTGTGGCCGGCCTGACCGCCGGCGCCGTCAAGTAGCAGCAACACAGAGGAGAACCGTCCCGTGCTGGATCTGTCCGCCCTTCCGCCCAGCTTCATCTGGGGCGCCGCCACCGCGGCCTACCAGATCGAGGGCGCCGCCGCCGAGGACGGCCGGAAGCCGTCCATCTGGGACACCTTCTCCCGCATCCCGGGCGCCGTCGACAACGGCGACACGGGCGACGTCGCCTGCGACCACTACCACCGCTGGCCGGAGGACGTCGCCCTGATGCGGCGGCTCAACCTCGACGCGTACCGCTTCTCGGTGGCCTGGCCGCGGATCTTCCCCGACGGCGTCGGCCAGCTCAACCAGGCCGGGCTCGACTTCTACGACCGCCTCGTCGACGCGTTGCTGGCCGAGGGGATCCGCCCGTTCGTCACGTTGTACCACTGGGACCTGCCGCAGGCGTTGCAGGACGCCGGCGGCTGGCCGAACCGCGCCACCGCCGAGGCGTTCGCCGACTACGCCTCGGTGGTGGCCGGCCGGCTCGGCGACCGGGTTGCCGACTGGAACACCGTGAACGAGCCGCTGTGCGTGTCCTGGATCGGGCACCTGGAGGGCCGGATGGCCCCGGGTGAGCGCGACCTCACCCGCGCCGTGCACACCTCGCACCACGTGCTGCTCGGCCACGGCCTGGCCAACCAGGCGATCCACGCCTCGGCCCAGCTGCCGGCGAACGTCGGCATCGTGCTGAACCTGAGCCCGATCGAGCCGGGCACCGACCGGCCCGAGGACGTCGCCGCCGCGACCCGCGCCGACGGGCACGTCAACCGCTGGTGGCTGGACCCGGTCCACGGCCGCGGCTACCCGGCCGACATGGTCGAGTGCTACGGCGTGGAGCCGCCGGTCCGCCCGGGCGACCTGGAGATCATCGCCGCGCCGACCGAGTTCCTCGGCATCAACTACTACTTCCGCCAGGTCGTCGTCGACGACCCGGCCGGCCAGGCGCCGTTCGCCCGGCAGATCCCGGTGCCCGGCTCGGTCGAGACGGCGATGCCGTGGGAGGTGTACGCCAAGGGCCTGGAGGACATCCTGGTCTCGGTGGCCAAGACGTACGGGCCGCGCAGCATCCTCGTCACCGAGAACGGCTCGGCCTGGGACGACACGGTCGAGCCGACGGGCGACGTGCAGGACAAGGAGCGCACCGACTACCTGGAGCAGCACCTGGAGGCGGTCCGCAACGCGGTGCTGCGGGGCGCGCCGGTCGACGGCTACTTCGCCTGGTCGCTGCTGGACAACTTCGAGTGGGCGTACGGCTACGACAAGCGGTTCGGCCTCGTCCGGGTCGACTACGGGACCCAGGAGCGCACGATCAAGGCGAGCGGGCACCGGTACGCCGACGTCATCACCACACACAAGCGGTCCCGCGATTCGGTGATCTAGGCTCAAGTCGGGCGCTGACGGGGTATGTACTCCGTCAGCGCCACGACCGGAGACACCGAGGAGAAGCGCATGACGCAGGAGACCGACAGCTGGGACCCGGATCCCGACGACGAGGGCCAGCTGTCCGCCCAGGACACCCTGTCCGACCGGGGCCTCGACGACGCGCTCGACGAGGGGTACTCGCCGCCGGAGAGGCCGCGCGGGCTCAACGCGTTCGGCGTCACCCAGGCGGAGGCCCAGCAGGGCGAGTCGCTCGACCGGCGGATCGCCCAGGAGGAGCCCGACCCGGTGTCCCGGCTCGACCAGGACGACTTCGGCAACACGACGGAGTCCGGCGAGTTCTTCGACGCCGACGAGGTCGGCGACCGGCGGGCCGGCCGCCTCGTGGCGCCCGACGGGGGCTACGGCGAGGACGACGAGAAGGACGAGATCGGCTCGGACGTCGGCATCGACGGCGGCGCGGCCTCGGCCGAGGAAGCCGCCATGCACATCGTCGACGACCGCAGCCTCTGAGTCCGGCGCCGCGCGGCGGCCTGCTGGTAGAGCAGCGCGGCCGCCGCGACGACGGCGCTCCACAGCACGTACCGGCCGCTGACGGCGAGCAGCCCGAGCGTCGAGAGCAGGGCGAAGCCGGCGACCCGGCGGGCCCACGACCCGCGCGGGAGCAGCCGCACGGCCGCGGCCGTGCCCAGCACGTACACGACGACGAACGAGCCGGTCGTGAGCAGCAGCAGCGGGCGGGGGCCGAGCCCGGTTCCGGCCGCGAGGGCGAGCGTGGCCCCGGCGAGCAGCGCGACGACGGCCAGGCTGCGCCGCGGCACCTGCCCGGCGCCGGCGCCCTTGGCCAGCCAGCCCGGCAGCGCGCCGTCGCGGGCGAGGGCGGCGCCGAGCTTGGCGGCGCCGGCGAAGTACGCGTTCATCGCCCCGGCGGTGAGCAGCAGCGCCACGACCGCGGTCACCACCCGGCTGCCCGGCCCGAGGCGCAGCGCCAGCAGGTCGGCCAGCGGCGCCTCGGAGGGTGTCGTGAGCACGAGCTGGCTGGTGGCGGCGACCGCGAGGTACAGCGCGCCGACCACGCCGACGGCGATCCAGGCGGCGCGGGGCACGTCCCGGGCCGGGTCGCGGTAGTCGGCGGCGAGGGAGGTGACCGCCTCCCAGCCGGCGAAGCCCCAGACGAGCACCGCGACCGCCGGCCCGATGGCGGCCCAGCCGTGTGGCGCGAACGGGGTGAGGTTGTCCCAGCGGGCCGACGGCAGCGCGGCGGCCGTGGCCGCGACGAGCAGGGCGACGAGCACGGCGGCCAGGACGAGCTGGACCCGGCCGGAGAGCCGCACGCCCCCGAGGTTCGCCGCCGCGACCAGCACGACGAGCGCGCCGGCGGTGAGCAGCGTCGTGCGGTACCCCCCGCCGGCCACCGCCGTCACGTACGCCCCGCCGAACGTGGCCGCGGGCAGCGCGCCGACCGGCACCGCGAAGAAGAACGTCCAGCCGACGACCGCGGCCGCCCGCGCGCCGAACGCCCGCGCCACGTAGGTCGCCACCCCGCCGGCGTCCGGGTAGCGGGCGCCGAGCGCGGCGAAGGTCAGCGCGAGCGGGGCGGACAGCACGATGAGCGCGAGCCAGGCCAGCAGCGACGCCGGGCCGGCGACCTGCGCGGCGAGCGCCGGCAGGGCGATCACCCCGGTGCCCAGCACCGCGCCGATGTTCAGCGCGGCGCCCTGTTTGACGGTCAGCACACCGATCACGCTAGGTTGGGGTTTGGCCGTCCAGAAGCGCCAATCCAGGCCATCCCGATTGGGCCAAGCATCGTGGACCTGCACATCAGCCTCGACGGGCGCGGCGACCGCACCGACCGCATCTACCGGCAGCTGCGCGACGCGATCCTCGACGGCCGGCTGCGCGCCGGGGAGCGGGTGCCGCCGAGCCGCGAGCTGGCCCGCCGGCTGTCGGTGGCGCGCAACACGGTCGCCGCCGCCTACGACCGGCTGGTCGGCGACGGGTTCCTGGAGGGCCGGGCCGGCGCCGGCACGTTCGTCGCGTTCCGCCCGGCCCGCCCGGCGCAGCGGCGCGCCCCGGGCGGTGCGCTGCGGCCGGCGCGGCGCTGGGCGCAGCTGCTCGACGAGCCCCCGCCCGCCGAACCGGCCCGCTTCGACCTGCGCGCCGGGCACCCGGACCCGGCGCTGTTCCCGCTCGCCACCTGGCGCCGGCTGCTGGGCCGCTCGCTCGCCGCCCGGGCCGACTACGGCGACCCGGCCGGCGCCCCCGAGCTGCGGGCGGCGATCGCCCGGCACGCCGGGCTGTCCCGCTCGGTGCGGGCCGCGCCCGACGACGTGCTCGTGACGCACGGCGCCCAGCAGGCCCTGGACCTCGTCGCCCGGGTGCTCGTCGAGCCGGGGGCGGTCGTCGCGGTCGAGGAGCCCGGCTACCGGCCGGCCCGGCGGCTGTTCGCCGCCCACGGCGCCCGGGTCGTGGGCGTGCCGGTCGACGCCGAGGGGATCGTGGTGGGCGCGCTGCCGCGCACCGCGCGCCTCGTCTACGTCACGCCGTCCCACCAGTACCCGCTGGGCATCGCGATGTCGCTGCACCGCCGCTCGGCGCTGCTGGCCTGGGCCGAGGAGACCGGGGCGGCGGTGGTCGAGGACGACTACGACAGCGAGTTCCGCTTCTCCGACCGGCCGCTCGAGCCGCTGCAGAGCCTCGACCGGGCCGGCCGGGTGATCTACGTCGGCTCGTTCTCGAAGACGCTGCTGCCCGCGCTGCGGCTGGGCTTCCTGGTCGCGCCGGCCACCCTGCGCCCGGCGCTGCGGGCCGCGAAGCGGCTCACCGACTGGCACGGCGACCCGGCCGCCCAGCTGGCCCTGGCGGCGCTGCTCGACGAGGGCCGGCTGGCCCGGCACCTGCGCGCGGTGACCCGCGTCTACGCGGCCCGGCACGAGCTGCTCACGGCGGCCGCCCGGGGTCCCCTGGCCGGGTGGTTCACGCCGGTGCCCTCCTCGGCCGGCCTGCACCTGACCTTCCGCGCGGTGCCCGGCCTGCCGGTGGACGCGATCGTCGCCCGCCTGCGCGCGGCCGAGGTCGCGGTCGAGCCCCTGGCCTCGTTCTACGCCGAGCCGCCGCCCCGTCCCGACCCCGGGCTGGTCGTCGGCTACGGCTCGATCCCGACCGCCAACCTGCCGGAGGCCATCCTCCGGATCGAGGCCGCCTGCCGGAACGCCTGACGCGGACCGCCAGGTGGCCCCGCTACGCTGGGCGGATGCTCCTGCGCCGGGTCGCCGTCCTCACCGCGCTCGCAGCCACACTCACCGCCTGCGGCGGCAGACCGGCCAGCACTCCCACGGCGGCACCGCCGGCGTCCCAGGCGCCGACGGCCGCCGCGTCCGCGAGCCCCGCGCCGCCGGCCGCGGCGAGCACCCCGCCGGCCGCGGCGCCCGCCGCCGGGTTGCCGACGATCACCTACACACAGGCGGCGACCGGCTTCCCGGCCGACCCCGACCAGGCGTCGACCACGGCGCTCACCGAGGGACTGCAGCTCGCCGCGAAGAGCCCGGTCTACGACGCCCCGGGCGGGCAGGCCCGCGCCTACCTGACCCCGCAGATCAGCGGCGTCGACCTGGTCATGCCGATCGTCGCGCGCCGCGACGGCTGGGTGGCGGTGCTGCTGCCGTCGATCAACCGCAGCGTCGGCTGGCTGCCGGCCGGCGGCTGGACCACCCGGCCGCTGCGCGACCAGCTCGTCGTGCGGCGCTCCGCGTTCACCCTCACCTGGCTGCGCGACGGCGTGACCCAGCAGACCTGGACCGTCACGATCGGTGCGCCGTCCACGCCGACGCCGCTCGGCCGCACGTTCGTGCTCGGGCGCTCGTCGCTGCCGAGCAAGGTCTACGCGGGCCTGGACGTGCTCGCCCTCGGCGCCGTGCCCGACGACAAGAACGCCGTCGACGAGGGCCTCTACGACGCGCACACCGGGATCCACGCCTGGTACCGCAACGAGTTCGGCTACAAGAAGTCCAACGGCTGCGTCCGGATGCCCCCGGCGGCCCAGAAGGTGCTGCTCGACCAGGTCGCCAGCGGCACGAGTGTGATCGTCCTCCCGTAGCGCTCACAGCGGTTTCACATCCGCGGGCTTATCGTTGGGTGGGTGATCCGTACAGTGGCACTGATTGGTATCGACGGCGCCGGCAAGAGCACCCAGGCCCGGTGGCTCGCCGACTGGCTGACCGCGACCGGGACCCCGGCGCGCTACCACCGCAACGCCGCCGGCCGGGTCTTCTTCGGCAAGGTGGCCCGCCGGCTCGGGCGGCGCGACGCCGAGGACCTCCTCGGCGTGCGGGGCTTCCTCCTGGTCGAGACGCTGCTGCGCTGGCTGGTCATCGCCCGGGCGCTGCTGCTGTCCCGGCTGACCGGCACGGTCGCGGTGATGGACCGGTACACCTACTGCCAGTACACGAGCATCACCGTGCGCGGCGGGAGGCAGCGCTGGGCGCGGGCCCTGTTCGCCGCCTTCCCGAAGCCGGACCTGGTCCTGTACCTCGCGGTGGCGCCGGCGACCGCCCAGGAGCGGGTCGAGGCGCGCGGCAAGGACCACGAGGAGCTGTCCTACCTGGCGGCCTGCGACGCGGCGTACCGCGCGCTGCCCGAGGCCGCCGGCTTCACGATCGTCGACGCGTCGGGCGAGCCGCCGGCCGTGCAGGCCGAACTGCGCCGCGCCGTGCTGCGCCAGCCGGTGCCGCACTCGCCGCGGGCGCCGCGGCACCTGCTCCCGATCGGGTGAACCGGCACACCTTCCCGCCCGCCGCCGGGGTTTGTCAGGTCGATGAGCACCTTGTTCTCCACCGGTGACGACACGGCGGCGCGGATGCGGCACGAGTTGCACACGCCGCTGACCTCGATCCTCGCGTACACCCGGCTGCTGCGCGACGACCCCGGCGGGCCGGGCGAGGGCGCGGCCTGCCTGGACGCCATCGACCGCAACGCGATACGGCTCGAGCGGTACGTCGACACCGTGGTACTGCCGCTGGCGGCGACCGGCGGGGCCGCACCGCGGTCCGGTGCGACCGACCTGGTGGCGGTGCTGCGCGACGCGGTCGACCTGGCCCGCCGGGTGGCGGTGGCCGGCGGGGTGAGCGTGCACGCCGACGTGCCCGACACGGTGCCGGTCGCGGCCGACGAGATGGTCTGCCGGCACCTGGTCGGTCAGCTCGTCCTCTGGCTGGCCACGGCCGCGCCGGCCCGCGCGCACGTCGCGGTCACGCTGCGCCGCGACCCGGCCCCGGCGATCGACGCGCGGATCGTCCCGCACGCGGAGCTGACGACGCCGCTCGGTGCCGCGCCGCGCCGCCCGGCCGACGACGCGCCGGCCCTGCCGAGCGCCGCCGACCTGCGGGTGGCCCGGGCGGTGGCCGCGCTGTGCGGCGGCGACGTCCGCCTGGACGACACGTCGTTCCGCCTCACCCTGCCGGCAACGGTGCTCGCCCCGTCGCCCCGCTAGCCCCCATTGCGTCGATCTTGCAGTTGTGGTGCCGCGACGCTCCAGGAATGTCCAGGTTTGTCAGGCACCACAACTGCAAGATCGACACGGGGAGCAGCTTCCCGGGAGCAGCGGGGCGCTGCTAGAGGTCGACGATGCCGTTCAGGTCGCCCAGCGAGCGGCGCACGTGCGCGCCGTGGGCGGTGACCAGCCGGGCCTCGTGCCGCTGGGCCTCGGCGACCGCGTGGGCCAGGCCGACGGTGCTGTTCAGGCGCGACGCGAGCCGGCCGAGGTCGACCGCGTCGGCGCCGTCGAGCGGCGCCACCCGCACGCCGGTCGTGGCCACGAGCGCGTCGAGCCGGCCCAGCTCCTCACGGTAGTCGAGCTCGCCGCGGGTCTCGGCGACGGCGACCGCCGGGACGACGACCGTGCCGCCGCCGGCGACCACGTTCGCGACCAGCTCCTCGACCCCCGCCTTGCCCTGTGTGTACGCCAGGATGGCCGACGTGTCGAGCACGAGGTCGCCCACGATCGCTTCCATGGCGCCGACCGTACCGGCTTTGATCGATCTTCGTCGTCCCTACTTGCTGTGGGAGCGAAAAGCGACCGGGTCGAACCGACCGTGCAGCCGGTCCGCCAGCCAGTGCGGCGCCTCCCGGCGGAACAGCTCCGGGGCGAGGGCGCCGGCGCCGTCGGGCACCGCGCCGGCCAGCTCGCCCGGCAGGTCGAACAGGTTGGTGCGGTGGACCAGCTCCGGGTCGGCCGGCCACGCGCCGAGGACGACCAGCGCCGGGACGCCGCGGCGGGCGAGCGCCTCCAGCGTGAGGGCGGTGTGGTTCAGGGTGCCCAGCCCGGCGCGGGCGACGACGACGGCCGTCGCGTCGAGGGCGGCGGCGAGGTCGAGGACGGTCCAGCCGCCTTCGCCCATCGGTACCAGCAGACCCCCCGCGCCCTCGATCAGCGTCAGGTCGTGGTTCTCGGCGGCGCCGCGGATCGCCAGCTGGGCCATGACCGCCGTGAGCGCGTCCTCCCCGGCCACGCGGGCGGCGGCGAGCGGGGCGAGCGGGTCCGGGTACTCGGCGAGGGTCCGCACGCTCGCCGGCTCGGCCAGGCGGGCCACGGTGCGCGCGTCCGGCTCGTCGCCGTCGGCGGTGCCGGTCTGGGCCGGCTTCACCACGGCGACGCTGAGCCCGGCGGCGGTCGCCGTGGCGGCGATGGCGGCGGTGACGATGGTCTTGCCGACGCCGGTGTCGGTGCCGGTGACGACGACGGGGCCGGTGAGCGGGACGGGGATGACGGTCGAACCCTCGAAGAGGTCCGTCACGGGCGCTCCTTGATGATGATGTCGAGCGCGTGGTCGAAGTCCTCGGCCGGCACGCCGACGCCGACGGTCAGCCGCAGCCGCGCGCGACCGTCCGGTGTGGACGGTGGGCGGAAGCAGCCTACCGCGACCCCGCGCTCGCGGCAGGCCGCCGCCCAGGCGAACGCCTCGTCGGGGCTGGGCGCGGCGACCGAGACGACCCCGCCGTCGGGTGCCGAGACCTCCAGGCCCTCGGCCCGCAGCCGCGCCACGGCCCGGGCGGTGCGGGCGTGCAGCTCGGCGCGCAGCGCGTCACCGCCGGCGAGCAGCCGCAGGGCGGCGAGGGCGCCGGCGGCGACGGCCGGCGGCAGCGCGGTGTCGTAGATGAACGTGCGTCCGGTGTCGACGAGCAGCCGGTGCAGCTGCCGCGGGCCGGCGACGACACCGCCGGCCGCCCCCAGCGACTTGGACAGCGTCGCGGTGACCACCACGTCCGGCTCCCCGGCCAGCCCGGCGGCGGCGACCCCGCCGGCGCCGCGCGGGCCGAGCACGCCGAGCGCGTGGGCGTCGTCGACGAGCAGCAGCGCGCCGTGCGCCCGGGCGACCGCGTGCAGCTCGGCGAGCGGCGCCAGGTCCCCGTCGACGGAGAAGACGCTCTCGGTGACCACGACCGCGGGCCGGCCCGGGTGGGCGGCCAGGATGTCGCGGACCGCGGCCGGGTCGGCGTGCGGCGCGACGACGGTGGCCGCGCCCGCGCGCCCGGCCCGGCCGGCGCAGGCGAGCCGGCAGCCGTCGACGATCGACGCGTGGTTGTGGGCGTCGGAGACGACGAGGGTGCCGTCCCGCACGAGGGCCCGCACGGCGCCGAGGTTGGCCAGGTAGCCCGAGGAGTACACCAGCGCCGACTCGGCGCCCAGCAGGTCCGCCAGCCCGGTCTCCAGGGCCTCGTGGACGGCGGTGGTGCCGCGCACGAGCCGCGAGCCGGTCGCGCCGAGCCCGAACTCGGCGAGCGCCCCGGCCGCGGCGGCGAGCACCTCGGGGTGGCGGGACAGGCCCAGGTAGTCGTTGCCGGCGAGGTCGATCGCCGCCCCGCGGGGGCGCAGCTCGCGCCGCAGGCCCGCGGCGTGCCGCGCCGCGGCGTCGTCGTCGAGCGCGTTCAGCCACTCCACGTGGGGCCTCCCCGAGTCGTTGTAGAACCTCTACGATGCCGATTGTGCAACGTCGACAAACCATCCGGCCCCGCGGGGGTCCTGAACGCTTTGTAAGGTACGACCATGCTTGATGCTGCCAAGACCGTCCTGGACACCGGTGTGGGGCTCGACCGCGAGGGCGTCCTCGCCGTCCTGCGCTGCAGCGACGAGGAGCTCCCGGAGTACCTCGCCGTCGCCCACGACGTGCGGATGCGCTGGTGCGGGCCCGAGGTCGAGGTCGAGGGCATCGTGTCGCTCAAGACCGGCGGCTGCCCCGAGGACTGCCACTTCTGCTCGCAGTCCGGCCTGTTCACGTCCCCCGTGCGGGCGGTCTGGCTCGACATCCCGTCGCTCGTCGAGGCGGCGAAGCAGACCGCCGCGACCGGGGCCACCGAGTTCTGCATCGTCGCCGCCGTCCGCGGCCCCGACCAGCGGCTCATGGCCCAGCTCGCCGACGGCGTCGCCGCCATCCGGGCGGCCGTCGACATCAACATCGCCGCGTCGCTCGGCATGCTCACCCAGGAGCAGGTCGACGAGCTGGCGGCGCTGGGGATCCACCGCTACAACCACAACCTGGAGACCGCCCGGTCGCACTTCCCGCAGGTCGTCAGCACCCACACGTGGGAGGAGCGCTGGGACACGCTGCGGATGGTCCGCGCCGCCGGCATGGAGGTGTGCTGCGGCGGCATCCTCGGCCTCGGCGAGACCGTCGAGCAGCGCGCCGAGTTCGCGATCCAGCTGCAGGAGCTCGACCCGCACGAGGTGCCGCTGAACTTCCTCAACCCGCGGCCCGGCACGCCGCTGTCCGACCAGCCGGTCCTCGACCCGAAGGACGCGCTGCGGGCCATCGCCGCGTTCCGGCTGGCGCTGCCGCGGACGCTGCTGCGGTACGCCGGCGGAAGAGAGATCACGCTCGGCGACCTCGGCACCCGCGACGGGCTGCTCGGCGGGGTCAACGCGGTGATCGTCGGCAACTACCTCACGACGCTGGGCCGGGCCCCGTCGGAGGACCTGGCGCTGCTCGACGAGCTGCGCATGCCCGTCAAGGCCCTGTCGGCGACGCTGTGACCTACTGCGACCGGTGTGGGGAGCCGCTCGCCGGCGGCTCCCACGAGGCGTGCGCGGCCGCCCGCGCCCTCGAACCGCCGCGATACTGCCCGCAGTGCCGGCGGCGGATGAAGGTGCAGGTGCTCCCGGCCGGCTGGTCGGCGGCCTGCGTCGAGCACGGCGTGCTCAGCCGGTAGGCCCGGGCCACTCCGTCGCGATGGCGGCGGCCTTGTCCAGGGTTCTCGGGTTGACCCGGCTCAGCGCGGCCAGCCGCCCCCGCGGCTGCAGCACCGAGCCGGCCTTGCGCGTCTGCAGCAGGACCCGTTGCACGCGGTTGCGGCGGCGGCGGTCGTACTCCTGGAGACCCGCCGCCAGGCTGCCGTTCACCAGCACCGCCTGGAGCGTGGCCACGTCCTCCAGGGCCAGGCACGCGCCCTGGGCCAGGTGGTGCGGCATCGCGTGGGCGGCGTCGCCCACCAGCACGTAGCCGCCCGGCCCGGCCGGCACCCCGAACGTCCCCGGCAGCGGCTTGAGCTCCCCCACCGGCTCCTGCAGCAGGTCGTCGGCCTCGGTCGCGGCCAGCAGCTGCCCCACCGGGGCATGCCAGCCGGCGAACCAGCGGCGCAGCAGCGCCAGCTGCCCGGCCGGCGGCTCGGGCCGCAGCGCGCCCGGCACGGTCGCCGTCCAGGCGATGCCGCCGCGGCTCGTGTGCCCCTGGTGGCCCTGCTCGCCCAGCGACGCGTACGTGAAGCGGTGCCCCGCCCCCATCGTCTCGCCGTGCGGCGGCAGCTCCTCGGGCAGCTGCGGCGCGCGGTACCACGGGATCACCGCCCGCCAGGCCGCGAACCCGGCGCTCGCGAACGTGGTGCCCGCGGCCAGCCGGCGGCGCACGACGCTGTCCGCACCGTCCGCCGCCACGACCAGGTCGGCCTCGAACATGACCCGGCCGTCACCGACCGCCGGGCGGTCCCGGGTCACCCGTGCGCTCTGCACGGCGATGCCGCCCCGCACGTCGACCTGGTCGCCCAGGCCGGCGATGAACGCGTCGTGCAGGTCCTCGCCGTGCACGACGACCGGCGGCGACTCCAGCTCGGCCGCGCCGGGCTGGACCAGCCACTGCCCGTCGGGGCGGCGGATGCCCGTCGGCGGCACCGGCGTCGAGATGCCGTCGAGGCCGCCGGCCAGGCCGAGGGCGCGCAGGGCGCGCACGCCGTTGGGCCACAGCACGACCGCGGAGCGGCCGGCGCGGAGCCGGTCCTCGCGCTCGAGCAGGGTGACGGACCAGCCGGTCCGGGCCAGCGCACCGGCCGCGGCGAGCCCGGCGACGCCGGCGCCCACCACGACTGCGGTGCGCATCAGGGCTTACCCGCTTCTTCCTCGGCCTTCTCGGTCTTCGTGCGGGGTTCGTCCTCGTCTTCCGGTTCGTCGTCGGCCGCCGCGTCCGCTTCCTGCGCGTCCGCGCTCTCCGCCGCTTCGTCCTTCTCGGACGTTTCGGACTTTTCCGGCACCGCTGGGGAATCCGCGCCGACGAGCGTGATGCGCCCCTGCTCGTCGTACGTCACCCGCTCCTGCGGCCCGCGGACCCGCAGGAAGTAGGCCAGCGCGGCGGCGAAGACGATGATCGACGTCCAGTTGTTCAGGCGCATGCCGAGGAAGTGGTGCGCCTCGTCGATGCGCAGCAGCTCGACCCAGAACCGGCCGACCGTGTACAGCATCACGTACAGCGCGAACGCCCGCCCTCTGCCCAGGGACCAGCGGCGGTCGGCATACCAGACCACCAGCGCGACACCGATGCACCACAGCGACTCGTAGAGGAACGTCGGATGGAAGATGCCGGCGACGTTCGGCTCACCGGCGATCTCCTGCGCCCGTCCGGCGGCCGCGTCCCATTGGTACACCTTGAGGCCCCACGGCAGGGTCGTCTCCTTGCCGTAGAGCTCGTTGTTGAACCAGTTGCCCCAGCGGCCGATCGCCTGCGCCACCGGCAGGCCCACGGCCAGAGCGTCGGCGGTCATCGCGAACGGCAGGTTGAGCCGCCGGCAGGCGATGAACGCGCCGAGCGCGCCGCCGGCGATGCCGCCCCAGATGCCGAGGCCACCCTCCCAGATCTTGAACGCCTTGACGATCGAGCCACCGTCGCCGAAATACGCCTCGGGAGAGGTGAGCACGTGGTACAGACGGGCACCGATGATGCCGGCCGGGACCGCCCAGATCGCGACGTCGAGGATCACCCACGGGGGTGCGCCCCGGGCGCGCAGGCGGCGGTCGGCGATGAAGCAGGCGGCCACGATGCCCAGCACGATGCACAGTGCATAGGCCCGCAGCGGGATCGGACCGATGTCCCAGACACCACGGGTCGGGCTGGGGATCTCGGCCAGCGGGAAAAGGGCAGCATCCACGGGTGCACACGCTACCGCCGATCCGCCGAAACGCGATGCCCTGCCCCTGCCCCGTCCGTGAAGTGGGAAGATCACCAGCAGCGAAGCTCTCGCAACCGTCCGCGGTGGCGCATACAGTCTGGGAATGAGCTACTCAGAGCTGAGTAACGGCAGCAAGGTCACACAGGCGGTCGCCGCGGTCATCGAGGACTCGGCCGGCCGCGTGTTGTTGTGCCAGCAGGCCGGCGGTCACCAGTTGTGGGGCCTGCCCGGCGGCAAGATCCGGGCGGCGGAGAGCCCGGTGCACGCCGCCATCCGGGACATCCGCGAGGAGACCGGCCTGGAGACCGAGATCGTCGAGATCATCGGGATGTACCAGCTGACCGGCGACGGCTGCGGCGAGTCCATGCCCGACCTGTTCGTCCACGTCTTCCGCGGCCGCCTCGACGGCGGCGGCCCCGCGCTCAACGCCCCCGGCAGGATCAGCCGCCTGGCCTGGCACGACCCGGCCACCCTCCCCCAGCCGCTGACCGCCACCACCCGCACCGCCATCGCCGACGCGGCGGCCGGGCGCACCGGCGTGCTCCGCGAGATCGAGCGCGACAAGGAGCCCGAGGTCGCCGACGCCGCGTAAAATTCCCGTTGGCGAGCGGGCCCGCACATCCGCGATGATCTCTGCATGCCTTCCGGGTACATCGCGCTCGGTGACTCCATGTCGATCGACGCCTACGCCGGCGGCCCCGGTCTCGGCGCGGCCTCCCTGCTCGCGGACGACCTGGGCATCGACCTGACCATGCTGGCCGCCGACGGCGCCACCAGCGACGACGTGGTGCGACGCCAGCTCGGCCAGGTCCACGGCCGCCCCGCGCTGATCACGCTGACGATGGGCGGCAACGACCTCCTGACGACCCTCGTCTCCGCCCCGGCCCCGGCCGCCCTGTCGGCCGCCGTGACCCGGATCGCTGAAAATTACGAGACCGCGCTCACGTCGTTGACGGCCACGGGTGCCCGCGTGATCGCCACGACGGTGTACGACCCGTCGGACGGCACCGGCGACCTCTCCCTCATCGGCTTGCCGGAGATGGCCGGCGGCGCGGCGGTCCTGGACACGCTGAACACCTTCATCCGCGAGGCCGCGACCCGCCACGGCGCCGCCCTGGCCGACGTCCACGCGGCGTTCCTGGGGCACGGCACGAGCGCGGGCGACATCTCGACCCCCGACTCCCGCCCGGCCAACCGCAACCTGTGGTTCTGCGGCCACATCGAACCGAACGCATGGGGCGCCCAGGCGATCCGCAACACGTGGCGCCGAGCGCTGCAGTCCGCCGCCTAGCCGCGCAGTTCGCCCGCCGCTCCACGACCCTCGCTGCACAGTCGCTGCTCCACGGCCCTCGCTGCGCGGCCCTCGCTGCACGGTCCTCGCTGCGCGGTCGCTGCTCCACGGCCCTCGCTCCACGGCCCTCGCTGCGCGGCCGTCTGCTCCGCGGGCGCCGCTCCAGGCTCGTCGCTCCATGATCAAGGGAAACATCTGGCTGTCCCGACAGCCAGATTCTTCCCTCGATCATGGAACTGGCCGGAGTGATCGCCAGTTTTGGGCACCAGGTCCACGACCTCACGCGGGCCGCGCATGATCACGGAACTTTCCGTCCTCATACGACACAGAAAGGTCCGCGATCATGCACGGCGCAGCGGAGTCAGCGCACGGCGAGCGCGTAGAGCCGTTCGAGCGCCGCGAAGTACACATGTTCCCCGGCCAACAGCAGCGGCTCGGCCCCCTGCAGTGCGTCGAACCCGAGCTCGACCCGATCCAGCACTCGCCCGTCGGCGGCGGAGAACGCCGTGAGATCGGTCCGATGCCGAACGTCATCGCCACGAACATCGAAGTGGTAGGCGACGACGTACACGACACCGCCTCCGTTGACGGGCGCCCAGTAGGAGGTGTCGACCTCCCACCCCAGCCCGTACCGGCCGGTCCACGCGACACTGCCGTCGGCGACCAGGATGGCGGCAACTCGCCCGGCGTCGCCGACCACGAACAGCGCTCGATCGGACACGGTACCGAACCGCGGCCGCCCAACTCCGACGACGTCGACGCGGCTCAAGCTCTTCGTGGCCCGCTGGGCAACGGCATCGATGCCGTTCGAGCGCTTCGCCGCCTGCTGGGCACCCGCATGTGGGCCCGCCCCGCCCCCGCCTGGCCTGTCACCCACGGTGGTCGTGGGGTTGTGCGCGCACCAGCGGTCGGCGCCGTCCCGCACCGCGTACGCGCAGACGCCACCGTCGCCCATCGCGTACACCGTGCCGGCGCGCGCCACCAGCTCGGCACCGCTCACCGCCCGCCGCCACGCCGGCCGGCCCGTCGTGACGTCGAACGCCGACAGCACGGGCGGGTCCTCGCTCGCCTGCAGCACGAGCCCGTCCCCGATCACCGGCGGGTGCAGGCCTGCCTCCCCGCCGAGCCGGGCCGTCCACGCCACCGCGCCGTCGGCCACACTGTACGCCGCCACCTCCGACCCCGCACTCCGCAAGATCAACCCGTCACCCACCGTATAGCCGCCCGACACGGCATCCGGCAGGACGGTCTCCCACCGCTGGTGGCCGGTCAAGCTGTACGCGGCGAGACGCCGGACCGCGGACCCCACGTCGACGGACTCGACGATCACGGTGCGGTCGACCACCGCCAGCCGGCCGAAGCGGCGGCCGGGCACGTCGACGATCGGGCCGAGGTCGGCGCCCGTCACCGCGTCGTACCGGCGCACCTGGCCGCTCGGGCCGCCGGCCGAACGGAAGAGGGTGCCGTCGACGACCACGGCGCCGCCGACCTGCTCCTCGTCGCGGCTCGCCGGCGCGGTCCACCGCACCGAAAGGCCGCGGGCCGGGGCGGCCACGGGCTGGTGGCCGGAGCGGCCGGGGTCGCCGCCGTCCTGGCGCCAGCCCGCATCGACGGCCACCGTCGGGCCGGTACCGACCGCGCCGGCAGGCCCCGCGAAGGGTCCCACAAAAGGTGCGCCGGCCGCGAACAGCACCAGCAGTACCAAATCGGAAAAACGCCGCACGCCAAGACAACGACGTGCGGCGGGGAAGGTCGCTCAGCGGCGGCGGACGCCCTCGGCCAGTTCGGCGCTGAGCGCGGCCACGGCGGCGACGCCCTCGGCGGGTGTGGGCGCGTCGAGCAGGCACCGCACGAGGGCGCTGCCGACGATGACGCCGTCGGCGAAGGCGCCCACCTCGGCCGCCTGGTCGCCGGTGGAGACGCCCAGGCCGACGGCGACGGGCCGGTCGGCGAACTGTCGCACGCGCGCGACGAGGGCGGGGGCGGCGCTGCTGGTGGTGCTGCGCGCGCCGGTGACGCCCATGACGCTGGTGGCGTAGACGAAGCCGCGGCAGGCCTCGGCGGTCAGCGCGATCCGCGCGTCGGTGGACGACGGCGCGACGAGGAAGACGCGGTCGAGGTCGTGCGCGTCGGAGGCGGCGAGCCAGGGCTCGGCCTCGTCGGGGATGAGATCGGGGGTGATGAGGCCGGCACCGCCGGCGGCGGCGAGGTCGCGGGCGAAGCGTTCGACACCGTACCGCTCGACCGGGTTCCAGTAGGTCATGGTGAGGATGGGCGCGCCGGTGGCGGCGGCCGCCTCGACGGTCCGCAGCCCGTCGGCGACCCGGAAGCCGCCGCGCAGCGCGGCCTCGGTGGCCCGCTGGATGACGGGGCCGTCCATGACGGGGTCGGAGTACGGCAGGCCGACCTCGACCACGTCGACGCCGTTGTCGATCATCGCCTTGATCGCGTCGACGGCGACGTCGACGGTCGGGAAGCCAGCCGGCAGGTAGCCGATGAGGACGCTGCGGCCCTCCGCGCGGGCCTTCTCGAACGCCACCGAAACGCTCATACGCTGAACCATTCGCGCGCAGTGTCCATGTCCTTGTCGCCCCGGCCGGAGAGGCAGACGATCACGAGCGGCTCGCGGCCGAGCTCGGCGGCGAGCTTCGGGATCACGCGCAGCGCGCCGGCGACGGCGTGGGCGCTCTCGATGGCCGGGATGATGCCCTCGGTGCGGCAGAGCAGCTTGAACGCGTCCATCGCCTCGGCGTCGGTGACCGGCTCGTAGACGGCGCGGCCGGTGTCGTGGAGGTACGCGTGCTCGGGGCCGACGGCCGGGTAGTCGAGGCCGGCGGAGATCGAGTGTGACTCGACGGTCTGGCCGTCCTCGTCCTGCAGCAGGTAGGTGCGGGCGCCGTGCAGGACGCCGGTGGCGCCGCCGGTGATGCTGGCGGCGTGGCGGCCGGTCTCGACGCCGTCGCCGCCGGCCTCGAAGCCGTAGAGGCGCACGTCGTCGTCGGGGACGAAGGCGTGGAAGGCGCCGATGGCGTTGGAGCCGCCGCCGACGCACGCGGCGACGGCGTCGGGGAGGCGGCCGGCCTGGCCGAGGATCTGCTGGCGGGCCTCGACGCTGATGCCGCTGACGAAGTCGCGGACCATGGCCGGGAAGGGGTGCGGTCCGGCGGCGGTACCGAGGAGGTAGTGGGTGGTGTCGACGTTGGTCACCCAGTCGCGCAGGGCCTCGTTGATGGCGTCCTTGAGGGTCTTGGAGCCGGTGGCGACGGGGATGACGGTGGCGCCGAGCATGCGCATGCGGGCGACGTTGAGGGCCTGGCGACGGGTGTCCTCTTCGCCCATGTAGACGACGCATTCGAGGTCGAGGAGGGCGCAGGCGGTGGCGCTGGCGACGCCGTGCTGGCCGGCGCCGGTCTCGGCGATGACCCGGGTCTTGCCCATGCGCTTGGTGAGTAGGGCCTGGCCGAGGACGTTGCGGACCTTGTGGGCGCCGGTGTGGTTGAGGTCCTCGCGCTTGAGGTAGATCCGCCCGCCGGCGTGGGCGGAGAGCCGGTCGGCGCGGTACAGCGGGCTGGGCGTGTTGGCGTAGTCGCGCAGGAGCCGGCCGAACTCGGCCTGGAACGCCTCGTCGGCCTGGGCGTGCCGGTAGGCGGCGTCGAGGCCGTCGAGGGCGGCGATGAGCGCCTCGGGGACGAAGCGCCCGCCGAACGGGCCGAAGTGGCCGGTCTGGTCGGGCAGGAGGCCGGCGGCGGAGAGGAACTGCCCGGTCACCGGGCGGCCCTCGGGGTGGCCGGGTGGCTGCCGGCGGTGACGAGCTCGGCGACGGCGTCGCGGGGGCTCTTCTGGGTGACGAGACCCTCCCCGACCAGTACCGCATCGGCCCCCGCGGAGGCGTAGCGGATGAGGTCGTGGGGCCCGCGCACGCCCGACTCGGCGATCTTGACGACCTCGGCGGGCAGGCCGGGCGCGATGCGCTCGAACACGGTGCGGTCGACCTCGAGGGTGCGCAGGTTGCGGGCGTTGACGCCGATGACTCGGGCGCCGGCCTCCAGCGCGCGGTCGGTCTCCTCCTCGTCGTGGACCTCGACGAGGGCGGTCATGCCGAGGCTCTCGATGCGGTCGAGCAGGCCCGACAGCGTGTTCTGGTCGAGGGCGGCGACGATGAGCAGGACGAGGTCGGCCCCGAACGCCCGGGCCTCGTGCACCTGGTAGGAGGACACGACGAAGTCCTTGCGTAACAGGGGCACGTCGACGGCGGCGCGCACGGCGGCGAAGTCGTCGAGGCTGCCGCCGAACCAGCGGCCCTCGGTGAGGACGCTGACGCAGCGGGCACCGCCGGCCGCATATTCCTTGGCGAGCTCGGCCGGGTCGGGAATCTCGGCCAGCTGACCCTTCGACGGCGAGCTGCGCTTGACCTCGGCGATCACCCCGACGCCGGGGGCGCGAAGTTTCGCGTAGGCGTCTTGTGGCGGTGGCGCCTGCGCGGCTCGCTGCTTGATCTCTTCCAGGGGCACCTGTCCCTCGCGGGCGGCCAGGTCCTCACGCACTCCGGCGAGGATCTCGTCGAGCACACGGCCACTTTCCGCGTTGATCAAGGAGCTCCCCTCTCCGGTGGTCATGCGACCGATGCTAGGAGGCCCCCGGTCAGTGGACGGCCGCGGGGGTATGGCCGACGTCACCTGATGGGCTAGGGCATAATGCCTCGCCGCCGGTTTTGTCGTACCCCTGTTCTAGCGTGACGTCCATGAGCGTCCCCGCCTGCAACACATTGACGGCACGCTGGGTCCGGCGGTTCCCGGCGCCGGCACTTTCAGCGGCGAGCGTCTATCCCCTGCTGGCCCTCCTGGCGACGGTGGCGGGCGGGGCGGCCCGGTCCGAGCTGCTGGCGGTGGCGCCGACGCCGCTGGTGCTGCCGGTGCGGGGTGCGCTGGGCATCTGGACGCGCGACCGGGTGCCGCTGACCCTGGACTGGGCGGCGCGGGCGGATCCGCGACTGACCGGCGACGCGGCGGTGGACCGGGCGCTGCTGGACGGGTGGGCGTCGGCGCACACCGACGGCCTGATCTCGGCGATGCCGGTGTCGGTGGGGCCGGAGACGGGCCTGGTCCTGGCGTCGGCGCTGTCGGTGGTGACCGAGTGGCGGCAGGCGTTCACGGATGGTGTGATGCGCCCGTTGTACGGTCGGTGGGCGGGACGCCGGCTGGCGTCCCTGCATCGGCGGACGACCGACGTGGCCGGCCTGCGGGTGGTGGAGTCCCCGGCGGGCCCGCTCACGCTGGTGACCGTCGCCGGTTCGGGCGACCTGGACGTGCTGCTGTGTCTCGGCCGGGCGGACCGGCCGCCGGGCGAGGTGCTGGCCGCCGCCGTGGAGGCCACCGGGACCGGCGGTGCCGGCGGAGGGGGTGGCGGGGCCGACGGCCCGCCCGCCGAGGGGCCGGGGGTCGTGGCGGCGGAGGTGGACGCCGACGACGACGTGCCGGAGCTGGTGGTGAAAGTTCCGCGGTTCTCGGCCACGGCGTCGCACGACCTGCTCGCCGAGCCGGAGCTGTTCGGGCTGGCGGCCGCCGCCGCAACGGGCCCGTTCCCGGGCATCAGTCCGGCGGACCTGCGGGTGGGCGCGGCGGTGGAGCACAGCGTGGCGTCGTTCACCGCCGGCGGGTTCCGGGCGGCGGCGGTGGCCGCGGTGGCGCTGGTGCCGGTGGCGTTCACGCCGCCGAGCGCCCGGAAGCTGCGGCTGACGGTGACGTTCGACCGGCCGTTCGGCTATCTGGCCGTGCACCGCCCGACCGGCCTGGTGCTGGTCGCGGGCTGGGTCAGCGATCCCGAGCCGGCGCCGCGGCGTCAGTCATGACCGCCGTCCTGCGACTCCTTCGCCGGGCGGCGCCAGCGCTGCGGGATCTCGCCGCGCGCCTGCATCTCCTTCCACTTCGCGAAGGGGTCGAAGTCGTGCGCGAGCGGCTCCTGGGCGGGACGGTCGGCCTCGGGCACGTGCCGGAGGTTGAGCCGGATGCGATACCACACGCTGTTGATCCCCCGCATCGAGTCGACGAGCACGTCGGCCTCCTCGAGCAGCGGCCACACGCCGGGGTGGCGGGCCTTCCACGCCTCGAGGTCGGCCATCGCCTCCTCCTTGGTGGCGGTGCGGGTGATCTCGATGAGCGGCATGGTCGGCTGGCGGCGGCCGGTGCCCTTCTTCGCCGGCGCCTGCTTCTTGAAGGTGGCGGCGAGCTCCAGGAGCGGTTCGAGGGAGCCGCGGGCGTCCTCGACGCCGGCCCAGGCGTCGGGCCGGCCGGGGACGGTGTCCATGGTGTAGTCGGCGGGGTCGCAGCCGGGGACCTCGTCCCAGGTCAGCGGCATGGAGACGCGGGCCTCGCCGGACGGGCGCACCGAGTAGCCGGAGGCGGTGGTGTGGTCCTTGGCGTTCTGGTTGTAGTCGAGGAAGACGCCGTGGCGCTCCTCCTTCCACCAGGCGCCGGTGGCCAGGTCGGGCACCCGCTGGGCGACCTCGCGGGCGAAGCCCTCGGCGGCGCGGCGCACCTCGGCGAAGGTCCACCGGGGCTCGATGCGGGCGTAGACGTGGAAGCCGCGGGAGCCGGACGTCTTGGGCCAGGCGGCCAGGCCGTATTCCTCCAGCACCTCGCGAGCGACGAGGGCCACGTCGACGACTTGGCCCCACGGCACGCCGGGCACCGGGTCGAGGTCGATGCGCAGCTCGTCGGGGTGGTCGACGTCCTCGGCGAGCACGGAGTGGGTGTGCAGTTCGAGGCAGCCGAGGTTGACCACCCAGGCGAGCTGGGCCGCGTCGCGCAGCACGATCTCCTCGGCGGTGCGGCCGGACGGGTAACGGAGGGTGGCGGTCTCGATCCAGTCGGGCCGCTTCTCGGGTGCGCGTTTCTGGAAGAACGCCTCGCCGTCGATGCCGTTGACGTAGCGCTTGAGGGCCATCGGCCGGCCGCCCGCCCCGCGCAGGGCGCCGTCGGCGACGGCCACGTAGTAGCGGACGAGGTCGAGCTTGGTGCGGCCGGACTTCGGGAAGTAGACCTTGTCGGGGTTGGTGACCGTCACCTCACGGCCGGCGATCTCCAGGACTTCCTTGCTGCTCGCCATGGGCCGACCCTAACCGCCGCCGTCGCGGGTCGTGGGGTCTTCACCCCGGTCGAGGGCGTCCCAGAGCTCCGCCTGCGAGGCCGGGCGGCGGGGTGCGCCGTCCGGGGCGTCGGGTCGTTTTGGCCGCTCGTAGCGGGCGCCCATGGCCGGCCAGGTCCGGCCGGACCGGACGGTGGCCACGCCGGCGGCGGCGACGACGATCCCGGCGAGCGCCGACAGCACCGGCCAGGCGACGGTGACCCCGTCGCCGAGGGTCAGCAGCGCGGCGGCAGCGATGCCGGCACCGGCGACGCTCAGCAGCCCGCCGACGACGAGCCGGGCGGCGCCGCGGGTGGCCAGCAGGGCGCCGGCGCCGGCCAGGGCGACCGCGCCGAGGGCGGGCAGCCAGGGCGCCAGGTCGGTGCCGGTGCGGTGGGTCGTGGCCGGCGGCAGCGGGGCGACCCGCTCGGTGACGACCTCCTGCCAGCCGCGGGTCGCGGCGAGCAGCACCACGGCCGCGGCGGCCCCGCACGCGAGCGCGACGACGGTCAGGCCACGCCGGCCGTCGAGCCTCACCGCGCCGGCCTCAGCGTCTCGGCGGTCGCGATCGCGGCCAGGACGGCGGCGGCCTTGTTGCGGGTCTCGGTCTCCTCGGCGGCCGGGTCGGAGTCGGCGACGATCCCGGCGCCCGCCTGCACGTATGCGACGCGGTCGCGGATCAGGGCGGTGCGGATGGCGATGGCGGTGTCCATGTCGCCGCCGAAGCCGAAGTACCCGACGACCCCGCCGTACAGGCCCCGCCGGGTCGGCTCCAGCTCCTCGATGATCTCCATCGCGCGCACCTTCGGGGCCCCGGACAGGGTGCCGGCCGGGAACGTGGCGGCGAGGGTGTCGAAGGCGGTGCGGTCGTCGTGCAGCTCGCCGACGACGGTCGACACGATGTGCATGACGTGGCTGTATCGCTCGACCGTCATGAACTCGGGCACCTCGACGGTGCCGGGTCGGCAGACCCGCCCGAGGTCGTTGCGGGCCAGGTCGACGAGCATGACGTGCTCGGCCCGCTCCTTCGGGTCGGCGAGTAGGTCGGCCGCCAGGGCCGCGTCCTCCTCGGGGGTGGCGCCGCGCCAGCGGGTGCCGGCGATCGGGTGCAGCAGGGCCCGGCGGCCGTCGACCTTGACGTGCACCTCCGGCGACGAGCCGACGACGTCGAAGCCGTCGAAGCGCAGCAGGTACATGTACGGGCTGGGGTTGGTGGTGCGCAGCACGCGGTACACGTCGAGGGGGTCGGCGTCGGTGGGCCGCTCGAAGCGCTGGGCGACGACGATCTGGAAGCACTCGCCGGCGCGGATGGCCTCCTTGGCGGCCTCGACCGCCTTGGGGTACTCCCCCGCCGGGGTCCGGCTGACCACGTCGCCGAGCGGCACTCTGTCCACAGTGGACACGAGCGGCGGCGTGGGCCGGGACAATGCCGTGGTCATCGCGTCGAGCCGGCCGATGGCCTGGTGGTATGCGGCGGTGACGGCGGCGTCGTCGGCCCCGGCGGCCGGCAGCACCGCGTTGGCGATGAGCAGGGCCGCGCCCTCGAAGTGGTCGAGGGCGACGAGGTCGGTCGCGAGCATCATGCCGAGCTCGGGGTGGCCCAGGTCGTCGATCGCCAGCTCGGGCAGCTGCTCGAAGCGCCGGACGGCGTCATACGACAGGAAGCCGACGAGACCGCCGGACAGCGGCGGCAGGTCGAGGTCGCGCAGGTCGCTGTCGTCGGCGGTCAGCGCGGCGACGGTGGCGGCGAGCACGTCGGTCGGGGTGCCGTCGGCGGGCAGCCCGGCCGGCGGGGTGCCGAGCCAGTGGGCGCGACCGTCGCGCTCGACGAGGGTCGCCAGGCTGCGCACGCCCACGAAGCTGTACCGCGACCAGACCGCCCCGGCCGCGCCGGCGCCCTGCTCGGCGGACTCGAGCAGGAACGTGCCGGGGCCGCCGGCGAGCTTGCGGTACACGCCGACGGGGGTCTCGCCGTCGGCGAGGAGCCGGCGGGTGACGGGGACGACCCGGCGGGTGCGGGCCAGCTCACGGAAGGTCGCCTCGTCGGGGGCGACGGCACCGGTCGTCATGAGGTCACCTCCAGCGGGGAGTAGAAGCAGGTGTGGTTGCCGGTGTGGCAGGCCGCGCCGACCTGCTCGACCGTCACCAGGACCGTGTCGCCGTCGCAGTCGACCGCCACCGCCCTGACGTGCTGGGCGTGGCCCGACGTCTCGCCCTTCACCCAGTACTCGTTGCGGCTGCGCGACCAGTACGTCGCCCGGCCCGTCGTCAGGGTCCGGTGCAGCGCCTCGTCGTCCATCCACGCCAGCATCAGCACCTGCCCGGTGCCGTGCTCCTGGACGATCGCGGGCACCAGCCCGGCCTCGTTCCGGCGTAAACGGTTGGCGACTTCTGGATCAAGGTTCGACGACACAGTGGCAATTCTCCCGCACCGCACAGACTCGGCGGTTTGGGGTCTATGGCTGGTGGTGTTGAGGGAGTACCTTCGGGGTGCGCCGCACGGAAGATCTGCGGTCGCCCACCCTTCCCCGCCTGCCGTCGGCTGACCCTACGCCCGTACCGCCCGGGGTCCCGCTTGCCGTCGGTGTCGCGGCGTTGGACCGGGCGCCGTTCGGCCTCCCGGCGTCCGCGACCCCAGCGCTGAGCGAACCAGCAGTCTGAGCGGGTGGCAGCCCCGCTCAGACCGAGCGGACGGAGGACCCGCCCCGATGCATCCCAACTTCACCCCGCCCAACAACCAGTCCGGTCCCTCCCCGGAGGCAACCGCCCCGGAGAACACCCCCGCCGAGGCCGTCGTGCCGGAGCAGCGCCAGCCGGTCGACTCCCCGCCGCCGGCGGCGGCGTCCGAGCCGGCCGTCGAGACCACCGCCGAGACCACCGCCGTGGCCGAGCCCGCGGAGGCCACGGACACGGCCGAGGCCGTCGAGGTCGCTCCGGCGGCCGGCGAGCCCCTCGCCGACACCGACGCGATCACGGTCGCGGTCCCGGACGACATCTCCGCCATCGTCGGCGAGGCCCCGGCCGAGACCGACCCCGAGACCGGCGCTGCGGTCGAGGACGCTTCCGAGGCCGAACCGGCCGCCGAGTCCACCTCCGACGAACCCGCGGCCGTCGAGACCGAGGAGGCCGCGGCCGACGACGCCGCTGGGGCCGAGGCCGCCGAGGCTGAGGCTGTCGAGACCACGGAGGCCGAGGCCGTCGAGGCCGCGGAAGCTGCCGCGGAGGACGCCACCGAGGCCGAGGCCGTCGAGACCGAGGAGGCGGCGGCTGACGAGGCCGTTGCCGAGGAGGCCGTGGCCGAGGAAGCCGCCGCCGAGACTGAGCCGGTCGCCGAGGACGCGGCCGCTGGGGACGCCGACGCCGAACCCGCCGCGGTCGAGGAGACCGCCGCCGAGGACACCGAGGCCGAGCCGGTCGCCACTGAGGCCGACGCCGAGCCCGCCGCCGAGGCCGAGGCTGGGGAGGAGCCCGCCGCCGCGGAAGCCGCCGTCGAGGAGGCCGCCGCGGAAGCCGACGAGGCTGAGCCGGCCGCCGAGGCCGAGGACGCCGCCGAGGAGGCGGAGGAGCCGGCCGCTGAGGCGGAGGCCGAGGAGGCTGGCGCGGAGGAAGCCACTGAGGAGCCGGCTGCTGAGGCCGAGGGCGACGAGGAGCCGGCCGCCGAGGCCGGGGAGGCCGCCGCTGAAGCCGAGGCGGAGGAGGCCGGCGAGGCCGAGGCCGTCGCGGTCGAGGAAGCTGCCGCGGAGGAGGACTCGGCGGCCGACGAGCCCGCCGCCGAGGCCGACGACGCTGAGGCCGAGGGCGGGGAGTCCGAGGAGGCCGTTGCCGAAGAGGTGGCCGCCGAGGCTGAGGGCGACGAAGAGCCGGCCGCCGACGAGGACGCTGAGGAGCCTGCCGCTGAGGCTGAGGCCGAGGAGGCCGCTGAGGTCGAGGAAGTCGCCGCCGAGGGCGAGGGCGACGAGCCGGCCGCCGAGGCTGACGAGGCTGCCGCCGAGGCGGACGACGAGGCTGCCGAGCCCGCTGCCGAGGCTGAGGAGGCGGAGGCCGGGGAGGCCGACGAGCCCGCCGCCGAGGCTGAGGAGGCTGCCGCCGACGAGGACGCGGGCGACGAGGACGCTGCTGAGGTCGAGGAAGTTGCTGCCGAGGGCGAGGGCGACGAGCCGGCCGCCGAGGCTGGCGACGAGGACGACGAGGATGCTGCTGAGGTCGAGGACGCGGCGGCGGAGGTGGCTGCCGAGGACGTGGCCGAGGAGGTTGCGGCCGACGAGGTCAACCTCGTTGCCGACGTCGAGGAACTGACCGGCGAGGCCGACAGCGCCGAGGAGGCCTCGGACGACGACGCCGAGGACGAGGACGCTGAGGAGCCTGCGGCCGAGGCGGACGACGCCGAGGACGAGGACGAGGCCGAGGAGCCCGCTGCCGAAGCCGACGAGGCTGAGGACGAGGACGGCGAAGAGGACGAGGACGACGAGGAGCCCGTCGCTGAGGCCGAATCCGACGAGGAAGAGGACGACGACGAGGACGACGAGCCCGCCGCCGAAGCTGAGTCCGATGAGGACGAGGAAGAAGAGGACGAGGACGAGGCTGTCGCCGAGGCCGACGACGACGAGGACGAGGAGACCGAGTTGGCCGCGGCTGCGGCTGCGGCGCCGCTTCGGCCCGGGGATGTTGTCGAGCAGCGGATCGTGCTCTGGAAGCAGAAGCGGGCCGACAAGTTCCGGTCTCGGCTGATGAAGGCCGAGTCGAAGTTTGTCGACGACCCGGTCAAGGCGGTCGCCAAGGCGTCCGCGGTCGTCAGTGACGCGATCGAGACGCTCGCGGAGAAGCTGCAGGAGCAGCAGCACGCGCTCGACCCGCGGAAGACGTCGAAGCACCCGGACACCGAGTCGCTGCGGGTGGCGCTCCGGCAGTACAAGGACTTCCTGGAGCGTGTCCTCGCGCTCTAGTCGTCATCAGCCACAGCCTCAGGGGGCGGACCGGATCGGTCCGCCCCCTGTCGCGTCTGCGCATTGACGCTGGTCCAAGATTTCATCTACCGTTGAGTTCATCAGGCGTTGAGTTTCGGGCCGCGGCAAGAGTCCCCGCCACAGCGAGCGGCCACAGCAGCAAGCCACAGCGGCACCACCCGCACCGGAAAGTCCGCACAGGCTCAGCCACCACGAGAAGCGAACCCGGAAGAAGGCGAACCAGCCATGAGCAATGCGATCGAGGTCGAGCACCTCGTGATCGCACGCGGCAAGCGGCGGGTGCTGCACGACTTCACCTGCAGCGTCCCCAGCGGCAGCGTCACCGGTCTGCTCGGCCCCAGCGGCAGCGGCAAGACCACGTTCATGCGCGCCGTCGTCGGCGTGCAGAAGACCGTCAGCGGCACGGTGACCGTGCTGGGCCACCCCGCCGGCTCGAAGCCGCTGCGCGACAAGGTCGGCTACCTCACGCAGGCACCGAGCGTGTACGCAGACCTCACCGTGCGCGAGAACGCGCGCTACTTCGCGTCGCTGTACGGACTGGGATCGAACGCCGCAGATGAAGCCGTGCGTGACGTCGGGCTCGCCGAGGCCAAGAACCAGCTCGTCGGGCAGCTCTCCGGCGGCCAGCGCGCCCGGGCCTCGCTGGCCTGCGCGATCGTCAGCAAGCCCAGGCTGCTCGTCCTCGACGAGCCGACCGTCGGGCAGGACCCGGTCCTGCGCAACGAGCTCTGGCAGCGGTTCCACGAGCTCGCGCGGCAGGGTTCGACGCTGCTCGTCTCCAGCCACGTGATGGACGAGGCCGGGCGCTGCGACCGGCTGCTGCTGATCCGCGAGGGCCTGCTGATCGCCGACGACACTCCGGCCGCGGTACGAGCGAGGGCCGGCACCGACGACCTGGACGAGGCGTTCCTGCGCCTGGTCCAGGAGTCCGAGCAGCAGGGAACCGAGAAGGAAAAGGTGGCCTGACGATGTCGCTGCGGCTCACGTTCTCGACCGCCGGCCGAATCCTCCGGCAGCTGCGCCACGACCGGCGCACCATCGCGATGATCCTGGTCGTTCCCACGGTACTGCTGACACTGTTGCGGTACCTCTACGACAACAACCCGCTGATGTTCGACCGCGTCGGGCTCATCATGCTCGGCGTGTTCCCGCTCGTGATCATGTTCCTGCTGACGAGCGTGGCGATGCTGCGCGAGCGGACCAGCGGCACCCTGGAGCGGCTGCTCACGACGCCGATCGGCAAGGTCGACATCCTGCTCGGGTACGGCGTCGCGTTCGCCGTCGCCGCCGCCGTCCAGGCGACCATCGTGTCCGCCCTGGCGTTCTGGCTGCTCGGCCTGGACACCCTCGGCCCGGCCTGGCTCGTCGGCGTGCTCGCGGTCGGCAACGCGGTGCTCGGCATGGCCCTCGGCCTGCTGGTGAGCGCGTTCGCCAACAGCGAGTTCCAGGCCGTGCAGTTCATGCCGGCCGTGGTCCTGCCGCAGGTCCTGCTGTGCGGGCTGCTGCAGCCCCGCGATCAGATGGCCGGCTGGATGCAGGCGATCAGCGACGTCCTGCCGATGTCGTACGCCGTGCAGGCCCTCACCGAGCTGGGCCAGAACACGGAACCGACCGGGATCATGTGGCGCGACCTGGGCATCATTGTCGGCTGCGTGGTCGTGGCACTCTTGCTCGGGGCGGCGACGCTGCGCCGCCGTACCGCCTGAGTCCCACGGCTGAAAGAGAGTCATGGCCCGCACCGGTCGACGCCCCGGCAACCAGGACACGCGCATGGCCATCCTGGCCGCTGCCCGCGCGGCCTTCGCCGAACGCGGGTACGACGGAGCGTCCATCCGACAGATCGCGACCAGCGCCGGGGTCGACCCGGCGCTGGTGCACCACTATTTCGGCGCGAAGGACAAGCTGTTCCTGGCCGCGATGGAGGCGCCGATCGACCCGGGCGAACTCCTGCCGAAGATCTTCGAGCCGGGCCTCGACGGCGTCGGCGAGCGCCTCGTCCGCGGCTTCGTCGGCGTGTGGGACTCCCCCGCCGGCTCCGCGGCCGCCGCCCTGGTCCGCAGCGCGCTGCAGCACGACTGGTCGGCCCGCATGCTGCGCGAGCTCCTGGTCACGCAGATCCTCCGCCGCGCCACGACCCAGCTGCGCCTCGACCCGGCCGAGGCCCCCATCCGCGCCGGGCTGGTCGCCTCGCAGATGGTCGGCCTGGCCATGACGCGGTACCTCCTGAAGCTGGAACCGATCGCCACCATGCCCGCCGACGAGCTCGTGCTGAACGTGGGCCCGACGATCCAGCGGTACCTCGAAGGCCCGCTTCCCTAGTCGAGGTCCACGTCGGCGCAGTGCGTCCGCGCCTGCGGCGTCAGCAGCAGCGCGAGCAGCCCGCCGGCACACCCGGCCGGCACCACGGCGAACAGCAGCGGCGCGGGCAGCAGCCAGGTCAGCAGCGGCGCCATCGTCCCGACGAACGCCCAGAAGACGAGGCTCGCCAGCCAGGCCCAGTGCTCCCCCCGCTTGATCCGCACGCCGAGGAACACCAGCACGACCGCGAGCGGGAACAGGAACAGGATCGCGTTGAAGAAGAGGACGAAGTCGAGGTAGGCGGTGCCCCCTTGCCGGGCCGGGTCGACCTGCATCCCCGACAGCAGCACCCCGATGGCGGCGAGCGTCAGCGTGAGCATGACCCCACCGATAGCGTTGAACCCCGTCACCGCGACCCGCACCTGCATCGGCACGAGCCGGCGCCCCCCGGCAACCATGCCTCCGAGGGTAGGCCATCGACACGGCTGAACCACCCGGGAAGGGTGACAACTCGACCACCCGTTGTCGCCGCTCCTCCTCACCCGGGCGGCGCCATGATCGATGGCAACATCTGGCTGCCCCGACAGCCAGAACTCTCCCTGGATCATGAAGGCACCCCGACCGCCCACCGAACCCGGCGGCACGCAGGCCGTAAATATCCGAAATTTCGGGCGCGCGGAGGGCAGCACGGGAACCCGAAGGCGCGGGAACCCGAAGGCGCGGAGACGCGGAGACGCGGAGACGCGGAGACGCGGAGACGCGGAGACGCGGAGACGCGGAGGCGGAGAGCCGGCGGCGCGGAGGCGGAGGCGGAGGCGGAGGCGGAGAGCCGGCGGCGCGGAGGCGGAGGCGGAGGCGGAGAGCCGGCGGCGCGGAGGCGGAGGGCGGCGAGCCGGCGGCGCGGCGGGCGGAGAGCCGGCGGTGCAGAGCCTAGACCCGGCGGCATGGACACGCGGAAAGCCGGCGGCGCGGAGACCAGAGAGCCGGCGGAACGAAGGCACAACGACGCTGAGGCACGGAGGGGCAGCCAGGCGCGACCGCATTGACGACAAGCGGCCGACCAGGTCAACCCGTCCGGACCCGCGCAAGCCCCACGCAAGGCAACCCCGCGCAAACCCCCACACGGCAACCCCGCGCAGGCCCCCGGGCGTGAGTCGCACGGTGCGTGAGCCGCGGCCGCACGGTGTGCATCGGCGCCGGCGTGTGGGGGGCGACGCCGGTGGCGGGGTGAGGTGGGCGGGTCAGCGGGTTTGTTCGAGCCAGCTTGCGTACAACCGGGCGTAGATGGAGTCGGATTCGGAGACCAGGGTGGCGTGCGGGCCGCGTTGGACGACGTGGCCGCGGTCGACCACGATGACCTCGTCGGCGGACTGGGCCGTGGACAGGCGGTGGGCGATCGCGATCGTGGTGCGGCCGCGCGTGACCGCGTCCAGGGTGCGTTGCAGGCGGACCTCCGTGGCCGGGTCCACGGCGCTCGTGGCCTCGTCGAGGACCAGCAGGTCGGGGTCGGCGACGTAGGCGCGGGCCAGCGCGACCAGCTGGCGCTCGCCCACGGACAGGGCCTCGCCACGCTCGCCCACCTCGGTGTGCAGGCCGTCGGCGAGGGACTCGACCCAGTCGATGAGGCCCAGCTCGGTGAACGCCAGCTCGAGGTCGACGTCGCTCAGGTCGGGGCGGGCGAAGCGGACGTTGTCGGCGACCGTGGCGTCGAAGAGGAAGCCGTCCTGGGGGACCATGACGACGCGGCGGCGCAGGGAGTCGAAGCGCACCTCCGGCAGCGGGACGCCGGAGAGCAGGACGCGGCCGGTCGTCGGGTCCATCAGGCGGGTGAGGAGCTTCGCGAACGTGGTCTTGCCGCTGCCCGTCTCGCCGACGACGGCGACGCGGGTGCGGGCCCGCACGGTCAGGTCGACGTCGGTGAGGACCTCGGGGCCGCCCGGATAGGCGAAGTGGACGTGCTCGAACGTGACGTCGATCGGGCCGTCGGGCAGGTCGCGGCCGGCGCCGGAAGGGTCGGCCACGTCGGGCTCGGTCTCGATGACGTCGAGGACGCGGCGCCAGCCGGCGATCGCGTTCTGCGCCTCGTTGAGCACCTCGGTCGCCACCTGGACCGGCTGGACGAACAGCGTGGCCAGGAACAGGAACGCGGTGAGCTGGCCGGCGGTCAGCTGCTCGCCGGCGCCCAGGATCGTGCCGGCGACGATCACGCCGGCGAGGGCCAGGCCGGCGGCGAGCTCGCCGAAGCCCATGCTGGTCACGTTGTTCTTCTGGGCGCGGAACTGCATGCGCCGGTTGCGGTCGATGGCCGCGTCGAGGCGGTCGGCGGTGCGGCGCTGGATGCCGTAGGCCCGCACGACCGGCGCGCCGACGACGCTCTCGGCGATGACGCCGAGCATGGCGCCGACGCTCTCGCGCACGTGGAGGTACATGACGCTGAGGCGGCGCTGGAAGATCCGGACGACGACGATGAGCGGCGCGAAGGCGGCGATGACGACGAGCGTGAGCTGCCAGGAATACATCAGCATGACCGCCGTGGTGACGGTGAGCTGGCCGACGCTGAGGATGAACAGCAGGCCGCCGAACTGCAGAAACTGGCTGATCTGGTCGACGTCGCCGGTGACCCGCGAGACGAGCGCGCCGCGCCGCTCGGACTGCTGGTGCAGCATCGAGAGATCGTGGATGTGCCGGAACGTGCGCACGCGGATGCCGGCCAGCGCGGTCTCGCTGACCGTGAACAGCCGCACGTTCATCAGGTAGGCACAGACCATCGTCAGCAGCAGCACGCCGGCGGTGACCGTCACGACGAGGGTGATCACGCCGAGGTCGGGGCCGCCGTCCGCGAGCAGGCCCTTGTCGATGCCCTGCTGGATGGCGACCGGCACGGCGACCCGCCCGGCGGTGGCCAGCACGGCCAGGCCGAGGGTGCCGGCCAGGCCGGTGAACAGCTCGGGCGACAGGGCGAGGCCGCGGCGCAGCACGCCCAGCCGGGTCGCCGGGGCGTCGATCGGCCCGGTGGGCACGGCGGTCGTCACGCGGTCACGCTCCCCTCGTCGAGCACGCGCTCGCCGTCCTCGGTGGAAGCGAGGCCGCCGCCGGAGGCGCGCTCGCCCTCGTCGAACGTGCCGTCGCGCTCCCGCTCGGCCTCGGCCTTCTCGTAGGCGGTCACCAGCTCGGCGTAGCCGGGGGCGGTCGCCAGCAGCTCCTGGTGGGTGCCGCGCGCGACCACCCGGCCGCGCTCCAGGTAGACGACCTCGTCGGCGAGGGCGATGGTGGCCCGCCGGTAGGCGACGACGAGGATCGACGCCTGCTGGGCGTCGTCGCGCCGCAGTGCGGCCAGGATCGCCGCCTCGACGCGCGGGTCGACCGCGCTCGTGGCGTCGTCGAGGACGAGCAGCCGCGGCGCGCCCGCGAGGGCCCGCGCGATCGTGAGCCGCTGCCGCTGGCCGCCGGACAGCGACGTGCCGCGCTCGCCGACCGTGGTGCCGAGCCCGTCGGCGAGCTTCTCGACGAACCCGTCGGCCTGCGCGAGGCGCAGCGCCGCCCAGGCCGCGTCGTCGTCGACGCCGGCCCGGTCGAGCGTGATGTTGCCGCGGACCGTGTCGTCGAACACGAACGGCACCTGCGCGACGAGCGCCGACGTGCGCACCAGCGACTCCTGGGTCAGCTCGCGCACGTCGACGCCGTCGAGCGACACCGACCCGGTGTCGGCGTCGACGAGCCGGGCGGCCAGCGCGGCGATCGTCGACTTGCCGGACCCGGTCGGCCCGACGAGGGCGACCGTGCGCCCGGCCGGGACGTCGAACGTGACGCCGCTGAGCACGTCGGAGGCCCGGTCGCCGTCGGGGTCACGGTAGGCGAAGTGGACGTCGTCGAAGCGCAGCGCCGCCGGCTTCTGCGCGTCGGTGAGCTCGGTCGCGCCGTAGACGGTGTCGCCCTCGGCGTCGAGGACGTGCCGGATCCGCTCCCAGCCGACGACGCTGCGGGGCAGCTCGGCGAGCACCCAGCCGATCGCCCGGACCGGGAAGGCGAGCACGGTGAAGAGGAACGTCACGCTGACGACCTCGGAGACGCCGACCGCGCCGGACCGGAACCGCCACGCGCCGACGACGAGCACGACGAGCGTGCCGATGCTCGGCAGCGCGTCGAGGACCGGGTCGAACATCGCCCGCACCCGGCCGACCCGGATCGTGGCGTCGCGCAGCTCGGCGGCCTTCGCGGCGAACCGCTCGGTCTCCGCCGCCTCGCGCCCCATGGTCTTGACGACCAGGGCGCCGTCGAAGCTCTCGTGCGCGACGGCGCTGACGTCGGCCCGCAGCTGCTGGGCGGTGGCCACGCGCGGCGCCATCCGCCGCGAGTAGGCGACGTTGGCGCCGAGCAGCGCCGGGAAGATGGCGACGCCGACGAGGGCCATGGCCCAGTCGGTGACGAAGAGCGACACGACGGCCGCGACCAGCATGACGACCGTGCCGACCGCGAACGGGAACGGTGCGATCGGATACCACGCGGACTCGACGTCGGCGTTCGCGTTGGACAACAGGGTGCCGGTGGGGTGCCGCTGGTGCCAGGCGAGCGGCAGGCGCAGGTAGCGCCGGGTCACCGCCCGCCGGTAGCGCGCCTGGAGGTTGAACTGCATCGCCCCGGCCCCGAGGCGCCGGGCGACGATGCCGACGATCTTGCCGAGGCTGACCGCGAGGACGGCGGAGGCGCCGAGCGCGAGGGATCCGGAGACGACGTGGCGGGCGTCGATGGCGGGGACCGCGACCCGGCCGACGACGGCGCCGGAGACGAAGGCCGTCGCGATCGTCAGCAGGCTGAACAGCACGCTGCCCACGACCGAGATCGCGAACATGTGAGGCTCGTCACGGATGGCGTGCCCCAGGACCCGCAGTCCTTTCAGGAGCACCTTGCCACTGGTCACGTCCGCCCCCCGGGTAAGTCGTCAACGCCGCACGGCAACCTTACAGAGACCCACCGACAAGTTTTCGCCGCCGAACCGAGCGCGGCAGCCGCAGCGATAGCGTTACGCACATGACCGCCTTCGCCCGCGCCGAGCGCGCGGCGCTCGCCGACTCGCTCCTCGCCGCCGGCCCCGACGCGCCCACGCTCTGCGCCGGCTGGGCCACCCGTGACCTCGCCGCGCACCTCGTGCTGCGGGAGCGCCGCCCGGACGCCGCCGCGGGCATCCTGCTCAGGCCTCTGGCCGGCCACACCCGGCGCGTCCAGGAACGACTCGCGAAGACCGACTACACCGCGCTCGTCGGCAGGGTCCGCACGCCGCCGGCCTGGATCAAGCCGGTCGACGAGGCGATGAACATCGTCGAGTACTTCATCCACCACGAGGACGTCCGCCGCGCCCGGCCCGGCTGGACCCCACGCGACCTACCGGATTCCTACGAAGCCGCACTCGCCGGCCGCGCCAAGGGGTCGGCCCGGCTCAGCGCCCGCCGCTTCCCGGCCACGATCATCGTCGACATTCCCGGCCATGAGGGGACCCGGGTCGGTCGCGGCGGTCCCGAGGTCACCGTCACCGGCACCCCCGGCGAACTGCTCCTCTTCTTCACGGGCCGCCAGGAGCACGCCCGGGTCGAGATCGACGGCCCGGCAGAGACCGGCGAACGCCTCCGGACCGCGCGCCTCGGACTGTGAGGACGGCGACGGCTGAGTCTCAAAACTGGTTCTAGACAAGGAGAACACGTTTCGGTTTCGGGTCTAGCCGGTAACGGGATCGACGGTTTACCGTCTGGTAACCGACAGCACGTGACCGCAGTCACGTGCTCGTCCAAGCCTGGCTCGGAGGCCGACCGACATGACCCAGACCCAGCAACGGCTCGAACTGCCGTACCGCTCGATCCCGGACATGTTCCTGCACCGCGTGGCCGAGACCCCCGACAAACCCGCCTTCGGCAGCCCCGCCCCCGGTGACGCCGGCGACCCCGTCTGGCTCACCTGGCGGCAGG
>NZ_BMPI01000026.1:0-8553 GCF_014647515.1 Dactylosporangium sucinum | reverse complement strand
TCGACGAGCGCGCCCGGGCGATCGCCGCCGGCCTGACCACGCTCGGCGTGCAGCCGGAGGACCGCGTCGGCGTGCTCGCCGGCACCCGCCTCGACTGGATCCTCGCCGACCTCGGCATCATGCTCGCCGGCGCGGCGACCACGACCGTGTACCCCACGACCGAGCCCGAGGACGCCGTCTACATCGTCGAGGACTCCGGCTCGAAGGTCCTCTTCGCCGAGAACGCGGAGCAGGCCGCCAAGGTCGACGGCGCCGCACTGCCCGACCTGGTCGCGATCGTGCTCATCGACGGCACGCCGACCGGTGGCGAGGCCACCAAGACCCTCAGCCTGGCCGATCTGGAAGCCCAGGGCCGGGCCGCGATCGAAGCGGACCCGCAGCTCGTCGACCGCATCGTCGAGGGCATCCAGCCCGACCAGCTCGCCACGCTGATCTACACGTCCGGCACCACCGGCCGGCCCAAGGGCGTCGAGCTGCTGCACGCCGGCTGGGTCTGGCAAGGGCGCACGCAGAACGACATCGGCCTGCTCAACCCGGAGGACCTGCAGTACCTCTGGCTCCCCCTCTCCCACTCGTTCGGCAAGACCCTGCTGTGCGGGATCCTGTACGTCGGCCTGCCCACGTACGTCGACGGCCGCGTCGACAAGCTCATCGACAACCTCGGCAAGATCCGCCCGACGCTCATGTGCTCGGCCCCGCGGGTCTTCGAGAAGGTCTACAACCGCGTCGTGACCGGCGCGCAGGCCGACGGCGGCCTGAAGTGGAAGATCTTCACCTGGGCGGTCGGCGTCGGCAAGAAGGCCTCGGCCGAGCGGCTCGCCGGCCGCACGCCGGGCGGGCTGCTCGCGGTCCAGGCCGGGATCGCCGACAAGCTCGTGTTCAGCAAGCTGCGGGCCCGCCTCGGCGGCCGCATGCGCGCGATGGTGTCCGGCTCCGCGCCGCTGTCGAAGGAGATCGGCGAGTTCTTCTTCGCCGCCGGCCTGCCGATCCTGGAGGGCTACGGCCTGACCGAGACCTCGGCCGGCTCCTTCGTCAACCGCGAGGACGCCCCCCGCATCGGCACCGTCGGGCAGGCGCTGGGCGACCTGCAGGCCAAGCTCGACACCGACGGCGAGGTCCTGCTCAAGGGCACGCCCGTCATGCGGGGGTACCACAACCTGCCCGAGGAGACGGCTGCCGCCTTCACCGACGACGGCTGGTTCCGCACCGGGGACATCGGCGAGTTCGACGACCAGGGGTACCTGCGGATCACCGACCGCAAGAAGGACCTCATCAAGACGTCGGGCGGGAAGTACGTCGCGCCCAGCTACATCGAGGGCCTGTTCAAGTCGGTCTGCCCCTACACCTCCCAGGCGGTCGTGGTCGGCCAGGCCCGCAACTACGTGACCATGCTCGTCACCCTCGACCCCGACGCGATCAAGGGCTGGGCCGAGGGCACCCCGCTGGCCGGGAAGTCCTACGAGGAGATCGCCGCCTCCAAGGAGGCGCACGACCTCGTCGAGGGCTACGTCACCGAGCTCAACACCAAGCTCAACCGGTGGGAGACGGTGAAGAAGTTCAGCATCCTGGCCCGGGACCTGTCGATCGAGGACGGCGAGCTGACGCCGTCGCTGAAGGTCAAGCGCCGGGCCGTCGAGAAGTCGTTCGCCCAGGACATCGAGCAGATGTACGCCGGATCGCTCGCGGAGCTCTAATCACACCCCACAGTGTCGTGGCCCCCGGAAGCCGCCACTCCCGGGGGCCACGACGCTGAGCAGCACCGTCATGCGACGACGGCGGGCGTCGACCACGAGTGCCGGCGCGGCCGGTCCAGGTCGGCCCGCGCCGACGCCAGCCGCCGCACCGCCTCGACCAGCGTGTCCTCGGGCAGCGCGTACGGCATCCGCAGGAACCGCTCCATCGTCCCGTCGGCCCCGAACCGCGGCCCCGGCGCGATCCGCACGCCGAGCTCCTCCGCCGCCCGGGCCAGCGCGCTGGACACCGGCGCGTCGAGCTCCACCCACAGCACCAGCCCGCCGCGCGGCAGCACGAACCGCCACTCGGGCAGCTCCGCGCGCAGCGCCGCCGCGAGCGTGTCGCGCTGGACGAGCAGCTGCTTGCGCCGCGCGCTGACGATCGCGTCGCGGCGCTGCAGCAGCCGCGTCGCGACCAGCTGGTCGAGCACGGGCGAGGCCATGTCGACGCCGACCCGGGCCGCGGCCAGCCGGGCGATGAGCGGCGCCGCGCCCCGGACCCAGCCGATCCGCAGGCCGCCCCAGTAGGCCTTGCTCATGCCACCGATCGTGAGCACCCGCGCGGAGCGGTCGAACGCGGCGACCGACGGCGGCATCTCCACGTCGTCGAGCGCGAGGTCGTGGAACGACTCGTCGATGATCAGGTCGGTGCCGGCGGCGTGGGCGGCGGACGGGAGCCGCTCCCGCAGCGACGTCTCCATGAGGTGGCCGGTCGGGTTGTGGAAGTCGGGGATCAGGTACGCGACCCGCGCCTGCGCCGCCCGTACCGTCGAGAGCACCAGGTCCTCGTCCCACCCCTCGGGACCGATGGCGTAGGCGCTCACCCGGGCGCGGCTGGCGGTGAACGCGCTCAATGCGTTGGGATAGGTCGGCGTCTCCACCAGGGCGCGCTGGCCCGGCGCCACGAGCAGCCGCAGCAGCAGGTCGAGGGCCTGCTGCACGCCGCCGGTGACCATCACCTGGTCGGGCTCGGTGGGCAGGCCACGCTCGGTGTAGCAGCGGGCGATCGCCTCCCGCAGCACGAGCAGCCCCATCGGCTGGTAGCCGGCGCCGCACGCGTAGGGCGCGAGGTCGGCGACCGCCTCCGTGGCCGCCTCGGTGAGCTCGACCGGCGCGGGCAGCGCGGCGCAGCCGAGGTCGATGAGGTCGGCGTCGTCGCTCGGCGTCCACAGCCCGGACGTGCCGACCCGGTGCCCGGCCGGCAGCGCGGTCCAGCTCCCGGCGCCGCGGCGGCTGCTGATGTGGCCGCTGTCGCGCAGCTCACGGTAGGCGGCGGTGACCGTGGTCCGGCTGATGCCGAGCGACGCGGCCAGCTCCCGCTCGGCCGGCAGCCGCACCCCGAGGGCGAGCCGGCCGTCGATGAGCAGGCCACGCACGGCGTTGGCGAGCACCACGTACTCGGGCCGGCGCCCGGCCGGGCCCCGCACGCCGACCGCCACCTGCCAGGCGTTGAGCATGCGGGCCAGTTGGGCGCCGCGGACGATCGCAGACAAGGCCAGTCCTCCTCAATTGGCTCTTTGTGGTCGGTCGATTGGCCCTAGGGTGGCATGCATGCGCGAGTCAGGCAAGACCAATCGCTTCGGCCGACGGTTCGTCCAGCTGCAGCTGGGGCTCATCCTGTACGGGCTGAGCATGGCCCTGCTGATCCGCGCCCACCTGGGACTGGACCCCTGGGACGTGTTCCACCAGGGCGTGTCCGAGCGCACCGGGCTCAGCTTCGGCACCGTCGTCATCATCACCGGCGCGGTCGTGCTCCTGCTGTGGATCCCGCTGCGCCAGCGGCCCGGCCTCGGCACGGTCAGCAACGTCGTCGTCATCGGCCTGGCCGCTGACCTGGCCCTGCGGCTGGTGCCCGACGCCGGCGCGTGGTGGCTGCGCGGCGCGCTGGCCGTCGGCGGCATCCTGCTCAACGGGTTCGCCACGGCGCTGTACATCGGGGCGCGGATGGGCCCGGGCCCGCGCGACGGGCTGATGACCGGCCTCGCCCGGCGGTTCCCGTGGCTGTCGATCCGGCTGGCCCGCACCGCCGTCGAGGTGACCGTGCTGGCCCTCGGCTGGCTGCTCGGCGGCTCGGTCGGCGTCGCCACCGTGCTGTACGCGCTCGGCATCGGCCCGCTCACGCAGCTGTTCCTGCCGCGACTGACGGTGCCGGAGCCGGCTCCGCGGGAGCCGGCGGTCGCGTAGCCCCCAGCAGGACACCGCCGAGGATGGCCGCGCCGCCGACGATGTCGTACCAGTGCAGCTCCTCCCCCAGGAACAGCGCCGCCGACAGGATCGCGAAGACCGGGGCCAGCGCGGCGAACGGCGCCACGGTCGCGGCGCCGTAGCGGGCGATCAGCCGGCCCCAGACGCCGAAGCCGAACAGCGTGCTCAGGTAGGCGATGTACGCGATGGCGCCGAGCGCGACGAGGTCGAGCCCGCGCAGCGCGCCCCAGACGTAGGCCGGCCCGTCGACGGCCAGTGTCAGCAGCACGAGCGGCGGGGTGGCCACGGCGCTGACCCAGACCATGAAGTTCAGCATGTCGGTGGCGCCGGCCTTGCGGATCGCGACGTTGGCCAGGCCCCAGGCGGCGCCGGCCGCGACGACCAGGAGGAACGCGCCGAGCGGGCGGTCGAGGCCCAGCTGGGTCGCGATGAGGACGATGCCGGCGCCGGAGAGCACGACGCCGGCGACGCGCCGTCCTCCGGGGCGGTCCTTCAGCAGTACCGTGGCGAACACCAGCGTGAAGATGACCTGGCTCTGCAGGACCAGGGCCGACAGCCCGGCCGGCAGGCCCGCCGCCATCCCGGCGAAGAGCAGCGAGAACTTCACCACGCCGAGCGCCACACCGGTCGCGACCACCCACCGCCACGGCGCCTTCGGCCGGCCGACGAGGAACACCGCGGGCAGGGCGGCCGCGCCGAACCGCAGCGCGCAGAAAAGCAGCGGCGACATGCTGTCCAGGCCCACGTGGATCACCACGAAGTTGACGCCCCAGACGGCGGCGATCAGCGTGGCCAGGGCGAGATCGCGAGGTCTCATGGGTTCGATGGTTGTGCGGCGGTACCGTGAAGCACCATCTCATATTTCTGTATTTTTGTTTTAGTATCGCTTCATGATTGACCTGACCCGGCTCCAGGCGCTGCGCGCGGTGGCCACGTTCGGCACGGTCACGGCCGCCGCGGGCGCCCTGCACTGCACGCCGTCGGCGATCTCCCAGCACCTCGCGAAGCTGGAGCGGGAGACCAAGGCCACACTCGTCGAGAAGGACGGCCGGACCCTGCGGCTCACCGAGGCGGGCCGGGTGCTGGTCGAGCACGCCGGCCGGGTGCTCGCCGCGGTCGAGGAGGCCGAGGCGGCCCTCGCCGCGCACCGCGAGACCGTCTCAGGCCGGCTGAGCGTCGCGTCGTTCCCGACCGCGTGCCGCGGGCTGCTCCCCCACGCGCTGCGGGCGCTCGGCCGCGACCACCCGCGGCTGGAGCCGACCGTGCAGGAGGCGGACCGCGCGGCCTGCTTCGACGGGCTGCTGCGCGGGACGGTCGACGTGGCGCTCATCGACGAGTGGCTGGAGATCCCGGTGACGTACCCCGCGGGGGTGGCCAGCGTCGAGCTGGGGCTGGACGTCGGCGACCTCATCGTGCCGGCGGACCACAGGCTGGCCGCCGACGACGGCCCGGTGTCGCTGGAGGAGGCCCGCGACGAGCGGTGGATCGGCTCGAAGCCCGGCACCGTCTGCTACGAGTGGCTGGAGCGGATGATGCCCGGGGTGCGGTCGACGATCCTCGTCAACGAGTTCGAGACGCAGCTGACGTTCGTCGCCGAGGGGCTCGGCGTCGCGTTCATCCCGCGACTGGCCCGCACCTCACTGCCGGCCGGCGTGGTCGCCCGGCCGATCGCCCCGGAGGCGGCCCGGCGGGTGTCGGTCGCCTGGCGCGCGTCGGCCGGTGGACGCCCCGCGATCGGCGCCACCGTGGCCGCGCTGCGCGATGCCTGGCAGCACCGGGCGATCTTTCCTGCCCCATTTGCCTGGAACGCCGGTCAAGCCATCATTCACGTGGTGTAACCCCAGTTGGGCCGCGCTGACCTGCGGTTTTTCACTCACCATATTCACTTCAGCGGATTTTCGCGCCGCCCCTTACATTCATTGCTATGGCCCTCTTCGGACGCTCCCGGACAGCGGTAGGCGCTGGCGTCCTGGCGACGCTGCTCCTAGTGCTCATCTTCGGCAACCAGATCTTCACCGAGTGGGTGGAACGCCACTCGCGCGGCGACACGGTCTGGGGCTGGTTCCTGCGCGAACTCATCTGGCCCCGCTGGTGGCTGACCCCGCACGACGGCTCGGGAGCCGCGGCCCGCGAACTGCTGGCCAACGATCTCAAAGCCATCCTCGTCATCCTGTTCACGGCCCTGATCCTGTCGGTCGCGGTGAAGTCCGTGTCCTCGGGCGGCGGAGCGTTCATCCTCGGCTGGGCATCGCTGATCTTCGGCTCCGCCCTGGCCGCGTTCGCGACCGAGTTCCTGACCTCCGATCCGACCCTGCTGCACGCGCTGCAGGCGGCGTCGTTCGGCACCAGCTACGGCCTGTGGGTCGGCTGGATCGTGGGCATCGCCACCGCGTCCGGCAAGCGCGGCGACTGACCCCGCCCCGTACCCCTCCCTCACCCCCGACCCGCGCGGCCGCTGGCGGCCGCGCGGCCAACCCCGTACTCCGCCCACTCCCCCGGCCACGCCGAGCGTGCACAGGCGAGTGGGCACCGGGGCGAGCAGCACGCACTGCCGAGCGGGCGCCGCCGAGCCCGCACCCGCGGCCGCGCCCCCGTCGCTTCGGCTAGACCGAGCCGCTCCGTGCCCACCTTCCCGCGCCGCGGGCGGGCCCCGTCTGGGGCCTTGATCGATGGAGAGTTCTGGTCGTCATGGCAGCCAGATCGCTCCATCGATCATGGGCAAGTCTCAGCGGATCGGGTGGCCGGCCTCGCGCAGGGCCGTCTTGACGTCGCCGATCGCGAAGTCGCCGAAGTGGAAGACGCTCGCGGCGAGCACCGCGTCGGCGCCCGCCGCCACGGCCGGGGCGAAGTGCTCGACCTTGCCGGCGCCACCGCTCGCGATCACCGGGACCGTGACCACCTGCCGGACGGCCCGGATCAGTTCCAGGTCGAAGCCGTCCTTGGTGCCGTCGGCGTCCATCGAGTTCAGCAGGATCTCCCCCGCGCCCAGCTCGGCCACCCGCGACGCCCACTCGACCGCGTCGAGCTCGGCGCCGCGCCGGCCGCCGTGGGTGGTCACCTCGAAGCCGCTCGGCTGGGCCGGGTTGCGGCGCACGTCGAGCGACAGCGTCAGTACCTGGTTGCCGAAGCGCTCGGCGATCTCCGAGATCACCTGCGGGCGGGCGATCGCGGCCGTGTTGACGCCCACCTTGTCGGCGCCCGCGCGCAGCAGCGTGTCGACGTCGGCGACGGTGCGGACGCCGCCGCCGACGGTCAGCGGGATGAAGACGGTCTCGGCCGTACGCCGGACGACGTCGAGCATCGTCGCCCGCCCGTCGGAGGAGGCCGTCACGTCCAGGAACACCAGCTCGTCGGCGCCCGCCGCGTCGTAGGCGGCCCCCAGCTCGACCGGGTCGCCGGCGTCGCGGAGGTTGACGAAGTTGACGCCCTTCACCACCCGGCCGGCGTCGACGTCGAGGCAGGGGATGACGCGGACCGCGACCGTCATGCCGACTCTTCCAGCACCTGGAGTGCCTCGGCGACGTCGAACGCTCCGGTGTACAGCGCCTTGCCCACGATCACGCCCTCCACCCCGGCGGGCTCGAGCGCGGCGAGCTGACGGAGGTCGTCGAGCTTCGACACGCCGCCGCTGGCGATGACCGGCTTCTTGGTGCGGCCGGTGACCTCCAGCAGGAGAGTCAGGTTGGGGCCGGTGAGCGTGCCGTCGCGCATGACGTCGGTGACCACGTACCGCGCGCAGCCCGCCCGCTCCAGCCGGTCGAGCACCTCGAAGAGGTCGCCGCCCTCCTTGGTCCAGCCGCGGGCGGCCAGCTGGTGGCCGCGGACGTCGAGCCCGACCGCCACCTGTTCGCCATACGTCGCGCAGACGTGGTCGCACCAGTCCGGGTTCTCCAGCGCGGCGGTGCCCAGGTTGACCCGGGTGGCGCCGGTCGACAGGGCGGCCCGCAGCGACGCGTCGTCGCGGATGCCCCCCGACAGCTCGACCTGCACGTCGAGCCGGCGGACGACGCCGGCCAGCAACTCGGCGTTGGAGCCGCGGCCGAAGGCGGCGTCGAGGTCGACGAGATGGATCCACTCGGCGCCCTGCCGCTGCCAGGCCAGGGCGGCCTCCAGCGGGTCGCCGTAGGTCGTTTCGCTGCCGGCGGCGCCCTGGACGAGACGGACCGCCTGGCCGTCGGCGACGTCGACGGCGGGCAGGAGCTGCAGTGCCATTGGTTCAGATCCTTCGGTCAGAGCCGGCGGTCAAGGACGAGCACGGTGAGGGCCGGAGTGGCGACGATGATGAACGCGCTGAGGCCGATCCTCGCCGCCACCGAGTCGATCAGCAACCAGACGAGGGCCAGTGCCACCAGCACGAACATGGCGATGGCCGAGCGTTGGGCGCGCGACCGGCGCGCGAAGAGCTTACCGGTCCGGCCGACCCGCACCTTCGGCACCAGCCTGCGGACCGCGGCGCGGCGCTGCCGCTTGCGCTCGGCCCGGCGGATGCGCTCGGCCCGCTCGGCCTCCAGCAGCGCCCGCCGCCGCGCCCGCTCCTTGCTCATTGGTTCACCATGGTTTCGCTCGTTCCGGTTAGGGTTCGGGCGCACCGGTGTCCGTCGGGCCATCGCCCTGC
>NZ_BMPI01000025.1:131686-144032 GCF_014647515.1 Dactylosporangium sucinum | reverse complement strand
GGATCCAGTGGGCACGCGAACAGTGCGCCCGCGCACTGACCCCCGCCCTGGCCGGCGCAGCCGCCTGACCCTCCGGCCCCGCAGCCAGCAGGCTGCCCTCAGCTGAGCCGCCCGATCGACGGCGAACCACCAGACAGCAAATGCGCGTCAGCGCGAGCGTCTGCGCGCGTGACCGAGTCCTTGAACGCCACAGGGGCACCGGCCGCGTTAGCCTGGATTGGAGACATTGAAGGCGGCGAGCTGCCATGGCCTTGATGCTGACCATTTTGTTGATCATCGCGGTAGCCGGGCTGGTTTCGAGCACCCGGATCATCCGCCAGTACGAACGCGGTCTGATCTTCCGGTTCGGACGTCTGCGCCCGGCGACCCGCGGGCCCGGCCTGGCCCTGATCGTGCCCGGCATCGACCGGATGCAGAAGGTCAACCTGCAGATCATCACGATGCCGGTGCCGGCGCAGGACGGCATCACCCGCGACAACGTCACCGTCAAGGTGGACGCGGTGGTGTACTTCCGTGTCATCGACCCCGTCCGGGCCGCGGTGAGCGTGCAGGACTACATGTTCGCCGTCCTCCAGGTGGCGCAGACGTCGCTGCGTTCCATCATCGGCAAGAGCGACCTCGACGAGTTGCTGACCAACCGCGAGCGGCTCAACCAGGGCCTGGAACTCATGATCGACAGCCCGGCGGTCGACTGGGGCGTCCACATCGACCGGGTGGAGATCAAGGACGTGTCGCTGCCGGAGTCGATGAAGCGCTCGATGTCCCGGCAGGCCGAGGCCGAGCGCGAGCGGCGCGCCCGGGTCATCACCGCGGACGGCGAGCTGCAGGCGTCGCGCAAGCTCGCCGACGCCGCGGCCACGATGGGCCAGACGCCGACCGCGCTGCAACTGCGGCTGCTGGAGACGGTGGTCGAGGTGGCGGCCGAGAAGAACTCCACGGTGGTGCTGCCGTTCCCGGTCGAGCTGCTGCGCTTCCTGGAGCGGCAGCCGGAGCCGGCGCAGATCCCGGCCGAGCTGCTGCAGGCGGGCCCGCACGACCATCTTCACCATCGATCGCAGGAACCGGCCGGGCGAGCCGGCACACGCGGCTGAGTGGTGATCTGGATCTGCGGCGGCGACGTCGTCATCGGCTGTAGTGCCGGGCCGCCGTCCGGTCGTTGTGGTCACGTGCCCGCGGGACTCGCCGGACGTTGTAGGTGCCGGGCGCCGGCTGCCGGGCGCCCGGGTGCGCCGGCAGCAGGCCGAGCACGTCGACGAGTTCGGTGACTTCGAGGCGTTGCCGGGCCGAGTCGAGGCCGGGCCGGTCGCAATGGCCGAGGTCCGGCGCGGCGAGCCGGACCGTCTGCATGCGGACGCGACGTGCTCCGGCGAGTCCGCCGGCGGCATCGGCACCGACGTACAGGCACTCGTCGGGCCGCACCCGCAGTTGCAGACTTGCTCGCAGGTAGAACGCCGGATCCGGTTGGGCGACACCGATCTCGGCCGAGAAGAGCGCCGCGTCGACGTGCGCGGCGACGGGCAGGTCAGGGAAGATCTCCGGAAGCTCCGGCGCGCAGTCGGCGAGCACTGCCGTGGCGAACCCGCGGTGGCGCAGGGCGGCCAGCACCGTCACCGCATCGTCCCGGAAGCGGATGTCGGCGCGGACCGCGCGCAGGCGCGCGGCGGCAGCCGCACCGAGCTGTTCCGGAGTCGGTTCCAGGCCCAGGTTCGCCGCCGACCGGGCGAGCATCCGGTACACGTCACGGCATGGGCCGACGGCCCGCTCCCTGGAGGTCCGGTCCAGTTCGGCGGCCAGTCTGCCCGGGTCGCACCGCAACTGCGCCGCGACCAGGTCATGGCCGGGCCCCGGCGAGGTGACGAGCGTGAGGGTCCCGAAGAAGTCGAAGATGACGGCACGGACGTTGCGTCTCGGCGCGGCCCAGTCAACGCTGCGCATCGGACTCCTCACACAGACCACACGAAGAGCCACGATCAACCGACGTTGATGCCTACCCGGACGGGCTCGACATCCAACGATGTATCAGATTGCTGAATTTCGCAACTCGTCACCTTGGGTATCGGCCCGCGTCCGTGGACGCCGGCCGAGGTCGAGGGCGATGTCGATGGGTTCGGGGTTGCCCTGTGGCAGACGTGGGAGGACACCCACGGCGGCGAGGCCGTCGCGAACGTCCAGCAGGTCGACCAGTTCCCGCCCGCCCCGACCAGCGGGCTGGTCAGGATCACCGACGACGCCTATCCGACCGGGCTCCCGCCGTGGCGGTACACCTCGGTCTTCGTCCTGCCCGACGGCACCCGCTGCGAGACCACCGACCGGCTGTTCCCGGCCGACCGCCGGGTCGTGGTCGGCGACGCCACCGCCGTGCACTACTCGCGCTGGCACCCCTGCTCGAACTTCCAGCGGGCCGACCGGCCGCGCGCCGATGTGGCCACCACGCTCGGCTGGGGCGCCAGCATGCTGTTCGTCGGCCTGTCGTCTTCGCCGCGCTGACCGGGTATGCCCGCGCCCGCTCCACCGACCCGGAGACCGCCCGGGAGACCGGCCCCGACGGCCACGGGCCGGCCGAGCCCGCGCGGCGGCTCCCGGGCTGGCGCCCCTGACGGCGGCCCGGCCGCGATGCCACGACGACCATCGCTCGCCGCAACCGGATCGGTGACCGGTAGGCACCGGCCTCGCCATCACTGAGCCGCCGAGCCCGGACAGGTTCCGCCGCACGAGCCAGGCGCACTAGCCGACCGGGTCGCCGCCGCCGCCACTCGCGCCGCCCGGGTCGCCGTCGGTGAGGGCTACCACCCGGGGATTCGGATCGCCGTCGGTTTCGTGGCTCGGATCGCTGGCGTACCCGGAGCCGCTGGACGCAACCGACAACGCCAGCGCGACCAGCACCGCGCTGGCGAGCCGTCTCGTATGCACCATGTTGATCTCCTCGATGCGTTGACAGGTGACTCTACGGCCTGGCCCTTTCGCGTCCCGGGAAGTGTCGGAAGCTTCGCTCAACGACGGCGCGCGAGCCCTCACGAGCATCAGCCCGCAGAAGTACCTCGCGCGGTCAGGGTGCGGCGGCGGCCGAGTCGCGGCAGCGGTCGGCCGCGCCCGGGTCGCCGACCGTCTCGAACGCCTCGGCCGCACGCGCGTAGACCTGCCGGCTCTCGCCCGCCCGGCCCTGCTGGGCCAGCGTGGCCGCGAGCGCCTCCAGGCCGACGAGCGTACCGTCGCGGCGGCGCCGCGTCATCACCGGCTCGCGGCGGACCGGTGCCGCCGCCGCGAATCGCCGTGACCACACCCATGCGGTCCGTCACGCCGGTGGCGGGCCGAAAGGCTGTGGCGATGTCATGGATCAGAAGCTGGCCGTACGGCCGTTGACATCCCGCGGCGCGGCGGCGACAGTCGTGATCTTCACTGTTCGATCTCCACCGTCCGGTGGATGCACGGGGGAACGAGACGCGATGACGATGCCTGCCCGGACGGCGATCGCTGCCGTGCTCGTCGGGGTGCTGCTCGGCGTGTCCGGTTGCGGTCTGCGCGTCCCCGGCGCCGACGGCGACCTGGTCGACGACTGGCAGCCGATGGCGACGCCGACGTTCGACCTGCCCAGCGTCGGGACGTGCCTGGACAGCCCGTCGAAGACGCCGTTCGACCCGGCCTTCGTGCGGGCCGCGCCGATCGAGTGCGACCGCGGGCACACGCTCGAGGTCGTGCTGGTCGGCACGGTCGAGGGCAACGCCGCGCAGGCGTCCGAGCCGCCCGCGGCGGGCAGCGAGGCGTTCCAGGCGGCGTATGCGGCCTGCGGCAAGGCGGCCAGTGACTACGCCGGGGGCGACTGGCACACCGGCATGCTCGGCATCAACGTGCAGATGCCGACCCGGACACCGTGGGCGGGCGGCCTGCGCTCCTACGTCTGCTCGATCTTCGCGTTGAGCAGCGCCTACGGCGTGATGTCCTTCAGCTCCGCGTCGCTGAAGGGTTCGCTGGCCGGGGACGCGCCGAAGGCGATCCGCTGCCTGGAGGTCGTCGGCAACAAGGCGTCCGACGGCTGGTGGGACCGGCTCTCCGCGCTGACCCCGATCGACTGCGCGCAGCCGCACGAGGCCGAGTTCGTCGGCACCGTCCAGGTCGGCGTCGGCGTCGGCGGCGCACTCCCCGCCGACGACCTGCTGGAGAAGTGGACGACCGACGCCTGCTGGCCCCTGGTGGCCAGGTTCATGGGCCTCACCGAGGCCCAGTTCGACGCCCGCGACGACGTCGGGCTCGCCTGGGACGGCATGGACAAGTTGCAGTGGGACGCCGGCGACCGCTACCAGCGCTGCTTCGCCCTGTTCGACCCGGGCAAGAAGGCCCGCGCCTCGATCAAGGGACTCGGCAAGAAGCCGCTACCGGTCTGACAGGGGCCGGCGGCCCGGTGCGTTCAGCGCGGTGACCGCCGCCTTGAGCTCAACCTAGGTTGAGGTTCTACGGTCCACGGGTGTCACCGGAGCCGATCGCGCACCCGAAAGACCTGCTCACCGTCGGCGAGGTCACCGCCCGCACCGGGGTGGCCCCGTCCGCCCTGCGGTTCTACGAGGCCGAGGGGCTCATCACGGCCGAGCGCAACCGCGGCAACCAGCGGCTGTACCGGCGGCACATGCTGCGTCGCATCTCGCTCATCCTCGCGGCCAGGCGGCTCGGCATCCCGCTCGCCGACGTCGCGGAGATCTTCACCACCCTGCCCGCCGACGACGCGCCGAGCCACCGGGACTGGGTGCGGGTGTCACGGTTGTGGAAGCGCCAGCTCGAGGACCGGCGACGGTACATCATGAATCTCGAACGCCAGCTCACCGCCTGCATCGGGTGCGGCTGTCTCTCGATGCGATCGTGTGACCTGCTCAACCCGGACGACCGGCTTCGTGCGCGCGGAGTGGGACCGGTCCGTCTCGACGAGTCGGGCGGGCGGGACGGTCCGGCGTGAGCTCAGGCCAGGGCGCCGTCGTGGAGCTGCGGCGGCAGGGCCGCTACGAACGCGTGGTCGCCCGGAACGTGCCCGACCCTCGCGGCCCCGCCGGGAGCGCCGATCGAGGTGAAGAACTCGGCGTTGACGGCGGTGTAGACGCTGAACTCGGCGGGCAGGTCGTCCTCGAAGTAGATGGCCTCGACCGGGCAGACCGGCTCGCAGGCGCCGCAGTCGACGCACTCGTCAGGTTGCACGTAGAGCATCCGGTCGCCCTCGTAGATGCAGTCGATCGGGCATTCGTCGACGCATGCCTTGTCCATCAGGTCCACGCACGGCAACGCGATCACGTAGGTCATGCCGCGGAGACTAGGAGCTCAACCGCACTTGAGCGCAAGTCCGAAGCGGGCCCCGGGGCCGCCCTCGCGTGGAGGACGGCCCCGGGGCTGCTGTGCGGTCGGATCAGGCGACGCTCTTCCACGGGCCGTACTGGTCACCCGGGGCCTGGTTGCGCGTCCACCACTGGGCGACGTACTTCTTGCCCTGGTAGACGACGGTGTCTCCGGTGGTGAAGATGCGCGACGGGGTCCAGACGGCGGTACCGTCCGGGGCCGTCACGATCTGCTGCCACGGGCCGTACGGGTCACCCGGGGCCTGGTTCTGGGTCCACCAGGTCGCCTGCCACGTCGAACCCTGGTAGGAGACCTTGTCGCCGGTGTTGTACACCTTCGAGGCGCTCCAGGCCGGCGCGACCGGCGTCACCGGCGCGTTCAGCCCGACGACGACCGGGTTGTGGTCCGCCGCCGCGAACGGGTCGCTGCCGTTGAACAGCAGCGTGACGTTGTAGTTGTAGCGGCTGTAGGAGTAGGCGACCGCCTCCTGGGCGTTGATCTGCCACACGTCGGCCCCGGTGACCATCGCGCGCGCGGCCGGGTTGGCCAGCACGTGGTCGAGCGAGCCCAGCAGGCCGTTGTAGGCGTACGTCGAGCCCGACGGGTCGAGCGCGGAGCCGAGGTCGGTGTAGCCGTTGGTGTACAGCACCTGCATCGGGTCCTCCTGCGTGTAGGCGTTGAAGTCGCCGACCAGGAAGATCCGGTTCGTGCCCAGGCTCGCCGCCACCTGCGTGGCGAACGCGCTCGTGTCCTGCGCCTGACGCACCCGGGTCGCGTTGAACCAGCCCTGGTTCACCGCGGGCGAGGACGTGTTCTCGGTGTCGCCGTCGTACAGCGGGGTGCCGCTGCCCTTCGACTTCCAGTGGTTGGCGACGACCAGGAACGCGTCGGCGTCGGTCGCGCCGGCCTTCTTGAAGCCCTGGGCCAGCGGCTGGCGGGCGATCGAGAACGGCTGGCCGGGGCCCGAGTGACCGGTGAGCACCACCGACCCGCCGACGAGCGCGACATCCGCCGGCTTGTAGATGAGCGCCGTACGGATCACGTCCTGCTCGGACAGCGGCGGCAGCTTGTCGTCGGCCGGCGACGGCACGTACGCCCACACCGTCGAACCGGCGGCGGCGTTGAGCGCGTCGACGAGCTGGGCGAGCGCGGCGTCGCGGGTCTTGCCGAACTTCGCCGAGTTCTCGACCTCCTCCAGGGACACGATGCTGGCACCGAGCCGGTTGATGCCGGTGACGATCTTCGCCTGCTGCCGCTGGAAGTTGGCGTCGTTGGCGGCGCCGCGCACGCCGGGGCTGTTGCCGGGGCCGGTGCACCTGTCCACGGCGATGCGGTTGCCGGCCCGGTCGGTGAAGTAGGTGCACGTGCCGAATCCGTTGGCGACGTACGTCTCCCCGGTCGTGGGGAAGTAGTTCTGGACGTTGAACGTGGCCAGGCGGACGTTACCGCCGACGGCGGCCGGCTGCTGGTTCCCGGCGCGGGCGTCGGAGAAGGTCGCGACCGCGGCCCCGTCGTCGGTCACCTGCCGGACCGGCTGGAAGTTCCACAGCGAGAACCGGTACTCGAGGATCACCGGCTGGTTGAACGTGACCTTCGAGCCGACGCTGACGGCGTGGCCCGGCGTGAGCCACGGCAGCGGCTGGCCGGTGTTCGCGCTACCGCTGTAGTTCCAGCTCGCGCCGTCGTCCAGGGTCACCATCCGGGCGGCGTTCTCGGCGACCACGGCCTGGGCCTGGGCGCTGCCGGGAGGCCCGGCGTCGGTGGGCTGGCGCAGCGGCGTGTCACCGGCGGCGAGGGTGAAGGAGCCGTACCAGTTCGTGTCGTAGTTGTCCGACACGGTGAAGTCGCCCTGGGGCAGGATCAGCTCGCCCTCGTGCGCCTCCTTCTGGGCGTCCGTCGTGAGGGAGGCCCACGGGATCACGCCCGGCACGACGGGGGGCAGCGGGTTGGCGAGCTTCGTGACCGCCGGGAAGGCGATCTCGGTCAGGCCCTGGTACTCCTGGACGGTGCCGGTGACCCGCACGCTGTCGCCGATGCTGACCTGGCCGGCCGAGGCCGAGCCGAACACGAAGATCGCGTCGGAGGCGCCCGGCGTGGCGTCGTCCGCCTCGCCGCCGCCGGCGCCGCCGGTCTCCAGGAAGAAGCCGTTGAATCCGCCGGTGGTGTAGGTGGCGGTCACGACGCCCTCGGTCGTCACCTCCCGGTTGGCGTACGGCGACGTGTCGGTGTTCGTGCCCTGGATGGCGGCGATCGACAGGACCGTCGTGGCGGACGTGACGTTGAAGCTGAACGACGCCGAGGCGCTCGCGCCCTTCGAGTCGGTCGCGGTGACCGTCACCGACGACGTGCCGGCCGCGGTCGGGGTGCCCGTGACGACCCCGTCCTCGGAGATCGCCAGGCCCGCGGGCAGGCCGGTCGCGGTCCAGGTGTACGGCGGGGTGCCGCCCGTGGCGGCGAGGGTCAACGGCGCGATCGCGGTGCCGATCGTCGCGTTGCGGGTGCCGGGGTCCGTCACCGTGACGGGAGTCGTGCCGCCGTCGGACGCCGCGTTCTGCGGCGCCGGGGTGGCGGTGTGGAAGTCGGCGGCGTTGTTGTCCGTGTCCGTGCCGGCCGCGTCACGCTGGTAGCTCAGGACGAGCGAGTTGCCGGTCGCGGCGGAACCCTCCGGGGAGTTGCTGGTCCCCCAGCCGATCTTGTCGATGACGGCGCTGTCGGTGGGAAGCACACCGGAGGCGCTGGCCGCGATGTAGAGCGTGCCACCGCCCGCGCCCGGGTTGATGCTGGTGCCGGTGTTCAGGTCCGGCGTGGGCAGCGGTTCGCCGGGGTTGGTGGCGGCGCCGTTGCTCGGCAGTTGGATGAGGAAGTGGCCGTGCGCGGCCACCGTCCCCGACAGTGCGAACACCTGCGAACCGCTCGGCACGACGGTGCTCGTGGGCGCGCGGTACTGCAGGGTGTTGCCGCCGAGCGGGATGGCGTTCGACGTCGGGTTGTAGAGCTCGACGAACTTGTTGAGGTAGCTGGCGCCGGACGAGCCGCCGTTGACGTACGCCTCGCTGATGACCAGCGCAGTTCCGGCGGGATTCGCGGACGCCGGGCCGGCGAGTAACGGGCCGGCCAATCCGGCTGTGGACAAGGACAAGACGAGGGTGACTCGCCAGACGAACGCACGGGACATAGACCCGACCTCCAGGTGAGATGGTTCGGCTCCGGTACCTGCGGGCCGATCTACGGACGCTAGGCGCCAGACTTCGACCTGTCGGCGGACGAAGGCTGAACGGCGTGTGACACCCTAAGGCAACTTCGCGGAATTGACGCCGGTGGTAGGGACTGTGCAAGGGCCCCGGCAACGATGTGTCCAGGCGTTCGCGGCGGATCTGGGCTGGCCGGGCGGGGACTGTCAACTTCCCGGCTCTGGCGGCGAGCGAGGCGTGCGCGGCGGTGTGCACGACGGCCGCGACCAGGTTGGGGGCGCCCGGCGTCCGGCCGAGCCAGGGCGGCGGCACTGTCCGCGACCGGGTGGGTTCCGAGTTCGGCGGACCGCCCGGGCGGAGGCACCTCCCGGGCGGGTCACGGCCCTACGCCACGCAGCAGACCAATCGGCGCTCAGGTCCGCCTTCGACGCGTCCCAATTCCCAGCGGCGCATTCGCGGACCGCACCGGACGGGCGCCATGTGTTTGTCCGGGCGGACCGCCGGGCACGGGAAAAGTCGTCAGTGATGCCGAGCAGCGCCGGCGGCCGGTCGGCGTTGCGGGCGTGGCGGCGATTGGCGGCGACGTTGCTCGCGCCGGCTCTGCGGGCGCGCCGACGGCGGCGTTTCGGAGGGCGGCCACGACCGGTGGGCCGGTGCCATTGCGGAGCCGGGACCCGGTCTTTGTCGTCGGTGACGTCGCGGACCCGGTGGGTCCTGTTCTCGATTGGCCCGGCGCCCGCGGACGCAATCGGCCGGCCGCCACGGTGGAGCGGCGTTTCGGCGCTTCGAGCCGGCGCCGGCGGCGCCGGATCCGGATCGCCGGCGCGGCGGCGGGGAACGCGATGCCGGTGCAGGTCTCGCGCTGGCCGTGACCGCGGTCGGCGACCGGCACGAGCGGTGACCACGGTGCCGGCCGAACGGATCCGGGCCACGCTGAAACAGCGCATCGCCGACACCGCCCCGGCCACTGGCACCGATCCGATTCGCCGGATCCACGCATTCTTCGGCAACCGCACCGGCGAACCAGGCTCCACCCGGGTTACGGGCAACGTTTCGGATCATGGGCCCATCACCAGTGGTCGTTTCTCAGGTTGATAAGAACGACCAGCGTCAATAAAAATGTCTATTGCCTGGTTCCTTGAACGATGCGGCCACAGATCTTTTGCGTGTCGCGCCCAGGATTCCTGAGCGAGTTTCCGGCCCGACCGCGCCGAGGCGCTCACGAATGTGCGCGCCACGGGCCGCGCGCAAGCGACGGAGGCCGGCGTCGAGGAACCGATCGAAGCCCATTCCGCCGACGGCCGAGGAAGTCGTCCGCGCCGAGCGGCTCGACCAGGCTCCCCACCGGCGTCAGTGTCCTTGCGGTGAACGGCACCCGGCGGTCCGGCGCCCGATCGTGCGCGCCTCGCGATCCGCCCCCGGCGGCCACGCCGCTGGGTCTTGCGCACGACCGGGAGGCCGTGCAAACTGATCGTAAAGATCGATTCCGTTCGAATCCCTTGCCCCGTCCCCGGCGCAGAATCCGGACCACCTCCGCCCCGGAAGGGCCGCGAGCCGCCGCCATGGACGGGCCACCGCCCGGCATTCATCACCGGCGCCGGATCGCCACGAAACCGTGTACGCCACATGAATAGTTGTATCCGGAGTCAGCCCCCGGTCCTGCTGTGCATATCGTGCACAGCAGGACGGTGAAGAGATGGTGGATACCCCACAATCAACATGCTAGTGTGCGCCCCGACGGCCGATCCCAATGATCGACTGTCGCCAATCTTGTCGTCGGGAGGTGAATCACATGCTCAGCTTCTCCGGCCAGATCGGGACCACGGCCACCGGCGGCCTGACCGTCACGGTCGCTCCGGGTGCCTCCACCACCTGCGGCGGCGGTAACTGCTGCTGCACCAGCTGCTGTTCGTGGTAGTGGCCAACCCACACCACGCCAACCAGTGAAGGGAACCAGCCATGCTCAGCTTCTCCGGCCAGATCGGGACCACGGCCACCGGCGGCCTGACCGTCACGGTCGCTCCGGGCGCCTCCACCACCTGCGGCGGCGGCAACTGCTGCTGCAGCAGCTGCTGCTCCTGGTGATCCGGCCCTAGCCGGTCACTCCTCCCTGTCCGCACTCGTATCGGAGTGAGATGCCCTACCGCCGTACCAGGGAAGAAGTCGAGGAAGCGCTCAAGGACCACGACTACCTCCGGGCGGTCGGCAGCTTCGCGATGCAGCACACCATCGTTTCGATCTATTCGTCATCCACGGTCGTCCGGACTCCAGACTCTGTGGTGCGGGGTCGATGGGCGACCGGGGATGACGCCTTCGCCGGCGAGGAGCTGCTTCTCAACTACCGCACGGACAACGCCCGGCTGGGCTTCCAGATGGGCATCGGCCGGTTCTACGAAGCGGATGCGGTCCTGTCCTCCTGCCACGCCGACCTCGAAGAGGATCTGCGTGACGTCATCGAGCTGCCGGCCGCGAAACCCATCCGCACGGGCCTGACCGCGGTGGTCACCGAGCGGCGCAGCACGCGCGCGTTCACCGGCGAGCCGATCTCGATGGCAGACCTGTCGGCGTTGCTGTTCCACTGCCAGGGGAGCACCGGAAGCCTGCCCTACGGCAATCCGGCCGACCCGCACGGCGTGATCCGGCTGCGCACCGTCGCGTCGGGTGGCGGGCTGTATCCGGTGACGTTGTACGTGCACGCCTTCAACGTGGCGGGGCTCGCACCGGGCGCGTACGAGTACCTGCCGCACGCCCACGGGCTTTCGCCGGTCGCGGCGCATCCGGAGCTGCCTGCGGCGCAGGTGCTGCGCTCCCCCGATCTGGACGTCGAGCGCAGCGGGTTCGCGCTGACCTTCGTTTACAACCTCTACGACAACTCGCGCAAGTACGGCGACGGCGGCGTGGTGTTCGGGCTCATCGAGGTCGGCGCCATCCTGCAGAACCTGCACCTGGCCCGGACCGCGCTCGGCCTGGCCGGGTGCGACCAGGGCGGCTACGACAAGCAGATCATCGAGAAGATGCTGGACCTGGACGGCCTGACCAGCCACGTCGTGCACGTCACCATGGTCGGGCAGGGAGAGTAGTCAGTGAGCGAAGACGAGCACATGGTGGACAGCTACCGGCTGGCGAGCACGGCGCGCCTGGTCGAGGACGGCGCCGGGCGGTTCCGCATCCGCACCGGGGTGTGGAACTTCGAGGAGGCGGTGATCGACGTCAGCCGCGAATCGCCGGCGGTGGCGGCCACCGTCCGCGCCGCGCTGCGCGCCGCGGCGACCGGGCCGGTCCGCGTCGCCGACCACCTGGATCCGGGGCTGCTGCCGATCGAGTCGGCCAACATCGAGCGCCTCTTCGCCGACCTGGCCCAGGCCGGACTGTTCGTGCCCGCCCGCGACCGCGACAGCCAGGACGCGGTGACCGCGGCGCTGCTGGGCCGGATGGTCTCGCCCTACCCCGGGGACGGTGAGCCGCCGAGCGGTGAGGTCGCCTTCCTGTCGGACTCCGCCGCGGCGACGGCACAGGCCGAGCACCTGGCGGCGGGGATGCGCCTGCGGCTGGCACCGCTCGCACCCGAGACGGTGGAGCACCTGTCGACCGCCGACCTCACCTCCCGGATCGACGGGCTGGCCACCGAGCAGGCCGTGGCCGACCTGACGCCGGCGCTGACCGGTTCGGCGGCGCTGGTGACGTGCCTGCAGCGGCCGTCGTTGCCGCTGCTGCGCAACATCAACCGCGTGCTCGAGAGCCGTGACGTGCCCTGGGTGTGTGCGTTCATCGACGGGCCGTTCGTGTCCGTGGTGGGCATGAAGTCCCCGCACACCGGCTGCTTCGAGTGCTTCGAGCAGCGC
>NZ_BMPI01000025.1:80586-131634 GCF_014647515.1 Dactylosporangium sucinum | reverse complement strand
CGGCTGGAGGACCACGTGTCCTACCACGACTTCGCCCGCTCGCCGGTCGGCGCCGCGGCGCCGCGCGCGGCGGACGCGCCGATGATGAGCCTGCTGACCACGATGGCGCTCACCGAGGGCTACCTGCACGCGGCGGTGGGGGTGTCGCGGCTGTCGGGCCGGGTGCTCAGCGTGCACCTGCCCACGCTGGAGATCCAGACGCAGGACCTGCTGCGCATGCCCGCCTGCCCGGCCTGCGGCAAGGTGTCCCGCCAGCGCGTGCGCGAGATCAACTTCAACAGCCGGGCGGCCGTGGACCGCATCGTCGGCGGGGTGCTGCGGTGAGCAACCTGGCGCACTACCCGCCGATGAACCGGCTGCTGCGGCGATACCAGCACCTGGGCGCGAACCAGACCGGCATCATGCCCGGGTTCTTCGTCGCCGTCGCCGACATCCCGGGCGAGCCGCAGATGCGCGCCATGACCGCGACCATGCCGCACTACCACCGTCTGATCATGGACGACCCGCACCTTCAGGTGCAGTATCACCTGAGCGGTTACGGCCTCTACCAGGAAGAGGCCATGATCAAAATGATGGGCGAGAGCGTCGAGCGGTACGCCGCGATGGTCGCCATCCGCCTGTTCGACCACGACTTCCGGTACGCCTCACGGCGCGAGCTGTCCAATGAGGGCGAGTGCCTCCCGCTGGAGTACCTGGGCATCCTCGACCCGGAGCAGCAGCGCGTCCTCAGCTCGCGGCTGCACCGGTACGCCGACCGGCCGCCGACCGAGGACGACGTCATCGCGTGGGTGCGCTGCCCGGCGCTGACCCGGCCGGGCGAGGACCTCTGGGTCCCGGCGCAGCTGTTCTTCCTCGGCTTCACCACCTCGGCCACGCACGGCGACCTGCTGTTCACGCCGTCGTTCTCCACCGGCACGGCCGCCCACGTGAGCCTGGAGAACGCGCTGCGCAACGCGCTGATCGAGGCCGTGCAGATCGACTCGTTCATCCTCAACTGGTACACCCCGAATCCCTCCCCGGCGGTGGTCATCGACGATGACGACGCGCTGCGGGTGCTCGCCACGATGCGGCTCGGGCCGGACTCCGACTACCGGGTCAAGGCGATCCACCTGACCCGGCCCGACCTGCCGCTGCCGACCATCGGCGTGTACATGGACCGCAAGACCGACGCGCTGCCGATGCTCAGCTTCGGGGTGCAGGGCGACGCCGACCCGCGCTCGGCGCTGCTGCGCGGGGCGATGGAGAGCGCGGCCATCCTCGGCCTGGGCATGTACAGCGCCATCTTCGACACGACCGCGGTGCACGCGGCGACGAACACCTCGCCGTACCTGGACCTCGACTCCAACGTGCTGTTCTACGCCGGTCCGCAGGACGCGGAGCACAAGCGTGCCATCATCGCCGAGCGGTTCAGCGGCTCGGTGAAGCTGTCGGAGATCGCCCCGCTGTCCGGGCCGTCGACGCTCGAGTCGCTCGTCGAGATGGTGGCCGGGGTGAGCCGCTGGGCGACCTACCTCGACATCACCCCGCCGGAACTGGCCGACACCGACTGGAAGGTGGTCCGCGTCCTCATCCCCGAACTGCTGAGCATGTGTCTGCCGGGGATGCCACCCAAGGCCCATCCGCGCATGGTCGCGCACGGCGGAGTGACGAATGACCACCCGCACCCTCTGCCTTAGTGTGCTGGTCCTGCTCTGCGCGGCGTTCCCGGCGCAGGCGTTCCGGCTGACCCTCGCCGGCGTGGTCGGCGGCACCGGCGCGCCCGGCTGGGCGCCACGCCGGCTCGACCGCGCGGTGACCGGGCAGCTGGTCTTCACCGTGGCACTGATCGCGACGGCGGCGCTGGTAGCCACGCTGGCGCCCATGCGATGGGAGCTCTCCTCGCCCGTCGACTGGCGCTGGTACGCCGCCGCGGTCGCCTTCGGGGCGATCGCGCCGGTGCTGGAATGGGCCGCCGGCGCGGGCCTGCTGGCGATCCGGCACCGGCGGCTCGCCCGCATCGCGCTGCATCGCCTCGCGGGCGACCGGTCGTTCTGGGTGGTGCTCGCCTCGGTCGGCGCCGCCGCCGCGGAGGAGGTGCTGTTCCGCGGCGTCGCGCTGCACCTGCTGGACCGGGTCCTGGGCTGGCCGGCCGCGGCGGCGCTCGCGGTCACCGCCGTCGTCTACGGCCTCAACCACCTGTACTTCGGCGCCATGACCGTCGCGCAGAAGACCCTCACCGGCGTCGGCTTCGGCCTGCTGTACCTGCTCGGCGGCCACAACGTGCTGGTGCCGCTCGTGGCGCACGCGGTCCAGAACATCGTGGTGCTCACCGTGCTGCCACGCAGGGAGGGCGCGTGACCCACGACGCGGTGGTGTTCGCCGCGACCGCGACCGTCGCCACCGCGGTCTGGCTCGCCCTGTACCGCCTGCCCTTCCGGCGCAACCGCACCCGCCAGCGGGTCCGCATGGCGGTCGCCGGCCGCACCGGGCTCCCCGGCAGATACGTGTTCCCGATCCTGGGCACCCTGGTCTACCTCGCCGGTGGTGTGCTGGCATCGGTCGTCGTGCTGTACGCCGGCGACGTCAGCCTGGCCGGCCTGGCCGTCTGGCACGTCACCCCGCACGGCGTCGGCCTGCTGCTGCTCACCGCCGTCGGCGCCAGCGCACTGACCGCGTTCGCGATGTCCACCCTCTACGCCCTGCGACCCCGCATCGACGTGCCCGGCGCGGTCACCGGCGTCCGCTGGATCACCGAGATCCTGGCGCTGCCCCGGCTGTGGCGCTACGCCGTTCCGGCGGCCAGTGCGGCGGTCGAGGAGTTCTTCTTCCGGGGCGTGTTCCTCGGCGGCCTGCTGGCCACCGGCGCACCGGTCTGGGCGGCGATCGCGATCAGCGGCGCGGTGTTCACCGCCGGCCAGGTGCTGCTCACCGAGACGGCTCTGCAGGCCACCGTGCTCGCACTGTCCAGCGCGGTGCTCGCGGTGGTGTGCGGGCTGCTGGTGGCCGTCGAAGGCAGCGTTCTTCCGGCGATCGCGGTCCACGCCTCGTTCGCCGCCTACTACACCCAGACCAGCGCGCGCCGGGCCGCACCCGTCACGGCCGCAGTGCCCCGATGAGGAGGCCCGATAACGGTGACTGAACCAACAGCCGAACCCTTCGTCGACGCCCGGAACATCACCGTTCGCTACGGTGACCTGACGGCCGTCGACGGCGTCGACCTGAGCGCCGCCAAGGGCCAGGTCGTGGGACTGATCGGTCCCAACGGCGCCGGCAAGACCTCGTTGCTGGAGTGCGTCGAAGGGCTGCGGAAGCCCACCACCGGCACGATCCGCGTCGGCGGCTTCGACCCCGCCGCCGACCGGACCCGGATGACCCGCATCGCCGGCGTCCAGCTCCAGCAGCTCGTCTACCCGCCCCGCGCCACCGTCGAGGAGATGTGCCGGCTCTTCGCGTCGTTCTACCCCGACCCGGCCGACCACCGCGAGCTGCTCGACCGGTTCGGCCTGAGCGAGCAGCGGCGCAGCCAGGTCGTCAAGTTGTCCGGCGGCCAGCAGCAGCGTCTGTCGCTGGTCCTGGCGCTGCTGAACAACCCACAGGTCGTCTTCCTCGACGAGCTCACCAACGGGCTGGACCCCGCCGCCCGGCGCGTGGTCTGGGACGAGCTGCGCCGCCGCAACGACGAGGGCCTCACCGTCGTGATCACCTCGCATCACATGGAGGAGGTCGAGTACCTCTGCGACCGGGTCGACGTGCTGCTGAAGGGCCGCGTCGTCGCCTCCGGCACGCCCACCGAACTGATCCGCGACCACGCCGGCGACACGGCCCGGCTCGTGCTCGACGGAGCCGGTGGCAATCGTCCGCTGCGCGACAGCCTCACCGCGCTCGGGACCGGTGTGCGGGTGCAGCAGGCCGGGCAGCGGCTGCTCCTCGACGTGCAACCGCCGCGCCGGGCGGAGGTGGACCGCCTCCTGGCCGACCAGGGCTGCACGCCGCGGGTGCTGCCGCCCTCGCTCGACGACGCGTACCTGAACCTGACCGGACAGGCCGCCGGACCGGCCTCGAACGAAGCGGACAACGTGAATGTTTCCTAACGTGCTGGCGTTCGAGTCGAAGCGGATGCTGCGGAACTTCCCGCCGCTGTTCTTCGGCCTCGCGTTCCCGATCATGGTCCTGGGCATCTTCGGCGGCATCTACGGCAACGAGCCCTCGGACCTGTGGGACGGCCTCGGCACCGTCGACGTGTCCGTCCCCGCCTACGTCGGCCTCGTCCTCGCCGTCGCCGGGCTGATGAGCTTCCCGCTCGGCATGGTCGAGTACCGCTCCCGCGGGTTCCTGCGCCGGCTGCGTGCCACCCCCGCCCGGCCCACCGCGTTCCTCACCGCACAACTGCTGATCAACATCGCCATCTGCGTGCTGGGCATCGTCCTGCTCATCGTCGTCGGCGCACTCGTGTTCGGGCTGCACGCACCGGCCCGGCCGCTCGCGTTCGCCGGTATCGCGCTGCTGTCCGGCGCCGCCATGTTCGGCATCGGCCTGCTCATCGCCTCGATCGCGCGCAGCGAGCAGACGGCGCTGGTCATCGCCAACCTGGTGTACTTCCCGATGATCTTCCTGACCGGCGCCACCGTCCCGCTCGAGCTGATGCCCGACTGGATGCGCAAGATCAGTGACGCCCTCCCGTTGACGTACGCGATCGAGTCCCTGCAATGGGCGTGGCTCGACCGTGGTGACTCGATCGGCGTCGCCCTCGCGGTGCTGGGCGGCACCGTCGTGATCTGCGCCGCCGGCGCCGCCAGGCTGTTCCGCTGGGAATGAACCCCGCCGTCGACCGGACCGTGCAGGCCACCGCGTACGCCGCGGCGGCCTGCCGGGCGGCGGAGAGCCGCCGTCCCCGCCCGCGGCTGTCGGACCCGCTCGCCGAGCTGTTCACGCCCGGCGGTGCGGCCGCACAGGTCGCGAGGCTCGCCGACGCCGGGCTGGACGAGGTGGTCGGCCGGACCGTCCTCATCGACCGGATGCTGGTCGAGGCGCTGGACCGGTGGCCGGGGGCCGCCGTGGTGAACCTCGGCGCCGGCTTCTGCACGCGGCCCTACCGGATGCGGCTGTCCGGATGCCGCGAGCTCGTCGAGGCCGACGACCCGGCCGTCGTCGAGCTCAAGGACCGGACCCTGCACGGCCGGCAGTCCAATTGTCCGGTGCGCCGGGTCGGCCTGGACGTCCGCGACGACACCGCGGTGACCGCCCTGGTGGACGAGACGGGGCGATCCGGCGAGGTCATCGTGCTCACCGAGGGCTTGCTGGTGTACCTGCCGGCCGCGGCGGTCACGGCGCTGGCCACCACGCTCGCGGACCGGCCCGCGGTCGTGCACTGGCTCGCCGACATCGTCAGCGAGGGCTCCGCCCAGCAGATGCAGACCCTCGCCCAGCGCGTCCCCGGCGCGCTCACGCTCTTCGGGCTGGAGACCCTCGCTCCGCTGGAGGGACCAGGCTGGCAGGTGGTGGGCTACCGGGCCCTGCCGGCGTCGCGACCCAGGTACGGCCCCGCCCCCGGCGCCTCCAGCCGGGCGCTCGTCGACGGCGTGGTCGCCCTCGACCGGCCCGGCTCCGGGGTTTGACGCGCCGCTGCCGCGGTACATGTGTGCGACGTCGTATCCGGCATCGGGAGGACCGCCATGTCGCAGACCCGGGACCTGCTCGACACGTTCGCCATCAGCTTCCGTCCACAGGTGAGCAGCGAGCGGCTGGCGGCGGTGATCGACGAGCTGGCGGCGTGCGAGGAGGCCGTCACCGCCTGCGCGGCCGCCATGGTCGCCGAGGACGACGTCCGGGTACTGCAGGACGCGATCATCCGGGATCTCAACTGCGCGGACGTCGTGGCGGCGACCCGCCGGGTGGTCACTCGCGGCGGCGACGCCGTGTTGCTGAGCTCGCTGCTGGAGACCTGCGTGACGGCCTGTGAGCACAGCGCAGAACTGTGCGCCAAGCACGCCCACCACCACGACCACTGCCGGCTGTGCTCGCAGGCGACGGCACGGTGCGCGGAGATGTGCCGCGAGGTGCTGCGCGGCCTGCACGGATAGCGGTCGGCTGGAACCGGCGATCCGGATGCGAACCCGAGGCCGGCATGCCGCGGTGGGGCCCGCCGGGTGTCCGGCGCGGGCCGCGCTTACCGTGGCGCGATGGGAATGTACCCGGAGTACAAAGAGATACCCGCGGCCCTGCTCGCCCGGCTCCTCGAACACCCCGATGACGAGGAGTGGGTCGACGGGCTCCTGTTCGAGGCCGGCGATCCGGACTCGGGTGCCGCACCGGGCTGGAGCGCTGCGGCGAGCTCCTCGCCCCTGACCGACGACGAGCTTCGCACGCGCTTCACCTGGCCCCACCTGACCTTCTCGGCCGATCAGCAGCGCCGGCTCGGCGGCCTCGGCCTCGGCAAGTACCCGGACCCGGACTGGTTCAGCCATCTCCTCGTTGCGGCCGACGCCCCGGAGCGGATCGATCTGACGGGGGTGCTCAGCGACGACTGGGACGAGAGGAACGCCGCCTGGGAGAACATCGTGGAGGTGCCGGTCCAGGTCGCGCACCACAGCGCCTATCGCACAGGAGACGTCGAGTACGGCTTCCACACGGACGTGCCCTGCTACGGCATCGACGGTTACCGCACAGCCCAGGACCTGACCTCCGTGTGGGACACGATCGAACGCGTCCTCGCCGCCTACCCCGAGTTCGCCAGCCGCATCATCGGGCAGTTCGAAGCGGAGATCAGGTACTACCACGGCTGCGTTGCCCGGGGCAGCGTCGACCTGAGCGTCTGCTGGTAGCGCGCCGTCGCCGGCTGACGGTGGGTTGTCCAGGCCCTGCGGGGGTATGTCGAACCACCGCCCGACGTTGTGGACGCCGACGGGGGCGACGCGTGGCGCGACCTGTTGAGCGGCGCCGGCTGAGCGGAGGGGTGCCGAGCATGGCGGAGCAGCAGCCACAACGGGGGCCGGGGGCTGGCCGGGACGCCGACGCTGCCGGCAGTCGACGTCGATCGCCGTCGACCACCACACTCCCACGGCCGGACCGCGCGCGCCGGGACCGTCGCGGGGCGGCCACGAACGGTCCGGCCGATCGCTATGGACCCCGCCGGGGCCGGCGATGGTGAGCCGTCGACTGTCGGACCGGCTCCAAACGGTGGGCTCGGCGGCCTGGTCACTCGTCGGCGTGGCGCTGCTGGTGGTCGCAGCGATCGCCCTGGTCATCGTCCTGCGGTCCATCGTGATCGCGCTGCTGGTCGCCCTGTTCCTGGCCATCGCGTTCCTGCCGGTCGTCGACGGCCTCGCGCGGCGCCACGTGCCTCGCAGTGTCGGCGCCGCTGCCACCATCCTCCTCGTGATCGTGCTGGGCGCCGGCGCGATCGTGCTCGTCCTGTGGGGCGTGGCGAGCCAGCGGGAACAGATCAGCCAGAACCTGAACGCGGCCGTCGGCGAGCTGCACGGCATCCTCACCTCGGCCGGGGCCAACGGCAACATCGCCGAGGCCGGCCGGCAGTCTGTGGGCCGGTCGGGGAACACCATCCTGGCCGGCCTGCTGCCGGCGCTGGGCAACCTGCTCGGCACCAGCGTCAACCTCCTGCTCGGCCTGTTCGTGGCGCTGTTCGTCTGCTTCTTCCTGCTCAAGAACGGTCACGCCATCGCCGCCCGGGCCGCCGGACGGCTGCCGCTGCCCGAGCACCTGGGCCAGCGCCTGCTCGGCCGGGCCGCCACCGTCATCCGGCGCTACTACGTCGGGCTGACCCTGATCGGGGCATTCAACGCCGTCGCGGTCGCGATCGGCGCCCTCATCCTGCGGGTACCGCTGGTGGCCGCGATAGCGGTGATCACCTTTCTCGGAGCGTATGTGCCGTACCTCGGCGCGGCCGTCGCGTCGGCGTTCGCCGTGCTGATCGCGCTCGGCAGCGGCGGGCAGACCGCCGCGCTGTGGATGATCCTGGTCGTCATCCTCGCCAACGGCCTGCTCCAGAACCTCGTCAGCCCGCTCGCCTTCGGGGCCGCGCTGCGCATGAGCGCACCGGCCGTCCTGCTCGCCACGCTGGTGGGCGGTGCCCTGGCCGGCGTCGCCGGGCTCGCACTCGCCACGCCGGTGACCGCCATCGTGGCGCGCAGCATCGAGGTCCTGCGCGAGCCACCTCCAGCGCCGGACACGGACGACCAGCCACTGCCCGAGGGACCGGCGCCCGGCGGCCAGCCGGCCCGACCGGACCCGGAGCAGTAGTCACCTGCACGCGCCGCCGGGTGCCGTCACTCCTTCCGGGCGAGGCGGTTCGGCGACGAAGTGATGAAGGTTGCAGCTAGGCGGACACGCCCGCACGGGCAGCAGCCGTGGAGGGAGGGCAGATGTCTTCGTATCCACTGTTGGATGTTTTCCTGACCATGCTGTGGTACTTCGTGTGGTTCCTCTGGATCTTCCTCGTCATCACGGTGCTCATCGACGTCTTCCGCAGTCGTGATCTCAGCGGATGGGCGAAGGCAGGCTGGACGGTCCTCACCGTCGTCCTGCCGTTCGTGGGCGTGCTCGTCTACCTGATCGCACGTGGCGAGCGGATGTTCGTGCGAAAGGTCGGCGAGTTGCAGTCGCGCGAGGAGCAGTTCCGTGCCTACGTCCGGGATGCGGCGGGCGGCGCAGGAACTGCCGAGGAGCTGACCAAGCTCGCCGAACTCCACCAGCACGGCGTCATCACCGACGCCGAGTTCGAGCGGGGCAAAGTCAAGATTCTCAGCTGATTCGGTACCGAACGGCAGGTGCCATCGGCCGGCGATCTGGAGAGGACGCGACATGAGTGATCTGGTTGCGATCGGATACCGGGACCTGAACACGGCAAACGCCGCCAGGGAGAAGGTTGTCGACCTGCAGCGGCAGGGGCTCATCACCGTGCGCGACGCCGCCGTGGTGGACGTTGGTCCCGACGGCAAGGTCCGGCTCCATCAGGCAGCTTCCGCGACGGGTGTCGGGGCGGCCGGTGGCGCCTTGTGGGGTGGCCTCATCGGGCTGCTGTTCTTCGCCCCGTTCCTCGGCATGGCCGTAGGTGCGGGCGCCGGCGCGCTCGCCGGCAAGTTCACCGACGTCGGGGTGGACGACAGGTTCATGAAGGACGTCGGCGCGGCGCTGCAGCCGGGGTCGGCGGCGCTGTTCCTGCTCATCGACCAGGTCACCGTCGACAAGGTCATGACGGAGATGGCGCAGTACCAGTTCGGCGGCAAGCTGCTGCGCAGTTCGCTGAGCACGGAGGCGGAGCAGCGCCTGCGCGACGCCGTCCAGGCCCTGCATCTGACGCCCGCGTGACCAACGGCCCGCACGGTGTGACAGACCGCCACCACACCTGAAGATCGACCGGTGCCGTCCCGCCAGCCTGCGGACGCCGCGCGGGCGATGATCCTGCCCCTCGCGCTGGCCCAGTTCATCTGCAGCTACGCCGGCACCGCGATGAACGTCGCCATCACACCGATGGCCCACGACCTGCACACGAGCGTCTTCGGCGTGCAGACGACCATCACCCTCTTCACGCTCACCATGGCCGCCCTGATGATCCCGGGCAGCAAGCTCACCGACGTGTGGGGCCGCAAGCGGTGCCTGGTGGCGGGACTGCTGCTGTACGGCCTCGGCGCGCTCCTCGCCACGATCGCCCCCGGCCTCGGCGTGATGCTCCTCGGCAACGCCCTACTGGAGGGCGTCGGCTCAGCCCTGATGATCCCGCCGATCTACATCCTCATCACCGTCACGTCCCCGGACCTCGCCACCCGGGCGAAACACTTCGGCATCGTCAGCGGCGCCGGCGCACTCGGCGCCGCAACCGGCCCGCTCATCGGCGGCCTCATCACCAGCCTCGTCACCTGGCGAGCCTCGTTCCTGCTACAGGTCCTCGTCATCGCCTGGATCGTCGCACTGGTCCGCCACCAGCCCGACCCCGCCCGCCCGGGCCCGGCCCCGCACTTCGACGTGACCGGCGCGGCGCTGTCCGCGATCGGGCTGCTGTTCGTCGTGCTCGGCGTACTGCTGTCCACCACCTACGGCTGGGGCGCCGCCCGCACGGACTTCGCCGTCGCCGGCCACGTCGTCATCGCGCAGGGCGGCATCTCCCCGGTCTGGCCCTCACTGGCCCTCGGCGTGCTGACCCTCGCCGCCTTCGTCCTGCACCTGCGCCGCACCGAGCGTGCCGGCCACGAACCCCTGCTGCACCTGCGCATGTTCGGCAACCGCGCCGCCAACCTCGGTCTGGGCACGCAGGCGGTGCAGTGGCTCATCATGCAGGGCACCTTCTTCGTCACCGCCGTCTACCTGCAGAACGCCCGCGGCTACAGCGCCATCGTGACCGGTCTCGCCCTCACCCCGGCCACGGCCGGGATCCTGGCCTCCTCGGCCGCCGCCGAACGCTTCGCCCGCCGCCGCAGCGAACGCACTCTGATCGTCGGAGGCTTCGTCCTCACCGTGACCGGCATGGTCACGCTGCTCGTGCTGGCCGCCGGCGGCACCGGCGTCTGGCGCAGCGTGCCGGGCCTGCTCCTCGCCGGCGTCGGCCTCGGCACCATGCTCACCGCCTCGGTGAACCTGGTCCAGTCGGCGTTCCCCGACCGCGACCAGGGCGACATCTCCGGCCTGTCCCGCGCCGTGTCCAACCTCGGCTCGTCCCTCGGCACCGCACTGGCCGGCTCCGTGATCGTGTCCGCCGCCCACCCGGGCCGCCACCCCTACGCCGCATCACTGACGGTCCTCGTCGTCCTCGCGGTCGCCGGCCTGATGCTGGCCGTCCTGCTCCCACGCAGTCCAGCGCCGAACGCCTAGGCCGACGACGCGGCCATGCCAACGGACGGTAAATGTCCTACAATCCAACCGTCCAACATTTGGAGGTCGGTATGCTGTCGAGCCCACGCCGGGCCGCGCCGCTCGCCACGCAGGTCGCCGATCAGCTCAAGGCGCTGATCGCGGCCGGTGACTGGCCGGTCGGCACCCGCATCCCGGCCGAGCACCGGCTCACCGAAGAGCTCGGGGTCAGCCGCAACACCATCCGGGAGGCCCTCAGCGCGCTGGTGCACGTGGGGCTCCTCGAAGCGCGACCGGGAGACGGCACCTACGTGCGGGCCGACAGCGAGCTGCAGGTCTCGCTCGGCCGCCGGGTCGCCGAGGCCGACCCGGACGACGCGTTCGAGGTCCGCGCCCTGCTCGAGCACCGCGGCTCCCGCCGGGCCGCGCTGCACGCCACCGCCGAGGACGTCGCCCGGCTGCGTGAGCTCCTCGAGCACCGCGACGCGGCCCGGGGCGCCGGCGACCTGCCCGGCTTCGTCGAGGCCGACTTCGCGTTCCACCGCGCGGTCGTCATCGCCGGCGGCAACCCGCTGCTCGCCGAGCTCTACCAGCATCTCAGCCCGGTCATCACACAGACCATCAACAAGACGGCCGCGCTGCACGAGGACCGCGCCGTCCACGAACTGCACCACCGGCTGGTCGATGCGATCGCCGCCGGCGACCCGGCCGCCGCCGAGGCGTGCAGCGTCGCGCTGGTCGACGAGGGCCGCGACATCCTGCGCGGGAGCGCCGCATGATCACATCGGTGTCGCCCGTCGGCGTCCCGTCCCGTCAGCGCGCCGGCCTGCTGGTGGTGGGCATCCTGCTGATCGCCACGAACCTGCGGGCGGCCCTGACCTCGGTCGGCCCGGTGCTCGACGACGTCCGTGCCGACCTCGGCCTGACGGCCACCGCGGCGGGCGTGCTGACGGCCCTGCCGCTGCTCGCCTTCGCGGGCTTCTCGCCGGTCGCGCCCCTGGTCGCCAGGAGGCTCGGACTCGAGCGCACCGTCGGGCTGGGGCTCGCCGTGCTCGCCGCCGGCATCGTGCTGCGGTCGCTGCCGGTCGTCGGCGCGATCTGGGCCGGCACCGTCGCCATCGGCGCTGCGATCGCGTTCTTCAACGTGCTGCTGCCCAGCCTGGTCAAGCGCGACTTCCCGGATCGGGTGGCGCAGCTGTCCGGCAGCTACTCCGCGACGCAGAGCATCGTCGCCGCCATCGCCTCCGGCGTGGCGGTGCCGATCGCGGGCCAGTCCCCCGCCGGCTGGCGGATCGCGCTGGGCTGCTGGGTCGGGCTGACCGTCATCGCCGCGGCCTGCTGGCTTCCGCAGCTGGGCACGCGCCGGCCCGGCCGGGGCGGCGACGGCGGCGCCGAGGTGGCCACCCAGCGTTCACCGTGGCGCAGCGCCCTCGGCTGGCAGATCACCTTGTTCATGGGCCTGCAGTCGCTGGTCTTCTACGTGATGATCGCGTGGCTGCCCACCATCGAACAGGACCACGGCGTGGCCCCGGCGACCGCCGGCTGGCACCTGTTCGTCTACCTGATCTCCGCGGTCGTGGCCAACCTGGCCGCACCGCACGTCATGCGCCGCCTGCCCGATCAGCGGCTGGTCGGCCTGCTGTGCGCCGTGCTCATCCTGCTCGGGGTCGGCGGCCTGCTCTGGGCGCCCGGCGCCCCCGTGCTGTGGCTGGTCTGCGCCGGCTTCGGGGCGGGCACGTCCCTCGTGCTGTGCTTGTCGCTGTTCAGCCTGCGCGCGGTGGACCATCGGCAGGCGGCGGCGCTGTCCGGGATGGCGCAGTCGATCGGCTATCTGCTCGCGGCGTGCGGGCCGGTCCTCATCGGCGCGCTGCGCGACGTCAGCGGGGCCTGGACCCTGCCGCTGTCGGTCCTGTGCGCACTGATCGCGGTGATGGGCGTGTTCGCGTTCCTCTCCGGCCGGCCGCGGGTGGTCGGCTGACCCCAGCCGCCCGGTGCATCGCGACGCACCGGCGACGGCCCGGCCGGGCGGCGCTCGACGTCCAGCTCCGCCCGGAAGACGACCATGCGCCCCGCAGGCGCCGAGTCGTCGAACGCCCGCTGATCCGGCGCCCACCCCGCTCGACCCACGCGGCGATCGCCCTCGATCGCCGCGTCATCGCGTCCGCCGCTCGCCGCGCGGACCGCCGCCGGGCTGCGCCGGTGCCCCAGCGCGGCCGCCGCCGGCCCGCGTTCCAGCTCACCTCGCGAAGCCACCCCTCAAGGTGCCATCTCGCGGCGTGATCGGCCGCCGAAGGGGTACGGCCCGGCTACGTCTCGCAGCGAGTCCGGCGGGTGATGTGCCGGCGTGCGGCGTGCTGGTGGGCGACGAAAGGAACGCGTTTGGCTACCGGGTCCGAGCTGGACCGCTCCCGCGCGGCGGGCGGACCGGCGCTCCGGCGTGCTCCGCAAGGGATCGATGCCGGCAAACGTAGCGTGCTGGGCGTCATGGTCGACGTCGTCGACTACGACGCGGCGGTCGAGAAGGTCGTCGCGGCCGCCGTCGACCGGCGCCCGTTCATCCTCACCGCACTGGCCGTGCACGGCGTGATGACCGGGGTCTCGAACCGCGCGTTCGGCGCCAGGCTGAATGCCTTCGACGTGGTGGCGGCGGACGGCCAGCCGGTGCGGTGGGCGCTCAACCTGCTGCACGCGGCGGGCCTGCGGGAGTGGGTCAGCGGGCCCGAACTGACGCTGCGGGTCCTGCGGCGGGCGGCCGCCGAGGCGTTGCCGGTCTATCTGTACGGCTCGACGGCGCGAACCGTCGAGGAGTTGGCGGCGTCGCTGACCGGGATGCTGCCGCAGCTGCGGATCGCCGGCGCCGAGGCGTCGAAGTTCCGTTCCGCCCGGCCCGGGGAGCCCGCGCAGATCGCCGATCGGATCAACCGTTCGGGGGCCCGCCTGGTCCTGGTCGGCCTCGGCTGCCCGCGGCAGGAGACCTTCGTCCATGCGATGCGACCGCTGCTGGCCATGCCGCTGCTGGCCGTCGGGGCGGCATTCGACTACCACGCCGGCCGGCTCGCTCCCGCACCGCGCCCGATGCAGCGGTACGGCCTGGCCTGGCTGTGGCGGCTGATGGTCGAACCGCGCCGGCTCTGGCGCCGCTACCTGCTCCTCGGACCCGACTACCTGCTCCGGTTGTCCGCGCAGAAGGTGCGGCTGTGGACGCCGGCCGCGCCGGAGCCGGTGTACCGGCTGTCCGACCCGCCGCCGGTCTGATCGCCCGCCCGCCACCGCAGTCACCGACCAATCGAAACGGAGAATCCGATGTGCGGGATCACCGGCATCGTGACCGCCGAGGCGGGCACGGTCGACCCGGACCGGTTGCGGGTCATGTGCCGCACCCTGACCCACCGCGGCCCCGACGAGGAGGGCTTCTACGTCGGCGACACGGTCGGCCTGGCCGTGCGGCGCCTGGCCGTCATCGACGTGGTGCACGGGCAGCAGCCGGTGCGGTCCGAGGACGGGACCGTGCACGCGGTGCTCAACGGGGAGATCTACAACCATCGGCAGCTGCGCCGCGAGCTCGCCGCTCGCGGCCACCGGTTCGCTTCCGGCAGCGACGCCGAGGTCATTCCGCACCTGTACGAGGAGCACGGCTCGGACTTCGTGCGGCACCTGGAGGGCATGTTCGCCATCGCGGTGTTCGACGAGACCAGACGCCGTCTGGTGGTGTGTCGTGACCGCGTCGGGGTCAAGCCGCTCTACTACGCGGAGCGCGACGGTGGTCTGGTGTTCGGCTCGGAGATGAAGGCGGTGCTGTGCGCCGTCTCCGACCGCTCGCCGGATCTGCAGGCGTTCAGCGCATACCTGTCCCTGATGTACGTGCCGGCGCCCCGGACCATGTACCGGAAGATTCGCAAGCTGGAGCCGGGCACGGCGCTGGTGTGGCAGGACAACGCGTACACCGTCGAGCGCTACTGGGCCCTCGCCGACGTGGCGCCGCGCCGCGACCTGACGGCGGCCTCGACGCGTCAGCTGCTGCGCGACCTGCTGGTCGACAGCGTCCGCCAGCAACTGGTCGCCGACGTGCCGCTCGGCTTCTTCCTCAGCGGTGGCATGGACTCCAGCACGGTCGTCGCCGCGGCCCGCCTGGCGGAGCCGGACGCCGTCCTCAAGACGTTCTCGATCGGCTTCGCGGACCGCTCCTACGACGAGCGCAGCGCGGCCGCCCTGGTCGCGCGACGGTTCGACACCGAGCACACCGCGCTGCTGGTCGAGCCACGGGCGCAGGACGTGGCGGAGGGCATGCTGCCCTCCTTCGACGAGCCGTTCGCCGACCCGTCCATGGTGCCCACCTACTACCTGTGCGAACTCGCCCGGCGGCAGGTGACGGTGGCGCTGAGCGGGGACGGCGGGGACGAGCTGTTCGCCGGCTACCTGACGTACCAGGCGGACAAGCTCGCCCGCTACTACCGGCACCTGCCCCGGGCACTGACGGTCCGGATCGCTCCCTCGCTGCTGCGCTTCCTGCCCCGCTCGAGCGCCCGGGCGAGCTTCGACTTCAAGGCGCGACGGTTCGTCGAGAACGCGGTCCAGCACCCGGGCCGCAGTCACTACCTGTGGCGGGTGGTCTTCCGCGAGGCGCACAAGGCGCGGATCCTGCAGCCCGACGTGTTCGCGGAGATGAGCGACACCTACGACACGCACGAGCCGCACGACCGGGCCGGCGCGGGCTTCGACCAGTTGACCCGGTTCCAGTACACCGATGCCCAGGTGTACCTCCCCGACGACGTGCTGACCAAGGTCGACCGGCTGAGCATGGCGCATTCGCTGGAGGTGCGGGTCCCGTTGCTCGCCACCTCGATGATCGAGTTCGCGTTCTCCCTGCCGGGCCGGCTGAAGTCCCCCGGCCTGCGGCCGAAACTCCTGCTGCGCCAGACGATGGCCGACCTGCTGCCGCCGGAGATCATCGCGATGCGCAAGAAGGGCTTCAACGCCCCGCTCCCCAGGTGGCTGCGCGGCGTGTTCAAACCACTGCTCCGCGAGTACCTGAGCCGGGATGTCGTGCAGCGGCAGGGCTACCTCCAGTTCGACGAGGTGGACGCGATCGTCAACCGGCACCTGAGCGGCACGGCCGAGCATGCCCGGGAGATCTGGATCCTGTTGCTCTTCACCATGTGGGCCGAGCAGGAGAAGGCGTACCTCTAGCGCCTGCATCCGCCATCACCTGTAGGACTGCCGAAGGTAAGGAACCGTGAACTACTGGGTGTTGCTCCTGTCGATCGTCCTGGCGTTGCTGCCAGCGGTCGTCCTCACATCCCTGATCTCCCGGACGGCGCGGGCCTGGACCTGCCGGATCGCCTTCCTCCTCTCGGTCGGGCTGATCCTCTCCCCGTGGCTCTGGGTGCGCCTGGGCTACGACGTCCCGGCGCGAGCCGCGCTGCTGATGGTGACCGGGGCATTCGCGTGCGGGATCGTGCTCAGCGCCGCCACGGCCGGGATCGTGGAGGACAACGCGCCGCCCTCGCTGGGGGTCCAGCGCATGGTCCTCGCCTACCACACCCCGAGCCGGATCCGTCGGCGCCGGGCGCCGCGGGGAAAACGGCTGCTCGACATCGTCGGCGCGTCCGTCGGGCTCGCCCTCACGCTGCCGCTGTGGCCGATCATCGGGCTGCTCATCTGGTTCGAGGAGCCGGGCCCGGTCTTCTTCACCAAGAACTCCGTCGGCCTGGGCGGCGCCACGTTCCGGCAGTTCAAGTTCCGCAGCATGCGGTACGGCGCGGAGCGGCTCACCGGCCCCGTGGCGTCGCCCGCGGGTGATCCGCGCACGCTGCGCGTCGGCCGCCGGTTGCGCCGCTGGCACCTGGACGAGCTGCCGGAGCTGATCAACGTCCTGGGCGGCAAGATGAGCCTGGTCGGTCCGCGCCCGCTGCGGACGATCCTGGTGCTCTCCCATCTCGAGGCCGTGCCCGGCTACGCCGAGCGGCACACGGTCCGGCCGGGGATCGCGTGTATCGCCCAGATCGAGAAGTTTCACATGCCGCCCCAGGAGCGGCTGGAGAAGGACCTCTCCTACATCGCGCACCAGAGCGTGCTGTTCGACCTGAAGCTGCTCGGCCGCGCGGTGCTGACCACGATCCGCGGCGAGCGCCGGTACCACAGCGACCTGCCGCTCGTGCCCGCCAACCGCGCCGCGACCGATCCGATCAACCCGTCCGGCGGGCCGTCCGACCCGATCGAACACGCGGGTCAGCGGCCCGGCGCGTGATCCCCGCGGTGGCGGTGGCCACGAGCCGGCCGAGTTCGGTGAGGCGCAGGAGCCGCGCGGCGACGAGGTAGGTGATCGCGCCGAGCACGCCCGCCGCGGCGACGACGACGAGCGGCCCGGTCAACGGGGTCAGGAGGCGGGCGACCGCGGCGGCGACGCCGGCGGCGACCGCCGTCGCGAGCAGCACCCGGGCGTGCGTGCTCACCAGCCGGTGACCGTCGATGCGGCCCAGCCGGTGGCGCAGGACCAGGCCCGCGGTGACGAGGCCGGTGGTGTAGGCCGCCCCGTAGGCGATCGCGATGCCCACGACGATGTCCGGGCGGGGCAGGAACGCGCCGGCCGCCAGGCAGCCGGCCACGCCGACGGCGCTGACCCCGCCGGTGATCAGCGCCGGCGTCCTGGTGTCCTGCATGGCGTAGAACCCGCGCAGCAGGATCGTGTAACCGCTGAACGGCACCAGGGCCAGTCCGAACGCCGCCATGACCGTCCCGACCAGCCCGACGGTCGATGCGTCGCTGCGCCCGTGGGCGAACAGGAGCGCGGCGAGCTGCGGTCCGAGGGCCACCATGGCCGCCGCGACCGGGGCGAGGGCGACGACGGCCAGCCGGATGGCCAGCGACAGGTCGTCGGTGATCCGGCGGTGATCCAGGCGGGCCGCGCTGCGGCTCAACCGTGGCAGCATCACGGTCATCACCGACAGGGTGATCACCGCGAACGGCATCTGGAACAACGCGTACGCGTTCTGGTAGGCGCTGATCCCGCCCGGCCCGCTGATCGATGCCGATCTGGTGGCGACAGTGAACAGCACCTGGGCCGCGGCGACGGACAGCAGCATCCAACCGCCGAGCCGGCCGATCCGGCGCATGCCGACACCCCGGGGATCGAGCCGGGGCCGGAACGGGAAACCGCTGCGGGCCAGCGCCCACATCACCACGGTCAGCTGGGCGAAGACTCCGGCCGTGGTGCCCAGGCTCAGCAGCAGCAGCTGGGGCGTGGTCAACGCCTGCATGCTGGTCGCGCCGCCGACCACGAAGTACAACGACCCGACCCCGGTGACGACCAGGCTGTTGGCCACCGGCGCCCACATCGGTGCGGCGAACCGGCCCCGGATGTTCAGCACGGCGCCCGCCGCGGCGCTCATGCCGTAGAACAGGATCTGCGGCAGGAAGAACCTGGTGAACACGACCGCCAGCTGCCGCTGCTCCGCGGTGAAGCCGGGCGTGAACAGCTCCACGAGCAAGGGGGCCAGCAACGTGGCGACCAGGGTGACCGCTCCCAGACCGTACCCGATCATCGACAACAGTCGCTGGGCGTAGATCACTCCGCCGTCGGGCTCGCTCAGCGCGGCCCGGGTCAGCATCGGCACGATGACGCTCGCCATCGCACCCCCGACCACCAGGTCGTACACCACGTTGGGCAGCGCGTTCGCCAGGTTGTAGCTGTCCAGCAACCGGCTTCCCAGCCCGAGCACGGCCGCCAGCACGAGGATCCTGACGAATCCGGCCGCCCGCGACGCCAGCGTCGCGACGGCCGCTCCCCGGCCCGCGCGTCCCAGGGACGATCCGGCTGTCACGCTGACCTTCACGACGCGGGCCGGTCAGCCGCCGGCGACCAGTTCGGGGTGAGCGGCGAGGAAGCCCTTGACACGGTCGGTGCGTACGGCGGCGAGCAGGTTGATGGTGTTCTGGTCGAGGTCTTCGGCGGTGCCGTGGCCGGCCGACTGGTTGAACGTGCCCTCGTTCGTCTTGACGGTGACCACGTCGTCGCCGCTCACGCCGCGCATGGCGTAGGCCCAGTCGGCCAGGTCGATGCCGCCGCTGTCGATCGTCATCGCCTTGCCGGCGACGTCGAGGACCTTGTTGAACCGCACGGGGTTGGTGAGCACGTCCTTGCTGAGCATCCGCTTGAAGACGGCCTTGATGAACTGTTGCTGGTGGCGTTGCCGGTCGTAGTCGCCGTTGGGCAGGGTCTCGCGCTGCCGTACGTAGTCGAGGGCCTGCCACGGTTCGAGGTGCTGGTTGCCGACGTGGTAGACCACCGGGGTCACTCCCGGAACCGGATCCAGGCCCTGGCCGCCATCGTCCCTGGTGTACTGCCGGAACGGGACCACGGTCTCGCCCTTGCTGTTGTGACCGATGCTCACCGACGTGGTCTCCTGGTCCACGTACATGTCGACCCCGCCGAGCACGTTGACGACCTGCTGGAAGCCGGTGAAGTCGACGATCCCCGCACCGTCAAACGTCACCCCGCACAGTTTCTTGATCGTCAGGGCGAGCAGCTCGACGGCATGGCTGCGGGCGGCCGGCCCGGTCAGGCCGTTACCGCCGTAGGCGAACGCGGCGTTGATCTTGTCGTAGCCGCCGTCGTACTGCCTGGCCCCGTTGTCGTACGGCGGAATCTCGACCCAGGTGTCCCGCGGGATCGAGATGAGGAACGCGGCGTCGTAACTCGCCGGGATGTGCAGGATGATGATCGAGTCGGAGCGTACGGGTTCGCGCGGGTCCTGGCCGGGGCGGGCGTCGACACCCATGAGCAGGATGTTCTTCGCCCCGGTGACCGACGCGTGGCCGGGCTGCTGGGCCCGGTTGCCGGTGTCGCCGAGCAGATTCTGCTGGGCGACGCTGCGCAGCGCGTAGGAGAGCAGGGCCTCCTTCGCCACGATCACGGCGCCGGCCAGCAGGGTCAGGACCGTGCCGAGCACGATGCACCACCGCGCCCACGACGGATCCTTGGGCCGGGCGGGCCGATCCCCGCCGGTCACCACGGTTGCCCGGCCGGTCGCCACGGCACCCCGCCCGGTCGCCACGGTCGCCCGGCCGCGCGGGCGCACGGGCCGGCCGTTCGTTTCTCGCCCGGGCCGGGGACCGAGCCGGCTGTTCGCCGAACCACCGGATCGGTGCTGTTCATCCGGAGTGGTCACTGGGCCGGCTCCTGTTCACAAGGGACATCGGACAGCAAAAATCTACGGACCGGGTGGACAAGCGGCGGCGGCGTCCCGCGACACCAACCCCGAATTCCACCCGCGCGGAACCGGTGCCCGCGCCGGTGCCGGTGCCGGTGCCGCGGTGTATCCCGCCGGTGCCCGGGTACGAACGTGCCGCTCGCAATACGTGTCGGTCAGCGAACGTCACTCACGGGGATCCCATGCCGGTACTTCCTGTCCTCCATGCGGCCCGGTAGCGCCGCGGGGTCCGCGCCGCCACGGTGGTGGCGCTGGTGGTGGCCCTATCTGTCGGCGTTCTTCCTGATCGCGGCGGGGTGGGCGCTCGGGCTGCCGGCCAACGGCACGTACGACGAGAAGGACCACATCGCCCGCGCGTACGCCGTGGCCACCGGGCAGCTCACCAGCCACCGCACGGTCGTCGACCGGCGCGACGACCGCAAGCCCGCGTTCCTGGTACCGGCGAGCCTGTTGCCCAGCAACAGCAACGTCGACTGCGCCTGGTCGCCCCGCCCGGCGCGCTCGGCCGACTGCCAGCGCTGGACCGACGATCGGGTCCGCGTCCTCACCCCGAGCGGGGCGGCGAGGTACAGCCCGGTCTACTACCTGCTCGTCGGTGCGCCGCTGGTGCTCGCGCCCGGCCCGACCGGCATCCTGCTCGCGCGGCTCATCTCGGCGCTGGCCGCGGCCGCGCTGCTGGCCGGCGCGGTCGGGGCCGCGCTGCAGCTCGGCAGCCGGCTGCTCGCGCTCGGTGTCGTGCTCACCGCGACGCCGATGGCGGTGAACCTGGCCGGCTCGGTCAACCCGAACGGCCTCGAGATCGCCGCGGGCGTCGCCGTCTGCTGCGCGCTGCTCGCCCTGCTGCGCACGCCCGGCGCACGGCTCGGCGACCGCGCCGTGCGCCGCCTGCTGGTGCTGGCCGGGGTCGGCTCGCTGGTGCTGCTCACCGTCCGCCAACTCGGGCCCGTGCTGCTGGCGCTCATCGTGGCGGTGTGCGCGGCGCTGGCCCGGCCCGGCCGGATCGCCGGGATGTGGCGGCGTCGCGAGGCCCGCTGGATCGTTGCCGGCTCGTGGTCGCTCGGCCTGGCCGGCTCGCTCGGCTGGATGGCGTACTCCGGCGTGGCCGGCGTCGCCCCGGTCGTCCGCGACGCGCAGCACCTCGCCCCGATGCAGCTGGCGCAGGTCCTGGCCACCCGCCGCATCCCGTTCTATCTCAAGCAGGTCATCGGCCAGTTCGGCTACGGCGAGACCAAGCCGTCGCTGGTGGTCATCGCGGCGTGGTACCTGCTGCTGGGCGCCGTGGTGGTACCGAGCCTGATCCACGGCGGCCGCCGGCTCACCCTCGTCGCCGCCTCGCTCGGCGCCGCCTGCATCGGCCTGCTCGTGGCGCTGGAACTGCACTACCTGCCGATCATCGGCTGGTTCGCGCAGGGCCGGTACGCGATGCCGGCCGCCGCCGGCGTGGTGCTGTGTGCCGCCGGCGCGCCGCAGTTCGAGCAACGGCTGGCCCGGCGGCGCCGGCTACGCCCCTACTGCGCGGTCCTGACGTGCGTGGCCGTGGCGCTGCACCTGTACCTGCTGGCGTTCGTGATGACGCGGTTCCAGTCCGGCCCGGGCGCGCGCCTCGACCCGTTCGCGGGCGCCTGGCGGCCACCGACCGGCGGGCTGCTGCCGTTGCTGGCGGTGCTGGCCGGCGGCACGATCCTCGTGGTGCTGGCCGTGGTCGTGGCCGGCGACGACGGATCCGCTCCCGCACGCGCCGGGCGTCCCCGCACCATCAGGTCGGCACACGCCGGGGCGCGCGGCGGCCACGCCGGGGCGCGCGGCGGCCGCGCCGGCGCGGCTCGGGCGGGATGAGCGCCGATCACACGCGCGGGCCCCGCCGGACGACGCCGACGGGGCCCTGGACGGTGTTGCCTACTGCTCCGGCGTGATCTTGCCGCTGGAGCCGAAGACCTGCACCTCGGCGATGCGGACCTGGTCGCGGAACTGGCTGTTGGTAGCGCAGTCCGTGTTCGCCCGCGGGTCGTTGTCCTGCTCCCCGGCGTACAGCGGGTTGCCGGTGCACTGGCTGGACAGCACGACCACCCGCACGTGCGTGGCCAGCGTCGGGTGGATGTCGAAGGTGCGCAGGTTCAGCTGCGGCGACGTCGGCCGGAAGGCACCACCCGGGAAGGCGTCGTCGCTGCTGCGGTACACCTCCTTGAAGGCCGAGTCCTTGCTGCAGTCGGCCGTCGTGGCGTTGCACGTGAGGACCGCGAACGAGCGCAGGGCGCTGAACCGGTTCTGCGTGCCGGGGTCGACGTCGCCGTTGATGGCCGGGCGCAGCAGGGCGCTGACGTTGAGCGACTGGACGTTGACCGGCTTGTCACCGGCCAGGTCGATCGTGATCTGCTTGCCGGCCACGCCGTTGAGCGACGCCCAGTCCGTGCCCTCGGTCTCATCGTTGATCTTGCTGATGTTGACGCCGTCGCCGGACGCCACCGCGCCCAGCGCCGAGGAGGCCACGTTCGGCGGCAGCTTCAGCTTCAGGTCCTGCGACTTGCCGGGCTTGAAGGAAGCGGTGAACTTCTGGCTGCCCCAGCCCTTGCCGTTGACCACGAAGTGGAAATTGGTGTTGGGCAGGATCTGGAACGTGTCCGGCAGCGGGGTCGACGGGTCGGTGTCGGCCACCGGAGTCACCCGAGCCTCGTAGTCGCCGACGTACAGCGTGACGTTCGCGCCGGCGGAGCCGGCCATCGGCCGCAGGGTCACGGTCGCGTTGTCGGCGTAGGGCGAGTGGAAGCTCGGCGTGGGGTCGGTGTCCGACGCCGTGGCCGTGGCGCCCTCGCCCAGACCGGACTCGGCGAACGCCTTCCAGATGATGTCCTGGTTGGCGCCGCCGAAGCGGACCAGGTCCGCCGCGAGCATGTTGTCGCGCATGTTGACCATGGTGACCGCGCTGGAGGCCTGCAACAGGAACGAGTCGAACATCAGCTGGATCCAGCGCCGGTTGCCGGGGCAGGAAGCCGCGTCGACGACGCCGTCGGCGCACTGCTGCTGCAGCTCGGGCGTGCCCAGGCCGTAGCGGTTGACGAACTCCTGCCGCACCCGCAGGTTGGTGGCCACCCAGATCTCGCCGTCGGCGTGCACCTCGGGGCCGACCAGGTCGAACCCGAAGTCCGAGTAGTTCAGCGGGCTCTTGCTGGCGTCATAGTCACGGATGCCCTCGTGCATGTTGCCGGTGGCGTACGCGCCGGTGACGAACGGGGTGTCGCCGGGGGCGCGCAGGCCGTTCTCGAACAGGTACTCGGCCGCGACCAGGTCGCCCCAGCCCTCGCCCATCGAGCCGCCCTGCGTGCCGGAGATCCCGCTGTTCGGGCCGGCGATCATGCGGTTGGTGATCGCGTGGGTGTACTCGTGGCCGATGACGGTCATGTCGTAGTCGCCGTCGACGCACGGCGGGTACGCCGAGCCGGCCACCGGCTGCCACAGGTACATGTTGGTCGTCGGCGGCTGGCCGTCGCGGCCCGTGCTCTGGTTGGCGTTGTTGCGGCTGCCGCTGAGGGCACCGGACTGCGCGCGCCCCTGCTCCGGGTCGTTGCCCAGCCCGCCGGGCGCGACGTTGACGACCTGCATGTTCCACGTGGCCTCGGTGAAGCCCAGGTGGTAGCTGAAGTCGTGCATCCGGTTGTGCATGGCGAACAGGTTCGACACCGCCGCGTCGCCGTCGTTGCGCGCGGCCGCGGTGAACACGTCGGGGTTGCACTTGGCCTCGTGCCACGCGTCCGTGAACGGGTAGGTGTAGTTCCGGTCCGTCCGGGTCGCCGCCGGGAAGGCGGCGACGCCGCCGCCCCACTGCACCACGTTGTTGGCCGCGTTGCCCGACGAGGTGTACGTCGGCTGACCGGTGAGCTGGTTGACGTCCCAGGCCTTGCCCGAGGCGGCGTCGCTCACGGTCTTGACGCAGTTGAGCGCCGGCGTGAAGCACCAGGTCACCCGCGGGTCGGTGCCCGCCGTGAGCGTCTGCGGCGCGGACGCCGGGAAGACGGCCCAGGTCGGGTTGTCGGAGTCGAAGTCGACCATGTCCTCACGGATCAGGATGCCGCCGGTGCGTGCGTCGACGAAGGTCTCGTACGCGATGGGGTTGTCGGCATCGGTGGAGATCAGGGACACCTGGTAGGCGGCGCGCACGCCGTCCTCCGGAGTGGGCACGCCCACCTCGAGGACGTCGGGCGCGCTGATCTGACCGGCCGTGAGCCCGGCGTCGGCCAGGGCCGCGGCGACCGCGTCGGCCGCCGACAGCGTCGCCGGCTCCGGCGCGGCGGTGTCCCGGGAGAGCGACGACGTGACCCGCACGACGTTGCCCTTGTCGATCAGGATCGACACGAGCCCGTCGTGGCCGGCCGGCAGGTCGCCGAAGCGCTGCCGCAGCAGCACGACGTCGCCGGTGCCGAGCTTCTGGACCAGCAGCGGGTCCATCGCGGCGACGGCCGGGGCGTCCAGCGCGTACAGCTCCTGGTTGTCGAGCAGGTACTGGCGGGCCGCGGCGACCGGGTCGCCGTTCAGGCCGGTGGCCAGGGCCTTGTCCGGGCCGACGGCTTCGGGCTCGCCGAGCGAGTTCCAGCGGACCTTCCCCGCGCCGACGCGGTCAGCAGCCGCCTTCTGCTTCGCGGTCGGTGCCTTGCCACCGCGGCGGTTGTCGACGTCGCGCGGGCCGTGCCCGTCGACGTCATGGGCTTTTCCGGGGTTGGGCTTGGGATCGGCGACGGCGGGCGCGGCGGTCACCGCACTCGTCGCCACGACCGCGGCGGCTGTGAACGCGGCTAGCGTCCTGCCCCGCCAGCGCCTGGGGTTCAACCCAGATGTGCGCACGATCGGTTCTCCTCTTGCTAGATGGGGGCGCGTGTTGCTCCATGGGGGCGCCAAGTTGATCTCATAGGGCCTATCACGGCCCGGCGCAGGGACACCAGGCTGCGCATATCCTGGTCCACAATGGACAACACGGCGACGGTCCGGCCCGGCCGAGGGTGCCGTCGCGGCGCTTCGGGCGACAACGGACAAATCGATCAACGGTCCTGCCCGGCGATGTACCAGCGCGTCCGGACACGGTGCGATTTGCGTGAATGTTCACCAGCCGTGATGTGCGACATTCGGCCGCCGGGCCGATGAACGGGCAACCGCTCGCGCCGCAGTTCATCATGCCAGATCGCTGATCGACACCTGTCGGGTCACGTCCTCCAGTGCCGCCGGCATCGAAGGCGATCGCGCTCCACCTAGATAATACGTATTATCGCCTTGACTGGCCGCAGCGCGCCGTCCAACATTCGATAACACGCCGGTAGCACCCAGGGGCGGGAGGGACAGATGACGCACGGCTGTGACCGGCCCGCGCGGAGTGTCCACCGGCATCCGCGACCGCCGGCGGCGTCCCCGTCCATTGTGGACCTTCCGGTTCCACCGCCGCGCTCCTAGCCGATTTCCACCGTTCGCCGTTCATCGACCGGACGGTCTGTCGTGCCCGTCGTACGACCGCGCGCCACGCCCACCACCGTCCGCCAAGGGAGAACTCTGTGACATCTCAGCGCCTCGCCCGCCGCACCGCCTACGCCGCGGCGACCGGACTCGTCACCGCCGCCCTCGCCGCGACGCCGGCCGCGACCGCGGCGCCGGCCGACACCGCCCCGTTCAGCTTTCCCACCTTCAGCTATGCCGGCACGGCGTTCGACAAGAGCCGGCTGACGTACAACCCGACGAACGAGTTCATCTTCCCCAGCGTCATCCGGGCGGCCGACTACTTCGCCAACCCGCTCGGCGCCTACTACCTGTACTACGCGCCGCACGAGCGGCCGGGCGGCATCTCGCTGGCCTACGCCGATTCCATCGACGGCCCCTGGACCGAGTACCCGGTCAACCCGCTGATCTCCAACAGCTGGCCGCCGTACTACAACACGGTCAGCCACATCTCCTCACCGCACGCCGTGTGGATCGAAGGCGAGCAGAAGCTGTTCCTCTACTTCCACGGCGAGAACTCGATCACCCGGTACGCCACGTCCGACGACGGCATCCATTTCGAGTACGGCGGCACGGCGGTCCAGCGCGACGCCAGCACCGGCGGCGAGACCTCGTACGCCCGGGTCTTCGAACAGTCGATCCCGCGGCTCGGCAGCCGGTACCTGATGCTGTTCATGGACAACCCGACGGCCGCGCCGCCCGGCCCGACCGGTCCGGTGTCGCGGCGCATCCGGTGGGCCGTCTCCACCGACGCCCGGACCTGGACGATCCAGCCGCAGCCGATCGTCGTCCCGCAGGGCGACGAAGGCCCCAACGCGTCCGGCCCGTTCTACCTGCGCTGGCAGGGCCGCAACCTGGTGATCTTCCATGCCGCCGACGGAAACATGCACGCCGTGGACGTCGGCGACGACTTCGACCAGGAGATCCACCTCGGCGTCGTGCACGACTCGATGGCGGCCGCACCGGACCTGGGCCGCTCCGCGGCACCCACCTTCTACTTCGACGGCACCACCGTCCACATGTACTACGAGGCCGGTGGGCGGCTCACCGCCACCATCGGGCACGCGGTGGCCACCCTGGACGAACCGCTGCCCGAGCGGCAAATGAACTGCACCGTCGACCGGCCGCGGCTGTGGCCGCCGAACCACCGCATGGTCGACGTCAACGTCAGCGTCGACCTCCCGGACGGCGTCCTCGGACCCCGCGCGTTCGAGCTCGTCGGCATCACCGGTGCAGACGCGGCGGACGTCACGGGATTCGTCCCGGGACAACCGTCGCTGACCGGGCGGCTGCGTGCCGAACGCGCCGGCAACGGCGGCGACCGGGTCTACACCCTGACCTATCGCGGCCACGACGAGATCGGCCGCCCGGCCGGCTGCACCGTCACGGTCACCGTTCCGCACGACCAGCGACAGGACCGGTGAGCGCCGCTACCCGGGGGCGATGCGTGGGGCGCTGACGATCGCTACCGGCGTGCGAAGCGGGCGGCGATCGCGTCGACGACGGCCGGGGCGTCGGTGAAGACCGGGTCGTCGGAGCGCGGGTCGTGGAAGACGATGTCGGTGAAGCCGAGGCGCTCGTACCGGCCGGCGAAGTCCTCGAACGCGGCCACGCCGGCGAGCGAACGGCGTGGACACGTGAGGCGGGCCGGCGCCGGGTCCGCGGGTGCGGAACGGGGCGCCGGCCCGGACGGGATCATTCGGGGTGGTTGCGATGGTCGCCGATGCGGTACGGGGTGGTGACGCCCACGTAGGACAGGTGGGCCAGCAGACCCTCGGCCGCGTGGTCCAGGTTGTGGCAGTGGTCCACCCACACGCCCGGGTTGTCGGCCACGAAGGCGATCTCGTACCGCTCGCCGTCCGCGACCTCCAGCGAGTCCGTCCACCACGGGCTGCCGGTGGCCGCCGTGCCGTTGCGGCTCAGCACCACCGCGTGATGGCCGTGCAGGTGCATCGGGTGGGTCTCGCCGCTGTCGTTCGCGATGCTCATGCGGACGACGTCGCCCGGGCCGACCATGAACATCGGCACGTCGGGGTACAGGTGACCGTTGATCGTCCACCACAGGCCCGGCCGGCCGTCGAGGAAGCCGGGGCGGCGGCCGATGCGGTACTCGAACCGGCGGGTCGCCGCGGACGGGTCGAAGCCGAGCGGGGCCGGTGCGCCGTACGACAGCAGGTCGACCGCCGTGCGGGGCTCGGGATCGGCCGGGGCCGTCGCGCCGTCCGGGCCGAACACGAGCGCGGTGCCCGCCCCGACGTCGACGCGCACGGCGCCGCTTCCCTGCGGTACCACCAGCTCCAGATCGGCCCGGGCACCCGCGGCCAGGACGATCGCCGCGGCGGTGACCGGCGGTGGCGCCGTGACCTCGTGGCCGTCGACCGCGACGACCCGATAGGGCGCGCCGGACACCCACGCCCGCAGCGTGCCCTGGTCGGTGTTGACCAGGCGGACCCGCACGGTCCCGCCCGCGGCCGCGGAGACCCTGGTCTCGCCCGGCCGGCCGGCGATCGTGCGACGGCCGGCGTAGGTGTGCACCAGCGCGAGCCGGTCGACGCCGGCTCGGGTGCCGCCCGGCGGGCTGACCACGAGCGCGCCGAACAGCCCCAGCCGCACCTGCTCGTGCGAGACCTGATGGGAGTGGTACCAGTAGGTGCCCGCATCGGCGGCGACGAACCGGTAGACGTGCTCCCCGCCCACCGCGACCGCGTCCTGGGTCACGCCGGCCACGCCGTCCTCCGCGTTGGGCACGTCGTAGCCGTGCCAGTGGAGGGTGACGCCGTCCGGCACGGACTCGTTGACCAGGCGTACCTCGACCAGCTGCCCCTGCTCGGCCCGGATCTCGGGGCCGGGCGAGGCGTGGTTGAGGGTGTAGCCGGCCACGCTGCGCCCGTCGGGGAGCTGGATCCGCTCGGCCCGGGCGACCAGCGTGACGGACACGTCGGCGGGCCGGTCGCGCGGGCCGGTGAGGGCGGTGACGGCCGTGCCGCCGTGGTGCATGCCCTCGTGGCTCACCCCGCCGCCGTAGTCGGCGTAGCCCATGTCCATGATGGAGTAGGCGTCCGGCACCAGGCTGTCCTGCCACCACCACCCGAGCGGGCTCAGCACGGCCAGGGCCGCCGTGACGGAGACGGCGGCCCTGAGGTGTGTGCGTCGCACCGCTCAGACGGCGACCGGCTGCGGCGCGGGCGCCGTGACCGCCCGCTGCACCCGGTGCCCGGCGATGACGGCGACGGCGAGCAGCGCGAACGCGTTGAGGCCGTGCAGCGTGCCGACCACCGGCGCGCTGAACGCGACGAAGGCCAGCGCCACCTGCAGCGCCGTCAGGCCGAACGTGATGGCCGCCCACTTCACGCCGCCGGGAATCCGGGCGAAGAAGGACAGGATCAGGAAGATCAGTGCCACGAGCGGAATGACGGTCATGCCGGTGACGCCGTGCGTGAGGTGCCCGGGATTGGCACCGGCGTTCTTGTCGAAGACACCGCCGGCGTCGATGTCCTGAATGACGGTGAACCAGGCGAACGCGACGCTGGCCACTTGCACCAGCACGCCGGCCGCGACCAGGTAGGCGAAGACTCTATAGGTGGATCGCATGGGTTCTGACTCCTGAAGAAGGCAAGCAGTTGCCCGCTCAGCGTCAGCCACCCCACCGCGATCATGCCGTCGCATATTTGACCCGTTCGAGCCCACAAGACGTCGGTGCCGAGCCGCTTCGCCCGGATCCGTCGCGGCGCACGCACGGCGCGGCACCGCCGGTGCGGGAGAACGCCGGAACTGTGGCGCGGATGACCGAGGATCGGGGGCGCTCGGGGGTCCTCAGCGCCGGACCAAGTTCGATAGGATCGAACAAGTTTCGGCAGGAGGTTCGAAGGTGCGCGCGACGGCAAGGCAGGACCGCGTCGACAACAACGGGCAAGCGCTGGTCGGTGCGCGGATGCGTCAGTTCCGCAAGGAGCGCGGGCTCACGCTGCGCGGCCTGGCCACCCAGTCCGGCCTGTCCATCGGGTTCCTCTCCCAGGTCGAGCGGGGCATCTCGGCGATCGGCCTGACCGCCCTCAACGGCGTCGCCGCGGCGCTGGACCGCCCGGTCGCCGAGTTCTTCCACGAGGAGGACCAGGCGGCGCCGCCGCCGGCGCCGACCGACGACCTGCCGGACCATTTCACGTTGACCCGCGCCCAGAACGGCGCGACGGAGTATGTCTCCGGCCAGACCACCTACCGCATGCTCTCCGACCGCGGCCCGCACCTGGTGCTCGAGCCGATGGTCGTGCACATCGCCCCCGGCGGGCGCCGCGAGGAGGCCTACGGCCACGCCGGCGAGGAGTTCGCCTACGTGGTGTCGGGTGAGCTGCTCTACGAGGTCGACGGGGTCGAGCACCGGCTCTACCCGGGCGACAGCCTGCACCTGCGCTCCAGCACCCCGCACCGGCTCTACAACGACACCGACGAGGTCACCACCGTGGTCTCGGTGGTGACCCCGCGCCTGTTCTGAAGATCGTTGTTCACTCTCACGTCAAAATTTTGGTGACCGCGTCCATCGTGGCCGTCCAGGCCGGCGTGCGGGGGTCGATCACGTCGAAATGGTCGGCGGCCAGTTCGAGCCGGACCACCCGGTCGCCCGCGGCCAGCGCGGCCCGGGCGTAGCGGCGGGACATGTCGACGAGGTCCAGGCCGTCGGCCCGGCCCTGCACCACGACCACCGGCACACCCAGCGGCAGACGCAGCAGCGGGTCCGCCGCCGCCAGCGCGGCCTCGTCGCCGCGCAGCGCCGCGGCGACCGCCCCGGTGCCGATCCCGCGCCGCTGCCCCTCGGCCAGGTCGAGCACGCCCGCCTGCGACACGACCACCGAGACCGCCCCGGGCGCGTCGGCCGCCGCCCGCACCGCGAGCTGCCCGCCGGCGGAGTGCCCGAACAGCACCAGCCGCGACGGGTCGACCCGGGCGTCGGCGGCGCCCGCGAAGGCCAGGCCCGCGGCCACGTCGGCCGTCGTCGCGGCCCAGCCGTGCCGGTCCGGGCGCCGGTACTCGAGGTTCCACGCGGCGAAGCCGCGCTCGGCCAGGTCGATCGCCATCGCGTCCATGAGGTCGGCGCCCCAGACCGAACGCCAGAAGCCGCCGTGCAGCAGCACGGCGACGGGCACCGGGCCGGTGCCGGCGGGCAGCCGCAGCTCGCCCCACTGCTCCGCGTCCGGGCCGTAGGCGATGCGCCGGGCCGGGTGCCGCAGCCGGTGCACGGCCCGCCGGACGGCCCAGGTGACGCCCCAGATCTCGCGGCCCTGGTGGTGCTCCGACCCGGCCGCGACGGGCTGCGGCCCGGTCGCGGTGAGGTCGAGCCACACCGTGCGCGCGGCGTGCCGGCCCGGCGCCGTCATCAGCCGCCGGGCCGGTGCCGTGGGCCCCGGCAGCGCGACGACGGCGCCGGTCGTGCCCTCCAGCGCCGCCGCGAGGTCCGGCGCCTCCCGGACGGCGCCGGCCACACCGAGCCCGGCGAACTCGGCCGCGGCCAGCTCGCCCACCAGGTCGAGGTCGGCGACCAGGTCCGGGCCCACGATCACGTCGACGTTCACGGCGCCTCCCGTCGCAGCAGGGGCAGCACCGCGCCGCCCAGCAGGTCCACGCCGCCGTCGTCGGTGAGCCCGTGCGGCGTGCCGAACTCCACCCGCCCGACGCCGGCGTCGATCAGCGCCTGCGCCTGCGCCGCGACCTGCTCCGGCGTGCCGGAGAACGCGAACAGGTCGAGCACGTCGTCGGGCACGAGCCGGCCGGCGGCCTCGTGCTCGCCCCGGTCGACCAGCTCGGCGACCCGGCGGACGAGATCCGCCGGCACGCCCGCGGTCGGGTCGAGCTCGGCGACCACCGCGAGGTACATCGCGACCTCGGTGCGGGCCCTGGCCCGGGCGGCGGCCCCGTCCCGGTCGACCACGGTCACCGCGCCGAGCACGATCCGCACGTCGCTCACCGACCGGCCGGCCGGTTCGGCGCCGGCCCGCAGCCGCTCGCGCACCACGCCGGCCATCGCCGGGTTGGCGCTGCCGCCGACCTTGATCTCGGCGGCGATCCGGCCGGCGAGCGCCGCGCCCTGCGGCCCCCACGCGCCGATCAGCAGCGGCGGGTCGGGGCGCTGGGTCGGGTAGCGCAGGGCGACGCCCGGCGCGAGCCGGAACACCCGGCCGTCGAAGCCGTCGGTCCAGCCGCCGAGCAGCCGGTAGACCACCTCGGCCGCCTCGCCGAGCGCGGCGATCGGGCGGGGCTGGTCGATCCCGACCGCGCCGAGCCAGGTGCCCCGGGCCAGCCCGAGGTAGGCGCGGCCGGCCGAGGCGAGGTCGAGCGCGGCGACCTGCCCGGCGATCTCGTAGGGCGCCATCGAGTACGGGTTGAGGCAGGCGGCGCCGAGGCGCACCCGGGAGGTCGCGCCGGCCATCTCCAGCAACGGGAAGATCGGCGGCTGGAACATGAGGTCGCCGAAGACGGTCAGCACGTCGAAGCCGTGCGCCTCGGCCGCCCGGGCCAGGCGGGCGTAGTCGCCGGGCCGCTTGTCGCTCTGGATGCCCAGGCCGATCTCGACCACGGCCCTCGGCCGGGGGCTCACGTCAGGTCGCCCGATCGCATCCCGCGCCGCCGGGTGCGCTCGACCCGCATCACCAGGCGCTCCTCCGGATCGGGGCAGCAGAACAGGGTGTCGCGCTCCAGCCAGTCGCCGTCCGGCAGCGCGCGCTGCTTGGCCGCCAGGAACGGCAGGACGGCCGCCAGGGCGTAGACGCAGAAGTGCTTGCCGTCGGGCAGCCGCAGGTGGGCGCTGTTCTCGAGCTCGAAGCAGTCGCCGACCGCCATCCCGCAGACCGAGCGGCCCTCGATGTGATCGACGGTGACCCTGAGGTCGTAGAGCTCCATGTCGTTGTCTTCGGACATTTCCTCACGCTCCGATCCGGACGACGATCTTGCCGGTGGTACGCCCGGCGGCCAGGTCCTGCAGGGCGGCGGGCGCCCCGTCCAGCGGCTCGACCCGGTTGACCGGCGGCCGGACGGCGCCCGAGGCGCACAGCGCGAACAGCGTCGCGTAGGCGGCGGCGACCTCGGCCGGCCGCTGCCAGGGATAGGCCGAGCCCCACGAGAGGCCGACGAGGGTCGCGTTGCGGGCCACCAGGCGCATCGGGTCGACCGCCGGCGGCGGCCCGGCCGCGGCGCCCACGGCGACGATCCGCCCCTCGAGGGCGAGGCAGTCCAGCGAGCGGGCGAACACGTCGCCGCCGACGGGGTCGACGACGACGTCCACGCCCGTTCCGCCGGTCGCGGCGTCGACGGCCGCGACGAAGTCCTCGGCGTGGTAGTCGATCGCGACGTCGGCGCCGTTGGCGCGGCACAGCTCGACCTTCGCCGGGCCGCCGGCGGTGCAGATCACCCGGGCGCCGCGGGCGAGCGCGAGCTGGGTGGCCGCGACGCCGACCCCGCCGGCCCCGGCGTGCACCAGCACGGTGTCCCCGGCGGACACCCCGGCGCGCTCCAGGCTGAACCACGCGGTCTGGTACGTCACCGGGATCCCGGCGGCGATCACCGGGTCGAGCGCGGCGGGCCGCGGCACGAGCAGGTTCGCGTCGATGGTGACGATCTCGCCGAGGGCGCCGTGCGGCAGCGCCGGGCAGCCGATCACCGCGCGGCCGGCGTCCGGCCCGCTCAGCACCCGGCCGCTGAACTCGACCCCGGGCGTGACCGGAGGCTCCGGCCGCACCGGGTAGGTCCCGCGGCACAGCATGACGTCGAGGAAGTTGAGGCCGACCGCCTCGACCGCGACACGCACCCGGCCCGGGCCGGGCTCCGGGTCGTCCGGCACGTCGGCGACGGCGAGCACGTCGAGCGGCTCGCCGTCGCGGTGGGCGACGAGGCGCTTCACGGCCGCACCAGCTCCGCGTGGTGGTGGACGATCCGCCAGCCGTCGCCGGTGCGGCGCAGCACGTCGGTGACGCGCGTGACCGACACCTGCTCCGGCCGCTGGTCCTCGGCGCGGGCGTGCAGCTCGTAGCGGGCCACCCCGACGTCGCCCCACACGTCGATGCGCTTGCCCCGGGCGACCAGCTCGGCCAGCAACGGCCGGCGCCCGGCGGCGTCGCGCCGGTCGCGGTACTCGTCCAGCTCGGCCCGGGTGCGCAGCGGCCCGGGCAGGTGCGACTCCCAGGTGGTGACGTCCGGGTCGAGGTGGGCGTCGAAGCGGCCCCGGTCCCCGGCGAGGAACGCCGCGTACATGTCGTCGATCGCGGCGGAGATCTCGCCGGCCGTCTCGGGAGCCGGCTCGGCGGCCGGCTCGGGGCGCGCCGTCACGGTCGCACTCCCGACCGGTCGTCGCGCACCACGGCGCCCCCCTGCATCACCCACCGCACACCGCGGAAGGCCGAGGTGTCGGCGGCCGGGTCGCGGTCCATCGCGATCAGGTCCGCGAGCTTGCCCGGCTCGACCGTGCCCAGGTCCTGCTCGGCCCGCAGCCAGCGCACCGGCCCGAGCGTGCCGGCGTAGAGCGCCCGCTCGGGCCCGATGACGGCCGACATGTGCTCCAGCTCGCGGACGGTGGCGTTGGTGCCCTCGAACGGCCAGAACGGCGGCATGTCGCTGCCCAGCAGCACCTCCACCCCGGCGGCGACGGCCATGGCGAAGCTCTCCAGGTGCCGCTCGCCCGCGCCGAGCGAGCGCCGCTGCATCCAGTCGGGCACGCCGAGCTCGTCGAAGAACTCCTTGCACCGGGTGACGAGCAGGGTCGGCACGAGGGCGGTGCCGCGTTCGGCCATGAGTGCGGCCAGTTCCGCGGTCAGCTCGTAGCCGTGCTCGACACAGTCGAGGCCCAGTTCCACCGCCTCGGTGATGACCGGCGCCGGGCCGGCATGGGCGGTGACCCGCCGCCCCCAGTCGTGCGCGGTCTGCAGTACCGCCGCCAGCTCGTCGGGATGCAACTGGCGGGTGTCGATCGACTCGTGCCGGCCGGCGATGCCGCCGGAGATCATCACCTTGATCAGGTCGGCGCCGGCCCTGACCTGCTGGCGTACCCCGCGCCGGAACCCGTCGACGCCGTCGCACTCGAGAGTGTCGCTGCTCTCGTGGCCGTGGCCGCCGGTGCACACCAGGGCCTGACCGGCGGTGAAGATCCGCGGTCCGGGCGTGCGGCCGGCCTCGATCGAGCGGCGCAGCGCGAAGTCGGCGTGGTCCTTCTCGGCGACGCACCGGACCGTTGTCACTCCACAGTGGAGGGTACGGCGGGCGCCGTCGGCCATGTACAGCGCGAGCTCGTGCGGGCCCATCCGCTTGAGCCGGTCGCCGGCCGCGCCGGGCAGGGTGAGCGACAGGTGGGTGTGCATGTTGGCCAGGCCCGGGGTGAGCCAGGCGCCGTCGAGGTCGATGCGGGTCGCGTCGCCGCCGGCCTCGGCCAGCACCCGCTCGCGGGGGCCGACGGCGGCGATCCGCTCGCCGACCACCCAGACGGCGGCGTCCTCGACCGGCTGGATGCGCCCGTCGACGACCGTGCAGTTCTCCAGCAGCAGGCTCATCGGAATACCTCCGTGGAAACCCCCGGCTTCAGCCGTGAGAAGGAAACGGAACCCCTGTGGGGCAGGGCAGGGAAACTCGACCGCAGCCAAGGCGGATCGGCGTATACGCGCGTGTCACGGCAAGGTTCATCAATAAGCCTGCTAGGTTGTGGGCTGTGTCCAGGGCTGTGAAGCGGGCGTTCAAGTACCGCTTCTACCCGAGCCCCGCCCAAGCCGCCGAGCTTGCCCGCACGTTCGGGTGCGTCCGGCTGGTCTACAACATGGCGTTGCAAGCCCGTACCGAGGCGTGGACACTGCGCGAGGAACGGGTCGGCTACAACGCCACCTCGGCCATGCTCACCGCCTGGAAGCAGACCGACGATCTGGCGTTCCTTAACGAGGTCTCGTCCGTGCCGTTGCAGCAGGCGTTGCGGCATCTGCAGGCGGCGTTCACCAACTTTTGGGCCAAAAGCGCCAAATACCCGACGTTCAAGTCCAAGAAACGCTCGCGGCGCTCGGCGGAGTACACCACCAGCGCGTTCCGGTGGCGCGACGGCCGGTTGACCCTGGCGAAGATGGCCGAGCCCCTGGACATCGTGTGGTCGCGGCCGCTGCCCGAGGGCGCCTCGCCGTCCACGGTTACCGTGTCGCAGGACGCCGCCGGCCGCTGGTTCGTGTCCCTGCTCTGCGACGACGTCATCGACCAAACGCCGGCCACCGGCGCCGTCGGCATCGACGCCGGGCTCGACAGCCTCCTCACCCTCTCCACCGGCGAAAAGATCACCAACCCCCGCCACGAGCGGGCCGACCGTGCACGGCTGGCCCGCGCCCAGCGCAACCTCGCCAGGAAGGAGCAGGGCTCCGTAAACTGGGCCAAGGCCCGGCTGCAGGTGGCCCGCGTCCACGCCCGGATCACCGATCGGCGCCGCGACCACCTGAACAAACTGACCACTCGGCTCGTTCGTGAGAACCAAACGATCGTGATCGAGGACCTGACCGTGCGCAACATGGTCACCAACCACAGCCTGGCCCGCGCAATCTCCGACGCGGCCTGGCGGCAGTTGCGCACCATGCTGGAGTACAAGGCCGGCTGGCACGGCCGGAACCTGGTCGTCGTGGACCGCTGGTTCCCGTCGTCCAGGCTGTGCTCGGTCTGCGGTGCTCTCGCTGAGCCGATGCCGCTGCACATGCGGTCGTGGACCTGCCGATGCGGGCAGACCCACGACCGTGACGTCAACGCGGCCCGCAACATCCTCGCGGAGGGGCTCTCCGTGATCGCCTGTGGAGGCGGTGTAAGACCTCAACGGGAGTCCTCTCGGACGGGGCAGTCGTCGGTGAAGCAGGAAACCCAGCGGGCGACCGCCGGAACCCCCCGCCTTTAGGCGTGGGGAGGATGTCAAGGTTCCACTCCGTAGATCGTGCGGGCGGCGTCGGCGGAGACGTAGCCGTCGGCCACGTCCTCACGGACCGCGTCCGGATGGCGCAGGGCGGGGTCCCCGTGTCCCCCGCCTCCGGCGGTTAGCACCGTCACCCGGTCGCCGGCCGCGACGGTCGTGCGCCTGGTGCTCACGGCGCGCTCCCGCGCGGTGCCGGGGAAGACCACGACGCGGTTGGCCTCCGGGGCAGCGCCGCCGTCGCTCGCCCAGGGCCGGGACCTGGTCTTCTTGATCACCGACAGGAACTCGCCCGGGGTCACGAACCGGATGTCCCGGCGCAGCCCGGGCCCGCCGCGGAACCGGCCGGCCCCGCCCGAGTCGGTGCGGATCTCCATCCGCTCGAAGAACATGCCGGTCTTCGCCTCCAGCACCTCGACCGGCGTGATCCGGGCCTGGGTCTGACACGGGTGGTTGGCCGGTCCGATGCCGTCGTGGTCGGGCGTCCCGCCCCAGCCGACCGGCTCGTTGTTGGACACCGCGAACAGCGAACCGGTGTCCGGGTGGACGCCGACCATCATGAACCCGGGCACGTCGCCGCCCGACGAGGCCGGCAGCCGGCCGCTCATGCCCTGCGCCAGCGCCTTGTAGATCAGCTCCAGCGCGACGGTGCCGGTCCACTGGGTGAACGTCGCGGCCGGGTAGACGGCGTGGAAGAGCGTGCCCGGCTCGGCGCGGACGACCAGCGGCGCGAAGTGGCCGGCGTTCGTCTGCTCGGTCGGCGTGGTGATCGCCTTGAACGCCACCCGGCAGGTGGCGATCGTCGCGCCGAGGGGCAGGTTGACCGGGCCCGGCACGGCCGGCGACGAGCCGGCGAAGTCGACGGTGAACGTGCCGCCGGCGATCGTCACGGTGACCCGCATCAGGATCGGGTCGTCGGTGATCCCGTCGTCGTCGAGCCAGTCCTCGGCCGTCCACGAGCCCTGCGGCAGGGCGTCGACGGCCTCCCGGGCGGACTGCTCGGCGGCGGCGACGACGGCGTCGACCACCGCGCCCACCGTTGCCCGGCCGTAGGTGCCGAACAGCTCGGCGACCCGCCGCTCGCCGGTGCGCAGGCACGCCACCTGGGCGTGCAGGTCGCCGAGCACCGCGTCGGGCATGCGCGAGTTGAAGCGGATCAGCTCGAGGATCTCCCGGACCGGCTCGCCACCCGCGAACACGCGGGTGCCCGGGAACAGCAGGCCCTCCTGGTGTACGTCGGTGGAGTCGAGCACGTAGCCGGGGTCCTTGGCGCCGAGGTCCATCCAGTGGGCCCGGACGCAGAGGAAGGCCACCAACTCGTCGCCGACGAACACGGGCGCGAACAGCGTCGCGTCGTAGGCGTGCGCGGCGTTCCAGTACGGGTAGTTGAGCAGCACGACGTCGCCCGGTCGCAGCGTGTCCCGGCCGACGTACGCCACGCCCTTGCGGATCGAGTAGTCGTTGGCGCCGAGGAAGCGCGACAGGCCCGTCGACTCGGCGACCAGGCGCAGGCCGGCGTCGTAGATCGAGATGCCGAAGTCGTGGACCTCGTAGATGACCGGGTTGAACGCGGTGCGCACGAGCGCGGCACGCATCTCCTCGGCCGCGGCCACGAGGTAGCTGCGCACCACCTCGGCGGTGGCGCCGTCGACCTCAGGCATCGTCGACCCCGTAGACCTCGCGGGCCTGCTCCGCCGACACGTACCCCTCGGCGACGTCCTCGCGCACCAGGTCCGGGTCGCGCTCGCGCGGGTCGCCGTGCCCGCCGCCACCGGCGGTCAGCAGCGTGACCCGGTCGCCGGCGGCGACGACGGTGCGCTTGGTGCTGACCGACTGTTCCCGGTCGGTACCCGGGAAGATGATCACCCGGTTCGCCTCCGGGGACCGCCCGCCGTCCAGCGCCCACGGCCGGGACCTGGTCTTCTTGATGACCGACAGGAACTCCCCCGGCGTGACGAACCGGATGTCCCGGTGCAGGCCCGCCCCGCCGCGGAACCGGCCGGCCCCGCCCGAGTCGGTGCGCATCTCCATCCGCTCGAAGAACATGCCGGTCTTCGCCTCCAGCACCTCGATCGGCGTGATCCGCCCGGTGCTGCCGGAGACGTGGGTGGCGGCGTTCATGCCGTCGTGGTGCGCCGTGCCGCCCCAGCCGACCGGCTCGTTGTTGGACACCGCGAACAGCGATCCGGTGTCGGGGTGGATGCCGACCATCATGAACCCGGGCACGTCGCCGCCCGACGAGGCCGGCAGCCGGTCGGGCATGCCCTGCGCGAGCGCCTTGAGGATCAGCTCGACCGCGACGATGCCGGTCCAGAGCGTGAACGTCGGCTGCGGGTAGACGGCGTGGAACAGCGTGCCGGGCTCCGCCTTCACCACCAGCGGCGCGACGGTGCCGGCGTTGGAGGGCTGGTCGGCCGACGTCAGCGACTTGAGGATGACCTTGCAGATCGCCTCGGTCGCGCCGTAGGGCATGTTGACCGGCCCGGCCACGGCCGGCGACGACCCGGCGAAGTCGACCGTGAACGCCCCGTCGGCGATCGTGACGGTCACGTTCATCCGGATCGGCTCGTCGGTGATCCCGTCGTCGTCGAGCACGTCCTCGGCGGTCCAGGAGCCCTGCGGCAGCGCGGCCAGGGCCGAGCGGGTGCGGGCGGCGCCGTCGGCGATCATCCGCTCGACCGTCGCCTCGACGGTCGGCCGGCCGAACTTCTCGACGATCTCCAGCAGCCGGCGCTCGCCGGTGCGCAGCGCGGCGATCTGGGCGTGCAGGTCGCCCATCACCTCGTCGGGCATGCGCGAGTTGAACCGGATCAGCTCGTGGATCTCGCGGACCGGCTCGCCGCGCGACACCACCTTGGTGCCCGGGAAGAGGATGCCTTCCTGGTGTACGTCGGTGGAGTCGAGCACGTAGCCCGGGTCCTTGGCGCCGAGGTCCATCCAGTGCGCGCGGACGCAGAGGAAGCCCAGCAGCGGCCCGCCGGGCTCGAACACCGGGGCGAACAGCGTCGCGTCGTAGGCGTGCGCGGCGTTCCAGTACGGGTAGTTGAGCAGCACGACGTCACCCGGGTGCAGGTTCTCCCGCCCGACGTACTCCACGCCCTTGGCGAGCGAGAAGTCGTTGGCGCCGAGGAAGAACGTCAGCCCGGTCGCCTCGGCCACCAGGCGCAGGTCGGCGTCGTACAGCGAGAGCCCGAAGTCGTGGACCTCGTAGATGACCGGGTTGAACGAGGTGCGGATGAGCGTCGCGCGCATCTCCTCGGCCGCGGCGAGCAGGTAGGAGCGCACGACCTCGGCGGTGGCGCCGTCCAGCTGGGTTCGCTCCGAACCGGTCATGCCGCACGCACCAGCAGGTAGCCGTGCGCGTCGACCGACACCCGCTGGCCCGAGGGGACCACCGTCGTCGACGTGCCCTCGTCGACCAGGGCCGGGCCGTCGAACGCGTCGCCCGGCGCGAGCAGCGCCCGGTCGTAGACGTCGAACGGCACGACCGCGCGGGCGCCGAAGTCGAACGCGTCCCGGCGCCCGAGCAGGGCCCGGGCCGGATCACCGTCGCCCGGCGGCGGCTCGACCAGCGTCGGGCTCGCCGTGCGGCCCACCGCGCGCAGCCGCAGGTTCAGGATCTGCAGGCGGTTGGCCATCGCGTGGCCGTACCGGGCCGTGTGCAGCTCCTGGAAGGCGGCGCGCACGCCGTCGGGGTCGAGGGTGTCGCGCCCGATCGTGACCGTGAGGCTGTGCTCCTGCCCGAGGTAGCGCAGCTCCAGCTGCCGCTGCAGGACCGCCAGCTCGGCGGGCACGCCCTGCGCGCTCAGCGAGGCCAGCGCCTCGGCCTCGACCTCGGCGAAGGTCGCCTCGACCGCGGCCGGCTCGACCTCGTCGAGCGGCGTCATGAGGGTACGGCTGAAGTTGTCCTCGATGTCGGCGCTGAGCATGCCCCACGCCGAGAAGCCCGACGGCGCGAACGGCACGATGACCTCGGCGATGCCCATCTCCCGGGCGAGCAGCGGCGCCAGCAGCGGCCCGGCGCCGCCGAAGGCGAGCAGCGAGAACTGCCGCGGGTCGCGGCCGCGCTCGACGGTGATCTGGCGGACCGCGCCGACGGTGCGCGCGAGCAGCACGTCGAAGATGCCCGCGGCCGCGGCCTCGACCGCCAGCCCGAGCGGCGCGGCCACCTGCTCGTCGAGGGCCTTGCGGGCCGCGTCGGCCTGCAGCCCCATCTCGCCGCCGAGGAACCGGTCGGGGTCGACGAAGCCGAGCGCGACGGCCGCGTCGGTGACCGTCGGGCGGGTGCCGCCGCGGCCGTAGCAGACCGGGCCCGGGTCGGCGCCGGCGCTCTGCGGGCCGACCTTGAGCAGCCCCCGGTCGAGCCAGGCGATCGAGCCGCCGCCGGCGCCGATGGTGCGGATGTCGTACGTCGGGATCAGCAGCGGGAAGTGCTCCAGCTGCGCCTCGTGGGCGGCGACCGCGCTGCCCTGCTCGATGACGCACGCGTCGAGCGAGGTGCCCCCGATGTCGAAGGTGAGGAGGCTGTCGCGGCCCAGCGCGCCGGCGAGGTACGCGGCGCCGACGATGCCGCCGGCCGGTCCGCTGAGGACGGTGTGGGTCGGCGAGCGCTTGGCCGCCTCGCTGGTCATCGACCCGCCACCGGAGCGCATGATGAGGAAGCGCCCGGCGAAGCCGCCGTCGGCCAGCCCCCGCTCCAGCTCGTCGACGTAGCGCTCGAAGATCGGGCGGATGTACGCCTCCAGCACGGTGGTGCTGGTGCGTTCGTACTCGCGGTACTCCCGCGCGATGTCGGTCGACAGCGAGAGGCTGACGTCGGGGTACCGCTCGCGGATGAGAGCCGCCGCGGCGCGCTCGTGCGACGGGTCGAGGAACGCGTGCAGGAAGCAGATGGCGATCGACCGCACGCCCTGCACCTCGACCAGCTCGCGGGCCGCGGCCAGCACCGACTCGGCGTCGAGCTCCTCGACCACCCGGCCCTTGTAGTCCAGGCGCCCCCGCACGCCCGCCGTGTGCCGGCGCTTCACCAGGCTCGGCGGGCGTTCGTACTGGAAGTCGTACATGTGGTCGGACGGGACGTTGCCGCGCCCGATCAGGAACACGTCCCGGAAGCCCTCGTTGGTGATGATGCCGGTCGCCGCGCCACGGCGCTCCAGCACCGCGTTGAGGCCCAGCGTCGTGCCGTGGATGAACAGCTCGACGTCGGACAGGTCCGTGCCGAGCGCGGCCACCGCGGCGAGCACGCCGTCGGCCGGGCGGGCGGGGGTCGTCGACGCCTTGCGGAACCGTACCCGGTTGGTCCGGGTGTCCAGCTCCATCGCGTCGACGAACGTGCCGCCGATGTCGACGGCCAGCCTGAGGCTCACACCAACTCTCCGATCTCCGGCACCCGCCAGCAGGCGGCCCGGCTCTCCCCGTACTGCTGCAACTGCTGGTCCTCGCCGCGGCACCGGTCGGTGACGAACGGGCACCGGGCGGCGAGGGCGCACCCGGCCGTCGCGTCGGCCTCCTCCAGATCGCGCACCAGGGCGACGCCGCGCGACAGCAACGCCCGCGTGTAGGGGTGCCGCGGCCGCGCGAAGACCTCCCCGACCGGCCCCTCCTCGACGATCCGGCCGAGGTAGAGCACGACGACCCGGTCGGCGAACCCGCGGACGGTGGCCAGGTCGTGCGAGATGAACACCGAGCCGTGCGAGCGGTCCGCGGCGACCTCGTCGATCACCGCGAGAATCTGCGCCTGCACGGTCACGTCCAGCGCCGACGTCGGCTCGTCGAAGACGATCAGGTCCGGCTCGGCGACGAGCGCGCGGGCGATGCCGACCCGCTGCGCCTGGCCGCCGCTCAGCTCGTGCGGCCGCCGGGCGAGGATCGAGCGGTCCAGCTCCATCCGGTCGAGCACGGCGGCCGCCCGGCCGGCCCGCTCGGCCGCGGGAACGCCGAGCGCGCGCAGCGGTTCGCCGATCGCGTCCTCGACGGTCCGGCGCGGGCTGAGCGAGCCGACCGGGTCCTGGAAGACCAGCGAGCTGCGGGCGGCCGTGACGCTGCCGCGGGTCGGCTTGGCCAGTCCCACGATGAGCCGGGCGAGGGTGGACTTGCCGCACCCGCTCTCGCCGACGACGCCGATCCGCTCGCCCTTGGCGACGGTGAGGCTGACCCCGCGCAGTGCGTGGTGCCCGCCCCGGCCGAACCGGCTCTTGTAGACCACGTGCGCGTCGTCCACGACGAGCACGGGCTCGGCGCCGGCGGCCGGGGCGGGCCGCCGGGCGGGGATGCCGACCGTGACGTCGGTCGCCTGGCCCGCCTCGACGGCGTCGTGCAGCGGGTGGAAGCAGGCCGCCGTCCACTGCCGGCCCTGCTGCGCCGGCCGCGGGCGGGCGGTGCGGCAGTCGTCCTCGGCGTGCGCGCAGCGGGGCGCGAAGGGGCACGCGGCCGGGGCCTCGCGCAGCAGCGGCATCGCGCCCGGCGTCACCACCACGGGCCGGCCGTCGAGGTCGGGCACCGAGCGCAGCAGGGCCCGGGTGTACGGGTGCGCCGGCGCGGTCAGCACCTGCCGGGCCGGGCCGGTCTCGACGACGGTGCCGGCGTAGAGGACCACGATGCGGTCGCACACGGCCGCGATCGCGTTGATGTCGTGGGAGACCAGCAGCACGCCGCGGCCGTCGGAGTCGGCGGCGTGGCGGAACTGGCGCAGGATCTCGGCGGTCAGCGTGACGTCGAGGCCGGTGGTCGGCTCGTCGGCGATGAGCAGACGCGGCGCGCACCCGGTGGCGAGCGAGATCATCACCCGCTGCGCCATGCCGCCGGACAGCTCGTGCGGGTAGGCGCCGAGGCGACGGCGGGCGCTGCGGATGCCGACCGCCTCGAACAGCTCCAGCGCCGACTTGCGGGCCCGCTCGTCGTCCATCTCCTGGTGGGTCCGGAGCCGGTCGATCAGCTGCCGCCCCGCGGTCCGGGTCGGGCTGAGCGCGCCGCGCGGATTCTGGAAGCACATCGCGGCGCCGTGGCCGCGGTGGTGGGCCAGCCGCTCGGGGGACATGGCCAGCACGTCGATGCCGTCGAAGCCGACCCGGCCGGTGGCCACCGAGCCGGTGGGCAGCATGCCGACGATCGCCCGGCCGACCATGCTCTTGCCGCCGCCGCTCTCCCCGACCAGCCCGACGACCTCGCCGGCGTCGACGGCGAACGAGACGTCACTGAGCGCGGCGACGCGGCCGCCGATGACGACGGAGAGGTTGTCGATCGAAAGCAGGCTCACGTGCGGCTCCTCACCGTCGGACCCGGTCGGCGCGCTCCTGCAGGCCCTCGCCGAGAAGGCTGAAGCCCAGGACGCAGACGAGCAGTGCGATGCCGGGCGGCACCGAGGTCCACCACCGGCCGGCGACCACGTCGCCGGTGCCGAGGCTGATCATGGCGCCCCACTCGGCGTCGGGCACCGGGATGCCCAGCCCGAGGAACGACAGGCCGGCCAGGGTGAGCATCGCCCAGCCGCAGTTGAGCGGGGCGATCACCCGCACCGGCGTGATGCTGTTCGGCAGCACGTGCCGCCACAGCAGCCCGATCGTCGAGGCGCCGGAGGTGCGCGCGGCGTCAACGTAGGTCAGGTCGCGGATCGTGCGGACCTCGGCGCGCACCAGGCGGGCGTAGGCGGGCGCGTTCACCAGCGCGATCGCGACGGTCAGGTTGACCGGCCCGCTGCCCAGCAGGGCGGCGACGGCGAGCGCCAGGATGAACGTGGGGAACGCCTGGAAGATGTCGGTCAGGCGCATCAGGACGTCGTCGAGCCAGCCGCCGAAGTAGCCGGCGACGACGCCGAGGACGCTGCCCAGCACGACGGCGACGGCGACCGCGGCGATCGCGATGCCGAGGTCGACGCGGCCCGCGTACAGCAGCCGGCTCCACACGTCCATGCCGTTGACGTCGGTGCCGAACAGGTGCGCGCCGCCGGGCTCGGCGAGGGTGGGTGCGGCCGTGTCGATCTCGTTCGGCCCCCACGCGGTGAGCAGCGGGCCGAGCAGCACGGCCAGCGCGACGACGGCCAGGATCCCGGCGCCGGTCGCCACCAGGACGGTACCGAAGCGGCCGTCGCGGTTCTCCCGGCGCCGGCCGCTGCGCAGCAGCGACATCAGATCCTCACCCTCGGGTCGAGCATGGCGTGCACGACGTCGGCGATCAGGAACACCACGACGTAGAGGAACGCGATCACCAGCACCGACGCCTGCACCACCGGGTAGTCGCGGTAGAGCAGGCCGCGCAGCGCCCACTGGCCGAAGCCCTGCCAGGAGTAGACGTACTCGATGAGCACCGTCGAGCCGATGGAGAAGCCGAAGACGAGGGCGGCCAGCGACGGCAGGCGCACCAGCGCCGCCCGCACCAGGTAGCCGCGGCGCAGCAGCCGGCCGGGCAGCCCGTGGGCCTCGGCCGCCGCGTAGGGCTCCGAGCGCAGCACCTCCAGGGCCGACGCGCGCACGCTGCGCAGCAGCGGGGCCACGATCACGATGACGAGCGTGAGCACCGGCAGCGCCAGGTGCCACAGCGCCGAGGTCAGCGCCGGCATGTTGCCGGTCAGCAGGGCGTCGAGCGCGTCGGCGCCGGTGATCGGGGTGAGGTCGGTGTCCGGGTCGACGCGGCCGCTCGGCGCCGGGAACCAGCCCAGGCCGGCGTAGCCGACGAGGATCAGCACCAGGCCGAGCCAAAACTCCGGCATCGAGTTGCCGATCAGCGCGAGCACCCGGATGCCGTGGTCGCCGGCCCGGTTCGCGTGCCGGGCCGACCACAGCCCGACGACGGTGGCGATCACCACGGCGATCGCCACCGCCAGCACGACCAGCTCCATGGTGGGGCCGATCCGCAGCGCCATCTCGCCGGCGACCGCCTGTCCACTCTGGATGGACGTGCCGAAGTCCCCGGTGAACAGGCCGCCGAGGTAGTCGGTGAACTGGCGCCACAGCGGCCGGTCGAGGCCGAACCGGGCCCGCGCCGCCGCCTCGTCGGCGGCGGTCGCGTTGGGCCCGAGAATGGTCCGGATCGGGTCGCCGGGCAGCACCCGGACCAGCAGGAATGTCAGCACGACCACCCCGAGCAGGACCGGAATGAGCTGGAGCAGCCGGCGGGCGACGAACCGGAGGACGCGCATCTACGCCGACGCACCCAGGTAGCGCAGGCGGGCCAGGCCGTCCATCGGCTGCACCCAGCCGGCCACCGACTCGCGTACCGGCAGGTTGAAGTTGGGCTGGCAGATCACCACCCACGGCACGTCCTCGGCCATGACCTCCTGCACCTGTGCCCAGAGCTGGTTGCGCGCGCCGGTGTCCACGGTGGTGTGCGACTGCTGGTAGATCTGCTCGATCTTCGGGTTGGTGTAGTTGGCGTAGTTGAGGTTGGCGCCCTGGACGAAGCTCGTCGCCAGCATGTACTCCACGTCGTTGACCCACAGCTGGCCGGACGTGATCTGCAGCGGGATGTTCTTCTTCCCGCGCCGGTCGGCGAGCGTCGCCGGGTCGAGCGGGGTCAGCTTGAGCTCGATGCCGGCCTTGCGGGCCTCGCTCTGCACCAGCACCGCGATCTGCTGCTGCTCGTCGTTGTCGGTCTGGAAGACCAGTTCCGAGGTGATCGACGGCTTGCCCGACGCGGCGAGCGCCGCCTTGGCCTTGTCGATGTCGTACGTGTACGGGTACCCCTTCTCGGAGTATCCCGGCATGTCCAGCGGCACGACGCTCTTCGTCGGCCGGGCGTCGCCGCCGTAGACGTTCTTGATGATCTGCTCGTACGGCGTGGCGTAGGCCAGCGCCTTGCGCACGTTCACGTCGTCGAACGGCGCGGTGGTCGTCGACATCTGGATGGCGACCTGCGAGTTGCTGGCCGCCGAGAGCACCGCGATGCCGGCGGCGCTCTTGAGGTCCTTGATGTCGCGCGGGCTCGCGCCCAGCGCGATGTCGATGTCCCCGGCCTGCAACTGCAGCCGCTGGTTGGCGGCGGCCGGGACGACCGAGATGCGGATCGTCTTGGTCTTGGCCGGGTCCGGGCCCGGGTAGGCGTCGTTCGCGGTGAGCTCGATCTCCTGGCCCTGGGTGGCCTTGGTGACGTTGAAGTAGCCGCCGGTGGGCGGGTTCTTCGCGAACCACTCCTTGGCCCACGGGTCCGCGTCGGTGGCGTGCTTCTTCGCCTCGACGGAGTCGAAGACGTACAGCGAGATGGCCTGGATCTGCTTGGTCAGCGCGCTCGGGAACTCCTGGTGGAACTCGACCGTGTAGTCGTCGACCACGACGACCTGCTCGGCCTTGGTGAGGCCGATCGTGCGGTAGATGCCGGCAACGTTGGCCTTGGCGGCGAACGCCCGGTCCTTCGACCACTTCACGTCGGCGGCCTTGAGCTCGTTGCCGCTGGGGAACTTGACGCCCTTGCGCAGCTTGAGCGTCCACACCTTCTTCTCGGCGTCCGGCTCGAAGGACTCGGCGAACGTCGGCATGACGTTCTCGGTGTCGAGGATCCGGCTGCCGCCGACGGTCTTCACGCCGTAGTCGATCATGTATGGGAAGACGTTCTTGTACAGCATCAGGGCGGTCAGGTCGAAGCCGACGAAGTCCTGGTCCCAGCTGCTGATGTAGCTGGACACCGCGATCTTCAGGGTCGACGACTTGGCGCCGCCGGAGGCTGACGACGAAGGGTTGTTCTTGCTGCCGCTCGCGCAGGCGCCGGTGGCGAGCAGGAGCGCGCCCACGCCGCCGAGCTGGAGTACGGAGCGGCGGGAGAGAAGGGGAGAGTCTGCCATGTTCACTCCTCTGTTAGCCCGACCTGCTCGATGTTCTATCAGGCGCGAGTTCAGTGAACAAGATGCGTCTCGCAGTGAACAGGAAAGATACTGCTCATGGCGGCACTGTCCGGCCGTACGGGGGATGCCGCGGATCGGGTTTGTTCACGGGATTTCACAAGTACGAAACCGCGGTCTGAGCGGCCCGGAAACGGGGCCGGGCCGTGCGACGACGTCGTCGCACGGCCCGGTGTCCGCCTGCCCGCGGGCGGCCCGTCAGCGCCCGAGGAACCGCAGCGCGTTGGCCCCCAGCAGCTTCGCCCGCTGGCCCTCGTCCAGGAAGCCGGCCCGGTCGACCACCGCGCCGACCGGCCGCTCGCCCAGGGGATACGGGTAGTCGCTGCCGACCATGACCCGGTCCTCCCCCAGCGTCTCGACCAGCAGCCGCAGGGCGGCCGGGTCGAACACGACGGAGTCGACCGAGAAGCGGTCGACGTAGTGCGACGGCGGTTGGGCCGAGCGGCCCCGGACCACGTCGCCACGGCGGTGCCAGGCGTTCTCGGCCCGCCCGAGCCAGAAGGCGAAGCTGCCGCCGCCGTGCGCGAAGCAGATCCGCAGCGACGGCGGTACCGCGTCGAAGACGCCGCCGAGGATCATCGCCACGATCGACAGGTGGGTCTCGGCGGGCATGCCGGTCAGCCAGCGGGCCATCCACCGGTCCAGGCGCGGACCGGCCGGCATGTCCCACGGGTGCACGAACACCGGCGCGCCGACCGCCGCGCAGTGCTGCAGGAACGACACGATGCCCGGATCGTCGAGGTCACGCTCGCCGACGTGGTTGCCGATCTCGACGCCGACGTGCCCGTTGGCCAGGCAGCGGTCGAGCTCGACGCAGGCCGCGTCCGGGTCCTGCAGCGGCACCTGGCAGAACGGCACGAACCGGCCCGCGCCCTCGGCGGCCAGCTTCAGCGTCAGGTCGTTGAAGATCCGGGCGACCTTGACCGCCTGGCTCGCCGGGCGGTCGTAGGAGAAGAACACCGGCGTCGGGGAGATCACCTGCAGGTCGACGCCGTCGGCGTCCATGTCCTCCAGGCGCGTCGGCGCGTCCCACGCCGGCGGGCCGATCGGCCGGAACTCGGTGGACCCCACCATGATCATCGCAGCGCGCTCGGAGTCGACGCGCAGCCACGGCCACCCGGTGCCGCCGCACTCGGCCGCGAGATCCGGCCAGCCGAACGGCACCAGGTGGGTGTGGACGTCGACCCTCATCCCTTACCCGGGTGCACGGTGCCGCACCGCGTGCAGGTCCGCGCCTGCTCGTCCTCGTAGAACGCCTGGAACACGGGTGGCAGGTCGACCACGATGTCACGCACCTGCAGCTCGACCTCGTGCACCTTGTTCCCGCAGGACGGGCAGTACCACTGGAACTTCTCCAGGGTCCCTTCCTCGCGCACCCGCTCCACCACGATGCCGATCGAGCCGGCCTCACGCTGCGGCGAGTGGGGCATGTTGCCGGGCAGCAGCCACATCCCGCCCTCCTTGATGTGCACCGTGTCCGGGCCCTCGGGCGTGATGACGTCGAGGTGCATGCTGCCCTTGATCTGGTAGAAGAACTCCTCGTACGGGTCGACGTGGAAGTCGGTGCGCTGGTTGGGCCCCCCGACGACCATCACGATGAAGTCCGAGCCGGTCGGGAACAGCTGCTTGTTGCCGACCGGCGGCTTGAGCAGGTGCTGGTTCTCGGCGAGCCAGTCGGGAAAGCTCACCGGGGACATGTCAGTCATCTCCACCTCCACGGGGGATCAGCGCGACGGCCTGGATCTCGATCAGCAAATGCGGGTGCGGCAGCTGGTGCACCGCCACGGTGGTGCGGGCCGGCCCGGTCTCGTCGAAGAACTCGCCGTAGACCTCGTTGTAGCCGCCGAAGTCGTTCATGTTCACGAGGTACGTGGTCACCTGCACCACGTCGGCGAGCGACGCGCCGACCGCGGCGAGGATGCCGTCGATGTTGCGCAGCACGGCCCGGGTCTGCTCGCGGATGTCGAGGCTCGTCGTGCCCATCGCGTCCACCGACGCCCCGGCGATGCTGTTGTCGGGCCGGCGCGACGACGTGCCGGAGACGAACGCGAACCCGCCCGCGACCCTCACGTGCGGGAAGCGGCCGCGCGGCCGGGCCGCGCCCTCGACGATCACGACAGCGCCCGCAGGGAGGCGGTGCCGAGGCCCTCGACGACCGCGCGCACGTGGGCACCGGGCGCCAGCGGCACCGCCGCCGTCGCGGCGCCGGCGAGCAGCACCCAGCCGTCCTCCAGCGGTACACCCGCCGAGGAGGCCAGCGTGGCCGCGGCCGTCAGAGCCCGGCGGGGGTCGCCCAGGATGGCGGCCGTGGAGCCGATCTGGGCGACCCGCCCGTCGACCTCCAGCAGCACGCCCAGGTTGTCCAGGCCGGCCGGCAGCGGTTGCCAGGCGCCGACGACGAACCCGGCCGCCGAGGTGTTGTCGGCGATCACGTCGGGCAGCGTGAACCTGAAGTCGGCGTAGCGCGAGTCGATCAGCTCCAGCGCGGGCGCGACCGCGGTGGCGTTGCCGTCGGCGTCGAGGCGGAAGGCCACCTCCGGCTCGACGCGGGGGTGGATGTACCGGCCGGCGTCGACCGTGCCGCCGTCCTCGATCCGCATCGCGTCGGTGAGCCGGCCCCAGATCACCTGGTCGACGCCGACCTGCACCATCTTGGCCCGGCTGGTCAGGCCCAGCTTGAGGCCGGCGAGCCGCTCGCCGCGGTGCATCCGCAGCGCCACGAGCGCCGCCTGGATGCGGTACGCCTGGTCGGCGTCGGCGCCGCTCTGCGAGACCACCTGGGGGATCGCCGTGCGGGTCCGCTCGGCCTCGTCGAGCCGCTCTGCCAGGTCTGCCAGGTCTGCGCCGCTCATCCGCGCTCCTTCACCAGGTCGAGGGCGACGTCGACGATCATGTCCTCCTGGCCGCCGACCATCCGCCGGCGGCCCAGCTCCACCAGGATGTCCCGCACGTCCACGCCGAAGCGTTCCGAGGCCCGCTCGGCGTGCCGCAGGAAGCTGGAGTAGACCCCGGCGTAGCCCAGCGAGAGGGTCTCCCGGTCGACCCGCACGGGACGGTCCTGCAGCGGCCGCACCAGGTCCTCGGCCGCGTCCATGAGCGCGAACGTGTCGCAGCCGTGCTCCCAGCCCATCAGGTCGGCGACCGCCACGAACACCTCCAGCGGCGCGTTGCCGGCGCCGGCGCCCTGCCCGGCGAGGGAGGCGTCGACCCGCACGGTGCCGTGCTCGACGGCGACGACGCTGTTGGCGACGCCGAACGACAGGTTGTGGTGGGCGTGGATGCCGATCTGGGTGGCCGGGTCGAGCACCTGGCGGTAGGCGTCCACGCGCTCGGCGACGTCGCGCATGAGCAGCCGGCCGCCGGAGTCGGTGACGTAGACGCAGTGCGCGCCGTAGGACTCCATCAGCCTGGCCTGCTCGGCCAGCGCCGCCGGCGGGCTCATGTGCGACATCATCAGGAAGCCGGAGACGTCCATGCCGTGCTCCCGCGCCCAGCCGATGTGCTGGGCGGCGATGTCGGCCTCCGTGCAGTGGGTGGCGATCCGCACGCTGGTGACCCCGAGGTCCCGGGCCTGCTCGAGGTCGGCGATGGTGCCGATCCCCGGCAGCAGCAGCGTGGTCAGCCGCGCGTCGGTGATCGCCTCGGCGGCCGCCGCGATCCACTCGGCGTCGGTGGCGGCGCCGCGGCCGTAGTTGACGCTCGACCCGGCCAGGCCGTCGCCGTGCGCGACCTCGATGGCGTCGACCCCGGCCGCGTCGAGCGCGGCGGCGATCGTGCGCACCTGCTCGACGGTGTACCGGTGCGCGATGGCGTGCATGCCGTCGCGCAGCGTCACGTCCTGGATGTACAGCCGCTCGGTCATGCGA
>NZ_BMPI01000025.1:5510-80551 GCF_014647515.1 Dactylosporangium sucinum | reverse complement strand
TCCGCTCCGGCCGCATGCCTTCCAAACTGAGCCCATGATGACCGGCCTCCTCCGCTTCGCTCCGGAACCGGTCATGCAGCGACCATCCGTTCGGCGACCTGGAGCGCGGCGGAGGTCATGATGTCGAGGTTGCCGGCGTAGGCGGGCAGGTAGTGCCCGGCGCCGGAGACCTCGAGGAACACCGTCACGAGCAGCCCCTCGGGGTCGGCGGAGAACTGGACCTCCTGCTTGAGGCGGTAGCCGGGCACGTACCCGCCGACCGTCTTGACCATCGCCTCGACCGACGCGGCGATCGCGGTCCGGTCGGCGTCGCGGTCCGGGCAGACGCAGTACACGGTGTCGCGCATCAGCAGCGGCGGGTCGGCCGGGTTGAGCACGATGATCGCCTTGCCCCGGGCGGCGCCGCCGACGACCTCCAGCGCGCGGGCGGTGGTGACGGTGAACTCGTCGATGTTGGCCCGGGTGCCGGGGCCGGCCGACCTCGAGGCGATCGAGGCGACGATCTCGGCGTAGGCGACCGGGCTCACCGCACCGACCGCCGCGACGATCGGCACGGTCGCCTGCCCGCCGCACGTCACGAGGTTCACGTTGGGCGCGGCGAGGTGCTCGTCGAGGTTGACGGGCGGCACGACGTACGGCCCGATCGCGGCGGGCGTGAGGTCGACGACCCGGCGGCCGTGCGCCCGCAGCACCGCGTCGTTGTGCCGGTGGGCGCCGGCGCTCGTCGCGTCGAAGACGATCCGCACGTCGGCGAACTCGGGCATGGCGACCAGGCCGTCGACGCCGGCCGCGGTCGTGGCGACGCCGAGCCGCCGCGCGCGGGCGAGCCCGTCGGAGTCCGGGTCGATGCCGGCCATCGCGATCATCGAGAGCGACTCCGAGAGCCGCAGTACCTTGATCATCAGGTCGGTGCCGATGTTGCCCGACCCGACGACCGCCACGCCGACGGTCATCGTGCGCTCCCTTCGAAGACGGCCCGGACCGACCCGAGCCCGGAGACCCGCGCCTCGTACACCGGTCCCGCGGCCGTCACGGGCACCGGCACCATCGGGCCGAGCGCGCCGGACAGCACGAGATCGCCGGCGCGCAGCGGGCGGCCGGCCGCGGCCAGGGTGGTGGCCAGCCAGGCGACCGCGTGCACCGGGTTGCCGAGGCAGGCGGCGCCGGCGCCGACCGAGACCGGCTCGCCGGCGTGCTCCACCACGGCCCCGCACAGGCGCAGGTCGACGTCGGCCAGGCGGCGCGGCGCGGTGCCGAGCACGAACAGGCCGCTGGAGGCGTTGTCGGCCACGGTGTCCACGATGGAGATGTCCCAGCCGGCGATGCGCGAGTCGACCACCTCGATCGCCGGCAGCAGGTACTCGGTGGCCCGGATGACGTCGACGACGGTGACCTGCTCGTGCGGCAGGTCGCGGCCGAGCACGAACGCGACCTCGACCTCCACGCGCGGCTGCAGCAGCTTGCCGGCCGGGATGGGGGCGCCGTCGGGAACGGCCATGTCGGCGTACAGCACGCCGAAGTCCGGCTGGAAGACGCCGAACATGCTCTGCACGGCCGGCGAGGTCAGGCCGATCTTCGCGCCGACCGGCCGCCGACCGGCGGCCTCCCAGCGCTCGGCCTGGGCCCGCTGCACGGCGTACGCCGTGGCGACGTCGCCCTCCGGCAGCACCGTCCCGCGCAGCGGCGGGATCGGGGTGCCGGTCTCGTAGGCGGCCAGCAGCGCCTCGGCCGCCTTCTGCACATCGGTCATGAGAGGTCCACGCAGACGTTGGTGAGCTCGGAGTAGAAGTTGAGCGAGTGGATGCCGCCCTCGCGGCCGATGCCGGAGGCCTTGACCCCGCCGAACGGCGAGCGCAGGTCGCGCAGGAACCAGGTGTTGACCCAGACCAGCCCGGCGTCCAGCGCGAGGCCGGCCCGGTGCGCCCGGCCGACGTCGCGGGTCCACACGGTCGCGGCGAGGCCGTAGTCGCTGTCGTTGGCCAGCGCGAACGCCTCCTCCTCGGTGTCGAACGGCGCCACGTGGCAGACCGGGCCGAAGATCTCCTCACGGTTGGTGCGGGCGTGCGGCGGGAGGCCGGTGAGCACGGTCGGCTGGACGTACGCGCCGCGGTCGCGGGCGTCGCCGAACGCCGGCACCCCGCCGCCGGCCACCACCGTGGCGCCCTCCGTGCGGGCGAGGTCGTAGTAGCCGAGCACCTTCTCGCGGTGCTGCCCGGAGATCAGCGGCATGGTGCCGGTGCCCTCGTCCTGCGGCCACCCCCACGCCAGGTCGGACGCCGCCTTGCCCAGCCGGGTGACGAACTCGTCGAAGACCGGGCGCTGCACGTACAGCCGCTCGGTGCACAGGCACACCTGGCCGCCGTTGGTGAAGCTGGAACGCACCGAGCCGGCGACGGCCGCGTCGAGGTCGGTGTCGGCGAACACCAGGCCGGCGTTCTTCCCGCCGAGCTCGAACGAGACGGCCTTCACCCCGTCGGCGGCGGCGCGCATGATCGCCGAGCCGGTCGCGGACTCACCGGTGAACGTGATCGCGTCGACGCCCGGGTGGCGGGTGAGGAACTCCCCCGCCGAGTCCGGCCCGAAGCCGTGCACGAGGTTGAAGACGCCGTCGGGCACGCCGGCGGCGGCCATCACCTCGGCGAGCACCGTCGCCGAGGACGGCGTCTCCTCGGAGGGCTTGACCACGACCGCGTTGCCGCAGGCGAGCGCCGGGGCCACCTTCCAGGTCAGCAGCAGCAGCGGCAGGTTCCACGGCACGACGATCGCGACCACGCCGACCGGCTTGCGCACCGCGTAGTTGAGGGCGCGCCCGCCGGCCGGGGTGACGGTGCTGAACGACTCGGCCGGCGCCGCGGCGACGATGTCGGCGAACGCCCGGAAGTTGGCCGCTCCGCGCGGGATGTCGAGCGTGCGCGCCTGGCCGACCGGCTTGCCGGTGTCGGCGACCTCGGCGGCGACCAGGTCGTCGAAGCGCCGCTCCAGCTCGTCGGCGATCCGGCGCAGGACGGCGGCGCGCTCCAGCTCGCTGGTGCGCCCCCACGGGCCGCGCACGGCCGCCCGCGCCGCGGCCACCGCGGCGTCCACAGTGGACCTGTCCGCCTCGCACACCTCGGTGACGAGGTCACCGGTGACCGGGCTGAGCTTCGGGAACGTCCGGCCGGTGGCGACGAACCGCCCGCCGACGAAGTGCCGCAGCGTCATCGCCGCCACCCCCTGACCACGGCGGCGCCGAGCGCGCCGAGCATGAGCGCGCCGACCGCCCCGAGCACCTGGTGCTGGCGCCGCACCCGGTCCCGCACCCGCGCGTAGGGCGTGGTGCTGAACGAGACCAGCTCGTAGCGGGAGACGTAACGGCCGGGCAGCGCGCGCTCCAGCGCGTGCTCGATCTTCTTGCCGAGCTGGAACACCGGCGAGGCCACCTTGTCCCGCATCTCCACGAAGTTGTTGAGCGCCATCGTCGCGATCGCCTCGACGTCGTCGCGGCGGCGGGCCTCGAACAGCGGCAGCGCGGCGGCGAAGTCGTCGCCGGTCTCGTCGAGCACCCGGTCGAGCTCGACGCAGTCCTCGAACCCGCAGTTGGCGCCCTGCCCGTAGAACGGCACGATCGCGTGGGCGGCGTCGCCGATCAGGCCGACGGGGCCGCCCGGCGTTGCCGCCTGCCACGGCCCGCAGCGGACCGTGCCGAGCAGGCCGACCGGGTTGAGCCGGTAGTCGTCGACCAGGTCGGGCATCAGCGGTACCACATCCGGGTAGACCGCCCGGAAGTGCCGCTCGACCGCGGCCGGGCTGCCCAGCGAGGCGAAGCTCGACGTGCCGCCGTTGGGCCAGAACAGCGTGCAGGTGAACGTCCGGTCGGGGTTGGGCAGCGCGATCATCATCGACGTGCCGCGCGGCCAGATGTGCAGCGCGCCCGGGTCCAGGGCGAAGTCGCCGTCCGGGCCCGCCGCGATCGTCAGCTCCTTGTAGCCGTAGTCGAGGAAGTCGACCGACTCGTCCAGCAGCCCCATGCCCAGCAGCTGGCCGCGCACCGCGCTGCCCGCCCCGTCGGCGCCGATGACGACGTCGGCGCTCGCCCGCGCCTCGCCGTCCGGCGTCGCGAACACCAGCGGGTCGAGACCGGTCAGCCGGTGCTCGAAGACGATGCTCACCCCGCGGGTCGCGGCGGCCGCGTCGAGCAGCGCGTTGTTGAGCGCGCCCCGGCTGATCGAGTTGATCGCCCGCTGCCCGTCCAGGCTGTACTGCTGGAAGTCCAGCTCCCCGGCGACCGGGTGGATCATCCGGCCGCGCATCGGCAGCGCGTCGACGAGCGCCCGCTCGTGCAGGCCGACGCGGCGCAGCGCGTCGATGCCCCGCTCCGACAGCGCCAGGTTGATCGACCGGCCGCGCTCCGCCGCGGTGGTGCGCGGGTCGGGGCGGCGCTCGTACACGGTCACGGTGTGCCCGCGCCGGGCCAGGAAGCAGGCGAGCAGGCTGCCGGTGAGCCCGGCCCCGATCACGGCGACGTCGGTCATGCGCCCTCCGCTTCGCTCCGGCCGCATGCCTTCCACACTGAGCCCATGATGCCCGGCCTCCTCCGCTTCGCTCCGGAACCGGTCATGCCCCCTCCGCTTCGCTCCGGCCGCATGCCTTCCACACTGAGCCCATGATGCCCCCCACCTCGTGCGCGATCGCGGCGGCGGCCCGCCAGCAGTCGTGGTAGGTCGAGTACAGCGGCACCGGCGCCAGCCGCACGATGTCGGGCTCGCGGCTGTCGGCGATCACCCCGTGCCGGTGCCGCAGGCTCTTGCTCAACCCGCCGGCGTCGGCCACGCGCAGCGACAGCTGGCAGCCGCGCCGGGCCGGGTCGCGCGGCGTCACGACCTCGACGCCGATCGGGTCCAGCAGCGACTGCAGGTATGCGGTGAGCCGCTCGCTGCGCGCCCGCAGCGCCGGCATGCCGATCGTGTCGAACAGCTCCAGGGACGTGCGCACCGGGCTCATCGCGAGGATCGGCGGGTTGGACACCTGCCAGGCGTCCGCGCTCCGCGGCGGCCGGGACACCGGCGCCATCTCGAACCGGGTCGCCGCCTCGGTGCTCCACCAGCCCTCGAACCGGGGCCGGTCGCCGCCGGCGTGCCGCTCGTGCACGAACGCGCCCGCCACCGCTCCCGGCCCGCTGTTGAGGTACTTGTACGAGCACCACGCGGCGAAGTCGACGCCCCACTCGTGCAGCCGCAGCGGAACGTTGCCGGCCGCGTGCGCCAGGTCCCACCCGACGACCGCGCCGGCCGAGTGCCCCGCCGCCGTGATCCCCGGGATGTCCATCAGCTCGCCGGTGAGGTAGTTGACCCCGCCCAGCAGGACCAGCGCGACGCGGTCGCCGTGCTCGCGGATCGCCGCCAGCGGGTCGTTCGTGCGCACCACGGTCTCGTCCGGGTCGAGGCCGTGGAAGGCGGCCTGGCTGCGCACCGCGTAGCTGTCCGACGGGAACGCCGTGTCCTCCACGACGATCAGCGTGCGCGCGCCCTCCGGCCGGTAGAACGAGACCATCAGCAGGTGCAGGTTGACGGTCAGCGAGTTCATCACCACCGTCTCGGCCGGCAGCGCGCCGACCAGGCGGGCGGCCGGCTCGCGCAGCAGCTCGTGGTACGGCAGCCAGGGCCGCTCGGCCTCCAGATGCCCCTCGACGCCGAGCCGGGCCCACGCGTCGAGCTCCTGCAGCAGCTCGCCCCGCACGGCGCGCGGCTGCAGGCCGAGCGAGTTGCCGGCCAGGTACGCCGTCTCCGGGTAGTCGCCGCCCTCGGCGGGCGGCACGAGGAACAGCTCCCGATGCCCCGGGTCGCCGGCGTCGAGCCGCCGGGCCTCTGCTTCGAGCCGCATCAGATCACCGTCCGGGCCGACCACAGCTCGGCGAAGACGACCCGCGCCAGGCTGCGGGTCAGCCACGCCGCGCCGGAGGAGCCGCCGCTGCCGGGCTTGTTGCCCATGGTCCGTTGCACCGCGGTCAGGTGCTTGTACCGCCAGTCGCCGAACGCCTCCGCGACGTCGGTCAGCGCCTCGCCGAGCAGGTAGAGCGGATTGTCGCCGCGATCGTCGCGGTAGATCTCCACCCAGGCCCGCTCGACCTGCGGCGACGGCTCGTACTCGCGCGTGTGGTCGCGGTCGGTCACCTCGGCGGGGATCTCGAAGCCACGCCGGGCGAGCATCGCGGTGACGTCGTCCCACACGCTCGGCGCGGCAAGGGCGGCGGTCAGGTCCTGGTACAGGTCGGCCTGCCGCTTGAACGGCCGGATCAGTGCCTCGTTCTTGAGGCCGAGCAGGAACTCCAGGTGGCGGTACATCGCCGACTGGAAGCCCGACGCCTCGCCGAGCTGCGCGCGGAACCGGTTGAAGTCGGACGGCGTCATCCAGCGCAGCCCGTTCCAGGCGGCGACGAGCCCTTCCAGATGCAGCTTGATGCGGCGCAGCGGGGCGATGGCGCCCCACACGTCGTCCTCACGCAGGAGCCGCTGGGTCTCGCGCAGCTCGTGGCACGCCAGCCCGAACCACAGCTCCATCACCTGGCTGACCATGAGGAACGACATCTCGCCGGGGTCCTTGCTCAGCGGCTGCTGCAGCGAGTGCAGCGTGCTGGCGTGGACGTACGCGTCGTATGGGACCTGATCGGGAAAGTCGAGGATCGGACCGCTCACCCCTCAATCCTGGTACCGCGACCCACCTCCACGAAAGAGTTGACCAACGGTCGTTTACGCTGGTCACGTAGGGGATGGAAACCGAAACGCATGATCGACTTTTCGAACGGAAGGTGTCCGTGGACAGCATGGACTGGGCGCTGCTGCGCGAACTGCAGGATGACGCCCGGCTTTCCTACTCGGAACTGTCCCGCCGGGTCCACCTCTCACCCCCGGCGGTCGCCGAGCGGGTTCGCCGTCTGGAGACCGCCGGGGTGATCACCGGCTACCACGCACACGTCGACCTGACCAAGGCCGGCCGGCACGTCGTCGCGCTGATCAGGATGTCGTGCTACGGCCCACGGTGCGTGCTGCGCGATCCCGAGGTGCTGAACTGGCCCGAGGTGCTGGAGGTCCACCGGGTGACCGGCGACGCGTGCTCGATCCTGAAGGTCGTGACGGCGTCGATGGAGGACTTCGAGTCCACGATTGATCGTTTGGCCCCGTACGGCCAGCCGTCGAGCACGATGGTCCTGTCCACCCCGCTGCGCTGGCGCCCCCTGTCGCCCCTGTCGCCGACTGTTGATCAAGGATCGCGATCGTCTGAGTGATCGTCTCCCGGCTGGTCGCCGGCGTCGGCGGCCGGCTCGGGCGGAGCCGATTCGGCCCGTGCGGCGCTGCGGTATCCGGCGACGGCGTGATAGACGAACGCGCACGTCGGCACCGCGACGAGCGCACCCGCGATCCCGGCGAGCAGGGTGCCGACACCGATGGCCAGCAGCGTCACCACCGGGTGCAGGCGGACCGCCCGGCGCATCACCAGCGGATGCAGCAGGTGGCCCTCCGTCTGCTGGACCAGGAGCACCGCCGCCAGCACGAGCAGCGCGGTTGTCGGCCCGTGGGCCAGGAAGGCCACCCCCACGGCGACGGTACCGGCGACGGTCGCGCCGACGATCGGCACGAACGCCGCCATGAAGGTCAGCAGGGTCAGCGCCAGGGCGAGCGGAACCCGCAGCACGACCAGCGCGATGCCGATGCCGATCGCGTCCACCGCCGCGATCACGACGATGCCGCGCACGTACCAGGTGACGGAGTGCCACCCGGCCGCCGCCGCGGCCGTCAGCCTGCCCCGCCGGCGCTCCGGCACGAGCGCCGTGGCCCGCTGCCACGCCGTCGTCCCGTCGCGCAACAGGAAGAACAGCAGCAACAGGGTCAGCACCGCCGCCGTGAGGGTCTCGGCGGCGCCCGCCGCGCCCGCCGCCGGACCGGGTATCGCGCTGCGCACCGCGCGCTGCGCCCCGGTCGTCAGTGCCGTGACCTGCCGCTCGTCGAGGTGCAGCGGTCCGGACACCAGCATCTGGTGCAACCGGCGCAGTCCGCTGGTCAGCTCCCGCCGCAGATCCTCGAACTGGCTGATGACCCGCAGGCCGATCAGCACCAGGCTGCCGAGCAGCACGAGCAGGAGCGCCAGCACGGTCAGCAGGGCGGCGAGCCAGTCGGGTAGCCGCAGCGCCCGCAGCAGCCGGGTCATCGGCGCGACGAGCGCGGTGAGCAGCAGCGCCGCCACGACCGCCAGCACCACGGGAGCGATCACCACGAGGACGCGGATGAGCGCGTAGGCGCCGGCGCCCAGCACGAGCAGGCATCCGGTCACCGCGGCGGCGGTCAGCAGCCATCCGGGCACACGAGCGGCCAGCCGCATCGGGTCCGGTCGCATGCGGGCGCGGTACCCGGCGCGGGATCTCCGAACCGCACCCGAGCGGCGATGCGCGGCATCCTGCTCGGCGCGACCCGCCGTTTCGACGCCACGCCACCGGGTAGCCGCTTGCGCCGGCACCGGGAGGTGTACTGGCATGAGACCTTGGCTTCTGGCGACGGGCGTGTCCGCGGCCGTCGTGGCGCTGCACGCCGGTCCCGCGGTGACGGCGCTGCCATCGGTGCGCCGCCGCCTGCGGGCCCTCAGCGGCGTCGGCCGCCCGGGCACCGTCGCGCTCACCCTGGACGACGGTCCGGACCCCGGGTCCACCCCGGCCTTCCTGCGGTCGCTGGAGCGGCTGCGCATCCCCGCGACGTTCTTCGTGCTCGGCGAGATGGCGGCGAGGGCACCCGGCCTGCTGCACCGGATGCGGGAGGACGGGCACGAGATCGGCGTCCACGGCTGGACCCACCGCGATCACCTCCGGATGACGCCGGGCCACGTCTACGACGAGCTCGCCCGGACCGCCGACCTGATCCTGCGCACCTGCGGGGTGCCGCCCGTCTGGTTCCGCCCGCCGTACGGCATCCTCTCGGCGGGGAGCGTGCTCGCGGCGGCCCGGCTCGGCCTGCGTCCGGTGCTCTGGAGCGCCTGGGGCCGCGACTGGGAGGCCGGCGCCACCCCCGGCACAGTCCTGTCCCACCTCCGGTCCGGAGGTATCCGTGGCGGCGCCACCCTGCTGCTGCACGACAGCGACTGCGCGGCGGCCCCGGGTGCCTGGCGCTCAGCCCTCGGCGCGCTGACGGCGATAGCCGGCGAGTGCGAGCGGCAGGGGCTTCGATTCGCCCGGATGAGCCACCATCTTCCGTGACGGGCGGCTCCCTGCGAGGCGGACGCCGGGCCGGCCACCGGCGAGGCGGGGTGGCGGTTACGAGCGGGGATTGCGGGTAGCGCTCCGCCATGTGCGGCATGGATCTCTTCGCAGCGTCACAAGCCGTCGCCGGCGCTGGGGCGGCGGCCTGACATGAGCGACGTGACGACGGAGTCGGCGGCACTGCCCGATGGGCGCGTCCCGCTGGAAGAGCGTGCCGCTGCCGAGAACTTCCCGGTGGCGCTCCGAATCCTGCCCGGATCCACCCGCCGGCACCTGTTCGCGCTGTACCGCTACGCCCGGTTCGTCGACGACCTGGGCGACGAACCGATCGCGGGAGTGACCGCGGCCGACCGGACGGCGATGCTCGACGCGTTCGAGGCGGAGGTCCACCGGCTGTACGACGGACAGCGGGTGCAGCACCCGGTGCTGCGCGCGCTCGCCCCCACGGTGGACGCGTGCCGGCTTCCCGCCGGGCCGCTGCTGCGCCTGATCGAGGCCAACCGCGTCGATCAGGTCGTCACCCGCTACGGCACCGTCGAGGAGCTCGTGCGGTACTGCTCGCTGTCGGCCGATCCCGTCGGCGAGCTCGTCCTGCACGTGTTCGGTCAGGCCGGCCCGGCCCGCATCGTGCTGTCGGACCGCATCTGCACCGCGCTGCAGGTCGTCGAGCATCTCCAGGACGTCGCCGAGGACCACCGGCGCGGCCGGGTCTACCTGCCCGAGGCCGATCTCGACCGGTTCGGTGTGCCCGGCAGCGACCTGGCCGCGGCCACCGCGAGCGACGCGCTGCGTGCCGTCGTCCGCTTCGAGGCCGGGCGCGCGAAGGCCTGGCTGGACACCGGTGCGCCGCTGCTCACCGCGCTGCACGGCTGGGCCCGGGTGGCGGTCGGCGGCTACCTCGCCGGTGGGTACGCGACGCTGCGGGCGCTGGAGCGCAGCGGGTACGACCCGCTGCCCGGGCCGCCACGCCCCCGCAGGCGTGACATCGCGGCGTGCTGGCTCGCCGCGATGGTCAGGAGCACCGGGTGAGCGCGGCCGCCACCGTCGACGAGGCGTACCGGCGGTGTGAGGAGATCACCCGGCGGGAGGCCCGCAACTTCTCCTACGGCATCCGCCTGCTGCCGAAGCACAAGCGACGCGCACTGTCGGCGGTGTACGCCACCGCCCGCCGCATCGACGACATCGGCGACGGTGACCTGCCCCCGGACGAGAAGCTGGCCCGGCTCGACCGGGTCCGCGAGTCGCTGCACCGCCTGCCGGAGGCGGCCACGGACGACGCGGTGCTGCTGGCCCTGCACGACGCCGCGCGGCGGCTGCCCATCCCGCTGGACGCCTTCGACGAGCTGATCGACGGCTGCGCCGCCGACGTCCGCGGCACCACCTACGCCACGATCGACGACCTCCTGTGGTACTGCCGGTGTGTGGCCGGCTCCGTCGGGCGCCTGTCGCTGGGCGTGTTCGACACGGGCGCACCGGCACGGGCGGCCGGGCTGGCCGACGGGCTGGGCATCGCCCTGCAGCTGACCAACATCCTGCGCGACCTGCGGGAGGATCGCCACAACGGCCGGGTGTACCTGCCCAAGGACGACCTCGACCGGTTCGGCTGCAACCTGGAGCTCGAGGGTGACGGCTTCGCCGACCCGCCCGACCGCTTCATCGCCCTCGTACGCTTCGAGGCCGAGCGCGCCGAGCGGTGGTACGAGACCGGCCTGCAGCTGCTGCCGATGCTGGACGCGCGCAGCGCCGCCTGCACCGCGGCCATGGCCGGCATCTACCACCGGCTGCTGGCCCGCATCGTGCACGATCCGATGGCCGTCACCCGGACGCGGCTCTCCCTGCCGCCCCGGGCGAAGGCCATGGTCGCCGTCCGTGCACTCGTCAGGCGGACGGCGTGACGCCGGGTCCACCAGCGGCGGACGCCGGCCGGGACGTGTGCGTCGTCGGCGGTGGGCTCGCGGGCATCACCGCCGCCGTCCGCCTCGCCGACGCCGGGCACCGGGTGACGCTGTTCGAGCGGCGCAGCGAGCTCGGCGGGGCGACGTACTCGTTCGACCACGGCAGTCTCGTCGTGGACACCGGGCAGCACGTGTTCCTGCGCTGCTACGAGCGGTACCGGGCCCTGCTCGACCGGCTCGGCAGCACCGGCCTGACGCAGCTGCAGCCACGGTTCTCCGTCCCGATCCTGGCGCCCGGGCGGGCGCCGCACGTGCTGGCCCGCACGCGCGGCCTGCCCGCACCGGCCCACCTGCTCCCGGCGCTGGCCGGGTACTCCCTGCTCGACGCCCGGGAGCGGTGGCACGCGATCAGGGCGGCCGCCGCGTTGCGCACCGTGGATCCGGACGACCCGGACAACGACCGGCGCAGCTTCGGCGGGTGGCTCGCGGACCACGGCCAGGGTTCCCGGGCGGTGCGCCGGCTGTGGGACCTGATCACCGTCGCCGCGCTCAACACCCCCGCGGAGCACGCGTCGCTGGCCCTCGCCGCGCGGGTGTTCCGGACCGGGCTGCTGGAGCGGGCCGACGCCGGCGACATCGGGCGCCCGCTCGTACCGCTGTCCAGCCTGCACGGCCGTCCCGCGCACCGGCTGCTGACCCGGCTCGGCGTGCGGGTCGCCACCGGGAGCAGGGTGGAGCGGGTCGAGCCGGACACCACCGGGTTCCGGGTCGCGATCGGCGGCGCCGGCGGCCGCTCGGTCCAGGACGAGCTCGTCGCCGAGGCGGTCGTCCTGGCCGTTCCGCACGCCGCGGCCGCGCAGCTGGTGCCGGCCGGGGCGTCCCACGACCGGGACGACTGGCAACACCTGGGCAGCGCCCCGATCGTAAACGTCCATCTGCGCTACGACTCGGCCGTCACCCGCCTGCCCTTCGCCGCGGCGGTCGAGTCCCCGGTCCAGTGGGTCTTCGACCGCACGCCGGCGTCGATGACCGACGGGCAGTACCTGGTGGTCTCGATCTCCGCCGCGGACGACACCATCACGGTTCCGGCGAGGCGGCTGGCCGCCACCTACGCCGCCGCCGTCGCCCGGCTCTTCCCCGCGGCGCGGTCGGCGCGGGTGCTGGAAACGTTCGTCACCCGCGAGCCGAGTGCCACGTTCCGGCAGGCTCCCGGCACTCGTGCGCTGCGCCCCGGCGCGGCGACCCGCCTGCCCGGCCTCGTCCTGGCCGGCGCGTGGACCGACACGGGATGGCCGGACACGATGGAGGGCGCCGTCCGCAGCGGTCACCGCGCCGCCGACGTCGTGCTCGCCCACCTCGTGTCTTCGAACCGAAACCTGGAGGGCACACGTTGACCATCGCACCCGTTGCCTGCCTCGATCAGGTGCCCGCCCTGGTCGAGCCCCGGATCAGGGACCTCCTCGGTCGCCTCGACCCCCGCAACCAGCGCGTCGGCGCATACCAGCTGGGCTACTGCGACGCCGACGGCGCGCCCACCGCGGCCGGCGGCAAGGGCATCCGCCCGGCCCTGGCCCTGTTGTCGGCCCGGGCCGCGGGTCATCCACCCGAGCGGGGCACCGCCGCGGCCGCCGCCGTCGAGCTCGCCCACAACTTCTCGTTGCTGCACGACGACGTCATGGACCAGGACACGATGCGCCGCCACCGCCCCACCGCCTGGGCGGTCTTCGGTACCGCGGCCGCGATCCTCGCCGGCGACGCCCTGATGATCCTCGCCCACGACGCGCTCGCCGGCGACAGCCGGCCGGGCGGCGCCCAGGCGGCCCGGCGCCTGGACGCGGACGTGCACCGGTTGATCGCCGGGCAGGCCGCCGACCTGGAGTTCGAACGCCGGGACGACGTCAGCCTCGACGAGTGCCTCGCGATGGCCGCCGACAAGACCGCGGCGCTGATGTCCTGCGCCTGCACGCTGGGGGCACTGCTGTGCGGCGCGCCCGCGGCGTTGACCCAGGGCCTGTCCCGCTTCGGCGTTCACCTGGGGATGAGCTTCCAGCTCGTCGACGACCAGCTGGGCATCTGGGGCGAGCCCGGGCGCACCGGCAAGCCGGTGGGCTCCGATCTGCGGGCGCGCAAGAAGTCGGTGCCGATCGTGCACGCGCTCACCTCCGGCACCGCCGCCGGCGACGCGTTGCGGTCGCTGTACGCGTCCACGCACGAGCTGCAGGAGGCCGACCTCATGACCGCGAGCCGGCTCCTGGAGGAGTCCGGGTCCCGGGACTGGGTCCAGGACCAGGCCGATCGGCACCTGGCCGGCGCGCTCGACGAGCTCGCCGCGCTCGACCTGCCCGCGGACGTGCACGACGACCTGGTGGGCCTCGCCCGCCTCGTGACGGGGCGTGACCACTGATGACCGAGGTGCTGACGCAGGTGCCCGCCCGCGACGAGCTGTTCGACCGGGGCCGGGCCGGCCTGGACCGGGCGACGGCGCACCTGCTCGGGCTGCAGGACGCCGCCGGCTGGTGGAAGGGCGAACTGGAGACCAACGTGACCATGGAGGCCGAGGACCTGCTGCTGCGCCGGTTCCTCGGGATCTCCGACGAGCAGCTGACCGCGCAGACGGCCCGCTGGATCCGGTCCCGGCAGCTCGACGACGGTGCCTGGGCGACGTTCCACGGCGGGCCGGGCGACCTGTCCACCACCATCGAGGCGTACGCGGCGCTGCGCCTGGCCGGCGACGCGCCCGACGCGCCGCACATGACGACGGCCGCCGCGTTCGTCCGGGCCAACGGCGGCGTCGAACGCAGCCGGGTGTTCACCCGCATCTGGCTGGCGCTGTTCGGCGAGTGGCCGTGGCACCAGGTGCCCGCCATCCCGCCCGAGCTCGTCCTGCTGCCCGCCTGGGTGCCGTTCAACGTGTACGACTTCGCGTGCTGGGCCAGGCAGACCATCGTGCCGCTGTCGATCGTCCGGGCCACCCGACCCGTGCGGCCGCTGGGCTTCTCGCTGCCCGAGCTGCGCACCGGGCTGCGACCGCCGCCACCGCCGCCGCTGTCGCGCCGGGCCGGCTGGCTGCACCGTCTCGACCTGGCGGTGCGCGGCTACGAACGCGTCGCCGCCCGCTCGTTGCGCCGCCACGCGCTGCGCCGGGCCGCCGAGTGGATCGTGGCCCGGCAGGAGGCCGACGGCTCCTGGGGCGGCATCCAGCCGCCGTGGGTGTACTCGCTCATCGGCCTGCACCTGCTCGGGTATCCCCTCACGCATCCGGTGATGCGGGCCGGGCTGGAGGGACTGGAGCGCTTCACCGTCCGGGAGCAGACGCCCGAGGGGACGGTCCGCCGGCTGGAGGCCTGCCAGTCGCCGGTGTGGGACACCGCGCTCGCGGTCACGGCGCTGGCCGACGCGGGGCTCCCGCACGACGATCCCGCGCTCGCCCGCGCCGGGAACTGGCTGGTCGGGGAGGAGATCACCGCTCGTGGCGACTGGGCCGTGCGCCGCGCGCACGTCCCGCCGAGCGGGTGGGCGTTCGAGTTCGACAACGACGGCTACCCCGACACCGACGACACCGCCGAGGTGATCCTCGCGCTGCGGCGTACCCCGCTGCGCGACCACGCCGTGCTGGACCGGGCCACCCGCTGGCTGGTCGGCATGCAGTCCCGCGACGGCGGCTGGGGCGCCTTCGACGCCGACAACGACCGCGCACTCGTCGCCGACCTGCCGTTCTGCGACTTCGGCGAGGTCATCGACCCGCCCAGCGCCGACGTCACCGCCCACATCGTGGAGGCGCTGTGCGCCCAGGGCCTGACGAACTCGGCCGTCACCCGCGGGGGCGTGCGGTGGCTGCTGCGGGCGCAGGAGTCCGACGGCTCCTGGTTCGGCCGGTGGGGCGCCAACCACGTGTACGGCGTCGGCTGCGTCGTCCCCGCCCTGGTCGCCGCCGGCATCCAACCGCAGCACCCGGCGATCCGGCGGGCCGTGGACTGGCTGCTGCACCACCAGAACGGCGACGGCGGCTGGGGCGAGGACCTGCGCTCCTACGACGACGTGGCCGTGCGCGGGCGCGGGGCGTCGACCGCGTCGCAGACCGCCTGGGCCCTGCTGGCGCTGCACGCCACCGGCCAGCATCGGGCGCCGGCCGCGCGCCGGGCGTTGGCGTGGCTGCTCGACACCCAACGCCCCGACGGCACCTGGGACGAGCCGCACTACACCGGCACCGGCTTCCCGGGCGACTTCTACATCAACTACCACCTGTACCGGCTGGTGTTCCCGATCAGCGCCCTCGGCCGCGTCCTGCGGGGCACCGCACAGGAGGACCGATGAGTACGCCGGCACGGCAGCGCACGGACGGTGGCTGGGTCCTCTGCGCACCGATGCGCATGGAGGCGGCCGAGCTGCGCCGGGCCCTGCCGGGCGCGGACGGCGCCGTCCTGCACACCGGTGTCGGGCGCCGCCGGTCCGAACGCGCCGCCCGCTCGATCGCCGTGGCCGACGCCGGGGCACTCGCCGTGGCCGGTGTCGGCGGCGGGCTGGACGCGGCGCTGCAGCCCGGCGATGTCGTCGTGGCCACCGAGGTCCGCGCCGCCCCGTGGGTCACCGGACCGCGGCCCGCGACGACCGTGCTCCCCGCCGCCGCCATGCTCGCGGGCGCACTGCGCCGCCATGGGCTCACGGTCCGGACCGGACCGGTGGTGAGCACGGAGCGGCTGGCACGGGGAGCGACGCGGGACCAGCTCGCCGCCACCGGCGCGCTGGCGGTGGACCTGGAGTCGGCCTGGCTGCTCGCCGGGCCCGCGGACCGGCCCGCCGCCTGCGTGCGGGTCGTCGCCGACACCGGTGCGTTGCTCCAGCCGAGCACCCTGGGGCAGCTGCGCACGGCGCTGGCGGCCCTGCCGGCCGTGGCCGCCGGACTGGACGAGTGGGCGGCGGCCACCACGGTCCGCCGGGTCGTGCTCGCCGCGCCCCGCTCGTTCTGCGCCGGGGTGGAGCGCGCCATCCTCGTCGTGGAACGCGCCCTCGAGCTGCACGGACCGCCGGTGTACGTCCGCAAGCAGATCGTGCACAACACGCACGTGGTCGCCGACCTCTCCGCACGGGGCGCGGTCTTCGTCGACGACGTCGACGACGTCCCCGAGGGAGCGGTGACCGTGTTCTCCGCGCACGGCGTCTCGCCCGCGGTCCGGTCGGCCGCCGCCACCCGGCGGCTGTCCGCCATCGACGCCACCTGCCCGCTCGTCACGAAGGTGCACAGCGAGGCCCGCCGGTTCGCCGAGCACGGCGACACCATCCTGCTCATCGGGCACGCCGGCCACGAGGAGACCGACGGCGTCCTCGGCGAGGCGCCCGACCGGATCCGCCTGGTCCAGGACGTCCGGGACGCCGAGCAGGTCCGGGTCGACGACCCGCGGCGGGTGTCCTACCTGGTCCAGACGACCCTCGCCGTCGACGACGTCGCCGACATCCTCGCGGTGCTGCGGGACCGGTTCCCCGACCTCGCCGCCCCGCCGTCCGACGACATCTGCTACGCCACGACCAACCGGCAACGCGCGGTGTCGGAGGTCGCGGCCACCTGCGGGGCGATGATCGTCGTCGGCTCCGCCAACTCGTCGAACTCCCGCCGCCTGGTCGAGGTGGCCGAACGTGCCGGAACGCCCGGGTACCTGGTCGACGGCGCGGCCGGCATCGACCTGCGGTGGCTGGCCGGCGTCCACACCGTCGGCGTGTCCGCCGGCGCCTCGGCACCGCCCGTGCTCGTCGACGAAGTGGTCGGCGCGCTGTCCGGGCTCGGTGCGCAGGCGGCCCGGGAGCACACCGCGGTGAGCGAGGACGTCCGGTTCATGTTGCCCAAGGAGGTACGACAATGAGCATTCCCCTGCGGCAGCGGCTGCGGATCGGCCGGTACCTGGTCGGGCAGAAGCTGCGGCGCCGTGAGAAGTTTCCCCTGCTGGTCGAACTGGAGCCGCTGTTCGCCTGCAACCTCAAGTGCGCCGGGTGCGGCAAGATCGAGCACCCGGCCGACGTTCTCAAGCGCCGCATGCCCGTCGAGCAGGCACTCGCCGCGATCGACGAGTGCGGCGCGCCGATGGTGTCCATCGCCGGCGGCGAGCCGCTCATGCACCCGCAGATCGACACCATCGCCGCCGAGCTCGTCAAGCGCAAGAAGTACGTGTTCCTGTGCACCAACGCCGTCCTGCTGCCGAAGAAGATCGACAAGTTCACGCCGTCGCGGTACTTCTCGTTCACCGTCCACATCGACGGCCTCCGGGAACGCCACGACGCCTCGGTGTGCAAGGACGGCGTGTTCGACGAGGCCGTGGCCGCCGTGCGGGAGGCGCAGCGGCGCGGGTTCCGCGTCACGACCAACACGACGTTCTTCAACACTGACACGCCGCAGACCGTCATCGACGTTCTCGACCACCTCAACGACGAGCTGCGGGTCGACGAGATGATGATCTCGCCGGCGTACGCCTACGAGAAGGCCCCCGACCAGGAGCACTTCCTCGGTGTCGAGCAGACGCGCGAGCTGTTCCGCAAGGCCTTCGCCGACGGCCGGCGCAGACGCTGGCGGCTCAGCCACTCCCCGCTGTTCCTCGACTTCCTCGAGGGCCGGATCGACTTCCCGTGTACCGCCTGGGCGGTGCCGTCGTACTCGCTGTTCGGCTGGCAGCGACCCTGCTACCTGATGGCCGACGGATACGTCAGCACCTACCGGGAGCTGGTGGAGAGCACCGACTGGGAGCGTTACGGCCGGGGCCGCGACGCACGCTGCGCGAACTGCATGGCGCACTGCGGCTACGAACCGACGGCCGTGCTGGCGACGATGTCGTCGCTCAGGCAGTCGCTGCGGGCGTTGCGCGCCGGGTAGCGCGGGCCGGACAGTGTCAGCCGAACCGGGCGGCCAGCCACCGGTACAGTCCGGGGGCCGCCCCGCGGACCGCGACCGGCAGCCGCAACCAGCCGGGTGCGTAGCGCTCGGCGCTGCCGGTCGCGATCGCCCCGACCAGCAGGTCTGCGACCCGGTCCACGGGCAGCGGCCGCGGGCTGCGGCGTTCGTACGGCCGCCCCCGGCGCCGGAAGAACTCGGTCTGGACGACCCCCGGCACGAGCACGCCGATCCCGACGCCTGAGCCGCGCGCCTCCAGCCGCAGGCTCTCGGCGAAGCTGTCGAGGCCGGCCTTGGTCGCCGAGTAGACCGCCTCGCCGGCCACGCCCGTCCGGCCGGCGATCGACGTCACGAACATCACGCACCCGTCCCGGCGGGCGCACATCGCCGGCAGCAGCGCCCGGGTGAGCCGCATCGGCGCGACCAGATTGACCGTGACCAGCCGCTCGATGTCGGGCGGCGCCATCGCGCTGAACGGTCCGGCCCAGCCCACGCCGGCGTTGTTGACGAGGATGTCCACGCCGCCGGCGAGCCGCTCCGCCTCGGCCGCCAGCCGGCTCGCCTCCTGCGGGTCGGCGAGGTCGCCCGCCACCGGGAACCCGCCGGTACGTCCGGCCAACGCCGACAACCGCCGCCGGTCCCGGCCGTGCAGGACGAGCCGCGCGCCCGCGTCGGCCAGCCGCAGCGCCGCGGCCCAGCCGATGCCCGAGGAGGCGCCGGTGACGAGTGCGACCCGGCCCGCGATCCGCATCGGATTCCTTTCTTGACGGGTTAGAAGCACACGCTTCGCGGTAGATCGCCTGGCGTGTCCACCACCGAGTCTGGTCCGGTCCGCGCCGACATGCGTCGCCGCGTCGTGGTGATCTCGGCCAGCGTCGGCGCCGGGCACGACGGCACGACCCGCGAGCTGGCGGCCCGGCTGCGCGACCGTGGCTTCCAGGTCGACTGCATGGACGTCACCGACGTCTTCCCGTGGCGGCTCGGGCGGTTGCTGCGCGGCACATACCACGGCATGCTGTTGCGGCTGCCGTGGATCTACGACGGCCTGTTCGCGATCGCCTGCCGGTTCCGGGGCGCCGGACCGATCACGCGCGCCCTGCTGCGTCCGGTGCGGTCCCGGATGCGCCGGGCGCTGCCCGCCGATGCCGACGCGGTGGTGTCGACCTACCCGATCGCCAGCCAGCTGCTCGGCCCGCTGCGCCGCGACGGGCACCTCGCCGTGCCGGTGATCACCTACCTGACCGACTTCGCCGTGCATCCGATCTGGCTCTCTCCCGGCGTCGACGTCCACTTCGCGGCGCACGAGACCAGCCGCGTCCAGGCGCTCGCCTACGGAGCGAGCGACGTCCGGGTGGCCGGCCGCCTGGTGTCGCCCCGGTGCCGCCCGGCCTCGGCGGCGGCGAAGCGGCGGGCACGGCAACGGTTCGGCCTGCCGCCGGACGGCCGGCTCGCGCTGCTCGTCGCCGGCGCGTGGGGTGTCGGCGAGGTGGCCGCGACGGCCGCCGAGATCGCGGCCACGGGCGCCGCGATCCCGGTCACGGTCTGCGGCCACAACACGGCGCTGCGGCGCCGGCTGACGCGGGCCGGCATCGGGCACGTCCTCGGCTGGGTGGACGACATGCCGGAGCTGCTGCGCGCCGCCGACGTGCTCGTGGAGAACGGCGGCGGACTCACCGCGCTGGAAGCCATGGCCTGCGGGCTGCCCGTGCTCACGTACCGGCCGCTTCCCGGCCACGGCAGGGCGAGCGCGGTCACCATGGCCGAGGCCGGGGTGACCACCCTGGTCAGCGGCCCCGACGAGCTCGGACGGGCGCTCACCGAGGCCGTGGGCGGCGAGGGGTCCCGGCGATCCCGCGACGCCGGGATGGCGCTGTTCGCCGCGGATCCCGCGGCCGGCATCGCCGACGTCGCCGCCGGCGAACGGCCGATGCTCGCCTGCGGCGATGCCGGCCACCGGTGACGGCGACGCCACCGGGCGGGCGTCATGAGTGTCGTCGCGGTTGTCGCAGCGCTGGGCTCGGCGGCCGCCTTCGCCGTCGGTGCCGCACTCGAGCAGAGTGAGGCCAAGAAGGAGGAGCGGGCGACACCGCTCGATCCGCGGCTGCTGCTCCGCCTGGTGCGGCGGCCCAGGTGGCTGCTGGCCTGGGTGCCCGAGGGCATCGGCACCGCGCTGCAGGCCGTGGCGCTCACCTTCGGGCCGCTCATCCTGGTCGAGCCGCTGCTGGTCACCGGCCTGTTCCTGGCCATACCGCTGGCCGCGGCCCTCAACCGGCGACGCGTCCACGCGCGCGACTACGCCGTGGTGGCGCTCGGCGGGGCCAGCCTGGCCGCGTTCCTCATCGCCGCCGATCCCCGCCCCGGCATCACCGAGCCGTCGGTGGCGGACTGGCTGGGTGTCGCGCTGTGGGCCGGGCCGGTGCTCGGGGTGTGCCTGGCCGGCGCATGGTGGGCCGGCAACTCGGTCCGGGCCGTGCTGCTGGGCGTCTCCAGCGGCCTGCTGTACGGCATCGCCGCCTCGTTGCTCAAGGCGTTGACCGAACAGCTGTCCACGGCGCCGCTCGCGATCTTCACCCGCGGGCAGACCTATGCGCTCATCGTCGTCGGGCTCGCCGCGGTGAGCCTCAACCAGAACGCTTTCCAGAGCTCGCGGATCGCCGTGCCGCTCACGGCGATCACGATCGTCGACCCCGCCGTCGGTGTCGCGATCGGCGTCACCGCGTTCCACGAGCAGATCGCCACCGAGGGGCCGCGGCTCGCGATCGAGGTGGTCGCCGTGATCGCCATGATCGGTTGCATCTGGCTGGCCAGCACCACGCGGTCGGACATCCGCCAGCAACAGGCGGAGCCCGGCGGACAGCCGAGCCCGAGCTGACGGCCGCCGGGCAGCAGAGCGGGTGGGTTTAGCGATGACCTGACCCGACATGCAGATGGGGAGGGTGGAACCGGTGCCGGTGGTGCGCCTCGACCAGCCGGGAGGCGGCCACCGCGTAGATGCCGGCGATCATCAGCGCCAGCGCGGCGATCTGTGCGACGATCACCAGCGGCCCGATCCGCACCGCGCCGCCGAGCACGCCGACTCCGATGGCGATCCCGGCCAGCGGCTCCGCGGCGGTCACCGCCGGATACGAGATCGACAGCGGCGCCAGCTTGTAGGCGCTCTGTGCCAGCAATATGCCGACGGCGGCGACCCCCACGACCGCGTACGGCGTCCAGGTCAGCAGCACCGCCGGCAGCCCGTCGCTGAACAGCCGGTGCGCGGCGGTGCTGGTCAACGCCGCCTGAAGCCCGAACAGCATGCCCGCGCCGAGGCCGAGCACGGACGCCTCGTGCTGTGGCCGCAGCCGCCGGGCCACGTGGACCAGTCCCCAGGTGATCAGTCCGATCGCACCCGCGGCGAGCGCCCACTGCCACAGCGGGGCATCCGGCCGTTGGCCCGGCTTCGGCTGCCCGGCCACCAGAAACGTGGCCAGGCCGAGGACGACGGCGAGCGCGCCGATCCACTCGCGGAGGCCGAGCCGGTACCGGCTCCAGATCGCCGCGACCGGCAGCGCGAACAGCAGCGACGTGACCGTCAGCGGCTCCACCAGCGTGACGGTGCCGAGGCCCAGTGACGCCCCGGTCATGATGTTGCCGGCCACCGCGATGCCGAGACCGCACAGCCACAGCCGCTGCCGGAGCAGGTATCCCAGCAGCCGCCAGTGCAGTGTGGCTCCGGCCGGTGCACGCACCGCCGCGCGTTGCTGGATGGCATTGCCGATGCCGCTCAGCGCCGCGGCGCACACCGCCAGGATGTAGATCATCGCCGCGAGCTACCCGACGGCGCGGTGCCGGACATCCGGTGCCGCTGTCATACCCGTCGTTCCTCCTCGCGTCATCGAACCGGCCTCCGTGCGTCGTGCCGGGTCCGGAATGAGGAGGTGACGCCCGAACCGCAAACGAGCGCCACCGACTGTCACCACGGTTCACGCTACCCGCGGCGAGGACGGGACCACCGCCACCACTGGGTGATTGAACGACCCCGGCTCCACCGGGGTCGGTGGCGCCCACCCGCCGGGGCGGGCGCCACGGATGTTCACCAGGTTCACCGCGAAGGCGCCGCCGGTGTCTGTCTGCTACCCGTGCGAGCCGCCGAGAACAGCATCCCGACCGCGGCGAGGCCGAGCAGCAGCGTCACCGCGCCGGTCACCGCGTTGGTCCAGACGACGCCGGCGCTCACCTGCCGGGTCACGAACGGCGCGATGATGACCCAGACGCCGATCGCCGTCATCGCCCAGCTCAGCCGGTACATTCGCGCCGGCGCCCAGGTCAGGCCAAGCGCGATCACACTCACCATGACCCCCAGGATCAGGTTGTTGATCGTTACGCTCGGCGCGGACGTGTTGAAATGCACGATCCATGGGGAAATGGCCAGCCACGCGCCGGCCAGCAGCACCAGTCCGTCGATGACGCTCGCCTGGCCGCTGGCAGTGATTCGCTCGTACCGCTGACGCATCTCGGCGACGTCCGGATGCTCCGAGATCGTCCGGTAATCAGATACCTCGGACATGACGCACCTCCTGAAGCTCATCTGCGTCGTCCTTACGTTTCCCGCTACCCCTTCGGCCACCCGAATGCACGTCGGCTTACACATCCGGCCGGGCGGTTATGCGGGTGATTCAGGCACGCTGAGGTCGCTCCGCCGCACGGCCGCGAGCCGGGTGGACGCCCGCTGCCCCGGCGGAGTGGACGGCCGGGTTCGGGCGCCCGCTCCGCCGAGGCAGACCGCAGGACGTGGTCAGCCGATCCTGCGGACGAGGACCAATCGGGGCCGGGTCAGCACGGCGGTGGCCGCCACGGCGAGCGCGGGCGCGACGAGCACGGTGATGGCCAGCGGCAGCCACGGCACGTGCCACTCCAGGTCCCCGCGGAACGCCACCATCCCGGCGGCGGGCGCGATGCCGCCGACCATGCCGAGCAGCGTGCCGATCCCGACGAGCAGCCCGGCCTGAGCCGCCGCGATCCGCCGCCGCATGCGCGGATCGGCGCCCACCGCGGCCAGCGTGGACAGGTCGTCGCGCATCTCCGAGGTGGCCAGCCCGACCGCGACCGCGCTGGCGGCCAGCGTGACGATGCCGCTGACCAGCGCGAGCACGAGGAACATCGCGCCGTAGTCGCGGCCGTTGACGATCGGTTTCGCGCCGACCGCGGCCTGCGCGGGGTCGGCGCCGGACGGGTCCGTCTCGACCTGGGCGGCCAGCACGCGGGAGTTGGCGGCGGCGAGCTCGGCCGCCGTCGGGGCGCGGGTGGTGTCGATGACGACGCCACCGGGGCTGGTCTGCAGGCCGAGCCGGTTCGCGGTCTGCTCGGACACCACGGCGCCGGGCAGGTCGGTGTAGTAGTCCGGTGCGGGCACCAGGGTGGCCGGCAGCCGCATGTCGTCACCGATCGCGAGCATCCCGCCGGTGGTCAGGGACGGGTAGAACACGACCGCGCCGCCGTCGTGCAGCGCCGCCAGGGCGGCGGGCGGCGCCTCCGTGCCGGTCACCGCCCGGATCAGCTCCGCGCCGCCGACGGCCACGGTCTGGGACGGGAGTGCCGGCACGCCGGTCGTGCCGTATGCCGGTGCCGGCTCAGGCGCCAGGTGCGCGTGATCGACGAGCACCGTGAGCAGCACGCTGCCCCGGGTGGGCAGGGTCCGCTCCACCTCGCGCAGCCGCTCGGGTGTCAGATGGGTGGCGACCTGTGCGGGCAACAGCACCTGGCCGGTGCGCGCGTTGGGCTGGAGCGCCATGCGCTCGGTGCTCTCCGCCGCGTTGTAGAGCATGAGTGCCATGCTGCCGGCGACCGCCGTGCAGACGGCGGCGGCCGAGGCGGCCGTGCGCAGCCGATGCCGGGCCGCATGCCGGGCCGCCAGCCGGACGGCCGGCGGCCACCGCCTCGCGAGCCGGCCGGCCGCGGCGACCAGGACGGGCGCGAACGCGGTGACGCCGAGCAGGATCGCCACCGTACCGGCGGCGACGGTGACGATGCTGCCGGTCGGGCCGGCCGCCTGTACCGCGACGGCGGCGCCGGCGGCGGAGATCAGCACGCCGCCGATCACCCAGCGCAGGTTGCTGGCTCGCGGCGCGGCTTCCCGGCCGGCGAGCGCGGCTCGCAGGATCTGCCGGGACACGGCGCGCGCCGGTCCGAGCGCGGCGAGCAGTCCGACGGCGACGGCGAACAGCGCGATCCCGGCCAGCCACGGCACCGGTACGGCGCCCGGGGTGAGGGGATGGTTGGCGATCCGTTCGACGACGTCGCGGTTGAGCCAATACGTCAGCGCGCCGAGCGCGACGCCGGAGATCCCGGCGAACGCGCCGAGCACCAGCCCGTTGGCGAGCACCATCCGGGCGACCTGGGAGCGCCCGGCACCGATCGCGCTGATCATGGCCAGCTCGCGGCGCTGCCGGCGGGCGCCGATCGCGAACGCCGCACCGGCGAGCAGGGCCACCTGCGTGCCGGCGAACCCGACCACGAGGACGAAGGCCGCGGTACGCGTCGCCAGCTCGGTCGCGCCGGGCCGCACGTCGCCTCGGTAGATGGTGCTGAACGACGAGACACACGTCCGCCCCCCTTCGCCCGCAGGCTGGCAGGACATGTGCTGGGCGGGGTCCGGTGGTGTCCAGCCCGCTCCGCCCGGCGGAAGCTGCACCAGGATGTGCGGGATGTCCCCGGAGAGCCGCTGGTCGGCCGGGCTGATCACCAGCGGGATGCTCAGCTCGCGGGCGGCGTCGATGACGCCCACCAGGGTGCGCTCCACGGGCGGCAGACCGACGGCGAGCCGGTCACCGACGCGGATCCCGAGCGCCGTGGCCAGCGTGGCCGAGACGGCCAGCTCGCCGGGGCCGCGCGGCGCGCGGCCGTCGCGGATGACGAACATGCCCCGGGTCAGTGGCGCCTGCACGTCGACCGCTGCGTAGTCGCGCAGGCTGTAGGTGTCACCCGCGCGGACCACCGTTCGGCCGTAGGTGACCGGGACGGTCCGGCTGCCGGCGGGCAGGGTCGCGAGTACCGTGCCCGCACCCTCCCCGGTGACCTCGTAGTCGGCTCGGCCCAGCCGCCAGCCCGCCTCGGCGTCCGCCGACGTGTAGGTGGCCGCGTAGGACAGGGCGATCACCGTGCCGGCGTACACCGGCAGGGCCAGCATCAGCACGACCAGCAGTGTGCGGGCCTTGCTCCGCCGTGCCGACCGGCGGGCGATCCGTACCGCCACCCGCCACGAGTGGGTCGCTTCGCGAAGGCTCACGAGCTCAGCAACTCCTCGGCGCGGTCCCGCCCGCCGGTGCTGTCGACCATCACCCCGTCGCGCAGGAACACGATGCGGTCGGCCCAGCTCGCGAACCGCGCCTCATGGGTGACCAGCACCCCGGCCGCGCCCGCGTCCACGCGGGCGCGGATCAGATCGAGGACCGCCTGCCCGGTGGCGGAATCGAGCGCCCCGGTCGGTTCGTCAGCAAGCAGCAGCCGGCGCTGACCGATGAGCGCCCGGGCAACCGCCACCCGCTGCTGCTGGCCGCCGGAGAGCTGGTCGGGAAACCGGTCAGCCTCGCCGGCGAGCCCCACCTCTTCCAGCGCGGCGACCGCTTCGGCACGCGCCGACCGGACGGAGACACCGGCCAGTTCTCTGGGCAGGGCCACGTTCTCGGCGGCGGTCAGCCCGGAGACGAGGTTGAAGTCCTGGAAGACGTAGCCGATCCGGTCGCGCCGCAGCCGGGCCAGCGCCGTCGGCGAGAGCGTCTCCAGTGTGGTGCCCTCGACCCGGACCTGGCCCGAGGTCGGAGTGTCCAGGCCGCCGCCGATCGCGAGCAGCGTGGACTTGCCCGAGCCGGAAGGGCCCATCACCGCGACCAGCTCGCCGGCCGCGACCTCCAGGGTCAGGTCGCTCAGCGCGCGCACGACCGTCTCGCCGGACCGGTAGACCCGGCTCACGTCCGTGAAGCGCAACACCGGCTGCGCGCTCACCGCTCGCTCCGCTCCACCGCGCGCCGCGCAGCCGATCGGGCCGCGCGGCGCTGCCGGACGGGAGCGGCGAGCCGGCCGCCGCGGCGCAGGACGGTCGCCTCCACGTGGTCGAGCCAGCGCACCTCGCCCTCCAGCGCGAAGACCACGCTGTCCAGCAGCAGCACGCCGGCCACGTCGTCGACGGCCTCGGCGTCGCGGCGCAGGCTGGTGTAGTCGCGCATCATCCGCAGCGACTCCGTGCGCTGCCGCTGAACCACCGCGGCGACGTCGACCCCGGGCGTGGTCGCCGCCATCAGCAGCTTGACGGCCAGCTCGTTGCGGGGCCGGTCGGCGTCGGTCACCGGCGTGCTGAACCATCCGTCCAGCGCCGACCGGCCGGCCTCGGTGATCGTGTACATGGCACGCCCGTCGGCATTCGTGCCTTCGGCGGCGACCAGGCCGTCCCGCTCGAGCCGCTCCAGTGTCGTGTACACCTGGCCGACGTTGACCGCCCACGTGCCCCCGGTCCGCTCCTCGAACTCGGTGCGCAACTGGTAGCCGTACTTGGGCCCGTCGGCGAACAACGCCAGCAGGCCGAACTTCACGCTCATCCCAACGACCTTATCGAGTAAGTAGTTACCGAGTAAGTAGTATGTGAGCGTGCGGCGCCGCCGTCAACCCGAGGCATGCCGGCGACGCCGCGGATGGTGAAACTGGCTGCCGCCCGCGCCGCCGGGTACGACGCGGTCATCGCCGAGGCCGGCACGGCGTCGGCCGCGGGGGTGCGGGAGGCCCCGCCGGACCGGCGGGCGGCTGCGCGCAGAGCGACTACTTCCCGCCGCCGCAGCGCGATGCCGCACACGCCGCGGTCGGGGCGCCGCCCGGCCGACCCGACGACGTCGTTCGGGGCATCGCCCCCGGGCCGCGGGCCGACGACCCGTGCGGACGGGTCGTCGGCCCGGGACCGCCGGACCGGCCGGCGGACCCGTCCCCGCCAGGGAGGCCCGTCACGCCGGGTCGGGGCTCAGCCGGACCCGGCGCAGCAGTTGCGCGTTGAGGGCGACCACGATGGTGGAGGCGGACATGAGGACCGCGCCGACGGCGGGGCTGAGCGCGACGCCGGCCCAGGCGAGCACTCCGGCGGCGAGCGGGATGGCGACGACGTTGTACCCGGCGGCCCAGGCCAGGTTCTGGATCATCTTGCGGTAGGAGGCACGGGACAGGCGGATCACGCCGCTGACGCCGCGGGGGTCGGAGGAGGCGAGGACGACGCCGGCGGATTCGATGGCGACGTCGGTGCCGGCGCCGATCGCGATGCCGACGTCGGCGCGGGCCAGGGCGGGGGCGTCGTTGACCCCGTCGCCGACCATGGCCACGGTGAGTCCCCGGGCCTGCAACCCGGCGACGGTCTGGTCCTTGTCGGCGGGCAGCACCTCGGCGAACACCTCGTCCAGGCCGAGGTCGGCGGCGACCGCGTCGGCGACCGGCCGGGCGTCTCCGGTGATCATGACGATCTTCCGGACCCCCGCGGCGCGCAACTCGGCGATGGCCTGCCGGGCCTCGGGGCGCACCTCGTCCTCCAGCGCCAGAGCGCCCAGCACCTCGGCCCCGCCGCCGGAGAGCCGCACCAGGTGCAGCACCGCGGCGCCACGGCTGGACCACGCGGCGGTCCGCTCGGCGAGGTCGGCGGGCACGCTCACGGCCAGCTCGCGCAGCAGGGCCGGCCCGCCGACGGCGTAGCGGGTGCCGTCGACGGTGGCCTGCACGCCGCGGCCGGTCAGTGACCGGAAGTCGCTCGCCTTCGCCTGCTTGCCGGCGGCGGCGACGACGATCGCCTTGGCGAGGGGATGCTCGCTGTCGGCCTCCACGCCGCCGGCCAGCCGCAGCACGTCGTCCTCGGTCGTGCCGCCGGCCGCGGCGATGCCGGTGAGCACGTGCGCGCCGCGGGTCAGGGTGCCGGTCTTGTCGAACAGCACCGTGTCGACGGTGCGCATGCGCTCCAGGGCGAGGCGGTCCTTGACCAGGATGCCCGCCTTCGCGGACACCGCCGTGGACAGCGCGATCACCAGCGGGATGGCCAGCCCGAGCGCGTGCGGGCAGGCGATCACGAGGACCGTCACGGCGCGCACCACGGACTGGTCGACGTCGCCGAGCGCCCACCAGACGCCGAACGTGAGGGCCGCGGCGAGGGTGGCGACGTAGAACAGCAGGGCCGCGAACCGGTCGGCCAGCACCTGGGCGCGCCCGCTGGACTCCTGCGCCTGCGCGACGAGCCGCCCGATGCCGGCCAGGGCGGTGTCCTCGCCGACGGCGTCCACGCGCACCCGCAGCGCCGAGTCGGTGGCCACCGTGCCGGCCACGACCCGGTCCCCGGTCCCCCGCCGGACCGGCTTGGACTCGCCCGTGATCATCGACTCGTCCAGTTCGGCCTCGCCGTCCACGACCCGCCCGTCCGCCGGCACCCGGCCGCCGGAACGCACGAGGACCACGTCCCCGACCCGCAGGTGCGCCACCGGCACCGCCTCGACGGCACCGTCCGGTGACACCCGTTCGGCCTCGTCGGGCAGCAGTGCGGCGAGGGCGGCGAGGGCGCCCTGGGCCTGCCCGATCGCCTTCATCTCCTGCCAGTGCCCGAGCAGCATGATGGTGACCAGGGCGGCGAGCTCCCACCAGAAGTCCAGGTGGAACAGGCCGGCGCTGGTGGCCACCGAGGCGGCGTAGGCGACGGCGATCGCCATCGAGATGAGCAGCATCATGCCCGGGGCGCGGTCGCGGACCTCCCGGACGCCGCCGACCAGGAACGGCCAGCCGCCGTAGAGGAACACGACGGAGCCGAGGACGGGGCCGACCCAGGAGATGCCCGGAACGTCGATCCGGTAGCCGAACCAGTCCATCACCATCTCGCTGGTCAGCACGACCGGCACGGTCAGGATCAGGCTCAGCCAGAACTTGCGGCGGAACATCTCCGGGTCGTGCCCGGCGTGCTTGTCATGGCCTCCGCCGTGCCCCCCGTGCCCGCCGTGGGCGTTGTGGGCGCCGGGCCCTGCCGGTGACGGTGCGTGTCCCGCGTGCGGGGCGGCGGCCGGCGCCGCCTCGTCGGTTGCGGGATGGTGGTGACCGCTGTGGGCGCCGACGTGCGCCCTGCTCGGTGCGTCGGACATGGCACCTTCCCTTCGCTCCACCCGAACATACCCCCGGGGGGTACCAGCGACAAGGTCCCGGCAGCGGATGTGACGTCGGCGACGGTTCGAGTGACCCGCGCGGTTTCTGGCCGGATGCACCGGGCTCGCGGTCAAGCCGGGTGCAGGCGCCTGATGTACCGGAGCAGGACGCCCACCAGGGTCAAGGCTAGTAGCAGGCAAGCGGCCGTCTCGTACATCTGGAACCGCCAGTAGCGGCTGCCGGGCTGATACGTGACGAGTTGCCGCAGCCCCAGTTGGTTGATGGCCTCGGTGCACGCGGCCGGCGAGCTTGACGTGTCGAGGCAGGCCTGCGGGGCGGGCCCGGTGAACGGCCGGCCGGCCCGGTCGACGGTGCGGACCGAGGTGATCCATCCGCCCGGGATGCTCACCGGTGTGGACACCGTCATGGTGCGGCCGTCGATCGTGATCTGGTGCGGCGTGCCGGGACCGAGCGCGAGCGGAACGGTGGTGGTCGCCGGGTCGTCGTAGTGCTCCCGCACCACGGTCGGGACGACGAGCTGCGTCACGGCGACGACGGCGAGCGTGACCGCCATCGCCGGCACGGTCCGGCGAACCAGCGCGCCGGCGCCGACGCCGACGGCGAACGCGAACATGGCGTGGCCGACCGGGGCGAGGTCCCGTGCGCCGAAGATCACCGGCATGAGCCGGTTGGGCAGGCCGAGGCCCACGTCTGCGCCGGGGAGGCCGTCGGCCCGGTCGATGGGTCCGGACCACCAGGTGATCGCCCAGCTGAGCAGGGCGGTGACGATCGCCGCGGTCCCGCCGACAAGGGCGAGCTTGACGCACAGCCAGCGGATGCGGCTGACGCTCTGGGTCCAGGCTAGGCGGAACGTGCGCGCTTCGAGCTCCCGGGCGACCAGCGGTGCGCCCCAGAACATGCCGATCACCGCGGGCATGAGGTACAGGATCGCGATGCCGGCGAAGAACACCAGCGGGTAGACGTCGTCAGCCTGCACGCCGCCGGCAAAGGCGCGCTGCGCGGCAGCGCAGTCGCCGTCGGTGACGCAGGTGCCCAGGCCGCTGGTGGCGTAGACGTGGGCGAGGCCCGGGCCGGTCACGGCGAGGACGGCGGCGAGCACCGCGAGGCAGCCGATCGCCGCCCATGCCTGGGCGCGGAACTGCCGCCAGGTCAGCCAGATCATGCGGTGGTCTCCGTTCCGGCGTGCCGGTCGCGACCCATGATTGCCAAGACGAGGTCCTCCAGGCCGGTGCCGGCCTGCCGGGCGGCGAGCAGGTCGGCGATCCGCCCGGCCGCCTGAACCCGGCCGCCGTCGAGCACGATCAGGTAGTCGCAGATCCGCTCCAGGTCGGACACGAGGTGCGAGGACAGCACGACGCTCATCTCGCGGGCAGCGACGGCCTCGGCGAGGTCGTCGAGGAAGTCCCGCCGGGCCAGGGGGTCGAGGCTGGCGGCCGGTTCGTCGAGCACGAGCAGGTCCGGGCGCTTGGCCAGGGCCAGGGTCAGGGCGAGCTGTGCGCGCTGCCCGCCGGACAGGCGCCCGGCCCGCCTGCGGTGGTCCAGTCCCAGCCGCCGCACGCGGCCGTTCGCGTACACCGAGTCCCAGGTGGGGTTGAGCTTGGCACCGAGCGTGAGGTGTTCGGCGACCGACAGGGTGGTATACGCCGGTGCGTCCTGGGCGACGAACCCGATCCGGACCCGGCTCGACGCGGGCGGCCCGCCGAACACCCGCACCGTGCCGCTGGTCGGGGCGAGCAGCCCGACCGCCAGGTTCAGCAGCGTGCTCTTGCCGGCGCCGTTGGGCCCGACGAGCCCGACGACGTGCCCGGCCGGGATCGACATCGTGCAGGCATGGAGGGCCCACCGGCCCCGGTACCGCTTGCCCAGCATCTGGGCGTCGACGACAGCCGTCATCGTCTCGTCCTCCTTGCGTTCGCGGTCGGTACCACCGTGCGCCCGGCAAGGTGCCCGGGTCGTCGGGCCTGGGTCCAGACTTTCGCGGTGCCGATCGGCCTCAGGTACACCCCGCCGCGTCGGCCTGCGGTCCGACGACGAGCGTCCCGCCGGGCGTTAGCGTGTCCCGTATGGAGAGCCACGCGAAGGAGCGCATGACCGCCGCCCAGTGGATCGCGATCGACTGCGTGACGGCGCCGGCGCTCCTGGCCGGCTCCACGGCGCTGACTCGGATGTCGGCGGGGCCGCAGGGTCCGTCCTGGGCGTTCTGGGCCGGCCTGGCGGCGGCAGCGGCCGCCGGGGCCCTGCGGCGCAGGCGGCCGATGGTCGCGCTCGGTCTCGCCGTGCTCGCCGGGCCGGTCGCCATGGGTGCCGGGGCATTCCCGGCGCCGTGGGTGGTGGTCGCCTTCGTGATGTATCTGGTGCCGTTGCGGTTCCCCCGCCCTGCGGCACTGCGGGTGCTCGCCGGCACGCTGCTGCTCTGCGCTGCTGGGCTCGTCATCGCCCCGCCGGGCGGAGCGGGCCCGAACCGGCTCGGGTCGCTGCTCGAAGGCGCGCTGCTGGTGTCGGTCGCGTGGGCCGTCGGCCATGCGGTCATGCAGCAGCGGTTGCACACCGCGCAACAGGCCCAGCGGCAGCTGACCGAGGAACGCCTGCGGATCGCCCGCGAGCTGCACGACGTGGTCGCCCACACGATGAGCGTGATCGCGCTGCAGGCAGGCGTGGCCAACCACGTGTCCGCGGAGCGCCCGCAGGAGGCGCGCCGGGCACTGTCGTCGATCGAGGAGGTGAGCCGGGCCGCGCTGCAGGAGATGCGCGCGTTACTCGGCGTTCTGCGCGCGCCGGACGAGCCGGTCCGGCCGGCACCGGGCCTCGCGGACGTGCCGGCGCTCGTCTCGCAAGCCGCCAACGCCGGCGTCAACGTCGACCTGGAGGTCACCGGCGAGCATGCCGCGCTGCCCGACGGCGTGGACCTCGCTGCCTATCGTGTCGTGCAGGAGGCCATCACCAACGTCATCAAGCACGCCGCGACAGACCGCTGCCACGTGCGCATCGACCGCGGTCCGTCCACGGTCACGGTGCGGGTGACCGACCGGGGCCGGGGCGCCGGAGCGGCCGCTGCCGGCCACGGCATCACCGGGATGCGCGAGCGGGCCCGCATGTACGGGGGGACCCTCGAGGCCGGGCCGCCGCCGGATCAGCGGGGCTTCCGGATCACCGCCACCTTCCCGGTCCCCCAGCCGGAGCACGCATGATCCGGGTGCTGGTCGCCGACGATCAGACGCTGGTCCGCGGCAGCATCCGGGTCCTGGTCGACACGGCACCGGACCTCACCGCGGTCGGCGAGGCCGCCACCGGCGCCGACGCGGTCGACCTCGCCGTCCGCGAACGACCCGACGTGGTGTTGATGGACGTCCGCATGCCCGGCCTGGACGGCATCGAGGCGACCCGCCAGATCTGTGTCCGGCCGGACACGACCGCGGTGAAGGTCATCATCCTCACCACGTTCGACATCGACGAGTATGTCTTCGCCGCGCTCCGGGCCGGCGCCAGCGGCTTCCTGCTCAAGGACACCCGCCCCGCCGACCTGCTCACCGCGATCCGCGTCGTCGCCTCCGGCGAGTCCCTGCTCGCGCCGAGCGTCACCCGGCGGCTCATCGAGGAGTTCGTCCGCCGCCCGGAGACCGCTCGGCAGCCCGCCGCCGACCTCGCCGACACCACCGACCGGGAGCGGGAGGTGCTGACCCTGGTCGGCCTCGGCCTGTCCAATGCCGAGATCGCCGCACACATGCACGTCAGCCTGTCCACCGCGAAGGCCCACATCGGCCGGCTCCTCATGAAGCTCGATGCCCGGGACCGCGCCCAGCTGGTCATCGCCGCCTACAGCACGGGTCTGGTCCGGCCACCGGCTCGTTGACCCGCTCGGCGCCGCCAGCCCGCGGCCGCGTCGGCTACGCCGAGGTCCCGGCCGGCCGAGGCGTCGCGCCCCGGGTCACCGTTGCCCGGAAACAGAACGCCAGGAGGAACGACAGGCAGAGGGTGTAGAGGACCGGATACCAGATCAGGACGTCGAACAGGACGGGCACGAAGGCTGTGCCGCTCGCTTCGCTCCACCCGCGGTACGGCAGCATGCTGACCCAGTACGCCAGCCATGGGTTGCCCGTGGGACCGGCGCCACTCATCGACACCAGCATCGTCGTCGCGAGCAGCGGCAGCGTGAGGGCCCCGACCACCGCGGCGGCCAGCGCGGCCGGGCGCCGGTTGCGGCGCACCAGGGCGACCACCAGCGCGGCCAGTCCGGCCGCCGCCGTGACGAACGCCGCCGTGCTCGCGACCTCCGCGATGCGATCGGTCCGCCCGGCCAGCAACTGGACCAGGTGGGGCACGGTGAAGAGCGCCAGCGCGGCGCCGATCACCACGGTCGCCGAGCCGAATCCGCCGCCGCGTCTGGCGCACAGCAGGCCGGCGATGAGCCCGACGGGGACGATGGCTGACGGCACCGCGCTGAACCCCAGCAGCGGCACGGCCAGGCACACCAGCACGGTGGCGGCGGCGACCGTCAGCCATCGGGGCGTGCGCCGCAGTGCATCGGGCAGGTCGGCGGTCACGAGCTTCTCCGTTCGATCCGTCAGCGCGGACCAGGCCACGTCGGTGAGGTCGCGCACCGGGGTGCGCGACCGTTCCAGCAGCAGGGCGATCTCCTCGCCGTAGCGATCGCGGACCGCTCGCGGGTACAGCGCGAGCACGACCGCGTGCAGCCGGCGCATCAGGTCACCGCCAGGCGACGCAGGCCCACCGCGGTCATCGACCTGGTGCGCTCCAGTTCCGCCTGGAGCGACTGCCGTCCCACGGGAGTGAGCTGATAGGGCTTGCGCCGGTCCTGGGCCGCCAGGGCCTCGATGAGCCCACGCTCCTCCAGGCGCTTGATCGCCCCGTACAACGTGCCGGGTCCGGGACGGTCGCCGGTCAGCATGCCGATGTCCTCCTGGATGGCATAGCCGTGCTTCGGGCCGTCCGCCAGGCTGATCAGGACGAGCAGCCCGGGCTCGGAGAACCTGCCCAGCTCGGAAAGACCCACGGGAATCCCCTCCTACTACGTAGGACGTAGTATCGCCGTGCGTAGTAAGAGGTGTCAAGCCATCGAGGGGCGTTCCCGCTCAGGAACGGGGGGTCGTGGACAGCTCGTTCGGGAACGCGACGTGGGTGAGGTCCTCGGAGATCCGCCAGACGCGTTCGGCGTCGTCCTCGCTGCGGAGCCGGGAGTAGAGGGCCTGCTCGGCGGGGGCGCCGGAGATGTGCTGGAAGCCGCCGGGACCGTACAGGCGGGCGCCGCGCGCGTCCGGGGAGGTCGCCGCGTACAGGGCCGGGAGCAGCGCGGTCTCGACCGTTCCGAAGAGGATGCCGCGGCTACCCAGCGCGCGGATGAGGCGGCCGCCGATCGTGGGTCGTGGCCGGCCGACCTCGGGGCGGGCTTGCAGGAGGCTGGTGGCGGCGACGCCGGGGTGCGCGATGTTGCTGGTGATGCCCCAGCCCGCGGCCGTGCTGCGCCGGTCCAGCTCGAGCCCGAACAGGCCGAACGCGATCTTCGACTGGCTGTACGCGCGGAACCCGTCGTAGGACCGTTCCCAGCTCAGGTCGTCCCAGTTGATGGCGTTGCGGTTCACGGCGATGCTGATCTGCGAGGTCACCCGGGCACGGCCCGCGCGCAGCAGCGGCAGCAGGTGACCCACGAGCGCGAAGTGACCCAGGTGGTTCGTGCCGAACTGCAGCTCGAACCCGTCGGCGGTGCTCTGCCGGTCCGGTGGCGTCATCACGCCGGCGTTGTTGACGAGGATGTGGATGGGACGGTTGTCGGCGCGCAGCGCGGCGCCCAGCGCGGCGACCGAGCCGAGCGACGCCAGGTCGAGCTCCCGCAGGGACAGCACGGCGTCCGGGTGCTGTTGCCGGATCTTCGCGACCGCGGCCTCGCCCTTGCGAAGGTTCCGCACCGGCATGACGACCTCGGCACCGGCGGCGGCGAGGCGGGTCGCCAGGCCCAGGCCGACGCCGTCGCTCGCGCCCGTGACGACGGCGAGCTTCCCGGAGAGGTCGGGAGCGGAAAGGTCGGGAACGGAAAGGTCAGGAACGGTGACGTCCGGCCGTGTGCGTGCCATGTGCGCTTCCTCGCTTCTCGTGACCGATGTGATCCCAGGCTGCGCCCGCTCCGCGGGGTTATCCACGGCCTCTCAATCCCAGGCTGCGCCCAAGCGGCGGTGGTAGAACGGGAACAGCACCAGGTCAGGAAGGAAGCAGCCGTGATCGATCGAGCCGGGCTCGCCGAGTTCCTGCGCCGCCGCCGGGCGTCGCTGCAACCCGAGGACGTCGGTCTCCCGCGCGGGCAGCTGCGCCGGACCGACGGATTGCGGCGCGAGGAGGTCGCCACGCTCTGCCACATCTCCGCCGACTACTACAGCCGGCTGGAGCGGGAGCGCGGCCCGCACCCGTCCGAGCAGATGATCGCCTCGATCGCGCAGGGCCTGCATCTGTCCCTCGACGAACGCGACCACCTGTTCCGGCTCGCCGGTCACCAACCGCCCACGCGGGGGTCGACCAGCGAACACGTCAGTCCCGGCCTGCTGCGCATCTTCGACCGGCTCACCGACACCCCCGCCGAGATCGTCACCGAGCTCGGCGAGACGCTGCGGCAGACCCCGCTCGGCGTCGCCCTCACCGGCGACCTCACCAGATTCACCGGCCCGGCCCGCAGCATCGGCTACCGCTGGTTCACCGACCCGGCCTGCCGGGCGCTGTACCACCCCGACGAGCACGCGCTGCATTCCCGGGTCTTCGCCTCGGGGCTGCGCACGACGGTCACGCTGCGGGGGCCCGACTCGTGGGCCGCCCACCTCCAGCGCCTCCTGTTCGCCCGCAGCGAGGAGTTCCGGACCGTCTGGAGCGAACACGAGGTCGGCGTCCGCTACAACCACGTCAAGCGGTTCATCCACCCGGAGCTCGGCTCGCTCGAGCTGACCTGCCAGGCACTGCTCGACCCCGAGCAGTCGCACTCCCTGCTGGTCTACACGGCGGTCCCCGGCAGCGAGAGCTACGAGAAGCTGCAGCTGCTCTCCGTCATCGGCGCCCAGTACGGCATCCCGCAGCACGCTCCGGACGCGTGACGATCCGCGCCGCGGTGCGGGACCGCCACGAGCGATCCACGTAGCTTCCGGCCATCACTCTCTGCTACATACCGCACCGGCACGACGATCGGCCCGGCTCCGCTTCGAGTGCCATGAATTACAGGTAGAGGGCTTGGCACGGCTCGTACCGATCAGTAGTGTCAACGCTCGTCTGATCCGGACACTGATCACAATGGGTGACACCGGGCCAGGCCCGCCGAGTCGTGCTCGCATGAGCCGGGGACCCACCGCAACTGGGGTGAATCCACAGGCCGACGGCCTGTGGTAGGGCGACCTTTCGCGCCCGAACCCGTCAGCTAACCCGGTAGGCGGACGCGTAAGGAGAACATGCTCGTGCACGTTCAGGTCAACCCCCACCCAGGCCGGCTCCTCGGCCGCCCCGCACGTGCGCTGCGAGCCGTTCGAGTCCACGTCAGCCGCTGAGGACAGCTGAAGGTCCACGCCGGGCCTGGTCCCGCGGCGACGGTCACGCCCGGACGTGCATCCGCATCGGCGCGGTTTCCGGCCCGGGCCCGGCTGCACGGCGACCGGCTCGCGCGTGATCGCTGCGCGGGCCGGAGTCCGCTGCCTGCGGGCTGCCGGCCGCGCTCCTGGCGCTCCATTGTGGACCAAACGCACTCAGCGCCCGTCAACGACGTTCACCCGTCGGCCGGAGCAACGCACTGAGGTGTCCTCGGCGTGCGGCTCCGGTGGTTTGGAGATTGCAAATGAACCGTGCGTCTATCCGTCACCTCGCCCAGCACGCGGTCGGCACACGCCGATCTCGCGGCGCCGTCCTCCTGGGCGGGCTGCTGGCCGTGGCAGCGGCGACCGGAATCGTCCTGAGCCAGATCGACGGCTCGCAGCCGAGCCGCGCTTCCTCGGCCGTCGCACCCGTTGTCGCCAGCGCGGCTCCGGAAGCGCCGGCCACGCCCAGCCCTGCGGAGAAGGTGCTCGAAGCCCAGTTCCAGCAGCAACCGAACTTCTACTGGTGCGGACCCGCGGCTGCCCGCAACGCGCTGGCCGCCGGCGGCTATGCGGTGACCCAGGCCGACATGGCCTCGAAGCTACGCACGACGACGAGCGGGACCGACTCCGCGTTCGACGTGACCCGGGGGTTGAACGAGATCGTCGGGGCCGACGTCTACCAGACGAGGGAGATCCGGGGGCAGGTCGCGACACCGGCCGAGACCGGCCAGTTGCAGACCGACGTGGTGCGCGCCGTCACCGACGGCCGCGCCGTCGTCGCCAACATCGTGACCTCGGCGTGGGACACCAACGGCATCAGCCACAGCTTTGACGGCGGCCACTACGTGGCCATCGTCGGGTACAAGGACGGAGGCCGGATCGTGAAGGTGGCCGACTCGGCCAACCCCAACGGCGACGGCACGTACTGGATGACGACCGACAACATGGCCACGTGGATCGCTCGGCGCGGCTACTCGTTCTGACCTGCCGCGAGCGCGTCGAGCGGCCGCGGCTCGACAGGACTCGCGGAGCCGGTTGACGGACACCGAGCGGTTGATGCGGACGGCCGGCCAAGGCCTGCTTCGGCGGCGGCTCGCGGTGATGCGGCAAGATGTGTGGGTGAGCACCGCGACCGCCGCCCGAGGGATCGGTGGGCTGTGCGGGCTGGTCTCGGTCGGGCTGTTGTGCGAGGTGTACGCCGCAACCGGCTCGCTCATGGTGATCGCGGTGATCGCCTTGGCCGCCGCCGGCCTGCTCGTCCACCTCGCACCCGACACCGCCGACGGTCGTTCCCGGCGACTGCTGCTGCCGCTCATCGCGAGCGTCGCCGTGTCGACCACCGCCGCGTTGAGCGTGGTGTGGGCGGCGGCCACGCCGGACGGCCCGGTCCCCTGTGTCGGACCGGGCACCGTGGTCTGGGTCGAGCTGGCGCTGACGCTCGCGGTGCAGACCGCGGCCGCCGGCGTCGTCGTCGGCGCGGCGAGCGCCGCTCGGGGCCGGGCGTCGTGGTGGCTGTTCCTGCGGCACACGCCCCGAATCCGCACCTCCCTCGCGGTCGTCCTGCAGAGCTCCGCCTGCATCGCGACCGTCGCGGTCCTCGGCGGCGCCGTGGCCTGCGACGCCGCCCACTCCAAGGTCACCGATGCGGTCGCCGCCGGCACCGTCGCGGCCGCCGTCGCAGCCGTCGACCTGATCCTTGCCGTCCGCCTGCTGAATCTGCTCACCGTCGCACCGGCGTCACCGACGGACCTGACCGCCGTCGAGCTGGCGCTGCTGGCCGCAGACGTGCGGTCCGTGAATCACCTCGCCGTCGTGCAGGTGACCCACGACGAGGTGATGGTGACGGCGCGCATCGGCCTCGCCGCGGATGCCGACGTCGCCGCGACGCTCGCCCGGGCGCGGGCGCACATCCGGGACTTCGTGCCGGAGGCGCGGCACATCTATCTCCAGCCGGACCCGCACCGCTGATCTCCGCGGCGCCGGCGGCGATCAGCCGTCGGAGACGCTGACGATGAAGCCGATGATGACCAGGATCGCGATCACGCCGATCGCGATCAGGGCGCCGCCGCCGGGAGCGTCGTCGCGGTCGTCCGGGTCCTGGTCGTCGTGCGGCACGTGTTCCTCCGAGCGTCGCGAGGTCAGGCGGGGCGCCGATACCCGGTGATCGGACGGCCGTCGAGCTTGGCCATGCGCACCCGGTCGCCGGTCGTGGGGGCGTGCACCATCCAGCCGCCGCCGACGTAGAGGCCCATGTGGTGCAGGTCGCTGAAGAAGAACACCAGGTCGCCGGGGCGCAGGTCGGCCCGGGACACGGCCTTCGTGTCGTCCCACTGCCAGCGGGTGTAGTGGCGCAGCCGCACGCCGGCGGCGGCCCAGGCGGTCAGGGTCAGGCCGGAGCAGTCGTAGCCGTCCGGGCCGGCGGCGCCCCAGATGTACGGCTTGCCGATGAGGGCGCAGGCCCGCTTGGCCGCCGTGCCGCCCGGACCGCCGAGGTAGTCGACCGGGCAGGCCACCGGCCGCAGCTCGCCCGTGCCGCCGTTGCCGTACACCGCCAGGCGCAGCCGCTGCAGATCGGCGACCTTGGCCTCGATCTGCTGCTTGCGGGCGGCAAGGTCGGCGTCCTGCGCGGCCTGCTCGGCGATCACCGCGTCGAGCGCCCGCCGTTCTGCGGCGAGCCGGTCGCGGGCCTCGGCGACGGCCGCGATCGCCGCCCGCTGGTTGCGTGCGATCTCGTTCACGACGGCGAGCTGATCCAGCAGTACCTCTGGTGCATCCGCGTGCAGCAGCACGTCCAGTGCGGTGACCCGCCGTCCCTTGAACGCCGTGACGGCGAGCTCGCTGACCGGCCCCAGCGCGGCGTCGACCTGGGCCTGCAACGGCAGCAGCTGCTGCTGGAGGGCGGCGGCCCTGGCCTGGCTCTGCTTGAGCTGGCCGTGGACGAGGTTGTACTGCTCGATGATCGGCTCGAGCTGGTTCCACGCCTCGTCGATCTGCCGCTCGACCTCGGCCGGGGTCGGCTCGGCGCGCACGGCGCCGGAGCTCGCGAGGAGCGTGACGACCAACGCCAGGCACAGGGTTCCGGCCGCGAGCAGCGCTCGGACCGGCGTCGAGCGATGTCCTACGGGTCGTCGTTGGCCTGGCCGCACGGAAGACCGGCTCCTTCGCTCGTCTCAGCGCCGCCGGCAACGGCGGCCCGCCGGTAGCCGACCATAGGCCACCGGGAACGCCCCGCGCAAGGCACGTACGACGGCACATAGGAGCTAGGCGGCGAGAACTTCCCTCCATTACCGAGGATCGTTCGATGCAACTACGCACCGTAGGTGAAATGTGCCGCGCCGGGCCGACGGCGTCAGCCCGGCGCGGCGGGGTGCTACAGCTGCTCGAGCAGGCGCCGCATCTCGGCGATCTCGGCCGTCTGCCCGGCGGCGATGTCGCCGGCGAGCTTCTTGGCGGCCGGGTCGGCGCCCTGCGCCTGTTCGGCCTTGGCCATCTCGACGGCGCCCTCGTGATGCTTGATCATCATCGTGAGGAACATCTTGTCGAAGCCGGTGCCGGTCGCCTTGGCCAGCTGCTGCATCTCCTGCTGGCTCATCATCCCGGGCATGCCGCCCATCGTGTCACCGTGGTCCATGCCGTGATCCATGCCGCCGGGGCTCGGCACCGGCTCACCCCATGCGGTGAGCCAGCCGGACATGGTGGCGATCTCGGGCTCCTGGGCCTTGCTGATGCGCCCGGCGAGGTCCTTCACCGCCGGGGTGGCGGCGCGGGCCTCGGCGAGCTTCGCCATCTCCAGTGCCTGCCGGTGGTGCGGGATCATGTCGGTGGCGAACCTGACGTCGATGCCGTTGAAGCTGCCCGCCGTCGCGCCGCTGGCGGTCGCCGCCGGCGCGGTCGGCCGGGTGCCCGGGTCGTGGTGGGTGCCGCCGCCGCAGGCGGAGGTGCCCAGCAGTACGAGGCTGACCGCCCCGGTGACGGCGGCGGTGCGAAGGCGGCGCCGCGCTGCGCGGGCCGGTCGGAAGTGGTGCGGGTGCATGTCGACTCCTGTGTGCGAACGGTTGCGGACTCGGACGGATGCCGCCCCCTCGGGCGGTCCGGAGGCCGGCCTACGTTCGCAGGATCGACAGCATCGCCAGGGAGGGCGGGCCACAGCCGGTGCCGCGGGCGGCGTCGACGGCGACGGTGGTGGGCAGAGACGGGAGCGGACCGGTCGGGGCCACGTGGAAGGGCAGCGCCAGGAGCGCCGGCGACCAGCCGGCACCGCCGAGTCCGGGGGCCTGGCACATCGACCCGGCGTGGCCCCGCCCGTGCCCGCCGGCGCCGTCGTCGCCGCTCGGGACGTGCGGTGTGCTCGTGGTCCCCTCGGCGGGTGGCGTCATGGCCACGACCCCGGCGGCGTGATGCCCGCCGGGTGCCGGGATGCCGGCGACGGCGACGGTGTGCATCCACGCCACGGCGACGGCCAGCAGCACGGCGGCGAGCGTCCGCACGGGGAGCGCACGTTCCATCGCGACCGTCACCTCCTATCGTCCGTCGGAGCAAGTCTCCATCATGGGTGGCCGGCCGCGACGCCGGGGTGTTCAGATCAGGGTGATGTTCCGGTCGGCCACCGCGACCAGGACCGGGACCAGCGGCAACAGCGCCGCCACCGCGGCCGCGCCACGCGCTGCCGGGCCCGGCAGCGGCGCCGGCGGGCACAGGAGCCGTTGGAGCCGCTCCGCCGCGTCCCCGCCGGACAGCGCCAGCGAGGAGTGACCGCCGGCCTGCGCGGCCCGGGACTCGGCCATCGTGACGAGCGCCCGGGCCAGGCTCAGGGGCGCGGCCGACCGGACGGCCACGTCGTCGGCGTGCAGCTCGACGAGCCGGTGGGCCTGGTCCTCGGCCAGCCGGAACAGCGGCACCCGCGGAAAGGCGCGGTGCAGCATCCGAGCGATCCGCAGCAGCCGGTAGTGCCGGCCCGAGGCGTGGGCGTGCTCGTGCGCCATCACGGCGCGCAACTCGTCGGGACTGAGCCGGCGCAGCGCGGCGGACGTGACGACCACGTCGCGGTGCCCGCCCGGCACCAGGTACGCCGCCGCCTCGGGCGAGGGCAGCACGGTGGCGCCGAGACCGGGCTCGCGCGTGCCGACCGAACGAATGACCTCCCGCACCCGGCGACCGTGCGCGCGGTCGGCCCGCTGCACCCGCCAGACGGCGTCGAGCAGCCGCCCGCCGGTCACGGCCAGGACGGCGGCCCCGGCGACGGCCACGGCCTGGGCGGCGCGGCCGTGGTCACCGTAGAGCGCGTCGAGGCACAGCCGCCACGCGGTACACATCAGGTCATGCGTGTCGTCCCAGTGCAGCACGGACGTCAGCCCGGCCACGCCGGCCGACACGACGACCGCGACGCAGGTCATCTGCCAGACCAGCAGCGCGAGGCCGGGCGCCCGCACGACCCACCGCGCCCGGGCGAGGCGCGGCCCGCCGGCCAGCAGCAGCCCCGCGAACACGGTCACCAGCACCGCCGTCATCGGCCCGAGATCTTCCGCTCGAACGTGTCCAGTGCGGCGCGCAGCGCGACGGCCTCCTCCAGCGTCATCTGCCGCACGAAGTCCAGCAGTGCCACCTGGCGGTCGCCGCTGTCGGTCAGGGCCTCGCGCATGAGGTTGGCGCCGTACTGCTCCCGGGTGATCACGACGGTGTAGCGGTGTGCCTTGCCGTCGCGTTCCCGCTGCAGCCATCCCTTCCGGAACAGCTTGTCCATCACCGTGAGCACGGTGGTGTACGCCAGCTGCCGTTCGGCCGTCAGGACGGAGTGCACGTCGCGGACCGTGACCGGCTCGGCGACGCCCCACATGTGCTGCATGATCGCAGCCTCCAGGTCCCCGAACCCGCGCATCAGCACCTCCGTGACCGATCCACCCCGGATCTCCTCCGATCGCCGATAGTACGCGGGCGCGCGCTCAGGTTCGCGAGCTCCACCGTCGTGCCGGACAGCGACGTGGCGGCGTCCGGCCGCCGTCGCGATCACGGCATCGACGCCGACGGGGTTGGCCACCAGCGCGACCAGCACGTCGCCCTCCGCCGCGACCGGGGACCGGAACGTCAGTCGCTGGACGAACGGCAGGCTGCGGCGGACCTCGGGCAGGGGATCGTGCGTCAGCTCGGCCCGGTCGAGGCGGAACCCGCCGGACCGGAAGACCTCCAGCAGACGGTGGTGCCCGAGCGAGGGATGCGTCTCGAACGGTGTCGTCCAGCACGAGAGCGCGCCGCCGGCGACCCGGACCTCGGTCCGCATGACCAGCGCCGCCGGAAGCGCGGGGAGGGTGACCGGGGTCTCCCACGGGACCGGCAGCAGGAACGGAACCGATCGGGTGCGGCCGGCCGGCAGGGTGCAGCGGGCGGCGACCTGATGGCGGATCACCGGCAACCCGTCGCCGGTCTCGACGACCAGGGCCACGTGGTCGACCTCGACGGGCCGCGCACCGGCCCGCAGGTGCACCTCGCCCGGTGCCATCGTTCCAGGTCGCACGCACGCCTCGCGGAACGTCGTCGCGGCCAGTTGCACCGGCATCGCAACCGTCAGAGCTCCGGCGGGGACGCCGTGTAGACGGAGACCGCCGTGGACGGCAGCTCGGGCAGCGCGGCGCCGGTCAGGTCGCCGTAGCGGCCGGCCAGCCGGAGCCCGGCGCACTCGGCGAGCAGGTCGAGCTCGGCGGGCAGCACGTATCGCAGCCGGTTGCGCAGCACGCGGGTGCCCTGCGCGGTGTGCGCGACGCGGAACGTCTCGATCGTCTGCGCGGCCGGGTCGAGCCGGCCGGCTGTCATGACGACCTGGCCGGACTGCCAGCTCTCGACGTGCAGCGAGTGGCCGTCGTGCCAGCGGTTCGGGTCGGGGATGAACCCCTCGACGATCAGCGCGCCGCCCGGGGCGAGCCGGGCGGCCGCCGCCCGCAGGCACCGGCGTTGCGCCGCCTGGTCGGGCAGCAGGAACAGGGTGGAGAACGCGATCAGCACGCAGCCGAACGCCTCGTCGACGGGCGGCTCGCACATGTCCCCGAGCCGTGCCTCGACCCGCTCCGCTCCGGGCTTCGCCCGGAGGCGGTCGAGCATCGCCGGTGACGCGTCGACGCCGACGACCCGGAACCCGCCGGCCGACAGCGGCAGCGCCAGGCGGCCGGTGCCGACGCCGAGCTCGAGGACCGTCGCCGGTTTCGCCCAGCGGCCGACGAACCGGACGACGCCGGACGGATCGTCCCGGCTGTTGTACAGCGTGTCGTAGACCTCGGCCCAGCCGTCGCCGTACGCCGCGGTGCCGCCGGGATCGCCGATCGCATCGTGCGCCTCGGCCGTGACTGCATGTCCCATGGTTCGCCTCACGATTCGCCTCGTCATCGAACCGGCCGGGGGCAGGCGTGCCGGCGCGCCGCTGTCCAACGCTGCGTCACACCTCCTGCGGGCCGGGTGATCGGGCTGGCGCCGCCGGAACGGAGGCCAGCGAGCCAAATCCTACGGTGCATAGTAGATGGGACGCAGCCGGATGCAAGTAGCCGTTCGTACCACCGTCAGGCGTGTGTGCGACGTGAAAGCCGTTGGCGCCGGCGGGTCCCGCTCAATACCGTTCTCATATGGACGAGGACGCCGGCGGGGGCCTCCCGACCTTGCAGCGGTGGCTGCACGGGATCGATGACCACGTGCTGCGCCGGTGCTTCGTCGACCGCAACGCGCACCGGTGGTGGGGCGATCCGGTCCTCGTCGCGCTCGACGAGACCCTCGCGATCCTGGAGGCGGCGAAGCCGAGCGGCCTCGGGTCGAAGCGGCGGGCGTTTCGCACGCACCGCGGGACACACCAGCCCGCCATCGAGCCGCTGCTGCCCCTGCGCGCCGAGCTCGTCGTCGCGTCGCTGCTGGCCGAGGCCGCGGTGCCGTTCCGGTTCAACACCGGCTCCGGCCCCGACCTGCTGGTCGGCACCGGCACACCCGAGTTCGGGATCGAGATCAGCTCCCGGGCACCGCGAAGCGTGCGGCACCTCAGCCGGAAGCCGAGCGACGCGCTGCGCGAGCTCGCCAGGTTCGTCGCCGCCGGGGTGCTCCGCGACGAGCGCAAGGTCCGGCAGGCGCAGGCGCTGCCGACCGTGATGGTCGTGGACCTCAGCGGGTCGGATCTGCCCGACGTACGGCACTGGGACACCGCGTTCGCCCCGCTGTGGCAGCCGGGCGACACGTATCTGGCGCTCGGCGCGATGCGCTGCATGACGACGGTGCGAACACCGGAGATCCGTTTCTCCGTCAACCCCTACGCCGACCAGAGCGCGGTGGCCCTCGTCGCCGGGCGCCTGCACGACGTCCCGGTGCTCGCGGACCTCGCCGGCCGGCGCTCCCGCTGAGTCCGGGCGGCGGCTAGCGGCCGGCGCGGATGCCGTCGAGGAGCACCTGCAGGTAGCGCTCGACCCGTCCGTCCGGCTCGGCGCCGATGCGCAGCGCGAAGACGATGCCGCAGACCAGGTGGTGCAGGTCCTCGTCGGTGAGGCCGGGACGCAGCTCCCCGCCCTGCCGGGCGCGCCCGAGCACGGTCCGGGCCAGCCGCCCGAACTCCTCGCGATGAGCGGTGGTGCCCGGGCCGGCGTCCAGGTCCGGCCCGGTGGAGATGATCTCGGCGAAGGTCGGCTCGGCCAGCTGCCGGGTGAGCAGCGCCCGCAGCAGCAGCTCGACGCCGGCCCAGGCGTCGTCGTGCCGGCTCGCGGCCCGCGCGTCGTCGAGCAGCGCGGTGAAGGCGTCGTCGGCGAGGGCCTCGACGAGTGCCCGGCGGGTCGGGAAGTGCCGGTAGACGGTGCCGACACCCATCCCGGCCCGGCGAGCGACGTCGTTGAGCTGCAACGACAGATCCCCCGCGGCCACCATCAGGCGGGCCGTGGCCAGCAACCGGTCACGGTTGCGGGCGGCGTCGGCGCGAAGCGTCGCGGTCACGGCGCCAGTCTACCGAACCGGATTGACAATCCGCTTCCGGTCGCCTTGAATCGGATAGGTCATCCGCTTAAGGCTTGGGAGGACCCGTGCCCGACACCACCACCTGGAGCGTCGCCGATCTCGGCGACCAGACCGGCCGTACCTTCGTCGTCACTGGCGCCAGCAGCGGCCTTGGCGTGGCGATCACCCGCCACCTCGCCGCCCGCGGCGCTCGGGTGATCATGGCGGTCCGCGACACCGGCAAGGGCGACCTCGTGCGCGGCCGGCTGCGGGCCGAGCACCCGAGGGCCGACCTCGAGGTCCGCCACGTCGACCTGCTGGACCTCGACACCGTGCGCCGGTTCGCCGACGGCGTCACTCCCGACGTGCTCGTCAACAACGGCGGCATCGGGACCGTGCCCCGGCGGCTCAGCCCGCAGGGCGTGGAGAGCCAGCTCGCGACCAACCACCTCGGGCACTTCGCGCTCACCGGCCTGCTCCTCGACCGGCTGACCGCCGGGCGCGACCCGGCGGTGGTCACCGTCGCGTCCGGGCTGTACCGCCTGGGCCGCCTCGACCTGGACGACCTCGCCGCCGAACGCCGGTACTCGCCGGGCGGCGCCTACGCCACCTCCAAGCTCGCCAACGTCCTGTTCGGCCTGGAACTCGACCGCCGCCTGCGCGCCGCCGGGTCACCGGTGCGCAGCCTGCTCGCCCATCCCGGCATGGCGAAGACCGACCTGGACCGCAGCGCGCCGCCCTCGGCCCGCGTGGTCGGGACGTTGCTCGGCCTCGTCCTGCGGCAGCCGATCGACGACGCCGTGACGCCGATCCTCTACGCCGCCACCGAGACCTCCGCACCCACCGGCCGCCACATCGGCCCGGGCCGGCCGTTGCGCCGGGCCCGTCCGACGTTCGAGACGTTCTCCGGTGCCGCCACCGACCCCGACCTGGCGACGCGTCTGTGGTCGCGGTCCGCGGAGCTCACCGGGGTCGACATCGCACCGGCCGTGCCGCGCCGCTGACCGCCCGGGACAACGCCCACCCGGGCACCGTAGCGCCGCGGGCGCATCATCGACGGCATGCCGCTGCCCCTGCTCGCCGAGCACGACGCGCCGGTCACCGCGCTCGCCGTCGGAGTGCGGCGCGACCGCGAGCTCGTGGTCACCGGGGACGAGTCCGGCGCGGTGCGGTGGTGGGACGCGGCGACCGGCGAGCTGGCCGGCCGGGCCATCGACGACCTCCAGGGCCCGGTACGGGGCGTCGCGATCGGCGCGGCCGCCGACGCGTCCCTCGTCGCCGCGCGGACCGGCCGGGCCTGGACCGCCGTCGGCACCACGGTGATCGCCACGGCGTGACGGGCCGGCGGCCGGCGTGCTCAGCCGGCCCGCTGGGCCGCTCGCGTCCCCGGAGCCCAGCGCGGCACGAGCCAGCGGCTCCACACCGACGCCGCGCCGACGGCGAGCGCGAGCAGCACGACGCTGCCGGCGACGTCCAGCACGTAGTGGTTGCCGGTGGTGAGCACCACCGCGGTCATGACGAGCGGGAACACCCACGCCAGCAGCGCCGCCCGGGGGTGCGTGGCCCGCAGCGCGACCCACACCGCGTACGCGCACCACAGCGACCAGCCGACGTGCATGCTGGGCATGGCCGAGAAGTGGTTCTGCCCGTTGCCGAGGTCCCGCGAGGCCTGGCTGCCGAAGAGGTCGTGCTCGGCCACGATGTCGACGATCCCCGGCATGGCGAACCGCGGCGGCGACATGGGCACCGCCCAGTACACCGGCAGCACGAGCAGGGCCATCGCGACCAGCGTGCGACGGACCGTCGGGTACACCTCGCAGTGGCGGACGAAGACCCACACCAGCACCCCGAGGAGCGCCGCGTAGTACAGGCGGTAGCAGTACACCGCGGGCTGGATCAGGGCCGGATGCTCGACGAGCCACGCGTTCGCCGAACGCTCGACGTCGAGGTGGAGGGCGCGCTGCACGGCCTGCAACGCCCGGGCGTTGGCCGCGGCGGCGGTGGCGCTCGTCCCGACCGCGGCGTGCACGGACGAGAAGACCAGCACGGCGAGCCCGACGATGACCACCTCGACCAGCACGCGGCGGACCGGTGCACCGACTCGGGGGCGACTCACGGCGCCACCATAGCCGTCGGTCGGCCTCCGCACCGCCCCGTACCGCACGACGGGGCCGACGCTTGGGGCAACGCTCAGACGGCGGCGAGGTCGCTCGTGCAGTGCGGGCAGCGGACCGCGCTCGCCGGCACGTCCTCCATCCGGCAGCTCGGGCAGGTCTTGGTCGGGGGCGGGTCGCCGAACACCGTCTTGCCGCGCCGGTGCATGTAGGCCCGGTACGGCACCACGATCAGGTAGTAGATGACGGCCATGAAGATGACGAAGTAGATCAGGGCGCCGATGAACGCGCCCAGGTCGATCCGCTGGCCGTTCACCGTCCAGCCGATGCCCTTGCCCGTCGCGCCACCGCCCGCCGCCGCGTTGACCAGCGGCGTGATGATGCTGTCGGTGAAGGCCTTGATCAGCGTGCTGAAGGCCAGCGCGACCACCAGGCCCACGGCGACGACGATCAGGTCGCCCTGCATCAGGAAGTTCTTGAAGCCCTTCAACATTCGCACTCCCCCGTGGCCGCTGCTCAGCCCTCTCTACCGAGCCGGCGCCGACCTAAACCAACGAAGGCGGCCACGGCGGCCGCGTGGTCGGGGGTCAGGCCCAGGGCCGCCTGCTCGGCCGCCTCCGCGCGCAGCGTGTCGGGCAGGGAACGCCCGGCGGACGCCGCCAGGAGCCGCTTCGACGCGGCCAGGGCGTGGGGTGCGGCGGCGGCGAGGCGGGCGGCCAGGGCAAGGGCCCGCGGCTCGACCTCCTCGGGTGCGACGACGTCACCCGCGAAGCCCCAGGCGAGCGCCTGCTCGACCGTGAACGGCTCGGCGAGCAGCACCAGCGCCGAGGCCCGGGCGTGGCCGACGGCCCGGACCAGAGTCGCCGACAGGCCCGAGTCGCAGGTCAGGCCGACCTTTGTGAACGCCGTCGCCAGCGTCGCCGTCGCCGACCACACCTGCAGGTCGCAGGCGAGCGCGAAGCCGAGGCCGGCGCCGGCGCAGGTGCCGTTGACGGCGGCGACGACCGGCTTGGGCATCGTCGCCAGCAGCAGCGTGATCGGGTTGTAGTGCCGCTCGACCGTGTCGGACGCGGTGGCCGGGTCGGTGCGCAGCGCCGCGTCGAGCTCACGCAGGTCCTGGCCGCGGCTGAAGACGGTGCCAGTGCCGGTGAGGACCACGGCCCGCACCGTCTCGTCGGCCGCCGCCGCGCGCAGCGCCGCGAGCAGCCCCTCCTTCTCCGCGAGGGTGAGCGTCGGACCCATCCGGACAACAGCGACGTTGCTCATGCGAGCCGCTCGTAGACGACCAGCGGGTTGCCGGCCGGGTCGGTGACCAGGGACCGCCGCTCGTGCGGGCCCGTCACCGGGTCCGCCGCGGCCGCCCCGGCCTCACGAAGCCGCGCCAGGCACGCGTCCAGGTCGTCGACCTGGATGCTCAGCACGGTCCGGCCGGCGACGGGCTGCTGGGAGGCGTCGGCGAGGCCGACGGTCACCGCGCCGTCCGTGACGGCGGCGTAGCGGTCGCCGTCGCGGAACCGGGTCGTGAGCCCGAGCGCGCCGTAGAAGTCGAGCTGCGCGTCGAGGTCACCGGCGGGGACGATGATGTGACCGATCTTCATGGGCGAAACCTCGGCATCACCTCGTGGGCGAACCGCTCGACGATCTCGACGGACCGTTCGATCGGCAGCCCGAGCCACTGGGCACGGAAGACGAAGTGGTTGTAGCCCGCGTCGGCGAAGTCGCGGACCTTCGCGGCGATGTCGTCGGGCGAGCCGAAGAACAGCGCCTTGTGCTTGATGCCCTCCCACTGGGTGGCGAAGTAGTCCATGCCGTACTGGACGTACTCGTCGTAGGAGCGGCGGACCGCGGTGCCGGCGAGGTCGAAGGCGTCGTCGAACGAGTCGGCGACGCACAGGTCGCGGTGGATCGGGAAGACCGCGCCGTCCTCGGTGAAGCCCGCCTCGAGACGGGCCGCGCGGTAGTCGGCGAGATTGCCGACGGCCCAGTTGCGCCGCACGTTCGACGGGGCCAGCCACGGCAGGCCCTGCCGGGCGATACGGGCGATGCCGATCGGGCCGTTGGCGCCGACCCACACCGGCGGGTGGGGCCGCTGCACCGGCAGCACGCTGCAGCGCACCCCGTCGAGCTGGAAGTGCTGACCCTTGTGGGTGACCGTCTCGCCGGTCCACAGCCGCTGCATGACCTCGAGGGCCTCGTTCATCCGGGACACCCGGGTGCGCCGTTCGAGGCCGAACGAAGCGAACTCGATCTCGCGGTACCCCGAGCCGATGCCGAGCACGAACCGCCCGCCGGACATCTGGTCGATGGTGGCGATCTCCTCGGCCCAGTGCACCGGGTGGCCCAGCGGCAGGATGAGGATGCCGGTGCCGAGCTGCATCGTCCCCGAGTGGTCGATGAGCCGGCTCAGCAGCGGCAGGGGCTGCGGGGTGCTCAGCGACGAGAGGTAGTGGTGGATGCCGAAGACCGAGTCGTACCCCAGGTCCCGGATGTGCTGCACGTACTCGACGGTCTCGTCGGTGCGCCGCCGCAGGTCGTCCCCCGGCGCGTACTGGTGGTCGAGGAGGATGCCGAACTTCACGCGGCCTACTCCTCGCGCGAGCGGGTGTCGCTGAGCCGGAAGTACGGCGCGACGAGCCGGTCGCGGTCGGCGAGGGCCTGCCGGATGCCCTTCTCGCGGCGCTCCTTCAGGAAGTTCCAGTCGCCCTCGTCGAAGCTGACGTTGGTCGCCCAGCCGTGCCCGACCCAGCCGGTCATCGCGCCCAGGCCCTTGCCGCGGGCCTCCATGACGACCTGCATCATCGACTTGCCCATCATGAGCGAGTCGAGCGGCATGACGGCGATCGCGTCGGCGTAGTCGTCGACCCAGCGCTGCAGCTCCTCGTGCGGCACGACCTTGGTGACGAGGCCCTTGCGCTCGCCCTCCTCGGCCCCGATGGCCCGCATGGTGAGCATGACGTCCTTCATCGTGGTCAGGCCGACCTTCTCGATCCAGTGGTACATGTCCTGCGGGGCCGGGCCGAGGTAGCGGAACGCCGGGTGGGTGAACCGGGCGTCGGGCGCGGCGATCACGATGTCGGCCGACAGCGCGATCTGGAAGTGCCCGCCGTAGCAGTACCCCTGGACCTGGCAGATGGTGGCCTTGAGCGACTCGATGATCGGGCGGGTGAAGCCGGAGCTGAGCACGTTGCGGTCGGGCAGGATCCGCTGCCGCTGGGCCGGCCGGCGCCGCGACGCCTTGTCGGTGCCGGCCTTGTAGCCGATGTAGTGGCCCAGCTCGGCGGCGTCGGCGCCGGTGCCGAAGTGCTCGCCCTCGCCCTTGAACACGATGACCTTGACCCGGTCGTCGGCCTCGGCCTCACGGACCAGGTCGCCGACCCGCTCGAACGCGGCGACGGGGATGGCGTTGAGCCGCTCGGGGCGGTCGAACGTGATGGTGGCGACGTGGCGCTCCGCGTCGACGTCGTAGCGGACGTACTTGGCGAGGACCTCCGGGTCCACCTCCATGTTCTCGACGTCCCACTGGTTCTCGAGCAGCTCGGCTTCGGTCTTCTTCACGGCGATTCCTTACATTTCAGCGGAAGGCGGGGAACACTTCGGTGGCGAACAGCCGCAGGGAGGCGCGGACCTGCTCGGTCGGCATGCCCAGCCAGCCGGGGCGGAAGATGAGGTGGTCGAAGCCCATGTCGCGCAGGGCCGAGATGCGCTCGACGAGGAACTCCGGCGAGCCGAGCAGCAGCGTGTTGCGCACCAGCTCGTCGAAGCGGTCCCGCTGCCAGCGCAGCGCCGGGTACTCGGCGTAGGTCGAGTACTCGCGGCGGGCGTGCGGCAGCGCCTCCTCGACGGCACGCTCGGTGGTCGGCGCGCAGTAGAGCTCGACGCCGACGGGCCGGCTCACCGTCGCCGGGTCGCGGCCGTACTCGGCGAGCGCGGCGTTGTAGACGGCGAGGTGCTCGGGCAGGAACCGCTTGCTCGGCGAGTTGCCCGGCGCGTACCAGGCGTCGCCGAGCCGGGCGGCGCGGCGCACCGCCTTCTTGCCGCCCGCGCCGACCCAGATCGGCGGGCCGCCCGCGGTCAGCGGCCGCACCCCGATGGTGGCGTCCTTGAGCGGGTAGAACTCGCCGTCGCTGGTGACCGGCTCGCCGCTCCACAGCGCCCGGATGAGCCGCAGGCTCTCGTCGAGGCGGCGGAAGCGGGTGTCCGGGTCGATGCCGAACGCGGCGAACTCGTTCTCCCGGTAGCCGGCGCCGACGCCGAGCACGACCCGGCCGCCGGAGAGGTGGTCGAGGGTGGCGAACTCCTCGGCGACGTGCACCGGGTGGAACATCGGCAGCAGCAGGATGCCGGTGCCGATGAGCATGTCGCCGGAGCGCGGGATGAGGCTCGCCGTCATCGAGATCGGCTGCGGGGTGGCCAGGTTCGACTGGAAGTGGTTGATCGTCCAGACCGAGTCGTAGCCCAGCTCGGCGGCCAGCTCGACGGTGCCGAACAGGTCGCTGAGGTGCCTGCCGAGGTCGTCGCCGTGGGGGTACTGGTGCGACGCCATGATGCCGAACTTCACCGGTCACCTCCAGGGGAGCCTGCGGGCGAGACGCGGCTGAGCTTGCCGGTCGCGCTGCGCTCCAGCGCCGGCACGAACTCGATGCGCCGCGGGGTCTTGAAGTGGGCGAGCCGGTCGCGGGCGAAGGCCACGAGCGCCTCGGCGAGGTCGGTGTCGGCGACGGTGCCGCCGGGCTCGCGCACGACGAGGGCGACCGGGATCTCGCCGAGCCGGTCGTCGGGCCGGCCGAGGACGCGCACGTCGTGCACGAGCGGGTGCTCGCGCAGGGCGTCCTCGATCTCCTCGGGCCAGACCTGGAACCCGCCGCACTTGATCATGTCGCGCTTGCGGCCGACGAGGAACAGCACGCCGTCCTCGTCCACGTAGCCGATGTCGCCGGTGTGCACCCAGCCGTCGCGGACCAGCTCGCGGGAGGCCTCGGCGTCGTCGACGTAGCCGCGGGTGAGCTCCGAGCGGACGACCACCTCACCCTCGGCGCCGGTCGGCTGGGCGGTGCCGGCATCGTCGCGGATCTCGAGCTCCACGCCCGGGTACACCCGGCCGGCCGAGCCCGGCTTCCACAGCCCGGCCTTCATGTCCCGGCCGTTCCAGCCGGCGATGTGCCCGGCCTCGGTCGAGCCGTAGTTGACCAGGATCGGCACCCGGTAGCGCTCCTCGAACGCGCGGCGCACCGGCCACGAGATCGCCTGCCCGGCCACGAGCACCGACTTGACCCCCTCGAACGGCAGGTCCCGCTCGGCGTGCACGATGTCGAACACCATGGTGGGCAGGAAGAAGAAGTTGTCGAAGCGGAACCGCTGCATGAGCTCGGCCAGCCGGTCGATCCCGAAGCGCTCCCAGACCACGGCGGGCCGCCCCACGTAGAACGCGAACAGCAGCGAGTGCTGCCCGCCGCTGTGGAAGAGCGGGAGGGCGATGAGGTTCGCCTTGGCGTCCACGGCGGCGGTGGATTCCCCGTCGGTACCGGTGGAAACGCGCGCCAGCCGGGCGAGGGACCCGCGGGTGCCGCCGTGGGTGACGCTGACCGCCTTGGGCCGGCCGGTCGTGCCGCCGGTGAACAGGATGCACGCTTCGGCCTCGGGGTCGACGTCCACGGCCTCGACCAGCCGCTCGTGCCGCCAGTCGAGCGCGGCGACGCCGGGCAGGGCGGGCCCGAACGCGCGGACCGGCACGGCGGACAGCGTCGCGAGCTCGGCGACGACGCCGGGGCGGCGGTCGTCGACGAGCAGCAGCTGCGGATCGGTCTTGACGACCGACTCGGCCAGCTCCGAGGCGTTGTAGAGGCTGCTGACCGTCACCGGGACGGCGCCGAGCTTCCAGGCGCCGAAGAGGAAGAAGACGATGTCGGGCCCGTTGGTCAGGTAGCAGGCGACCCGGTCACCGGGGCCGATCCCCTCGGCGCGCAGCGCCTCGGCGACCCCGCCGGCGAGCCGGTCGACCTCGGCGAACGTCCACGACCGGCCGTCCTCGCCGTGCAGGCCGACGACGTCGGCGCGGTCGCCGCGGCGGCCCTCCAGGATGCGGGCGAGGTTCGTCACGGCGTCACCACCCGGGGGATGACCTCCTCGCCGAAGCGGGCGAGCTGCTCCATGGCCTCCTCCTGGCTCGCGCCGACGAACTGGTGGCGCAGCGACACCTCGGTGATGCCGAGCTCGGCCTCCCAGCGGCGGAGCTTGGCGACGATCTCGTCGGCCGAGCCGACCAGGCAGTCCTCGGCGAGGTAGCGGTCGAGGTCGAGGGACTGCGCGTCGTCCCACGACTTGTAGCCGGCGTACTGCCGCTGCAGGTGCGGCCGGACCCCGGCGACGGCGGCGTCGTAGCTGTCGGCGATGAACGCCTCGCGGCTCATGGGGTACTCCCGCTGCGGGGCGAACCCGCGCTCCTGCAGCTCCGCGCGGTAGATGCCGAGGAGGTGGGCCAGCTCCTGGTCGTTGCCCTTCGGGCCGATAAGCCAGGGCGCGTCGAGGCGGGCGGCCCGGCGGACCGCGGGCTCCGCGAACGCGCCGATCCAGATCGGCGGCCCGCCCGGCTGGACGGGGCGCAGGGCCAGGGAGGCGCCCGGCACCTCGCCCCAGCTGCCGGCGGCGTCGACGGTCTCGCCGTTCCACAGCGCGCGCAGCAGCGGCACGTACTCGCGCAGGCGGCGCAGCCGGTCGTCCCACGCCACGCCGAACGCGGCGGTCTCCCGCTTGCGGTAGCCGGCGCCGAGGCCGACCGTGAGCCGGCCGCGGGACAGCACGTCGAGGGAGGCCAGCTCCTCGGCCAGGGCGACCGGGTTGAGCAGGGGTGCGAGCAGGACGGCGAAGCCGATGCGGACCCGGCTGGTGGCGTGCGCGAGGTAGCCGGCGAGCGGGATCGGCTGCACGAACGCGGACCGGGCCAGGTAGTGGTGGCCGAGGTAGACGGCGTGGAACCCGGCCGCCTCGGCCGCGGCCGCCTGGGTCACCACGTCGTCGATGCCGTCGGCGGCGTTCGCCGACGGGTCGAACTGGGCACTCAGGAAGCAGCTGATCTTCACCCGGCGACCGCCTGCGCTGCGGACCGGGCCTGCTCCTGCGCCCGGAAGTGCGGGATCACCTTGTCGGCGAACTCCTCCATCGACTTGAGCGCCGCCTTGCGGTCGAGCGTCGGGATGCGCAGCCAGCCGATGTAGTGGTTGATGCCGAGCTGCTCGCGCAGCATCTCGATGGTCTCGATGACCCGCTGCGCGTTGCCGAAGTTGCCGCCGTGGGTGAGCGTCTGCTCCAGCGTGAGCAGCTCGATGTTCTTGGCCACCGCCGCGTAGTACTTGCGCTCCTTCTCGATGGCCTCCTCCGAGCCGGGGATGACCTTGCCCACCGACTTGTAGTAGTTCATCGCCGCCTGGGCCGCGTCGCGCAGGCCGTCCTCGCCGTCGCCGACCCAGACCTGCTGCATGAAGGGCACGTCGTAGCCGGCGATGTCGAAGCCGTTCTCGGCCATGCTCTCGCGGTACAGGTCGAAGTTCTTCTGCATGATCCCCAGGGGTGTGAAGTTCGGCGAGGTGATGATCGACTCGCCGACCGCGCCGCGCTCGCGGAAGCTGTCCGGCGAGACCGTGCCCTGCAGGATCGGCGGCCCGCCGGGCGTGAACGGCCGCGGGTAGGTGGTGACGTTGTCGTACTTGAAGAACCGGCCCTCGTAGGAGAAGTTCTCCTGGGACAGCGCGAGCCGCAGGATCTCCAGTGTCTCCTGGTAGCGCTCCTTGGACTCCTCGAGGGGGATACCGAAGCCGGCGAACTCCGAGGGCTGGTAGCCGCGGCCGACGCCGATCGAGACCCGGCCGCCGCTGAGCACGTCGAGCGCGGCGATGTCCTCGGCCAGGCGCAGCGGGTCGTGCAGCGGCAGGACGAGCACGGCGGTGCCGATGGTGATCCGGCTGGTGCGCTCGGCCACGGCCATGCCGAAGTGGACCGGGCTGCCGAGGATGCCGTACTTCGAGAAGTGGTGCTCGGCCAGCCAGACCGAGTCGAACCCGAGCTCGTCGGCCATCTCGATCTCGTCGAGGGTGTCGCGGAGCACCTGGTGGTCCGATGTGCCCTCGCTCACCGGGAACAGGTTCATGATGCCGAACTTCACGGTCTCTCCTGGAGTATTCCGACCAGCCGGTATGTTACTGGTCTCACGAACGGCCTGCAAGGGTGCCGCAGGCCAGGGCCTCTTTCAAGCGCCGCGGCGCGCGGCGATACGCAGCTCCCCCGTGCGGCGGCGGTGCCACGAGCCGGCGCCGAGCACCGCGTCGAGGACGAGGGCGCGGCGCAGGTACAGGTGGGGATCCGCCTCCATCGTGATGCCCATGCCGCCGTGGACCTGGATGCAGCGCTCGGCGGCGAAGACGGCGGCCCGGCCGGCGGCCGCCTTGGCCGCGTGGACCTGGATCCCGGCGTCGGGGCGGGCGTTGTCGACCGCCCACGCCGCGTAGAGGGTGAGGTCCCAGGCGGCCTTGCGCACGGTGGCGGCCTCGGCGAGCTGGAACGCGACGCCCTGGAACGAGCCGATGACCCGCCCGAACTGCCTGCGCGTGCGGGCCTGCCCGGCGGCCAGCTCGATCGCACCCTGCGCGACCCCGCACAGCTCGGCGGCGACCACGAGCGTGGCCCGGTCCACGGCGGCCGCCACCCCGGGCACGCTGCCGATGGCGGTGGCGGCCACCGTGAGGTCCGAGAGCGGCAGCGACGGGTCGAGCGACTGCCGCGGGGTCACCGTGACGCCGGCCGGGCCGACGATCCGGACCCGCCGGGAGTCGTCACCGTCGCCACCGCCCAGCACGGCGAAGCCGTCAGCCGGCGCGGCGTAGCGGACCAGCGTCCAGGAGGACGGGCCGGCGTCGACGGCCGGGGTGAGCACGCGGGTGCCCTCCAGCACGTCCGCCGGCAGCTCGGTGCCGGCGCCGCAGAGCAGCTGCACGGCCGCCGCGTGGGCCGGGTAGCGGCTCGGCACCAGGTGCTCGCCGAGCGCCTCGACGGCAACGAGCAGGTCGATGAGGCCGGAGCCGATGCCGCCGGCCGCGGTGGGCACCCCGAGCAGCCCGAAGTCCCGCAGCAGCGGGCCGTCGCAGGCCGGGGCGGTCCACGGCGCCGACAGGGCGGCGCGGGCGGTGACCGCCTCGCCCTCGGCGATGGCGTGGACGGTCTTGCCGATCTCCAGCTGTTCCTGGGTGAACGTCGCTCGCATGCGCCTCTCCGCCTAGCGCGAGCGGGGCAGGCCGAGCACCCGCTCCGCGAGGATGGACTTCTGGACTTCCTCGGTGCCGCCCTCGATGGTGTGGGCGCGCGCCCGCAGGTACCGGCGCATCCGGGGTGCCGCGCCGTCGCCGTCGAGGAGCACTCCCCCGGCCTCGTCGAGCTGCACCGCGAGCCGGTTGGCGTTCTGCACCACGCCGGCCCACAGGCTCTTCAGGGCCGAGGTCTCCGGGCCGGGCACGCCGCCGGCCTGGCTCTCACCGAGCATGCGCATCGAGCCGATGCGCACCGCCTCGGCGTCGCACTGCAGCGCGCCGACCGTGTCGACGAACGCACTGTCGCCGGCCAGCCCGCGGGCGAGGCCGACGTCGATCACCCGGTCGACCGCCTGGCGGGCCCACACCCACAGGTTGAGCGCCATGCTGCCGCGCTCGAACGCGAGGGTGGTCAGGGCGACCTTCCAGCCGTTGCCGACGCCGCCGAGCACGTCCTCGTCGGGCACGAACACGTCGTCGAGGAACATCTCGTTGAACTCGGTGTCGCCGTTGATCATCACCAGCGAGCGGACGGTGAAGCGGTCCATCGGCGCCAGGAGGTAGGTGATGCCCTGGTGTTTCGGCGCGTCCGGGTCGGTGCGGGCCAGCAGCAGGCACTTCGAGGCGTTGTGCGCGTTGGAGGTCCAGATCTTCGAGCCGTTGACCAGCCAGCCGCCGTCGACCTTCGTCGCGGCGGTGCGCAGGCTGGCCAGGTCGGAGCCGGAGCCGGGCTCGCTGAAGCCCTGGCACCAGTACGTCTCGCCGCGCAGGATGCCCGGCAGGTGCCGGGCCTGCTGCCCGGCGGTGCCGTGGGCGATGATCGTCGGCCCGGCGAGCATCATGCCGACGCCGTTGAGCGGGTAGGGAGCGCCGCGCACGGCGGCCTCCTCGTTGAAGATGGCCTGCGCCATCGCGTCGAGGCCGCGGCCGCCGTGCTCGACCGGCCAGGACAGCCCGGCCCAGTTGCCGGCGCAGAGCCGGTCCTGCCAGACCCGCGACCACTGCTCGCGCTCGTCCTGGGTCAGCTCCTCCTGGTCGGGCACGTCGTGCAGCGCCTCGTCGAGCCAGGCGCCGACCTCCCGCCGGAAGGCGAGGTCGGCCTCGCTGTCATCGAAGTCCATGGGCACCTTCCAGGAGCTTGGCCTTGTAGAGCTTGCCGTTGGGGTCGCGGGGCAGGGCGTCGTGCACGACGTACTGCGCCGGGCGCTTCGGCTTGGCGAGCACGGTCCCGACGTACTCCCGGAGCGCCTCGACGACCGAGTCCGCGGGCGGCGCGCCGTCGCGCAGCACGATGTGGGCCCGCGGGACCTCGCCGAACTCGGGGTCGGGCGCGCCGACCACGCCGGCGTCGGCGACCCACTCGTGGGCGATGAGCGCGGCCTCGATCTCGGCCGGGTAGACGTTGACGCCGCCGACGAGGATGAGCTCGGCGGCCCGGCCGGTGATGTACAGGAAGCCGTCCGCGTCGACGTGGCCGACGTCCCAGACGGTCATCAGGCCGCCGTGGCGGGCGCCGTCGGTCTTGCCCGGGTCGTTGTGGTACTCGACCTTGTCGTCGCCCTGGCGCATGTACACGATGCCGGTCTGCCCGGCGGGGACCTCGTTGCCCTGCTCGTCGAGGATCTTCAGGGTCGAGATGGAGGCGGGCCGCCCGACGGTGCCGGGGTGCGCGAGCCACTCGTGCGGCCGGGCGATGGTCGTGCCGACCTCGGTCGAGCCGTAGTACTCGTAGACGACCGGGCCGAACCAGTCGAGGATGCGCTGCTTGACCTCGGCCGGGCAGGGCGCCGCGCCGTGCAGCACGTAGCGCAGCGACGAGACGTCGTGGGCCGCGCGCACCTCGGGCGGCAGCTGCAGCAGGCGGTAGAAGTGGGTGGGCACCATGCTGGTGCCGGTGACCCGCTGGTCGGCGACGCGCCGCAGGAAGCCCTCCGGGGTCCAGCCGTCCATCAGCACGAGCGTGCCGCCGGCGTGCAGCGCGCCCATGGCCGGGGTGATGTTGGCGGAGTGGTACATCGGGGCCGACACGAGCCAGGAGCCGAACGCGTCGCGCTCCATGCCGAACTCGTTGAACAGCCAGACGTAGGTGAGCGCGCCGGCGTCGGCGTCGATGCCGCTGAGCGGCCGCTTGACGCCCTTCGAGCGGCCGGTGGTGCCCGAGGTGTACATCATGAGCGAGCCCGCCGGCGTGTCCTGCGGGCTGGTGACGGGCATGCCGGCGGTCAGCTCCGGCAGCGACTCGCCGTCGACGTAGACCCGCACCCCGGCCGGCGCGGCGGCGGCCACGACGTCCGAGACCCGCGGCGAGGCGACGACCACCTTGGCCCCGCTGTCGGCCAGGATGTAGGCGATCTCGGGCTCGGTGAGGTGGTAGTTCAGCGTCACCAGGTACAGCCCCGACTGCATCGCGGCGAGGTACAGCGCGACCATGCCGGCGCTGTTCGTCATCACCGCCGCGACGGTGTCGCCGGCCTCGAGCCCGGCCCGGGTGCGCAGGCCGTGCGAGATCCGGTTCACCTCGGCGTACAGCTCGCCGTACGAGATGCGCCGGTCGTCGGCGGTCACGATCGCACACAGGTCCGGTTCGGCGGCCGCCCACAGCCGAAAACCGGTGCGGTCCTCGCTCATCGGGCTCCTTGAGTTAAATTCCGACCATCCGGTATGTTGTTGCCAACAGTAAGGGAGCCTGCCGACGATGTCCATACCCGCGACCCCCGCAACCCCGGCCGGAGCAGCCCATGCCGCCAGCTGGAACGCCCGGGAGGTGCCCGGGCCGGCCCCCGTCGTCGACGGCGTCTGGGCCGTCCCGGTCCCCCTCAACGGTCACCCCCTGCGCTCGGTGACGGTCTTCCTCATCGAGACCGGCGGCGGCCTGGTGCTCGTCGACGCCGGCTACCGCCACCGCAGCTGCTGGGAGTCGTTCCAGGCGTCCCTCGCGACGATCGGGCACCGCGTCGAGTCGATCGGGGCCGTGCTGCTCACCCACAACCACCCCGACCACGTCGGCTTCGCCGCCCGGGTCCGCGAGATCTCGGGCGCGCAGGTCGTCATGGGCCGCGCCGACGACTTTGCGACGATGCACGCCACCCGCGGCGACTTCCTCACCCAGCTGCGCGCCTCGCTGGAGTTGACCGGCGCGCCCGCGGCGGTGGTCGAGGAGATGTACGCCGACGCCCTGACCGTCGCCGTGCACGACGAGAACCTGGCCCTCGACGTCGCCCTCACCGCCGCCACCGACCTCGCGTTCGGCGGCGTCACGATCCACGCCGTGCCCACCCCCGGCCACACCTACGGCCACTTCGTCTACTACGACACCCGCGGCCTGGTCTTCACCGGCGACACGATGATGGCCGAGGGCCCGACCCAGCTGGCGATCGTCAGCCGGCCGGGCGACGACCCGGCCGGCGACCTGTTCGCCTCGCTGGCCCGCATCCGCGACCTGGGCGCGACGGTCGCCTGCCCGGCGCACCAGTACCCCTACGGCGACGTGGCCGCGCGGGCCGGGGCGCTCGCCGCCTACCACCGGGCCGAGGTCGAGACCGCGCACGCCCTGGCCGGCCCGGGCGACACCGCGTGGGACGTCGCCCGGCGGATGACCTGGCGTAAGCCGTGGGACGAGCTGGGCCGGGGCACGAAGCGGTTCAACCTCGTGCACACCCTGGCCCTGCTCGGGCACCGTCAGCCGTAGGTCCAGTCCGGCGTCATCGACCCGCGCAGATCGCGCAGGGTGCGCTTGAGGACCTTGCCGGAGGGGTTCGTCGGGAACTCCTCGACGATGTAGACCTCCTTCGGCACCTTGAACCGGCCGAGCCGCGCCCGGGCGTGCGCGATGAGCGAGTCGGCCGTCAGCCCCGGGCGGCCGATGACGAACGCGACCGGGACCTCCTGCCACTTCGGGTCCGGCGCCCCGACGACCGACGCCGCGAGGACCAGCGGGTGGTCGGCGAGCACGTTCTCGATCTCGGCGCTGGACATGTTCTCCCCGCCGCTGCGGATCATGTCCTTGAGCCGGTCCCGGATGTAGAGGTACCCGTCGGCGTCGAAGCAGCCGACGTCGCCGGTGTGGAACCAGCCGTCGCGGAACGCGCTGCCCGTCGCCGCCGGGTCGTCGAGGTACCCCGGACTCACCTTGGGCCCGCGGGCGACCACCTCGCCGTTCTCCCCCACCGGCACGTCGTCGCCGTCCGCGTCGACGACCCGCACCTGCACCCACGGCACCGGGATGCCGACCGAGCCCTGCTTGGACTCCATGTGCGCCTCGTCGAGGTAGGTCAGGCCGCTGCACGTCTCGGTCAGCCCGTAGCCCTCGATGAGCCGGGCGTTGGGGAACAGCTCCCGCGCGACGGCGAACAGCGCCGAGGTCACCTGCGAGTAGATGAGCCAGCGCACCGAGGACAGGTCGGCCGGCTCCTCGACCCGGCGGACCATGTCGAGCATCGTCGCGGCCATCACCATGCCGGTGATCCGCTCCGCCTCGATCGCGCGCCGCACGGCGAGCGGGTCGAACCGCCGCTGCAGCACCATACAGCCGCCGACGTGCCAGATGCCGTAGCCGGGCAGGTCGGTGCCGCCGACGTGGTACAGCGGGGCGAAGTTGAGGATCCGGTCGCCCGGGCGCAGCCCCAGCTCGACGATCTGGGCGTGCATGTTCATGTTCACGTTGCCGTGCGTGAGCATGACGCCCTTCGGCAGGCTCGTCGTGCCCGACGTGTAGACGATCCGCTGCAGCGCGTCGTCGCCGAGGTCGGCGTCCGCGACGCGTTCGCCGCGGTGGTCGTCGGCCAGGGCCCGCAGGTCGAGCCAGCCGTCGCCGATCGGTTCGAGCGCGAAGCGGCGCACCGCCGGCAGGCCCTCGATCGCGGCGGCGGCCAGCGGCGCGTACTCCGGCACGGTGGCGACCGCCTGCACGCCGGCGTGGCCGAGCAGGTGGGCCAGCTCCCCCGCGGTGAGGCGGTAGTTGAGCGGGACGAAGACGGCGCCGAGCTTCGACAGCGCGAGGGACAGGATGAGGAACTCGGGCACGTTGTTGGCCACGATCGCCACCCGGCCGCCGGGGCCGACGCCCTGCGCGGCCAGGCCGGCGGCGAGCGCGTTGACGTCGTCGTCGAGCTGCCGGTGGGTCCACCGGCGGCCCTCGAACACGAGCGCGTCGCGGTCGGCGAAGCGCAGCGCGTTGCCGCGCAGCATGGCGGCGATGTTGGCGGTGCTCATGCCCGCAGCCCCCGTTTCAGGACCTTGCCGGAGTCGTTGCGCGGCAGCGACTCGACGAACTGCACGTACTTCGGCACCTTGAACCTCGCCAGGTGGGCGAGGCAGTGCGCGCGGATGTCCTCGCCGGTCGCGCCCGCGCCGGGGCGCAGGATGACGAACGCCTTGGGCACCTCGTCCCACTGCGGGTCGGGCACACCGATGACGGCGACCTCGGCGACGTCGGGGTGCTGGGCGATGACCCGCTCGATCTCGGCGCCGGCGACGTTCTCCCCGCCGGACTTGATGAGGTCGACGCGGCGGTCGACGAACCAGAGGTACCCGTCCTCGTCGAGGCGGCCGACGTCGCCGGTGAGGAACCAGCCGTCGCGGCGGGTGCGCCGGTTGGCCTCGTCGTCGTTCCAGTAGCCGGGCGAGATCTTCGGCCCGCGCACGATGATCTCGCCCTCGACGCCGGGGGCGACCGGCCGGAAGTGGTCGTCGACGATGCGGAGGTGCACGCCCGGGAACGGCGCGCCGAGCGCCCCGATCTTCGACTCCTCGTGGGCGGCGTCCATGTAGCACACGCCGTTGCACAGCTCGGTCATCCCGAACGTGTCGATGAGCCGCACGTGCGGCAGCCGCTGCTTCACCGTGCGCCGCACGCTGGGCGCGACGCCGGCGAACAGCAGGTAGCGCAGCGCCGACAGGTCCAGCGACGGCAGGTCGAGCATCCCGAACAGGATCTGGGCGGCCAGCACCATGCCCGTGATCCGCTCCTCGGCGGCGATCCGGGCGATGTCCTCGGCCTTGAACGTCGGCGTGAGGACCATCGTCGCGCCGGCCGTGAAGATCGCCAGGCCGGGCGCCTCCAGGCCGCTGACGTGGAACAGCGGGGCCGAGACCAGGATCCGGTCGTGCTGGGTCAGCTCCAGCTCGAGGACCTGGGCGAGGTGGTTGGCGGTGAGGTTGCCGCAGGTGTGGATGACGCCCTTCGGGTGGGCCGTGGTGCCGGAGGTGTACAGCAGCCGGTGCACGTCGTCGGGCGCCTTCTCGGCGTCGGGCACCCGCACCCCGGCCGGCTGCGCGGCGAGCAGGTCGCCGAGCCGCTCGGCGGTGCCGACGCGCCGCTCGCCGTTGGCGACCAGGGTCCGCACGCCGGTCTTCGCCGCGAGGTGCTCGGCGTCGTCGACGAAGTCGTCGTCGTAGAGCAGGGCGGTGATGCCGGCCTGGTCGAAGACGTACGCCTGCTCGGTGGCGTGCAGCCGCCAGTTGAGCGGCACCGAGACGGCGCCGATGCGGGCCAGGGCGAGCAGCTCCAGCACGTAGGTGGCGGTGTTGCGGCCGAGCACGCCGACCAGGTCGCCGGCGGTGACCCCGGCGGCGAGCAGCGCGGCGGCGTGCCGGTCGACGTCGGCGTCGAGCTCGGCGTAGGTCCACCGGTGCGACCCGTCGACGAGGGCCTCGCGGCCGGCCCGGCGCAGCGCCTGCAGCCGCAGCGTCTCGGCGAAGTTGCTGGTGGCCATCAGCCGGTCGCCAGCGACGCGCGGTAGGCCAGGATCTCCTCGCGGGTCGGCAGCGACACGAACTCCAGCAGGTTGCCGTCGAGGTCGCGGGCCGCGAACGCGGTGATGTAGCCGTAGTTCTCCAGCAGCGTGCGGTGCGGCTCGGACAGGCACTCGGCACCCAGCGCCACCATCCGCGCGTGCAGCTGCGCCATCTCGTCGAGCGGCACCTCGAAGCTGAGCAGGAAGGTGCCCAGCTCCAGGTGCCCGGCGGTGGCGGTGCGCCGCTTCTCGCCGCTCCACTCGATGAGCTCCAGCTGCCCGATCCTGCTGGGGCCCTGCAGGTACTGCACCCGCCCGGTGGTGCCGGCGGGCAGCCGCAGCGCCACCTCGATCCCGGGGCCGCCGACGTCGGTCCGCAGCGTCTTGCGGTACCCGAGGGCCTGCTCGTAGAAGTCCGCGGCCCGGTCGACGTCGGAGACGGTCATGGCCACGTGGTGCACTTCGCTGACCGGCATGGGGGTGTGACTCGCTTTCTATTCGGTTCCGCTGTCGCTGGAGAGCACCCGCTGGAGCAGCGTCACCTCGTCGGCGCCGCTGTCCGGGACGATGAACCCGTCGAGGGAGCAGATGTCGTCGAGGGACGCGAGGATGTCGTCGGGCGAGGCCGGCTCGGGGCCGGAGTACCAGCCCGGGGTGACGCCGAGGAAGATCCGCCCGACCCGGCCGCCGCCGACGGTGAGGATGTGCCGGTTCAGCGTGCACTGCTCGGAGGCGAGGAACGTGGCGACGGCGGCGACGTGCCGCGGGTCGAACCGGTCGGCGAGCTCGCCGAGCAGCCCCTCGGTCATCCGGGTCGCGGCCGTCGGCGCGATCGTGTTGACGAGGATGCCGCGCCGGGCGCCCTCCAGCGCCAGGACGTTCATCAGCCCGACGAGCCCGGCCTTGGCCGCGCCGTAGTTCGACTGGCCGAAGTTGCCGAACAGCCCGGACGAGGAGCTGGTGAGCACGATGCGGCCGTAGCCCCGCTCGACCATGTGCGGCCAGGCGGGGCGCAGCACGTTGAACGCGCCGGCGAGGTGCACGTCGAGCACCGCGGTGACGTCGTCGTCGCCCATCTTCGCCAGGGTCCGGTCGCGCAGGATGCCGGCGTTGTGGATGACGGCGTCGACCCGGCCGAACGCGTCGACGGCGGTCCGGATGACGGCGGCGCCGCCCTCGGCCGTGGCGACCGAGTCGGTCGAGGCGGCGGCGGTCCCGCCGGCCTTCGCGATCTCCTCGACGACCTGCTCGGCGGCGCCCGATGCGCCGGAACCCTCGACCGTCCCGCCGAGGTCGTTGACGACGACCGACGCGCCACGCTCGGCGAGCGCCAGCGCGTGTGCCCGGCCGATGCCGTTGCCGGCGCCGGTCACCACGACGACGCGGCCGCTCAGGTCCACGCGCGCGCTCATCGCTCGCTGCCCAGGACGGCGACGAACGCGACGCACGAGCCCGGCTGCCCGCCGAGGTTCTGCGCGACGGCCAGCCGGGCGTCCGGCACCTGCCGGTCGCCGGCCTCACCGCGCAGCTGGGTGAAGCACTCGAACATCATGCGCAGCCCGGTCGCGCCGATCGGGTGGCCGAACGACTTGAGGCCGCCGTCGGTGTTCACCGGCAGCGCGCCGCCGAGGTCGTAGCGGCCGTCGAGGATGTCGCGCCAGGCCTTGCCGCGCTCGGAGAAGCCGAGGTCCTCCATGAGCACCACCTCCGTGGGGGTGAAGCAGTCGTGGACCTCCGCGAGGGAGATCTGGGATGCGGGGTCCGTGACGCCGGCCTGCTCGTAGGCCACCCGGGCCGCCTCGACCACCTCGGGGAACGTCGTGAAGTCGTAGCCGTCGGCGGCCAGCCCGGCGCCGGAGCCGGCGACGAAGCCCATGCCGCGCAGGAAGACCGGCTTGTCGGTGTACCGGTACGCGTCCTCGGCCCGCACCAGGATCGCCGCGGCGGCGCCGTCGGAGACGCCGGAGCAGTCCATGACGCCGAGCTGCCCGGCGATGCGCGGGCCCCGCTCGACGGCCTCGGCGGTGACGGCCTTCTGGAACTGGGCCCGGGCGTTGCGGGCGCCGTTCGCGTGGTTCTTCACCGCGACCCGGGTGAGCGCGTCCCGCATGCCGCGCGCGTCCACGCCGTACGCCTCCTGATAGGCGGGGGCGAGCAGCGAGAACCCGGCGGGTGCGGTCCAGTCGACGGCGGTGCCGTCGTCGGGCGGGTAGACGGCGGACAGGCCGGACTGCGACGAGTCCTTGAGCTTCTCGACGCCGGTCGCCATCACCATGTCGTAGGCGCCGGACGCGACGGCGAACGCGGCGTTGCGGAACGCCTCCGAGCCGGTGGCGCAGTAGTTCTCGACGCGGGTGACGGGCTTGCCGACCAGCCGCAGCGGCCGGGCCAGGGTCTGCCCGGACATGCCGGAGCCCTGGGTGCCGACCCAGAACGCGTCGACGTCGCCGAGGGTGACGTTCGGCAGGGCGCCGACGCACTCGGTGACGGCGTCGACGAGGAGGTCGTCGGCCGAGGAGCTCCAGTGGTCGCGGAACTGGGTGCAGCCCATCGCGACGATCGCGACGTCGTGGGCCATGCGCCTACTGCCCATCGGTGAAATCCTTTGCGGGACGCAGTTTCCAGAAGTAGTTGTGGATGCCGTCGGTGGTCCAGAGCCGCCGGAACGTCGGCGTCAGCGCCATGCCGACGGTGACGTCGCCGGACGGGGTGTCGGTGGCGTAGGCGGTGAGCCTTCCGCCGCCGTCGACGTCGGCGACGACGATCGCGACGTCGGGCTCCGGCATCGTCGTCAGGTGGTCACGGGTGACGGAGACGACCCGGGCCGTCCGGTCGCGCAGCGAGACCTTCCCGCCACCCTCGCCGGCGAGTTCACCGGCGATCCCGCAGGAGGCGCAGACCCGGCTCGGCGGGGTGGTGATCCGGCCGCAGGCGCCGCACCGGCTGCCCTCCAGACGGTACTTCCAGCCGGCGCGGCGGTGCATCGGCGGGGCGGCCGGGGCGGGCGCGGCCGGCCGGGCCGGTCCCTGCACGTCGAGCAGGCCGCGCCAGCGCAGGTACCGGCCGTAGCCGAGGGTCTGCCGGTCGGCGAGCCGCTCGCGCACGGCCGGGCCGCGGCGCGCGGACCGGACCCCGTCGGCGACCCGGAACACGAACGCGTCGGCGCCCTCGGTCGCGGACAGCAGCAGGATCGTCTGCCCCGGCTCGGCCCGGTCGAGGGCGTCGGCGAGCAGCAGGCCCGGGTGGGCGGCGCCGGTGAACCCGGTGGCCCGCTCGACCGCGGCGTCGTCGCCGGAGCCGCGCAGCCGCTTGCGCAGGGCCGCCGCGGCACGGGCGTTCGACGAGGAGACGACGACGTGGTCGACCGCGTCGAGGGCGGCCTCGGCCAGGGCCCGGCGGGCGGCGGCGAGGCCGGCGTCGGCGAGGATCTCGGCGGTGAACCGCTCGTCCCAGACCCGGTCGTGCCGCTCGCCGGGCAGCCGCCAGCGCTCCAGGATCTCGGCGGTGTGTGCGGCCCGGCCGAGCAGGACCGCCGCGGCGGTGCCGCCCACGAACGCCGCCGCGGCGTCGCCCTGGGCGAGCTCGTCGGGGGCGCCGGGGCGGGTGGTGCGCAGGTCGGCGAGGGCCGCCGCGGCGCCGGTCGCGGTGACGAGGTCCAGGGCGGTCGCGCCGGAGCGGTGCCCGCGCAGGTCGGCGGCGGCGACGCCGGGGTCGAGGCCGAGGGCCTCGTGCACGATCCCGGCCGACGTCTTCGCCTCGTACGGTGCGCTGGTCGTGGCGAGCAGCAGGGACCGCCCGGCGGGCAGGTGCCGCAGCGCCTCCACGGCCATGGTGACGGTGTCCTCGTCGAACGACGCGACGCTGCGGGCGGGCCCTGCGGGTCGCGCCGGTCCGCTGGCGTCCAGCCGGTTGTCGGTGAGCGCGTAGGCCGGGAGATAGGCGGCGTACGCACCGATGCCTGTGGTGGAAATGGTCAGCTCCACGACGGTATGGCGGCCAGCAGCCGCTTCGTGTACTCCTGCTCGGGGTGGTCCAGGACGTGCTCGATGCTGCCCTGTTCGACGACCCGCCCGCCGCTCATCACGGCGATGCGGTCGCACAGGTCGCTGGCGAGCATGAGGTCGTGCGTGACGAACAGCAGGCCGATGCCGAGCTCGTCGACGAGGGTGCGGAACAGGCCCACCACCTTCGTCTGGGTGGTGACGTCCAGGGCGGTGGTGCACTCGTCGGCGATCACCAGCGCGGGGCGGGTGACGACGGCGAGACCGATGGCGACCCGCTGGCGCAGGCCGCCGGAGAGCTGGTGGGGGTAGCTGTCGAGGACCCGCTTGGTGTCGGTGATGCGCATCTGCTCCAGCACCTCGACCGAGCGCCGCTCGACGTCGGCCTTGGTGATGCCCTTGACGTGCCGGCGCAGCACCTCGGCGAGGTGGGTGCGGACCTTCATGAGCGGGTTCAGCGAGCGCGAGGCGTCCTGGAAGACCATGCCGACGGCGGTGCCGCGGACCCGGTCGGTGCGGTCGACGCCGGGCGCGACGACGACGTCGCCGGCGAGCTCGATCGCGCCCGCCGTGACCCGGACGTTGCGCTCGAGGAGCCCGACGACCGACCGGGCGAGGGTGGTCTTGCCGCTGCCGGACTCGCCGACGACGCCGACGATCTCGCCGCGGCCGACCGCCAGGTCGACGCCGGCGAGGAGGGACAGGTCGTCGTGGGCGAGCCGGGCGGTGATGGACAGGCCCCTGACGTCGAGCAGGCCGGTCTTCATCGGCGCCTCTTCCGCGGGTCGTGGTGGGTGAGCAGGGCGTCGCCGAGGAGGTTCACCAGCAGTACCAGCAGGGTGATGGCGAGGCCCGGGAAGAACGCGATCCACCAGGCCTGGCTGAGCTCGTCCTGGCCCGAGGCGAGCAGCGAGCCCCAGCTGACCATCGGCGGGACGACGCCGAGGCCGAGGAAGCTCAGCGCGCTCTCGATGAGGATCGCGGTGCCGACCTGCAGGGTGCCCAGGGCCACGATGGTGCCGGCGAGGTTGGGCAGGACGTGCCGGAACACGATCCGCGGCTCGGACGCGCCGGCGGCCCGCAGGCCGAGCACGAACTGCCGCTCGCGGATCGCGAGCGTCGCCGAGCGGGTGACCCGGGCGCAGACGGCCCAGCCGGTGAGCGCCAGGACCAGGAACAGCACCGGCAGCGAGCTGCCCCGGTTCGAGATGATGGCCAGCGCGATGAGGATGAACGGCAGGGCCAGCTGGGCGTCGATGAGCACCGAGATGATCCGGTCGACCCAGCCGCGGAAGTAGCCGGCGAGCACGCCGAGCAGCGTGCCGGGGCCGATCGCGACGACCGCGCCGACGAGGCCGATCACGATCGTGATCCGGCCGGCCGAGACGAACTGGCGCAGCACGTCCTGGCCGAGCTTGTCGGTGCCGAGCGGGTGCGACCAGGAGCCGCCGGCCAGGAAGCCGGGCGCGCGACGGGTCGCGTCGAGGTTCTGCCCGGCCTCGGGGAGCAGGCCGGTCAGCGGCAGGACGAAGACCAGGATCGCGGCGGCCACGAGCGGCAGGGCGAGCCAGAAGACCGAGGTCCGCCGGCGGCGGCCGCGCCGCGGCGGGTTGACCGGCACGGTCCCGTCGCCGGTCGCCGTCTCGAGTTCGAGCTGGGTCACGAGGTCACCTCACCCTCGGGTCGACGATCGAGTGGATGACGTCGACGAGCAGGTTCAGCAGGACGAAGGTGAGCGCGCCGAAGACGACGATCGCCTGCACGAGCGGGAAGTCGCGGAACTGGATGGCCTGCAGCGCGAGCTGGCCGAGGCCGGGCCAGGAGTACACGTACTCGACCGCGACCGCGCCGGACAGCAGGATGCCGGTCTGCAGCACGACGATGGTCAGGATCGGCATCATCGCGTTCTTGAACGCGTGGCGCCAGACGACCCGCAGCGGCGCGATGCCGCGGGCGCGGGCGGAGTCGATGTAGGGCTCCGCGAGGGCCTCGCTCATCGACGCGCGGGTCAGCCGGGCGATCTGCGCCATGGGGTACACCGACATGGTCAGCGCGGGCAGGACGAGGTGCCGCGGGGTGCCGGACTGCCCGGCCGGCAGCCAGCCGAGCTTCACGGCGAAGAGCACCACGAGCATCATGCCGAACCAGAACACCGGCACCGACTGCCCGAGCAGGGCGAGGGTCGAGGCGGCCCGGTCCCACCAGGTGCCCTCGCGGCGCGCGGCGAGCACGCCGAGGGGGACGCCGATGAGGATGGCCAGGCCCATGCCGCCGGCGACGAGCTGGAGCGTGAACGGCAGCCGGTCCATGATCATGGTGGTGTTCGGCTGGTAGAACTGCAGCGACTGGCCGAGGTCGCCGGTGACGACGCCCTTGAGGTAGTCGAGGTACTGCACGATGAGCGGCCGGTCGAGGCCGAGCTCGTGGCGCAGCTGGACGCGCTGCTCCTCGGGGGCCATCGGGCCGAGGATGGTGGCGGTCGGGTCGCCGGAGAGGCGGCCGAGCAGGAACGCCATGCTCAGCGCGATGAGCAGCGAGGCGAGCAGGGCGGCGACCCGCGCGCCGACGCGCCGGACCGTGCCGGCCCTGAGCCGCGGCTTCGGGCGCGTCTCCGTGCTGGTGTTCATCGGCGGGACCTCCAGCGCGCGCCGGGCATGGCGGCCAGCAGCTCGCGCGTGTACTCGTTCTCGGGGGTGGCGAAGACCGTCTCGCACGGCCCGGACTCGACGACCCGGCCGCGGTACATGACGTGCACGACGTCGCAGACCGAGCGGACGACGGCCAGGTCGTGGCTGATCATGAGCAGGGCCGCCCCGGTGGTCGCCCGGATCTCCTTGAGCAGGGCGAGCACGTCGGCCTGGACGGAGACGTCGAGGCCGGAGGTCGGCTCGTCGGCGACGATGAGCCGCGGGCGCATGAGCAGCGCGCGGGCGATGCAGACCCGCTGCGCCTGGCCGCCGGAGAGCTGGTGCGGATAGCGGTCGAGCAGCTCCGGCGCCAGCCGGACCCGGCCGAGCAGGCCGGTGTCGTCGATCCAGTCGGTGCGCCGCGGCTGCAGCGTGCGCAGCTCGCGCAGGCCCGACCGGACGGACTGGCGCGGGTCGAGCGAGCCGTGCGGGTCCTGGAAGACCACCTGGACCTCGGGCCGCAGCCGGCGCAGCTCCTTGCGGCCGACCGAGGACAGCGAGTGCCCGAGCAGCCGGATGTCGCCCTCGCCCCGGGTGCCGAGGCCGGTGGCGGCCATGGCGAGGGTCGTCTTGCCGGAGCCGGACTCGCCGACGACGGCGACGCTCTGGCCGGCCTCGATGCGCAGCGACACGTGGTCGACGGCCCGGAAGACCTCGCCGGTGGACCGGTTGCGGTGGTCGACGACGAGGTCGTCGACCACCAGCACCGGGGTGTCGGTTTCGGGGGTGCGGAGGTGCCGGGCGGCGACGTCGCCGCCCGGCACTCCCGTCTCGACTGCCTCGGGCATCGTCAGCGGGTCGTCTTCGTGAAGTCGACGGTGTTCAGCGGGCCGAACGCCACACCCTTGACGCCGTTGGTCGCGTAGTTGAACACCTGCCGGTAGAGCGGCACGTAGCAGTGCTTGTCGACCACGCCCGTGGTGTTGAGCTGCTCGTACATCGGCGCGGCGGCCTGGGCGCTGTCCTGCTCCAGGGCCTTGCCGATCAGCTCGTCCGTCTGCGGGTCGGGGCAGTTGCCGGTGATCGACTTGGTCTTCATGAAGCCGCTGGCGAAGTAGTCCGGGGTGGCGACGTTCGGGACACCGGCGAAGATGGCGATGCCGGGGACCTGGCGGCCGACGACCCGCTTGACCAGCGTGCCGTAGTCGATCGGGACGTAGGTGACCTTGAAGCCGGCCTTCTCCAGGGCGCCGCCGACGGCCTGCGAGACCTCTTCGATGTTGGTGTACTGCGCGGCCGGGTAGGTGATCTGCACGGCCGGTGCGGAGGCGCCGACGAGTTCCTTGGCCTTGGCCGGGTCGGCCTTGACGCTCTGCGCCGGCTGCTGGCCCGGGAGGATGTTGAGCAGGCCGGAGTCGGCGACGGCCTGGCCGTCGAAGATGCCCTTGACGATGGCGTCCCGGTCGATGGCCAGGGCGGCCGCCTCGCGCAGCTTCGGGTCGTCGAACGGCGCCTTGGTCGAGTCGAGGAACGCGATGATCTTCATCGCGGTCTCGGTGCTGACCACGGTGATGCCGGCCTTCTTGGCCTCGTTGGACTGCGCGGGCGGCAGGTCGAACGAGACGTCGACGCTCTTGCTCTGGATCAGCGCGAGCCGCTGCGCGGCCTCGTTGGCCCAGGTGAAGGTGATGCCGTCGTTGGCGGCCGGGGTGCCCCAGTAGTTCGGGTTCTTCTTCACCGAGATGTCGCGGCCGGCGTGCGCGCCCGCCCAGACGTAGGGGCCGGTGCCGATCGGCTCGGCCGCGAAGCCCTCCGAGCCCTTCTCCTTGTAGTACTTCGGCGGCACCAGGTAGACCGTGGTGAGCAGGTCGGGGATGTTGTACTGCGGGGTCTTGGTCTTGACCACGACGGTGCCGGCGTCCGGGGCGTCGACGGCGGACACGTTCGTGAAGTAGGACTTCAGCTGCGACGCGGCGGCGTCGCGGGTGAGCAGCAGGGTGTTGGCGACCGCGGCCGCGTCGGCCTTCTCGCCGTTGCTGAAGCTGACACCGTCGCGCACCTTCAGCGTCCAGGTGGTCGGGTCGGTGCGGGTCCAGCTCGTGACCAGGCCGGTGTCGGTCATGGCCAGGGCCTTGTCGGTGTTGATCAGGGGTTCGAGCATCGTCGCCCAGACGATCTGGGCGGAGCGGGCGCCGACGATGGGGTCGAGGGTGGCGGGCTGAGCGGCGAGCAGCGCCCGGACGGTGAGCGGGCCGGCCGACTGGCTGCTGCCCGGCTCCGACCCGCCACAGGCGACGAGGCCCGCGCTCGCGATCGTCAGGGCGGCGGCCAGCGCCAACGGCCGCCGGGATCGCAAGAATCTGATGGTCATTATGGACGTCCTTCACAAGCGATGGACCTGTCATGTCACCGCGGTCAGCGGCCGTGACGCTGGCCACAAAGTACCGACCAGCCGGTATCAAGTCAACAGGTCCACGGCGTATCGCGGTTGTGACGATCGGATGACATCCATGGCCCGGCCAGCGACGTTGTCTTCATACCGACCGGTATGTATGATGCGCCGGTGACCATCACCCTGACCCGCGAACACGACGGCCGTGTCGCTCGGGTGCGCTACGACAACGCGGGGCGCGGCAACTGCTTCGACGACGCGGCGCTGCGCGAGCTGGTCGACACGCTGGAGGCCGCCGCCGCCGACGAGGCCTGCGCGGTCGTCCGCCTCGACATGGCCGGCCGGCACTTCTGCGGCGGCTGGGACACCTCCTCGTTCGCCGCCCTCGCGGCCACCACCGCCGCCGCCGTCGCCGGCGGCCTGCGCGCCGGCGATGCCGCCCTGCGGCGCGTGCGCACCCTGCCCGTGCCCGTCGTCGCCGCGGTCCGCGGCAAGGTCATCGGGTTCGGCGCCGGGCTGCTCGCCGCGGTGCACCTCCCGGTGGCCGCCGACGACGCCGTGCTCACGCTGCCGGAGGCCCGCTACGGCTTCGCGCCGGCCGGCGTCGGGCACACGATCGCCCAGGCGCTCCCCCGCGCCCACGCCTACGACCTGCTCACCGGCGCCGCCACGGCGACCGCGGCGCAGCTGCTCGCCTGGGGCCTGGTGGCCCGGGTCGTGCCCGCCGCGGACCTCGACGGCGCGGTCGACGCCCTCGTCGGCACGCTGGCCGCGGTGCCGGGACCGACGCTGCGGGCGGTGGTGGAGGTCGTCGAGTCAAGCCTCGCCACCGGCTCCCCGGATCGGGCCTACGAGGTCTCCGCCCGCACGATCGTCGCCGGAGCGCCGCGATGAGCGGGCGGTTCCGGGCCGGCGAGGCCGTGTGGGTGGAGCTGTGCACGCCCGACCCGGCCAAGGCCGAGGACTTCTACCGCGCGCTGCTCGGCTGGAGCGTCCGCCACGAGCAACTGGGCAGCACGACGTACCGCATGTGCAGCGTCGGCGGCCGCGACGTCGCCGGCATCTCCGACGCCGCCGGCCTGCACGGCGGCCGGCCCCGCGGCTGGATCACCTACTTCGCCGTCGACGACATCGACCGCTCGGCCCGGCTGGCGGTCACGCTCGGCGGCGAGCTCGTCACGCCGCCGCGATACCTGCCGGCCGCCGGCACGGGCGCCGCAGTCATCGACCCGTTCGGCGCCGCCTTCGGCCTCTACCAGGGCGAGTCGCGGGCCGGCGTCGAGGTGCTCAACGCGGTCGGCGCGCTGTGCTGGAACGAGCTGGACACCGGCGAGCCGGCCGCCTCGGTCGACTACTACCGGGCCCTGTTCGGCTACGCCACCCAGCAGCGCGACGACTCGCCGACGGCCCGCCCGTACACCGTGCTCATGCTCGGCGACGTGCCCGTCGCCGGCGTCCTCGAGCTCGACAACGAGTGGCCCAACCTCATCCCGTCGAAGTGGATCACGTACTTCACCGTCGCGGACCTCGACGAGGCCCTCGGCCGGGTGACCGCCCTCGGCGGCCTGCCCACGGTCGGACCCGTCGACAGCCCGCACGGGCGCCTGCACCTGGTGAAGGACCCCGGCGGGCACACGCTGTGCCTCATCCAGCTCGAGGGCGGGCTCCGCCACGACCCCTCCGACGACCCCTCCGACCGGGCGGTGCGCCGATGATGACCGAGCCCCTCTTCGACTCCGCCCAGTTCCGCCAGGTCTGCGGGCACTTCCCGACCGGCGTGACGGCGGTGACCGCGGTGACCGGCCCGTCCTCGGGCTCGGCCGTCGCCGCGCTGACCGTCAACTCGTTCACGTCGGTATCACTGGAGCCGGCGAAGGTGCTGTTCTGCGTCGCGAACTCCTCGTCGAGCTTCCGGGTGCTCATGGAGTCGGCCCGCATCGCGATCCACATTCTCAGTCAGGACCAGGAGGACGTGGCCCGGCGGTTCGCGACCTCGGGCCTGACCGGCGCCGAGAAGCTCAGCGGGGTGTCCTGGGTGCCCGGCCCCGACGGGGTGCCGCTGCTGCCCGGCACGCCCGCGGTCCTCGCCGGCCGGCGCAACGAGGTGATCACCAGCGGCGACCACGTGATCGTGCTGCTGGACGTCGATCACGTACACCTGAAGCCGACAAAGGTCCCGGCCCTGTCCTTCTACCGCGGCCGCTTCGCAGCCCCCACCCCGGTCCCCGAGTAACCCCCCCGCCCCCTCCT
>NZ_BMPI01000025.1:0-5466 GCF_014647515.1 Dactylosporangium sucinum | reverse complement strand
TCGATCTTGCAGTTGTGGTGCCGCGACACTCCCACGATGTCCGGGTTTGTCAGGCACCACAACTGCAAGATCGACGCAGAGAGGGGGGCGGGGGGCGGGGGGGGCGCGGGGGGTTAGGTGTAGTAGCGGAACAGGATTTCGGCGGCGCAGCAGGGCTCGCCCGTCTCGGCGAACTCGACCACGACCGACGCCTTGGCCTGCACGCCGTCGGCGTCCTTGAGCGGGCCGGCCGCGACGAGCGTGGCGACGCCCTGGACGGGGGTGCCCGGCGGCAGCGGCTTGACGAACCGGACGCGGTCCAGGCCGTAGTTGACGCCCATGGAGTACGACTCCACCTCGAGGATGTCGGCGAGCAGGCGCGGGACCAGGGCCAGGGTGAGGAAGCCGTGGACGATGGTCGTGCCGAACGGCCCGGACCGCGCCCGCTCGACGTCGACGTGGATCCACTGGTGGTCGCCGGTCACGTCGGCGAACAGGTTCACCTGCTCCTGACCGACGACCTGGGCCTCGCTGGCGCCGAGCTCCTGCCCGACGAGGGCGGTCAGGTCGCGCGGGGCGGGCACCACGGTCTTGCGTGCGGGTCGCATGTCACTCCGATCTGGCGGCTGGTCTGGCGGCTGGTCCGGCGGCTTGGGCCGCGATGTGCTCGGTCAGGGTGTCCCATTCGCGGTCCCAGGCCGCCTCGTCCACGGGCGGCCGGGCGACCCGCAGCATCCGCCGGACGGCGGCCGGGTCGAGCGCGGCGATGCGGGCCGCGAGGGCGTCGACGTGGGCCTCCAGCGCCTCGGCGGGGACGACCTCGCTGACCAGCCCGTGCCCGGCGGCCTCGGCCGCGGTCCAGGTCTCGCCGGCGATGAGCAGCCGGCGGGCGGCGGCGGGGCCGACGGCCTGGGGCAGCAGGACGCTGGAGCCCCAGCCGGGGACCTGGCCGACGGCGATGTGCCGGTCGCCGATGCGGGCGGTGCCGGCGGCGACCGCGATGTCGCAGGCGAGCAGCAGCTCCAGGCCGCCGCCGAACGCGGCCCCGTTGACCGCGGCGATCGTCGGCACCGGCGCCGCGCGGACGGCCCGCACGAGGCGGCGGCCCCGGTCGAGGAACGCCCGCAGGGCCGGCTGGTCGCCGAGGAGGCTGGTCGCCTCGGTGAGGTCGGCGCCGGCGCAGAAGCTGCGGCCGCTGCCGGTGAGCACCAGGACCCGCACGTCCGGGTCGGTCGTCGCCAGCCACGCCTCCAGCCCGGCCATCACGGCGGAGTCGCAGGCGTTCCCGGTACCGCTGCGATCGATGCGGGCCCAGAGTGCCGGACCGCGCCGGGTGACGGCGACCGGGCTCACGACAGGCTCACGCAGAGCTTGCCGAACGCGGTCCCGGCGAGCATCCGGGCGGCCTGCGCGCCCACGCCGGCGAGGTCGGCGGTGCTGTCGACGGCGGGCCGGACGCGGTGCGCGGCGACGAACGCGACGAGCGCCTCGAACTCGGCGAGCGTGCCCATGGTCGAGCCGTGCACGGTGATCTCCCGGGCGAACAGCCGGGCCAGGTCGAGCTGCGCGGCGAAGCCGCTGGTGCCGCCGCAGACGACGATCGTGCCGCCGGCCCGCGTGGAGCGGGTCGAGTGCTCGAAGGTGGCCGGGCCGACGGTCTCGACGACGACGTCGGCGAGCTGGGGGACGCGCGCGCCGCTGTCGATCGCGGCGGCGGCGCCGAGGGCGAGGGCGCGCTCCCGCTTCTCGGGCGAGCGGGAGGTGACGACCACGGTGGCGCCGGCCGCCGTGGCGAGGCCGATCGCGGCGGTGGCGACGCCGCCGCCGGCGCCCTGGACGAGCACGACGTGGCCGGGTTCGACGCGCGCCTTGGTGAACAGCATGCGGTACGCCGTGAGCCACGCGGTCGGCAGGCACGCCGCCTCGGACCAGCTCAGGTGGCCCGGCTTGGGCACCAGGTGGCCGGCCGGCACGGCGACGCGCTCGGCGAGGACGCCGTGGCCGGCGTCGGGCAGCAGGGTCGCGTGTTCGACGACCTTGCCGTCCGGCTCCCTCGGGACCACCGGGTACACGACGACGTCGCGCCCCTCGCAGCTGCCGGCGGCGTCGCTGCCGATGACGTGCGGGCGGGTTCCCGCGCCCCTCGTGGCGCCGCGCAGGGCCCAGATGTCGTGCATGTTGAGGGCGCCGGCGCGGACGTCGACCTCGACCCAGCCCGGTGGCGGCTCCGCCGGGTCGATGTCGCCGACGCGGATGGCCTCGGCGGGCCTGTCCGCGTCCGGTTCGACGAAGTAGGCGGCCCTCACCGGGCGGCCCGTTCGGTGTGGCCGTTCCAGAAGGCGACCTCGGACAGGTCGGCGCGGGCGGCGGGGCGGAACTCGAGGCCCTTGGTGTACGCGACCGGCAGCAGCGTGACGGGCCGCCAGTCGTCGGGCAGGCCGAGCGCGGCCTGGACCTTGCGGGCCTTGTGGGCGAGGGCGGTGGCCATCACCGAGCCGAGGCCGCGGGAGCGCAGCGCGAGCTGGAACGACCAGGCGAACGGGAAGATCGAGCCGTAGTAGCCCGACGCGGTGCCGCCGACGGGGTGCTCCGGGATCGGCTTGGTGCTGCACAGCACGACCAGGACCGGCACCTCCTCGAGGTGGTCGACGAGGTACTTGACCGCCTTCAGGATCCGGGCCTGCCGCGCCTGCGCCACGGGGTCCGGGCGGACCGACGGCGACAGCCGGGTGGTGGTCGCGGCCTCGCCGCTCGCGAGCGGTCCCTCGACGGTCTGGTACCAGACCTCGGTGTACAGCTCGGCCAGCTTCCCCTTCAGCGCCGGGTCGTCGACGGCGACGATCCGCCAGTCCTCCAGGTTCGAGCCCATCGGCGCCTGCTGGGCCAGGCGCAGGCACTCCTCGACGACGGCCCGGCTCACCGGCCGGTCGAAGTCCATGCGGTTGCGCACGGCGCGGGTCGTCGTGAGGACCTCGTCGATGTCCCGGATCACGGCGGTGCTCATGCGTACTCCTCTCCGGTGAGCCGGTCGACGGGCTTGTCGTCGTACGGCAGCGGCTCGCCCCAGCGGTCGAGGTAGGCGACGGCGTTGACGGGCTTGCGGGCGGCGACCCGGAAGTCGGTGCCCTGGGTGTAGGCGACCGGCAGCATGGTGATCTGCAGCGCGTGGTCGGGGATGCCGAGCAGCTCGGCGGCGGCCGCGGCGTGGTGCAGGTGCAGCGTCGTGATGACGGTGCCGAGGCCGCGGGCCCGCAGCGCCAGGTTGAACTGCCAGATCGCCGGGTACAGCGAGCCGTAGACGGCCGAGTTCGTGCCGGCGCCGCCCGTGGCCGGGTTGGGCCGGGTCGCGCACGGGATCAGCAGGTACGGCGCGCGGCCGATGTTGTACGCGAGATGCTCGGCGCCGCCGAGGATGCGGGCCGTGCGCTCGCTGACGCTGCCGTCCGCGTTGCGGCCGCCGAGCCGGCCGCGGACGATCGGGCTGTCGGGGTCCTGCAGCGGCTTCTGGACGTACTCGACGTACGCGGCGAGATAGAGCTCGGCGAGCGCGGCCTTCGTCCCCGGGTCGCCGACGACGAGCCAGCGCCAGTCCTCGGCGGCGCCGCCGGTGGGCGCCTGGAGCGCGAGCTGGAGGCACTCGCCGACGAGGCCGAGCGGGACGGGGCGGTCGTAGTCGAGGCGCAGCCGCACCGAGCGGGTCGTGGTGAGCACGTGGTTGAGGTCCGTGAACGGCTTCACGTCGGGTACCCCATCAGGTCGGCGATGTGCAGGGTGTCGCAGTACTCCCGGACGGCGGCGATGCCGCCGGGGCGCACGTCGAGGACCCACAGGTAGCGGTTCTGGTACCGGCCGTTGCCCACCATGGCCTCGCCGGTCGCCTCGACGGCCACGAGCGTGTCGTCGGCGATCCAGCGCTGCGGGGTGACGGTGACGGCGGCGGATCTGTAGGCGCCGCCGGCGATGCGGGCGCGCATGGCGGCGAGCTTGTCGGCGATGGGCACGACGCCGTGGAACGGGCTGGCCGCGATGTCGCCTCGACGGTGGAGCCGGCCGCGGTCGCGGTCCGGGCCCGTGTCGGTCCACCAGGTGGCGTCGTCGGTGAAGAGCGCGCCGAACGCGTCGAGGTCCCCGGCCGCGAGGGCGGCCCACATGGTGGTGACCGCCGCCGGTGCGTCCCGGTGCGCCGGTTCGGGGTGCTCCGTGGTGCTGCCCGGGATGGGCGCTCCGTCGCCGACGACCTGCTGGGCGTGGATGGTGTCGAGGTACTCGCGCACCGACTCGATCGCGCCGGCCGCGTCGACGTCGAAGACGAACCCGTAGCGGTTGGCGTAGACCCGGCCGGAGGCGTGCACGCCGTGGCCCTCGACCTCGATGACGCAGGCGTCGTCGCCGGCGACGACGCGGCGCGGGATCTGCCGGCAGCCGGTCGGGAACGCGGCCGGGCCGAGCTCGCGCATGAGCGCCAGCTTGTCGTCCATGCGCATGACGCCGTGCAGCGGGAAGCGGCCGCTGCCCTGCGCCCGGGGGTCTCCCCCGCGGCGGTCGGGCCCGCTGTCGACCCACCAGGTCGCGCCGGGCGCGCACAGCCTGGCGAGACCGCCGAGGCTCCCCCGGTCGAGGGCGGTGATGAAGTCCAGGCCGGCCCGGACGGCTCGGGTCACGCGCGCCTCCCGCGGGTTCTCGCACATACCGACTGGAAGGTATCTATCACGTCACCTGGGCGTTCTCAAGATGGCGTGACATTCCGACCGGCTGGTATCGTCCGGGCGTGTCTTCCGCCTACGATGAGATCCGCGAGGCCGTCCGGGCAGTGTGCGACGGCAAGGTCGCGCCCAACGCGGCCGCCGCCGACGAGCACGCCGAGTTCCCGCAGGCCTCCTACGACGCGCTGCGCGCCGCCGACTTCCACGCCCCGCACGTCCCGGTCGAGTACGGCGGCGCCGGCGCCGACGCGCTCGCGACGGTCATCGTCATCGAGGAGGTCGCCCGCGCCTGCGCCTCGTCCTCGCTGATCCCGGCCGGCAACAAGCTCGGCACCATGCCCCTGCTGCTGGCGGCGTCCGAGGAGCTCAAGCAGCGCTACCTGCCCCCGGTGGCCCGCGGCGAGGCGATGTTCTCGTACTGCCTGTCCGAGCCCGACGCCGGCAGCGACGCGGCGAGCATGACGACCCGCGCGGTCCTCGACGGCGACGCCTGGGTCCTCGACGGCGTGAAGCGCTGGATCTCCAACGCGGGCGTGAGCGAGTACTACACGGTCTTCGCCGTCACCGAGCCCGGCGCCCGCGCCCGCGGCATCTCGGCGTTCGTGGTCGAGCGCTCCGACCCGGGGGTCAGCTTCGGCGCACCCGAGAAGAAGCTCGGCATCAAGGGCTCCCCGACCCGCGAGGTGTACTTCGACAACGTGCGCATCCCGGCGAACCGGATCATCGGCGAGCCCGGCACCGGCTTCGGCACGGCGATGCGCACGCTCGACCACACGCGCGTGAC
>NZ_BMPI01000024.1:130760-146929 GCF_014647515.1 Dactylosporangium sucinum | reverse complement strand
CTGCGCCTGCGGCCTCTACCTCAACAACCCCACCGCCTGGCTCACACCCCCGACGAACTAACGCGGTGCTGCACTAGGTCGGGTCCAGAGCCGACAGGCCCCGACCAACATCAGCTAGACCGCGTCGATCGCGGCGATCTCGTCCGCGGTCAGCTCGAAGCCGAGCACCGCGAGGTTCTCCCGCATGCGGGACTCGCGGGTGGACTTGGGGATGATCACGATGTCGTGGTGGAGCTGCCACCGCAGTACCACCTGGGGCACCGTGGCATCGTGGGCCGCGGCGATCGCGACGAGGCGCGGGTCGTCGAGCCGCGTGTTCTTCAGCGAACTGTAGCCCTCCACCACGATGCGACGCTCCCGCATCTCGTCGAGGAACTTCGGGTCGTGCTCGGACGGGCTCCAGGAGACCTGGTTGACCACCGGGGTCTCCCCCGTCTCGCGGATCAGCTCGTCGATGAGCTGCGCGTCGTAGTTGCTCACCCCGAGCGAGCGGGCCCGGCCGGCGTCGCGCTGCTCGAGGAACGACACCCAGGTCGGCAGCGACTTGCCGCGCGACGGGGGCCAGTGGATGAGCCACAGGTCGACGTAGTCGACGCCGAGGGCCTTCAGGCTGGCCTCGATGGTCTGCCGCTCGCGGCCGGCCTGTGACGGCGGCAGCTTGGTGGTGATGAAGACGTCCGAGCGGTCCAGGCCGCTGTCGCGCAGCGCGCGCCCGATCTCGGCCTCGTTGCCGTACATGGTGGCCGTGTCGATGTGGCGGTAGCCCACGTCGAGCGCCGTGCGGGTCGACTCGTACGCGGACGTGCCGGTGATCTGCCAGGTGCCGAAGCCGACGACCGGCAGCGCGACGCCGGGCGCGAGTTCGGCGGTGGGGATCTCATGTGCCATTCCCCCATACTGCCCGCGCCTTGTCCGGACCGAGTAGCGTGCGCTCATGTTGGAGTTTCCGCCAGGGTTCCGCTTCGGAGTGTCCACCGCCTCCTACCAGATCGAGGGCGCCGTCGCCGAGGACGGGCGAGGACCGTCCATCTGGGACACGTTCGCGCACACGCCGGGCAAGGTGGCCCGCGGCGAGACCGGCGACGTGGCGTGCGACCACTACCACCGCTGGGAGTCGGACCTCGACCTGATCGCGGAGCTGGGCGCCGGCGCCTACCGGTTCTCGGTGGCCTGGCCGCGCATCCAGCCGACCGGCGACGGCCCGGCCGTGAGCGCCGGCCTGGACTTCTACGACCGGCTGGTCGACGGGCTGCTGGCCCGGGGCATCGACCCGGTCGCGACGCTCTTCCACTGGGACCTGCCGCAGGCGCTGCAGGACCAGGGCGGCTGGAGCAACCGGGACACGGCGATGCGCTTCGGCGAGTACGCGGAGCTCGTCGGCGAGCGCCTCGGCGACCGGGTGAAGCTGTGGTGCACGCTCAACGAGCCGTACATCCACTTCGCCCTCGGCCACGTGCAGGGCATCCACGCGCCGGGCCAGACCCTGCCGCCGGAGGGCTACCCGTTCGTCGTGCACCACCTGCTGCTCGCCCACGGCCTGGCCGTGTCGGCGCTGCGACGGCACTCCCGCGCCCCGATCACCCTGGCGAACAACTACTCACCCGTGTGGCTCGCCGGCGACACCGACGCCGACCGCGGCGCCGCGCTCTTCTACGACATGGTCCAGAACCACCTTTTCACGGATCCGGTACTGCTGGGTGCCTACCCGGCGGGTTTCGAGGCCCTGCTGGCCGGGGTCGACGTGGACGCCGTCGTCATGGAGGGCGACCTCGACGTCATCTCCCAGCCGATCGAGGCCCTCGGCGTGAACTACTACAACCCGAGCCTGATCGGCGCGCCCTCGGGCGAGGACGGGCTGCCGTTCGCCCGCCTGCCGATCGAGGGGTACCCGCAGTCGGCGTTCGGCTGGCCGGTCGTGCCCGACGGCCTGCGCGAGCTGCTGGTCGGCTTCAAGGAGCGGTACGGCGAGAAGCTGCCCCCGATCTGGATCACCGAGAGCGGCACGTCCTGGCCCGACGTCGACGACCAGTTCCGCATCGACTACATCTCCGGCCACCTGGAGGCGCTCCAAGCCGCGATGCGGGCCGGCGTCGAGGTGCACGGCTACTGCACCTGGTCACTCATGGACAACTTCGAGTGGGCCGAGGGCTACGGCCAGCGGTTCGGCCTGGTGCACGTGGACTTCGAGACCCAGGTCCGCACGAAGCGCCGATCGTTCGACTGGTACCGGCAGGTTTGCACCTCAGCTGCACCCCGGCCGGACTTGCAGGGCGAACCGACCGGATGACACGGTGGATGCGGGGCAGTCCGTAGCGTTGCGCGGGTCAGTTGTGCGCAGCGTTGGGAGTCGTCGTGACCGAGCAATACGCCGGAGCCCTGCTCTACCTGGTCCCGGTCGTCGTCGCGGCCGTCGTGGCGTTCGTCGTGACCCGCCCGGCGAAGGACGAGGCGCCGGCGCCGCTCCCGGTCGCGCCGCCCACGCCGTCCCGCGTCCCTGCGCAGCGGAGCGCCGCTCCCGTCGTCAACCGCCGGATGCCGTCGCCGCCGCCCACGCTGCTGCACGCGGCGCTGTCGTCCCACCTGGCCGCGGTGTCCGGCGCTCCCGCGCCGGCGCCCGGCTCGGCGCCGGTCCCGGCGGTCCGGCCGGCCCGGCTGGTCTCGATCCGCCGCCCGGCCCGCATCCCGCGCCGCCCGATCCACCGCTGCCCGCACAAGCCCTAGCTTGTTCCGGACCGGAACAGCGCCCGACCCGACACGGCCTACGCGCCGGGGCTCGGCGGCGGGTCGATCGCGATCGTGACGGCGAGCGGCGCGGACTGCAGCCCGGCCCGTCGAAGGCGACCACCCGGAACGCGAACGTGCCGTAGCCGAGCGGGGGCACGGTGAGGCTGGTGCGGCTGGTGGGGCCGTAGTGCTGGCCGTTGACGGAGACGTCGTAGCCGGCGACCGCGACGTTGTCGGTCGCGGCCGTTAGGTTCGCGGCCACCCAGCGTCAACGAGGCCGGCCGTCGCAGTGACGGCCGGCCTCGGTTCGTGCCGAATCGCTCCTAGTGGGAGGGGGCGGGCTCCAGCGGGTCGACCCGGTGGCGACCCTCGCCGTCCGAGCCGTCCTCGATCTCGCTGGCGGTGACCGGCGAAGCGTGGCGGCCCTCCCGCTTGAGGCGCCGGCGCTCCTTGCGGCCCTCGACCATCGAGTAGAGGGTCGGGACCAGCACCAGGGTCAGCAGCGTGCTGCTGATCAGGCCGCCGATGACCACGATCGCCAGGGGCTGCGAGATGAAGCCGCCCTCGCCGGTGAGGCCGATGGCCATCGGGAGCAGGGCGCAGATCGTCGCCACCGCCGTCATGAGGATCGGGCGCAGGCGGCGCCGGCCGCCCTCGATGACCGCCTCGCGGACCGGCATGCCGTTCTCGCGGTACTGGTTGATGAGGTCCATCAGCACGATCGCGTTGGTCACGACGATGCCGATGAGCATGAGCACGCCGATCATGGCCGGCAGGCCCAGCGGGGTGTTCGTCGCGAGCAGCAGCAGGATCGCGCCGGTCGCGGCGAACGGGATCGAGACGAGCAGGATCAGCGGCTGGGCCACGCTGCGGAACGTCGCCACCATGATGATGAAGACGATCGCGATCGCCGCCAGCATGGCCAGGCCGAGCTGGCCGAACGCCTCCTGCTGGTCCTGCGTGACGCCGCCCAGGGTGACGGTCGCGCCGGCCGGCAGGGTGAGCCCGTCGAGCTTCTTCTGCAGTTTGGTCGAGACGTCGCCGAGGTTGTCACTCGTCGAGCGGCCGGTGACCGACGCGCTGCGGTTGCCGTCGATGCGGGTGATGGCGGCCGGGCCGGCGCCCTCGCTGACGTCGGCGACCTGGTCGAGCCGCACGAACGGCGGGTTGGCCTGGACCGGGATCTGCAGGGCCTTGAGCTCGGCGAGCGACGCCGGGGCCGGGCCGGAGCGCAGCACCAGGTCGCGCTGCTGGCCGTCGATGGTGAGCTCGGTGAGGGTCTGGCCGCGGTACGCGGCGCTGACGATGCCACCGATGGCGGCGTCGGACAGCCCGTACCGCGCGGCGGCGTCGCGCTTCACCTTGACGTCGACGCGCGGGTTGCTCGCCGAGAGGTTGCTCTCGACGTCGGCGATGCCCGCGGTCTCCGACATCGCCTTCTGGACCTGCTCCGCCGCCTTGGTGAGGTCGGCGGTGGTGTTGGCCTTGACGACGACCTCGAGCTGGTCGCTGGAGCCGCCGCCGCTGCCGCCGCCGCTGATCTTCACCGTGCCGATGCCCTGGCCGGCCGCCGCGACGTCGCTGCGCAGCTCCTCGATGACCTTCTCGACGTCGGTGCCGTCCTTGGCCGTGACCGAGAAGTTCGCCGTGTTCGTCGACTGGGCGCCGCTGAAGCCGAAGCCGGACGAGGCGCCGATGGTGGCCTGGTAGGCCTCGATGTCGCCGCGCTTGGCCAGCATGTCCTCGATCTTCTTCGCCGCGGCGTCGGTGGTCGCCAGGCTGGCACCGAGCGGCAGCTCCTGCGAGATGGAGAACTCGGTCTGGCCGGACTGGTCGATGAAGTTCGTCTTCAGCAGGGTGGCCGAGCCGATCGTCAGGACGAACACGACGAGGCTGAGGCCGACGGTGATCCAGCGGGTGCCCGCGGAGCGGGTGACCCAGCTGATGACCGGCACGTAGCCGCGCTGCAGCGGGCTGCGGCGCTCCTTCTCCAGCGCCCTGGCCTCGATGGCCTCGCGCTCCTCGATGCCGAGCTGCTTCGGGGGACGCAGGAACCAGTACGCGAGCACCGGCACCACCGTCAGCGACACGAACAGCGAGGCGACCAGCGCGACCGCGATGGTGACCGCGAACGGCCGGAACAGCTCGCCGGCGAGCCCGCCGACCAGGCCGATCGGGAGGAACACGGCGACGGTGGTCAGCGTCGAGGCGACGACGGCGCTTGTCACCTCGCGGACGCCGGTGAGGATCGCGTGGCGCTTCTCCTCGCCGTACTCCAGATGGCGTTTGATGTTCTCCAGCACCACGATCGAGTCGTCGACCACGCGGCCGACGGCGATCGTCAGGGCGCCCAGCGTGAGCAGGTTGAGCGAGTAGTCGCCGACCCACAGCCCGATCAGCGCGACGACCACCGACAGCGGGATCGACACGGCGGTGACCAGCGTCGAGCGGATCGAGACCAGGAACACCAGGATCACGATGACCGCGAACAGCAGGCCGAGCGCGCCCTCGGTGGTGAGGCTCTTGATGGACGACTCGACGAACGGCGCCTGGTCGAAGATCGACGTGATCTTCGCGTCGCCGCCCAGCTGCGTCTGCAGCTCGGCCAGCTTGTCCTGGACCGCGTGGCTGATCCGCACGGGGTTGCCGTCGGGCGACGCGGTGACCGCGATGCCCAGGCTCGGCTTGCCGTCGGTGCGGGTGATCGAGGTGGCCTCGACGGTCTTCAGCTCGACCGTGGCGACGTCACCGAGCTTGGTGGTCGGGGTGACGTTGAGCGCCTTGAGCTCGTCGATCGTGCCGAGCGTGCCGCCGACCTGCACGGCGAGCGAGCGGTCGCCCTCGGTCAGCGTGCCGGCCGGGAACGAGACGCCGTTGGCCTTGAGGGCCGCGGTGAGCGTCTGCGAGTTCACGCCGGAGGACAGCGCCTTCGGGCTGAGGGTGATGAGCACGTTCTGCGTCTCGGCGCCGGTGACCTCGACGGCCCGGACGCCCTCGATGCCCTGCAGCGCGGGCACCACGATCGCGTTGAGCTGCTGCGCGAACGCGATCTGGTCGCCGGACTTGGACGCGGCGAGCACGATCGCGGGCAGGTCGTCGGTGGATCCGGCGATCACCTGCGGCTCGACGGTCGACGGCAGCTGCGACCGGATCCGCGTGATCGACGTCTGGATCTTGTTGGTGATCTCGTCGATCGGGGTGCCGAAGTCGAAGGACACCTGCACCGTCGCGACGCCCTCGCGGCTGGTCGACGTGATGTCGGACAGCCCCGGCACGCCCTGCAGCGCGCTCTCGATGGGCTTGGTGACCTGCTCCTCGACGATCTCCGGCGACACGCCGGGATAGGGCGCGACCACGAACGCGGCCGGGAACTCGATCGACGGGATCAGTTGCTGCTTGAGCGACGGAATGGCAATGGCGCCGAAGCCCAGGACGACGATCGCGATGATCGCGACCAGCCCCCGGTTCGCCAAACTGAGCCGGGCGAGGAACGACATGTCAGGAGTCTTCTTCCGATCGGCTAAGACAGACGTTAGTTCGTGCGATGCTAACGGTTAGGCTCGCACAAAATTTATCCAGGGGGTAAAACATTCCTGTGAAGACTCACAGGGAAGCCCTGCTGCAGCGGGTGATGATGGCCGAGCAGCGCATGCGCTCCCTGGTCGCGTACGACCGAACCAACCCGATCTTCTCAGTAAACCTCACAATGCAGCAGCTCAAGGTGCTGTTATTGGTGTCTCGGCAAGAAGGGATCGGCGGCCAGGAGCTTTCTCGCCTGCTCGGCGTGACGTTGGCCACGCTCTCCGGGATCGTCGACCGGCTGGTCGGCCAGGGCCTCGTCACGCGCGTCGAGGACACCCACGACCGGCGGATCCGCCGCATCCACCTCTCCCCGGCGGGCCACAAGCTCCTCGACGAGCTCATGGACAGCGGCAACCGGGCCCAGCGGCGGCTGCTGGACCGGCTCGACGACGAGACCCTCGAGATGCTGGAGACCGTGCTGGCCCGCATCGGCGACGCGGCGGTGGCCGAGGCGCTGGAGCAAGGGATAGCACTGCCGGAAAACGTGCTTCCGGAGCCCACTAGTCTGGAAGCGTGACTGTTCGCGTTCGCTTCGCCCCGTCCCCGACCGGCATGTTCCACGTCGGCGGCGCCCGGTCCGCGCTGCAGAACTGGATCTACGCCAAGCAGCAGGGCGGCGTGTTCGTGCTGCGCATCGAGGACACGGACGCCGCCCGCAACCGTCCGGAGTGGACCGAGGGCATCCTCAACGCGCTCGCCTGGATCGGCATCGCCCGCGACACCTACGAGGGTCCCTACTTCCAGTCGACCTACGCCGAGCAGCACACCGCCGCCGCCCACCGGCTCTACCAGGAGGGCAAGGCGTACTACTGCGGCTGCACCCGCGAGATGGTCCAGGAGCGGGCCGGCGCGCAGTTCCGTGGGTACGACGGCTTCTGCCGCGACCGCTCGCTCGGCCCCGGCGAGGGGCGCGCCCTGCGCTTCCGCACGCCCGACGAGGGCAGCACGGTCGTGGTCGACCTGGTGCGCGGCGAGCCCACGTTCGAGAACAAGCTGCTCGAGGACTTCGTCATCGCCCGCGGCGACGGCTCGGCGGTGTTCCTGCTGGCCAACGTCGTCGACGACATGACGATGGGCATCACGCACGTCATCCGGGCCGAGGAGCACCTGCCCAACACGCCGAAGCAGCAGCTGCTGTGGGTCGCCCTGGGCCACACTCCCCCGATCTGGGCGCACGTGCCCGTCGTGGTCAACGAGAAGCGCCAGAAGCTCTCGAAGCGCCGCGACAAGGTCGCCCTGGAGCAGTACCGCGACGAGGGCTACCTCAGCGACGCCATGCGCAACTACCTCATGCTGCTCGGGTGGGCACCCTCGGGCGACCGGGAGATCGTGCCCTGGTCGGTGATCGAGGACGAGTTCCGCCTGGAGGAGGTCAACCCGTCGCCGGCCTTCTTCGACGAGCGGAAGCTGCGGGCGTTCAACGGCGAGTACATCCGGGCCCTCTCGCTGCCCGACTTCGTCGCGGCCTGCCAGCCGTGGCTGACCGGCACGCCGGTGGCACCGGGCGGCACCGACGTGCCCGCCCCACCGTGGGACCCGTCCGCCTACGACCCGAAGGTGTTCGAGGCCCTGGCCCCGCACGCGCAGACCCGCATCGCGCTGCTGTCCGAGGTCGTGCCCAACGTGGACTTCGCCTTCCTCGACGAGCCGGTGGCCGACGAGGCCTCCTGGGCGAAGGCGATGAAGGACGGCGCGGCCGACCTGCTCGACGCGTCCATCGCGGCCTTCGAGGCATCGTCGTGGGACGCCGAGTCGCTGAAGGCGGCGTTGGAGGCGGTCGGCACCGAGCGCGGGCTGAAGCTCGGCAAGGCGCAGGCGCCGATCCGGGTCGCGGTGACCGGGCGCTCCGTGGGGCTGCCGCTGTTCGAGTCGCTGGAGATCCTTGGGCGCGACCGGACGCTGGGGCGGCTGCGGGCGGCGCGCGCCAAGCTCTAGCCCGGCCCGACCACCCGACCACGCCCCGCATCCGACCGCTCACTGAGAGACGTTGGTCGATCTACCCTCGGTTTTCGAGATCCAATCGAGGGTAGATCGACCAACGTCAGTCTGAGCGGCCGCCCTACCCGCGGCGCGCGCGCCCGGGATCACCCCGCGGCGCGGGTAGGGCGGCCGACGGACGGGTAGCCGGACTCGCCGTGAGAGGCGTGCTGGTGGTCGCGATCGTCCTGGCCGCGGTGGGACTCCCCGCGGCACCCGCGCGGGCCGTGGAGCGCGGCCCGGGGATTCACGTGCGCGACGGGCGGATCGTCGAGGCCAACGGCAGCGACCTGGTGCTGCGCGGGATGAACCACGACGTCATGTGGTACCCGGACAAAAGCGCCTCGTTCGCCGGGATCAAGGCCGCCGGCGCGAACGCGGCCCGCCTTCCGCTCGGCATGGGCCACCAGTGGCGGGAGGCCAAGCCCGCCGAGGTCGCCAACCTCGTGAAACTGTGCGAGGCCAACCGGCTGATCTGCATCTTCGACGCGCACGACACGACCGGCTTCGGGCAGGACAAGAAGGCCGCCACGATGGCTCAGGCGGTGAAGTACTGGTTGGGGCTGCGCGACGTGCTCGCCGGCCACGAGGACCACGTCATCATCAACATCGCCAACGAGCCGTTCGGCAACGGTACGACGATGCCGTGGGCGCAGCAGACCTCCGACGCGATCCGCACCCTGCGCGCCGCCGGCTTCCGGCACCTGCTCATGGTCGGCGGACCCGGCTGGGGCCAGGACGAGTCGTTCGTCATGCGCGACCAGGCCGAGCAGGTCGTCGCGGCCGACCCGGACGGCAACACGGCGTTCGACATCCACATGTACGGCCAGTTCAACAACGCCGCCAAGGTCAACAGCTACCTCGGCTCGTTCACGAAGCGCCGCCTGCCGATCCTCGTCGGCGAGTTCTCCGGCGAGCACCAGTGGGGCGACCCCGACGAGGACGCCATCATGGCCTACGCGGAGGCGCACGAGCTCGGGTACTTCGGCTGGTCGTGGAGCGGCAACGACAAGCAGTACAGCTATCTCGACCTGGTGCACGACTTCGACCCCGCCAGCCGCACGGCCTGGGGCCAGCGGTTCATCAGCGGCCCCAACGGTCTGGACACGGACACTCGCGAGGCGACGGTGTTCCGCAACGGTACCGCCGGTGCCGTCGACCGCCGCAGCCGCGCGCCGCAGGGCCTGGTGGTGTCCGACGTGTCCAACGGCAGCGTGACCCTGCGCTGGCAGCGCCGCCCCGGCTCGGTGGGCGGGACGACGTACCAGGTCGTCGCGCTGAACGGTGCCACCGAGTCCCGCGTGATGACGACCGGCCGGACCGAGGTGAAGCTGACCGGCCTGAAGGGCTCCACGGAGTACGCCTACGCGGTCTACTCCCGGGACATCCTGGGCAAGCGCTCGCCGCGCTCGGCCCTGGTCTACGCCGTCACGCCGCCGGCCCACTGAGCTTTCGAACCGTGACGACGCCCAGTGGCACGGCCAACTCCACCCGGACCAGTCCGCGGCCCGCAGCTTCCAGCAGCCCGCGGCGGGCAGCCGCCCGCCGCGCAGCAGGTGCACCGCCCAGGCCGCGACGACGAGCCCGAGCCCGGTCCAGGCCACGGTTATTTCCAATGCTTGCCGTCGCCCGGCAGACCATGGCCGACGTCGACGTTCAGTCGTGGTCGCACGTCAGCCGGGCGACAGCATCCCGTCATCGCCACCTAGGTGCGGGGAATGACTGACCTCTCATCAGACACAGGATGACTGGGAACCACTCTGCGACAGCAGGCTGTCGCTGACCCAGCCGGACACGTTGATGGTCCAGTCGTAGAGATATGTCCAGGTACCGCCGTCGCCGTTCTTCCAGCAATAGTAGGTCACCCAGTGGTTCAGTTGTCCCTGGCCGACTGAGGTGCAGTTGGTCGACGGGCCAGTCCGGATTCGAGCGTTGGAGGCGATGAACAGGTTTCCGGCTCTGCCATCGAGATTGGGATGGTTGTTGTCCGGGCAACTCGCTGCGAATGCGGTCCCAGCGGTCGGGATGACAACGACCGCAGTCGCGGCGACGCCAAGTCCGACCGTGGTAACCGCTGCCCGAAGGCGTCGAAGTGCGCTACCCATGATACCTCCGATGATGAGTTGATTACCGGCAACTGTGGGTGCCGGCAGCATTGAGGCCGCGGCGTGAGCCACGGAAATGAGAGTCGGAGCTGCATCACGGGCCGCGATCGCCGGCCCAGTGGTGGCCAGCAGGGATTCACCGACCCCGTCGTGTCGTCAGGTGATGAAGAAAGACGCAGCTACGTTTGGTTCAACGCTGTCGTCACGGTGCGTCGGACGAAGGAACGGCTGCCGCGGGAATCGTTCGTGATATGCATAGTCGGACTGAATCCACTTCTGGTCCCCCGTCGTGGTTCGAATCGACGGATATCACGCTAGATCGCTAATTGGCAGAGGTCAATACTCTGGTCGACTGCGGCGAGTACTCAGTCATGTACGGTGCGCAAGCAACCTGCTGGAGTCGCCATGGTCGAGCCGAAGGCGCGGGGTCTGGGCGTCGGCCAGCCCGGACGCGCGTGTTCGTCACCGACCGATCGGCTTGACCGAACCGCCGCCCTGGCAGGATGTGGTGGTGAGCTCCGTCGACCTCGTCTTGGTGCTGCGCTACCGCAAGGCCGTCACGTACGGCTTCCACGTGCTGCTCGGCGCGCTCGAAGAACACGAGACCACCACCTCGTACGAGGTGGTCCTCGCCGAGACGCCGGAGGCGACGACCACGGCAATCGAGGCGGGGCTGAACCGCGCCAAGCGGGTGCTCGTGCTGTGGTCGTTCTACTCCCCCGACGCCGAGGCGCTCGCCGCCGAACTGACGACCATCAAGGCAGCCGCGCCCGGCGCGCTGCACGTCGCCGGTGGAGTGCACGCCACGGCGGAGCCGGTGCAGACGCTGGACGCCGGCTGGGACGTCGCGGCGATCGGTGAGGGTGAGACGACGCTGCTCAAGTTGGTCGACGCGGGCGGTGACCCGGTCGGCGTGACCGGCCTGGCGTACCGCGACGCCGCCGGCAAGGTGGTCAAGACCGGCCGCCCGGAACGCTTGCCGCTGGACACGTTCCGCGGGTTCTCGCTGCGCTGGCACCGGTTCAACGCTCTTGAGATCACTCGGGGATGTGCGTTTTCCTGCAGGTTCTGTCAAACCCCCTTCATGTTCTCGGCCCGCTTCCGACACCGCAGTGTGGAGAACGTCCGCTGGCACGTCGACGAGATGCGGGCGCGCGGGCTGCGGGACGTCCGGTTCATCACGCCGACCGCGCTGTCCTACGGCAGCCAGGACGAGTCGCCGAACCTCGACGCGGTCGAGGAACTGCTCGCCACGTGCAAAGAAGGCATCGGCCCGGACGGGCGGGTCTTCTTCGGCTCGTTCCCCAGCGAGATCCGCCCCGAGCACGTCACCCGCGAGGCGCTTCAGCTCGTCAAGAAGTACTGCTCGAACAACAACATCATCGTCGGCGCCCAGTCCGGCTCCGACCGCGTCCTCGACGCAGCCAAACGCGGCCACGGCGTCGAGGAGGTCATGCGCGCCGCCCGCCTCGGCGTCGAGGAAGGTTTCCGCATCAACGTCGACATGATCTTCGGCATGCCCGGCGAGGATCAGGCCGACGTCGACGCCTCGTTGAACCTCGCCAAGGAACTGGCCGACCTGGGCGCCCGGATCCACGCCCACACCTTCATGCCCCTGCCTGGCACCCCCTGGCGGGACGCCCCACCCGGCGACGTCGACCCCGAGACCATCCGGGCCGTTGACAGGCTGTCACAACAGGGCGCGCTCTACGGACACTGGCAACGCCAACGCGAACACGCCGCACGACTTGCGGCTGCCGCGGAAGCCTATCCACGGCCGGGACGAAGCAGGACGTTGTTGCCGATCCACTCAACTCCCGAATAGGCATGGTGTCCCCGCGAAACCGTGTCATGTCCGCTCACCACCCGGTGACCCGTCCCGGTCCGGTCGAGCGGCGCCCGGTTCCCGAGCGACCTCGGGCACCGGGGTGCCACCGGCCCGGGCGAGTGCGCGGGTCAGTGCCGGCTCGCCGGCCGGGTCGGCCAGCAGCAGGAGTGCGGCCCGGCCGGTCGGCAGGGCGCGCATCGTCCTCTCCACGGTGGTGTCGTTGAGGCCGGCGTCGCGCCGACGTGCCACCGTCGCGATGCCGACGGCGCCGATGACCAGGCCGATCAGCGGGATGCCGACGAAGGTGCCCAGCAGCACCCCCCAGGTGCCGCCGGCGAGGGCGCCGTCGATCGCGCTCATGTCCCGGGTTTCCCGCACGTGTATCCGGTCCGCCTGGTCGGAGCAGGCGGCGACGGCGTCGTCGAGGCGTGCCTGACGGTGTTCGTGCAGGCGCAGCACCGTGAGCAGTGCGGCCCGGGCCTGCGTCACGTCGTCGAACGAGTAGGCGACGGTCCGGCCCGGGCACCGCAGGGTCCGGCGGAGCCGGCACCCGGCCAGCGGACGCCGGCGCATCTGCCAGCCGGCGGCGAAGCCCAGGAGGACGGCCAGCAGGTGCCCGGTGTCGGTGAAGGTCGCCCCGTCCAGCAACGGCACGACCACGACCAGGACCGCCAACGGCACCAGGAAGCGCCGTGCACGCAGGGGCAGGGTGAGCGCGAGCGCGCCGCCGACGGCGTGTGAGCCGTAGCTCGTGCCCACGTCGCTGGCCATGGTGACCGCGCCGCCCAGCCAGTTGCCGCGGACGCCCACCAGCAACAGGCCGTACACGAGGCAGCTGGCCACGGCGTTGGACAGGAAGAACACCACGAGCAGTCGCCGCCACCCCCACAGCACCTCGGCCACGGACAGGAGCAGCAGCAGCGAGACCATCGCGCCCACGCCGGCCCGCTCGTCGAGCACGAAGGCGCTGGTGACCAACGTCCAGATCCGGTGGTGCTGCAGGTTGTCCACGTTGGTGGAGTTGGCGAGGACGACCTGCGTCCGGGTTTCCGCGCTGACGGCGTGGTTGAGGACGACATTGATGACGACGATGATCAGCACGTACAGCGGGGCGATCCGCACTCGCGCAAGGAAGCGCAGGCAAACACTTGTCCTGGCGGTCCAGCCCGCCGCACCGCGAAGAGCATCGGCGAGGTCGCCGCCAGGGAGGTAGGACGCCGGCGCAAGGCCAGGCAAATCCCGGTACAACCGTCGCCGGCTTCTCACGCTCATGAGATCCGACCTGCCCAGATGATCTTCCAATTGGAGTGTACCGCGCCGCAATCAACCAGGTCGCAGCCGTTCACCGCCCATGCTGCCAGGGTTCGTCGCCGGAACGTGTCAGTGAGCTCCCGTATGATCCGGCGCGGGCGAGGCGGTAGCGCAGGACGCCGGTTCGAATCCGATCGGCTTCGCAGCCTGGGAACGACGCCGGGGGTGATGGCACGGTGGTGGGCGGGCCGTTCGCCGCGCTGGACGACCGGATCCACCGGTTCGGGCACGCCGAGCTGCTCCCGCGCCTGCTCCCGGCGTCGGTGCGGACGCTCGATGGGTGAGCCGGTGCCGGTGCCCGGTCCCGGGGCCGGGATCGAGGAGATCTCCGCCTTCGCGCACAGCTACGACGGCTACGCCCTGCACGGGCAGCACCCGGCGCCCACCGCCCGCGATACGTGGAACAAGGACGGAACCCTCGGGGACGACGTCGACGTGCTGCGGGCCTGTCTCTTCTTCGAGGCGCGCGCCAACCGCTTCGGGGGCGGGTTCGGACGGTTCGAGCGCGACCCCTACATCCTCGCGCTCGTCGCCCGGATCCGGGACCTGTCCGGTGGGTTCGTCGCAGGAAGACCCTAGGTCAGCAGTTCCGTGCGCAGCTCGTGCGCACCGTCGGCCCGCGTGGCCTCGTAGTAGAGCCGGTTGCCCGCCACCGACACGTACCGCAGGCCGTGCGGGGCGAACGGGGACTGGCAGGGCGGGGAGGGATCGACGGTGAACGGGCCGAACGAGCCGTCCGGCAGCAGCGGCGCCGCGGCGGTGCCCGTGCGCTCCTCCCAGTTCTCCTCGGCCGTCGCGCGGCCGTCGTACGCCGCCACCAGGCCGCCCGTCACCGGCAGCACCGCGGCCAGCCGGACGCCCCGGGCGTCCCACGAGCCCGGGCGGCCGGCCAGGGCCACGCCGCGCCAGGTCCAGTCCAGGCCGTCGGGGCTCGTCGCGTACCACGTGGACATGCGGTCGGCGTCGCCTCGCCCCTGAGCGTGCCCGGCGGGGCCGGGTCGAACAGCGCCTCGTAGTCGGCGCTCCGCCAGACGTGCTCCTGGTAGGTCTGCCGGTCCCCCGGGCCGCCGATCCGGGGTGGCGGGCCGTCGGTGAGGAAGAACTTGGGCTCTTTGATGTCCGGGAGGTACAGCTGGGGATGGCGCACCAGCGCCGCGTGCAACGCGGACGTGCCCGCCTTCGGCACGCCCGCCACCAGGAAGTCCGGCAACGCCACGGCTCACCTCATTTGCCTATCGACATAGTAGGAATTCACCCTAACCGGGTGACGGCGCGACGACAAACCGTGCGCAGCGGTGGCATGCTGCTGCCATGAGCGTCGTGTCGGTGATCAACTACAAGGGCGGCGTCGGCAAGACCACCCTGACCGCGAACATCGGCGCCGAGCTGGCCGCCCGCGGCCGCAAGGTCCTGCTGGTCGACCTCGACCCCCAGGCCAGCCTGACGTTCTCCTTCTACCGCCCGCAGGACTTCACCGAGGAGAAGCTGACGATCCTGCAGTGGTTCCAGGGCTTCATCAACCAGCGGGCGGAGCCCCTGCACCGGTTCGTGCTCACCCCGCGGGAGATCAACGCGGTGGTCCAGCCCCGCGGCGGCCAGGTCCACCTGCTGCCGGCCCACCTCGGCCTGATCGAGGTCGACCTGGACCTCGCGGCGATGCTGGGCGGCGCACGGTTCCTCAAGCAGCACCCGAGGTACCTGCCCGTGCACCGGGCGCTCGCCGACGCCCTGCTGGACCAGGAGTTCGCCGGCTACGACTCGGTGCTCATCGACTGCGCGCCGAACTTCAACATGGTCACCCGCACGGCGATCGTCGCCAGCGATCACGTGATCGTCCCGGCCCGCCCCGACTACCTGTCCACGCTGGGCATCGACTACCTGCGGGCCCGGCTCACCGGGTTGATCGAGGAGTACAACTCGATCGCGCCCGACCAGATCAACCCGGAGCTGATCGGCGTCGTCTACACGATGGTCCAATGGGCCTCGAACGGGCAGTGGCTCACGTCCCAGCGCGACTCGGTCACGAACACCACCGAGATCGAGATCCCGGTCTTCCGGCAGAGCATGCGGGACAACAAGACGGCCGTCACCGCGGCCGGCGCGAGCAGCCTGCCGATCGTGCTGGCCCCTCCGGGCAACACCACGATCGAGACCCTACGATACGAGCTGCAGCAGCTGACCAGCGAGTTTCTCGCGCGGACCAGGATCTGAAGGAGCGTCCCGATGACCGACCCGGCCGACCTCGCCCATGAGGTGCTGCTTCGCGTCGCCGCGTTCGTGAAGGCGTTGCCGGCCGACCAACTGCAGGACCTCGCCAGCGGCGCGGCCAAGCTGGAGCTGGTGCCCAAGGGCGGCCGTCCGGCGAAGGCCACCGCCGCCGCGGGCAAGCCGCTCCCCCGGCCGGTGGCGGAGATCGAGACGACCCTGCGCCAGCTCGGCAACCGGGCCGACGCCCGCCGCTATCTCGAGGTCGACCTGAAGCTGACCGCCCCGCAGCTGAAGGAGCTCGCAAAGGCGTTCGGCGTCACCGCGACGGGCCTGAAGCCCAAGCTGCTCGACACGCTCGTCGAGTGGGCCGTCGGCCGCCGCCTGGACGCCGACGCAATCACCCGAATGACCGCCGAACGCTGACCCTCCCCCAC
>NZ_BMPI01000024.1:245-130714 GCF_014647515.1 Dactylosporangium sucinum | reverse complement strand
TCGATCTTGCAGTTGTGGTGCCGCAACACTCCCACGATGTCCGGGTTTGTCAGGCACCACAACTGCAAGATCGACGCGGCATGGGACGGCGCGGCGCTACGGGCGGTGGTGGCGGCCCTTGGGGCGGGGGCGGCCCGAGCGCTCGTCCAGGATCGCGGCCGTGCGCTGCAGGACCTCGTCCCACATCGGGACCGGGGCGCCCCCCGTCACCAGGGCGGCCAGGTCCTCGGCCAGGCGGTCGAGCGACGTCAGCTCCACCGTCGGGTCCGGGTCCGGCTCGATCACCGCGCGCTGGCGGGGGATGCGGCCGGTCACGTCCGGGACCGGCGCCAGCGGGAGGACGTCCCCGGCGCAGACGACGTCGAGGTACCGGATCGTGCGGGTCAGCGCCACGAACAGCAGGCGGTGGCCGCGCGGGTCCTCGGCGACGATCTCCTCCGGCTCGACCACGATCACCGCGTCGAACTCCAGGCCCTTGGCCTCCTGCGGGGACACCAGGTTGAGCGAGCGCTCCAGCTCGCCCTGGTCGGCGCGGGCCCACGGCAGGTTGTTGGCGTGCAGCGCGTGCTCGATGTCGGCGCGGGAGGCGGCCGGGCAGACGATGCCGACGAAGCGGCCCGCGGCCAGGTGGTCGCGGGCCAGCTGGGCCACCCGGCCGGCGCGTTCGCCGCGCTCGACCACGTACCTGCCGGGGGCGGCCGGGCCGTCGCGGACCACGCGGGTCTGCTGGACGTTGGGGGCGGCGATCGGCAGCAGCTCGGCGGCGAGCTCGTACACCTGGCGCGGGACTCGGTAGCCGTACCGCAGCCCCAGCACCACGATCGGGAGCGTCTGCGGGAGGTGGTCGGTCACCTCCTCCCAGTGGTCGCGGGCCCACGCCCCCGTCGACTGGGCGAGGTCGCCGACGATCGTCAGGGAGCCGGTCGACGAGCGGCGGGCCACCGCGCGCAGCTGCATCGGCGACAGATCCTGGGCCTCGTCGACGACGATGTGGCGGTACCGCCGGGAATTGCCGTTGAGGAGCTCCTCCAGCTCGTCGAGGAGGGGGATGTCGGCGGCGCTCCAGACCTCCTCCGACAGCCGGTCGGCGCCCCGGCGGTGCAGCCGGGCGAGCTCGTCCGCGGCGAAGTCGTCGCCGCCGGCGGCCGCGAGCCGGGCGGCCGAGCCGTACAGGCCGCGCAGGAAGGCGGGGGCGCTCTGCAGCGGCCAGAGGCGCTCCAGCAGGTTCTCGACCGGGCCGAGGCGCTCCGGGTCGGGCGGCCCGCCCCGCTCGCGGACCAGGTCGGCGAGGCGCGCGCGGAGGCGCTGGCGGCGCTGCGCGTAGGGGCCGGTGGCCTGCCGTGCCTCGGCGACGGCGGCGGCCACCTCGACGCCGGGCAGGGTGATGAACCGGCCGTCGAAGAGCATCCGCTCGGCCGGCTCCGGCGTGCCGATGCGCGCCTCCAGGGCCCGGGCCAGCAGCCCGGCCATGCGGGACTCGCCCTTGATCCGGCGGAGCTCCGGGTCCTCGGCCCGGCCGCGCTGGACCGGCGGGCCGAGCTGGTCGATGTCGAGCTGCTCGACGTCGGTGTCGCCGAGGCTGGGCAGCACCGAGCGGATGTAGCGGGTGAAGGCGGGGTGCGGGCCGACGACGAGCACGTCCTGCGGGCGGAGGCGGTCGCGGTGGTTGTACAGCAGCCAGGACACGCGGTGCAGCGCGACCGCGGTCTTGCCGGTGCCGGGGCCGCCCTCGATCACCAGGATCTGGTCGAGCTGGGCGCGGATGAGCCGCGACTGGGCGGCCTGGATGGTCGGGACGATGTCGCGCATCGCGCCGGTGCGCTCGCGGTCGAGCTCGGCCAGCAGGGCGGCGTCGGGCAGCTCCTCCAGCTGGGCGACGGCCTGGGCGAGCTGCTGGAAGACCAGGTCGTCGAAGTCGAGGACCTGGTTGCCCTCGCAGCGGAAGGTGCGCTTGCGGGTGAGTCCGCGCGGGTCCTCGGCGCTGGCCTCGTAGTACAGCGTGCCGATCGGCGTCTGCCAGTTGACCACCAGCACCTGGCGCTGGTCGTCGAAGATCGTCTCCCGGCCGACGTAGAACGTCTCGTCGGACTCCTGGTCGATCCGGCCGAACGCCACCTCCTGGTCGGGCTGGCCCATGGCCTCCTTGCGGCCGCGCCGGAACAGCGCCAGCCGCCGGCCGGTGCCCGCGTTGGCCGCCGCGTCCGGTGCCTCACCCAGCTCGGTGCGCATCCGCTCGCGGTGCTTGCGGGCCAGGTCGAAGTGTTGTTGCTCGGCGGCGAGCTCCGCTGCCTTGGACTCCAAGCCGGTCCGCCTCCCGCGATCTTTCACCCACGGTCCGTGTCGCTCACGTTACCTTGGGCTCGAACGCCGGTCGATCCCATCGGACGGGTGGTTCACCTCCCCGGAACGGGTAGCCCTCCGTCGGACGGGTAGCGCGCGACCCGTGGTCATGCGTCTCGCCGTCAGGGTGGGGTTTCCCGCTCTACTGCTGTCGTTGCTGGGGGCGGCGTACGTCTCCCCCGCCCCCGCCTACGGGGCGACCGGCATCAAGGCCGTCGGCGGACGGCTCGTCGAGGCGAGCGGCGACCCGCTGATCCTGCGCGGGGTGAACCACGGGTACGCGTTCGGCAAGGGGCCGGCGTCGGTGTTCGACGACATCAAGTCGACCGGCGCCAACGCGGTGCGGGTGTCGCTGTCGAGCGGCCACAAGTGGGACCCGACCCCGCCGGACGAGGTGGCCTCGGTCATCGCCCGGTGCAAGGCGGCCCGGCTGATCTGCGTGCTCGACGTCCACGACACGATGGGCTACGGCACCGAGCCGGGCGCGGCGACGATCGCCGAGGCGACCGACTACTGGCTCAGCCTGCGCAAGATCCTCCTGCGGCAGGAGTCCTACGTCATCATCAACATCGCCAACGAGCCGTCCGGGCACGCGGTCGACGCGGACTGGGTCGGCGCGACCAAGGAGGCGATCCGGCGGCTGCGCGCGGCCGGGCTGCTGCACGCGATCATGGCCGACGCCCCGAACTGGGGCAACGACTCGTTCCACGTGATGTACGACCACGCCGCCGAGGTCTTCAACAGCGACCCCGAGCACAACGTCGTCTTCGACGTGCACATGTACGGCCCGTTCGACACGGCCGACAAGGTCTCCGCCTACCTCGACAACTTCGTCCGGCAGCGGCTGCCGATCGTGGTCGGCGAGTTCTCCCAGATCCACCAGTACGGCGATCCGGACGAGGACGCGATCATGGCGTACTGCGAGGCGCACGGCCTCGGCTACCTGGGCTGGTCGTGGAGCGGCAACAGCCCGGAGTACCACTACCTCGACGTCGTGTCGGGCTTCGCGCCGAGCCGCGAGACGGTGTGGGGCAAGCGCCTGATCGAGGGGCCGAACGGGCTGCGGGCGACGGGGCGGGAGGCCGGCGTCTACGGCGGGTTCTGGCTCGCCGCCCGCCGGTGAGGTGTGGCGGTACCGCGTGAAAAGCTGTCGGGGTGGGCAACTCCCTGGAGGCGAGCGTCCGCTCGATCGAGCGCGCCGCGGGTGCGCTGGCGACGGCCAGCGTCGCGCGGATGGACGAGACGCTGCCCTGGTTCCGGGAGCTGCCCGCCGACCAGCGCGCCTGGGTCATGCTCGTCGCCCAGGCCGGCGTCCGCTCGCTGGTCGACTGGGTGCGCAGCCGCGAGAAGGGCGACCCCCTGCCGCCGGACATCGGCGACGAGTTCTTCGACGCCGCGCCCCGCGCCCTGGCCCGCTCGATCAACCTCGGCCAGACCGTCCAGCTGATCCGGATCACCATCGAGGTCGTCGAGCAGCAGCTGCCCCACCTGGCCGCGGCCGGCGAGGAGGCCGCGATCCGCGAGGCGGTCCTGCACTACAGCCGCGAGGTCGCGTTCGGCGCGGCCCGCGTCTACGCCCGGGCCGCCGAGACCCGCGGCGCCTGGGACGCCCGCCTGCAGGCGCTGCTCGTCGACGCGCTGCTGCGGGGCGACTCCTCCGACGTGCTGGCCAGCCGGGCGGCCGCGCTGGGCTGGGCCGACGCGCCCCCGGTGGCGGTCGCCGTCGGCCGCTCGCCGGGCGGGGAGGCCGCGGCGGTGCTGCACACCGTGTACCGCGCGGCCCGCCGCATCGGCGTGGAGATCCTCGGCGGCGTGCACGGCGACCGGCTCGTCGTGGTGCTCGGCGGCGCCGCCGACCCGATGGCGGCGACCGAGCGGCTGCTGGTCGGCTTCGGCGAGGGGCCGGTCGTGGTCGGGCCGGCGGTGCCGTCGCTCGACGAGGCCACCGAGTCGGCCCGGGCCGCGCTCGCCGGATTCCGGGCGGCGCCCGCCTGGCCGGCCGCGCCCCGGCCGGTCGCGGCGGCGGACCTGCTGCCCGAGCGGGCCCTCGCCGGGGACGTCGAGGCCCGGCGGATCCTGCGGCAGGAGGTCTACGGCGCCCTGGTCCGGGCCGGTGGCGAGCTGCTGGAGACGCTCGACGCGTTCTTCGCCGGGGGCGGGGTGCTGGAGAGCGCGGCGCGGGGCCTCTTCGTGCATCCGAACACGGTGCGGTATCGCCTGCGGAGGATCGGCGAGGTGACCGGATTCACTCCCTTGGTACCACGTGACGCGTTCGCTCTGCGGATCGCGCTGACGATCGGCAGACTGGACCCGTTCGCGCCGTCGGGTTCGCCTGTGGCGCCTTGAGTCCTGGCTGGCGCACGGTCGGTGAACAAACTGATCTGTTGGCGCAACGCCACGCTATCTTTTGTAGGTTCTCTACAAACGAGGTGGTCCACTTTGGTGCGTCGCGCTACCCGCGTGGCTGTCGGGTATCCGGAACAGTCGTAGACGTGCTCGCCGTACTCGCTCCCGGCCAAGGTTCACAGAAGCCGGGCTTCCTGAGCCCGTGGCTCGCGCTGCCCGGCGCCGAGGCGCGTCTGCGCTGGTGGTCGGCCCTGTCCGGGGTCGACCTGGTGCACCTGGGCACCGCGGCCGACGAGGATGAGATCAAGGACACGGCCAAGACCCAGCCGCTGCTGGTGGCGGCGGCGCTGCTGGCCGCCGAGCACCTGCCGATGCACGACGCCGCCGTCGTCGCCGGCCACAGCGTCGGCGAGCTGGCCGCCTCGACCCTCGCCGGGGTGCTCTCGCCGGAGGCCGCGGTCACCCTGGCCGGCGTCCGCGGCCGGGAGATGGCGGCCGCGTGCGCGCTGGAGCCGACCGGCATGGCCGCGGTCCTGGGCGGCGACCCCGACGAGGTGCTCGCCACGATCGAGGCCGCCGGGCTGCACCCCGCGAACCGCAACGGCGCCGGCCAGGTGGTCGCCGCCGGGGCCGCCGCCGGCCTGGAGAAGTTCGCCGCCGCGCCGCCGGCCCGCGCCCGGGTCATCCCGCTGAAGGTCGCCGGGGCGTTCCACACGCCGTACATGGCGCCCGCCGAGGAGGCCCTGGCCAAGGTCGCCGCGGGGATCACCCCGGCGCCGGCCACCAAGGTCCTGCTGTCCAACCGTGACGGCACCGCCGTCGAGCACGGCCCCACCATGCTGCTGCGCCTGGTCCGCCAGGTGACCGCGCCGGTGCGCTGGGACCTGTGCATGGACACCCTGGCGGCGCTCGGCGTGACCGCGGTGATCGAGCTCGCCCCGGCCGGCACACTGGCCGGCCTGGTCAAGCGGACGATCAAGGGCATCGAGATCGTCCAGGTCAACACCCCCGACGACCTGCCGGCCGCCCGGGCCGCGATCGCCCGGCACGGCGGCGCGTCCGCGCCCCGGTCGCACCCGGAGTTCCGGGTGGTGGTGGCCGGCGCGGCCGGCATCTTCACCCCGGCCGAGGGCCTGACCGCGGGCACCGACGTGCGCGCCGGTGAGTCGATCGGTGCGATCCAGACCCGCCAGGGTCCGGTCGACGTCGCGGCGCACGGCGCCGGCGTGCTCACCGAGTGGCTCGCGAAGCTCGACGACCCGGTCGCACCCGGCCAGCCGCTCGCCCGCATTGGAGGCCAACTGTGATTCCACCCGCTGCCGGCTCGAAGATCCTCGCCTTCGGGCACTACCAGCCGTCGCAGGTGGTCACCAACGACGACCTGTCCAAGGTGATCGACACCAACGACGAGTGGATCCGCGACCGGGTGGGCATCGCCCAGCGCCGGGTCGCCGGCACCGAGACCGTCGCCGACATGGCGATCGCGGCCGGCGGCAAGGCGCTCGCCGCCTCGGGACTCACGGCCGCCGACATCGACACGGTGATCGTGGCCACCTGCAGCTCGATCGACCGCTGCCCCAACGTCGCGACCCGGGTCGCGGCGAAGCTGGGCATCAACGCGCCCGCCGCGTACGACCTGAACACCGCCTGCTCCGGCTTCTGCTACGGCCTGGCCGGCGCCGACCACGCGATCCGGGCCGGCGCGGCGCGCAACGCGCTGGTGATCGGCGCGGAGAAGCTGTCGGACGTGACCGACTGGACCGACCGCACCACCGCCGTGCTCTTCGGTGACGGCGCCGGCGCCGCGGTGGTCACCGCGGTCGCCGAGGGCGAGCAGCCCGGCATCGGCCCGGTCGTCTGGGGCTCCGCGCCCGAGAAGGGCGACGTGCTGAAGATCGAGGGCTGGCGTCCGTACATCAAGCAGGAGGGCCAGGCGGTCTTCCGCTGGGCCACCACCGCCCTCGCGCCCTACGCCCAAGCCGCCCTCGACCGGGCCGGGGTGCAGGGCAAGGACATCGCCGCGTTCGTCGCCCACCAGGCCAACACCCGGATCATCGACGGCATCGTGAAGCGCCTCGACCTGCCCAATGCGATCATCCTCAAGGATCTGGTCGAGTCGGGCAACACGTCGGCGGCGAGCATCCCGCTGGCGCTGTCGAAGGCCCTCGAGCGGCACGAGGTGCCCTCGGGAGCCCCGGTCCTGCTGTTCGGCTTCGGCGGCGGCCTCACCTACGCGGGGCAAGTCATCCGCTGCCCGTAGCGCTTCGTTCATCTTTGTTCCACCAGCGCGTCAACCCAAGGAAGGAAAGCTCTATGTCCACCCGTGAAGAGATCGCCGGAGGTCTCGCCGAGATCCTCGAGGAAGTCGCCGGAGTCAACCCCGACGACGTCGCCGAGGACAAGTCGTTCACCGACGACCTGGACGTCGACTCGCTGTCGATGGTCGAGGTGGTCGTGGCGGCCGAGGAGAAGTTCGGCGTGAAGATCCCGGATGACGAGGTGCCGAACCTGAAGACCGTCGGCGACGCCGTGTCGTACATCGTGAAGTCGCAGGCCTGAGTCTTGGTTGTCCCGGTCTTGGGCAAGGATCGGCCACCCCGCGCTTTGTCCAGGACCGGACCGCAAGAGGAGTTGTTGAGCAGTGAGTGTTGAGGTCGTCGTCACCGGCATCGGGGCAACCACCCCGCTCGGCGGAGACGCCGCGTCCACCTGGGACGCGATGCTGGCCGGCAAGTCCGGAGTCTCGGCGCTGACCCAGGACTGGGCCGCCCAGCTCAGCGTCCGGATCGCCGCGCAGCTCGCCGTCGAGCCGACCGAGAAGATCGACCGCGTCCAGGCCCGCCGCCTGGACCGCTCGGAGATGACCGCGATCATCGCCGCCCGCGAGGCGTGGGCGGACGCGGGCGCCCCCGAGGTCGAGAAGGAGCGGCTCGCGGTCAGCGTCGGCAGCGGCATCGGCGGCGCCCAGACCCTGCTCAACCAGGACGACATCCTGGAGGCCAGCGGCCCCCGCAAGGTGTCGCCGCACACCGTGCCGATGCTCATGCCCAACGGGCCGGCCGCCTGGGTCGGCCTGGAGCTCGGCGCGCAGGCCGGCGTCCACTGCGTCGCCAGCGCCTGCGCCACCGGCGCCGAGGCCATCGCGCACGCGCTCGACCTGATCCGCCTGGGCCGCGCCGATGTGGTCGTCGCCGGCGGCACCGAGGCCGTGATCCACCCGCTGCCGATCGCCGGCTTCGCCTCGATGCGCGCCATGTCGATCCGCAACGACGACCCCGAGGCCGCCTCCCGGCCCTGGGACAAGGGTCGCGACGGCTTCGTCCTCGGCGAGGGCGCCGGCGTCATCGTCCTGGAGCGGGCCGACCACGCCCGCGCCCGCGGCGCCCGCATCTACGCCCGGCTCGCCGGGGCCGGCCTCACCTCGGACGGCTACGACATCGTCCAGCCGCACCCCGAGGGCGCCGGCGCGGTCCGCGCGATCGATTTCGCGCTCCGCGACGCGGGCATCGCCAAGTCCGACGTGGTGCACGTCAACGCCCACGCAACGTCGACACCGGTCGGCGACCTGGCCGAGATCAAGGCCCTGCACCGCGCGCTCGGCGACCACCCCGTGCTCACTTCGACCAAGTCGATGACCGGCCACCTGCTCGGCGCGGCCGGCGCGGTGGAGTCGATCGCCACGATCCTGGCGATCTACCACGGCGTGGTGCCGCCGACCATCAACCTCGACGACCCGGACGACGAGCTCGACCTCGACGTCGCCGTCCACAAGGCCCGCCACCTCGACATCCCGGCGGCCCTGAACAACTCGTTCGGCTTCGGCGGCCACAACGCGGCGCTGGTGTTCGCCCGCGCCTGAGGCCTGTTGCATGACCGGGGTCGGCGCGAGGCGGAGTCCAGACTTCGTCTGGCGTCGCCTCGCGCCCTAGGAGGTAGGTCCACGTGGTCGCCGTCGAAGGCCGCCTGGACGCTCTGCTGGACCGGGGCAGCCTCCAGCTGCTCCACCCGCAGGACGACTCGGGCGTGCTCGGCGGCCGCGGCTCGATCGACGGCGTGCCCGTCATCGCGTACGCGACCGACCCCGCACGCCTGGCCGGCGCCCTCGGCGACGAGGGCTGCCGCCACATCGTCGACGCGATCGACGCGGCGGTCCGCGAGCGCCGGCCGGTCCTGGGCCTGTGGCACTCGGCGGGCACCCGCCTGACCGAGGGCCTGCCGGCCCTGGACGCCGTCGGCCAGGTCTTCGCCGCGACCGTCCGCGCCTCGGGCCGGGTGCCCCAGCTCTCGGTGGTGCTCGGCCCGGCCGCCGCCGGCGCGGCCTACGCCCCGGCGCTGACCGACGTCGTGGTCGTGGGCGGGTCCGGCCGCATCTTCGCCACCGGCCCGGACGTGCCCGGCACCGCCCCGGGCCGTCCCGGGCTGGCCCACCTGACCGCTCCCGACGAGGCGTCCGCGCTGGCGGCCGCCCGCCGGGTGACCGCCCTGCTGGGCCGGCCGGGCCGCATCTGCCTCGACGACGTGACCGGCACCGACGACCTCGCCGGGCTGCTGCCCGCCGGGCCCGGCCGCCCGTACGACGTGCGCCCGCTCGTCGACGCCGTCCTCGACGCCCCCGGCCTGGAGCTGCACGCCGGCTGGGCGGCGAACATCGTGACGAGCCTGGGCCGGCTGGGCGGCCGCACGATCGGCGTGGTGGCCAACAACCCGCTCCACCTGGGCGGCGCCCTGGACGCGCCCGCCGCGGAGAAGGCGGCCCGCTTCGTGCGCACCTGCGACGCGCTGGGCGTGCCGCTGGTGGTGCTGGCCGACGTCCCCGGCCACCTGCCGGGCCTCGGCCCGGACTGGGACGGCGTGGTGCCCCGCTGCGCCAAGCTCGTGCACGCCTTCGCCGAGGCGGTGGTACCCCGGGTGACGCTCGTGACCCGCCGCGCCTACGGCGGCGCGTACCTGGCGATGAACTCCCGCTCCCTCGGCGCCACGGCGGTGTTCGCCTGGCCGGGCGCCGAGGTGGCGGTGATGGGCGCGAGCGCGGCGGTGCACGTCCTGCACCGCCGCCGGCTGGCCGAGGCTCCCGCCCACGAGCGCGACCAACTGCACGCCCGGCTGGTGAAGGAGCAGACCGAGGCGGCGGGCGGCGTGCACCGCGCGCTGGAGATCGGCGTGGTCGACGAGCTGGTGGAGCCGCCGCAGACCCGCCGCCGCCTGGCGGCCGCGCTGGCGGCCGCGCCGCCGGCCCGCGGCGCCCACAGCAACATCCCCCTCTGAGCCCGCCCCCTGCCGCGCCGATCTTGCAGTTGTGGTGCCCCGACACTCCCGCAATGTCCCGGTTTATCAGCAACCACAACTGCAAGATCGGCGCGGACGGGGGCCGGCGGGGGGCGGGCGGGGGCGGGCGGGGCGGGCGGGGTTAGAGCAGGATGACGGCCAGGGCCACCAGGCCGGCCACGGCGAAGAGCGGGCCCAGGACCATGCTCATGACCTGTACCCCCGTCGCTACCCAGGACATCCCTTCGAGGTGCGCGCGGTACGGCTCGTGCGGGTCGTAGAGCACCACCACCGGGTGGCCGGGCCGGAACCGGGGCGGGTTGGTGCCGACCGTCTCCGTCGCCTGCATCGGGTGCCCCTCGCGGGTGTAGTAGTTGAAAATGGGCATGGCGACCCGGCCGGCGCCGCTCGTGTGCTGCCACTTCAGGTCAACCACGACGCCCGAGACGCGGACCGCCCGCGAGTTGAACACCCGGCGCTGCCGCAGGGACTTGACCGCATTGAATGTCGCGCCTATGCCGACGACCACCGCAAAAATCGAGAAAACAGTCAACATCGCCACATGATGGAGATCATCTGGCGGGCCGCCGGTCCGGCATCCGACCGGAAAACTGTCAGAAACCCGGGCTAACTCGGGCTAACCCGGGCAACCGGCCCGGGTCGGCAGGCCCTGGACGGGGACCGGGGAACTGCCCTTTGCGCGCGCCTTGCCCGTGAGCACGTCCGCCAATGCCTGCATCGACGCCCGCGAGCCCGAGTAGGTGGCGACGAGGTGGCCCTTCGCGGAGCGCAGCACGTAGGGGGTGTCGAGCGCGACCGTCACCGCCGCCGACGGGGACAGGTCGGAGCTGCCCTTGCCGTAGCCGATGAGCCGGACCTCGGAGCCGCCCGTGGCGACCACCTCCGCGCCGGCCGCCTTGAGTGCCTCCTCCAGCCAGCCGCGGGCGGTCTCGCTGCCCGCGCTGGTGACCCGGATCGGGCCGGTGACGAGGGCGCCGTCGCACGGGCCGCGGAAGAGGGTCACGCCGGCCGCCGCGGCGGTCCGGGCCGCCGCCTTGCCGGCCGGGCCGTCGACGACGTCGAGCCCGGGCCGCGGCACCGCCGCCAGCCGGAACTTCAGCGCCAGGATGCGCGTCGCCGCCTCGACCAGCCGCGTCTTCGGCAGCCGACCGGAGCGCAGCGCCTCCGTCAGGCCCTTGTGCGCCGCGGTGAGGCTCGGCGGCATGAGCAGCAGGTCGTTGCCGGCCAGGATCGCGCGCACCGCCGCCTCGCCCGCCGGCCACTGCTCGGCCGGCTCCATGTTCAGCGCGTCGGTCACGACGACCCCGCTGTACCCCAGCTTCGTGCGCAGCAGGTCGATGAGCACCTTGCTGGAGAACGACGCCGGCACCCCGGGATCGACGGACTTGACGTCGAGGTGGCCGGACATGACCAGGCCCACGCCGGCCGCGGCGGCCGCGACGAACGGCGGGAGATCGCCGCGCTCCAGCGCCGTCACGTCCTGGTTGAGGACGGGCAGGCTGCTGTGGCTGTCGACGATCGTGTGGCCGTGGCCCGGGAAGTGCTTCACGGTGGCCGCGACCCCGGCCGCCTGCAGCCCGCGCACCGCGGCCGCGACCTGGGCGGCGACCAGCTGGGGGTCGCTGCCGAACGAGCGCGAGCCGATGACGCCGCCGGGCTGCGTGCCGAGGACGTCGGCGTCGGGGGCGAAGTCGACGTTGACCCCGATCGCGGCCAGCTCGGCGCCGGCCGCCTTCCAGGCCGCCTCCGTCACCGCCGGGTCGCCGCCCGCGCCGAGGGCCATGGCGCTGGGCAGCTGGACCAGGCCCTCCTTGATCCGGGTGACCTGCCCGTACTCCTGGTCGGTCCCGATCAGCAGCGGCACCGCGCCCGGCAGGCTCAGCGCCGCCGCCTGCAGGCCGCCGGTGAGCTTGGCGACCTGGGCCGGCGACTCGACGTTTGTTGTGCGGTTGGTGCCGGCCGTCGGGTCGTCGGCGCTGCTCGACACCAGGATGATGCCGCCCAGCTTGTACTTCTTCACGATCTCGGCCGGCGTCGCCGCCCCCGCGTACTGCTTGTTGCCCGCCGCCGAGCCGGACGACACCTTGTCGGCGTCGTTGCCGTAGGCGTAGGGCATCAGGACCTGGCCGACGAGCTCCTCGTCGGTGAGTTTCGCGGCGAGCTCGGCGGCCTGCCGCTCGGGGTCGCCGCCGGGCTGGACGGCGGAGCGGGTCGGGCCGCCGGACGGCCCGGGCGACTCGGCCGCCCCGTCGGAGCACCCGCCGAGCAGCACGGCGAGCGCCGTGGCGGCGGTCAGGACAAGGCGGCGGCGGGCTGGCACGTGAGCAACTCAATCACGCACGAGCAACTCGACTCAACGTACCGGTGACGTCCCACACGGTCACCGGCGCGCGATCACCCGGGACGCCTCACCCGACCCGGGTGAGCAGGGTCAGCGGCACGCCGTCGCCGGCGTGGCGGTAGGGCTCGAGCTCGGCGTCCCACGGCCCGCCCAGGGCCTTCTCCAGCGCGTGGGCGAGCGTCTCGTAGCCGCGCCCGCTCGCGACGAGGCTGCGGAGTCGGTCTTCGGACAGCACGATGTCGCCGTTGGCGCTCGTCGAGCCGCGGAACAGCCCGCGGCCGGGCACGTGCATGAACCGCTCGCCGTCGACGCCGGGGCTCGGCTCCTCGGTGACCTCGAACCGGATCATGGGCCACTGGCGGAGGGCACCCGCCAGTTCGGCGCCGGTGCCGGTGGCTCCGGTCCACGAGCACTGGGCCCGCCGGGCCGTTGGCTCGACAGGCTGCACCGACCACTCGAGGCGAACGGGTGCGCCGAGGACGCGAGCGATCGCCCACTCGACGTGCGAGGACACGGCGAGCGGAGTCGAGTGAACGTATATGACGCCACGCGTGGGCACGAATGACCTCCCGGAGACGAGGTGCGTCTTCCCCTACGACCTCATGTCCGATTGATCAAGCCCTGGCAGCGACTTGGCTGTTGGGACCAATGATGACGATGTTGCAGGCGGTGCGCCAGAGAACGAGAAACTTCGGCACTACGAATTGTCCAACGAACGGACGGCCGAAGAGGTTATCCGGGTGAGGTGTTACAGTTTTGGGCGTCTCTGCACGTCAAGCCTCGACAAGGAGTTACCCGCCGTGGCGAGCAACACCTCAAAGACCGCGCGGGCCTCAGTCCGCGCAGGTCAGGCCGGTGCATCCGGTGCCCTGAGCGTCCTCGGTGAGTTCAAGTACCTCATCCCGCTCAACAAGGGCAAGCACGTCTACGTGCGCAACCTGACCAATGGCAAGACCAGCCACCTGAGCACCACCTCGGACGCCTTCGTCGAGGAGATCCGGGTGCTGGCCGGCGCCGGCCACGGCTCGAAGATCCGCGCCGAGCTGCAGGCGTTCGCCGCCGCCGAGCCCAGCCACGGCTGGGACGCGACCGAGAAGCGGCTCGTCGAGGCCGGCGTTCTCGAGAGCTGAGCCGCACGCGCTTTCCAGGCCGCCGGGACCCGATCCCGGCGGCCTGGGCGTGTCTACCCCCGTCTACTCCTGCTACTCCGGTCCCGCTACTCCGGTCCGGTCTCCTCCGGAAGTTGCTCCTGAATAACATCCGACCTTGGCGGGGGTACTCCGGGGTACTTCCGGGTAACAATTGACCATGGGTACCGTCGTCACCCCGCCCGTGAGGCTCAAGGACGGCGCCCGCCTGTACAGCGTGCTCCACCCGCCGGCGCCCGAGCCGTCCCCCACGGCCCCGCCCCCCGTCACGGTGGTCCTCCTGCACGGCTGGACGCTCGACAACCGCCTCTGGCAACAGCAGATCGCCGACCTCCCCGACCGGCTCGGCGCACCCGTCCGGCTACTCGCCTTCGACCTGCGCGGCCACGGCCGCTCGTCCGCCACCCACGGCGCGGACGCCACGCTCGGACAGCTCGGCGACGATCTCGCCGAGGTCATCGAGCAGCTCGTCCCCGAGGGCCCGATCGTCCTGGTCGGCCACTCGCTGGGCGGCATGGCCATCATGGAGTACGCCCACGGCCATGCGGCCGACTTCGCCGCCCGGGTGGTCGGGGTCGTGCTCGTCTCGACCTCCGCCGAGGGGTCCTCACGCACCAGCTACGGCCTCAGCCCGCGGCTCGCCCGGGTCATGCGCGTGCTGGAGATCCAGGGCGCCGGGCTGCTGGCCCGCTCCGGGGGCTGGCGGCCGCACCGGCGGCTGATGCCGTTGCTCGCCCCGGGCGTGCGCTGGCTGGTCTTCGGCCACCGGGTCGACACCAGCTGGGTCGCGCTCACGGCCTCGATGGTCGGCAACGCTTCCCTGTGCGCGATCGGCGGCTTCCGTCCGGCGGTCGACCTGCACCACCGCGTCGAGACGCTGGCCGCGATGCGCGGCCTGCCGGCGGCGGTGCTGGTGGGCTCGGCGGACCGGCTGACTCCGGTGGCCTGTGCCGAGACGATCGCGCACGAACTGCCCGACGCCGACCTGAGGGTCTGCGACGACGCCGGGCACATGCTGCCGATCGAGCGCCCGGACGACGTCACCGACGCCATCGTCGCGGTGATCCGCCGGGCGGTGCCGCGCCGCCGCCGCTCAGCCGGGAAGGTCGAGGCGCACGCCCGGAAGCTCGTCAAGAAAGTCCGGGCCACCTAGCGCCTGGGCCGGGGTGTGCGCGCCGGGCGGGACGCGGCCCGCCCGGATCCGCCGCACGGCGCGCAGCGTCGCCTCGGCCGTCAGCGCGTACGCGTTCGGGCCGGTGAGCGTGGCCGAGTGGGCCACCCCCGTGCTGTCGCGGACCTCGGCCCACACCTCACAGCCGGTGTCGGTGCGCGTGCGCTCCGACGGGCCGCCCCGGCGCACGAGCCCCTGCAGCAGCCGGCGCAGCGGACCGAACCGCAGCGCCCCGACGAGCGGGGAGCCGGCACCGCGCGGGAGCGAGGTGTACACCGTGATGTCCGGAATGCCGGTCGAGTGGAACGCGGTGACGAGGTCACCCCAGCGCGTGGCGCCGACCCGGCGCGTCCCCGACGGGAACGGGACCTCTCGCGTCGGCGTGCCGTGCGGGGTCGGCACCAGGCGGCCCCCGACGCGGCGCAGGCCGCCGGCCGCGGCCTCGCCGAGCGCGGTGCGGGCGGTGCCGCGGCTGAGCCCGCCCGGGGCGTGGAAGGCCAGCTCCAGGGCGACGGCGTCGGGGACCCGGGCGACCAGGGCCGCGGCCAGGCAGTCGGTCGGCACCACGTCGAAGCCGGCGCCGGTCAGCAGCACCACGCCGGCCGCGCGGGCGGCGGCGTCCTGCTGGAGCATCCAATCCAGGACCGCCAGCTCCCCGGTGATGTCAAGATAGTGGACGCCCGCCGCGACACAGGCCGTGACCAGCGGCGCCGCGGTCTCGGCGAACGGGCCGGCGCAGTTGGCGACCGTGTCGACGCCGTCCAGCGACACGGAGGCGGCGTCGCCTATCCGATACGGCAGGTCCAGGTCGGCGGCCAGAGGCGCCACACTGGACCGGGAACGGCCGGCGAGCACCGGGCGCTCCCCCACTCGGGCCGCGAGCCGGGCGAGCAGTTCTCCGCTGTACCCGTTCGCGCCGTACACCATCCATGTCACGCTCACCACCGTATGAGAGGGTTAGGTCGTGCATCACATCGAGGAGTGGATGAGCACGCTCTCCCCGATCTGGATCTACCTGCTCGTCGGTGGGGTCATCGGCATCGAGAGCATGGGCATCCCGGTCCCGGGGGAGATCACCCTCGTCACCGCCTCGCTGCTGTCGGTGACGACCTCGATCAGCCCGTGGCTGGTCGCGAGCGCGGCCTCCGCCGGGGCGATCATCGGCGACTCCCTGGGGTATTACATCGGGCGCCGCGGCGGGCGGCGGCTCCTGGAGCGCTTCGGCCGGCGGTTCCCCAAGCACTTCGGCCCCGAGCACCTCGCCAAAGCCGAACGGGCCTTCCAGCGCTGGGGCGTGTGGGCGGTCTTCTTCGGCCGGTTCATCGCGCTGCTGCGCATCCTCGCCGGGCCGCTCGCCGGCGCCCTGCACGTGCCCTACGGCAGGTTCCTCGCCGCCAATGCGCTCGGCGGCCTGACCTGGGCCTTCGGCACCGTGTTCGCGATCTACTCGATCGGCCGGGTGGCGGAGAAGTGGCTGAAGGACTTCTCCTGGATCGCGCTCGCCGTGGCCGTCGTCGCCGGCCTGGTCACCACCGTCTACCTGCGCCGCAAGGCCGCCGCCGAGGCCCGCGCCCTGCGTGCCGAGGCGCAGAAGGAGCCCGCGGGCACGCCGTGACCGCCACTTCCCCGGGGCACGAGTAAGCTTTCGGGGTTGTTTTTCGTGCCGGCGGCAGGAGTAGGGCGTTGAGCGACGCGGTTCGCGAGTCGGAGATCGCCGCCGAGCAGGCATATCTCGACCGGGTCTACACCCGGCTCGACCAGCTGCGCATCTCCGCCGCCGAGGTGGAGAAGGCCGGCTACAGCCTGGCTCGGGTCGGCAACTTCGGCGCACTCGTCGAGCGCGACGCGATGGTGTACCACGCCGCCCGCCGCCGCCGGGCGCTGGAGAGCGAGCACGACGGGCTGGTCTTCGGCCGGCTCGATCTCGGCCCCGACGGGGTGTCCGGCGCGGACGCGGCGGCCGTTCCGCCCGCGGTGCCGGGTGGCGAGGTGCGGTACGTCGGGCGCCTCGGACTGCGCGACGAGACGTACGAGTCGCTCGTCGTGGACTGGCGCGCCCCCGCGGCGGCGCCGTTCTACCGCGCGACCCCCACCGACCGGATGGGCGTGGTCCGCCGGCGGAGCATCCGCAGCACCGCCGAGAAGGTCGTCAGCATCGAGGACGACCTCCTCGACCCCTCGTCCGCGCCGGAGTCCATGGCCGTGATCGGGGACGGTGCGCTGCTCGCCAACCTGTCCCGCGCGACGGGCCGGGGCATGAAGGACATCGTCGCGACCATCCAGCGCGAGCAGGACGACGCGATCCGCTCCCCCGCATCCGGGGTGACGATCGTGCGCGGCGGCCCCGGCACCGGCAAGACCGCGGTGGCGCTGCACCGCGCCGCCTACCTGCTGTACGCGGACCGCAACCGCTACGAGTCCGGCGGCGTGCTGGTCGTGGGCCCGTCGGAGGTCTTCGTCGGGTACGTGTCGCGCGTGCTGCCCTCGCTCGGTGAGGACACGGCGTCGCTGCGCTCGCTGGGCCAGCTGGTCGAGGGCGTCCACGCGACCCGGCACGAGCCGCCGGAGGTGGCCGCCGTGAAGGGGTCGCTGCGCATGCAGCGGGTCCTCGGCCGCGCGGCCCGCGGTCCCGTGCCCGACTCGCCCGACCGGATTCGCATCCTGTACCGCGGGGAGCTGCTGAGCCTCGACAAGCCGGCCCTCGACGACCTGCGCCGCACCGTGCTGAACCTGGGCGTCAAGCGCAACGCCGCCCGCGCCAAGGCGGCCGGCCACGTGCTCGACGCGCTGTGGCGGCAGAGCGTCGAGCTGCTGCCGTCCGGCCGGCAGCAGAAGCGCGAGGAGTTCGCCCCGGACATCGCCGAGCGCCCGGAGTTCATCAGGTTCATGCGCGGCTGGTGGCCGGTCCTGCGCCCGGCCGAGGTGCTCGGCTGGCTGGCCGACCGGCACCGACTGTCCCGCTGGGCCAACGGCGTGCTGAGCAACAAGGAGATCGGCGTCCTGGCCGGCTCGATCTCGGTCGGCGACCTGTCCGTCGAGGACGTGGCGCTGCTCGACGAGCTGCACGAGCTGCTCGGCGACCCGCCGGTCCGCAAGCGCCAGCCCCGCGACCCGTTCCAGGTCGCCGAGGGCGTGCGCGAGGTGACCACGTACGCGGACCGGATGGCGGCCGCCCGCGCCCAGGCCGTCGAGCGCCCGACCGACTACCGCGACTACGCGCACATCATCGTCGACGAGTCGCAGGACGTGTCCCCGATGCAGTGGCGCATGATCGGCCGCCGTGGCCCGCACGCCACCTGGACGATCGTCGGCGACCCGGCCCAGGCCGCGTGGGCCGACGCCGCCGAGTCCGGCCGGGCGATGGACGGCGCGGTGGGCACCCGCCGCCGCTCGTCCTTCACGCTGACCACCAACTACCGCAACTCGGCCGAGATCTTCGAGGTCGCGGCCCGCGTGATCCGCCGGGTGCAGCCGGACATCGAGCTCCCGACGGCCGTGCGCTCCTCCGGCGTGGCTCCGGTCGAGCGGGTGGTGGCGTCGCAGGAGCTGGAGTCCTCGGTCCGCGCCGCTGCCCAGTCGCTGCTGGACCAGGTCGAGGGCACGGTGGGCGTGATCACCCCGACCAGCCGCCGCGACGAGGTGGCGAAGTGGGTCGCCGACCTGGCGCCGGACCGCCTGCAGACGGTGGGGGCGCTGGACTCGAAGGGCATGGAGTACGACGGCGTCCTCGTCGTCGAGCCGTCGGACATCCGCGAGGAGGCGGAGACGGGCTTCCGCACGCTGTACGTGGCGCTGTCGCGAGCCACCCAACGCCTGACGACGGTGGGCACCCGCGCGTTCTGACGCCCACGCACCCGCCCGCTCCGGCGGGCCCATGATCGTGGAGTCGACCGGAGCCGCCACCGCCCGCGCCGGTCGCACGCGGCACGCTCGGGTGACGTTTCGGAAATGTCGCCCGCCGCGTCCGGGCCGGGTTGGCGGAGCCGGAGGAGCCGGCGCCGGAAGTTGCGTCGGGCGAGCCGGAACCGCGTCCTCCTCACAGAACCGAACGAGAACCTCCAGACCTCAGCATGAGTCGATGGGCGTGCCGCTTCACCAGCCATGATTCGCGCAGGCCGATGCGATTGCGGAGCGGAACCGGCACACGCCGGCGGCGGGTCACCGAGATCGCTGTTCGAGTTTGTTGACTTCTGGTCGGCTAGGTTCGAAGCTGTACGCCATGCGAGCGCGCCCAGACTTCGGCCGGGTCGGCGGGGTGCACACCCGCCCCCGCGACGTAACGTCTGCGGTGGAATCCGTGACGGAAACGGCGAAGGGACCGGCGTGATGCTCGCACAGCAACGTCAGGCGGCCATTCTCGACCTGGTGCGCCGCCACGGCGGCGTGCGGGTGAGCCAACTGGTCCGCCAGTTCGGCGTGTCGGACATGACCATCCGGCGCGATCTCGAGGCGCTCGCCGACCGCGGCCTGGTCGACAAGGTGCACGGCGGCGCCACCATCGCCGGCCCCGGCTCCACCGAGGAGCCCGGCTTCGACGCGAAGTCGGTGCGCCAGCGCAACGAGAAGGCGGCGATCGCCGAGCGGGCCGCCAAGCTCATCGAGCCGCACACCGCGGTCGCCCTGTCCGCCGGCACCACCACCGCGGCGCTGGCCGCGCACCTCGTCGACGTGCCCGGCCTGACGATCGTCACCAACTCGATCCCGGTGGCCGACACGCTGTACCACGCCGGCCGCCCCGACCAGACCGTCGTGCTCACCGGCGGCATCCGCACGCCCTCGGACGCCCTCGCCGGCCCGGTGGCGGAGGCGGCGATCGGCTCGCTCAACGTCGACGTCCTGTTCCTCGGCGTGCACGGGATGAGCCCGCGCACCGGTTTCACCACCCCGAACCTCATGGAGGCGGGCACCAACCGCCTGCTCGTCGCCGCCGCCCGGCGCCTGGTCGTCCTGGCCGACCACACCAAGTGGGAGATGGTCGGCATCGCCACCATCACCCCGCTCGACGAGGCGGACATCCTCATCACCGACGTGGGCCTCGCCGCCGAGGCGCGGGTCCAGCTCGCCGAGCGCGTCGGAGAACTCATCGTCGTGGATCCGAACGACTAGCAAGGACCCCTGGAGAACGAGTGAAGCGCACGGTCACCCACCTCGCCGACGGCCGGGAACTCATCTACTTCGACGAGCGCGACGACGCGTCCCGCGACGCCGTCGACCAGCGGGAGCTGCCCCCGCCGCCGCCCGCCTCGGAGATGCGGCACGACCCGGTCCTCGACGAGTGGGTGGCGATCGCCACGCACCGGCAGACCCGCACCTACAAGCCGCCGTCCGACGAGTGCCCGCTGTGCCCGTCGACGCCGCGGTGGCCGAGCGAGATCCCGGCGCCGGAGTACGACGTGGTCGTCTTCGAGAACCGGTTCCCGTCGTTCAGCCACCGGGTCGGGCCGGCGCAGGACGACGTGCTCCCCGGCCTGGTGCCGGCCCGGGGCGCGGCCGGGCGGTGCGAGGTCGTCTGCTTCACCTCCGACCACAACGCCTCGTTCTCGTCGCTGTCGAAGGACCGGGTGCGCACCGTCGTGGAGGCCTGGGCCGACCGGACCGCCGACCTGGCCACGCGCGACGACGTCGAGCAGGTGTTCTGCTTCGAGAACCGGGGCGAGGAGATCGGCGTCACGCTGAGCCACCCGCACGGCCAGATCTACGCGTACCCGTTCGTCACCCCGCGGACCCGCCGCATGCTCGACTCGGCCCGGCGGTATGCGCGAGGGAACCTCTTCGCCGACGTGCTGGCGGCGGAGCAGGCCGACGGGCGCCGGATCGTGGCGGAGAACGGCCTCTGGACCGCCTTCGTCCCGGCGACCGCTCGCTGGCCGTTCGAGATCCACCTGTACCCCAGGCGCCAGACCCCGGACATCCCCTCCCTCACCAGCGCGGAGCGGGACGCGTTCGGGCCGCTCTACCTGGAGGTCCTGCGCCGCCTCGACGGGATGTTCGGGCTGCCGATGCCGTACATCGCCGCCTGGCACCAGGCACCGGTGCGCGTCGACCGGGACCTGGCCTACCTGCACCTGCAGCTGTTCAGCACGCGGCGGGCGCCGGGCAAGCTGAAGTACCTCGCCGGATCCGAGTCCGGCATGGGCGTGTTCGTCAACGACGTGCGGCCCGAGGAGGCCGCCGAGATGCTGCGGGAGGTGAGGCTGTGACAGCCGAGTCACGGCTGCCCGGAGGCCGCTACGACACGGTCTGGGCGAGCCCCGGCCGGGTCAACCTCATCGGCGAGCACACCGACTACAACGACGGGTTCGTCCTGCCGTTCGCGCTGCCGCACAGCACGGTGGTCGCGGCCCGGCGGCGGGCGGAGCCCGGCTGGTCCGTCACGTCGGAGCAGACCGGCGAGACCGTCACGTTCCACGAGGAAAAAGTCGAGGGCTGGGCCGCCTACGTCGCCGGGATCGTCTGGGTGCTGCGCGAGGCCGGCCACGAGGTGCCGCCGGCCGACCTGTGGGTGGCCTCCGACGTGCCGTTCGGCGCCGGGCTGTCGAGCTCCGCGGCGATCGAGTGCGCGGCGATGGCCGCCCTCGTCGAACTGGCGGGGGCGGACCTGCCGATGCAGCTGCGGCCGCGGCTGGCCCAGCGGGCCGAGAACGAGTACGTGGGCGCGCCGACCGGCGTCATGGACCAGGCCGCCTCGACGCTGTGCCGGGCCGGGCACGCGCTGTTCCTCGACTGCCGCTCCCTGGCGACCGAGCAGGTGCCCTTCGACCTGGCCGAGGCCGGCCTGGCCATCCTGGTCGTCGACAGCAAGGCCCCGCACGCGCACGTCACCGGCGAGTACGCGGCCCGCCGCCGCTCCTGCGAGGATGCGGCCAAGCTCCTCGGCGTGACCGCGCTGCGCGACGTCGACGTGGCCGGGCTCGACGGCGCCCTGGCCCAGCTCGACGACGAGGTGATGCGCCGGCGGGTCCGGCACGTGGTCACCGAGGACCAGCGGGTCCTCGACACCGTGGCGGCCCTGCGGTCCGGCAGCCTCCGCGCGGTCGGCTCGCTCATGACGGCGTCGCACGAGTCGATGCGCGACGACTACGAGATCACCGTGCCGCAGGTCGACACGGCCGTGCGGGTGGCGCTGGAGCACGGCGCGTACGGGGCCCGGATGACCGGCGGCGGCTTCGGCGGGTGCGTGCTCGCCCTGGTCGAGGAGGACGACTGCGGGAGCGTCGCCGCGGCGGTGCGGGAGGCGTTCGCCGCGAACGGCTTCGCGCCTCCCGACACCTTCGTCGTCACACCCGCGGAGGGGACGCGCCGGGTCAGCCTCAGCAGATGAGTCGAGCGTCGGCCCAGTCGGCGTGGTCGTAGTCGATGCTGCCCGCGCCGCCGACGACCAGCCGGAGGTTCGTGCGCCCGGCCACGCTCACGTCGACCGCCACCGGCGCGCCCGCCGTGACCGTCGGGCTCGTCCAGAGCGTCACGCCGTCGCCGAGGACGCTGAACGTCACGCCCGTCGACGACGTGCCCACCTCGGCGTCCAGCCCGGCGACGGCCGTGAACCGGCTGCACGCGCCGCCGAGCGGGACGGTGAGGTCGCTCGCCGCGTGGGCGCCGACACCCTTCGGATACGCGACCCCGCCGACGGTCAGCACGCTGCCGTCGGCGGCCGGCTGCTCGCCGTTGGAGGCGTCGCGCTCGACCGGGCCCCAGCCGTTGGTCGCCGTGCCCCAGGTGCGGTCGCTGACGAACGAGCCGGCGCCGGCGGTGCCGCAGACCAGCGTCGGCGCGCCCCAGTCGGCGTGGTCGTACTGGATGCCGTTCGTGCGCGCGTCGGCCACCCGCAGCTCCAGGGTCAGGTAGCCGCCGGTCGACACGGTGAGCCGGGTCGGCGCCTGTCCCCCGGTCTTCACGGCGGTGTAACCGAGCAGGCGGCCGTCGCCGTAGACGGCGAAGCGGACCGAGCCGTTGGCGCCCACCTCGCCGTCGACGCCGACCTGCGCGGTGAACGTGCTGCAGGCGCGCCCGAGGTACACGTGGACCGCCGAGTCGGCGTGCGCGCCGATGCCCTTCGCGAACGTGGTGCCGCCGACGCTCAGCGTCCCGCCGTCGCCGGCCGCCTGCTCGCCGTTGGCGCGGTCGCGCTCCACCGGTCCCCAGCCGTTGCTCGACGCGAGCCACGGCAGGTCGCTCACCTGGAGCGTGCCGGACGCGGGCGGCGCGGCCAGGGTGCCGGCCCGGGTCACCCGGACCATCGCCACGCCGTGCGCGGGCACGGTCGCCGAGATCGTGCCCGTCGTCGTGGCGGTGCCTGCCGTCCAGAGGTTGCGCACGGCGTACGAGCTGGAGCCGCCGAGACCGAGGGCCGCGGCGGACGTCGACACGGTGGTGGCGGCGCCGCCCCGGTTGAACAGCACGGCGGCGACCGAGCCGTCGCTCATCGGCTTCGCCCACACCTCCTGGTCCCCGGTGTCGGCCACCCGCCGCCCCTGCGAGCCGGCCCAGTCCTGGTTGACCGCGAGGACGTCCGGGTTGCGCAGGATCGCGAGCGTGGACGCGCTGACGCTGCGCAGGTCGTTGCCGAGCAGCAGCGGAGCGGACAGCAGCGACCAGAGCGAGAAGTGGGCGACGTTCTCGTCGGCGGTGAGCCCGCCGTTGCCGACCTCCAGCATGTCGGGGTCGTTGTAGTACCCCCTGCGCGCGAACGGCTCCAGCCCGGCCTGCTGGTCGAGCAGGGAGGTGACGCTGCCCCAGTTGTCGCTGATGTCGCCGGTGGTGCGCCAGTAGCTGCCGCCCACGTTCGGCCCGAAGACCCACGGCTCGTCGTCGCCCCAGTTGCAGATGCTGTAGACGATATGCCGGCCGGTGGCCTTGAGCGCGTCGCCCATCGCCTTGTACCGCTGCAGCGCCGGCCGCCCCTGGTTGTTGCAGTTGTCGTACTTCAGCAGGTCGACGCCCCAGGACGCCCACGTCTGGGCGTCGACGGTCTCGTGGTCGAGGCTGGCCGGCAGCCCCTGGCAGGTGGCAGTGCCGGCCGACGAGTAGATGCCGAGCTTGAGCCCGCGGGCGTGGACGTAGTCGGCGAGCGCGGCGATGCCGCCCGGGAACCGGACCGGGTCGGGGCGCAGCCGGCCCTGCGCGTCGCGGGTGCTCGCCATCCAGCAGTCGTCGATGTTGACGTACGTGTAGCCCGAGTCGCGCAGGCCGGTGCTCACCATGGCGTCGGCGGTCGCCCGGATGAGGTTCTCGTCGATGTTGCAGCCGAACCGGTTCCAGCTGTTCCAGCCCATGACCGGGGCGGTGATCGGTCCCGGGGCCGGGGTGGCGGCGGCCTGTGACACCTCGGCGGGTCCGGCGACAACGACAATGATGGATGTGATGGCCACCGTGGCAGCGGCGGCCAGGCGGGCGGTTCGTCGGATCATTGCAGCTCCCTGCGTGCAATAGATCGAACTTGTTGGATATTTTTGTACGCCGCTGTTTGGTTCTGCACAAGCTTCGACACGACTGCGCACACATCCCGAGCCTGTGACAGTTGGTGTTCGATTTTGTTTCGGCTAGTGCAGAGTCTTGACAGAAAAAGTTGGAGGATGAGTGAATGCGGTACACCCCAACGCGGTTCGTCAATATGGACCGCGGTCCACCCCTCGCTCTAGGGAGTGACCGACATGATCGGAATGCGTGGCCGTTGGCGGCCCGCTCTCGCCGTTCTCAGCGCCGCCGCCCTGCTCATGACCGGCTGCGCGAAGTCCGAGGACGAGCCCGGCGGCTCGCCCACGGCCGACACCTCCGCCGCCGCGCAGACGACGAAGTCCGCGGACGCCGGCGGTTCCACCTGCACGCTGCAGCAGTTCGGCGGCCAGAAGGTCGACCTGAAGACCGCGACGGTCGGCTTCTCCCAGTCGGAGAAGGAGGCCAACCCGTTCCGGATCGCGGAGACCCAGTCGATCAAGGACGAGGCCGCCAAGCTCGGCATCCCCGCGTCGAACCTCAAGCTGACCAACGCCGACTCGAAGTTCGACAAGCAGATCACCGACGTCAGCACGCTCCTCGACCAGGGCGTCCAGCTGCTCATCGTCGCGCCGCTCAACTCCGACGGGTGGGACTCGGTCTTCCAGAAGGCCGCGCAGAAGAAGGTCCCGATCGTCACCATCGACCGCAAGATCAACGCGAAGCACTGCACGGACTACCTGACGTTCATCGGCTCGGACTTCTACGAGCAGGGCAAGCGCGCCGCCGACAAGATGGCCAAGGCCCTGAACAACGCCGGCACGGTCGCGATCCTCCTCGGCGCCCCGGGCAACAACGTCACCACGCTGCGGACCAACGGCTTCAAGGACCAGATCGCGAAGGTCGCCCCGAACATCAAGATCGAGTTCGAGCAGACCGGCCAGTTCTCCCGCGAGGAGGGGCAGAAGGTCGCCGAGCAGCTGCTGCAGTCGAAGCCGAACATCAACGGCATCTACGCCGAGAACGACGAGATGGCACTCGGCGCGATCACGGCGCTCAAGGGCGCCAGCAAGAAGGCCGGCGACGTCAAGATCGTGACGATCGACGGCACGAAGGGCGCGGTCCAGGGCATCGTCGACGGCTGGATCTTCTCGGTCATCGAGTCGAACCCGCGCTTCGGTCCGCTCGCCTTCGGTGCCGCCCAGAAGTTCTTCAACGGCGAGGCGATCCCGGAGAACATCATCATCTCCGACCGCGAGTACGACGCCAGCAACGCGCAGTCCGACCTCGGCCTCGCGTACTGACCCTCCCGGACCGGGGGCCCGGGCCGGTCGGTCTGGGCCCCGCGGCACGAACGCGGCAAGGAGAGCCGATGTCCGAACCCCTGCTCGAGGTCGTCGGGGTCAGCAAGCAGTTCCCGGGCGTGCGCGCCCTCGACGACGTCTCGTTCACGCTGCGCCCCGGCGAGGTCCACGCCCTCGTCGGCGAGAACGGCGCCGGGAAGTCGACGCTCATCAAGGTCATCACCGGCGTGTACCGCCCCGACGGCGGCGAGGTCCGCTTCCTCGGCCGCCCGGCCGCCTTCGCCGGGCCGCTCGACGCCCAGCACGCCGGCATCTCGACCATCTACCAGGAGGTCAACCTCGTCCCGCTGATGAGCGTGGCGCGGAACCTCTTCCTCGGCCGGGAGCCGCGCAACCGCCTCGGCCTCGTCGACGTCGGCCGGATGCACCGCGAGGCCGCCGAGATCCTGGCCGGCTACGGCATCACCTCCGACGTGCGCCGGCCGCTCGGCCTGATGGCGCTCGGCGCCCAGCAGATGGTCGCCCTCGCCCGCGCCGTCATGGTCGACGCCCGGGTGGTGGTGATGGACGAGCCGACCTCGTCGCTGGAGCCGCGCGAGGTCGAGACCCTCTTCGGCGTCATCCGCCGGCTGCACGAGGGGGGCGTCGGGATCGTCTACGTGAGCCACCGGCTCGACGAGCTGTACCGCATCTGCGACAGCGTCACCGTCCTGCGCGACGGCCGCCTGGTGCACAGCGGCGCGCTCGCCGGCCTCGACCGGGTCGCGCTCGTGTCGCACATGCTCGGCCGGCCCGTCGCCGAGGTCCGCCGCGAGGGCTTCACCAGCTTCGCCGGCTCGCACGACACCGCCACCGACCGGCCGCCGGTCCTGCGGGCCGAGGGGCTCAGCAGCCGGTACCGGCTCGCCGGCGTCAGCTTCGCGGTGCGGCCGGGCGAGGTGGTCGGGCTCGGCGGGCTGCTCGGCGCCGGCCGCAGCGAGACCATCAAGGCCGTCGCGGGCGCGCTGCCGCTGGACTCGGGCACCGTCGAGATCGACGGGAAGCCGCTGCGCCGGCCGACGCCGGTGCACGCCCTGCGCGCCGGGATCGCCGTGCAGCCCGAGGACCGCAAGGCCGAGGGCCTCGCGCTCGGCCTGTCGGTGCGCGAGAACATCGCGCTCGCCGTGCTGCCCCGGCTGTCGGCGGCGGGCCTGGTGTCGGAGAAGAAGATCGACCGGATCGTCGAGACGTTCATGACCCGGCTGCGCATCAAGGCCGCCGGCCCGCACCAGCGCGTCGGCGACCTCTCCGGCGGCAACCAGCAGAAGGTGCTGCTGGCCCGGCTGCTGGCGACCGGGCCGAAGGTGCTGCTGCTCGACGAGCCGACGCGGGGCATCGACGTCGGCGCGAAGGCCGAGGTGCAGGCGCTCATCGACGAGCTGGCCGCGGAAGGCCTCGGGGTGGTGCTGGTCTCCTCCGACGCCGAGGAGCTGATCGAAGGGTCCGACCGGGTGGTGGTGCTGCGCGACGGAGCCGTCGTCGGCGAGCTGCGCGGCGACCAGGTGACGACGGAGCAGCTGATGAACACGATCGCGGTGGCCGCCTCATGACCACGCTTGTCTCCGCACCCTCGCTGCCGCAGCGGCTGCGCGGCTGGCTGCCCGCCTACGGCGTCTACGTCGCCATCGTCGTGCTGGTGCTGTTCAACATCGCCTTCACCGACAACTTCCTGCAGTGGCAGAACCTGCGCATCCAGCTCGTGCAGGTCACCCCGGTCGTCATCGTGGCGCTCGGGATGGCGCTGGTCATCGGCACCGAGGGCATCGACCTGTCGGTCGGGTCGGTGATGGCCCTCGGCGCCGCGCTGATCCCGCTGTACCTCGGCTACGGCATGGTCCCGGCGATCCTGCTCGCGCTGCTCGGCGGGCTGGTGATCGGGCTGGTCAACGGCGGGCTGGTCGCGTTCGTCGGGCTGCAGCCGATCGTCGCGACGCTCGCCATGCTGGTCGCCGGCCGGGGCATCGCCCTGGTCCTGTCCAGCGGGCGGTACAAGGACATCCGCAACGCCGACTTCCTGGCCATCGGCACCGACGCGTTCCTCGGCGTGCCGTACACGGTCTGGGTCGCGGCCGTCCTCGCCGTCGTCGTCGGGTTCGTCGTGCGCCGCACGGTCTTCGGCCGGCGGCTGCTCGCGATCGGCGACAACCGGCCGGCCGCCGAGCTGGCCGGCGTGCCGGTGCGGCGGGTCCTGGTGACCGTCTACGTCGTCGCCGCGGTGCTCGCCGCGGTCGCCGGCGTCATCCAGGTGTCGCGCATCGGCTCGGCCGACGCGTCGCGGATCGGCCTGCTCATCGAGCTGTCGGCGATCACCGCGGTCGTCGTCGGGGGCACGCCGCTGACCGGCGGCAAGATCCGCGTGCTGGGCACCGTCGCCGGCGCGTTCCTGATGCAGCTGCTCACCGCGACGATGATCGCGAACAACCTGAAGGACTCGACCGCGCAGATGGTCCAGGCGGTCATCATCCTGGTCGCCGTCTACGCGGCCCGCGAACGGAGGACCCGATGACGCTCGTCGCGGATTCGGCAACCGACAGGGCCGAGACGGCCTCGCAGCGCACCGAGCGGATCGTCGAGCTGGTCCAGCGCCAGGGCGCCCTCGCGGTCCTGGCGATCGTCGTCGTGGTCGGGGCGGTGGCCTTCGACAGCTTCCGCACCTACGACAACGTCGGCACGGTCCTCATCTCGGCCGCGCCGCCGGCCCTCATCGCGCTCGGCATGACGTTCGTGATCGTCAGCGGCGGCATCGACCTGTCCGTCGGCTCCCTCTACGTGCTCGGCGGGGTCCTGGCCGCCTGGGCCTCGCAGTACGGTGTCGTGGCCGCGTTCGCGCTGCCCCTCGCCGCCTGCGGGCTGTTCGGGCTGGTGCAGGGCCTGGTCATCGCCTACGCCCGGCTGGCGCCGTTCATCGTCACGCTCGCCGGGCTGCTCGGCGCGCGGGGGCTCATGCTGGCGCTGTCGGGCGAGGGCCGCGAGACGTACCTGGTGCAGGCCGACCCGTTCAAGCACTTCGGCACCGGCGAGCTCCTCGGCATCGGGTACCCGGTCTACCTCGTCGCCGGGCTGTTCGCGCTCGGCATGCTCCTGCTGTACCGCACGCGCCTCGGCCAGTCCGTCTACGCCATCGGCGGCAGCGAGGACGCGGCCCGCCTCATGGGCGTGCGCATCCGGGCGACGCAGATCCGCGTCTACGTCCTGTCGGGCGTGCTGGCCGGCCTGGCGGGGGCGATCAACGCGGCCCGCCTGGGCTCGGGCGTGACGGTGCTGGGCACGGGCATGGAACTGGACGCGATCGCGGCGGTCGTCATCGGCGGGACGCTGCTCACCGGGGGCGCGGGCACGCTCGGCGGCACGATCGCCGGCGTCCTGCTGCTGCAGGTGATCCAGAATCTGATCAACCAGGTCGGCACGGTCACGTCGGCCTGGCAGACGGTGATCAGCGGTTCGTTCATCGCGCTGGTCGTGGTGGCGCAGACGTACCTGACCCGCCTCCGCCGGGTCGCCTCCGGCTAACTCCGCCGGCTGGCCGGCACCGCCTCGTCGCGCTGTGACGTTGGTCGATCTACCCTCACAATTCGAGATCAACATGAGGGTGGATCGACCAACGTCGACGCCCGGCTCGCCGGCCCGGCACCCGCGGCCCCGACGCTGCGGGCGCCTGGGCCCGGCCACGAGAACACCCGCACGACCGACGCCTGCTCCGTGATCGCGACGACTTGGGCACTCCCGCGTACAAGAATCCTTCGCGATCATGGAGAACGGCGCGGGGACGCGGGGCGGGGCGGGCACGGCACCGCACGGACACAGCCCGCGCAAGCACAGCCCCGTGCACGCACACCGCTGCGCACGCACAGCGCCGCGCGGCTTGCTTTCTGCAGGTTGCAATCCTCCACGCTCCGCCGCGAACCGCACACGATGTGCGACCTCGGCGCGCACGGTCGCCCCAACATGGGTTTCTCACGTCCCCTGGGAGCCCCTGCCAGCGTTGGGAGGATTGCGCGTGAGCGTGCCTGGATACCGAGACACGCCGGGACCACAATGGGATCCCCACTCGCCGGTGGATCCCGCCGAGGCCGAGGAGTTCCTCGACCTCTACCACAAGGAGAACCCGCAGCACGGCAACCCCCGCGCCCGCCTCGCCGAGGTGCGGGACGAGATCGAGGCGACCGGAACCTACACCCACACCTACACCGAGCTGGTCTTCGGCGCCCGGGTCGCCTGGCGCAACGCGAGCCGGTGCATCGGCCGGCTCTACTGGCGCAGCCTGGTGGTGCGCGACCTGCGCAAGGTGAGCGCGCCGGACGAGATCTACGAGGAGCTGGTGCGGCACCTGCGCCTCGCCGGGCAGCGCGAGCGCAACGTGATCCGGCCGGTGATCTCCGTCTTCGCGCCGAACGTGCCGGGGCAGCCGGGCACGCGGCTGTGGAACGAGCAGCTGATCCGCTACGCCGGGCACCGGCACGCCGACGGGACCATCGTCGGCGACCCGCGGTACGTCGCGTTCACGGAGACCCTGCAGCAGTACGGCTGGCGGGGCAAGCCCGACAACGCCTTCGACGTGCTGCCGCTGGTCATCGAGGGGCCGGGCGGCGAGGTCAGCCTCTACGAGCTGCCGGAGCACGCGGTGTGGGAGGTGCCGATCGGGCACCCGGAGCACCGGTGGTTCGCCGAGCTGGGCCTGCGCTGGCACGCCATCCCGGCGATCTCCAACATGCGGCTGACGATCGGCGGCGTCGACTATCCGCTGGCGCCGTTCAACGGCTGGTACCTGGGCACCGAGATCGGCGCCCGCAACCTGGCCGACCCCGACCGGTACGACCTGCTGCCGGTCGTCGCGCAGCGGCTCGGGCTGGACACGAGCACCGAGCGGTCACTGTGGAAGGACCGGGCGCTGGTCGAGCTGAACCGGGCCGTGCTGTGGTCGTTCGACCGGGCGGGCGCGCGCATCAGCGACCACCACACCGAGTCGGAGCGGTTCCTGGCCCACATGACCAGCGAGGAGCGCTCGGGCCGGGCGACCCCGGCCGACTGGTCGTGGATCGTGCCGCCGATGAGCCCGGCGACCACGGGGGTGTTCCACCGGTACTACACCGAGGCCGACCAGCGGCCGGGGTTCTACCTCGACCCGGAGGCCCGGGAGCTGGGCCGGCGCGGCCGCTCACCGGTGGCGGCGGCGGAGCCGCCGGTCGCGGTGGACGAGCCGTCGCCCGCCCACCGCTCCTGGCTGAGCCGCTGGTTCATGCGCCGGAGTTCTTGAGCACCTCGGTGATCGCGTCCGCGGCGGCGTCGATCTCGTCCACGGTGACCACCAGCGGCGGGGCGAGGCGGAGCGTCGAGCCGTGCGTGTCCTTCGCCAGGACGCCGCGGGCCATCAGGCGCTCGCTCGCCGCGCGGCCGGTCATGAGGGCCGGGTCGATGTCGACGCCGGCCCACAGGCCGCGGCCGCGGACCGCGGTCAACCCGTGGCCGACCAGGTCGGCGAGGCGGGAATGCAGGTGCGCGCCGACCTCCTTGGCGCGCGCCTGCGGCTCGCCGGTGTTCAGCAGCGCGATCACGGCGCGGGCGACCGCGCACGCGAGCGGGTTGCCGCCGAACGTGGAGCCGTGCTCGCCCGGGCGGAGCACGCCGAGGACGTCGCTGCCGGCCGCGACCGCGGACACGGGGACGATGCCCCCGCCGAGCGCCTTGCCGAGCACGTACATGTCGGGGACGACGCCCTCGTGGTCGCAGGCGAACGTGTCGCCGGTGCGGCCGAGGCCGGACTGGATCTCGTCGGCGACGAACAGCACGCCGCGCTCGGTGCACAGGGCGCGGACGCCGGTGAGGTACCCCGCGGGCGGGACGAGGACGCCGGCCTCGCCCTGGATCGGCTCCAGCAGTACCGCCACCGTCGTGTCGTCGATCGCGGCGGCCATGGCGTCGAGGTCGCCGTAGGGGACGACGCGGAAGCCCGGCGTGTACGGCCCGAAGTCGGCCCGCGCCTCCGGGTCGGTCGAGAAGCTCACGATCGTCGTGGTGCGGCCGTGGAAGTTGCCGTCGGCGACCACGATCGTCGCCCGGCCGTCGGGCACGCCCTTGACCTTGTACCCCCACTTGCGGGACACCTTGATCGCGGTCTCGACGGCCTCGGCGCCGGTGTTCATCGGCAGGACCAGGTCCTTGCCGCACAGCTGCGCCAGCTCGTGGCAGAACGGGCCGAACTGGTCGTGCAGGAACGCCCGGCTGGTGAGCGTGACCCGGTCGAGCTGCTCGCGGGCCGCGGCGACGAGCGCCGGGTGGCGGTGACCGAAGTTCAGCGCCGAGTAGCCGGCCAGGCAGTCGAGGTAGCGACGGCCGTCGACGTCGGTGACCCAGGCGCCCTCGGCCTCGGCGATCACGACCGGCAGCGGGTGGTAGTTGTGCGCCGTCCAGCGCTCCGCCTCGGCGACCGCGGGGGCGGTCCGGTTCGTGACAGCGGCGGTCATGCGTCCTCCGCTTCGCTCCGGCCACATGCCTTCAAAACTGAGCCCATGACGACCGGCCCCTCCGCTTCGCTCCGGACCAGTCATGAGCGCACCTCCAGCGTGCAGCACTTCGGTCCGCCACCGGCCTTGTGCAGTTCGGACACGTCGACCGGCACCGGCTGGAACCCCTTCGACGCTAGCGCCGCGGCGAGGCGGGTGGCGGCGGCCGGCAGGACGACCCGGTGACCGTCGCTGACGGCGTTGAGCCCCAGCACGGCGGCGTCCTCGGCGGTCGCGACGACCGCGTCGGGGTACAGGCGGCGCAGCACCTCCCGGCTGCCCGGCGAGAACGCGCCCGGGTAGTACGCGACGTTCGTCGCCGACAGGACGGTGAGCGCGGTGTCGAGGTGGTAGTAGCGCGGGTCGACCAGCTGCAGGCCGATCACCGGCCGGCCGAAGAGCTCCTGCGCCTCCAGGTGCGCCGCGTGCTCGGTGCGCAGCCCGGTGCCGGCGAGGATGACCTCGCCGGCCAGCAGGAGGTCGCCCTCGCCCTCGTTGACGTTCTTGGCGGCGTGGACGTCGAAGCCGTTGCGCGCGAACCAGGACAGGTAGGCCGGCCCCTCGTCGGCCCGCTCCGGGTGGCGGAACTGCGCCCCGTAGACCCTGCCGTCGACGACGGTCGCGCCGTTGGCCGCGAACACCATGTCGGGCAGGCCGGGCACCGGGTCGATGAGGTCGACGGTGTGGCCGAGCGACAGGTACAACTCGTACAGCGTGGTCCACTGCGCGACCGCCCGCTCGGTGTCGACCGGCGCGGTCGGGTCCATCCACGGGTTGATCGCATAGTTGACCGTGAAGTACGTGGGGCGGCACATCAGGTAGCGACGGCTCATGATGAAAAATCTACGGCCGTCCCGGGCGGCGAACCATTGCAATCCGCTGCTTGTTGGCGCATCTTCATTGTCTGATACGGCGGGAAACCGGCGATTCGTTGCCTACTTCAGCTCGCGCCAGCTCCCCGGCTGGGCCAGCAGCCCGGACACGCAGTTCATCGCCTCGTCCTCGTCCGTGAACTCGTAGCGGCGGGCCCGCCCGTCGGCACCACCTTCGCGGGACTCCACCCACCAGATGCCGGCGTCCTCGAACAGGTACACGTCGCGGCGGGCGAGCCGCCCCCAGGCGCCGTTCCACCAGTGCTTTCTGCGCTCCATAGCCGCGTATTCGAACACACGTGCCAACACCGGCGGAAGCCCGGCCCGCCCATATTGATCAGAACGGTTAGCCCACCCCCGGCTCGGGTACGCCGTTTGTGCCGTTTCGCTCCTGGAGGTGCCGCAATGTCGTCCGACCTCGTCGAGAGACTCGTGGCCGACCACCGCCGGCTGGAGGAGCTCTTCGCCGAGATCGAGACGGCCACCGACCCGGCCGCCCGGCGGTCGGCCCTCGACGCGGCGACCGCGCTGCTGGCCGGCCACACGCGCGCCGAGGAGGAGCGCCTGCACCCGCTGCTCGGCGCCGAGATCGCCGCCTACGAGGCGGCCGAGCACGCCCGGGTCGACGAGCTGGTGGCCCGCCTGGCCGAGCTCAACGACGTCGACCCGGCCTTCGCCGAGCTGCTGGCGGCCCTGCTGGACACCGCCCGGCAGCACATGCAGGAGGAGGAGACCGAGCTGTTCCCCCGCCTGCTCGGGTGAAATCGGCGGGTGTGACGGATTGGGTGGCCGGGTAAGCCACTATTCATGGCAGTTCCGGAAGACAGGCAACCGCTCATCGCCACGCTCAAGAAGGCCGCCTTCCATCTCAAGGAGTCGGGCATCCCCTTCTGCCTCGCGGGCAGCTTCGCGGTCTACGCCCGCGGCGGCGAGTCGGTCGACCACGACATCGACTTCCTCATCAAGGAGGAGGACGCCGAGCGGGTGCTGACCGCGCTGAGCGAGGTCGGGTTCCGCGGCGAGGTGCCGCCCGAGGGCTGGCTGGTGAAGGCCTGGGACCAGACCGACGCCGGCGACCTGCTCATCGACATCATCTTCTGCCCGGTCCAGCGCCCGGTGACCGACCAGACCCTCGCGGACACCGATGTCATCGCGGTCAACGCCTGCCACATGCCGGTGCTCTCGGCGACCGAACTGATGATCCACAAGGTGCTGACCTGGTCGGCGCACTACTGCGACTTCGCCCGCGGGCTGCCGGTCGCCCGGTCGCTGCGCGAGCAGATCGACTGGCCCCGGGTCTACCGGGAAACGGCCCACTCGCCGTACGCGCATGCTTTCCTGTTCCTGATCGACCGGCTCGGCGTGATGTCGCTCGCAGAGGCCAGCGCCCTGTCGGCAGCCGTTTAGGGGGCTCCACGATGACCGTCGACCAGTACGTCGAGAGCGAGCTGCAGCACCTGCTCGCCGAGGACGAGCGCATCACCGAGCAGGGCATCCGGTTCGTCCGCACCGAGGGCGGCGGGATCAGCCTGGTCGGCGAGGTGGAGAGCGCCGAGCGCCGGGACACGATCTGCCGGGTGGTCAGCGAGGCGTTCCCCGAGCTGCCGGTGCGCTGCAACATCGGGGTCACGCGGGTGCACGAGCCGGAGGAGGTCGAGGAGCTGTGAGCGACTTCGTCCGCGTGGCGGCGGTGGGCGACGTCCACCTCGACGCCGACGTCCTCGGCCGCTACCGGCCCGCCCTGGAGCACCTCGGCGACAAGGCCGACATGCTGCTGCTGGCCGGCGACCTGACCCGGCACGGCACCCCCGACGAGGCGCACTGCGTGGCCCGGGAGTTCGGGGATCTGGCGGTACCGGTGATCGCGATCCTCGGCAACCACGACTACCACAGCGACCAGCAGGACGAGGTGGCGAAGATCCTGGAGGACGCCGGCCTGATCGTCCTGGAGTGCTCCGGCACCGTGCTCTCCTGCAACGGCCTGCGCGTCGGCGTGGCCGGCACGAAGGGCTTCGGCGGCGGCTTCGCCGGAGCGTGCGCGAGCGAGTTCGGCGAGCCGGAGATGAAGGCGTTCACCAGCCACGGCCGCGAGTTGGCCGAGCGGTTCGGGCACGCGCTGGCCGCGCTGGACTGCGAGGTGCGGATCTCGCTCACCCACTATGCGCCGGTACCGGAGACGCTGCTGGGCGAGCCGCTGGAGATCTACCCGTTCCTGGGCTCGTACCAGCTGGCCCAGGCGATCGACGGCGCCCCCGGCGTGGGCCTGGCGGTGCACGGCCACGCCCACGCGGGCTCGGAGCGCGGCACAACGCCGGGCGGCGTGCCGGTCCGCAACGTGGCCCACCCGGTGATCAAGCAGGCCTACAACGTCTACCAGCTCCCCTCGGTCCTAGCCCCGGTCTGACCTCCCCACCCCCTCCGCCCCGCGCCCCCTCCGCCCCGTCCGCCCCGCGCCCCCTCTCGCGTCGATCTTGCACTTGTGGTGCCAGGACACGCCGCGAATGTCCCGGTTTGGCAGGCACCACAACTGCAAGATCGACGCAAGGTAGGGGGCGGGGCGGGGGGGCGGGTGGTGGGTGTGGGGTTAGAGCGGGTGGACCAGGTCGGTGCGTAGCTGGGTCAGGGCGTGGGCCAGCAGGCGCGACACGTGCATCTGGGAGATGCCGAGCTGCTGGGCGATCTGGGTCTGGGTCAGGTTGCCGAAGAAGCGCATGGCCAGGATGTGCTGCTCCCGGGCCGGGAGACGGGCGATCAGCGGCCGCAGCGACTCGCGGTCGTCGACCGCCTCCAGGTCGCGGTCCACGCCGCCGAGCAGGTCGGCCAGCTCGGCGCCGCGCTCCTCGCCGCCCGCGGGGGCGTTGATCGACAGCGCGCGGTACGCGTGGCCGGACTCCAGGCCCTCGATGACCTCCTCCTCGGACACGCCCAGGCGCCCGGCGAGGTCGGCGACCGTCGGCGAGCGGCCCAGTTCCTGGGCGAGGTCGCCGGAGATCCGGCCGATCTCCAGGCGCAGCTCCTGCAGCCGCCGCGGGACGCGGACGTCCCAGCCCTTGTCCCGGAAGTGCCGCTTGAGCTCGCCCACGATCATCGGGATCGCGTAGCTGGCGAAGGCGGCGCCCCGCGCGGGGTCGTAGCCGTCGACGGACTTGATCAGGCCGAGGTTGGCGACCTGGTTGAGGTCGTCCTGCGGCTCGCCGCGGTTGCGGAAGCGGCGGGCCAGGTACTCGGCGAGCGGCAGGTACAGCTCGATCAGCCGGCCGCGGACGCGGGCCCGGTCGGGGCTGTCCGCCGGCAGGTCGCCGAGGAGCGTGAGCAGCGCCTGCGCGGCGGACTCGGTGTCCTTGCCGGTGGGCCGCGACGAACCGGTGGGCCGCAACGAGCCGACGGACCTCGACGAACCGGTGAGCTTCGGGACGGAACGGTGGGCGGTGACGGTCATGAGGGGATCCCCCTGCCTGCTGCCACGGCCGGGCACGAGCGGCGAGGTGTCCACGCCGGCTCCGGCCGGGGACGGAGTGCGCCTGCTGGCACCCGTGGTCTCGAGCGCCTGGCACCTGCCCGCCGTCGCCGACCGGTGGAGTGACCACTAGCCGTTCGGCTGATGCGGGTTAGCTAAACGTACCGCTTCCGTCGCGGCCGGGGCAAGGCGTGGCCACCTACGAGGAGACCTCGCTGAGTGCCTCGTCGTCCTCGTCGACGTCCTCGTCCGCCGATCCCGCGGCGCCGCCCGTGACGGCCGCGTACACGCGCTCCAGGTCGGTGGCGGTGCGCTCCCAGGTGTACCGGCTGCGCACCCGGTCGATCGCCGCGCTGGCGTAGCTCATCCGGCGGACCTCGTCGCCGAGCAGCCCGCGGACGGCCGCCGCGAGGGCGTTGGTGTCGCGGGGCGGGACCAGCACGCCGGTGACGTTGTCGATGACGCTCTCGGCGATCCCGCCCACCTCGTACGCGACCACGGGCACGCCGCAGGACATCCCCTCCAGCGGGGTCAGGCCGAACGGCTCGTACCACGGGGCGCACGCCAGCACGTCGGCCGAGCGGTACCAGCCGGGCAGGTCATCCAGCGGTACCGCACCGATGAGCCGCACCCGGTCCCCCACGCCGCAGCGGTCCGCGAACTCCGTGAGGCGACGGGCCTCCGGGTCCCGGTCGAGGCCCGCCGGGTCCGGCCCGCCGACCACGACCAGCTCCGCGCCGGGCACCCGGCGCAGCGCCTCGATCAGGTCCGCGAAGCCCTTGCGCTCGACCAGCGGGCCGACGCTGAGGATGCGCCGCATGCCGGGCCGCGGCCGGTCGGCGGCCGGGCCGCCCGGCGTGAACCGTTCGCCGTCGACGCCCGACGGGACGATCACGGTGTCGGCCCGGCGGATGCCCATCCGGCCGAGCTCGGTGACTTCGTCCTCGCACTGGGCGACGACCCGGTCGACGAGCGTGCCGAGGGTGCGTTCGAGGCCGACGCGCGGCTCGGGGCTGGTGTCGCGCTCCTTGAGGTGGCGGCGGCGGACGGCGCCGAGCCCGTGGTACGTCTCGATGACCGGCCGGCGGTGCTCGGCGGTGGCGGTCAGGGCGGCCAGGCCGCTGAGCCAGAAGTGGGCGTGGACCACGTCGGGGCCGTCGCGGTGCTGCCAGCGGGAGGCCAGCGCGCGGCCAAAGTCACCCATGAGGGGCAGCAGCTCGTCGACCGGCAGCGGCTCCGGCGGCCCGGCGGTGACGTGCTCGATGATCACCCGCTCGGCGAACGGCGCCTCGCCGGGGGTGTCGGGATCCTCGCGCCGGGTGTACACGCGCACGTCGTGCCCCAGCCGCCCCAGCGCCCCCGCCAGCGCGGCCACGTGCGTGTGCTGGCCTCCGGTCCCCGGCCCGCCGAGGGCGAGCGGACTCGCTTGGGCCGAGACCAGGGCGATCCTCAACGCTCACCTGCCGACGACGAAGATGCCTGTTGCACCTTGCGCACCTCCACGTGGCCGACCCGGCTGACCTGCCAACGCCCCTACCCGAGCCGGTTGGTGGTAAACATCAACGGGCGAGTCGGTACCGAGTGAACGGAGAACGTGCAATGGCGGACAAGCCACCCGCCGAGGGCGGCAGCGCCGAGCCGGCCGAGGCGCTCGCGGCGCTGGTGGCCAAGCTGCGCGCCGAGCTGACCGGGGTGCGCACTGCCATGCGGAACCGGGCCGTCATCGAGCAGGCCAAGGGTGTGCTCGTGGAGCGCCTGGGCATCACCCCCGACCAGGGCTTCGACCAGCTCGTGCGGCTGTCCCAGCGCACCAACATCAAGCTCATCGAGGTCGCCGCGGCGATCGTCGGGACCACCTCGCCGGACCCGAACGCGCCCGACGTGGTGAACCTCATCGACGACGAGCTGCGCCAGCACGTCGCCCGGCGCCGCGAGCAGGCGGCGGCCGCCAAGCGACCGGCCGCGCCCACGCCGGCCCCGGCCCGCCGGCGGGCCAGCCGCAGCCCCGAGGTCGAGGCGCTGCAGTCCCAGCACCAGCTGCTCGGCGCGCGGATCGCCGCCGCGCGCAGCTACGACGAGATCAGCGAGGTGCTCGGCACCGCGCCGACCGCGTGGCCGGCCCCGGCGACGGTGTGGCTCACGCTGCTCGACCCGGACGGCGCGCAGCGCGGGGTCGGCGCGTTCGGCGTCCCCGGCGAGGTGCGCAGCCGCTGGTCGCGCATCCCGCCCGACCCGGCGCTGCCGCTGGTCGTCGCCGTGCAGGACGTCGAGACGATCTGGCTCGGGGCGAACGACGCGCGGTTCCCGGTCATGGGGCAGGCGCCGTTCAGCGGGGCGACGGTCCTGACCTCGCCGCTCATCGCGGGCGAGCGGATCGTCGGCGGGATCCTGATGACCTGGGACGAGGCGCTGCCCGACTCCGAGGAGCTGCGGCGGTACGTCACGGCGCTGCTCGAGCCGGTGGCCCGGCAGGTCGACGGGCTCATCGGCGACGAGATCGCGAGCGCCTGGTTCCACGTCGAGGGCGAGGAGACCGCGCTGGCGGCCCCCGCCCAGGTCTGGCTGCCGACGGTCGTCGACGCGCTGCACGACCCGGCGGCGCTGCTGTCCCCGGTGGTCGAGGACGGGCAGGTCGTCGACTTCCGGGTGGAGTACGCGAACGTCCTGGCCCGGCAGATCTTCTCCGGCGCCCGCGTCGACCCCGACGAGGCGACGCTCCTGGCGGCGTACCCGGCGCTGGGCAGCGCGACGCTGCTGCCCGAGTTCGCCCGGCTGCTCCAGGACGGCCAGCCGCGCCGCCTGGATGGGCTGCGGGCCGACCCGCGCACCGACGGGGTCCCCGGGCCGCAGACGCTGGCCGTCCACGCGGTGCGGCTGTGGGACCGGGTGTTCGCCGTCTGGCGGGTCGCGACCGAGGCCGACCTGCTCTACGACCAGCTGCTGCAGGCCGAGCGGATCGCCGGCGTCGGCTCCTTCTGCTGGGAGCTGCGCGACCCCGAGCCGCGCTGCTCCCCCGAGCTCATCCGGCTCATCCACGGCGGGCGCGACGCGACCCGGGTGCCGGTCGACGAGCTGACCTCCAGCGTCCACCCCGACGACCTGCTGGCCGTGCAGGACGCGGTCCGGCGCACGCTCGTCGAGGGCAAGCACCTGCTCGCCGAAGTCCGCGGGGCGGGGCGGGTCAACGGCCGGCGGCTGCGGCTCACCGCCGAGCCGATCTTCGACGAGACCGGCAACGTGACCGCCGTCCGCGGCACCGTGCAGGACGTCACCGAGGAGCGGGCGATCGAGGCCCGGCTGCGCCGCGCCGAGGAGGCGCTGGCCGCGCAGCGGCACCGGCTGGCCGACGAGCGGCGGGCCGCCGAGGCGTTGCAGAAGGCGCTGCTGCCCACCGACCCGGAGCTCGGCCACACCGAGGGCGTCGAGATCTGCGGGCGGTGCCGCTCACCCGAGCGGGTCGGGACGGTCGACGGCGACTGGTACGACGCCGCCTCGCTGCCCGGCGGCGCAACGGTCCTGGTGCTCGGCGACGTCGACGACCGGGGGCTGTCGTCGATGACGACGGCGGCGCGGCTGCGGTACGCGGTACGGGCGTACGCGATGCTGGACATGCCGCCGGCGGACATCCTGACCGCCGTCAACGGCATGCTCTGCGCGATGGAGGTCGAGCACACCGCGTGCCTGGTGGTGGCCCGGTTCTCGCCCGCGACCCGGGAGCTGCGGTGGGCGGCGGCCGGCCAGGTGGCGCCGATCCGGTATGCGGCCGGCGGGCAGGGCTCGGTGCTGTCGGGGCCGCTGGGGCTGCCGCTCGGCGAGGTGGACGAGATGCGGTACACCGAGACGACCGTGACCCTCGAACCCGGCGACCGCGTGCTGCTGTACACCGGCGGGAAGGCCCGCGTCGACCGGCGCCGCGGCGGCGGGCTCGACCTGGTGCGGCGCGCGGGCGAGCACATCGACCTCGGCGACTTCGACGCGGTGGTGCAGCACCTCGTCGGCGCGCTCAACGTGGCCGACGACGAGGACGTCTGTGCGATGCTGGTCCACGTGCGCTAGCCGGCGCGGGTGTCCCAGTCCCAGGGGATGCCGAGGCCGTCGAAGCGGCCCAGCGCGTCGCGGTGCCGGGCCGCGAGCACGATCCGGTCGGGGCCGAGGTGCCCGAGCAGGTCGTCGTCGCCGAAGTACCGCGTGCCAGGGTCCGGCCACGCCCAGAGGGCGTCGTCGAGCTCCCGCAGCCGGATCTTGACCGCGCGCAGCTCCTCCGCCCCGGGCTCCATGCGCACCAGCCCGTGCAGCGGCGCGTACGTGGCCTCGTAGACGGCGACGTAGACGAGGAACCGGCTCAGCGAGAGCCCGGTCGGGGACTCGTCGTTCTCGTAGACCTCGGGCTCCGCGCCGCCGTCGGACGCGTAGGAGTACCAGTCGGTCGCGCCTTCCCAGAACCGCACCAGCCCCCGCCGCTGCCGCAGCTCGTCCCAGGGGTGCATGACGTGGTCGCGGCTGAGCGGGAGCGTGTAGCGCGCGGCGATGCGATACCACCCCGCGAGCGGCTCCGGCACGCCCGCGAGCGGCAGGTCGACCGGCGGGCGATCGGGCAGACCGTACCAACGGTGGACGAAACGGGCCAAACTCTCGGGCGTCACGACGTCCAGCTCGTACACCCGCACCATGATGCCGGGTCCGCGCCGGCACCCACCGCTGGGCCGTTATCGTGACGCTTCGTCATCCGCAACCGACAGGTGGCGAAGCACCCCGACCAGGTGCGCGTGGACGGCCCGAGCGGCATCGACGGCAGCCCTGACGGCGGCCAGCTCGGCAGCGTCGTGCGGAAAGAAGGTCAGCCGCCCGTCGTCCCGCCAGACAACGGGCACCTCGACCCGCTCGAGGATCGCGGTGAGCGTGGCCTGGGCACTCCGCAGGGCGGCCCGCACTTCGCCGGTCCCACCGGCAACGGCCGGCACCCGCCAGACGTCGTCGACCGTGCACGCCCCCGCCGAAGCCGCGTCGATCGTCATACCTTGACGGTAAGTACCCCACCACACCGAACGCCAGCACGACCCTCCCCCTGTGGACAACTCCCCACCCCGATCCCGGCCGACCGGCCACGCACCCGATTACGCGGTAGCAAAACTGGCGCCAGAACCCCAGTTTCCCTACCACGTAACACCGACCACCTCTTTGCGTCGCGAGGGCCGCGGATGATCGAGAAACCTCCGCAAGCAACACCCCCTCAAGCCGGTGCGACACCCCGCCCCTTCCGTCGCGATCTTGGAGTTGTGGTCCCGGATTTGTCGGACAAAGCCGGACATAAGCAGGACCACAACTCCAAGATCGCGGTGGAAGGGCGGCGAGAGAGGCGGCGAGGACGGGCGGCGCCAGCCCGCGCCCACAGACGGCAGCGCGAGCAGGCGGCAGCGCGGACGGGCGGCAGTCCGCACCCGCGGACGACCGCACGGGGGCGGCGGCAGCGCGGAAGCGAGCGGCGGTAGCGCGAGCGGCGGCAGCCCGCGCCTGCGGACGGCGGGTGGGCGGTAGCGCGGGCGGGCGGCGGGGCTACAGATGGGTGGTTTTGGCTACCGCTACCAGTTCGCTCGAGTGGCTGCCGAAGACGCCCACCGTCGGGGGGCGGGGCGTGAAGCCCGGCAGGCCGGTCAGGCCGTCGCTGCCGTCCACCACGCGCAGCGTGAACGGGGAGGAGTCGGCCAGGACCAGGGTGACCTCGATGCCGTCCGGCGGTGGGGCGTGGAAGACGACGCCGAAGCGGTCCTGCTCGTCCAGGTACGTGACGGCGTCGCGGCCCTCCACCGTGGCCCGCACGACGCGGTGGTCGCCCACCTCGCCGTAGAAGGAGATGAAGCGGACCGCGCGCTTCGACTCGATGCGGAAGCGGACCGTGCGCTGGCCGCCGGAGGACGAGCCCGCGCCGGAGCTGTCCGGGATCGGGGTCACCACCGGCGCCGGCAGGTCGGCCGCCTGGGCCGGGCCGACCGAGAGCATGCCCTCCGGCAGGACCGGGAACTGGCGGTTGAGCGCCTGGTGGTTGCGGACGTAGGCCGAGGTCCAGTCGCCCGGGGACTGCTCCAGGCTGACCCACTCGGCCGTGCCGGTGTCGCGATCGAGTGCGTACATGAGGTGGGTCGGCTCCGGGTGGCCCGCGTCCCAGCGGTCGACCACCATGCCGACCGTCGTGCAGGCCAGGGCCACGACCAGGGCCGCGGCGGCCGGGGCCGAGCCGAGCAGGCGGTGGCGCTCGGCGCCGGCCGGGCGGAACAGCGGCTCCAGCACCGGCAGGACCGCCAGGCCCAGCAGCATCGCGAACAGGGCCGGGGCCGCGCCCGTGGCCAGGCCCAGCGCCGGGAAGAACAGCGCCACCGTCGGGGCCAGGATCAGGGTGGCGACGCCCGCGCCGGCGGTCAGGACCGCGACCTTGAGCACGTGGTGCGGGACGTAGAGGGCGGCGATGCCGGCCAGGGCGCCGGTCAGGGCCGGGATCGCCACCAGGTAGGAACCGCCGGGGATGACGGCCGCGAACACCAGGCCCAGCAGGGCCAGCAGGGTCAGCGCGCCGGTCGCCAGGGGGACGGGGCCCAGCCGGCGGCGGCTCAGCGCATACCACGCCAGCAGCACGCTCGCGGTCAGCGCGACCACGCCGAAGCGGAACCAGGTCGGGCGGGCCGGGTCGAGCAGCTCGCCGTAGCCGGGGCGGATCGCCACCAGCAGCGTCCAGAGGAGCTGGGCGGCGACGGCGACCACCACGACCGGCACGAGGGCCAGGCCGAGCCCCGCCAGCGTGCGCGGCACCGAGGTCAGGCCGCGGCGGCGGGCCAGGAACACCAGGGCGGCCACGGCGACCAGGGCGAGGGCCGCGATCGGCCAGGTGAGCGCCGACGGGTAGCGCAGCAGGAACCCGGCGAACGGGAAATACACCGCGTCGCCCGACGCCGGCTTCATGAGCGGCGGCAGGTCGGCCCCGCCGAACGCGCGGGCGAGCGCGAGCGCGTTGTCGCCGTGGTGCTGCAGGCTGGCCCGGTTCATCGTCGAGGGCCGGTCGAACGGGCTGTGGTAGACGCTGGAGCCGTCGATATACGCCGTGTTGAGGCCCGTGAACCGGCGCTGGCCCAGGAACGGCGTGAAGTCGGTGTCGTTGGACAGCAGCCGGTAGACCTCGACGGCCAGGCTGGTGCCGACCGGGTGCGGGGTGCGCGCGTAGACGTCGATGAGCTCGGCGTTGCCCACCGAGGTCTGGAACATGACGGCCGGGCCGCTGCTGCCGCGCGCCTCGAAGTTGAGCACCACCGACGGCTTCTGCCCGAGCGGGTGGCGGCTCACGAACGCCTCGGCCCCGCACAGGCAGGCCTCCTCGGCGTCGGTGAAGAGGAAGACGACGTCGTTGCGCGGCCGCTCGCCGGTCGTGAGCGCGCGGGCCACCTCCAGCAGGGTGCTGGTGCCCGCGCCGTCGTCGTTGGCGCCGAAGCTCACCTGGACCGAGTCGTAGTGCGCCATGAGGACGACCTGGCCGGTCGAGGCGCTGCCGGGCAGCACGGCGACCACGTTGCGGACGTGGGCCATGCCGCCGTCGCCGAACTTGCCGGCGTTGACCCCGACGGCGTCCTGGACCTCCGGCTGCAGCCCCAGCCCGGTGAGGGTGTCCACCAGATACTCGCGGACGCGGTCGTTGGCGGGGCTGCCGGTGACGTGGACCTCCTGGCCGATCCGCTGGACGTGGGTGAACGCCCGGCCGGCGGAGAAGTCGTCGGCCGGCGCCGACGCCGCGCGGGGCGACGGGGGCTGGACGTCGGCGATGCCGAGGAAGGCGAGCAGCGCGAGCACCGCCACCGCGGCGGCGGCGACGAGCGGTCGCCGCGGCGGTGCGGCGAAACTGCGGTCGGACAAGGTTCCGTCCTCCAGGTGGGGGTGAGCACATTCTGCACGCCCCCACCGACAGTTTTCCGACAGGAGTACGCCAGGTCAGGTACGGGTGCCGCTCGGTTGTTGGCGGCCCCGGACGGCCCGGAGCCGCCTAGCGTCATCGTCCATGAACAACGAACGCACGCCGGCCATGGACGCCAACTTCGACGCCGCCTACCTCGCGACCGCCGACCTCGACGCCCGCCACTACCTCGACCAGGTCATGGCCATGGTCGGCGTCGACGGCCTGGTCGAGGCGCTGGCCCAGCCGTTCCTGCTCGCCAAGGTCGACCAGCACGCCGCGGCCGTCCGGGAGAGCCTGACGGCGGCCGGGAAGCGGGTCGGCTCGATCTCGCTCGCCGGGTACGCCAGGTCGGTCATCGCGGTGCACCAGCGCCACGGCCGGCCGCTGCCGACGCCGGACAGCGTCGACTGGTCCGCCGCCGACTGGACCGTCCTGCGGCTCGTCGCCGTCTGCCACCTGGCCGACGCCGCGGACGCGTTCTGAGCACCAGGTAAACCGACCCGGGGGCACGCGCGTCGATGAGGAACCCACCAGCGAAGGGGTTCCCGATGCAGCGCCTGCTCACCTTGGTAGCCGCGACCGCCCTGCTCGCGGCCTGCGCGAACGCTGACGCGCCGGCAGCGCCGCCGGCAAGCACCGCGCACAACAGCACCGCGCCGACCAGCACCACAGCAGCAACAACCGACAAACCCGCCGAGACGCCGGCAGACGACCCAGGACTCACCATTCAGTACAACTGGGGAGTGCCGACCGAAGAAGTCACCGTAGAAGACAGGGTCAGCGTCCCCCCGGTGCCGATCCTGGTCGAGGTCAAGGCCGGCGACCACACGGCGGACGGCTATGAACGCGTGACCTTCGCCTTCCGGGCCGCGAACTTCCCGGGGTACCGCTTCCGCTATGTCCAGCAGGTCGTGCAGGACGGCAGCGGGGACCCGGTCCAGCTCCCCGGCCGTGGATACCTCCAGATCGTCTTCAACCCCGCCCACGCGCACGACGACGCCGGCCGGGCCACCGTGCCCCGGGGCCTGCAACGCCCCGGCTTCCGGCAGATCAGCGGCTACCAGCTGGCCGGGGACTACGAGGCCTACGTGACCTACGGGTTCGGCTTCGCGGCGAGCCGCCCGCAGATCCGCGTCGGCGAGCGCAAACGCCCCGACGGGACCTACGTCGTCGCCGTCGACGTCAGCAGGGCCCAGGCTAGCTAGCGGCCGCGACGGCCGGACGACTCGTTCCACCGGAAGTGCACGAAAAGGCGCCCCCAGTTGTCGGAGTCCTTCTCCACCCGGTGGTACAGCGCCTTGATCTCGCGCTGGTCGAGGAAGCGGATCACCCGCTTCTTCAGCTGACCCGACCCCTTGCCGGGGATGATCTCGACGAGGCTGGCGCGCTTGGCGACCGCCTCGTCGATGATCCCGCGCAGCGCGCGGTCGATGTCGCCGCTGCGGTTGAAGATGTCGTGGAGGTCGAGCTTGAGCTTCACCCCACCAGCGTAGTCACCGGGTGGCCGGCCGCCTTCCACGCCTGGAAGCCGCCGGCCAGGTCGGTCGCCCGGTGCAGCCCCAGGTCCTGCAGCGCGGCGGCGGCCAGCGACGACGTGTACCCCTCGGAGCAGAACACGACCACGGGCAGGTCGTAGCGGTCGGCGATCGGCAGCCGGGCGGCGCTGCGCGGGTCGAACCGCCACTCCAGGACGTTGCGCTCGACGATCAGCGCGCCCGGGATCTCGCCCTCGTGTGCCCGCTGCGCCGCCGGGCGGATGTCCACCAGGACGGCCCCCTCGGCGAAGGCGAGCCGGGCCTGGTCGGCGTCGAGCCGGGCCAGGCGGCCGCGCGCCTCGGCGAGGATCTCGTCGATGCCGCGGCCGCTCACCAGTCCGCTCCGGCCTTCGTGACGGACTCGACGGTCAGGCGGCCGTCGTGCAGCCGGTACCGCGTCATGGCCGTCAGCGCCGGCCCGTACACGTGCACGGTGACCGCCGGCCGGGTGCCCGCGTTGACGACCCGGTGCACGTGGTGCGCGCCGAAGCGCCGCCCCTGCCCGGCCGGCAGCACGGTGTTCACCAGCTGGCCGCCGCCGACGGTCTGCTCGACGACCTCGCCGGAGACGACGGTGAAGGCGCCGGCGGAGCCGCCGTGGTCGTGCAGGTCGGTCGCCTGGCCGGGCAGCCAGGTGAGCAACCAGACCTCGTGGTCGTCGGCGGCGGCGAGCCGGCCGTACCAGCGCGAGGCCGGGTCGAAGCGGGGTGCGAACGGCCAGTCGTCGGGTGCCGAGGCGTACGACCGGGCGACTTCCAGGTGGTCGAGGGCAAGCGAGAGCGTCACGGGAAACTCCAGTATTCGCACGTACTAGATAGGAATTAAAGCATAAAAAAAGACCGCGAGCGACGGCTCTAGCGGGGACAGCGCGCGCTGGCGTGTCGAGCGAGGTCGACCACCAGTCGTCGGGTAAGCAGCGCCACGGCATGGATGCTACCAGCGCCCACGATGTGGGACGCCAAACCCTGTCAGCCCGTGTCAGGACTTTGTGCGCGGTTTGACAGCAGCGTCCGCCACCCTGAGAGCGTCAAGAACCATCCACAGGGGGAACAACGCCATGAGTTTCGCTTTCCAGGCCACCGGTCTGGTCAAGCGCTTCGGCAAGACCATCGCGCTGGACGGGGTGGACCTCGCCGCCGAGCCGGGCACAGTGCTCGGGGTCCTCGGCCCCAACGGCGCCGGCAAGACCACCGCCGTGCGCATCCTCGCCACGCTGCTGCGCCCCGACGCGGGCCGGGCGGTCGTCGGCGGCTACGACGTCGTGCGCCAGCCGGCCGAGGTGCGCCGCATCAGCGGGCTGACCGGCCAGTTCGCGTCGGTCGACGAGGACCTCACCGGCACCGAGAACCTCGTGCTCATCGGCCAGCTGCTCGACCTGCGGGCCAAGGAGGCGAAGGCGCGGGCCGCGCAGCTGCTCGCCGAGTTCGACCTCACCGAGGCCGCGAACCGCCCGGCCAAGACGTACTCGGGCGGCATGCGCCGCCGGCTCGACCTGGCCGCGAGCCTGGTCGGGCGGCCGGCCGTGGTGTACCTCGACGAGCCCACCACCGGCCTCGACCCGGCCAAGCGCGAGGACGTCTGGAACATGGTCCGCGCGCAGGTCCAGGAGGGCACGACGGTGCTGCTGACCACGCAGTACCTCGAAGAAGCCGACGCGCTCGCCGACAACATCTCGGTGATCAACTACGGGAAGGTCATCGCGCACGGCACGCCGGCCCAGCTCAAGCACATCGTCGGCGGCCAGACGATCAGCGTCCGGCCGACCGACCCGGCCCACCTGGCGACCGTCGAGACGATCCTCGCCTCGGTGTCCGGCAACCAGGTCGAGTCCCGCGGCCGGGGCGTGCTGTCGGTGCCGGTCAGCGACGACCGCGCGATGACGGCCGTCGTCCGCCGGCTCGACGAGGCCGGGATCGGCGTCATCGAGCTGTCGCTGCACCTGCCCAGCCTCGACGAGGTGTTCTTCACCCTGACCCGCGGCGGCGAGGAAGCCCGCAAGGAGGAGGTGACGGCATGACCACGCAGATCATCGCGGCCGTTCCGGCAAGGCCGTTCGGGCTCGTGCGGCACAGCCTGGTGATGGCCCGCCGCAGCCTCATCAAGACCATGCGCACGCCGGAGCAGCTCCTGGACGTCACGCTCCAGCCGATCATCTTCATCGTGCTGTTCGTGTACCTCCTGGGCGGCGCCATCGCCGGTTCGCGCCACGACTACCTGCAGTTCCTGCTGCCGGCCCTGCTGGTGCAGAACGTGCTGTTCGCCTCGGCACCGACCGGCGTCAGCCTCAACACCGACATCAAGACCGGCGTCTTCGACCGGTTCCGCAGCCTGCCGATCGGCCGCTCCGCGCCGCTCATCGGCGGCGTGCTCGGCGACATGATCCGGTTCGTGGTGTCGATCGTGGTGATGATCGGCTTCGGCTACATCGTGGGCTTCCGGCTGCAGACCGACGTCCTGTCGGTGCTGGCCGCCTGCCTGCTGGTGATGTTCATGGCGTTCTGCTTCAGCTGGATGTTCGTGCTGCTCGGCATGGTCGTCCGCGAGCCGGGCGCGGTGCAGGGCCTCGGCTTCGTCATCATGTTCCCGCTCACGTTCGGCACCAACGTGCTGGTGCCGACCAACACCCTGCCCGGCTGGCTGCAGGCCTGGGTGAAGGTCAACCCGGTCGCCGACGCCATGCAGGCGGCCCGGGCACTCATGGTCGGCACCGGGCCGGTCGCCGGGCCGGTGATCAAGACGCTGGTGTGGTCGGTGGCGATCCTCGCGGTCTTCGCGCCGCTCGCCGTCCGCGCCTACCGCCGCAAGGCGTAGTGCACCTACGGCAGCGACAACGCGTCCGCCCGCGGCATCGCCGCACGGCGTAGTGCACCTACGGCAGCGACAACGCGTCCGCCCGCGGCATCGTCAGGCCGCGGGCGTGCGCCGCGTCGAAGGCGGCGCCGAGGGCCTCCCGCAGCCGTGCCGTCGTGCGCAGCCAGTCCGGATCCGAGTGGTCGGCCCCGCCGGCCAGCTGCTCGGCCGCGCCGAGGAGCTCGGCGCCGCGCTCCGCCCGCCGCTCGGCCAGGGCCAGCGCCGCGTGGCCGACCGCGATCCGCGCCACGACCGGCATGTCACGCACCGGCAGGGCCAGGCCCAGCGCGTCGTCCAGCCGGCCCCGGGCGGCGCCGAACTCGCCGCGCTCGATGTGGACGTGGGCGTGCGAGAGGTGCAGGACCGCGCGGTACTGCGGCGCCACCAGCGGCACCGACTGCTGCAGCCGCCAGGCCTCGGCGTAGCGGCGGCCGGCGTCGTCGAGGTCGCCCTCGGCGCGGGCCAGGTGCCCGAGCTCCAGCATCGCGTGCGACACGTCGCGGGGCGCGGCGGCCGGGTCCTCGACGAACGCGCGCAGCTCGGCCCGCGCGACCTCCGGGCCGGCGATGCGCGCCCTCAGCGCGGCGATGCGGATCCGCTGGTACCCCTCGCCGCCCGAGATGCCGAGCTCCCGGTGCAGCCGGACCGACTCCTCCAGGCCCGCCACGGCGGCGGCGAGGTCGCCGCGGCGCGCGTGCGCGTCGGCGAGCGACGAGACCGTCATCGACAGCCCCCACCGCTCGCCGACCTCGCGGAACTCGGCGGCCGACGCCTCCAGCGCCGCCCGCATGCCGGCGATGTCGCCGTCGTTCTCCCGCATGTGGCCGAGGATGGACAGCAGCATCGCCCGCGACCACGCGTCGATCGGCTGGGCGAGCCGCTCGGCGACGGCGGCGGCGCCGGCCTCGCTGTCGTCGCGGAACATCGCCACCACCGGCTCGATGAGGCTCACGAAGGGGTGCGCGCCGGCCGGCGGCACCGTGGCCGCGAGCGCCACCAGCTCGTCCAGCTCGTCGCCGGCGAAGACGAAGTCGCCGGCGAACCCGCTGTTGACCAGGTGCACGGCCAGCACGACGACGCGCAGGCCGGCCGGCACGTCGCCCGGCACGCGGCGGATGCGGTCGAGCGAGGCCGCTGCCTCGGCGTGGGTGTCCTCGAACGTCCACAGCCACCCGGCGGCCGCCCCGATCCGGTACGCGCCGATCGCCTCGCCGGACTCGCAGAAGTGCGCGACGGCGGCGTGGACGTTGTCCCGCTCGGGCCGCAGCCGCTCCAGCCACTCGACCTGCGCGGCGGTGCGCAGGTGCGGCTCGGCCTGCTCCAGCAGGGCGAGGAAGTGCGCGGCGTGCGCGGCCCGGGCCCGGGCCACTCCCCCGCGCCGGGCCAGCTCCTCCAGGGCGAACTCGCGGATCGTCTCGAGCATGCGGTACCGCACGCCGCCGTTGACGCTCACCACCTGCAACAGCGAGCGGTCGACGAGGGCGTCGAGGTGCTCCTCGGCGTCGGGCACCCCGGCCACGGCCGCGGCCGCCGGCGCGTCGAACCCGCCGGGGAACACGGCGACCGCCTCGGCGAACCGGCGCTCCGGCGCGCCGAGCAGCTCCCAGCTCCAGGCGACGACGGCGTGCAGCGTCCGGTGCCGCGGCAGGGCGGTGCGGCTGCCGCCGGTGAGCAGCCGGAACCGGTCGTCGAGCCGGGCCGCGACCTGCTCGGCGGTGAACGACCGCAGCCGGGCCGCGGCCAGCTCGACGGCGAGCGGCAGCCCGTCGAGGCGCCGGCAGATCTCGACCACGGCGTCGACGTTGTCGTCGGTGACCGCGAAGCCCGGGCGCACGGCGGCCGCCCGGTCGGCCAGCAGCTGCACGGCCGGGCTGGCGCGCGCCACGGCGGCCGGGACAGCGGCGCCGGGGTGGGCCAGCGGGCCGACCGGGAACAGCTGCTCGCCGAGGATGCCGAGCGGCTCGCGGCTGGTGGCCAGGATGTGCAGCTTCGGGCAGCGGCCGAGCAGCTCCTCGCTCAGCCGGGCGGCGGCGTCCACGACGTGCTCGCAGTTGTCGAGCAGCAGCAGGACGCCGGGGACGGTCAGCGCCTCGGCCAGCTGGTCGACGGTGTCGTGGCGGCGGGGCAGGTGCGGCGCTTCGCCGGGGACGAGGCCGCCGGCGACGAGCGTCCGCAGTACCGTGGCCGGAACCTCGCCCGCCTCGGTCACCGGCGCCAGCTCGACCAGCCACGCCCCGCCGGCCGCCGCCGCGACGGTCGTGGCCAGCCGGGTCTTGCCCGCCCCGCCCGGGCCGACCAGGGTGACCAGCCGGCTGTCGACGATCTGCGCGGCGAGCCGCTCGACGTCGCCGTCGCGGCCGACGAAGCTGGTCAGGGCCGCGCGCAGGTTGCCGCCGCGGGCCGGCCGGTCGGCGCGCAGCACCGCCACGTGCGCCTCGCGCAGCGCCGGCGACGGGTCGACGCCCAGCTCGCCGGCGAGGCGCCGGCGGCAGTCCTCGAAGGCGGCGAGCGCCTCGGCCGGCCGCCCGGCGGCGTGCAGCGCCCGGATGAGCAGCGCGACGAGCCGCTCGCGCAGCGGGTGCGCGGCCACCAGCTCCTGGAGCCGCGCCACGTCGTCGTCGCCGGCCTCCGCGAGGTCCTCGGTCGCGGCCAGGCGCAGCTCCTCCCACCGCGCGGCGAGCGCCTCGGCGAACGGGGCGCCGGCGACGTCGGCCAGCGCCGGACCCCGCCACAGGGCGAGCGCCTCTCGCAGCAGGTGTACCGCGGCCGCGTGGTCGCCGGCCCGCAGTGCCCGGCGGCCCTCGGCGGTGAGCCGCTCGAACCGGACGGTGTCGAGCTCGTCGGCGTCCAGCCGGTACGCACCCGGGCCGGAGACCAGCGCGACCGGGTCGCCGAGGGACTTGCGCAGCCGGGACACGAGCGACTGGACCGCGTTGGCCGGGTCGGCCGGCGGCTCCCCCGGCCACAGCGCGTCGGCCAACTGGTCGACCGGCACCGGGCGGCCCGCCTCGACGGCCAGCCGGACGAGCAGCGTGCGCAGGCGGGCCCCGCCGACCTCGACGGAGCGTCCACCGGCCTCGACGGTGAGTGGTCCGAGCAGCCCGACGCGCATGCGTCAACTCTGCCACCGTCCACGCGGATGCCGCGGACCGGACGGCGTCCGGCCCGCGGCCCCTTCCACCAGGGATCAAGCAGGATCAGTAGATGCTCACGCCGTAGACGCTGAGCGGCTCGGTGACCGGCTGGAAGTAGGTCACGCCGCCGGAGGTGCAGTTGCCGCTGCCGCCCGAGGTCAGGCCGAGGGCCGTCGTGCCGGCGAAGAGCGAGCCGCCGCTGTCGCCGGGCTCGGCGCAGACCGTGGTGCGGATCAGGCCGCTGACCTGGCCCTGGGAGTACGTCACGGTGGCGCCGGTCTGGGTGACGCTGCCGCTGCGCACGCCGGTGGTCGAGCCGCTGCGGCGGACCGACTGGCCGACGGTGGCGTTCCCGGCGGAGGTGATCTCCTGGTAGCTGCCGTTGTAGAGGTACACGTTGCCGGGGTGGGCGACGCCGGCCGCGTAGCGCACGATGCCGTAGTCGTTGCCCGGGAAGCTCGTGCCGGCGCGGGTGCCGAGGACCGAGCCGCTGCTCGTCGTCCACGTCGACCCGATGTTGGTGCAGTGGCCGGCCGTCAGGAAGTAGTACGTGCTGCCGCTGACCACGTTGAAGCCGAGCGAGCAGCGGGAGCCGCCGGCGTAGATGGCCTGGCCGCCGGAGATCGTCGGGCGCAGCTCGCCGGAGAGCCGCTCGATGCGCGCGCCGCCGCCGAAGCTCGCGACGGTGGCCTCGATGGTCTTGACGTGCTCGGCCGGCACCGTGCTGTCGATCGACACGACGACCTGGTTGCTGACCGGGTCGACGGCCCACGCCGTGCCCGGGATCGCGGCCTTGGCGTCGAGCGTCGCGGTGATGCGGGCCAGCTCGGCGCCGCTGCGCTGGACCTTGCGGGTCTTGGCGCCGGTCGCCTCGACGCTCTTGGCGGTCGCGGCGTCGGTGACGTTGACGACGAGGTTGCCCTGGGCGTCGAGGTACGAGCCGGCGGTCCGGGTGCCGAGCTGTGCCACGAGCGCCTCGGCCGAGGCCGCCTGGGCTTCCGTCGCCGCGGCGGCGACGGACGGTGCGAGGATCGAACCGGCGACGAGACCGGCACCCGCGGCGATGACCGCGGCCCGCCGGAGCGAGGACCTTGTGAGTCTCACGTGAGCCTCCCCAATATCGGAGCCGATGAATATCGGCCGCGACCGATGCTTTCATCGGAAAGGAAGGCACACAAGAATCACTGTCAAATTGGTCCATAGCACCCGCGTCATATCACAAGGTACTGATCCCCACCCCGTCCAGCAGGAACTCGCTCACCGGCCCGTACAGGTGGGGCTGCACGTTGTCGTCGATCGGGACGGTCACCGACACGCGGCCCTCGGCCTCGGCGACGAACAGGGCGGGGTCGTTGCTGTCGGCGAACGCCACCACGTCGAGCCCGGCCGCGGCGGCCGCGCCGGCGAACCCGTGGTCGGCGACGACCAGGTCGGGCAGCGGCTCGCCCTGCCGCTCCAGCTCGGCCAGCATGATCCGCATGCCGTCCGGCGAGTGGGTGTGCCACAGCGCGATGCCTCGCTCGGCCGCGACGGCGACCCCGCCGACATAGCGCACCGCGAGCTGATACTCGCGCCCGCCGTACCGCCCGGGAGAGGCGAACACCGCGCCCGGCGCCGGCCGCAGCAGCTCGCAGCCGGCGGCCCGCAGCGCGGCCGCGACCGCGAGATGCACCTCGATCATCCCCGCCGGGTGACCGGTCGCCACCAGCACGCGCTCGCGCCGCTGCGCGGCCAGCCGCAGCCGGTCCCGCATGCGCTCCAGCGCGCGGACGGTCTTGTGCGGATCGATCACGTCGGTACCGGTGGCCCGCGCGGGATCGGGGTCGATGCCGACCCGCTCGGCCATCACGGACAGCACCTGCGGCAGGGTCCAGGTCTTCAACGGGACCAGTCCGAAGCGGTAGCCCTCGTGCCCCTCGGCGAAGGCGGTCGCGTTGCCGTGATTGGAGGAACGGGTGGTCTCGACATCTCCGGCAAGCTTCGCGTCGCGAAGATAACTCACAAGATCCGGCATATGACCAATGGTAGGGACACGCCACCCCACCGCCGAGGCATGCGGCTTAAGGTCACAGACATGGCGGACGTGTACCTCGAGGTGGGCAGGAAGAAGATCTTCGCGGGCAGTCTCGACTGGCCGGGCTGGGGCCGCTTCGGCAAGACCGAGGAGGAGGCGCTGGAGGCCCTCGCCGCCTACGGCGAGCGCTACGCGCCGATCGCGACCGCGGCCGGCTACAAGTTCCCGGCCGCGCCCCGGTTCACCGTGGCGGAGCGGGTGCCCGGCACCGCGACCACCGAGTTCGGCGCCCCCGACGGCCAGCCGGCCTCCGACGCCGAGCCGGTCACGAAGGCGGTCGCCGACCGGCACACCAGGCTGCTGAGCGCCGCCTGGGCCGCGTTCGCCGGCTACGCCGCGACGGCCCCCGAGTCGCTGCGCAAGGGCCCGCGCGGCGGTGGCCGCGACCGGGACAAGATGATCGGCCACGTCCTGGAGTCGGAGGCCGCGTACGCCCGCAAGGTCGGCGTCAAGCACAAGCCCCCGGCCGTCGACGACGCGGACGCGGTCGCGGCCCTGCGCGACGCGGTGCTGGTGGCCCTGTCGGCCCCGAACGACGGCGGACCGCTGACGGACAACGGCTGGACCGCCCGCTACGCCGCCCGCCGCTTCACCTGGCACATCCTGGACCACCTCTGGGAGATGCAGGACCGCACCGAGTAATCAGCCCCGCCCCGCCCCGTCGATCTTGCAGTTGTGGTTCCGATATGCCGGAAATATACGGGCAAACCGGCAACCACAACTGCAAGATCGACGCTGGTTTGGGCGGGCCGGCCTAGCCGGCGAGGCCGCGCAGGAGGAGGCGGGTCAGGGTCTCGACCGCCTCCTCGTCCGTCAGGCGCGGCTCGGGCGCGGTCAGGTGGATGTAGCCGAAGAACGCCAGCATCGCGCCCATCGCGCCCGCCACCACTTCCGGGCGGCCCGGCAGCGGGCGGCCCAGCGACGCCATGTGCTCCAGGTGCTCGCGCAGCGTCGCCGTGTCCTCGTGCAGGCGCTCGCGGGCCGCGCCACTGTACGGCTCCTCGGCCAGCGACGCCTGGAACAGCGCCACCATCACCGGCAGGTGCTCGCGGAACGTCGTCCAGGCCGCCGCGACGTGTGCCCGCAGCTGGTCCTCGTCGGCGAGGTCGTGCGTGGGATCGTGGTCCGGCAGCTCGCCCTCGGCGGTCGCCTCCATGTCCGCGAGCAGCACCCGGAGCAGCTCGTCCTTGCTCGCGAAGTGGTCGTAGAACGACCCGACCGCCCGCCCCGCCGCGGCGGTGATGTCGCTGATCTTCGTGTTGAGGTAGCCGCGCTCGGCGAACAGCGTGCGGGCCGCGTCCTTCAGCGCCGCCTGCGTCTGGGCCGCCTTCTCCTTCCGCGTCGCCATCGCACCATCCTCGCCCAGCCCCCTTGACCGGAGATGCCCGCCCCGACAAAACTGAATTCCAGTTCGGTGAATTGCGATTCAGCTAAGGAGCGCGAGATGCGGGCGATGGTCATCGGTGGCGGCGTGGCGGGGCCGGTCGCGGCGCTCGCCCTGCGGCGGGTCGGCTGGGACGTCACGGTGTACGAGGCGTACGCCGACCCGGCCGGCGACGTCGGGTCGTTCGTCAGCCTGGGCGCCAACGGACTGCGGGCGCTCGACGCGATCGGGGCGGCGGCGGCCGTCACCGCCCGCGGTACGGCGATCCCGCTGCTGCGCCTGTGGAGCGGCCGCGGCCGGCTGCTCGGCGAGACGGCCCGCGAGCGCGTCACGCTCATGCGCGGCCACCTGGTCGAGACGCTGCGCGACCTGGCGGCCGGGGCCGGCGCCGAGGTGGTGACGGGCCGCCGGCTGATCGACGTGCGCGGCCGGAGCGCCGTCTTCGACGACGGCACCCGGGACCGCGCCGACCTCGTCGTCGGGGCGGACGGCATCCACTCCCGGATGCGCACGATCGTCGATCCGCGGGCAGCGACGCCGGTCTACGCCGGGCTGTGGACGATCGGCGGCCGGTCCACGCACCCGGTCGAGCCGGGCGCGTTCAACCTCACGTTCGGCGCGAGGGCGACGTTCGTCCACGCGGCGACCGCGCACGGCACGCTGTGGACCGCGCAGGTGCCGGCCGGCCGGCCCGGGCCGGCGGCCGAGGACGTGGCGGCGCTCTTCGCCGGCGACCGGAGCCCGGCCACGCGGGTGATCGAGCGGACCGAGCAGTGGCACCCGTTCACGGTCATGCGGCGGCTGCCGTCCACGCCGGCCGTCCACCGCGACGGCATGGTCCTCGTCGGTGACGCGGCCCACCCGATCGGCGCCGGCCAGGGCGCCTCGCTGGCCATCGAGGACGCCGTGGTGCTGGCCAAGTGCGTCCGCGACGCGGCGGCCGTGGACCAGGCCCTGGAGGCGTTCGCCGCGCTCCGGGCGCCGCGCACGGCGCGGATGCTCAGGACCGCCGGCGCCACCGTCGACGCCAAGGTGGCCGGGCCGCTCGCCGCGCGGGTCCGCGACGTGATGATGCCGTTCTTCTTCCGCCGATTCGCGGCGAGGGGCAGCGCGTGGATGTACGACTACGACGTCGACTGGACGACCCCGGCTCAGGCGTGAAAGGCCGCCAGCCGGTCCGCCTCCGCGGCCACCTGCTGGCGGACCCGGGCCGGCAGGGTGGCGAAGGGCTCCCACGCGACCCCGTCGCCGCTGTACTTCCACGTGCCGGCGACCTGCCCGTCCACGAGGAACGTGCCGACGGACTGCGGCATCCGGACGTGGAACACCTTCGAGCGGTGCTCCTCCGGCAGGATGCGGGTCCGCCGCGCGTGGGCGAGCAGGGCGGCGTCCCAGGTCGGCAGGAAGCGCACCGGCGCCGGGGTGTCCGGGTCGGGCAGCGGCGCCCCCGGCAGGTCGACCAGCTCGCGGCCGGACTCGTCGCGGTACGCCTGCAGTTCCATGCGGCCGAGCACCCCTGCGACGGCGGTGACGGGCAGCCCGGCCCAGTCGGCGATCTCGGTGCGGTGGGCCGGGCCGAACGCGCCGAGATACCGCCGGACGAGCAGCTCCTGCCCGTCGCGCTCGGACGCGTCCGACGCGCCGACCCAGTCCTCGGCGGCACCGAAGAGGTCGGCCCGGCGCCGCGCCCAGGTGCCGGACGGCGGGACGCGCACCAGGTCGAGGTACATGCCGATCCCGTTGCGGATCGCAGCGCCGAAGCGCTTGTCCAGCTCCGCGCGGCGCAGCGGCCCGTCGCGCAGCAGCTCCCGCAGCTCGGCCACCGCCGCGTCCATCGCCGCCGGGTCGTGCTGGTCGCGCACGGCCCGCAGATACCACTCCCGGCGTGCCGCGCGCACGGCCTCCGCGAACGGCCAGAAGTCGGCCCGCGACACGAGGTGGATGGTGGAGCGCAGCAGCGTCGCCTGGACCACCTCGCGGCGTTCGAGCAGGCGGGTGAGCTCCTCGCGGTCGAGGCCGGCGAGGCGCGTCCAGAGCCCGATGTACATCGACGGCGCATACTGCGCCTGGAGCCCGCCCATCCGCTCCAGCGCCTCGGGGACGGCGAGCGGCGCCCGCTCCAACAGCAGCTGGCGGGCCAGCAGCGCCCGGTTCAGCGCGCGCCAGGTGAGGGTCTGCTCCATGGGAGCACCGTAGTTCAGGCCGCCTCGCGCAGCGCGGTGCGCACCAGCTCGACGGTGCGGTCGTAGCTCATCCCGTGCTCGCGCAGCAGCCGCGCGCCGAGCCCGCGCTCCTCCTTGAGCACGCCGAGCAGGAGGTGCTCGGTGCCGATCGAGGTGTGCTTCAGCGAGATCGCGACCCGCAGCGACAGCTCCAGGGCCTTCTTGGCGCCGTTGTTGAACCGCTTGGGCAGCGTGCTGCGGCGGAACAGGAAGCCGCCGCGCTCGGCCGGCTGGGCGCGGTCCAGGGCGCCCGGGCCGAACGTCTCCTCGACGCTGGAGCGCACCGCGTCGAGGTCGATGCCGATCGAGCGCAGCGCCGCGGCGTCGTCGCCGGCGGCGAGCGCCGCCCGCCACTCCCCGTATTCGACCCCGCACGCCAGCAGCACCGTGCGCCCGACGCCGCCGTCCGCGGCGAGCATGGCGAGCACCAGGTGCTCGGTGCCGATCGCGCGGTGGCCGAGCGACTCGGCCTCGCTCCACGCGGTCCGCACGGTCGTGCGGGCCTCCTCCGTGAACCGCTCGAACATCACTCCCCCTTTGGTTCGGCCGGCGTGCGGCCGGCGTGCTTCTTGTGGACCGCCTGTTTCGTCACGTCGAGCGCGTCGGCGATCTCCTGCCAGGACCAGCCCTGCAGGCGGGCGTTGTCGACCTGGAGGACCTCGAGCGCGTCGGCGAGCCGCCGCAGCGCCACGGCGGCCCGCAGGCCGACGCGCGGATCGGGACTGGCCGCCGCCGCGGCGAGGTCGTTCGCCTCCGTCATGCGTCAACCATAGTTGACGAGGTGGGTCACCGTCAACCTCAGTTGACGCCCCTGGATGACAACCCTGGGCTAGGCTCCGAGCGTGCACCAGGACGTGAAGCTCTACGCGCGCGGCATCACGAAGCGGTACGGACGGCGGACCGTGCTCGACAACGTCCATCTCGCGGTCGGCGCCGGCCAGATCGCGGCCGTCGTCGGCGCCAACGGCTGCGGCAAGAGCACCCTGCTGCGCATCTGCGCCGGGTTCGCCAGCCCCGACCGCGGCACGGTCCAGATCCACGGCACCCTCGGCTACTGCCCGCAGGACGGCGGGACGGTCGACTTCCTGGTCCCCGACGAGCACTTCCTGCTCGTCGGCGCCGGTCGCGGCCTGTCCCGCGGCGCGTCCCGGGCCGCCGGCCGGGCCGGGGCCCGGGCGCTGGACTGGGAGCCCGACCCGCGCGTGCAGGCGCGCCGGCTGTCCGGCGGCACCCGCCAGAAGCTCAACCTGGTGATGGCCGGCATCGGCGCGCCGGACGTGCTGCTGCTCGACGAGCCGTATCAGGGCTTCGACCGGGGGACCTACCTGGATTTCTGGCAGCAGCTGTACCGCTGGCGCGACGAAGGGAAGGCCATCGTGGTCGTCACCCATCTGCTGACCCAGCTCGACGGCGTCGACACGGTCCTCGACCTCACCCCGGCGGGGGTGCGCGCATGAGGAAGACGCTCACCGTGGCCGAGATGGCCCTGCGCGAGATCGCCCGCCGGCGCAGCGTGCTGGCGATCATCCTGCTCCTGCCGCTCGCGTTCTACCTGACCCGCCGCGAGGAGCACCTCGGCCAGTCGATCCGCTTCGTGTTCCTCGGGCTGAGCTGGGCGCTGAGCACCGCGGCGCTGTTCGCGGCGAACGCGGCCCGGGGCATGGAGCCGCGGCTGCGGCTGGGCGGCTACCAGACCTGGCAGTTGGTGCTCGGCCGGCTCGGCGCGCTGTGGGCCCTCGGCGGCGCCCTCAGCGTGCCGTATTTCCTGCTCATCCGGTTCGACCAGCACGACGTGCGGTACGGACCGATCGCCCTGGTCATGGTCCTGCTGACGCTGGTCGCCCCGCTCTTCGGCCTGCTGCTGGCCGCGGTGCTCCCGCGCGAGCTGGAGGGCACGCTGGTCCTGCTGCTGGTCGTCGGGTTACAGATGATGATGGACCCGGCCGGCGAGGCGTCGCGGCTGCTGCCGTTCTGGTTCAGCCGCGAGATCGGCACCTACGCGGTGGACCAGACCGGCGCCGACTACCTCGCGCGCGGGCTGGTGCACGCCGCCGTCATGCTGGCCGTGCTGCTGGCCGCGGTGGGGACCGCCTCGGCGGTCCGGCTGCGCCGGCGGGGGCACCTGCGGCTGGCGGGCTGATGCTCGAGCTGCCGATCGTCGACGTCTCGCGGCTCGTCCGCGACGGCGCCGACCCCGTGGCCGCCGCCGGGATCGAGGCCGCGTGCCGCGCCAGCGGGTTCTTCTACGTGACCGGCCACGGCGTGCCCGCGGAGCTCGTCGAGCGGCTCGACCGGCACGCCCGGGCGTTCTTCGCGCTGCCGGAGGCCGGCAAGCTGGAGATCGCGATGGCCCGCGGCGGCCGCGCGTGGCGCGGGTTCTTCCCGGTCGGCGCCGAGCTGACCTCGGGGCGGCCCGACGCCAAGGAGGGCCTCTACTTCGGCACCGAGCTCGGCCCGGACGACCCGCGGGTGCGCGCCGGGCTGCCGCTGCACGGCGCGAACCTCTTCCCCCGCCAGGTCCCCGAGCTGCGCGCGGCGGTGCTGGAGTATCTCGCCGCGCTGACCGCGACGGCGCAGGCCGTGCTGCGCGGGGTGGCGCAGAGCCTCGGGCTCGCCCCGGACTACTTCGCCGCGGGGTACACGGCCGACCCGACCGTGCTCTTCCGCATCTTCCACTACCCGCCGGCCGAGCCGGACACCGACGCGTGGGGCGTCGGCGAGCACACCGACTACGGCCTGCTGACCCTGCTGCTGCAGGACGGCAACGGCGGCCTGCAGGTGCGCACCCCGTCCGGGTGGATCGACGCGCCGCCGGTGCCCGGCACGTTCGTGTGCAACATCGGGGACATGCTCGACCGGATGACCGGCGGGTGGTATCGCTCGACCCCGCACCGGGTGCGCAACCGCAGCGGCAACGAGCGCCTGTCGTTCCCCTTCTTCTTCGACCCGGACTTCGCCGCGGAGGTCCCGCCGCTGCCGGGCCGGGCGGCCACGGGAGCCGGCGGCGAGCGCCGCTGGGACGGACAGGACCTTCGCGTATTTAACGGTACCTATGGTGATTATCTTGTCGCCAAGGTGGGCAAGGTCTTTCCAGGTCTCAGCGCGGACGTCGGGGCAGCCTGACACGAGGTTCGGGCGGTGGGTGCCGGAATCGGCCGAAATCGCAACGAACGGCGACATCCCCGTCACCGGCCGGCGGTGCGGCTCGTAGAACCCACGAAAGGGTTCGCAGAGCCGTTCACGCAGGTCGGGCTCGTGGCACGATGACGGGAGCAAACCAGTTCGCGGTGTACCTAACGTTTGAGTCACCACACCGCGACCGGAGGCTACGATGTCCACCCCCACGACCCCCACGACCACTCGCAAGCTCACCAACCTCGACAGCGAGCAGGGCATGCTCGTGCTCCTGGCGGTGATCGTCCTGATCAGCGTGATCGGCGTGATCGTCGTCGGCGGGTGATGTTCCGGGCTCCCCCGGGGCGCGACGCCGCCCCGGACAGGGAGCCTGAGACGTGTCGCAACTCGGAAAGCTGCGCAGGTCGCGCCGCGACCCGAAATGGGCCCGCACGCTGGTCGTGACGGGCGCACTCATGATGATGCTGGCGGGCAGCGCGTTCGTCGCCAAGGACGTCGTCGTCGGCTACGCCACGAGCAGCGTGCGGCAGGAGGAGCTCATCGTCCCGGCCGCGGAGCAGCAGGGCCGGCACGTCAGCATCAGCGGCGCGAAGAACATCCTCCTGGTCGGCATCGATCCCCGGCCCGACCAGGACCCGTCGGAGGCGATCCGCTCCGACTCGATCATCATCGTGCACATCCCCGCGAGCCACGACTCGGCGTACCTGATCTCGATCCCGCGGGACACCTGGGTCGAGATCCCGCCGTTCAACAACGGCAAGGCCCGCTACCACGGCGGTCACGACAAGATCAACGCGGCCTTCGCCGAGGGCGGGCTGCGCACGACGGGGAAGGACCAGCGGCGGTACGGGATGACGCTGCTGGCCGACACGATCGAGGAGAACTGGGGCATCACCTTCGACGCGGCCGCGATCGTCGACTTCGCCGGCTTCACGCGCGTGGTGACCGTCCTGGGCGGCGTCGACATGTACGTCGACCAGGAGACGCGGTCGGTCCACATCGGCCACGACGCCAAGGGCAACACGAAGGTGCCCTACATCCAGCGGTTCAACGAGGCCGGCGGCACCGACCTGATCCCCGTGCCGGGCGTGACGCCACAGACCTACCACGTCGGCTACCAGCACCTGGCCCCCTGGCAGGCGCTCGACTACGTCCGCCAGCGCGACACGCTGCCCCGCAGCGACTACGACCGGCAGCGGCACCAGCAGCAGTTCATCAAGGCCCTGTTCCGCAAGATCGCCAGCCGCGAGGTGCTCACCGACCCGGCCAAGCTCAAGAAGATCCTCGACGTCGTCGGGGAGTCGATGACGATCGACACGGGCGGCATCGGCCTCGATGACTGGATCTTCTCGATGAAGGGCGTCAGCGGCGACAACCTGCTGACGGTGAAGACGAACAACGGCACCTTCCACGCCTCGCCGGAGCAGCCGGGCGCGGAGTCGCTCGACGCCACGACGCTCGCGCTGCTGGAGGCCGTCCGCACGAACGAGGTCGAGTCCTTCATGACGTCGAACGTCGGCCTGGTGAGCAACAGCTAGGCCCACCGGCGTCGACCGGGTCGCCGGTCGGAGGGAGGCTGTCCTGGCCCGTGCGCACGGCGGACCCGGCCGACGGGCGGGGAGCGTCCGGGGCGGGCGTGCGAAGATCGGGCCATGTCGCGCATCGTCGTCACCGGAGCGAGCGGGAAGACCGGGCGGGTCGTCGTCGCCGATCTGCTCGCGCACGGCCACCACGTCGTCGCCACCGATGCGGTCGGCCGGCCAGGGCACCTCAGCGACCTCGGCACGCCGCTGCTGATCGCCGACCTCACCGACTACGGGCAGGCGGTCGAGGTGCTCCAGGGCGCCGACAGCGTCGTGCACCTCGCCAACATCCCGGCGCCGGGGATGTACCCGCCCGCCGTGACGCTCAACCGTAACTGCGCGATGAACGCCAACGTGTTCCTCGCCGCGCAGGCGCACGGGCTGCGCGGCGTGGTGTGGGCGTCGAGCGAGACCACGCTCGGGCTGCCGTTCGACACGCCGCCGAGGTATGCGCCCGTCGACGAGGGACACTTCCCCTTCCCGACGACCACGTATGCGCTGTCCAAGGTGCTCGGGGAGACGCTCGCCCGGGAGATCGCGGGGTGGAGCGGCATCCCGTTCGTCGCGCTGCGGCTGTCCAACGTGCACACGCCGGAGGACTACGCCAACGTCCCGGGCTACTGGGCGGACGCGCACGCGCGCAAGTGGAACCTCTGGGGATACGTCGACGCCCGCGACGTCGCCGCCGCCTGCCGGCTCGCGGTGCAGGCCGCCGAGGGATCGGCGCTGCGCGGGGCGAACGAGTTCATCGTCGCCGCCGCCGACACCATCATGAACCGGCCGTCGAAGGACCTGCTCGCCGAGGTTTTCCCAGCGGTACCGCTGAACAGGGAGATCGGCGAGTTCGAGACCCTGCTGTCGATCGACCGCGCCCGCGACGTCCTGGGCTACGAGCCGCAGTACTCGTGGCGCGACCACGTCAGGTAACCGGCCGGGACAGCAGCTCCAGCAGGACCGCCAGCGCGGCCGGCGAGTCGTGCGCCGCGCGCGCGAGCAGCGTCAGGTTGTGCTGCTCGCCGTCCGGGCCGACCAGCACCCCCGCGGCGGCCGGGTGGACGCGCCGCCAGCCGCGCTCGGTGAGCGCCGCCTCCGCGACCACCACCACCGACGGGGTGCCGTCCAGCTCGGCCGGCTCGGCCGGCGGCTCGGGCTGGGCGGCCGGCCAGTTCGCGGCCACCAGCTCGTCGAGCCGGGTGAGCAGCACCTCGACGACCTCGGCCGGGCCGATGGGCGGCCGGCGCAGCAGCGTCGCCACCTGCTCGGTCACCGAGCGGGCCTGACGGGTCAGCCAGCCGGGCCACTCGGCCTCGGGGAGCGACGCGAACGTCACCCACTCGGAGCCCTGCCGCCTGAGCACGTGCCCGGCCAGGGCACGCTCGGTGGACGGGGCGAGGGGCGCCAGCGGTACCACGTCGCACGCGCGCAGCGAGACGTGCGGGTCGGTGAGCGAGCCGATCGCCCCGGCCAGGCCGGGGTGGCGGCCCATCAGGGTCGCGCGGGTGTCCTCGTCGAGCTCGGAGACGACCGCGCCGGCCCGGGCCGCGGCCTGCCAGCCGGCGTGCAGGTCCTGGACGGCGGCGCCGGTGCGCTGCCAGACCTGCTCCTCGACGTCGAAGGCCAGGTCCGCGAACTCGAACTCGGCGATGTCGGCCTTCACCACCGCCCGCGCGGCGGTGTGCAGCCCGGAGGCGCTGCTCGCGGCCTGGTCGGCCCGGCGCTCCAGGGCGTCGGCGAAGTGCTGGGTCGCGCGCAGCACGGTCAGCGAGCGCCCCCGCGCCAGGCCCGGCTCGACGGCGTCGTCGTGCAGTTCGCGCAGCCGCACCACGAGGTGCGCGCGGCGGTGGTCGATGACGGCGAGCTCGTGGGCGACGAGCGCGCGTACCTCGTCGACGGCGAGGCAGTACAGCACGGGAACCCCGACCAGCAGGATGCGCCGGCGCCGGCTGGCCCAGCCCCGCACGACGCCGTGCCCGCTGAGCAGCACCACGTCCGGCGGCGCCACGCCGACCCGCGCCGCGACCTCGGTGATCAGCGTCAGCAGCTCGACCTGGGTGGTCGCCTCGACGCCGGGCGGCGGGGGCCCCGGTGGCTTCCCGTACCGCATCAAGAGCCACCGCGCCCGCCAGACGCTGATATTGCCGGGCAATCCGTTTCTGGGTTCGTCCACTACGGCAACCGACACAGCGAAGGATCCTCACGACGACACGGCGCAAGGTCAACGAACACGGTCCACGTGCCCGGGGTGAAACCCGAAAGTCACCCGGACAGCCGCCGATCTGTGCAGGCGGGGACACGGGGGTGAGATGTACCAGACGTTCAGGCCACTGCTGGACGCACTGAAGCAACGCGGCGCCGACCCGGAGGCCGTGGACCGGGCCGCGGAAGAGGCCGAGCGGACCGGCCGGTCGATCCGGGCCGTCCTGATCAACGACCACGTCGTCACCGAGGAGCAGCTCACCGAGGCGTCGGCCGACGCGTTCGGCATCGCGACGCTCGACCTGGTCGGCTACCCGATCGACCCCGCGGCGGTCACCAAGATCCCGATGGCGCTGGTCCTCAAGCACCGCGTGCTCGGCATCGCGCTCAACGACACCGAGATCACCGTCGGGATCACCGACCCCGGCGACGTGCTCGCGCTCGACGACGTGCGGGCGGCGACCGGCCTCACCGTGCGCCCGGTGGTGGTCGCCCGGTCGGAGCTGCGCAAGATCATCGACCGGCTCAAGCGCGAGGAGAACGACCTCGGCGAGGTCGCCGAGAGCCTGCGCGCCGAGGCGGCGCCCGCCGTGTCGAGCCTGTCCGCGGTCAACGAGGACGCGCCGATCGTCCGCTACGTGAACTCGCTGCTCGAGCAGGCGATCGTGAACCGCGCCTCGGACCTGCACCTGGAGCCGGGCGAGCACAGCATGCGCGTGCGGTACCGCATCGACGGCGTCCTGCACGAGGTCGACACGGTGCCGAAGCACGTCCAGTCGGCGCTCATCTCCCGGCTGAAGATCATGTCGAACGTCGACATCACGGAGCGGCGGGTGCCGCAGAACGGCCGCATCACCGTCGAGATCAACCAGCGGGTGGTCGACCTGCGCACCGCCACGCTGCCGACGGTCTGGGGCGAGAAGATCGTGCTGCGCGTGCTCGACACCAGCGGCATGGACCTCAAGCTGGGCAAGCTCGGCTTCAGCCAGGGCAACTACGACCGCTTCGCGACGAGCTTCAGCAAGCCGCACGGGATGCTGCTGGTCACCGGGCCGACGGGCTCGGGCAAGTCGACCACGCTGTACGCGACGCTCGCCGAGATCAGCAAGCCCACCGTCAACATCATCACCGTCGAGGACCCGGTGGAGTACCGCCTGCCGGGCGTCAACCAGGTGCAGGTCGACCACAAGGCCGGCCTGACGTTCGCGGCCGTGCTGCCGGCCATCCTGCGCTCCGACCCCGACGTGGTGCTCATCGGCGAGATCCGCGACCGGACCACCGCGCAGCTCGCCGTCGAGGCCGCGCTCACCGGCCACCTGGTGCTCTCGACGCTGCACACCAACGACGCCCCGAGCGCCGTCACGCGGCTGGTCGAGATGGGCATCGAGCCGTTCCTGGTCGGCTCGTCGGTCGACTGCGTGCTCGCCCAGCGGCTCGCGCGGCGGCTGTGCGACTGGTGCCGCACCGAGTACGCGCCGACGGAGGCCGAGCTCGTCGGCGCCCGCTGGCCGTTCGAGGACTTCGGCGTGCCGGCGACGCTGTGGCGGCCGGTCGGCTGCCGGTCGTGCGCGAACACCGGGTACCGCGGCCGGATCGCGCTGCACGAGGTCATGCCGGTGTCGCCCGAGATCGAGAAGCTCGCGGTCAACCGGGCGTCCGCGCACGAGATCCAGGCGGTCGCCTACCGCGAGGGCCTGCGCGACCTGCGCATCGACGGCCTCGCCAAGGCCGCGGAGGGGCAGACCTCGATCGCGGAGGTCGTGCGCGTCGCCGTGTAAACCCTCACATCGCCGCCGGTCGTGCCGATGGCACCGATGTGACGGTCACCTCCGACGAGCGCGCGTCGCTCGACGCCATGCTGGTGTCCCTCGTCCGGGCCGGCGGCTCCGACCTGCACATCACCGTCGGCGCGCCGCCCACGGTCCGGATCAACGGCGGGCTGCGGTACCTGCCCGGCTACGACGACCTCACGCCCGAGGACACCGGGATGCTGGTGCGGGCGGCGGTGCTCAACGAGGGCCATTGGAAGCAGTTCGAGCAGGTCCAGGAGCTCGACTTCGCCTACGCGATCGAGGGCGTGTCGCGCTTCCGGGTCAACCTCTACTCGCAGCGGGGCTCGTACGGCGCCGCCTTCCGGGCCATCCCGCACAACATCAAGCCGCTCGAACAGCTCGGCGTGCCCGACCAGGTGGCCCGCTTCGCCCACCTGCACCGGGGCCTGGTGCTGGTCACCGGGCCGACCGGCTCCGGCAAGACCACGACCCTGGCGGCGATCCTCGACCTGGCGAACCGGACCCGCTCGTCCCACATCGTCACCATCGAGGACCCGATCGAGTTCCTCCACGAGCACAAGCGGTGCCTCGTGAACCAGCGCGAGGTCGGCGCCGACACGACGTCGTTCGCCATGGCCCTCAAGCACGCGCTGCGCCAGGACCCGGACATCATCCTGGTCGGCGAGCTGCGCGACCTGGAGACGACGTCGACCGCGCTGACCGCCGCCGAGACGGGGCACCTGGTCCTGGCCACGCTGCACACGCAGAGCGCGGCGCAGACCGTCGACCGGGTCATCGACATCTTCCCGCCGCACCAGCAGCAGCAGATCCGCGCGCAGCTGTCGAACGCGCTGCAGGGCGTGGTGACCCAGGCGCTGGCGCCCCGTGCCGACGGCCAGGGCCGCACGATCGTCTCCGAGATCATGTTCGCCACGCCGGCCATCCGGAACCTCATCCGGGAGGGCAAGAACCACCAGATCCCGTCGTTCATGCAGTCCAGCGGCAACGACGGGATGCTCTCGTTCGACCAGCACCTGGCCGAGCGCGTGCGCCAGCAGCTCATCTCCTACGAGGCCGCGCTCGAGCTGTGCCACTCCGCCGAGGAGTTCCGCCGCCTCGCCGGCCGTACCTGACCTGTGATGTGACGACATGCCTGCCACGAAGACCTTCGACTACCAGACGCTCGACCACGACGGGAAGCGCGTCAAGGGCCAGATCGAGGCGGCCAACGAGCTGGCCGCCGCGCAGCTGCTGCGCCAGCAGGGCCTGACCCCGCTCGCGATCACCGACGCCGGCACGCTCATGCGGCGGGAACTGCACATCCCGGGGCTCGGCGACCGCACCACGCTCAGGGACCTCGCCGTCTTCGCCCGGCAGTTCGCGACGATGACCCAGTCGGGCATGTCGCTGCTGCGGTCCCTCGCCGTGCTGGAGGAGCAGGCGCCGAAGCCGTCGCTCAAGAAGGCGCTCGCCGAGGTCCGGGCGGACATCGAGGGCGGCATGTCGCTGTCGGGCGCGCTCGGCAAGCACCCCAAGGTGTTCCCGGCCCTCATGGTGGCGATGATCCGGGCCGGCGAGACCGGCGGTTTCCTCGACAGCGCGCTGGACCGCATCGCCACGAACTTCGAGAAGGACGCGACCCTCCGCGGGAAGATCAAGAGCGCGCTCACGTATCCGGTCATCGTGCTCGTCTTCACGGTCGTGATGATCAGCGCGGTGCTCATCTTCATCGTGCCGATCTTCGAGAAGATGTTCCAGCAGCTCGGTGGCGAGCTGCCGCTGCCGACCCGGATCATCGTCAACGCCAGCCACACGCTCTTCTGGCTGGGGCCGCTCATCGTCGGGCTGGTCGTCGTCGGCTCGATCGCCGTCCGGCAGCTCAAGGCGAGCAATCCGGCGGCCCGCCTGTGGCTCGACAAGGTGAAGCTGAAGCTGCCCGTGTTCGGCCCGCTGTTCACGAAGATCGCGCTGAGCCGGTTCTCCCGCAACCTGGGCACGCTGCTGGGGGTCGGCGTTCCGGTACTGCAGGCGCTCGACGTCGTCGGCGCCACCACCGGCAACAGCGTCATCACGGCGGCCATGACCGACCTGCAGCAGGCCGTGCGCGAGGGACGGCCCATGTCCTCGCAGCTGAGCCAGCACAAGATCTTCCCGTCGATGGTCGTGCAGATGATCGAGGTCGGCGAAGAAAGCGGCCAAATCAGTCAGATGCTCGAAAAGGTTGCCGATTTCTACGACCGGGAGGTCGACAGCGCGGCCGAGGCGCTCACGGCGTCCATCGAACCGATCATGGTGCTCGTCATGGGCGGCGTGGTCGGCGGGATGATCGTCTGCCTCTACCTGCCGATGTTCTCGATCTACCAGAACATCCAGAGCAACTGAACCGCACCGGGCCGCCCACCGGGGCCGCACCGAACACCGCCGTTACTGATGTACAGCACCGAACACCCACCCCCACAGTCTGGCGCCAGGCAGCGGAGCCTCGCCGCCACACCACCCCAGGCAGGAGCAGGAGGCTCACCCATGCAGGAAACGCTGCGCAGGATGCCGAAGAAGCGTGCCGCCGGAGACAGCGGCTTCACGCTCGTCGAGCTGCTCGTCGTCGTCGTGATCATCGGCGTGCTGGTCGCGATCGCGGTGCCGATGTACCTCAACTACCGCAAGGGCGCCGCCAACAAGTCGGCCGAGTCCGACGTGCGCGCCGCGGTCAGCGCCGTCGAGCAGTTCTACACCGAGAACAGCAACACCTACCCGAAGGACGGCGGGGCGACCTACTCCGACGGCACCACCCCGATCACCAGCCTCGACTTCGGCACGACCGCCACCGGCGGCGGCAGCGCCTCGACCTCGGCGGCCTCCGGCGGCTCCATCCAGAAGGCCACTCTGTCCCCGGGCAACCAGCTGCAGTACAAGATGAAGGGCGACACCAAGGACTCGTACTGGATCTGCGGCGTCAACGCCGACGGTGGCCAGGTCTACGTCTACAACAGTGCCCAGGGCGGCTCGGTCAAGAAGGCCGCCGATGGCAAGGACATCACGAAGTGCGTCACCGACGGCAAGTGACGCTTCGCACGGCGGACGTGGCGGCTCGCGACTGCGGGCCGCCGCACCCGCCTGAGTTGCCAGGGAGAGCAACGACATGACGTTCGCACTCGTCGTCGTCGGCGTGCTCGGGCTCGCCGTCGGGTCGTTCCTCAACGTCGTCATCCACCGCGTCCCCCGCGGCGAGTCGCTGCTGCGCCCGCCGTCGCACTGTCCACAGTGCACCTCCCCGATCCGCCCCTGGCACAACGTGCCCGTGCTCGGCTGGCTCCTGCTGCGCGGCCGCTGCGCCGACTGCGCGGCCCCGATCAGCGCCCGCTACCCCCTCGTCGAGCTCGGCACCGCCGCGCTCTTCGTCGCCGTCGCCGCCCGCTTCGGCCTCTCCGCGAGCCTGCCCGCCTGGCTTTACCTGGCCGCCATCGCCGTGGCCCTCGCCCTCATCGACCTCGACGCGCTGCGCCTGCCCAACGCGATCGTCCTCCCGTCGTACCTCGTGGCACCGCTCCTGCTGCTGCCCGCCGTCGTCGTCGAGCGGGACTGGGGCGCGGGCCTGCGCGGGCTGCTCGCGATGGCCGTGCTGTGGACGTTCTACCTCGTGTTGTCCCTCGTGTACCCCGGGGGCATGGGCTTCGGCGACGTCAAGCTGGCCGGCGTCCTCGGCCTCTACCTCGGCTGGCTCGGCTGGTCCTCGGTCGCCGTCGGCACCCTCGTCGCCTTCGCCATCGGCGGCGTCGCCGGGCTGGCGCTGCTGGTCACCGGCCGCGCCGGCCGCCGCACGGCGCTGCCCTTCGGCCCCGCGATGCTCGCCGGCGCGCTCGTCGCGCTCTTCGCCGCCGCCCCGATCACCAGCTGGTACACGTCCCTGCTGCTGCCCGCGTAACACCATTTCCCGCCCGGAAGGAGCACGATGGCCGCCGTCAACCCGATCGGTCTCGACATCGGCACGGTGTCCATCCGCGCCGCGGAGACCAGGTCCAGCAAGGACGGGCCGATCATCAGCAACTTCGGGCACGTGCTGCTGCCCCCGGGGGTCGTCCAGAACGGCGCCGTGCAGGACGAGCGCGCCGTCACCGTCGCGCTCAGGCAGCTGTGGCGCACGTTCAGGTTCCGCACCCGCAAGGTGGCGCTCGGCGTCACCCACCAGCAGGTCGTGGTCCGCGAGAGCACGGTCGCCAACCTGCCGGCCAAGGAGATGCGCCAGGCCCTGCCGTTCCAGGTCCGCGACGCGCTGCCGCTGCCGCCCGAGCGGTCGCTCATCGACTTCTACCCGCTCGAGGACCCCGGCTCGGCCGGGACGGTCCGCGGGCTGCTCATCGCCGCGCCGAAGGAGCCGGTGCTGGCCGCGATCCGGGCCATCGAGGCCGCCAAGCTCAGCGTCGTGCGCGTCGACCTGGCGTCGTTCGCGCTGCTGCGGGCCGCGTCCCGGCTCGACGAGCAGGTCGAGGCGATCATCGACATCGGCGCCCACGCGACGAGCGTCGTCGTGCACCACGACGGGGAGCCGCTCATCGTGCGCACCATCCCCCGCGGCGGCAACGAGATCACCAAGACCGTCGCCGACCGGCTGGACATCCCCCTCGACCAGGCGGAGGAGCTCAAGTGCCGGCTCGGCCTGCGTACCGACGCCGACCCCGCCAGCGTGGCCGCGCTCAAGGACGCCGTGCGGCCGCTCGTCAACGAGATCGGCAACTCGTTCGCGTACCTCACCGCCGCCGGCCGCCAGGCCCGCGTCAGCCGCCTGGCCCTGTCCGGCGGCGGCTCCCTGCTGCCCGGCCTGCTCGACGCGCTGCACCAGCAGCTCGGCGTCGAGGTGCTCGCGGTGGACCCGGTGATGCGCCTGCGCGGCCTGCGCCGCGTGCGGCACGGCAGCCTCGAACACGTCCGGGCGTCGGCCGCCGTGTCGGTCGGCCTGACCCTGGGAGCGACCGCATGACCTCCCCGCTCGATCCGCCCGGCGACCCGCACGACGGCCCGGAGCCGCCGCCCCCGGTGGACGGGCGCCTGACGGGCATCGTGCTGCCCTCGTTCGACGACGAGCCCCCGGCGGAGGCGGAGGCGGACGCCCGCCCGGTGCGCGTGGTCCCGTCCGGGCCGCCGCCGGCCTGGCCGCCGCCCGAGCCCCAGGAGCCGGCGGCGGCCGCGCCGGTCAAGCGGGAGTTCCCCCGGTTCATCCACGGCGAGCTCGTCCTGCCCGCAGCGACGGCACCCGCCGCACCGCCGGAGCCGTTCACGGAGGCGCCGTCCGCGCTGCCGACCGCGGTCGCCGACCGGACCCCGACGCTGGACCTGCCGGCCGCGACCCTGGACCTGCCGGCCGCGCCGCCACCGGCCACACCACCCCGGCCCGCATCACTGCCGTCCGCGCCACCCCCGATCCCGCGACCGCCGGCCGCGCCGGCACGGGCCACACCACCGTCGGCCCAGGCACCGCACGTGGCACTCCCCGACGTGCCGACCGCGGGCCGGCCCGCGGTCCCGGTCGCTGCAACGTGGGCGCCGCGGCCGGCCGACGCACCCGGCACCGAAGCGCCGGCCGGCGAACCGGTCGCGGACCGGACCCCGTCCCCGGCCCCCGCAGACGGGCCGCGGCGGGGCGGGCCGTGGCAGAGCGCGCCGCACCCGGCCTTCCCCGAGGCGACCGCGCGCACGTTCCGCATCCTGCCGATCGCCGCCGACCTCCTCCCCACCGAGATCTCCGCGACCAGGCACGTGCGCCGCGTGCGCCGCCTGGTCGTCATCGGGGTCGCGGCGGTCGTGGCGCTGGTCGTCGGGTGGTACGTGATGGCGGCCGGCGACGTCCGGCAGGCCCAGGACGGGCTCGCCGACGCCCAGCTCGCGCTGCGCAAGGTGAACAGCCAGCAGAACGACTACAAGGAGCAGCGCGACGTGCGCCGCCGCGCCGACGAGATCTCCGCCCAGCTGCGCGCCGTGATGGCCCAGGACCTCTCGTGGTCGGCGCTGCTCACCTCGTTGCAGTCGGCCGCGCCGAAGGGCGTGCGGCTCACCGGCGTCACCGGGTCGCTGGACGCCGACGCGCCGGCCGGGGCGGGCGCGAGCCCCGACCGGATCGGCCTCATCACGCTCACGGGCGTCGCGCCGAGCAAGGCGGTCATCGCCACCTATGTGGACACTCTCGGCGCCGTCGGCGGCATCGCCGACCCGTTCCTCACCGACGCCAACCAGGACGACGAGGGCGTGACGTTCACGATCCGCATGGACATCACCAAGGCCGCGCTGGGCGGGCGGTTCAGCCCGCCGTCGGCGACCCCGAGCGCGTCCGGAGGCAAGTGATGCTGCGGGCCGACCGTCTCTGGCTGGTCGGCGGGATCGCGCTGTCGGCCGCGATCCTGGCCGTCGGCTGGTTCTTCGTCATCAGCGACCGGTACGACGAGAGCGAGAGCCTGCGCGACAGCGCCGACTCGGTCGGCCAGCAGGTCGTCGTGCAGCGGCAGCGGCTCAACCAGATGCGCAAGGACGACGAGCGGCTGGCCGAGTTCAAGGCGACGCTGGAGGCGAACCGGGCGGCGCTGCCGGAGAGCGACTCGGTGTCGGCGCTGCTGCGGGAGCTGCAGACCGCCGGCGAGCTGACCGGGGTGTCGGTCAGCGGCGTGAGCGTGGGCACCGCCGTGGACGTGGCGACCGGCAAGGGGACGGTCCAGTCACTGCCGGTCGGGCTCACCGTCGTGGGCCCGACCGCCAAGATCAACCCGTTCCTCGACCAGCTCCAGAAGGTACAGCCGCGCGCCGTGCTCATCACGAGCGTCAACGTGGCCACGGCGGCCGGCGACAAGACGAACGTGACGATCAACCTCCAGGCGTTCTACGCCGTGCCGGAGTAGCCGTGCCCCGCCGCTGCCGCGAGGCACCGCCCGGCGACGCCGGGTTCAGCCTGGTCGAGACGCTCACCGCGATCGCCGTCATGGGCGTGGTGATGACGGCGCTGACCACGTTCTTCGTGTCGGCGAACAACACGCTGAACAAGGAGCGCGGCCTGCAGATGGCGGTGCGCTACGCCCACGACGGCGTCGAGATGGTCCGCGCGCTGCCGCCGGGCAGCATCATCGCCGGCCGCAGCAGGCGCGAGGTGGAGAAGCAGAAGGCGCTGCTGCAGCCGACGGACGAGAACGACCGCGTAGCGAAGGCACTGCAGCGTGAGCTGCAAGGCGTCATCGAGACGATGGACATCTCCGCCGCCATCGACACCACGGTCCCCGAGGACGAGGACAACGTCGACAACAACACGCTGGCCACCGTGCCGGAGACACCGGAGGCGCCCACCAACAACGTCGCGCTGCAGCGGTACTGGTTCGTCGGTGCCTGCTCGATGCCGATGCCGAAGCTGCGCCGCGAGGACGAAAAGAAGCCCCACGAGACCCCGTGCGTGAAGGGACAGAACGATCCGCTGAAGTTCTGGAAAGTCGTCGTTGTGGTCGTCTGGCAGGATTCCCGAGCCTGCACCAACGCAGTCTGCACGTACTCGACGCAGACCCTGGTGACGCAGGCGACGAGCGATCCGGTGTTCAACCCCAGCGTCACGGTGATCCCGCCGCTGCCCGACAACCCCGGCAACCAGTTCAGCGACGTCGGGATCCCGATCCGCGAGGTCCGGCTCACGGCGTCGTCGTCCTCCCCACCCTACGGCTGGACCGCCGACAACCTCCCGCCCGGCCTGGGACTGACCAGCGACGGCGTCATCCGCGGCACCCCGAGTCAGAAGGGCGTCTACGTCGTGCGGGTAATCGTGCAGGACCAGAGCAGCAGCAACGACGCATCGTTCAACTGGACGGTGAACGAGCTGCCGGCCGCGGTGCCGAAGAACCAGACCTGGGACGCTGGCGCAGCGGTGTCATATACGTTGCCGGTGACCGGGGGCGCGCCACCGTTCACCTGGTCGGCGACCGGGCTCCCGGCGGGCCTGTCACTCGACCCGAACACGGGCGTGGTGAGCGGGGCCTCCATGGTGAGCGGCGCCGCCGCGGGGGCGACCGTGAATGTGCGGGTGGTCGACTCCTACAACCAGGCGTCGACGGCGTCGTTCGTGTGGAACACCAAGGTTCAGGTGGTCGGCCCGGCGGTGCTGACCCCGACGAAGGGCGCGGCGTACTCGGCCCGGATCGAAGCGGGCGGCGGCACCGGCGTCAACACGTACACGGCGAGCAACCTTCCGGCCGGCCTCAGCATCGCCAGCGACGGCACGATCAGCGGGACGGCCACGGCGACCTCGCGGTTCCTCGCGACGATCACCGTGCGGGACAGCAACGGCGTCACCAACTCGAAGGCCGTGTGGGTCAACGTGGCGGCGTCGGGGGCCGACCTGCGGATCACGCTGCCGACGGGCCCCGCGGAGCGGGCCAATCCCAAGGGCACGCAGCTGACCGAGTGGACGGCGACGGCGGCCGGCGGCACCGGCACGTACACGTGGACGCCGTCCGGTCTGCCGAACGGCGTCTCGGTCACGTTCAACGCGGAGAAGGCCACGTTCAAAGGCACGCCGTCGGCGACCGGAACCTTCACCGTGAAGCTCACGGTGACCGACGCCGCGAAGACCAAGTCGGAGTTCTCGTTCCAGTGGACAATCACATGAGCCTCATCCAGCGCATCCGGCGCCGGGCCGGGGACGACCGGGGCGTCACGCTCGCCGAGATGGTCGTCACGACCGGCATCCTGTCGGTGGTCATGACGATCTTCACCACCGCGATCGTGCAGCTGTACCGGGCCAGCAACGAGAACACGACGGTGGCGGTCACGCAGTCCCAGCTGAACACCGCATTCATCCGGCTCGACCGGGAGCTGCGCTACGCCCGCGGGATCAGCAGCCCCCGGCCGTCGGGCAAGGACTGGTACGTCGAGTTCGTCAGCACCGAGACAAGCAGCGGCGACGACGAGTGCGCCCAGTTGAACCTCAACGCGGCCACCCGGACCCTGCGCCGCCAGGTGTGGCAGGACGACGGTCCTACCGGCCGCTGGGCAGTGCTGGCGAACGAGATCAACGTCGACGACAGCTGGTTCAAGCTGCTGGAGCCCGGCGAGGCGGCCGGCTTCCAGCGGCTGCAGATCAAGCTGGTGGTGAAGACCGCGCCGGGCAGCGGCCAGCGCACGGCGACGTCGAGCATCACCTTCACCGCGCTCAACACCACGAGCGGTACCGATCCCGACGACGTCTGCAAGGAAGCGAGGTCGACGCCGTGATCCAGGACATCCTCGGGCGGCTGCGCCGGCGCGACGACGGTTCGCTGCCGCTGGCCATGCTGCTGACCCTGGTCGGCACCTCGCTGAGCACGCTCATGGTGCCGGTGGTCATCCAGCAGGTGCGGGACACCGCCTCGACGGTTCGGCGGGCCCAGGCCCTGCACGCCGCGCAGGCCGGGATCGACGTAGTTGTCGGCATCATCCGCAGCACCGACGGCAACCGGAACAAGCTGTGCGACATTCCGCTCGACTTCGAGGGCGCGGTCGCCGACGGGATAGGCCGATATTGGGTAACGGTCGAGTTGCTCAACGAGGGCGCTCCGGTCGCCGACTGCCGATCCAAAGCCCCGACGTCCGCGCTGATCAAGTCGAAGGGAACCAACGTCCTGCCTGGCGAGCGGGTCATGGACGTCCCCGACCCGCTGGCGCGCAAGCTGAGGGCGACCTACAAGTTCCGGTTCACCAACGCGAACGTCGAGGGCGGGCTGGTGAAGTTCCTTGGGGGCGCCTACTGCCTCGACGCGGGCTCCAGCTCGCCCGCCGTCGGCACCAACGTCACCACCCAACCGTGCAGCACGGGCAGCTCGCGGCAGACGTTCACCTACACGAAGTACCTCACCCTGCAACTGGTCTCGTCGAAGACGCCCATGTGCCTCGACTCCGGCGCCGGCCCGGTCGCGGGCACGCTCATCCAGTTCCGCCCGTGCGGCTCCCCGACCGTGCCGTACCACCAGCAGTGGAACCTCAACGACGGCTCCAGCTTCCAGAGCACCGACAGCAGCGGGCTGAAGCTCGGCTCGCTGTGCTTCCACGCCAAGCAGGCCAGCACCAGCGGCGCGTTCGTCGAGCTGGTCAACTGCGGCGGCTCGGACAACACCCGCACGTTCGCCCCAGAGGCGTCGGTGGGCGCCGGGGCGGCCGGACCGCCGGCCCAGTTGGTGAACTTCAAGCAGTTCGGCCGGTGCGTCGACGTGACGAACTTCGACGTCACGCTGAACTTCCTCATCGTGTGGCCGTGCAAGCAGGCGCCGAACCAGGCCAACGTCGGCTGGAACCAACGCTTCACGATCCCGGCGACGGCCGACGGGAAGACCGGGCACGCTAGCGGGCAGATCAGCACGTACGACAGCTCGAAGACGAAGAAGACGGTCTGCCTGACGACCGCCGACCCCGAGAAGTTCGTGACGATGCAGGCCTGCCCCGCCCCAACGACCGCGTCCGCCGAATGGACGGTGTACTACCAGGAGCAGACCTATGGCGCCAGCTACGTCATCCTGGACTCTAAGGGCTACTGCCTGACCCCGACGGACCTCGATGCCAGGCCGCTGCTGGACAACAACATCTTCAAGGGCAGCACGACCGTCAGCAAGCTGACCGTGGCCCCCTGCAACGGCTCGAAGCTGCAGAAGTGGAACGCCCCCGCCAACACGGAGGACCCGTCGCCCCTGAAGGACATCGGGGAGGACTGAGCCGATCCCTAGGGGTACTCCTGAACCGGCCGGGCCGCCGAGTTCAGGGTGAAAGTCGGTGCATCGCCTGGATGGCATCGAGCCAGGTCACGGCAAAGCTGAAGGCCATGACCATCACCTGGGAGGAGCCCGACACCGCCACCCGCGCGGCCACACCCCGGGTCGCGCTCGGCCGGCAGATCGGCATCGTGACCGCGGCCGTGGCCGCCTACTTCCTCGTCCGCGGCGCCACCGAGGCCGCGACGGACCAGGCGCTCGACAACGCCGGCTCCGTCGTCGCCCTGGAGCGCCGGATCGGGCTGTTCCACGAGAGCTGGCTGCAGGACACGTTCGCCGGCACCCCGGCCGTCGCCACGTTCTTCAACTGGGTCTACATCTGGGGGCACTGGCCGGTCATCATCGCCACGCTCGTCTGGCTGGCCCGCACCAACCCGCGCATCTACTACCGCACCCGCAACGCGATGCTGCTCTCCGGCGGGATCGGGCTGTTCGTCTTCACGCTGTTCCCGGTCGCCCCGCCGCGCCTCGCGGAGCTGGGCCTGGTCGACACGGTCACCGAGACCTCCGACGCCTACCGGGTGCTGCAACCGGCGATGTTCACCAACCAGTATGCGGCGATGCCCAGCCTGCACGTCGGCTGGGACCTGCTCATCGGCCTGGCCATCGTGGTCGCGGCCCGGCGCCCGCTGGTGCGGCTGGCCGGTGCGGTGCTGCCGGTGCTGATGGTCTGCGCGGTCGTGCTCACCGCCAACCACTACATCGTCGACGCGATCGCGGGGGCGGCGCTGACGACGGCCTGCTGGGTGTACCTCGTGACCCGCGACCGGCCGGCCGGCCCGAAGGGCTACGCCGGCTGGGACGGCCTGCGGCTCACCTGAGCCAAACCGCGCACATCCCGCGCACGCTGCGCATACCCTTTCCCCATGGAAGGGGCGCCGGACATCGGGCACCAGGGCTTTCCGGCGGACGTGATCCCGCTGCAGTACCAGGCGCTCCTGCTCTCCGACGAGCCCCGGATGAGCGCGTTCCAAGAGGCGATCGGCCACGCCGTCGGTCCCGGCACCCGGGTCCTCGACCTCGGTGCCGGGACCGGCGTGCTGTCGTACTTCGCCGCCCGCCAGGGCGCGACGGTCACCGCGATCGAGCGGGAGCCGCGCGTCTTCGCGACCGCCCGGGCCGCGCTGCGGGCGGCGACCGGCGACCGGGTCCGGATCGTGCACGCCGACGCCCGCGACTACCTGCCCGAGGCGCCGGTCGACGTGGTGCTGTGCGAGATGCTCCACGTCGGGCTGCTGCGGGAGCGGCAGGTCGAGGTGATCAACAGCTTCAAGCGGCGCTACCTGCGCCACGTCGGCGGCCCGCTCCCCCGGTTCCTGCCCGAGGCGTGCGTGCAGGCGGTGCAGCCGGTCGAGCAGGACTTCACCTACTTCGGCTACACCGTCCCGGCGCCGGTCTTCCAGCTGCCGGAGAACGTACAGCCGCGCACCGTCGAGGTCGCCCCGCCGCAGGTGTTCCAGCAGTTCTTCTACCAGGACCCGCTGCCCGCCCGGTGCGCCGCCGACCTGCGGTTCGTGGCCGAGCGCCCGGCCTTGGTCAACGCCGTCCGGGTGATCACCAAGAACCTGCTGGCCCTCGTCTACGAGCCGCCCGGCAGCGTCGACTGGACGATGAACTACCTGGTCGTGCCGCTGCGCGAGCCGGTCGAGGTGCTCACCGGCGACGAGGGCCGCATCCGGTTCGACTACGCACCGGGCGACGAGATCCCGGCCCTGACCGACGCCCTGGAGGTCAGCGTTCCGGCCCACGCCCGGTAGCCGCGCCGGGCGGCCCCGCCAGCCGATCCAGCCGGGTCCAGCGGGCCCAGCCACGCTCGCGCATCAGGTCCAGCATCCGCTGCGCCCGCGGGTCGGTCTCGACGGCAAGCGCGTCGAGAAGGTCGAACGGCAGGTCGTCGCCGGCGTCGGTCTCGCCGCCGGGGGTGTACGCCTCCTCGGCCAGGCCGGCCATGATGTCGGCGACCTCCGCCAGCCGCGGGTCGTCGGCCGCGTCGCTCTCGGGCAGCTCGTCGAGCTCGGACAGGACCCGATAGAGCCGCACCACGCGCGGGTCGGCGAGGTGCGCGAACTTCGAGGGCATCATCTCGCGGATGCGATCGGGCCAGCGCGCCGCGATCAGGATCCACCCGTCCCGCTCCGCCTCCACGACCCGCTCCGACACCCCGATCTCCCGGAGCCGGTCGAGATAGGCGGTCACCTCCGGCGGGAGCGCCAGGCTGTCCCCGGCCGCGAGCTGCGCGATCTGCTTGCGGCTGGCCTCCAGCCGGTCGACCTCGTCGCGCAGCCGGCTGTCGATCCTGTGGACCGCTTCGGCGAAGGCCGATGCGTCGGCCTGGAGCATCCGGCCGATCTGCGACAGCGGGACGCCGGCGTTGGCGAGGGTGCGGATCTTGATGAGGGACACGACTGCCTTCGCGCCGTACCGCCGGTAACCCGAAGCGTCCCGCTCCGGCTCGGGCAGGAGTCCGACCTGGTGGTAGTGCCGCACGGCCCGCACCGTGACGCCGGCATACGCCGCCAGTTGACCGATCGTCAGCATGCCCTGATCCTGCCCTCAACCCGCCCGCGCCGTCGCCGGCTCAGGAGATCCGGCGGCGGTAGGAGGCGTTGGCGAAGCCGTAGGCGACGACGAGGATGCCGACGCACCAGGCGAGGGCGGTCCAGCTGCCGGTGCCGACCGGTTGCCCGGTGAACAGGGCGCGGATCGTGTCGACGATGGACGTCACCGGCTGGTGCTCGGCGAAGGCGCGCACCGGGCCGGGCATGGTGGCGGTGGGCACGAACGCCGAACTGATGAACGGCAGGAAGACGAGCGGGTAGGCGAACGCGCTCGCGCCGTCCACGCTCTTCGCGATGAGGCCGGGGATGACCGCGATCCAGGTCAACGCCAGGGTGAACAGGACGAGGATGCCGGCGACCGCGAGCCAGGCCAGCACGCCGGCGCCCGAGCGGAAGCCGACGAGGAGGGCGACGCCGACGACGAGCACGAGCGAGATCACGTTGGCGACCAGCGAGGTCAGCACGTGCGCCCACAGCACGCCCGACCGGGCGATCGGCATGGAGTGGAACCGCTCGAAGATCCCGCCCTGCATGTCCGTGAAGAGCCGGAGGGCGGTGTAGGAGATGCCCGACGCGATCGTGATGAGCAGGATGCCGGGCAGCAGGTAGGTCACGTACGTGACCGGCCCGGTGTCGATCGCGCCGCCGAAGACGTAGACGAACAGCAGCATCATGGCGATCGGTGTGATCGCGGTCGTGATGATGGTGTCCAGGCTGCGCGTGACGTGGCGCAGGGTCCGTCCGGTGAGGACGGCGGTGTCGCCCAGGAAATGCGTGGTCATGGTCGTTCCTTACTGCTTGCTCGGCTGGCCGACGACCGCGAGGAAGACGTCTTCGAGGGATGGCTGCCGCTGGACGTACTCGGCCTCGGCGGGCGGCAGCAGCTGCCTGAGCTCGGTCAGCGTGCCGTTCACGATGATCCGGCCCTGGTGGAGGATCGCGATCCGGTCGGCCAGCTGTTCGGCCTCGTCCAGGTACTGCGTGGTGAGCAGCACGGTCGTGCCGCCCTCGGCGAGCTCCCTGACGGCATGCCACACCTCGATGCGCGCCTCCGGGTCCAGCCCGGTCGTCGGCTCGTCGAGGAAGACGACCGGCGGATCGCCGATGAGGCTCATCGCGATGTCGAGGCGGCGGCGCATGCCGCCGGAGTACGTCGCCACCCGCCGCGGGCCCGCCTCGGTCAGCGAGAAGCGCCGCAGCAGGTCGTCCGCGATCGCGCCCGGGTCCTTGACGTGGCGCAGCCTGGCGACCAGGACGAGGTTCTCCCGCCCGCTGAGGATCTCGTCGACCGCCGCGAACTGCCCGGTGAGACTGATCGACTCGCGGACGCCGGCGGCCTGCGTCGCGACGTCGAAGCCGTTGACCCGGGCCGTTCCGGCGTCGGCCCTGAGCAGCGTGGACAGGATCTTCACCAGCGTGGTCTTGCCCGCACCGTTCGAGCCGAGCAGGGCGACGATGCTGCCCCGCGCGACGTCGAGGTCCACGCCGCGCAGCACTCGCAGCTGTTTGTACGACTTCTCCAGGCCCTGCACGTGGATCGCGGGCGCCTGGGCCTGATCGGCGGTTGGAGGGATGCCCATGACCGCCAGCATGGAGGGTTGACGCAGCGTCATGGTCAAGCCCTGGATTGCGGGGATGCGACGCAGGCCGGCCGTCATCGCGATCGGCCGGGGTCTCGGCGGTCGTCCAGATGGGCGGCGACGTGATCGTCAACGCTGCCGGTGCGGGACTGGCGGCGCCGCTGACCCGGCGCCGGCACCTGCGGCGCAGGACGCCACCCAGCCGGTCGCGATCAGCGCCAGCGCCGCAGCGTACGTCGACATGACCACGAGATCCCGGCCGGCGAAGTCCATCCCGGCCGCGCCGACGCCGATGAGCAGGTCGGACAGCAGGAACAGCACGGCGCCGGCGGCGACCCGGGCGCTCACGGCCGTCGCCCACGCCGCCATCGCGGTGAGCGCCAGGCTGTAGCCGAGGATCGGCACCCGCAGCGGGCCGAGCCGGCTCCACAGCAGGGCGTTGAGCCCGGCCCACAGCACGGCCGCGGCCACCAGCACGGCCGTGCGCGGCCGGCCGGCGCGGCGGAAGGCGACCAGGAGGCTCAGCTGCGTGCCGAGGAAGCAGACCATGCCGAGCAGGAACCACGCCCGGCCCGGCACCAGCAGCGCCACGTCACCGGCGAAGGCGAAGGCTAGGCCCGTCGCCACGGCGTCCCGGCCGGGTCGGCGGCTCATGAGGTACCAGAGCAGCAGCAACGCCAGGAAGGGCTTCGACGCCCACTGGATCGCCCGCTCGTCGAGGGCCACGCCGATCAGCTCGACAACGGCGGCCAGCGCGAACAGGCCGAGCGGCAGGCGTGTCCTGCGGCCTCCGCTGCGCTCCGGACCCCTCATGCGGCCGGCTGCCAGCCCGGGCGGCCGAACACGAAGCGCAGGCGGTCGCGCCAGCTCGCCGAGGACCGCACGTCCTGCCAGATCGCCCGGTACTCGTGGGTGGCGACGCGCAGCGGGTTGTAGGTGTCGATGTTCTTCGTCAGGCCGTAGACGACCCGGGCCCGCTCCGGCTCGAACGTGCCGAACAGCCGGTCCCAGACGATGAGGATGCCGCCGTAGTTGCGGTCCAGGTACTCCGCGTTGGCGCCGTGGTGGACCCGGTGGTGCGACGGCGTGTTGAACACCCACTCGACCGGCCGCCACAGCCGGCCGACCCGCTCGCTGTGCAGGAAGAACTGGTAGGCGAGGCTGATCGACTGCTGCAGGAACACCATCCACGGCGGGATGCCCAGCAGCGGCAGGACCAGCCAGAACGGGGTGGCGGTCATCGGCGTCCAGCTCTGCCGCAGGGCGGTCGACAAGTTGAAGAAGACGCTGGAGTGGTGCACGACGTGACCGGCCCAGAAGACGCGGACCTCGTGGTGCAGGCGGTGGAACCAGTAGTACGCCAGGTCGTCGGCGAAGAACAGCAGGACCCACGTCCAGGGGCTGTGCGGGTCGAGCTTGAGCGGGGTGAGCACGTACAGCCCGGCGTAGGCGACGGCCACGACGAGCTTCCACGGCACGCCGATGACCTGGCTGCCGAGCCCCATGCTGAGGCTGGTGGCGGTGTCGCGGACCGCGTAGCCGCGCTCCTCGTCGTCGGGCAGGAAGCGGTACGAGACCGCCTCCATGACGATGAGCAGCAGGAAGGCCGGAACGGCGTAGAGCACGGCGGGGATCATGCTCTGCTGTCCTCTCTCGGAAGCGTGATCGGGGCGGTGAGCAGGGCCTTGGCCTGGGCCTCGGCCTCCGCAGCGGCACCGGCGGCGATGTGCTCGCCGAGGCGGCGGTGCCCGGCGACGTCGAGCAGCTCGGCGGTGCGGCGGTTGGCCGGCACGCGGCCGACGGCGAGCGCGCCGCCGACGAGGGAGTTGAACGCGAGCAGGTAGGCGATGTTGCCGCTGCCGGCGATCACCTCCCGCCAGAGCGCGACGTCGGCCTCGCCCATCCGCTCCAGGTCGGGGGCGGCGGCCGCGTACACGTCCACGGCCGCGACGACGGCGGCCCTGGCCTCGGGGGTGCCGCGCTCGGCGCACAGCCGGGCCGCGTCGGCGCCGAGGCAGGCGCGCATCTCCACCACGTCCCGCACGAGCGTCTCGACCGGGAGCACCTCGGCCCCGGCCATGGCGAGGTCGAGCCCGGCGTGCCGGCGCCAGTCGAGGACCCGGGTGGCCCCGCCCTGCGCGACCCGGACCAGCCCGAGCTGCTGGAGGCGCCGCAGCGCCTCCCGGACGGCGTGCCGGTTGACCTCGAAGACGCCGGCGAGCTCGCGCTCGCTGGGCAACCCGTCGCCGGGCGCGTACTCACCGGTGACGATCGCGTCGCGCAGCTGCCCGAACACGTGGTCGGACACGGAACTACGCCTGACGGCCCGGAACTCCATGGTTCGACAGTGTCCCACCCATCAACTGGTTGGACCAGTGCGTCGACCCTCCCGTGCGTCGATCTTGCAGTTGTGGTGCCTCGACACTCCCACGATGTCCGGGTTTGTCAGGCACCACAACTGCAAGATCGACGCGGAGGGGTCAGCGGTTCAGCTCGTCGACGATCTTCTGGGCCGTCGTGGCGTGCTTGGCGTAGGCGCTCGCGAAGGCGCTGCGCTGCACGGCCTGGGCCGCCCCCGTCACGCTCATCTTCTGCCAGCCGTCGACCTTGACCAGCTTGTTGTAGAACTTGGCCGACGCGAACGCCGGGTCCATCAGCTGCTCAGGGGTGCCCCAGATGCTCGCCCGTTGCTGGAAGATGCCCAGCGAGTCGTAGTTCGTGCCGGTGCCCTCGTGCGGGAGCTTCAGCGACGCGGGGACCTTCGGGTTGGCCAGGTTGCGCAGGTACGTCTCCTGGAGCGCGGTCGCGATGGCGACCACCATCGCCCGCTCCGGCAGCTGCATCTGACGGGCCACCTCGATGACGATGAAGGCGTTGTTCGTCTGCGCCTGGTTGAGCCCGGCGACCGGGCGCGGCACCAGCGACGTGCCGGGCGCGGAGGCGACCACGACGCCCCGGGCGGCGTTCGCCCGCGCGTGGGTCTCGTAGAACTTCGCCGCGTCGAAGTCGGTGTCGTCTGCCACGGCAACGGGGTCGTTCGGGAAGATCGCCCAGGACACACCGACACTGATCAACGAAGCAGCGAGGGCGACCACCGCCAGGAGCGCCATTCTGCCCATGTGCAGACGACGTCCGGCGGTGCGCCCGCGCCGGGAGGTGGCGCCACGCACCGCGACAGCTTAGGGAACGTGGCGCCGACAACGAAAGCGGCGAAACTATTGCTTGAACAAAACCTAAGGATTGGCGGTCAGACCGCGCCGTTTGAGTAGCGGCTCGATCAACGGATCGCGACCGCGGAACGCGCGATAGACCGCCATCGCGTCGGCGCTGCCGCCCTTGGCGAGCAGCCCGTCGCGGAACGTGTCGCCGAGCTCGCGGCGCAGCCCGCCCCGCTCGGTCAGCCAGTCGACGGTGTCGGCGTCGAGGACCTCGCTCCAGATGTAGGAGTAGTAGCCGGCGCTGTACGCGGCGCCGCTGAAGATGTGGGCGAAGTAGGGTGTGCGGTACCGCGGCGGCACGAACGGCACGGCGACGCCGGCCCGCTCCAGCGCGGCGGCCTCGAACGCGGCGACGTCGATGTCCTCCGCGTCCTCCACCCGCAGCGTGTGCCAGGCGAGGTCGAGCAGCGACGCCGCGAGGTACTCCGTCGTGGCGAACCCCTCGTTGAACTGCTTCGCCGCCTGGAGCCGGTCGACGATCTCCTGCGGCAGCGGCGCGCCGGTCTCGTGATGGGTCGCGTAGTTGGCCAGCACCTCCGGCCAGAGCATCCACACCTCGTTGACCTGCGACGGATACTCGACGAAGTCGCGCGGGACCCGCGTGCCGGCGAACTTCGGGAAGTGCACCTGCGAGAACAGCGTGTGCAGCGCGTGCCCGAACTCGTGGAACAGGGTGCGCACCTCGTCCAGCGTCAGCAGCGTCGGCTCGCCGGCCGGGGCCCGGTTGACGTTGAGGTTGTTCACCACGACCGGCGCGGTGCCGAACAGGCGGGACTGCGGCACCAGCGCGTTGGCCCAGGCACCGCCGCGCTTCGACGGCCGGGTGAAGAAGTCGCCGATGAACAGGCCGAGCCGGCTGCCGTCGTGGTCGAGCACCTCGAACACCCGGGCGTCCGGGTGGTACGCGGGCAGCTCGGGGCGCTCCTCGAAGCGCAGCCCGTAGAGCCGGCCGGCCGCGTAGAAGACGCCGTCGCGCAGGACCCGCTCCAGCTCGAAGTACGGGCGCAGCTCCGACTCGTCGATCGCATACCGCTCGCGCCGCACCCGCTCGGTGTAGAACGCCCAGTCCCACGGCTCCAGCGTGAACGTCTCGCCCGACGCGGCGATCGCCGCCTGCAGGTCCTCGGCCTCCGCGAGCGCGTTGGCGACGGCGGCCGGGGCGAGCTTGGCCAGCATCTCCTCGACGGCCTGGACGGTGCGGGCCGTGTTGTCGGCGATGTTGTACTCGGCGTGGTGCTCGAAGCCGAGCAGCCGGGCCCGCTCGGCCCGCAGCCGGACGATGCGGCGGACCAGGCCGGTGGTGTCGTGCTCGTCGCCGCGCGCGCCGCGGGTCACCGAGGCGGTGTGCAGCCGCTCCCGCAGCGCCCGGTTGGTGAGCGCGGCGAGCTGCGGCTGGGCGGTCGGCAGGATCAGGTTGAGCACGTAGCCGCGCTCCAGGCCGCGGTCGCGGGCCGCCTGCTCGGCCGCCGCGATCGCGTCGTCGGACAGCCCGTCGAGCTCGGCCACGTCGTTGACGACGACCGCGTTCGCGTTCATCTCGTCGCGCACCTTGTTGCCGAACTCGGTGGCGAGGCCGGCCAGCTCGGCGTTGATCTCCCGCAGGCGCACGTGCTGCTCGTCGGACAGCCGCGCGCCGGCCCGCACGAAGTCGGTGTGGTAGCGCTCGAGCAGCCAGGCCGACTCGGCGTCGAGGCCGAGCTCGTCACGCCGCTCGTAGAGGTCGCGCACCCGCCCGTACAGCGTGCGGTCGAGCATGATGGCGTCGCTGTGCGCCGACAGCCGCGGCACCACCTGGGTCTCGATCTCCTGCAGCTGCGGGCTGGTGTCGGAGCTCGCGAGGTTGAAGAACGCGGCCGACACGCGCTGCAGGATCCGTCCGGACCGCTCCAGGGCGACGAGGGTGTTCTCGAACGTGGGCGGCGCCGGATCGGCGGCGATCGCCGCGACCTCGTCGCGCTGGTCGGCCATGCCGCGCTCGAAGGCCGGAAGGTAGTGGCCGATCTCGATGCGGTCGAAGGGCGGCAGCTGGTACGGCAGGTCGCTCGGGGCGAAGAACGGGTTGTCCGTGGTCACCCACCGACTGTATCGAGTGGGGCGCGCACCCTACTCGCTTTGGCAGTGTCCCGACCGCGCTCCGCGTGGCTACCGTGACGACGTGTACCGATACGTGATCGCCGACGTCTTCACCGATACCGCCCTCACCGGCAACCCGCTCGCCGTCCTGCCGGACGCGACGGGCCTGCCGGCTGCACTCATGCAGCGCATCGCGCGCGAGATGAACCTGTCGGAGACCACGTTCGTGCTGCCCCCGGAGGCCGGCGGCGACGTGCGGGTGCGCATCTTCACGCCGCTGGGCGAGCTGCCCTTCGCCGGCCACCCGACGTTCGGCACGGCCGTGGTCCTGGCCTCCGCGGGCGCGGCGGGCCCGGAGCTGCGGATGGAGACGGGGATGGGGGTGGTGCCGTTCCGCTTCTTCGGCGACCGCTCGGGGGGCGCCCTGGGCGCGCGGATGCTCCAGCCGATCCCGGTGCTGGAGCCCTACCCGCGGGCGGACGAGCTGCTCGACGCCCTCGGCACCCGATCGGTCCTGCCCATCGAGGTGTACCGCAACGGCCCGCGCCACGCCTTCGCCGCCCTGCCGGACGAGGCCGCCCTGGCCGCGCTGCGGGTCGACCTGCGCGCCCTGGCGACCCACGACGACCTGGCCCTGAACTGCTTCGCCCCGACGGCCGACCCGGCGGTCTGGCGGACCCGGATGTTCTCGCCGGCCTACGGCGTGACGGAGGACGCCGGCACCGGCTCGGCGGCGGGCCCGCTGGCGCTGCACCTGGCCCGCCACGGCCGCCTGCCGCTGGGCACCCCGCTGACCGTCCGCCAGGGCGTCGAGATGGGCCGCCCGTCCACGATCCACGCCCTGGTCGAGGGCACGCTGGACGAGGTGGAGCGGGTGGAGGTCTGGGGCCACGCGGTGCTGGTCGCCGAGGGCACCCTCTACGTGTAGCCCCCTCGCGTCGATCTTGCAGTCGTGGTGCCGCGACGCTCCCAGGATGTCCCTGTTTGTCAGGCACCACAACTGCAAGATCGACGCGGTTAGGGGAGGGGGCCCGTGTAGGAGGCGCGGAGGCGGAGTTTGGTCGGGTGCGCGTACTCCTCCATGGCGTGCGCGAGCCAGCCCACCGTCCGCGCCACGCCGAAGATGGCCTCGCCGGCCCCGCGGGGCATGCCCGCCAGGTGGGCGAGCAGACCGAGGGCGAAGTCCACGTTCACGGCCGGCAGCCGGCGGCGGTCCGCCTCGGCCAGGATCGCGTCGGCGACGGCGAGCCGAGGGTGCCCGGGGACGGCCGCCCGGATCCGGGCGAGCAGGGCGGGGGCCCGGCCGTCGCCGGCACGGTACACCGCATGGCCGAACCCGGGGACCCGCTCCCCCTGCCGCAGCCGCCGGCCCATCGCCGCCGACGCCTCCGCGGGCTCGGACGTCTCGGCGAGCATCGCCTCGGTGCCGAGCGACGCCCCACCGTGCAACGCTCCGCTCACCACGCCGAGGCCGGCCGCGACCACCGCGTAGGGGTCGGCCCGCACGGACGCGGCGACCCGCGCGGCGAGCGTCGAGGCGGCCAGCTCATGGTCGGCGAGCAGCACCATCGCGTACCGCAGCACGTCCGCGAGCGCCGGCGCCGCCCCGGCACCGGCCAGCTTCGCCCACAGCCGCTCCGCGACCGGCCCCTCGACGGCCGGTGACCGCCCGCCCACGGCCGGCAGCGCGTCGACCAGACCGGCGACGAGACTCTGCCCGATCCCGGCGACCGCGGCGGGTTCGAGCGTCAGCCGCACCGGATCGGCCGCCGCCAGGGTGGTCACGATGACCTGCAGGCGCTCCAGCGGCAGCACGGAGACCGGCAGGCCGGCCTGGGCCGCCCGGGCCGCGGCGACCGCCTCGGCCGGTGCCGTCCACGGGTCCAGGTGGTCGCGGTCCACGCCGGTCCACAGCCAACCCGCCGCGTGCTCAAGATGCCAGGTGTCGGACAGTACGATGGCGTCACGACCCCGGTAGTAGGGGCGGTCGGCGCCGAGCAGCGTGACCGCCGACTCGATGACCAACTCCGGGCGGCCGGTGCGGCGGGGGCGGCCGCGTAGGGCGAGCCGCTCGACCTCCTCCGAGTCCAGCACGCTGCGCCCGTCGGCGCCGCGGCGGCGGGTGAGCACGCCCCGGCTGACGTACGCGTAGACGGTGGCGGTCTTCACACCGAGCCGCCCGGCCGCCTCCTCGACGGTCATCCACCTGGTCACGCCGCTTCTCCCGGTCGAGTCATGTTGATTTTCATCAACGTTGACACAAGTACAGCATGACAGTCAACGTGGACGCATGGCTCCGACAATCCACTTCCTTGACGTCACCAACCGTGACGGGGTCCAGACGGCCCGGACCGGGCTGTCCAAGTTCGGCAAGACGATGGTCAACTTCTATCTGGGCCGGCTCGGCGTCGCGCAGTCCGAGATCGGCTTCCCATTCCTCTTCCACGAGGTGCCGTACATCCGCGCCCAGACCGCGCTGGAAGCGGCGGGCGCGTTCGGCGGGCTGCGGCTGTCGGGCTGGTGCCGGGCCGTCGCCGCGGACGTGGAGAAGTCGGCGGCGCTCGGGCTCAGGCACTACAACCTGTCGATCTCGACGTCCGACCAGATGCTGCAGAACAAGTTCAAGGGGCGGCTCGACCGGCCGGCGCTCATCCGCGAGATGACCGACGCCGTACGCACCGCGAAGTCGGCCGGCGCGCAGACGGTCGGGGTCAACGCCGAGGACGGTTCGCGCACCGACGACGGCTTCCTCACCGAGTTCGCGATCGCGGCGCGCGAGGCGGGGGCGGACCGGTTGCGGTACTGCGACACGATCGGCGGCGACACCCCGGGCCGCATCGGCGAACGGTTCGCGACGCTGGCCGCCGCGGTCGGGATCCCCATCGAGACGCACTGCCACAACGACCTGGGGATGGCGGTCGCGAACTCACTGGCCGGCGCGTTCGGCGACCTCGCCGCCGGCCAGGACGCATGGATCAACACCTGCGTCAACGGGATCGGCGAGCGGTCGGGCAACGCCGACCTGGTCTCGTGCATCCTGGCCCTGCGCCACGGCTTCGGCGTGCCGGACGGCGCCGAGATCGGCGACCCGATCGACCTGGCGTGGGCCCGCCGGTTCGCGCGCTGGGCGTCGTACGCGTTCGGCCAGCCGCTGCCCAACCACCAGCCGGGCGTCGGCCCCAACGCGTTCGCGCACGAGTCGGGCATCCACGCCGACGGCGCGCTCAAGGACCACCGCAACTACGAGCTCTACGACGAGGACGAGCTCGGCCCGTTCCCGGCCGACCGGCACGCGCGCGCCGGCCGGATCGTGCTCACCGGCGAGTACGGGGGGCTGGCCGGGTTCCGGCACGTCATGGAGGACCTGGGGGTCGACGTCAAGGACGAGGAGCTGACGTTCAAGCTGGTGCAGGTATGCAACGCCGCGACCGGGCGGCCGCTGACCGACGACGAGCTGCGCCTCGTCGCGGGCTACCCGGACGAGCTGGCCCTGCTGTACCCGGGCCTGCTGTAGCCGCTGCGGAGCCGCTCAGAGCATCCCGTGCTCGACGATCCAGTCGAGGCGCAGCAGTTCCTCGCCGGAGAACTCGAGCGCGACGACGTCGTGGAACCGGCGGGTGACCTGCATCGGCGTGAACCGGTGCACGGCGCACTCCATCCAGATCGGGATGCGCGAGGCCGGGTTGGCCAGGACGACATGCTTGCCGCAGCGGTGCTCCATGCCGGATCAAGCTAGCGTCGCCGGCCGGGCCGGCCCACCCGGCTACCCGGAACATGCCTGCGTACTCCATTTGGTGCAGGCGCAGGTGTCACCGCGGAGACGACGACCGGCCGGGCGATCGGCCATAGCGTCGATGCCATGCCTGACGACCTGCTCCGCTTCGCGTTCGCCGGCCTGGTGGCCGGTCTGGTCACCGCCGTGGCCGGCGTCGTGCTCGTCCTGACCGGCCTTCTCGGCCCCGGCGGCGACTCGACCAGCGTGACCTTCGTCGAGTATGGGACGGTGGCTCCATGCCAGCGCTGAGCCGCCCCGTCACCGCCGCCTGCTCGGCCGTGACGTTCGTCGGGGTGCTGAGCGGCGAGTCCCTCGCCGGCCAGCCGCTCGGCGCGCCCGGCCCGCTCGCCGTCGCCACGACCCTCGCGGGGCTGCTCTGGCTGCAGCGCCGCTGGCCGCTCGCCGGCCTGCTCCTCGGCATCGCGACCGTGGCGGGCCAGCGGACCGCCGACCTCACGACGGCCGGCTGGCTGTGGCCGGCCACCTTCCTGTACGTCACCGCGCTGCTCGCGCCCCGCGCCCGCACCACGCTCGTCGTCACCGTCGCGGCGGTGCACGCGGTCTGCGCGTTCAACTTCGATTGGACCGTGCTCCAGCACACCGCGGCCCGGGCCATGGCGACGGTCGGCACCGAGTCGCTGTGGCTCGCCGCGGTCGTCGCCGCCACGCTGTCGTACCGCAACTGGCTCCGCTGGCGCGACGAGCTCGTCCACCGGCTGCGCGCCGACCTGGACGAGCAGCGCACGGCGGAGCGCCTGCGGGTCGCCCGGGAGGTCCACGACACCGTGGCCCACACCCTCGCCGTCGTCGGCGTCCACCTCAACGTGGCCGCGGACACCTTGGACGCGTCGGCGGACCCGGCCGCGCAGGAGGCGCGGGACGCGGTGCGGCTGGCGCAGGACGTGCGGCGTTCGGCGATGGCCGACCTGTCCTCGCTCGTCGGCGTCCTGCGCGACGACCGCCGCCCGCCGGCCGCGCCGCTCCCCCTCGACGAGCTGGTGGCCCGGGTGCGGGAGACCGGCCTGGCCACCGAGCTGACGGTGACGGGTGCCGAGGAGGCGTGTGCCCTGCCGGTACGCCTGGTGACGTCCGCGATCGTCCGGGAGGCCCTCACGAACACCGTCCGCCACGCCGCGGCGACGAGGGTCACGGTGGCCGTCCACTATGGACCGGCGACCGAGGTGACCGTGCGGGACGACGGCTCGGGACCGGCCGAGCGGGCGGCGGGGCACGGGCTGACCGGGCTCGCGGAGCGGGTGGCGGCTCTCGGCGGGGCGTTCACCGCCGGGGCCGCGGACGGCGGCGGCTTCCGGGTGCACGCGACGATTCCGGCATGACGATCTCCGTGCTGCTCGCCGACGACCAGGCGCTCGTGCGGGCCGGGCTCGGCAGCCTGCTGCGCCGGTCCCGGGACATCACGGTCGTCGCCGAGGCGTCGAGCGGGGACGAGGCCGTCCGCGAGGCGCGCCGGCACCGGCCCGACGTCGTCCTCATGGACATCCGCATGCCCGGCCTCGACGGCATCGCCGCGACCGCCCGCATCACCGGCAACCCCGGGCTGGCCGGCACCCGGGTCGTCGTGCTGACCACGTTCGAGACCGACGAGAACGTGTTCGCGGCGCTGCGGGCCGGGGCCAGCGGCTTCCTCACCAAGGAGGTCGAGCCCGAGGACCTGCGCCGCGCGGTGCGGGTGGTCGCGGCCGGCGAGGCGCTGCTGTCGCCGAGCGTGACGGCCCGCGTGATCGCCCGGTTCGCGCCGGGTGCGGTGCATCCAGCCGGCGCGGCGAACCCGGGCGGCGCGGCCGACCCGGCCGGCCCGGCGAGCGCCGCCCGCGACCGGCTGGCCGCCCTGACCCCGCGCGAGGTCGAGATCGTCCGGCTGGTCGCGAGCGGGCTGTCGAACGAGGAGATCGCCGCCCGCCTGTACATCAGCCCGCTCACGGCCAAGACCCACGTCACGCGCGCGATCGCCAAGGCGGGCGTGCGCGACCGCGTCCAGCTCGTGATCCTGGCCTACGAGTCGGGCCTCGTCCGTCCCTAAAGGCCTGTCCCTACGGTTTGTGCTGGTCGACGCCCAGCCCGTTGCATTGGCGGCCGCCGTTGACGCAGTGCGCGACCAGCTGGGCCTGGCGCGGCGCGTCCCAGCCGTTCATGAAGTCGTAGTGGAACGAGTGCGCGGCGCCCGACGAGTACCGCAGGCCGCCCGTGTTGCCGCCGGGCAGCTTGTAGGGCACCTTGAGCTCGAACATCGGCAGCGGCACGGGGTGGTCCTTCGGGCACACCCCGCCGACCGGCCAGGCCATGTGCGACTTGTGGTCGGGCGAGTCCAGGTGCACGCCGTCCCAGCAGCTCGGCGCCTGCATGCGGACGATGAGCGACGATCCGGCCGGGCACGACGGCGGGATGTCCTTGCCGAGGTACCCGGTGCAGCTCCACGTGCCGGTGAACTGCTCGGCCGACGCCGTCTTCACGTCGCCGACGACCAGCCGGAACCCGGCCGGGAACGGCTGGACGGTCCGGTAGTCCTTGACCCCCGACTTGTAGTAGACGGTGACCATCTGCGGCTGCACCACGGTGCCGTTCTGGGACAGGGTCGGGAACCAGTACGACGAGGCGTCCAGCTTGTCCTGGCACGACGTCGAGCCCTTCAGCAGGCTCTCCGGCGTCGACGTCGCCGTGGTCGCGGGGTTGCCGACGAACGTGTGGTCGTGGGCCGCGCCCGGCAGGCCGGGGAACACGATCGGGTCGTCGCCGGCGCGGTGCGTCTCGGTGCAGTTCGCGGCGAACTCGCGGTACTGCGCCTGCGGCGGCTTGTCGGTGAACGTCTTCGCCGGCTGAGGGGCGGCCGTCCCGGCACTGACCGACGGGGAAGGCGATGACGGCGCGACGGACGGCACGGGAGACAGGACGGTCGGTGACGGCGGCGGCTGGGAGATGACGGGCGCGGACGGGTCGCACGCCGCCACGGCGGTCAGCAGGGCGCCGGCGGCGAGCACGGCGAACAGCGGTCGGAGACGCACGTGTGTGCAGGCCTTTCGAGTCGGTGCCACCCGCCGCCGACGGTAGGCGAACCGCCCGGCCCGGTCATGAGTCGAAAGGCCCAGCCCACCGCACCACCGCCTCGGTGCGGCTGCTCACCCCGAGCTTGGCGAAGATGTTGTACAGGTGGTTCTTCACGGTCTTCTCGGTCAGCCCGAGCCGCTCGGCGATCGCCGCGTTCGACCGGCCGGCGCTGAGCAGGTCGAGGACGTCGCGCTCGCGGTCCGTCAGCCCGAACGCGGCCCGCCCCCGCTCGGCGTCGCCCTGCGAGCGCAGCGCCGAGGTGGCGACGGAGGCCGCGACCGGCGAGAGCCAGCCCTGCCCGCCGGCCACCGCCAGCACCGCCCGCAGCAGCTCCGGCGGGTCGAACTGGCCGTGGACGAGGTACCCGCGGGCGCCGCCGCGCAGCATCGCCCCGATGACCTCGGGGCTCGCGTCGCTCGTGAGTGCGAGGACGGCGGTGAGCCGGGCCAGCTCGGTGACGATGGACAGCCCGTGGGCGATCGGCATGCGGTGGTCGAGCAGCGTGACGTGCGGCCGGTGCCGCAGCGCCAGCGCGAGGGCCGCCTGCCCGTTGCCGGCCTCGCCGACGACCCGGGTCGCGCCGCCGGTGTCGAGGAACCCGCGCAGCGCCTCCCGGACGACCGGATTGTCGTCGACGACGAGCACGGTGACGGTCACGACGGCGCCACCGGAAATCGTCGCGGACGCATGCCGGGGACGGTACCCCGGACGCGGCCGCCGCGGTCAACCGGTGCGGCAGAATACCGGCTCACGGCGGCCGCCGCACGAGACGAAACCGCAGGTCATCAGGCTCACCGAAATGCGTGACCGCGGTACCGAAGCGTGATTTCCCCGAAACGCACAGTTCACTCGGGGAGCGCCGTTTCAGCCTGACAGATCCGGCATGGCGGGTGATGATTTGCCCGTGACAAGCCGACTGCGCGTGATGTCGATCTATGAGGGGTTTTTCGCCGGTGGCGCCCGGGCCCTCCACAGCACCGTCGTGGCCGGGCTGCACACCGCAGGCTCGCACCGGCACTCGGTGCTGAGCCTGCACAGCGCGATGCGCCGGGAGACCGTCCTGCAGCGGATGGAGGACGACGCCTCGTACCGCTGGTTGCACGCGGCCGGCGTCGAGGTGAACGCGCTCGGCCGCCGCGTCGGGGGCGGCACCGCGACCCGCCGGACGTTCAGCGCGGCCGAGGTCGCCACCGCGATCGCGCACGCCGAGCGGGCCGACATCATCCTGTCGCTCAAGGAGCAGCCGCTGCGGCTGGTGAACCGGCCGGACTTCCCGCGCAAGCCGGTGATCGTCTGCCTGCACCGCTCCGACCCGCACAACCAGGGCAGCGCGCTCGACGACTTCCGGACCGCGGTCGCCGAGGGCCGGGTCGCCGCCGCGATCTGCTGCGCCGAGTCCACGAGGGACGCCTACCGGGCCGCCGGGATCCCGCAGCGGCTGCTGCACGTGATCCCCAACGGCGTGGACCTGGCGCGGTTCCAGCCGGTGACGGCCCGCCGCCGGCCGGCGCTGCGCCGGGCGCTCGGCGTGCCGGCGAAGGCGCGGGTGGTCACCCTCGCCGCGCGGTACGACCCGATGAAGAACGTCCACCTGTTCCTGCTGGCGGCCCGGCGCTACCTGCAGCGCGAGCCCGCCGGGCACGTGCTCATGTGCGGCGCGGGGATGAGCGCCGCCAACCCCGAGCTGTGCGGGCTGCTCACCGACGTGTTCGCGGACGAGCCGCGGCACCTGGCCCGGCTGCACCTGCTCGGCATCCGGCGCGACATGGAGCTCGTCTACGCCGCCACCGACGTGGTCGCGCTGACCTCGGCGAGCGGCGAGGCCGCCCCGCTGTGCCTGATCGAGGGCGCGATGTGCGGCGCGGTACCGGTCTCGACCGACGTCGGCGACACCGCGCTCATCGTCGCCGGGCACGGCCTGATCACCCAGCCGGAGCCGGACGCGATCGCCGCGGCCTGGTCGGAGGCGGTCGACCGGCGGGCCGAGTTCACCCCGGCGCTGCTGGGCAGCCGGGAGCGGTTCAGCCACACCCGGATGATCGCCTCGTACGCGACGCTGATCGACCACGCCCATCGCGAGGCGGGCCTGCGGGTCTGACGCGGATTGTCATGCCCGAGGCATGACAATCCGCAGCTGTGGGTTGCGCGCGGCCCGGCCGAGGCTCGACGCATGTCGAAGTTCGTCTGGCCGGCCGTCGTCGCCGGCTTCGTCGTCGGGGCGGCCGAGTTCGCCGACCTCGCCGCCTTCGCCCCGGCCGGGCCCGTGCTGTGGATCCCGCCCGCGGCCGCGCTGCTGTACCTCGTGCTGGCCCTCGCCCGGCACCGGCTCGTCGCCCGGCAGCTCGCCGGGGTCGCGCTCTTCACCGCCGCGGCCGGCGCCGCGCTCGTGGTCGACCCGGTCGCCGGGCAGTACGTGGTCGCCGCCGGCTGGGCCGGCCACGCCGTCTGGGACTGGTTCCACCGCGACGGCACGGTGATCCCCCGCTGGATCATCGGCTTCTGCCTGCCGTACGACCTGCTCGTGGCGGCGGCCCTGGTGTACGGCGCGACTACGATCGCCCGATGACGGGGGCGGATCGGCAGCTGCGGCGGGCGCGGCTCGTGGGCATCGTCTCGCTGGGCCTGCACGCGGTCACGGGTCTGGTACTGCCGCTGGCCACCACGCCGTGGAGCGCGCTCTCCCCGTGGCGGTCGGCCGCCGCCCTGGCCGGCGTCGTGGCCTTCACCGCCGGTCAGGGCGCGGCGATCTACGCGGCGATCACGCCCTGGCTGGGGCCCGCGGCCCGGCGGCGGCTCCTGCTCGGCTACGCGGTGGCCGCCGCCGCGTCGCTCCCCCTGCTCGGCCCCACCGACGCCTGGGTGTGGATCGGCGTCTCCGTCGTCGGCACCGCCCCGCTGCTGGGCCACCGCGGCTGGGCTCTGGCCAGCTGCGGTGCCGCCGTGGCCGCCGGGCTGCTGGTCGGCGGCCGGGCGGTGCCGGCGATCGCGGTCGTCGGCGCCGGGGTCGCGCTCGTCAGCTGGTGGCAGGTGTGGTTCTGGGACCTGCTGCTCCAGGCCCGCGAGGGGCAGCACGCCCGGGCCCGGCTGGCCGCCGCCGAGGAGCGGCTGCGGTTCGCCCGCGACGTCCACGACCTGCTCGGCCACAGCCTGTCGATCATCGCGCTCAAGGCCGAGCTGGCGTCCCGGCTGGCCGGCACCGACCCGGAGCGCGCCGGTCGCGAGGCCGCCGAGGTGCAGCGGCTCGCCGGCACCGCCCTCGACGACGTCCACGAGGCCGTCCACGGCTACCGCACCGTCGACTTCGGCGAGCACCTGGCGTCCGTCGCCGCGCTGCTGCGCTCGTGCGGCATCCGCTGCACGGCCTCGGCCCCGGACGCCGTGGCCGGCGTGCCGCCGGAGTTCGCGGCGGTGCTGCGCGAGGCGAGCACCAACGTGCTGCGGCACAGCCGGGCCGCGTGGTGCACGATCGAGGTGTCGCACGAGGACGGGAAGGCGGTCATGCGCGTGACGAACGACGGGGTCGCCGACGGGCCGGCGCGGCCCGGCGGCTACGGCCTGACCGGGCTCGCCGAGCGGCTGTCGGCGGCCGGCGGCACGCTCACCACCCGCGCCGGGGACGGCCGGTTCGTCCTGGAGGCGCGTGCGTGATCCGGGTGCTGCTCGCCGACGACGAGGAGCTCATCCGGGTCGCGCTCGCCGCGCTGCTCGGCCTGGAGCCCGACCTCGACGTCGTCGCGCAGGCCGCCGACGGCCGGGCCGCGGTCGACGCCGCGCTGGCCCACCGGCCGGACGTCGCCGTCGTCGACCTGGAGATGCCGGCCCTCGACGGCCTGCGGGTGACGGCCGAGCTGACCCGGGTGCTGCCCGCGTGCGCGGTCGTGATCCTCACCGGCCGGGGGCGGCCCGCGCACCTGTCGCGGGCGCTCGCGGCCGGCGCGAAGGGGTTCCTGCCGAAGGGGTCGCCGGGCGGCGCGCTCGCCGACGTGATCCGGCGCGTCCACGGCGGGGACCGCTACGTCGACCCGTCGCTCGCGGCCGCCGCCCTGGCCGCCCCGCCCTGCCCGCTCACGCCGCGGGAGCTCGAGCTGCTGCGGCTCGCCGAGCCCGGCACTCCGGTCGCCGCGATCGCCCGGCGGACGCATCTGTCCAGCGGTACCGTGCGGAATCATTTGACAGCCATCGTGCAGAAACTCGGGGTGTCCAACCGGGCCGAGGCGCTGCGCGCGGCGCGCGAGCACGGCTGGATCTAACGCCTGGTTAAGCGGGACTTGAAGGACCCCGCGCGCATTGTTTAACCGGCCTGCCGAGACGTGTCCGGGACGGCCGATTGGCCCAGATAAACTTAAATTGACCGGCTCTTGCCGCGGTCGTACGTTCTGCCGGTGGACAGGCGGAGTTCACGATCCGGCGCGCGGCCCCCCGCCCGCTGGATCACGATCACGGCGCTGGCCGGCCTGGCGGTGCTCGGCACCGCGACCGGCGGGCTGCACCACCTCTACGCGTTCCTGCGGTTCTACGGCGGCGTGTTCACGCTGGTGTCGCTGACCCTCACGGTGATCGGCGGCCTGGTCGCCACCGACCGGGTGCTGCTCCTGCCCCGGCACCGGGTCTGGCTGCAGTCGATCCACCGCACGCTCGGCGTCATCGCCGTGTCCTGCCTGGCCGTGCACGTGCTCAGCGAGGTGCTGTCGGCGCGCGTGTCCGCGGCCGCCGCGGTGGTGCCCTTCGCCGCGGCCCCGGCGGCGGTCGGCCTCGGCACCCTGGCCGCATACCTGATGGGTGCCGTCATCTGGACCGGCGTCGCCCGCGCCCGCTTCGCCGGCGAGGCCCGGGCGGGGCTGTGGCGCCCGATCCACGCCGCCGCGTACCTCTGCTGGCCGCTCGCCCTGCTGCACGGCCTGAGCGCCGGGCGCCCGCCGGCGGTCTGGGTCACGGCGTCGTACCTCGTCCTGTTCTTCCTCACCGCGGTCGCGCTCGGCCTGCGGCTGTCGGCCGAGTCCCGCCACCGGCGCCACCGGCGCTCGGCCGACCGCACGACGACGAGCATCCCGCACACGCCGCACCGGGCCGCGTTCCACTGGGGCGCGCCGTCCGCCGAGCACCTCTGGGCCGCCCCGCCCGCGGACCGTCCCGCGCCGCCACCGCAGTCGCGGGAACCCGACCGGCCGGACGAGCCCGCCCGCGCCCAGCGCCCCGCTCCCGCCACGCCCGCCCCGTCCCCGCAACTCCAGCCCGTCATGAGCCTGCGCGACCGGCTCGACGCGCGGCGGGCGGAGGCCGCGGAGGCCAACGACCTGTACCCGGACGACGACACCCCCACGCTCGTCAACCTCGACTCCCAGCGGATCATGCGCCGCGGTGCCGGCCAGCCCCCGGCCCCGCCCCGCGCCTCCCGCCCGGCCCGCCGGCCGGCGGGCGCCGCCCGGCCGAAGGAGCGCGCGCACGACCTCGACGACGAGCAGTACTGGCGGGTCCTGCGCGGTGAGGCCCGATGATCCGGCTCGGCACGCGCGACCGCCCCGCCCCCGCGCCGGTGCGGGTCCCCGAGGTGCTGGCCCTGGGCCGGCCCCGGCTCACGGCCGGGCTCCACGGGCCGCAGCACCGGCTCGACCTGCGCGCCCACCTCGCCGTCCACGGCCCGCTCGGCCCGCTCACCGCGGCCGGGCTCGTCGACCTCGCCGAGCGGGTCAGGCTCGCGGGTCGCGGCGGGGCCGGGTTCCCGTTCGCCAAGAAGGTGCGGGCGGTGCTGGGCTCGGTCGACCGCCGTACCGTCGCACCCGCGGTCGTCGTCAACGCCACCGAGGGCGAGCCGGCCGCCTGGAAGGACAAGGTGCTGCTCACCCGGGCCCCGCACCTGGTCCTCGACGGCGCGGCGCTCGCCGCCTGGGCGCTGCACGCGGCGGAGATCGTCATCGCGGTCGCCGACGACGGGGTCGGCGAGGCGTCGATGCTCGCCGCGCTGCGCGAGCAGCCGCTGCCGGCGCCGGCGCGGCTGGTGCGCGTGCCGCACCGGTTCATCTCCGGCGAGGGCGGCGCCCTGGTGCAGGGCATCAACGGCCTGCCGCACATCCCGCCCGGCATCAAGCGCCGCGCGAGCGACGCCGGCGTCGACGGCCGGCCGACCCTGCTCTCCAACGCCGAGACGTACGCGCAGCTCGCCGTCGCCGCGCGCCTCGGGCCCGCCCGCTACGCGGAGCTCGGCGACGAGGAGTCCGGCACGGTACTGCTGAGCGTCACCGGCAGCGCCGCCCGCCCCGCGGTCGTCGAGTGCCCGGCCGGCACGCCGGTGCCGGCGGTGCTCGACGCCTGCGGCGTGCCGGACGGCCCGGCGGTGCTGTTCGGCGGGTTCCACGGCCGCTGGGTGCCCCTGGCGAAGGCGCGCACCGCCACGTTCTCCCGCCGCGGCCTGCGCGCCGCCGGCGGCTCGCTCGGCGCGGGCATCGTGCTGCCGATCGACCACGCGACCTGCCCGCTGGGCGAGGTGGCGCGGGTCGTGCGGTACCTCGCCGCCGAGTCGGCCGGCCAGTGCGGCCCGTGCCGGCTCGGCCTGCCCGACCTGGCCCGGGCCGTGGACGCCGTGGTGGCGGGCACGGGCGACCCGGCCGCGGTCCGCGCGGCGGCCGGCGCGGTCGTGGGACGCGGCGCGTGCAGCCATCCCGACGGTACCGCCGGATTCGCCACGTCGGCCCTGGAAGCCTTCGCCGACGACCTGCACCGCCACGCGACGGCGGGGACGTGCGGCCGCCCGGTCGAGGGCCGGCTGCCGGTCCCCGGCACGACCCCGCACGGCGAGCGCCGGCTGACCGTGGACTGGTCCCGCTGCGACGCCCACGGCCTGTGCGCCGACGTGGCCCCGGACCTGATCCGCCTGGACGCCAACGGCTTCCCGGCCCTGGGCGACGCCCCGATCCCGCCCCGGCTGGAGCCGGTCGCCCGCGAGGCGATCGCGGTGTGCCCGGCGCTGGCCCTGCGCCTGGCCGGCCCGAAACACTGACCGCCCGGCCTCAGGCGCCGGCGCGGGCGGCGAGGATGCCGAGGCGGACGCGGTTCGGGGCGCCGGTCTTCGTCATCAGGCTCGTGATGTGGGTCTTGACGGTGGTCACGCCGAGGTGGAGCCGGTCGGCGATCTCCTGGTTCGACAGGCCCTCGCCGACCAGCGCCAGCACGTCGCGCTCGCGGCGGGTCAGGTCGGCCAGACCGTCCACAGTGGCCGCCGGCGTCGCCGGACCGCTCGCGCTCACCGCGCGCGCCACCAGGCGGCGCAGGACGGCGGCGCTGAACGGGCTGTCGCCCTCGGCCGCCTTGCGGATGCCGTCGAGCAGCTCGGCCGGGGCCGCGTCCTTGACCAGGAAGCCGCAGGCACCGGCGGCCAGCGCCGGGTACAGGTGGTCGTCGTCGTCGAACGTCGTCACCACCACGACCTTGCACGCGGGGTGGGCGGCGCGGATGCGGGCGGTCGCCGTCGTGCCGTCGACGCCCGGCATCCGCAGGTCCATCACCACGACGTCGGGCCGCAGCTCGTCGGTGAGCCGGATCGCGTCCCGGCCGTTGTCGGCCTCGCCGACGACGTCGAGGTCCGGCTCGGCCTCGCACAGCATCCGCAGGCCCGCGCGGACCAGCCGCTGGTCGTCGACGAGCAGCACCCGGATGGTCATGCGTCGCTCCGGACCGCCGGCAGGGTGGTCGCGAGCGCCCAGCCGCCGGCCGCCTGCGGGCCGGCCCGCAGGTCGCCGCCCAGGAGCTCGACCCGCTCCCGCATCCCGACGAGCCCGTGCCCGGTCCCGACCGCCGCCCCGCCGGCCCGCGCGCCCTCGCCGGCCGGGACGGCGCGGCCGTTCTCACCCGCGGCCGAGCCGCAGCGGCCGCCGTCGTCGGTGACGGACCACTCGACGGCCTGGTCGCGCAGGCGGACCCGGAGGCGGGCGTGCGGGTGCGGGCCGGCGTGGCGGGCCACGTTCGTCAGGGCCTCCTGGGTCAGCCGGAGCACGGCCAGGCCGCGGACCGCGTCGAGGCCGGCCACGGCCGGGTCGACGTCCGCCTCGACCGCCACCCCCGCCTGCCGGGCCCGGTCGACCGCGGCGGCCAGCGCGGCGGGCAGCGACGCCGGTTCGATCCACACCACGGCGGGCCCGTCGCCCGGCGCCGGGCCGGCCGGATCGGGGTGGCGCAGCACGGTGACGAGGCGGCGGAGGTCGGCGAGCGCGGCCGTACCCGTGGCGTGGACGTCGTCGAGCACCGCCACCGTGCGCGGGTCGGCGCCGGCGAGCACGTGCCGGGCGACGCCCACGCGCAGCACGATCGAGGCGACGTGGTGGGCGACGACGTCGTGCAGCTCCCGCGCGACGGCCGTGCGCTCGTCCGCCCGCGCCGCCCTCGTCTCCGACACGCGGCGCCGCCGCTCGTCGGCCGCCCGGCCCTCGGCCTGCCGGGCCAGTTGCCGTGCGGCGCGGATGTTCACGCCGAACAGGACGGGGACGCCGACCAGGATGACGATGTTGTACAGCACGGGCAGCAGATCGCCGGGCAGCCGGCGCCACTCGTCGGCGAGGTGGGCCGCGAACAGCGCCGCGGTCGCGACGGCGAGCCGGCGGCCGGGTGCGCGCAGGGCCAGCTCCAGGGCGGCCCAGCCCGAGCCGACGATCGGGATCACCGCGCGGTCCTCGCCCCACAGCAGCGCGACGGCGAGGACCGCGGCCTGGGCCAGCGCGCCCGCGAACGGCAGCCGGGCGCACAGCGGCACGAGGGCGAACTCGGCGAGGTCGGTGGCCCAGTCGAACCCGTTGCGCGGGTGGGCCGGGTCGCGCAGCAGCACGAGGTACCCGACGCCGCTCACGGCCAGCAGCACCAGCCGGGCAAGGGCGAAGCGCTCGTCGAACATCCGGGTGAGCACCACCCCACCATAGGGCTTCATCGAAGGGCCGCGGCGGTCCCGGCGACGCCCGCGGCGGCGAGCAGGCCGGCCGCGGCGAGGGTCGCGGCGCCCGGGTGGACGAGCGGCTCGCCGCGCAGCGCCTGCCAGGTGACGAGCGCGAGCAGCCCGGTGAACAGGGCCGCGCCCAGCAGGACCAGCCCGGTGCGGCGGCGTTCGGTCAGCCGCGGGTACCGGTGCGCGAGGACGGCCAGCAGCAGCGCGAGCAGCGGCAGTACCTGCAGCGCGTGCAGGCCCACGAAGTGCGGGATGCGCAGGTCCCCGCCGGTCGTGCTCCAGCCGGTGAGGGGCATCCCGGGCCCGCCGTCGGCGACGCCGACGCTGTGCGCGCCGACGACGGTGTCCACGCCCGCCTCGAGCGCGCGCCGCTGCTCGGCGTTGGGCAGCACCATCAGCCCGCCGAGCGACATGCCCACGAGGGAGAGGACCACGCCGAGCCGCACGGCCCAGCGGTTGGCGCGGTCGGCGATCGCGGCGCGGAACAGCAGCACGCCGAGGACGAGCGTGCCGGCCCAGAGGAGCGTGATCGTGCCGCCCATCGCCTGCAGGATGGCGTCGTCGAGCGGCGTCGTGGTGTTGAAGTGGCTGGGCCGTCCGCGGGCCGCCTGGCCGACGATGAGCAGCATCTCGCCCGCGGCGCTGACGGCGACGAGGGTCCCGGCCCGGTGCGCGAGGCGCCGCCCCCGGTCGATCAGCGTGATCATCCAGGCGAGCGTCCCGCTGTACACCATGAGGGACAGCGAGAACTTGAACGGCTTGAGCCACACGGGCGCCCCGACCACCGTGCGGTCGTCGAGGAGCAGCCCGGCGGCGCAGGCCACGGCCAGCGCGGCCATCGCCGCCGAGAGGGCCATGAGGGGCCGGTGCCGGCGCACGACCCGGGCCACGGATGCATTGAGCGTCGTCGGTGTCGTCATGCCGTTCAGCCTGTTCGACGCGCGGCGCCCGCAGATCCGACCGGAGGCCCGACCTTCCGGCCTCCGGGAGGAGGCGGCCGACCGGCACGCCCGATGGAAAGCGCTCTCCAACAACCGCGGCGAGCGCGCCGCCGACTCGCGATGGCCGTCCGAATTGTGCGAGTTATAGGGGCGACGTATTGACGAACCGGCCCCTTGGGAGCACCATCGGGAGAGCGCTCTCCAAGCGCAATCCCGCCCACCGGCGCCGTAACCGCGCCGGTGCCCGGCGTGACCGCCTCACGCCGTCGAACACCCTTGGGAGCCCCCTTGAGGACCGAAACCCGCACCACGGCCAGACCCCGGCTCCGCAGAGTCCTGGCCCCGCTCGCCGTCACCACCACCGTCGTCGCGTCGGTCGTCGTCGGGGCGCTGCAGCTCACCGCCGCCGACGCCGCCACCGGCACGCTGCTGTCGCAGGGCCGCCCGGCCCTCGCCTCCTCCACCGAACTCGGCGAGACGCCGGCCGCCGCCGCGGTCGACGGCAACAACGCCACCCGCTGGGGCAGCCAGTGGAGCGACCCGCAGTGGCTGCGGGTCGACCTCGGCTCGACGGCCACGATCTCGCAGGTCGTGCTGCAGTGGGAGGCGGCCTACGCCAAGGCCTTCCAGATCCAGACCTCGCCCGACGGCAACGCCTGGACGACCATCTACACCACCACCACCGGCAACGGCGGCACCCAGACGCTCGACGTGAACGGCTCCGGCCGGTACGTGCGCATGTACGGCACGCAGCGCGGCACCGGCTACGGCTACTCGCTGTTCGAGTTCAAGGTGTACGGGACGTCGGGCACGCAGCCGACGCCGACCGGCGGCGCCGGCTACGTGCCGGCCAACCCGCAGGTCACCGGCGTGGTGCCGTCGACCGCGACGCCGCCGCCGACCAACCCGCCGACCACGCACCACGAGTTCCAGGCGAACTGCTCGGTCAGCCGCAGCAACCTCAACGACGACCCGATCGTCTTCTTCGGCCTGCCGGGCGCCTCGCACTCGCACACGTTCATGGGCAACACCACCACGAACGCGAACACGACCCTGCAGTCGCTGCAGGCCGGCGGCACCGCGTGCATCACGCCGGGCGACAAGAGCGCCTACTGGATGCCCACGCTGTACAACGGGGACACCGCGGTGCAGCCGACCGGCCCGCAGGTCATCTACTACAAGAGCGGCGTCATCGACTACCGCAGCGTCCGCCCGTTCCCGCCCGGCCTGCGGTACGTCGTGGGCAGCCCGTCGTCCACACTGGACGAGTTCCGCAACCACCCGGGCGCGGTCGAGGGCTTCGAGTGCGGTGACCTGACCAAGCAGTGGGACATCCCGGCCAACTGCGTCGCCGGCAGCCAGCTCAACGTCCGGTTCCAGGCCCCGAGCTGCTGGGACGGCAAGTACCTGGACACGCCCGACCACAAGTCGCACATGGCCTACCCGGTCGTGGGCGTCTGCCCGTCGAGCCACCCGGTGGCGGTGCCGATGATCGAGTTCAAGATGGCGTGGCCGGTCTCCGGCAACATGGCCAACGTCCACTTCTCCAGCGGGCGCGGCTACTCCTTCCACTACGACTTCTACAACGCGTGGGACGTGCCGACCCTGGCCGCCCTGTCGAACCACTGCATCAACGGTGGCCTGCAGTGCAACCCGCGCGGCTTCGACCAGTACAAGCCGGAGCGCGGCGCGGCCCTGAACGAGAACTACGTGCTGCCGTAGCCCTGCCCGATCCGCACCCGCCCCGCCGGACCAGCGCCCGGCGGGGCGGCGTGCGTTCAGCGCTCGCGGCCGGTTCCGGTGACGGTCCTCGCCTCGCGCAGCTCGCGGACGTACTCGGGCACGCCGCGGGGCGGGCGGCCCAGGAGGTGCTGGAGGTCGTCGCTGTGCCGGTCGTAGCGGCCGAGGGCGTGCAGGCGCACCATCGTCGCGAGGTGGTCCGCCACGTGCTCCGGGAGCCCGAGCGGGTCCAGGACCTCGTCGACCCAGCGGCGGTACGGCAGGTCGACGTAGGTGACCGGGCGCCCGAGCGCCTCGGCGAACTGCACGGCCAGCTCGACCGCCGTCACCGGGCGGGGGCCGGTCAGCTCGTACACGCGGCCGATGTGCCGGCGCGGCGCGGCGAGCACCGTCGCGACCACCTCGGCGACGTCGCCGGCCAGGACGGGTGACGTGCGCGCGGTGCCGAACGGCAGCCGGATGGTGCCGTCCCGCTCGATCGAGTCGAGGATCGAGGCGGTGAAGATGGGGTTCTCCATGAAGATCGTCGGCCGGATCTCGACCACGGGCAGGCCGGACCAGTCGAGCACCCGTTCGCCGAGCCACTGCTGGTGCTGCTGGCGCGACTCGACCGAGCTGATGATGCTCATCTGCGACACGGTCATCTGCGACATGTTCACGAAGACGTCGAGGCCGCCCAGCTGACGGGCCGCGGCCGCCGTCGTGACGGTCGCCTCGAGGTACCGTTCGGACACCCCGAGACCGAAGTAGACGCGGTCGCAGCCGCTCATCGCGTGCAGGACGTCGGCGCCGCTCGTGAGGTCGCCGGCGACGACCTCGGCGCCGAGCTGACGCAGGGCCTTCGCCCGCTCGTCGTCATGGTGGACAAGGGCGCGCACGGGCAGCTCCCGGCGGCGCAGCAGCTCGACGACCCGCCGCCCGACGCCTCCGACCGCTCCGCCCGCCCCGGTGACCAGGATCGGCATGCCGCAGCTCTACCCGGGGGCGCGGGCTTGACACCGCCGACGAGACTGGGCCGTCACCGTCCGAGAGGAAGCCGGCAGATGTCCAGCAGCAACTCGTACCTCGATCAGGTCGTCAGGCAGCAGGAGCGCCTGGAGGCGGACCTGCGGACGAAGCGGAGCGCGCCCGCACCGGCCGCCGCACCCGCGCCCCAGGGTGGCGGCGGGCGCCAGCGGGGCGGCGGCGAGGCGGCCTCGCCGACGTCGAGCGCCGTCGAGGTCCGCGTCACCGGGTTCGGCCGCTGGAAGACCGTGCTCGTCCCGCCGAACGCCTTCGTCGTGCACACCCGCCGCGGCCACACCGAGCCGCTGCACGTGGGCCTCGGCGTGTCGTTCCGGTACAACCCGAACACCGACTCGTACCTCGTGGTGCCCGGCGCCATGCAGACCATCCTCATCAACGCGTACTGCATCTGCAGCGAGCTGCAGGGCGTCCTGGTGCAGGCCTACGTCCAGTGGATCATCGAGGACTTCGCGACGGCGTACCGCAAGCTCGACTTCGCCGACGCCGAGGACCCGATGCGCGTGGTCAACCTGCAGCTCAAGGAGCAGGCGGAGGCGGCCATCAAGGACAAGGTGGCGACGCTGAGCGTCGGCGCCGTGCTCAGCGACAAGCAGCCCATCATCGAGGAGCTGACCGCCCGCCTGCGCGCCGTCGCCGAGGGCGTCGGCCTGCGGATCGTCACCGTGCAGATCAAGGAGGCGGTCGTCAGCTCGGCGCGGCTGTGGGAGAACCTGCAGAAGCCGTACCGCTCGGAGCAGGGCCGCATCGCCCGGCTGGCCGAGCTGGCCGCGGAGGAGGCGATCGGCGGGCGCGAGCTGGCCGCGAGCCGGCAGCGGGAGACCCAGGTCATCGAGAACGACCGCGAGCTGGCCGACCTGCGGGCCCGCAGCGCGGCGCTGCAGTTCGACCGGGAGGCGTCCGAGCGGCTGCGCCGGTCGCAGCGCGAGCAGCAGGACGCCCGGGCCCTCGCCGACCTGCAGGACGCGACGAGCCGGCATGCCCTGGCCCTGGAGCGCGAGCGGGCGGCGGAGGAGGCCGAGATCGGCCGCCTGCGCATCGCCCGCGAGTCCGAGCTGACCCGGCTGACGGCCGAGGCCGAGCTGGAGCTGGCCGCGGCCCGCGCCCAGGCCCAGCACGAGCAGGCGCTGCTGGAGCTGGAGCGGCTGCGCCAGCGCGCGGCGATCGACAACGACCAGTCCCCGGAGCACATCCAGGCCAGCCTGGTGGCGGCACTGCCCGACATCGTGGCCAAGCTGCCGAAGCCGGCCGAGCTGCGCACGGTGACCATCGGCGGCACCGACCAGACCACGGTGGGCGGCCTGCTGGCCGAGCTGACCACCATCCTGTCCGCGCTGCGCTCGTCCCTGCCGGGGCGCTAGCCGAGAACGGAGGTCCGCAGCTTGCGGCGCAGCTTCCTCGGCATGACCGACGCATCCGCCACCGTGTCAACCGGCGCGCGTCATGTGGTAGCGAAACTGGTGCTATAGGCCCAGTTTCGCTACCACATCGCGAGGACGGGCGGGTCAGCCGGTGTAGGCCGCGAAGATGCGGCTGAACTCGTAGGGCTGCTGGGGGATGTTCGTGCACATGTAGAGCGCGCCGTTGCAGGCGTTGCGGTCGCGGGTCGTCTCCCAGAAGGACAGCATGCCCAGGTGGTTGGTCTGCGCGAACGCGACGAGCTGGCGGGCGTCGTTCTGGTCGTACGTGCCGCCGTCGTCGTTCTTGCCGAGCATCGGGGTCACGCCGACCATCCGCCAGACCTGGGCGTCGGTCTTGCCCGGGTACAGGCCCTTGAGCTGGGTGAAGGTCGACTGCGCGGCCTGGACGGCGAAGTTGCCGTAGTCGCCGCTGGAGCGCTGGTAGTCCATCGCCATGACGTTGACCAGGTCGAGGTTGACGCCGGCGTCGCGGGCCGAGCGGACCACGTTGACGCCGTCGGCGGTCAGGCCCTCCGGGAGCACCGGCAGGGTCAGCGAGATCTTGACGTTCGGGCGGGCCGCCTGCAGCAGGGCGAGGGCCTGCGAGCGGCGGTTCACCGAGGTCGGGTCGGCGACGGCGGCGCCCTCGATGTCGAGGTCGATGTACTTCAGCGCGTACGCGTCGACGACCGCCTGGTACTCGGCGGCGACGGCGGCCGGCGTCGAGCAGGCCTGGGCGAGCTCGATGCCGCTGGCCCCGCCGAAGGAGATCTTCACGTCGCCGCCCCGGGCACGGATGGCGTCGATCTGGTCGCGGGCCCAGGCCGCCCGCGGGTCGTAGGCGTTGAACCAGGACGCCTTGCAGCCGGCGCTGTTGACGAACGCGAGCGTGAAGCTCTTGAGGTTCCCGGCGGTGGCCATGTCGGTGAGGCTCGGCGTCGGCCAGGCGCCCATGTCGACGTACGGCGCGACGGGGATCGTCGAGCCACCCGGGTTGTCCGGGTTGCCGGCGTTGGTGGTCGCGCTGACCTGGTTGCTCGCGCCGGACGCGTTGCCGGCCGCGTCGCGCGCCTTCACGGTGAACGTGTAGGCCGTCGAGGGCGAGAGTCCCGCGACGGTACCGCTGGTGCCCGTCACCGTCGCCGCGAGCGTGCCGCCCCGGTAGACGTCGTAGGCGGTGACGCCGACGTTGTCCGTCGACGCGTTCCAGGCGAGGCTGACGCTGGACGAGGTGGTGCCGGTGACGCGGAGACTCCCGGGCACGCTCGGCGCCTGCGTGTCGACGACGCCCGCGCAGCTCCCGCCGTTGATCTTGCAGTTGGCCGGCTTGCCGGAGCCGGACACGAGGAACCCGAACGTCGTCGAGGCGCCGGGCGCGAGGGTGCCGTTGTAGGTGCGGTTGTCCGCGGTGACGTGCTGGGCGGACTGGCTCATGAGCGCGTCCCAGTAGCTGCCCAGGGCCGAGCCCGAGGGCAGGTCGAACTCGACCTTCCAGGCGGTCACGGTGGCGGCCGTGCCGTTGGTGATCGTGTACTTCGCCTGGTAGCCGGAGCCCCAGTCGGAGTCGTACGTGAGGGTCGCGGTGAGCGAGCCCGCCGCCTGCGCGGGCGCCGTGACCGCGGCGACGCCCCCGGCGGTGGCGAGGATCGCGGCGGCGGCCAGGGCGAGCCTTCGAAGTGCCATCACTGCCTCCATGATGAGGAGCAGAAGGTCTTATCGAGGCTCAACGATAAAGAAACTTAACTAAAAGTCAATCCCCACCGCACCGCACTAGCCGAAGTCGTACGCGTCGGCACGGTCGGCCTCGAACAGCAGCACCACGCGGTCGGTGCGCAGCGGGTACGGGCCGCCGGTGTACTTGGCGGACATCCGGTCGATGACCCGCCAGCCCTCGTCGCCGTCCAGGACCGCGACCATGCGGCCGCGGATCAGCGCCGTCGCCTGGGGGCGCTCGCGGTCGACGACCGAGATCGCCACGCGCGGGTCGCGGGTCAGGTTGCGGGCCTTCCGGGAGCCCAGCGAGGTCAGCACGGCCAGGCGGTCGCCCTCGCGGTCGATCCAGACGGGGACCGAGTGGGGCGCGCCGTCCGGCAGCACGGTGGCGATGTGGGCGATGTTGACCCCGTCCACCAGGCGGGTCACCCCCTCGGGCAACGCGGTCATCACCGCACCTCGTATTCGTCGTGCGGCCGGAGCCACTGCATCGTCGGGGTCTGCGGCCAGCCCTCCGGCGAGTCCTCCCACGCCTCCCGGCGGCCGTACGGCGCGGCCCGCCACTCGTCGGCCGTCACGACCGGTGGCCTGCTCATGGGGTACCCTCCCACCAATAAGTTCCCTCAGGAGACTCACGCTACACCAATGAGTCTCTTGAGGGAACTATCATCGGGAACATGCAGCGCACACAGTTCGCCGCCATGGCGTGCTCGATCGCCCGGACGCTCGACGTCATCGGGGAGCCCTGGTCGCCGCTGATCCTGCGGGACGTCTACGTGGGCATCAACCGGTTCGACCAGCTCCAGCGCGACCTCGGCATCTCCCGCAAGGTGCTCACCCAGCGGCTGACCTGGCTGGTCGAGCAGGGCGTGCTGGAGCGGCGGGAGTACTCCGAGCGGCCGGTGCGCCACGAGTACGTCCTCACCGGCAAGGGCGCGGAGCTGTGCGACCTGCTCACGGTCATGGTGCGCTGGGGCGATCGCTGGACGGCCGGCGAGGCCGGCCCCCCGGTGCTGTACCGCCACCGGGCCTGCGGCGAGATCGCCCACGTCGAGCCGGTCTGTTCGGCGTGTGGCGGCCCGATGCACGCCACCGACGTGGACGTCCTCCCGGGGCCGGGAGCGGCCGGCTAGAGGACGAACCGCCGGTCCGCGTGCGGTCCGGCCGGGATCGGGTCGCTCTCCAGCGCGAGCCAGGACAGGTCGTCCTCCGGTTCCGCCGCCCCGGCGCGCTGCGCCTCGTTCACCGTCCCTGGCCTGCTGCTACTTCGCGCGGTCGTCTCCACGGTTGCCCGCTTACCCGGACATATGTTTACGAAACACGATGTGACATGTGCAACTATCCTGTCCGGTATGCGGCACCGCCGAACCGCCTGGCGGCGCGGGCCGTGCACTCCCCACGTGGACACGACCAGCCAGCTCACGGCCGCTTGGAGAGACGCCATGACCCACGAACTTCCGCAGCTCGGCCCGGACGTCTTCCTGGCCGACGGCGGCATCGAGACCGACCTGATCTTCAACAAGGGCGCCGAGCTGCCCGAGTTCGCCGCGTTCACGCTGCTGTCCGGCGAGGCCGGCACCCGGCTGCTCGACGGCTACTTCCGCGAGTACGTGGCGGTCGCCGCGCAGGCCGGCACCGGCCTGGTGCTGGAGTCCGCGACCTGGCGGGCCAGCCCCGGCTGGGCGGCGAAGCTCGGCTACGACGCCGCCGGCCTGGCCCGCGCCAACCGGCAGGCCGTCGAGCTGCTCCTGCGGATCCGCGACGAGCAGCCGACCGGCCGGCCGGTCGTGGTGAGCGGCTGCGTCGGGCCGCGCAGCGACGGCTACCGGCCGGAGCAGCTGCTGGACACCGACGGCGCCGCCGAGTACCACGCCGTGCAGATCCGCCAGCTCAGGGGCGCCGACCTCGTCACCGCGATGACGATGGGGTACCCCGAGGAGGCGATCGGCGTCGCCCGCGCGGCCCGGGCCGAGGGCCGGCCCGTCGTCATCTCGTTCACCGTCGAGACCGACGGCACCCTCCCCACGGGCATGCCGCTCGCCGAGGCGGTCGTCCGCACGGACGAGGCGACCGACGGGTATCCGGCGTACTACATGCTCAACTGCGCCCACCCCGACCACTTCGCGCCGGCGCTCGACCCGCAGGCGGCCTGGACGCACCGCATCCGCGGCCTGCGCTCCAACGCCTCCCGCCTCAGCCACGCCGAGCTGGACGAGGCCCCGGCCCTGGACGCCGGCGACCCCGCCGAGTTCGGCGGCCTGCACCGCGGCCTGCGTGACACCCTGCCCTGGCTGACCGTCTTCGGCGGCTGCTGCGGCACGGACGCCCGCCACGTCCGCTCCCTGGCCCGCGCTCTCTCCCAGCCGGGCGGCGCGCCGCTCACGACACCATCTGCTGCTGGTCCAGCTCCGTCAGCGTGACCGTGCACAGCCCGCCCCGCTCGGCCTTCACGTTCGTCACCTCGAGCTGCGTGCCGGGGGCGAGGATGAACTCCTCCTCCCCGGTGAACGCCGAGAAGCTGCGGATGCCCACGGCCCGGGCGGGGCGCACCTCGAACAGGGTCCGCTTGCCGCGGCTGCCGAGGAACGCCTGGGCCACGCCGAGCTTCGACGTGCACGAGGAGACGCCCCACCAGGTGACCGTCTGGCCGAGCGGGTACTGCGCGCGCAGGTCGAGCGCCACGCCGCGCCACAGCGGCTCCTTGCGGGCGGGCAGGCGCGAGACGGCGGAGAAGAGGAGGCGGAGGTACGGCAGGTAGGGCGCGAGGCGCCCGCGGTCGGGGTGGCGGAGGGTGGCGTTGATCTGCCGGTAGAACGCCGACTCGCAGGTGTAGAGGTACAGGGCGGCGGCCTCGTCCGCGGTCAGGCCGGCGCCGGTCGCCGCCAGGCCGAACCGGTGCGACGTCTCGACGTGCCAGTCGAGGCCCGACAGCACCTTGGCGGCCGGCGCGACGGCCTCGCGGAAGTCCATGAGCGGCGTGTCGAAGACGCCGGTGATGGCGGGCAGGGCCAGGCCCTCGTCCTTGACGCTGGCCAGCCGCTCCAGGTACAGCTTGTGCAGCTCCATCGTGGACGCGATGAACGCGCCCATGCGGTCGGCCGTCGCCGTCCGCTGCGCGTTCCACCCCGTGCTCGGCAACCAGTCGACCTCGTCGGCGCCGAGGCCGGCCAGCGCCGCGTTCACCTGGCCGAAGTGGTCGCCGTCGCAGAAGATGTCGCCCTGGGCCGCCGGGTTGCAGTGGTCGATGTGGCGGACCTCGACCCCGGGGTACTTGCGCTGCAGGCGCTGCACGAGGGACTTGAGGTTGCGCGCGTGCGCGCCCCACCACGCGAACACCACGCCGCGGTCCTGCTCATTCTCGGCGTCCTGCTTGGCCCGCAGGATCTCCTCCACGAGCCGCTCGACCACCGGCCGCCAGAACGCGGTGTGCTGGTCGGTCGCCATGGCGCCGTCGGCGCTCGCGGTGAGCGAGGCGTTGAGCAGCAGCACGCCCTGCGTGAGCATCGCCTGGAACCACTCCGGCGGCTGCACCGTGTCGTGCCGCTTGAGCAGCGCCCGGATGTCGGCGATCGGCGTCTTCTTCGGGATGTCGTGCTTCCACATCGCCGCGCCCTTGATGATGCAGCGGATGCTGACCGTCTTGCCGAACTGGCTGTCGGCCCAGTCGTGGAAGGTGTTGTCGAACATCGCGATGCCGGTGGCGCTCTCCGGCCGCGGGTACGGGTTCTGGCCGAAGACGACGACCTTCCACTTGTGCGGCGGGTGCGGCTTGAGCGCCTGGAAGGTCAGCTCCCGCACCGGCACGACCTGCGGGCTGCGGCCCGGCCCGATGAACGTCCCGGCGCCCGGCTGCGCCTCGATCACCGGCCGCAGCAGCGGCAGCCACGGCTCACCGCCGCCGGTGAACAGCTCGGTGAGGGCCAACGGGTCGGTGCTGTCGCTCGTCATCTCGGCGGCTCCGTGGGGGTGGTCGGGCGTCTGCGGGCCGATCATAGGAGGCCTCTTCTATATTCGTGACCCATGACAGCCGATCACCAGCCGCTCCGCGTCGTCCTGTGCGACGTCAACGCAAAGGTCGTCGAGGCCTGGCTCTCCGCCTTCGCCGACGCCCCGGACGTGCAGATCACCAAGGGCTCGATCCTCGACCAGCAGGTCGACGCCTGGGTCAGCCCGACGAACTCCCACGGCCGGATGGACGGCGGCGTCGACGCGGTCATCAAACGCCACCTGGGCGCCGGCATCCAGATGCGCGTCCAGAAGGCGATCCGCGCGAAGTTCGGCGGTTCGCTGCCGATCGGCGGCGCCGTCTGCGTGGCGTCGGGGGCGGCGAACCCGCGGTACCTCATCTCGACCCCGACGATGACCGCGTCGGTCGAGGACGTGAGCGCGACGCTGAACGTGGCCCTCGCCTGCGCCGCCGCCTTCCAGGCCATCCACATGCAGAACGACCGCGAGCCCGGCAGCATCCGCTCGGTGGCCCTGGTGGGCATGGGCGCCGCGACGGGCAGCGTGCCGCCCCAGGTCTGCGCCAACCTGATGTGGGCGGGCCACGCCCTGTTCGGGGACTACGCGTTCCGCGACTACGACGACCTGCGCGCCACGGTGGTGGGCCAGCTCGCCGACATCGAGACCCGCCCGCACACCGAGCGCGTCCGGATCACGCCCCCGGCCGCCCGCCGCTGATCCCGCCCGCGCCCGCGACGTCGGCGCTGCGGGCGCGCCCGGCCGGGGTCCCTCGGCTCGGCCGGGCGCGCCCGCCGGTCACGGCGTGGTGCCGTCCCTGTGGGTGATCCCGTAGGTACCCGCGACGGCACCGGTCTCCAGGATCACGGTCACCGGGCCGTCGGGCAGGCTACAGGTGACCGTGCGCTCCTCGTACGCCGGTGTCGGCCCGCAGTATCGCAGTCCGCCCGCGTCGAACACCGAGAGCGCCGCCGCGCCCGCGCCCGCCGTGCGCTGCCAGGTGAACGTCTCGCGGGACGCGTGCTGGCCGGCCGGGACGGTGAAACAGAACGCGAAGTGGTCCGCGTCGGCAGTGACCGTCGCCCCGCTGCCGCCGCGCGGCAGTTCGGCGCAGGACGGCGGGCCGTCCACGCGCCGGAAGGCGGTCGTGAACGCCCCGGGCGCGTTGCCCGCGTTCTCGGTCAGGATCGCGTAGAACGGCGCGGTGCCGTTGAGCTGGCAGCTGCTCTGCCGTAGCTGCCAGCCGCCGTCGCAGATGTACGCGCCCGTCGCGTCGACGACGTACGCCGAAGGGTTGGCCGAGCCGGTCGCGTCGGTGGGCTGCAGCTCGACGACCCGGGACCCGGCCGCGCCGGGCAGCTGCCGGCAGAGGTACTGACCCGGCGCCGTGAACTCGGCCCGGAAGGCGGCGCCGTCGTCCGCGACCACCGGGCAGCCCGACGGCTCGATCGGCAGCACCGTCGTCACGTAGGCGACGTCGTTGTCGATGACCGAGCCGGGCACCCGCCCGTCGAGCACCATCGTGTACCGCCCGGCCGCCGGGATCTGGCAGTACGCGCTGTCGTCGCAGACCCGGTGGCCCGTGCTGTCGTACACCGATCCGTAGAGCAGGGTGTTGTCGGCGCGGTAGGCGCGGGCGACGTAGGTGCCCGGGGTCGCGATGTTCAGGATGCGGCAGCGGACCGGGCCGAGCGCGCCGGCCGGATCCGCGTTGTACGCACCGGGCCGCACGACCGGGCAGCCGGCCGGCTGCGAGAGCCGCCGGACCTGCAGCTTGTAGGCCTCGTCGGTGCTGCTGGAATCCCAGTAGGCCAGGAACGACAGCACCCGGTAGGTGCCGGTCGCGGGCAGCACGCACCCGTCCTCCGGGCTGTAGCTCGTGCACAGCGCCTGGCCCGAGCTGTCGACCAGCCAGGACGAGACGTAGTTGTAGTTGATCGACGCCGAGTAGAGCACGACCCGGTCGCCGGCGTTGCCGTGGAACGGCTGGCAGTTGGTCTGCACGGCCGAGGTCTGGTGCACGACCAGCGCGTCCTGGGCCCAGGACAGGCCGGTGCCGGCCGCGCAGCCCGCGTTGCGGAACAGCGCCGGCGCGGCGATCCGGTAGCTGACCGGGTTCCAGTCGCGGTTGGTGGTGACGACCGTGTAGTCGCCGGCGGCCGGCAGACCGCACGCCGGCCGGAGGGCGGAGCTGTCGCAGACGAGGTTGCCCGCGTCGTCGTAGAGCTGCCAGAACAGGCTCTGCGAGTTGAAGATGCGGATCCCGACGGTCCCGGCGGACGGCATCCGCAGCCGGTGACAGCTGACGCCGTCGCCGGCCGGCAGGTTGCCGGTGCCGGCCTGGCCGGCCGGGTCGCCGAACGCCGCCAGCTGCAGCGGCGCGCAGCCGGCCGCGTTCGAGATCCGGGCCATCCGCAGCGTGTACGGCGAGGCGGCGCCGTAGTAGTCGTAGAGGCTCAGCGAGTAGGGCCCCGGCGTGGCCAGCTTGCAGACCTGCGCGTAGCGGACCATGCAGACCGGCTGGAACTGCCCGTCGAGGATCGTCCCCTGGACCGACCCGCTCGCCGGCGCCCACAGCTGCAGCACGCTGCCGACCGGCTGGTGGAACCGGAAGCAGGTGCCCGCCGAGCCGGTCGGCAGGGTCCCGGTCACGCCGGTCGAGGCGAACGAGAAGAACGTGCCGGGCAGCGTCGTGCACGCGGACGGCGTGCGCATGGACTCGACCGAGATGCTGTAGTTGCCGCTCTCGCCATACTGCAGCGCGGCCCTGATCGTGTAGGTGCCCGCCTTCGCCAGCTGGCACTCGCGGGTGTGCAGGTAGCACAGCACCGTGCCCTGCCGGTCGACGAGCGTGAACCCGACCGGCGAGCCGGTGCCGCCGCTGGTCATCACGAACAGCTTGTCGTTGGCCCGGGTCGTGGTGACGGTGAAGACGTCCGGCTCGGTGGTGAGCGCCGAACAGACGGCGACCTCGCCGAACGCGAGCGTCCCGCCGCACTTGTCGGCCGCGGCGGCCGCGGGTGGCGCGGCGAGCAGCGTGACGGCGAGCGTGACGGCGGCGAGCAGTGGCAGGAGGTGTTTGAGGGTAGGGCGATGAACACGCATGGCAGAACTCCCCCGTGAAGTTCCACGCGATCGCGCGGGATGAGGCCATCGTCGCACGCGGATGGATCCCCCGCGATCCGGTGCGACATTCCGCCCGAAGCGGACCTCGAAACATTTCCACGCGTGGGACCGCTGGACACAGGTTTCCGAACCGTTGTTTTCACGTGCGTACATCGGCCGTTCGCCATCCGACCTGCACAGCACGATTTTCGAAAGACCGACCGCATTGACAGTTGCCGAAATGTTGCCGGATTCTCGGCGCAACTTTCCAAGGAAGGAGCGCCTGGTGATCAACCGAAAGTTCCGGCCGGCGGTGGTCGTCCTGGCGGTGGCCCTGACCGTCGCGTTCGCCGGCGCGGTGACGGTGCTGGCGCGGACCACGACCGCGCAGGCCGCCGCCGCGGGCGTCGAGGACGAGGGCGCCGACTGCCCCGTGCCGGCCCTGCCCGACGCGGGCGCGCTGCCCACCAACTCCCGGCTCCCCGACCCCTTCAAGCGACTCGACGGCTCCCGCATCACCACCAAGGCGGACTGGCGGTGCCAGCGGACGCTCGTCAAGAAGCTGGCCGAGAAGTTCGTGTACGGCGAGAAGCCCGCGAAGCCGGCCGGCGTCACCGGCACCGTCTCGCGGACCGGCATCACCGTGAACGTGGCGCAGAACGGCCGCAGTTCGAGCTTCTCGGCGAGCGTCGACCTGCCCAGCGGCACCGGGCCGTTCCCCGCGGTCGTCGTGGTGGGCGGCTTCGGCGCGGACACCGCCGCCATCAAGGCGGCCGGCGCCGCGGTCATCAGCTACGACCCGTACTCGGTCGGCCGCGAGGGCACGCCCCGCACCAACAAGCAGGGCGCCTTCTACACCGTCTACGGCGCGACCAGCCCGACCGGCCTGCTCATGGCCTGGGCCTGGGGTGTCAGCCGCATCATCGACGTCATCGAGCAGTCCGGCGGGAGCATCCTGCGGGCCGACGCGACCGGCGTGACCGGCTGCTCCCGGTTCGGCAAGGGCGCCTTCGTCATCGGCGCGTTCGACCAGCGCATCGCCCTCACGATGCCGATCGAGTCGGGCAGCGCCGGCGTGCCCATCTTCCGCGGCATCCCGGGCGAGGGGGCGCAGAGCCTGAGCAGCGCCTACGGCGAGCAGCCGTGGCTGGGCGACGCGTTCGGCTCGTTCACGGGCAGCCCGGCCCGGCTGCCGGTCGACACCCACGAGATGGTGGCCATGGTCGCCCCGCGCGGCCTGTTCATCATGGACAACCCGCACATCGTCAACCTCGGGCCGAAGTCGGCGAGCGTCGCGGCGCTCGGCGGCGCCGAGGTCTACAAGGCCCTGGGCGCCGGCGAGAACATCACGTACTGGTCGGACGTGCAGGACGGCACGCACTGCGCGAACCGGCCGGAGTGGCGCACCCCGTTGCAGCAGAACATCCAGAAGTACCTCGTGAGAACCGGCAACGCGGCGGGCACCATGCGCATCTCCAGCCGCGCGGCCGGCAACCTCGCCGAGTGGCGCGACTGGACGACCCCGACCCTCAGCGGGACGCTCCCGTCGTCGTCCGCGTCGGCGTCGGCGTCCCCCTCCGCATCCGCCTCGGCGTCGGCTTCCGCGTCGCCGTCGGCGTCGACGCCGCCTCCCCCGGGCGGCTGCACGGCCACGGCGTCGATCAACCAGTGGCAGGGCGGCTTCGTGGCCACGATCCGGGTCACGGCCGGCGCGGCGCCGATCAGCGGCTGGACGGTCGGCACGACCCTGCCGGCGGGCGCGACGATCGTGAACGCCTGGAACGCCGACCGCAGCGGGAACAGCGGCGCGGTCCAGTTCACGAACGTCGCCTACAACGGCACCGTCGCCGCCGGCCAGTACACGGAGTTCGGCTTCCAGGGCACGGGCACCGGTACCGGCCTCACCCCCACCTGCACCGCCCGCTAGCCCATGGCGAGGGGCCCGGCTGCTCGCCGGGCCCCTCGTCGCGCAGGTGTCAGCTCGTGCGGATGCGGAAGGTGACCTGGTTGTTGTCCGGCTTCGGGTCGTCGACGTTCTTCTTGTCGTTGAGGCCGACCGCGGTCACGAACGCCTGGACCGTGCCCTCGGTGAACGACGCGTCCACCGTGACCGTGATCGTCTCGCTGAGCTGGGCGCCGGCGGCCAGCGGGGCGTGCGGCGACTGGTCGCTGCCGAAGACCCAGCCGCTCTCGAAGGCCGGGTTGTCGCCCGAGCAGGGGAAGGAGCAGTTCGACAGGTCGACGAAGAAGCGGCCGGACGCGTTCGGGCCGTTGTTCTTCACCGTGACCTTCGCGGTGCCGGTGCGCTTGCCGTCGGTGACCGGGCCGAGGACCACGTCGGTGACGGTGACCTGCAGGTCGGTCACGCGGGACGCGTCGCCGAACGCGGTCGGGCCGGCGAGCTGCTTGAACTTCGTGCCGTCCCAGCCGTACTCGCGGTCCTGGTGCCGCTCCGAGCTGGGATCCTGCCCGCAGCAGGCGATGGAGTCGGAGATGTCGGCGACGATCCCGCCGCCGGTGCGCGGCCTGATGTCGCGGACGTTGGCCCGCGCGTTCTCGGGGACGACCACGCCGAGCAGCACGACGTTGCCGGCCGCGTCCCGGTCGAACGCGAGGACCTGGCTCGCCGGCGCCTCGCCGGGCTTGCACAGCACGAGCGCGGCGGTCTCGAGGGCCGAGTCACCGTCGAGGTCGGTGTGGACGACCTGCTCCACCCACGCCCTGGTCTGGCCCTTCGGGTTGCTGGTCGCCAGCTTGACCCCCTTGGTCGGGCACTGCCCGCTGGCGAAGGCCGGGAAGTCCACGTCGACCGCGCCGAGCTGGGCCGGCGTGATCACGCCGTCCGGCGGCGCGGACGTCGGCGCCGCGGCCGACGGGCTGGCCGGCGGCGTGGACGGCTCGACCGGCCCCGGCGACCCACCCGGGATCGGTGGCGGGTTGTTGCCGTGTGGATCGGCGGCGAAGGCCGCGATCGGCGCGGCGATGAGCAAGGCGCCCAGCACGCTGAGCGTGGTGAGCCGTACCGTGCGCCGGTGCTTGACCGTGGCCCGCACGGCGGCCGTGCCGGGCGTCATGGCCGGGGTTGTGGCCTCGGTGGCGCGGAAGTCCCCGAGGGCGTCGTTGATCAGGTCGTCGAACTCAGACATTGTTCCTGCCTCCCTTGCGCTCCGCCAGCTGCTCGCCGAGGGCCGCACGGCCCCGGCTCAGCCAGCTCTTGACCGTGCCTTCCGCGACGTCTTCCTGCGCCGCGATCTCGGCGACCGTGAGCTCGCCGATGTAGTGCAGTACCACCGCCTTGCGCAGCTGCGCCGGGATCTTCGCCAGCGCCGCCACCAGGGCGATCCGGTCCGGTGAGGGTCCCTCCATGTGTTCCTCGCGCTGGCCGCGCAGGAAGTTCAGCGCGGTCCGGCGGCGCCGGAACCGGCTGGTGGCCAGGTTCCAGGCCACCCGCCTGACCCAGGCGAACGGGTCCTGGTAGGTGCTGATGGTCTTCCACTTGCTGAACGCCCGGCAGAACGCCTCCTGCACCACGTCCTGCGCCTCGGCCCGGTCGCCGAGATACGCGAAGAGCTGGGATCGCAGCACCGGAAACGCCGCCGCGTAGAACTCGTCGAAGTCGCGTTGGACATCGACGTTCGGCACCGCATCGCTGCGTGTCATCGTCGCGGTCACACTGTCCTTCCTCCCCTGTCGCCCGCCCCTTGTTGAGCAGGCACCGTCGACACGCCTGGCGCCCGACGGGGGTTGCGAAGATCTTTTACCGCATGGTCGCGTGCCGCGGGTTTCCGTTCGGCCTGGACTCGCGGGGGGCCGCGAGTCCGCCCGCCGCCGCGGCGTCGACCTGCCGTACCGACCTCGGTCGCGGGTCTTCCACCCGTCCCGGGCCTCGTGGGTGTGACGGTGCGCACCGCTCGCCCGCTCCTTGAGAGGGAACAAACCGACCCAAGCCCGAGGAGGATGGACATTGCGCGCAATCACCAGCAGTCGACCAGAGGCTCGTGTCCGGCCGCACACCGACCGGCTCACGTGGTAGGGGGCCGACCATGCGGCACATTCGAACCCTGATCGCTGCGATCGTCATCGCTCCGCTGGCCTGGGTGCTGCTGGCGCTCGGCCAGGTCCGGTCCGCCGGCGCGTTCACCGGCACCCTGCACGCAGCCGACTTCGCGCGGCCGGTGGCGCTGCTCGCCGCGGCCGGACTGCTGCTGGGCCTGCTGGGCACGCTGCGGTTCTCGCCGCTGGGGGCGATGGCGATCGGCATCGCGTACACCTTGAGCTACGCGATGCTGCTCGTCGCACCGGCACAGACGATGAACCTGTTCACCGACGACCTCTGGGTGGCCGGCCGGCACCTCGACCTGACCGCACCGATCCGGAGCGGGACCACGATGGTGCTGGGCGTGCTGCTCCTGGTCGGGGCGGCCAGCAGGCAGCGCTGGCGCCGCTGGCCACAACCCGCCGCCGAGGCGCCCGAGACGACGGAGACCCCGCAGCGCCCGCTGGGCATCGAAGGGCTCGGCCTGAACCCGGCATACCGCGACGCCGAACCCGAGCCGGCCACGGTCCCCGCGCCGTACACCACCCCGGAGCCCTACGACACCGAGCGCTGGGCCAGCGGGACCGACGAGTCCGCCCAGCGCCAACCCACCTCGGCGAGCCGATCCCCCTACGGGTGGTAGCAGTTCTCGGTGCATCCGAGCACGCCCATGAGCCGGCAGAGCGGCCGGCGCCCAGGACAAGCGGGCCGTCGAGACGGTCCGAGTGCCCTGGGCGCCGGCGCGGCGCTACGGCATGGTCCATCGCTGCGCGTCGGACTGGTTGCAGGCCGCCGTGCGCTGCGGGCCCCTGCTGCCCGGGTCGTCGTCCGGCCCGCTGAGACACAGCCCCGACGCCGGATTGATCAGCGAGTCCGCGGATCCTGACCGCCATTGCTGGGCGGGGCCGCCGTCGCAGGTCTGCAGGGTGACGTGGCCGGCCGCCGCCTGCAGGCACCGGCCCAGGGCCTGAACGGTGCCGTCGCCCGCCACGGTCCAGGTCTGGCCCGGACTGCCGTCGCAGTCCCACCTGCGGATCCTGTCGGCGTGCGGGCCGGCGGCGCCGTCAAGGCACAGCCCGGAGACGGCGGTGATCCGCCCGGTGCGGGTGCCGGCCGGCGGCGGTTGCCCCGGCACGGGCTGCTCGTCGAGCGCAGGAGGACCGCTCGGCTGGGTGCTGTCCGACGGATGGGGCGGCGACGCAGAGCCGGGCGGCGGGCCGGGCCGGGACGACGCGCCGGCCGTTGAGGGCGTGATCGATGCCGGCGACGACGGTGCGGCCCGCACGGGGCCCGCCGCGGCCCCGCCCACGTCCGCGGCCGGCGCCGCCGGCTGGTCGCCGACGGCGAGTACCAGTGCGGTGGTGCCCGTCAGCAGGATCAGCGCGCCCGAGCCGACGGAGAGCAGGCGGCGTCGGCCACGATGCACCGTCGAGACGTGCCTCGTCAGGGCCGAGCCGATCCGCCCGACCGAGCGGGTCGGGCCGGCGCGGCCGGGCGTCGCCGCGGGCCGGCCGTGATCCTCGGGTTGACCGGCTGACGGTGGTGGGCCGCCCATGACGTCGTCCGCGGGGTGTTCCGCGTGCTGCAGCAGGTGGACGTAGGGACGTACGAGCAGCGGCTCGTCGTCGAGCTCCGGCCCGGCGGTGCCCGGCTCCGTCCGGTCGGGGTCCGTCATTTGCCGGCCGCCGGCTCCACCGTGGGCCGCCGGCTCGGGTGCGGCCGGGTGTTCGTGTCGCGGCACTCGGCGTCATCGCGGCCGGGCGTCCGTACCAGCATGCACCGGACGGTAGCGGCCATTGCCGTACGCCGATGAGATCGCCCGAGGGTGAAATGCAGGTTCACCCGCCCGCCTCACCCTCCGGCAGATCTGACACCTTCCCGACACTCCCGCCGACCCGAGTAACCCGAGCGAGTCGACGCACGCCCGTTCAACCAGACACACCTTCCAGGCGGGGTGGACGAGGCGACGTGGCTGGAGGCGCGGCTCAACAGCTGGCTGCGTGCGCCGCGATCCTGCCCTGTGACGCGATCGTCAGCATCCTCACCAAGGACCGCCATGAAGGACTACCGGGCACCCGAAACCCGCAGCGAGGCCCTCGCACTCCTGGAGCAGCACGTCGAGCGAGACGGAATATGCGAGGGCTGCCTGGCCTCATGGGCACGGCTGGTCGCTTTCCCCTGCTCGCACGCACAGTCGGCACGCCGCTTCCTCGCCGGCGCGCCCACCGCCGGCGACCCGGCCGACCCGGCCGGTCAGGAGTAGTAGTCCTCCAGCAGCGCCGGCGTCAGCCCGGCCGTCTTGATGCCCCGCAGCGCGGCGATGAAGTCCTCGACGAACTGGTCCCGGAAGTGCATGAGGATGACGTCGCCCGGTTGGACGACCTTGACCTCCTGGTACCACACGTTGCCCTGGTTGACCGACTCCTTCCAGAAGAACGCGGCCTTCATCCCGCAGTCGCGTACGGCGCGCAGCGTCGTCGCGTCCTTCTCGCCGAACGGCGGCCGGAACAGCGTCGGCCGCCGGCCGTAGAGCTCGGCGAGCCGGTCGGCCGAGCCGCAGATCTCCTGCCGCTGCGCGTCGTACGACAGACCGGACAGCTTGTTGTGGGTGATCGTGTGCGCCTCGATCACGGCGCCGAGGTCCTGCAGCGTCCGGAAGTACCCCGGGTTGTCGCTGATGGCGTTGATCGTGAGGAACAGGGTCACCGGCACGCGCGCTTCCCGCAGCAGCTCGGCCGCCTCGGGATGCTTGACCCAGCCGTCGTCGATGGTGACGAACGCGACTCGCTGGTCGGTCGGCACCCGCGCGACCCACGGCACGCCGCCGTCCTCGACGACCGCGGCCGGACGGACGGCGGGTGGTGCCTTGTCGAACCGCGGCAGGCGGTCGGCGTAGACGCCGGCGGAGGGCGAGGCGCTCGGCGACGCGCCCGAGCCGGCGCCCGGCAACGCCGACGGATGGGCATCGGCGGGGAGCGGACGCGGACCGCGGCTGGTGACGGCGCGGGCCACCACGAAGGTCGTGGCCAGCAGCAACGCAACCACCAGCAGGCGTACCCAGCGCACCTTGACGACACGGACGAACATGCGCCGAGCGTAGGCAGGGACGGACGCCCTCGGCTTCGCCTCCGTCCCGCTCGCCCGCGGTTTCGCCCCCGCCCGGAGCGCCGGTCACCAGCCCTTGATCTCGGGCTCGAACGGGTCGGCCGGCGGGGCGCCGGCGACGAGGTCGGCGAAGGCGTGCTCGGCGACGACGGCGTCGTGGTCGTCGTAGGCGCGCACCGTGACCGCGGCGAGCGGTCCCGGTAGCTCGACCCCGCCCACCCCGTTGGTCAGGGTTCCGTTGGCGAGCACCGCATCGCCCCGCCGCACCTCGAACCGCACCGCCGCCGGCGGCGCGATGACCTTCAGCGTGTCGGGCTCGTCCCAGCTGAACGTGGGCAACCGCATGGCGATGAGCGCCTTCGCCGGGTCGCCGCCGATGCCGCCGCCGGTCGGGTGGTTGCGCCCGTTCGGCTCCGGGTTCGTGTCGGTGGCCAACGTCGTGTACGGGCCGCCGCCGTCCTTCGTCACCGCCATGACGGTGGCGATCTGGCCCAGACCGGAGCCGCCGCCGTTGGGGTCGTCGACCTGGAAGTCGTCGCTCCACAGCACGACGTAGTGCACGTCCGGGCCGGTGAGCCCGAACTGGTACGCCAGCGCGTCCGCGGCCGCCTCGGCCGCCCGCGGCGCCGGCTTGCCCCGCCCGAACAGCGGTGCCGGGTCGACGTTCCCGGTCCGGGCGGCGCCGGCCGACGCGACGGGCCCCTCGTAGAGCACGTCGTCCCCGCGGCCGATCCGCAACCGCAGCCCGGCCGGCAGCTTCGCGGTGTCGCGCAGCACGTACCCCGCCGGCTCCGCCGTCCACTCCCGCTCGACGGTCCCGTCGGCGCGGTAGCGCGGCCCGGACGACACCGACGTGTCGTATCCGGCCGGCCCGAACACCAGCACGTACCCGCGGTTGCCGGTGTCGCGCCACTCGTCCTTCACCACCGGCTCGCTGACGTCGGACCAGCCCGTGAGCTCCAGCCGCCCGGGCTTCGCCCCGCGCGGCCCGACGAGGTTGATCATCCGAGGAGCGGACGTCACTCCCGCCACGAGCACCAGCCGGCGATTCCCCGGTACGTCACCGGCGAAGAGGATCCGCAACCGCGCCCCGTCCCCGGGCAGCCCGAACGCCTCCGGCTCCTGCACGATGCGATCGAGCACCCCGCTGGCAAAGCCGGCGTCCCCGGCGAGCGATCCGCGCGCGGGCGTGTCGAGCAGCGGCTGCACGAGAGCCGGCGGCGCCCCGTCGAGCCGGCCGGGCCCACCTTCGGGCGGCCCGGCGCTCCCGAACTGCTGCGGCGGCAGGAAGATCGCAACCCCGCCGACGAGGCAGACAACGGCGAGCACGCTGAGCACGACCCGCGCGGTGACGACCGTCCGCCGCTGCCGGGTCGCCCCGTACAAGGCAAGATCGGTAACGTCGTAGAGCTTCGCATCGTCGGCAAGGTCGTCGAGCAACTCGCCCAACCGATTCATGGCCGCACCTCCATCGACTCCTCGACCTGCTCGGCCAACTCCGGCGCAAGCTTCCGCAACCGCGCGAGCGCGTGACTGGTCTGGCTCTTGACCGTCCCGGTCGTGACGCCCATGGCCTGGGCGGTGTCGACTTCGGACAGATCCTCGAAGTACCGCAGCACGATGACCGCCCGCTGCCGGGGCGTGAGCCGCGCGAGCGCCTCCTTCAGGACGACCCGCAACACGGTCCGGCTGGTCTCGTCCTCGGCGTGCCCCCGCTCCGGCACGGCGTCGGTGGACTCCTCCAGCCACCGCCGGCGCCGCCAGGTGCGGACATGCTCGTGGTACAAGATCTTGCGCACGTAGGCCTCGGGGTCCTGCGCCTTGGAGATGCGCGGCCAGGCGAGCGCAGCCTTGATCAGCGTGACCTGCAGGAGATCCTCGGCCTGGGCATGCCCGCCGGCGAGCAGGTAGGCGGCCCGGGAAAGCCGAGGCAGCCGTGCCCGCACGAACTCACGGAAACCCTCTTCGTCGACCACCCGACTCCTCCCCAGGACACCTCTACCCGAGTACATGCCTCCAGGCCCCCGGCGGGTTGGAACCCCGGCGCGGCCCGCGCTCCGAGTCGCCGGTCCCGGGTGAATCACCTCCTCAGCGGCTACGGCGCAGCCGGCCGCCGATCCAGCGTTCGACGCTCTCGGAGTCGACTTCAAGCACGTCGGCGAGGCCGGTTGGCGTGATGCCACGTTCCGGCATGGCGGTCCGCAGGCGGTCGTTCGGCATGACTTCCCGTCCCCGGCGTCGCGCCATCTGGACGCCTGACCAGTTCACACCGCAGGGGGCACTGTTGATGCGCGGCTCCCGCCCGGCCACGGAGTTCTCCCCCTCGCCGCGCCGCAGCGATCGGCCCGATCCATGAGAGCGCCACGGCGACAACGACGTTCACGCTCTGCCGAACGTGATGCACTCGATGTACAATGGACTGTACATCCGAAGGGGATAGGACATGCGTCACGTCACATTCAGCGAAGCGCGCCAGAACTTCGCAGCCACCCTCAACCGCGTCGAGGAAGACGCCGAACCAGCAGTGATCACCCGCGTCGGCCACGACCCGATGGTCGTCATTTCACTGCGTGAGTACGAATCACTGCGCGAGACGGCATACCTGCAGGCCAGCCCGGCGAACGCACGACGGCTGGAGGCCGCCATCGAGCGGCACCGTCAGGGTGAGGTCGAGGAGCATGAGCTGGCCGGAAACGCCGAGTGAAGATCACCTGGGACCGGGACGCCTGGGACGACTACCTGTGGTGGCAGGGCAATGATCGCAGGCTGCTGCGACGGATCAACCAGTTGATCGAAGATATCCTCCGTAACGGCAACGCGGACGGCATTGGCAAACCGGAGCGGCTACGACACCAGTTCGACGGCTACTGGTCGCGGCGGATCGACGAGGAGCATCGACTGGTGTACGTAGCCACTGCCGATGGCGTGCATATCATCGCCTGCCGGTACCACTATTCCTGAACTGACGCGTGGTACCCCCCCGAAGCTCCGGAGCAGTGGCTCACCAGGTCAGAGCCGAGGACTCATAATCCCCTGGTCGCCAGTTGCGACCCGACCACAGCCGAAGTCTCAATCTGTCCCCAGGCCAACTCAACGAATCCGAAACGTGGCGAATAGGGCGAGTGGGCGAACGGCACGCGAGGCCGGCCGGAGACCAGGGTGGTGGTCCGTTCAGCCATGCCAGCCGCAAGCCTCGGTGGACGCGACCCGCAGCGCAGCCAGTGGCCGCGCAGCGGCCATGGGAGGTAACCGGGGTCGGCCCCCGGTTACCTCCGGCACGTAGCTCCCGAGCCGGACCCGAGCGAGGACCTGGAGAGCCGGACCCAGGCACAGTTCGTGACCCTCGCGCGGGAACTGGGGCTGTCGCCGACAACGCGCATGCCGAAGGGGAAACTGGTCGAGCTGATCCGGGCGAAGGCACCCGCCCGGCCAGCCAAGGCGAAGCCCACGCCGGCCACGCCCGCCGCGAAGGCGAGCAGGAAGGCCGAGGCGGCGGCCTCGAAGTGGGCGGCCGAAGGCCGAGGCGCTCCGCGGAGCTGAAGCCGTTCGGCTGGAAGGTCCTCGTGGCGGTGAAGGCGACGACCGGGCGGAGCTGAGCGCGAAGCGCGGGACGGAGACGCTGGTGATCGTGTGGGACGCCGGAGTCTTCACCTACAACGACAGCGTCTACACCTCCGCCACCCGGAGCCTCCACCCTCGCAACGTCAGCGCAGCTCGGCTGCGTTGCGCGGTGTCCGCCGAGTAGCAGGCCGCACGGAACCGTCGGCCACCCTCGGCCATCGCTTCGGCCGAGGGCGGCACTGTCTTCTCGAAGAAGGGGCGTCACGCAGGGAGATCCGGTTCACGAGGGGAAGCTGGGACCGTTTCCGGTTCGCCGACAGGACGAGTAGCGGGCTCCTCCCCAGCCTCGGCCGCCGCGACCCCCTGTGTTGGCTTTCGGCGCCGAAGGACCTTGCGACCTACGTCACGCAACTCTTCCGAGAGACCGTGAACGAACCGGCGCCTCGGCGGTCGCATCGACGTAGCGATCGGCTCCACCAAGTTGGCGAGACCCTCGCACGCCCTACTCGCGGCCAGCCACGTGTCGCCCGTGTCCTCCAACTCCGCCTGAACGTGGAGGGGGACCACCGAGGTCTGGAGTTGGATCGTCTCCTCTAGTTGGGCAGACCGCACCTCGATGTCGAGCCAGACCGGCGAGGCGTGGTTGTACCAGATCAGACGCCGCACCATCCGGGCGTGCCGCTCAGACAGTAGGTCAAGCTTCGCCCGGAGAGTCTCCTCTTCGCGGCTGGCAGCGAGGTACGGCCTTCGGTGGGGACGCCCTTCTTCCACACGATCTCGGAACCAGCAGTGCGCACGACGTCCATGAGGGCGAAGCCATGATCTCGGATAGCCTGCGGCAGTTCCTCTTCGAGGAGCTTCGACAACTCGTGAAGGTTGTCCTCCCAACGCTCCCGCCGCCGGATCCGCGCCTGGGCCCAAGGCACGACGATCACCTGCACGACGGTCGTACTGACAAGGGCCAGCCCGCCGCCGATGAAGACGCCCACGAGCGCGCTGTCCATGGCATCAATGTAAGGGCGAGCCCCAACGTCTCCCGCTAGTCATGGATCCGCCGATCGAGCAACTCCAGCGTGTGGTCCCAGAAGACCGGCCCGCTGGTCCAGTCGATCCGGTCGTGCTCGGTCGGCCAGATCCGCATCAGGCACGCCTCGACATCCGGACGCCCGCCGGAGAGCTCCAACTCACCCACCGCGAAGTTGATCAAGACCTGGAATGCCACACGGAAGACCGTGAACGTCGCGACGAAGGCGTTCGGCTGACGGCTCGGGTCCGGCTCTTCATCGGGGAACGGGAAGTGCAGCGGGGACGACGAAGCCGCGAGCGCGCGCGTCGTACCTAGGAACGGCGACATCCACACCGTCACGCCGTCCGGCGGACGATGCCCCAGCCGGAGGGCGTGCCCGACGGCACGCGGGACGACGCGAACCGGATTCAACGAGTCGAGAACCAACGCCGTCTTGGTCGCCCACACTGCGAGCCGCTCCTGCTGCGCCCGATCGAGGTGCCAAGTTCCCTCAAACATCGGCACCATGATCGCCTTGACGTCACCCTCCAGGACGCTGCCCCAGCGGTTGTTGCAGTCATCGCACAGCACAGGTGGGCGCGGACCCGCTGGCGCCGTCTCAAAGCCTCGATTCTGCGGAAACCACGCACCGTGAGACGTGAGATAGTTGGAGATCCACTCAGACCACAGGTGCTCCTCGGTCAACGGCCCGTCGTTCGACTGGCATAGCAGACAGTCGTTCTCTCCCGCCGGTAGATGCATCTGGAGTGCAGGATCGTCGGGATGGGCGGCCTCGTACTTGGTCACGGTGAGACCCTCGTGAAACTCGATCTCCCCGTTCAGCAGCCGCGCACGAACACCAGGCACGCAGTCGAAATGGACAATGCCGAGCAAATACGTCGGCTCGGAGGGGACCGTACGGCTGGTCAGGCGCATTAGCGCAGGTCCAGCCGGAAACGCCGCGATCCAGCTTCCCGAGCGGGTGCCAGTGATCATCGACCACGCGTCGCGCTGACGCTTGACCGTCTGCCCGCACGTTAGGCAGGGCAGCTTCGTCCATGAACTGTTGTCTCGGACAACTGGCGCTAACACGAAAACGATTGTGCGCGCACGCCTAAACCTTGGCGAGCGAGAAACCGGCTGTCGTCGCGCAGGTATGGCCCGCTACGGCCTCGGCGACACGGAGGGCGGGGAACGGTCGAGTTCGGATCATTCAGCCAGATACCGGCCAAATACACCCAGTCAAACGCGCACCCGAGGAGCGAGGGGCGTCAGCGCCGGGTGAGGCTCCAGCCGACGAAGCGCTCGTGGAGGTCCCCGGCGCTGACGCCCATCTCCTCGGCCGCCTCGTACATCCACAGCGCCAGCAGGGCGCGCAGGAAGTGGCGGCGACCTTGGTAGTCCTCCAGGAACTTGATCTGGCGCTCCCGGCAGGGCCACGGCTCATCGCACGTCGCGCAATGCCAGCTCGGCCGGTTAGCTACGTGCCGAACGTCGCTCATGCTGCCTCCCGCTGGCTGATTTCTTGGAGGAGCGGGGTGACCCTGGCTCCATCCGCTCAGACCACCACGCTCTGTAGTCGAGGCTAAGGGTATACGTCCTGTACGTCTAGGACGTGCCGCCAGGACGTTTAGGACGTACAGAGAGCTACGGTCCGTCGATGGTTGACCCGATGAGCCCAACTCCGATCTACGTCCAGGTGGCGGACGTCATCGCCGGGCGGATCGAGCGCGGGGAGTTGGAGCCGAACAAGCCCATTCCGAGCGAACTGGCCATCCAACAGGAGTTCGGCGTGGCGCGCGGTACGGCTCGCCGAGCCGTGCAGGAGCTACGCGACCGGGGCCTGGTCTTCACACTGCCGCAGCGCGGGACCTACGTGTCCGACCCCAAGGGCCGGTAGGAAGCCGGGGGAACCCCGGGAAGACAATCTCCGGTCGTCGGAGATCGTCTATGTCAGGCCACGGAAGACCTGGTCAACATGGTGGAGCGGACGATGCACCATGCGAACCACCTCGCCGAAGTTGTCGGCAATCCACTGAGCGGGCTGACAGTCAGCCCAAAAGCACCCAGCGGGCGGGAGCGGTGTCGCGTCGAGGCCGACCGGGGCCGTTATCCTCGGCTCGATGATCGAGATCCTGGACAACCTTGGCATCCTCGCCCGGCCTGACCTCGATCTGTCGACCTTGAGCCTGGCCGGCGCCCGCTACGGATCGAACGCCGCCACCTCCATTGACCGCGCGCGGATCAAGGAAGTCACGTTCTCCCCGATCGTCCGGCGCGGCAGAAGCAGCACGGGCATCGAGAGCGAGTACTACGCTGCGGACGGCAGGCGTATCCCGCTTGACGAGGTCATCGACAGCGTCATCACCGCCGACGGCATGTTGCACCTTCACGGGCACGTCAGTTACAAGATCGCGGCTGGAATTGTCGTTGGTTTCGCCTTGTACGGTGCAGACCGCGGCCATCTGACGTACTTCCGCCACCTCCGCTCCTACGACGACTTCCTCGCCGCCTTCGGCAGGCCCGACCGAGTCGAGCGGAACGAAGCTTTCGGCGACCTGTTGGGCTACGACAATTCCTACTGGGCGTCGAAGAAGCAGGCGAACTGGGACAGCTGGGACGAACGCCTGTCGTCGGTGAGCCTCGGCAGCTATGAGGGCAACAACGGCCCGAGCGAACCACCGAAGTCTCATGTCCGCCCGCTGGATCGACCCTGAGAACCATGGCGGGAAGGGCAACCAGGGCGAATGTCGCGCGAGCCCGGTCGGATGTCGGCCCGTCCAGTTTCGCCGGTCGAACCGCGGCAAAAAGGGTGAGTCGGACGACGTGTGCACGCGCCCGAATGGAGGTCAAGGTGGTGGTCTGTCCAGCT
>NZ_BMPI01000024.1:0-208 GCF_014647515.1 Dactylosporangium sucinum | reverse complement strand
ACCCATCCGCCGACCGCAAGACTTGGTGGCCTGGCCAGCGGAGCGCAGCCAGTGCCGCGCGCCAGCGCGGCATGGGGGATGCGGGGGGTTGAGCGGACGATGCACCATGCGAACCGCGAAGCCGCAGGCGGCAACCGCAACGACCCCGACCACCGCAACCACCGACATGGGGGTGTGGGTGGCGAAGCCCCCACTGGGGAGCGAGCGA
>NZ_BMPI01000023.1 GCF_014647515.1 Dactylosporangium sucinum | reverse complement strand
TTGAACGAGATCTGCTGCTGGGTCAGCTGGGCCTTGACGTAGTCGTTGGCGAAGTTCGCGTTGCTGGTCAGCACGAGACCCGCGACCAGCAGGAGCCCGGCCAGCACGACCAGGCCGAGACCGACGATGATGTCGAGCGTCTTGCGCTTCATGGTGCCCTCCGGGGCTCAGGTGGTTCGCCGCGTTCTCTTGGCTGCCCACAGCGTCTCCCGGAGGGGCGTCCACCCGGCAGAGCACAACCACCCTGATCGCCCGGGACCTCCGGCCCGGTCCGGCCGGGACCGTCAGCCGTCGCCGACGTCGACGACGTCGGCGACCGGGCGGCGACCCGTGTAGCAGGTGGTCGGCGCGTAGCCGAACCGCAGCACCAGCTGCGGCAGGTCCGGGCGGCCCAGCAGGTCGCGCAGCCGGGCCCGCACGGCGGGCACCTCGATCGGCTGGGAGTACATCGCCGTCGCCAGGCCCAGGTCGGCGGCGGTCAGCAGGACCCGTTGCAGCATCATCCCCGCCCGGGTCTCGTCCGCCGGCCCGTCGCCGGCCACGCCCACGACGGCCACGACCGGCGCGCGCGCGAGGTCGTGGGTGGTGTCCTGCGCGGCGCCGCCGAAGTCACGGCGGGCCAGCAGCTCGCCGGGGTGCTGCGCGGCGCCCGCGGCCTGCCGGTCGACGCCCTCGACCCGATGGTCGGCCTCGCTGGTCCAGGCGCGCAGCTCGGCGAGGTACGCGGCGTCGGCGGTGAGCTCCCGGTCGGCGGCCCGCACGAGCCCGGCCACCGCGTCGAGCCGGTCGCCGGTGACGACCTCCAGCCAGCCGTCCTCGGCGTGGGCCGCCTCGGTCAGCGCGGCCAGGGCGGCCGGCTCGACCGGGGTGTCGGCGAAGGCCGCGCGGTTGGTGTGCCGCCGCCCGATCTGGCGGTGCAGCCGCTGCTCGGCCGGGGTGGGCGGGCGCGGCGCGGCGGGCGTCAGCCGCACCACGGTGGCGCCGATGCCCGTGGTGTACCGCGCGGGCGCGCCGCCCGCCGCGAGCGCCAGCATCAGGTTGTACGCGGCGGCGCCGCACGACACGCGGGCCGCCCGGCCGGTCGGGTCGCAGGCCGGCAGCGCGCGCGAGGGATCGACGAGCACGTCGATGGCGTCGGCGCGGTACCGGAACCGCCAAGGCTGACTGTTGTGGATGGACGGTGCCCGGACGGCGTCGCCGACGGCGGCGACGAACGCGGCACGGCTCCAGGACGAGGATGTCATGATGCCCTCCCTCCGTCCTTCCACCGTGCCGCCCGTCACCGGCCGCCCGTCAGGGCCGAAGGTCCCGCGTCAGAAAACGATGCGGAACTCGGCGCTGTTGTTGGCGCGGTTCGAGTCCGCGTAGCCGTCGGCCATGGAGACCTCCGCAATCGGTACCAGGCCCACGGTCACCGGGGCCGGCGCAAGGAACTGGATCGTCAGGGTCGTCGTCTCGCCGGGGGCCAGGCCGTCGCGGTCGCACGAGATGACGACCGCCTGCGGGTAGGGCACCAGCTGGCAGCCGCCCGGCAGCTGCGGGCCGAGGCCGTCCGGCAGGGAGAGCGAGACGCGGTACGGCAGGCGGAATGCCCCGTCGTTGCGGACCGTCACCGTCATCGACGCCGCGAGGCCGCCGCCCTCGGCGCGGCGGAACGCCAGGTCGGTGGCGGCCACCGCGAGATCGGTGACCTTCGGGTTGGGCGGGAACGAGGTCGGGCCGCCGGACTGGGCGAAGCGGGCGCCGTCCCAGGAGTACGCGCGCCACTGGAACTGCACGTGCGGGCCCGGCTCGAAGCAGCGCAGCGGGGTGGCGTAGTCGCCGACCTGGGCCTCGACCGCGCCGTCGGTGCCCGCGCGCAGGCCGCAGATCGTCCTGATCTCGCCGGTCTGCCGCACGACCTGGCCGAGGGTGCGGATGCCGCCGTCGTCGGCGCGGGCGAACGCGACGACCTGGAACGTGGTGGTCTGGTCGCCGCAGGACATCCGGATCACCGTCTCGCGGCCGCCGTCCCCGTCGAGGTCGACGTACTCCACCTGGTCCAGGTAGATGTGCACCGAGTCGCGGATGAAGTGCGCGCCGCCGCTGAACTTCACCGGGCCCGAGACGCAGCCGGTCACGATCGCGTCGGAGGCCCAGTCCGGCACGTCGAGGGTGGCCTTGTCGAGCTCGGCGCGGGGGATCCGGTTGTCGGCCGGCGCCGGCGGGGACACGGACGCCGACGGGGACGACGACGGTGTGGGCGACGGCGACGGCGCCCCCGAGACGGCGGCCGTCACCGAGTCGGCGGGCTGGACGGGTGGGCCGTGGGAGTCGCCGCCGGCGGCTGCGTACGCGCCCACCGGCGCGGCGATGGCCAGCGCGGCGAGCGTGGTCGCGACCGTGGCGCGCACCCGGCGGCGGTGGCGCACCGTGGCGTGGGCCGACTCGGTGCCGGCGGGCCGGACGTACGGCGCGACCTCGTTGCGGAAGTCGGCGAACGCGGCGGCGAGCAGCTGGTCGTCGAGGTCAGCCACGGCGGTGCTCCTTCTCGGTGAGCTCGGCGGCGAGCGCGGCGCGGCCGCGGTGCAGCCACGACTTGACCGTGCCCTCGGCGACGCCCTCCTGGCGGGCGATGTCGCTGATCGGCAGGTCGGCGAGATAGTGCAGGATGACGACCCGGCGCAGCCGCGGCGGCAGCGTGCTCAGCGCCTGGGCCAGCGCCACCCGGTCCGGGCTCGGCGCGGCCACGTGCTCCGGCCGGTGCCGCCGGGCGAACTGGGCGGCGACCCGGGCCCGCCGCCACCGGCTGGTGGCCAGGTTCCAGGCCACGCGGCGCACCCACGCCGTCGGGTCGTCGAAGCCGCCGACCTGCTGCCACCGGGCGAGGGCGCGGCAGAACGCCTCCTGCGCGAGGTCCTGGGCGGCCGCCAGGTCGCCGGTGTACGCGAACAGCTGGACGGTGAGCGGCTGGAACGTCACCGCGTAGAACTCTTCGAACGTGAGTCGGTGCGGGGGTGAGCTGTCGGATGCTCTCGCGCGGCCCCCGTCAAGCAAGGTGATCACACTGCCCTTCCTCCCCATCGGACGACCGGTTGTCCCGGCCGCTCGGCGAGAACACGTCCCGTCCGACGGGAAGGTTGCTGTCGGTCAGCCGACAGCTAACCGGATCAGGCGGTCATCGAGCAGCGGCGGCTCGTCGCGGCTGCCGGCGACGAGCCGCCGGTCAGGGCGCGGTCAGAGCACACGGTTGCCATACATCTCACCGAGCGGGTCGGCGATCAGCTCGAGGCGGGCGCCGTCGGGGTCACGGAAGTACACCGACACACCGCTGTGGACAACGTACTCGACCCCGGCCGCGCCGAGGCGGCCCACGAGCTCGTGCCAGCGCTGCGGATCGACGGAGATCGCCACGTGGTGCAGGCCGCCGAGGACCTCGGCGTAGGGCCCCACGTCGAGGCCGGGGAAGTCGAAGAAGGCGAGCAGGTTGCCGTTGCCGATGTCGAAGAAGAAGTGCGACGACCCGGCGTAGTCGCGGTTCTCGATGAGCTCGGTGAGCGGGAAGCCGAGCACGTCCTGGTAGAACCGGACGGTCCGCTCGACGTCGCCGGAGAGGAGGGCGGTGTGGTGCAGGCCGCGGGCCGTCGACGCGGGGCGCTCGCCGGCGGGGCGCAGGTGGGCGGCCCGGATGCGCCGCCGCTCGGCCTCGATGTCGGTCATGGTGGTCCTCCCGGGTCGGGGTGTGCCTTCAGCATGCACCCCGACCCGGGGACCGGTCAGCCTCGCTCGGCCCAGTCGCCCAGCGTCCAGTCGCGCACGTCCGGCATGTCCTCGAGGTGCTCGACCACGTACGTCTCGTGTTCGGCGAGCTTCGCCTCGCACCACACCTTGAGGTCGGCGGCGCCGCGCGGCAGCCGCTTGGCGTTGTTGATGGCGTCCATCACCAGGTGGTACCGCGACACCCGGTTGCGCACCGTCATGTCGAACGGCGTCGTGGTGGTGCCCTCCTCGATGAAGCCGCGCACCCGGAACCGGTCGGCGTCCGGCCGGCCGTGCACGAGCTGGTGGATCGCGCCCGGGTAGCCGTGGAAGGCGAACACCACGTCGACGGTGTCGGTGAACAGCTCCTTGAAGCGGGTCTCGCTCATCCCGTGCGGGTGGTCCTTCGGCCGGACCAGCGTCATGAGGTCCACGACGTTGACCACCCGCACGCGCAGCTGCGGCAGCCGCTCGCGCAGCAGCCGCGCGGCCGCGACGGCCTCCATCGTCACCACGTCGCCGGCGCAGGCCAGCACGATGTCGGGGTCGGCGGAGCCGTCGTCGGTGCCGGCCCAGTCCCAGATCCCGGCGCCGCGGGCGCAGTGCTCGACCGCCTCGTCCATCGTCAGCCACTGCAGCTGCGGCTGCTTGTCGATGACGATGAGGTTGATGTAGGAGCGCGAGCGCAGGCAGTGGTCGGCGACCGACAGCAGGCAGTTGGCGTCCGGCGGCAGGTAGACCCGGGCGATGTCGCCGCGCTGGGTCAGCACCACCTGGATGAGGCCGGGGCCCTGGTGCGAGAAGCCGTTGTGGTCGTTGCGCCAGGCCGTGGACGTGAGCAGGACGTTGAGGCTCGGCACCTTGGCCCGCCAGGCCAGCCGCTTGGCCTCCTGCAGCCACTTGCCGTGCTGGACCGTCTGCGACGCCGACACCATGGCGAACGCCTCGTACGTGGCGAACATCCCGTGCCGGCCGGTCAGCGTGTAGCCCTCCAGCCACCCGTGGCAGTTGTGCTCCGACAGCACCTCCATGACCCGCCCGTCGCGGCTGATGGCGACGTCGCCGGGGAGGACCCGCTCCGCGAACGCCCGGTCGGAGACCTCGAACACGGCGCCGAGCCGGTTGCTGTTCGTCTCGTCGGGGCAGAACAGCCGGAAGCTGTCGGGGTTGGCCGCGTAGAGGTCGCGCAGCAGCTCACCGAGGCGGCGGGTGGACTCGGCCCGCCCGACGCCGGGCGTGGCGACCTCGACCGCGTAGCCGCGGAAGTCGGGGATGTCGAGGTCCTTGGTCAGCAGTCCGCCGTTGGCGTGCGGGTTGGCGCTCATCCGCAGGTCCCCGGCCGGGTTGAGGGCCCGGACGAGCTCGGACGGCGCGCCGCTCTCGTCGAACAGCTCCTCCGGACGGTACGACCGCAGCCACCGCTCCAGGAGCGCGAGGTGCTCCGGGTTGTCCTTGACCCCGGACAGCGGCACCTGGTGGGACCGCCACGTGCCGGTGACCCGGATGCCGTCGACCTCGTCGGGGCCGGTCCAGCCCTTCGGGGTGCGCATGACGATGAGCGGCCAGCGCGGGCGCGTGCCGTCCCAGGTGCCCTCGCGGGCCGAGCGCTGGATCGCCCGGATCCGGCCCCAGGCCTCGGCGAGGGTCGCCGCGAACCGGTGGTGCATCCCGGGCAGGTCGTCGCCCTCGACCTCGAGGACCTCGTAGCCGTGGCCCTCCAGCAGGGAGCGCACCTCGGCCGGGTCCTTGCGGGCCAGGACGGTCGGGCCGGCGATCTTCGCGCCGTTGAGGTGCAGGATCGGCAGCACCGCACCGTCCCGCGTGGGGTTGAGGAACGAGATGCCCTTCCAGGAGCCCTCCAGCGGGCCCGTCTCCGCCTCGCCGTCACCGACGACCGCGATCGTGAGCAGGTCGGGGTTGTCCATCACCGAGCCGAACGCGTGCACGAGCACGTAGCCGAGCTCGCCGCCCTCGTGGATCGAGCCGGGCGTGGTCACCGAGACGTGGCTCGGGATGCCGCCGGGGCTGGAGAACTGGCGGAACAGCCGCAGCAGGCCGGCCTCGTCCTGCGACACGGCGGGGTAGACCTCGCTGTAGGTGCCCTCGAGATAGCCGGCGGCGACGAGCGCCGGGCCGCCGTGGCCCGGGCCGGCGAGGTAGATCGCCTGCTGGCCGGTCATCCGGATGAGCCGGGAGACGTGGGCGTAGACGAACGAGAGGCCGGGGCTGGTGCCCCAGTGGCCGAGCAGACGGGGTTTGATGTCGCCCGGCTCGAGGGGACGGCGTAGCAGCGGGTTGTCCTGCAGGTAGATCTGGCCGATCGTGAGATAGTTGTCGGCTCGCCACCAGGCATCGAGCTGCGCGACATCCTCGTCGCTGAGCTGTCCCACCTGGGCCTGCGCAACAGTGGTCACCGGAGCTTCCTTCCTGCCTGCGATCCGTGGTCCGGGGCTACCCTTACCCTCTCGCGACGGAGGCCAGTCGCCCAAGGGCAACCCTACCTTTTCGGGACGAGTCGAAGGTCCCGTTCCAGCGCACTGCAATTCGGCTGCAAACGGCTCACAACTGCGGTCTGCGAGCATCCGCGACCATGAAACACATCCTTGTCACCGGTTCGGCCGACGGCATCGGCCAGCAGATAGCGCAGCAACTCACCGCCGCCGGGCACCACGTGGTCCTGCACGCCCGCACCGAGGAGCGGGCGGTGGCCGCGAAGGCCGCCGTGCCCGCCGCGGCCGACGTGGTGGTCGGCGACCTCGCCTCGCTCGAGCAGACGCGGGCGCTGGCCGCCACCCTCGGCCGGTTCGACGCCGTGGTCCACAACGCGGGGATCGCCCGGATGGACAGTTCCGAGCGGGCGCTGACCGAGGACGGCCTGGACTCGACGTTCCAGGTCAACGTCCTCGCGCCGTACCTGCTGACCGCGCTCATGCCGCGGCCGGGCCGCCTGGTGTTCATGTCCTCGGCGCTCGCCGCCGAGGGCGTCACGGACCTGCGCGACGTGAGCTACGAGACGCGCCAGTGGAACGGCTACGAGGCCTACTGCTCATCCAAGTTGTACTGCATGCTGCTCGCCTTCGCGTTCGCGCGGCGCTGGCCGGACACGCTCAGCAACGCCGTCGACCCGGGCTGGGTGCGCACCCGGATGGGCGGCGCCGGCGCGCCGACCGACCCCGCCGACGCGGCCCGCGTCCCGGCCTGGCTGGCCGCCTCCGACGAGGCGCTGGACAGCGGCGGGTATCTCACCGACCGCGACTGGCACCCCGGCGAGCAGCATCGCGACCCGGTGCTGCTCGACGAGCTGCTCGCGTTGTGCGCGCACCTCGGCGGCGCGCGTCTCGGCGAGGGTCCCGGAACGCGGTAGGACTTCGGTCCCGCGGGTTCGGGCGGTCCGGCCCGGTCGCGCGACCCGGTCCCGGAGGGACGCTGTGGGCGTCGAAGTGAACGGCAGGAGGCCGAAGATGACCACCGTGAACCACTCCCCCGCCAACCACCTGGAGCGGGTCGAGGCACCGGGCAGCATGCTGACCAGGACCGCCGCCAAGGCGCTCGCGGTGCTGCGTTTCGCGACCGGGTCCGTGTTCCTGTGGGCGTTCGCCGACAAGGCGTTCGGCCTGGGCTACTCGACCCCGTCGGCGAAGGCGTGGGTCAACGGCGGGTCGCCGACCAACGGGTTCCTCAAGTCGGTGGACGTCGGGCCGTTCCAGTCGGCCGCGCACGCCGCCGCCGGCACCTGGTGGGCCAACTGGCTGTTCATGCTCGGCCTGCTCGGCATCGGCCTCGCGCTCGTCTCGGGCATCGGACTGCGCGTCGCCGCGGTGTCCGGCACCCTCATGATGGCCGCGATGTGGCTCGCCGAGTTCCCGATCGCCCAGCACACCGCGAGCGGTGCGCCGAGCGGCTCGTCGAACCCGCTCGTCGACTACCACGTGGTCTACGCGGTCGCGCTGATCGTCCTGGCGCTGTCCTACGCGGGCCACACCTGGGGCCTCGGCCGCCGGTGGGCGAAGCTCCCCTTCGTCCAGCGCAACCGCTGGCTCATCTGACCACCCCTCATCCCCCCGAATCCGCCGGCCTCATCGCTGCAGGAGATCCTGCACCTTGTCAGCGATGAGGCCGGCGGCACGTCTGGGGCTGAGCCGGTAGAGCCGGTCCGGCACGGCGCCCCGGGCCAGCTCCGCGGTCCTCGGCCAGGGTCGCCGGGTTGAGGTCGACGGCGGCCACGTGGGCGCCGCGCCGGACCGCCGCCAGGGCCACGGCCCGGCCGATGCCGCTGCCGGCCCCGGTCACCACGACGACCTTCTGCGCGAGCTGCATGACACGTCCCCTCGATGGTCGCCGGCGGTCGCCCGGAGGCTAGCCGGTCGGCTAGCCTCCGGGCAAGACCGTCAGGCCTTGGGCACGTTCGCGATCATGCCGTTGACCAGCTTGACCATGTTGGCCCGCATGGCGGCGGCGTCCCACGCCTCCTTCCCGCCGGCGTTGAAGCGGACCTCGACGTAGAGGTTCTGGTCGGTGCAGACGAGGATGGCCTCGAGGCGCTGGTCGCCGGAGCTGAGCCGCTTGGTGAAGAACCCCTGCGCGCCGCAGCCCGTGACCTTGTCCTGGCTGAACCCGGTGATCTTCGGGTACACGTCGGCGGACTCCTTGTAGCGGGCCGCGGTGTCGCCGTCGACGTTCGCGAACGCCTTGACCTCCTGCGCGCCGTCGGCGGCGGCGAGGAAGTACTCGCAGCCCGTGAGCGTGAAGCGGGTCTTCTCCTCGGTGGCCTCGCCCTTGCCCGCACCGACGCGGGGCCCGAGCACCTTGAGGTCGGCGAGCGAGCACGGGTCGGACGGCTGCCGGTAGCCACCGCCCTGCGCCTTCGCGGTGGCCGCGGCCGACGTCCCGGCCGCCGTGGGCGTGTCGTCGGAGGTGTCGACGCTGAGCAGCAGCGCGATGCCGCCGCCGGCACAGAGCACGAGCACGACGGCGACGATGCCGAGCACGAGGCCGAGCCTGGACTTCTTGGGCGGCACCGGAGCCGGATAGGGCTGGGCCGGGTACGGCTGACCTGTATGTGGAACGCCCTGGTAGGGCGGCTGGTGTGGCGCGTTCATGGTCGCCGATTCTGTCGGTTCGCGCCGCCGGCCGAAGTCGCCCGCCGGATGCGCCCGAGGTCGGCTATCCGACGCCGGCCACGTGGGGCGGCTCGGCCGGCGCGCGCCGGCCGGGGCTGGGGTCCGCCCGCCGACGCTGGTTGGCGGGTCTGCCGCCCCACGAGGGCGCCCTCACCCACGGCCGGCGCGGTCGGCCGCCCCTTCCCCAGGCCGTCTCCGCGCCACCCGGGGCGGAGGCGCGGCCGCGTGGGCGCACAACCGCCGGCCGGAGCCCGCCCGCGTCCACGCCGGGCATCGGGCGGTGTGCCGGATCTCCGGAGCGCGCCGGCGCCCCTTCGAATCCCTCGGGATCATGAGCGCACGCCAGGGGAGCGCTCTCCCACTCCCATCGACGGCCGGCCGGCCGCAAGCTACAAGGTTCAAGCTGGCTGGAGAGCGCTCTCCCATTTGCCCCGAGCCATTGACACATCTCAACCAACGGGTTCAAGGTGGACAAACACAGAGAGCGCTCTCTGGCAAGATCGGCCGGACTCCGCCCCCGGCCGCACCCGCAGACCCGGAGGAAGCCTCATGTCCCGTCCCGCCCGCGCGGGCCGATTGCGGCTGCGCACCATGGTGCTCGGCGCAGCGCTCACCGCGCTCGCCGGCACGTTCCTCACCAACCTCGCCCTGCACGCCGCCGACGCGGCCGAGACGCCGATCTCGCAGGGCAAGCCGGCCACCGCCTCCTCGACCGAGAACGCCGGCACGCCGGCCGCCAACGCCGTCGACGGCAACGCCGGCAGCCGCTGGTCCAGCGCCTTCAGCGACCCCCAGTGGCTCCAGGTCGACCTCGGGGCCACCGCCACGATCACCAGGGTCGTGCTGCAGTGGGAGGCCGCGTACGCCCGCGACTTCACCGTCCAGACGTCGGCCGACGGCAGCTCGTGGACGACGATCAACACCACGGTGAACGGCACCGGCGGCACCCAGACGCTCAACGTGTCCGGCTCCGGCCGCTACGTGCGATTGAACACCACGCGCCGGGCCACGCAGTACGGCGTCTCGCTCTGGGAGTTCCAGGTCTTCGGCACCGGCGGCACCCAGCCGACGCCGAGCACCAGCGCGCCCGCCGGCACCGGCTGGATCAAGATGGACCAGGCGAAGTGGCAGGCCCAGCTGGCCCAGTTCAACGCGCTGCCGATGCACCCGGCCCCGGCCAACGCGGTGCGGGTCTCGGAGTTCAACGCGGCCTGCACCTACAGCCACTCGTTCAAGGACGACCCGATCATCTTCCCCGGCCTGCCCGGGGCCTCGCACATGCACAGCTTCCTGGGCAACCGCACCACCAACGCGAACACCACCACCGAGTCGCTGCTCGCCAACTCGTCCACGAGCTGCGGCCCGGCGACCGACCTGTCGGCGTACTGGATCCCGACCCTGTACCAGCGGGGGGTCGCGATCGAGCCGCGCGGGGTCACGGTGTACTACGGCTCGCGCCTGCCCGACCCGAGCCGGACGCTGCCGTTCCCGCAGGGTATGCGGATGATCGCCGGCGACGCCAAGCGGCAGGTCGCCACGCCGTCCGGGGCGCCCGGCCAGTTCTGGTGCGCCGGCCCCGGCGGCGAGGTCGGCCGCAGCGCCGACGGCAACTGGCCGATCTGCGCCGCGACCGCCAACCTCACCTTCCAGCTGGTGTTCCAGGACTGCTGGGACGGCGTCAACCTGGACAGCCCCGACCACAAGTCGCACGTGTCGTACAGCACCGTGAACGGCCAGTGCGCGGGCGCCTACCCGGTCGCCATCCCGAACATCTCGTTCGTCATCGACTACAACACCCGCGGCGACGCGGACGGCTTCACGCTCGCCTCGGGCATGGCCTCGTCGATGCACGGCGACGTGTTCCTCGCCTGGGACAACGTCGCGATGGGCCAGCGGGTGAAGGACTGCGTGGTCCAGAAGGCGAAGTGCAACACCGCCGGCACGTTCTGAAGCACCGACGCCGTGGCGCCGGGCCGACCCCGGCGCCACGGTATGATCGACGCTCACCGTCCCCCGCGGTCTTCGGCGAGCCGCGCGCTGTCGTGAAGGATCCGTCATGCGCACGAAGCCGCCGGCCCGCACCCGCCCCCGCCCGCAGCAGCAGCAACAGCAGCAGCAGCGCTGGTGGGTCGCCGTCGCACCGCTCGTCACCCTCATCGCCGGCGGTCTGCTGGGCGCCTGGATCGGCGCCGCGTTCGCCGACCCCCGCACCGACACCGAGAAGCGCATCGACGCGATGGAGGCGGCCGAGGTGCAGCGGGACGCCGAGCAGGTCGTGACGCTCACCGACCAGGCCCGGCGGATCCGTGACCTGCTCACCCCGGTCCTCGACGGCCTGCACACCGCGGTCCCGCCGAAGGCCGCGCAACCGGGCGAGGCGCCGGCCCAGTCCAAGGCCGACGGCTGGAAGGTGGTGACCCGCAAGGCGGTGTCCGACTTCGCCGACCCGCCCTCGGCCGGCACCGCCGTGAACATCGCCCGCTCCAGCCTGGCGGCCGGCGCCAGGCAGCTCGACCTGGCCGTCGACACGTACGCCGCCGCGGTCAAGGCCCCGGAGGCGGAGCGCCCGGCCCTGCTGGCCCTGGCGGGCCGCCAGCGCGACACCGCCATCGCCACCTGGTCGGTCGGCGCGACCCAGCTCGACCAGCTCAACGTCGACACCGGCCACGGCCACCAGCACGTCTTCCTGCCCAGCCAGCCGGGCCAGGGCGCGATGACCGCCGACGGCGAGCAGGAGGGCAAGTAGCCGGAGCGTCAGCGGCGCGGGTCGACGAGGAGCTTCGGGCCCGCGCCCGGGGGCCGCTCCCCGGCCAGCGCCGCCGCGACCTCGTCCAGGCCGACGGTGGCCGCCACCAGCGGGCGCGGGTCGACCGAGCCGTCGGCGTAGGCGGCGATCGCCCCCGGCAGCCCCGCGGAGGCGCCGAGGATGCCGACCGCGGTCACGTCCTTGAGGGCGATCTCGCGGGTGTCGACCGTGCTCGGGGTGCCGGACAGCCCGATGTAGACGATCCGCCGGCCGGGCTCGACCAGCTCCAGGGCGCGGGCGGGCAGCGCGGGGGCGTTGGAGGCGTCGACCACGCCGTCCCACGGCAGCGCCGGCAGTGACGACGCCGTCCAGGCGGTGCTGAAGCCGAGGCGGCGGGCGAGGTCCAGCTGGGCCTCGTCGCGGCCGAGCAGGTGCACCTCGGCCCGGCGGGCCCGGGCGAACATCGCCGCGAGCAGGCCGATCGTGCCGGTGCCGAGGATGAGCAGCCGCTCGCCGGGGGCGACACCGGCGGCCTCGACGGCCCGCAGGGCGTTGCCGCCGGGTTCGACGAGCCCGCCGAGGGTGGCGTCCATCGTGGACGGCAGGGCGTGCAGCGTGACCGCCGGGACGGCGACCCGCTCGGCCAGGGCGCCCGGCAGTCCGTCGCGGATGCCCAGCTCGTGCCGCTCGGCGCAGACGTGGTGGCGGCCGGCGCGGCAGCGGTCGCAGTGCCCGCAGCCGATCATCGTGTCGCCGGTGACCCGCCGGCCGAGCCAGCCCGGATCGACGCCGGCGCCGGCCGAGCTGACCACGCCGGCCCACTCGTGGCCGGGCCGCAGCGGGTACGACGCGGCGCCCGTGTGCAGGTAGCTCATCTCGCCGGTGAACAGCTCGACGTCGGTGCCGCACACGCCGGCCCGCTCGACGTCGACGACGACCTGGCCGGGCCCGGCGACCGGCGGCTCCACGTCGCGCACCTCGGCCCGGTGCGGCCCGGTGAGGACCAGCGCCCGCATAGCACCCTCCTTACAGCCGGTCTTCCGGGCTGACCAGGCCGCTCTGGTACGCGATCACGACCAGCAGGGCGCGGTCGCCGACGTCGAGCTTGGTCATCGCCCGGTTGACGTGGGTCTTGGCCGTCAATGGTGACAGCAACAGCCGGGCGGCGATCTCCGCCGGTCGGCCACCGCGCTCGCGGTGGTCACGGTGCTGGGGCGCAACCGGCGGCCGCGGCGTGGAGAATGGCGCGCATGGAGCTGCGTGCCGAGCTGTGCCCGCCCGCCGTCACCCCGGAGCGGGTCGATGCGTTGTGCGCCGCCATCGAGGCCGTCGAGGAGCTGCTCGACCGGGGCGACACCGGGGCGGCCGAGGCGGCGATAGCCGCGTTCAACGCCGGCACCGGGCACGACTACACCGCGTATCACTTCCGTACCTACGCCGGCTCCCGCGATGTCGAGGACTTCGCGCTCGAGGCCGCCCGGCCCGCCCGGCCGAAGGTCGCCGGCGTGACGCGCGACGAGCTGGCGGAGGTCGTGCGCCGCGTCCGCGCGGGCGGCCCCGACACCGACTACTACGTCCTGCTGCTGACGACGAACGTGCTGTACCCGGGCGTCGTCGACCTCATCTTCCACCCGCCGGCCGAGCTGGCCGACGCGTCCGCGGCGGAGATCGTCGACGTCGCGCTGCGGTACCGGCCGATCGCGCTGTAGCCCCGGCGGAGGGTGAGGTCGGCGCCGGGGCGGCGCGTTAGCGTCGAGCGTGGCTCCTGCGAAGGGATCACGCTCATGTCCTCGACCGCGATCGCCGTGATCATCATCGTAGTGCTCGTGGTGGTGATCGCCGTCCTGGCCGTCGCCCAGTGGCGGCGCACGAGGGAGCTCCGCCGGCGCTTCGGCGCCGAATACGACCGGGCCCTCGCCGAGCAGCCCAGCCGCCGCGCGGCCGAACGCCACCTGCAGGCCCGCCAGCGCCGCCACGCCGAGCTGCAGCTGCGGGAGCTCGATCCGCAGGAGCGCCTGCGGTACCTCAAGCAGTGGGAGCGCACCCAGGCGCACTTCGTCGAGGAGCCGGAGGCGGCCACCCGCGAGGCGGACGCGCTGGTCACCAGGGTGATGACCGAGCGCGGCTACCCGATCGAGGACGCCGACGACTTCGACACCCGCGTGCAGGACCTCAGCGTCGAGCACGCGGCGACGCTCGACCACTACCGCGAGGCACACCACATCAACCAGGTGAACCAACGCGGCCAGGCGTCGACCGAGCAGCTGCGCCAGGCCCTCATGCACTACCGCGCACTGTTCGCCGACCTGCTCGGCGAGGGCCGCGGCGGCCGTCCGGCGCACGGCTGAGCCCATACAACCCCAGCGAAAGGCCGATCCGTGATGCGTGAGATCAACCCGACCGACCCGATCCGCCCCGGCCCGATGCCCCAGACGCCGGTCACCCCGGCACCCGAGCCGTCGTTCCAGCGCCCGCCCACCCCGGCAACGGCACAGCAGCAGCCACCGCCGACACAGCAGCCGGCCGCCCAGCCGACCACCCAGCCGACCACCCAGCCGACCACCCAGCCGGCCGCGGAGAGCCAGCAGACGATCTGGGAGAGCGCCAGGGCCGACGAGTTCCGCCAGCGCTGGCACGAGATCCAGACCCACTTCGTCGAGGACCCGCAGGCGACGGTGACCGACGCGCGGCAGCTGGTCGACGAGGCCGCGCAGGCCCTCGCCGAGAACGTCCACAGCCGCGAGGAGGAGTTCGCCCGGGCCGGCGCCCGGACGTCGGACAGCACCGAGGGCATGCGTGACACGGTCCTGAACTACCAGCACCTCCTGGACCGGCTCCTGTCCGTCTGAGCCCTGCGGCCCAGGTCGCCCGGGGCTGATGACGGGAGAGTACTGGAACTGATACTTTAGTACTCAGTCCAGTACGCATGTCAGGGGTTTGGCCATGCCCGCGTCACGTCTGCTGCCCACGGCCGAGGGTGTCGAGCTCGTCCGGCTCGTGAGGGACATCGCCGCCAAGGAGCTCGACCCGCGCGTCGACCAGGCCGAGGCCGAGGGAGCGTTCCCACGCGACGTCTTCCGCACGCTCGGCGCCGCCGGGCTGCTCAGCCTGCCGTATCCAGAAGAGCACGGCGGGGGCGGCCTGGGGTACGAAACGTATCTCCAGGCCCTCGAAGAGATCGGCTCGGTGTGGGCGAGCGTGGGCGTCGGGGTCAGCGTGCACGTCCTGTCGTGCTTCGGGCTGGCCCAGTTCGGCACCGACGAGCAGCGCCGCGAGTGGCTGCCCGCGATGCTCGGCGGGGAGCTGCTCGGCGCCTACTGCCTGAGCGAACCGCACGCCGGCTCCGACCCGGCCGCCATGACCACCCGCGCGGTGCGCGACGGCGGCGACTACGTGCTCACCGGGGCCAAGGCGTGGACCACCCACGGCGGGCACGCCGACTTCTACCAGGTGATGGCCCGCACCTCGGCCGACCGCAAGGGCATCTCCTGCTTCCTGGTCCCGGCCGACACGCCGGGGCTGGTCGTCGACCCGCCCGAGCGCAAGATGGGCCTCATGGGGTCGGCCACCGCCACCGTGCGGTTCGACGGCGCACGGATCCCGGCACACCGGCTGCTCGGCGAGGAGGGCCAGGGGCTGCGGATCGCGCTGAGCGCGCTCGACGCCGGCCGGCTCGGCATCGCCGCCGTCGCCACCGGGCTCGCCCAGGGTGCGCTCGACCGGTCCCTGGACTACGCGCACCAGCGGGAGACGTTCGGCCGGCCGATCGTGGAGCACCAGGGCGTGGCGTTCATGCTCGCCGACATGGAGGCCGCCGTGCAGTCGGCCCGGGCGATGCTGCTGCACGCGGCGCGGCTCAAGGACCAGGGCCTGCCGTTCTCGAAGGAGGCGGCGGTCGCCAAGCTGGTCGCGACCGACAACGCAATGCGGGTGACCACCGACGCCGTGCAGATCTTCGGCGGCTACGGTTACACCCGGGACTTCCCGTTGGAGCGCTACATGCGCGAGGCGAAGGTCATGCAGATCTTCGAGGGAACGAACCAGATCCAGCGGGTGGTCATCAGCCGGGCGCTCAGCGCGGCGGCGGGCCGCCCACCGGCGCTCGTCGAAAGGAAGCACGTCTGATGCACATCGGCAACACCGCGGCCATCGTGACCGGCGGAGGGTCGGGGCTCGGCGCGGCCACCGCCGCCGCCCTCGCCAAGGCCGGCGCCTCCGTTTACGCCCTGGACCTGGCCGGCGCGATCGAGACCGCGCCCGAGGTCGCGGGCGTGACCTACGTCCCGGCGGACGTCACCGACCCCGAGCAGGTGCGCGCGGCGGTCGCCACGGCGGCCGGCGGCGACGCCCCGCTGCGAATCGTGGTCAACTGCGCCGGGATCGGGCCGTCGGCGCGCATCCTGGGCAAGTCCGGGCTGCACGACCTCGCGCTGTACGCGAAGGTGGTGCAGATCAACCTCGTCGGCACGTTCAACGTGCTGGCCCTGGCCGCCGAGGCGATCGCCAGGACCGAGGCCGACGGCGACGGGCAGCGGGGTGTGATCGTCAACACGGCGTCGGTGGCGGCGTTCGAGGGCCAGGTGGGCCAGGCCGCGTATTCGTCGTCGAAGGGCGGCGTGGTCGGGCTGAACCTGCCGGCGGCGCGCGACCTCGCGCAGTACGGCATCCGGGTGAACACCATCGCGCCCGGCATCGTCGACACGCCGATGCTCGCCACGGTCTCGGAGGAGTTCCGGGCCGGGCTGGCGGCCGGGGTGCCGTTCCCGAAGCGCCTGGCGCGGCCGGACGAGTATGCGCAGCTGGTGCTGGCGATCGTCGGCCACGACTACATCAACGGCGAGGTCATCCGGATGGACGGCGCGCTGCGGATGGCGCCGCGGTAAGGCTGCCGAGGACCAGGTCGGCCAGCTGACGGTAGGCCTCGGCCGCGTCCAGCCCCGTGCCGGCCTGGATCTCGCCGCGCTGGATCGCGCCCATCACCTGGGCGGCGGCGGCCCCGACGAACGAGGCGTCGACCGGGCGCAGCTCGCCCGCGTCGACGCCCTCGACGACCAGGCGCTGCACCCGGCGCGCCGCGAAGCGGGTGTTCTCCTGGTAGATGTCGTTGCCCGGGCCGAAGCCGGCCAGGTCGGCGAAGAACTCGGCGGACACCGGCTGCAGCTCGGCGGCGACCGCGTCCAGGTAGACGGCGAGGCGGTCGCGCGGCCCGCCGGCGGCGGACACGCGGGCCTCGATGCGCTCGGCCGCGCCCCGGAAGTACGACCGGACCACGGCCAGCACGATCTGCTCCTTGCTCGGTGCGACCGCATAGAGCGTGGTCCGCGAGCAGCGCAGGTGGTCGGTCAGGTCACCGATGCTGAACGCCGCGAACCCCTTGGCCAGGAACAGGTCCCGGAGCTGGTCGAGGAGCTCGGCGCGGCGCGCTGGTGATGCCATCCTCGCAGCGTAGGCGATCACCGCAGCAGCGCGGCGATCGTCCCCGCGTCGCGGGCCGCCCCGAGCCGCCGCGGCCCCTCCGGGCCGTACACGCTCAGCTCGCTGCCGTCGTATCGCACGATCCGCCCGGTGACGCCGCGCGTGGCGTCGCTGAGCAGGGCGACCACGACCGGCGCCACGTCCTCGGGCGGCCCGAGGACGGGCCGGTCCGGCCGCGCGTCCACGGCCGCCATGTCGGTGAGCGCGAGCGGCGAGACGGCGTTGACCCGGATGCCGTGCGGCGCCCCGTCGAGCGCCCAGCCGGCGGTCATCGCGGCGACGGCTCCCTTCGAGGCGCCGTACGCGCTCATGCCGGGGATGCCGAACCGGGCGCCGGACACGACGGTGACGATCGACCCGCCGGCGCCCTGCCGCACCATCGCACGCATGGCGTGGGTGGCGCAGAACTGGGTGCCGAGCACGTTGACCTCGGCGATCCGGCGCAGGTCGGCCTCGCCGAGGTCCCACGGGGCGGCGAGCCGGGTGACGCCGGCGTTCGCGATCAGGCCGTGGATCCCGTGGTACCGCCGGCAGGCGGTCGCAACGAGCCGCTCCGCGACCGACCAGTCGCCGACCGACCCCGGCTCGGCGACGCCGCCGACCTCGGCCGCCACCGCCGCGGCCGCCTCCGCGTCGACGTCGTTGACCACCACACGGGCGCCCGCCGCCGCGCAGGCGAACGCGTACGCGCGGCCGAGCCCGTGCCCAGCGCCGGTGACGACGACGGTCTTTCCCCGGAGCAGGGTCATCGCTCGAACAGCGCCACGACGGCCGCCTTGTCGATCTTGCCGGTGGCGTTCGTCGGCAGGGCCGGCACCACGCGGAACAGCTCGGGCTGCTTGCGCTTGGCGAGGCCCTGGCCGGTGACCGCCCGGCCCAGCTCTTCCAGGGTCCAGTCGGTGCGGTGCGAGACGACGACGGCGCCGATGCGCTCGTCGAGCCGGCCGCCCGGCACCGCCACCACCGCCGCGACGTCGATGTCCGGATGGGTCTCGAGGGCCCGCTCGATCTCCCGCGTGCTGAACTTCTCACCGCCGCGGTTGATGATGTCCTTGAGCCGGCCCTGCACCCGCACCTGCCCGTCGGCGGCGAGCGAGCCCAGGTCACCGGTGCGCAGCCAGCCGCCCGGCGCGAACGCCCGCTCGTCGAGCTCGGCGCGGACGTAGCCGAGCATCTGCTCCGGCGCGCGCAGCAGCAGCTCCCCCACCTCGCCGGGCGCGACGTCCCGGTCGCCGTCGACCACCCGGACCTCGACGCCGGGCGCGGGCCGGCCGTCGGTCTCGGCGCGGTGGTCGAGCGGGTCGAGCTCGTTGGCGGTGGTGGCGGTGGGCAGCTCGGTCATGCCCCAGATGCGGTACGCGGCGATGCCGAGGTCCTGCGCGGCCCGGACGAGGGCGGGCGGGACGGCGGCGCCGCCGCAGCAGTACTGCACCAGCGGCGAGCGGTCCCGCCCCTGTTCCTGGTAGGCGGCCAGCAGCTCGCGCAGGAACGGCGTCGCGCCCGCCATGTAGGTGGCGCCGGTCCGGTCGACCAGGTCGACGCACGCCCCGGCGTCCCAGCGCTCCATGAGCACGGCGGCGGCGCCGATCCGGGCCGGGATCATGAACCCCTGCAGCAGCCCGGTGATGTGGGTCATCGGCGAGGCCATCACCATGCGGTCGCGGAACGTCAGGCCCCACTCCGCGATCGTCGTGCGCAGCTCGTGCTGGAGGCCGGCGACCGAGTGCAGGACGCCCTTGGGTTCGGACTCGGTACCGCTGGTGAACAGCACCAGGCACGCCTCCCCCGGCGCCGACGGCTGCACGCCGGCCGGGATCGCTCCGGTGCCGGCCGCGAAGGCGTCCCGCCAGCCCGCGGCGGTCCCGGCGGTGAGCAGCCGGGCCGCCGGCTCGTGACCGACGGCGCGCAGCGCCTCGCCGAACACGTCGGGATTGTCGCGGCGCGGGTCGGAGCCGTCCACGATCACGGCGGCCGGACGCATCTGGCCCAGCACGGCGGCGATCTCCCGCGGCCCGTACAGCGGCACGATCGGGCTGCTCAGCGCCCCGATCCGCCACAGCGCCGCGGCGACGGCCACGGCGTCGGGGCCGGTCGGCAGCGACCAGCAGACGGCGTCGCCCGGGCGGACCCCGGCGTCGAGCAGGGTCCGGGCGACGGCGGCCGACCGGGCGGCGAGCGCGCCGAACGTGGTCTCGCCGGCGGCCGTGATGACGGCCGGCCGGTCGGGCCAGGCGGCCGCACGAAGTTCGAGAAGGTGCCCGATGCGCTCGTCGGTGTGGTGTCCGGCGGCCCGCCAGCCGGCGAGCACGCCCGCCGGCGGCCTCACGACGCCGTCCAGGACGGGTCGCGCTTGGCCAGGAACGCGGCCGGGCCCTCGGTGGCGTCGGGGTGGGCGCGGTGCCGCTGGATCAGCTCCCAGCCGAGGTCGAGGTCGGTGGCGATGAGCCGGTCCTCGAAGGTGCGCAGCACCCGCCGGCTCAGCCGCACCGCCTCCGGGGAGTTGGCGCCGACGGCGGCGGCGAGCTGCATGGCGCGGTCGAGCAGGGCGTCGGGGGCGACCACCTCGGAGACGAGGCCGGCCCGCTCGGCGGCCTCGGCGCCGAGCACCTCGTGCCGGCCGAGCAGCACCATGCGGCGCAGGACGTCGGCGCGCATCCGCAGGCGCAGCTGGAGCGGTTCGAGGGCGGAGACCTGGCCGACGCTCACGTGCGGGTCGACGAAGCGGGCGGCGGTCGAGGCGACGCAGATGTCGGCGTCGGCGACGAAGTGCAGGCCACCGCCGGCGCAGGCGCCGTTGACGGCGACGATGACCGGCAGCTCGACCCGCGGGCCGGGCATGAAGTCCAGCTCGTCGGCGGCGGTGTCGCCGACCTTGGTGCGCGGCTGCGCGAGCATGCCGGCGTCGGCCCCGGCGCAGAACGCCTTGCCGGCGCCGGTGAGCACGATCGCCCGGAGGCCGCGGCTGCGGGCCACGCGGTCCCACAGGCCGGCGAGGGCGTCCATGAGCTCGTCGTCGAGGGCGTTGGCCCGGTCCGGCCGGTTGAGCGTCACGACGAGCGTCCGCCCGACGACGGTGCTCAGCAGCACGCCGGCGTCCGCCTCCAGCTCCGGCCAGGCGGGCGTGGAACTGACGTTGGTCGATCTACCCTCATGTCGATCATCGGACGCGAGGGTAGATCGACCAACGTCCGTCCCGAACCGGCGCTCGACATCCGCCACCAGGGCCCACCTCTCCTCGACAAGGACCAGAGCGGTCCTGAGCAGGCAACCTACCCGCTTGACCGCGTCGTGCAAATCATATATATCTTTTACACCACCCGGGAAGAGCCACACCCCTGCGCCGGGAGATTTCACTCATGCATCAGTTCTTCCAGTCCGTCCTCGTGCCAGGCCTGGCCGACGGCGCGATCTACGGCTTGGTCGCGGTCGCGTTCGCCACCCTGTTCTCCACCACCGGAGTGATCAACTTCGCCCACGGGCAGCTGGTCATGCTCATGCCGATGGCGATCCTGGTCGCGGTCGGCGCCGGCCTGCCGGCCTGGCTCGCCTACGTCGCCGCGCTCGTCGTGCTCATCGCGGTCGCGCTGACCGTCGAGTGGGCCGCGGTCCGGCCGTTCGTGCAGTCCGGCCAGTCGGTCTCCTGGCTGCTGTCCACCCTGGGCGTCAGCGTCGTGCTCGCCGAGGTCCTCGCCGTGCCCTACGGCGGCGAGGCCCGCAACTTCAAGCACGGCATCAGCGCCCACCGGTTCGACCTGATCGGCGGGCTGCGGATCGCCCCGGCCGAGCTGGCCGCGGTCGCCGCGCTGTTCGTCGTGGCGGGCCTGCTCGCCGCCTTCTACCGGCGCACGCGCATCGGCCTGGAGCTGCGCGCGATCGCCGACGACCTGGACGGCGCCGAGGCGATCGGCATCTCCCGGGCCCGCGCCTCGCAGCTGGCGATGGTGCTGTCGGCCCTGGTCGCCGCGGTGACCGGGGTGCTGGTCGCCTCGACCCAGCCGGTCACGCCGTCGCTCGGCCTGTCCTACACGTTCTACGGCTTCGTCGCGACCGCGATGGGCGGCATGGGCAGCATCGGCGGGGCCCTCGTCGGGGGTCTGGTGGTGGGGGTGGCGACCCAGGCCGCCGGCGTCTACGTCGGCAGCCTGGTCGTCAACGTCGCCGTCTTCCTGCTGCTGCTCGCCGTGTACCTGGTCCGCCCGCACGGCTTCTTCGGCGCCGCCCCGGTGCGTGCCGTATGAGAGCGACCATCCAGAAACTGCGGCAGCTGCCGGCGAGCCTGCAGGGACTCCTGCTCACCGCCGTCGCGCTGCTGGTGCTGCTCGCCTCGGGCCCGCAGTCGTACAACGGCTACGTCATCCAGCTCATCTGTGTGTACGCCGTCGCCGCGCTCGGCCTGAACATCACCACCGGCTTCGCGGGCGCGCTGTCGCTCGGCCAGGGCGCCGCGTTCGCGCTCGGCGCCTACGTCACGGCCGTCCTCGCGGGCACCTACGAGTGGCCGTTCTGGCTCGCGCTGCTGCTCGGCGCGGTGAGCGGCCTCGTCGCCGGCGCGGCCACCGGCTTCCCGGCCGGCCGGCTGGGCGTCATCGGCCTCGCCATGATCTCGCTCGGCCTGGTGCTCGTCGTCAACGACATGCTCATCCAGTTCCGCGGCGTCACCGGCGGCATGTTCGGCATCTCCGGCATCGACGCGAGGCTGTGGTTCAAGAGCGATCCGGTCGACTCGCTGTGGGTCGTGCCGGCGGCGATCGCGGTCGTGACGGGCCTGTGCTTCTGGCTGCACAGCCGCTACCGGCTGTCCCGGCTCGGGCAGGCCACGGTGGCGGTGCGCGACGAGCCGATCGGCGCCTCCGCGCTCGGCGTGTCCGGCTACCTGACGAAGGTCGCCGCGTTCGCCGCCGGGTCGGCGTTCGCGGCGCTCGGCGGCGGGCTGTTCGCCTACCTCTCGGCGTACATCTCCCCCGACGCCTTCTCGCCCAACCTCTCGATCCTGTTCCTGGTCATGGTGGTGCTGGGCGGCAGCGGCTCGCGCCTGGGCCCGCTGGCGGGCGCGCTGATCCTGGTGCTCGTCCCGCTCCAGCTCGACGAGTACCCGCACGTCAACACGATCGTCTACGGCCTGCTGCTCATCGTGCTCATGCGGCTGCGCCCGCGGGGCCTGTTCAGCCGGTCGGCGGCCCCGGCGCCGAAGGCGCTGCAGCACGTCACCGACGCCCCGGCCGTGCCGGTGCCGGCCCGCGAATCCGGCGAACCGGTGCTCACGGCGCACGACGTCAAGCGCAGCTTCGGCGGCGTCTACGCCCTCAACGGCGTCTCGTTCACCGTGCACCGCGGCGAGATCGTCGGGCTCATCGGGCCCAACGGCTCCGGCAAGACGACCATGCTCAACGTCGTCTGCGGCCTCTACCCGCCGACCAGTGGGCGGGTGGTCCTGCAGGACACCGACCTCAGCGGCCTGAGCCCCGAGGCGATCGCCCGGCGCGGCGTCGCCCGCACGTTCCAGACCCCGAAGACGTTCCCCGGCATGAGCATCGAGGAGCACCTGGCCCTCGCCGCCCCGGCCGGGGAGCCCGATCCCGAGCTGCTCGCGGCCTGCCGGCAGGCGGTCCGCCGGCTGCTCGAGCTCGGCGGCCTCGACCCGGCCGACCGGGCGGCGATGACCCGGGAGAGCCGGGCCATGAGCCACGGCCAGCTGCGGTTCCTGGAGGCGGCCACGGCGATCAGCGGCTGCCCGCGGGTGCTGCTGCTCGACGAGCCGGCCGCCGGGCTGTCGGCGAGCGAGATCGAGGGCTTCGAGCGGGTCGTCGCCGACGTCGCCGCGGCCGGAGTCGCGGTCGTGGTGGTCGAGCACCACCTCGACATGATCGGCCGCCTGGTCGACCGGGTGGTGGTGCTGGACCTCGGCACCGTCCTGTGGGAGGGGCCACCCGCCGAGCTGCACGACGTGGACAGCGTCCGCGCCGCCTACATGGGGGTCCGATGACGCTCACAGTCACTGAGCTCCGCGTCCGCTACGGGGGCGTCACCGCCGTCGACGGGCTCTCCCTCACCGTCGAGCCCGGCCAGTGCGTGGCGCTGCTCGGCGCGAACGGCGCCGGGAAGACCTCGACCCTGCGCGGCATCGGCGGCCTGGAGCCGTCGACCGGCGGCATCCAGCTCGGCGGCAAGCGGCTCGACGGCACCCCGGCGAGCCGCCGGGCCCGGGCCGGCCTCGGCCACGTGCTGGAGAACCGGCACGTGTTCAAGAGCCTGACCGTCGCCGAGAACCTCAAGGTCGCCGCGGGCCGGGCGAGCGAGCCGAGCCCGGTCGACCCGCTCGGGCTGCTGCCCGAGCTGCGGGACCTGCTGCACCGCAAGGCCGGCGGGCTCAGCGGCGGCCAGCAGCAGATGCTCGCCATCGCCCGGGCCGTCGCCGGGGCACCCCAGGCGATCATGCTCGACGAGCCGACCAACGGCCTCGCCCCGAAGCTCGTCGACCGCACCGTCGGCATCCTCGCCGACCTGCGGGACGCCGGCTTCGCCATCCTCCTGGTCGAGCAGCGCCTCGAAGTGGCGCAACAGCTCGACGCCGACGTCGTCGTCCTGCGCCACGGCCGGGCCGAACGCCGGCTGCGCGGCACCGACCCCGAACTCCCCGACGTGCTGCACACCGCGTACCTGTCTTGACATAGAAGGGACACCCCTCCATGAAGCGAAGAGTGCTGTTAGCCGCGGTCTGCTCCGCCTCCCTCGTCCTCGCCGCGTGCGGCGACGACAAGGGCGGGGACTCCGGCGGTACCGGCGGATCCACCACGATCACGATCGGCTTCGTCGGCGCCCTGACCGGCTCGCTCGCCCCCAGCGGCCAGGTCGCCCTCGTCGGCCTGCAGGCCGGCGCCGAGTACGTGCAGGCCAAGTACCCCGGCACGAAGATCGAGATCAAGCAGAAGGACACCAAGGGCGAGCCGACCGCCGCCGTCGCGGCGACCCGCGAGCTGGTGCAGGACAAGGTGAGCGCGATCTGGTTCACCACCGAGGCGTTCCCGCCGGTGCAGGACTTCCTGAACTCGGCCAAGGTGCCCGGCGCGACGGCCGGCGGCATCGGCGCGGTGCTCAACGACGTCGGCGACTCGAAGCGGTACAAGTACGCGTTCAGCACCGGCGCCGGCACCTCCGGCGACACCTCGGTCGAGCCGCTGCTGTCCTACGCCGCCTCGGCCGGCGACACGGTCGCCATGCTCGACGACTCGTCGGCGTTCGGCACCTCGCAGTCGGAGCGCACGCTGTCGATCGCGAAGAGCAAGTTCCCGAACGTGAAGATCGTCAAGGAGAGCTTCCCCAGCACCGCGACCGACGTGACCGCGCAGCTGACCAAGCTCAAGGACTCGGGCGCGAAGTCGCTCATCGTCTGGTCCTACGGCGCGCCGCTCGTCGCCACCATGAACAGCCTCGGCAAGCTGGGCTGGAACCCGCAGATGTCCGGCGTGCTCGGCATCGGCGACCCGTCGGTGTCCGAGCTGATCCCGGCCGGGATGAAGACGACTCTGGCCGCCGGCCCGATCGCCAAGACGTTCGTGTCGTCCACCGAGGGCGCGGAGCCGACCGGCATGGCCGCCGAGTTCGTGAAGCTGTACCTCAAGGCGAAGAACAAGGACACGTTCAACGCCCTCGACACCGTCGGCGCGATGTCCTTCGACTGGGCGCTGCTGGTCGTGCAGGCGTCGCAGCAGGCGAAGTCGACCGACCCCGACGAGATCAAGAAGGCGCTCGTCGGCCAGAGCACCTTCGAGGGCGCCAACGGCAAGTACGTCTTCGGCCCGGACAAGCGCATCGGCATCGACGCCGACCAGCTGGGCGTGTTCGTGCCGGCCAAGCCGTGCACGAAGGGCATGTGCGTCGAAGCCTCCATCGGCGCCAAATGAGCGTCGATCTCCGGCTCGGCCCGCAGGCGGACCAGCTCCGGGTCCGCCTGCGGGCGATGCTCGCCGAGCTGCTGCCCGGGGACTGGACGACGTCGTTCGCCACCGACCCGGCCGTGCAGGCCGTGGTCGCCGGCATCACCGAACGCCTCGCCGCCGAGGGCCTGCTCACGCTGAGCTGGCCGAAGGAGTACGGCGGCGCCGAGGCCGACGTCTGGCAGCAGACGGTCCTGCGCGAGGAGATGTGGGCGCACTTCGAGCCGCGCGGCCCGCAGTACATGGGGCTCAACTGGGTCGGCCCGGTCATCATGGAGGTCGGTACGCCGGACCAGAAGGCGCGCCACCTGCCCGGCATCTCGGCCGGGCGGGCGGTGTGGTGCCAGGGGTTCAGCGAGCCCGGGGCCGGCTCCGACCTCGGCTCGCTGCGGCTCGCCGCCCGGCCGGACGGCGACGAATGGGTCCTCAACGGCCAGAAGATCTGGACGTCGTACGCGGGACTGGCCCAGTGGTGCTTCCTGGCCGCCCGCACCGGCTCGGCGGCCGCCAAGCACGAGGGCATCACGATCTTCCTGGTGCCGATGGACTCCCCCGGCATCACCGTCGTGCCGATCGACTCGATGCTCGGCGAGCAGCACCTCAACGAGGTCTTCTTCGACGACGTGCGGGTCGGCGCCGACGCGGTGCTCGGCGGGGTCGGCGGCGGCTGGGACGTGATCCGGCTGGTGCTCAAGCACGAGCGGATCGGGATCCCGCGGTACGCGCGGGACGAGCGCCTGCTGGCCGACCTGGCCGCGCACCCCGGGCTGGCGGCGACCGGCGCCCGGCACGCGTTCGTCCGCGCGCTCGTGCACGCCCGGGTCGCCCGCCTGCTGAGCTACCGGGCGGTGGCGCAGCGCGAGGCCGGGCGGCTCACCGACCGCGAGGCCTCCATCGCCCGGCTCGCCTCCATCCAGCTCGACCAGGAGGTCGGCCGGCTCGCCCTGGACGTCTCGGGCCCCGACGCGCTGGTGCCCGACCCGTCCGCGCCGGGCCTGCTCGGGCACGTCGAGGACGTGTTCCGCTACGCCCGCTCGGCGACGATCGCGTCCGGCACGATCGAGGTCCAGCGCATGCTCGTCGCCCGTTCCGCACTGCAGGAGGATGGCCATGCGTCGTGACTGGCCGGCGACCGCGGTCGACTACCAGTCGACCGTGACCAAGGCGCTGCTGGGGCTCGGCGGGGTCGACCTCGCCCGCTCATGCGAGGCCGATCCTGGTCGCCGCGCCGGGGTGGTGCGGCCCGCGCTCGACCAGCTCGGGCTGCTCGACCTCGATCCGTGGGGCGACGAAGAGGAGTCCGCGGCCGTCGTCCTCGGGGTTCGCGCGGCCGGCGCGGTCGTGCTCCCCTGGCCGGTCGTGCACACGCTGGCGGTACCGCCGGATTCCCGTCCGGTCGTGGACGGCCTGTTCCTGACGGCCGGCCCGGCGGCGCGGCTCGACCACGCCGACCTGTTCACGTCGGCGGTCGCGGCGTCGCTCGTCACGGACACCGTCTTCCGCGTGTCGCCCGGTTCCCCGCGCCCGGCCCCCCTCGACCCGTTCGCCTCGTCCGTGACCCTCGACCACGTAGCGGCCTCGATCGACGTACGGTCATCGACCGCGATGCACCTCGTCCTCGACGCGTTCTGGGTGACCGGCGCCCTGTCCACGGCCGCGTCCCTGGCGGTGTCCCACGCCCGCGACCGCGAGCAGTTCGGCCGCCCGATCGGCAAGTTCGGCGAGATCCGCTGGCGGCTGGCCGACACCCTGGTCGCGGTCGACGGCCTGGCCGAGCTGGCCCTGCACGCCTGGTGGCTGCTGCGCCACGACGCGGCGGGCACGGCCGACCTGCTGGCGCTCCGGTTGCAGATGCTGGAGTCCGCGGAGGTGGTCCTGTCCAACGCCCACCAGATCCTGGGAGCGATGGGCCTGTGCGACGAACACGACGTCTCGGTGATCGACCGCCACCTCCAGCCGGTCCTGCACCGCCCGTCGGGCCTTCTGGCGACCACGGACCTGCTGGCGCAGGCGGTGGCCGCCGACGGCTTCGCCGCGACGTACCCGGTCCCCGCCCTCGACACGTAACGGGCGGCGTTGCCACCAATCGCGGATCAACGGGTCGTGTCGGCGTCTTCCGTCGACGCGACCAGGTGGATGAACGCCGCCCAGTCGAGCGTTGCGAACCGCAACGTTCCGTCGTCGGGTGACCGGGCGTCGCGGACCTCAACCGCACCATCGACGAATCGGACCTCCACACAGGCGGAGTGAGCGCACCTGGTGCTTCGGAACCAGTCCGATTCGCTGCGGTGGCCGAAAGCGTCCATGGTTCCTCCTGGGAGCGCTTGCCCTCGGTACGTCCATGCGCCGTGCTATCGTATCGAAACTCTACGTAGGGCAGTAAGGCCAAGTTCGAGTTCCTCAACCAGCAGTCGACTGGGACAAGGGCGAGCGATGACCGCTGATCGCGTTCCGGCACAGCAACAGCCTGGATCCGCGCCCGACAGGGGCACCTACGTCGCCAGCGTTGAGACATCGGCGGCACCTCCACTGGGTCGCCGTGACCCGTCCCGGCCACTGCGCGGCCGAGACGGCCTGGTCGACGAGCTCAAACGAGCCTTGACATCACACGATCGCGAACAGCCGCGAGTGCACGTTCTGCACGGGCTCGGAGGGTGCGGCAAGACGTCGATCGCCCTTGAGGTCGCGCACCACGCGATCGACACTGTCGTTCCCACATGGTGGGTGACAGCCGCCGATCACGGAAGCCTGGTCGCCGGTATGCACGCGGTCGCGCGCCGCCTCGGTGCCGACACCCGGGAATTGGAGCACGGCGATGCGCCGGACGTACTGTGGCGGCTACTGAACAACCTGAGAATGCCGTGGCTGCTCGTCCTGGACAACGCTGACGACCCCGGTCCGCTCGCAGGAGCATCGAGACGACTGGACGACGGCATCGGATGGCTACGTCCAGTGGCCGGCGCGTACGGGCTCGTCGTCGTCACCACTCGTGACGGCCGCCCCGGCACTTGGGCAACGTGGTGCACCTGCCGTCTCGTCGACGTCCTCGAACCGGCCGACGCGACCGCGGTACTGCTCGACAACACGGGCGGCCGGGCGGGCAACGCGGTGGACGCCGCCATGTTGGCCGAACGCCTGGGAAATCTGCCACTCGCGTTGCGGCACGCCGGGGCGTATCTGGCCGAGACAACCACCACACCTTGGCCCGACGCCGACGCGATCACAACATTTGCCGGATATCACGCGGCCCTCGATGCGGGCCGGCTCCCGTCGAATCACCCGGATACCGCGACGGACGTCGTCGAGCACACCTGGCGACTCTCCCTCGATCTGCTCGACCGACGTGGGATAACGGAGGCGCCTGGCCTGCTGCGGCTGTTGTCGAGCTTCGCCGACTCGCCGACGCCATACCAGATCCTGTTGGATCCGACGGTACTTGCCCGATCATCGATATTTGCGGACGTTTCCGGTGCGCGGCTCTGGGACGCGATCCGGGCACTGGCCGGCCTCGGCCTCGCCCACCTCACCGGGCATCCGGGCAGGGAGCGCCTCGAGACCGATGTACCAGTCATTCGCCTCCATCCGATGCTTCACGAACTGCATCGGCCGGGCCGACTGGAACCTGCTTCCCGCGACGAATACCAGGATCTTCGGCTGCAGCTGCTCCTTCATGCCATCCGTCTCGTGGAAGGTCCCGAAGACCCTACCGGCTGGCCGGAATGGGGCCGCGTAGCCCCGCACGCCTTGCATGCCCTTCGCGAATATGCGGCCGTCCAGCCGCCACGTCCGGCGATGGCCGAGCACTGCGCCGTCGCCACGATCGCCACTCGCTACCTCAAGGCGCGAGGGCTCTACGAGGTAGCCGAGCTCCACTATCAGGAAATCCTCGCCGCAGCCATCCCGATCGCCGGCGACACCCACCCGGAAGTTCTCGAAACGAGACACTACCTGGCCATGCTTCGCCACGACCGGGGGCACTACGCTGATTCGGCCGCCGAGTTCCGGGCCGTTTACGCCGCACGCCGGCAGGTGCTCGGTGAGCACCACCCTGACACCTTGGCCACCCGCCTTCAGGTCGCCGATGCCCTGAGTCACGAGCAACGTCTGGAAGAAGCCGAGCAGGAATGCAGAGCCGTCCTTCGGCTCCGCAGCGACACACTGGGACCGGATCACGCGGACACCCTGCACAGCCGGCACCAACTGGCATATCTGCTCCGCGACCAGGGCTTGTACGCGCAGGCAGCGACCGAGTATCGAGGGGTACTCGAGGCGCAGACCCGAGTGCTCGGCGCGGACGATCCCCGCGCCATCATGGTTCGGGATCAGCTCGCTCATGTCCTGTACCAGCTGGGCGACCACGCCTCGGCAGAGCGGGAGGCTCGGGCCGTCTACGAGTACAGGATCGTTGTGCTTGGCGACGCCCACCCCGACACGCTGCTGACCCGTCGGACGATTGCCGACGTTCTCCGCGCTCGCGGTGACCACGAGGACGCCGCGCGGATGTACGCGGAGATCCTCAGCAGGCAGCGCGAGGTACTCGGCGACGATCACCCTTGGATGGACCTCGTCCGCCAATCGGCAGCCGAAAATGAAGCCCAGCGCCTTGGACAGGAATCGTCGTGAGTCCTCCTCACGCGGCAGACCGACGCCGCCCGCACCTCGTCCCTGCCGACCTCGAAAGCCGCCCAGATCCGTATCCGTTCTTCAGGCAGCTGCGCGAGACCGGGCGGCTCCAGCCCGTTGTCGTCGCCGGCGGGCTGGAGGCGTCGCTCGTCACCCGGCACGAGGATGTCGTCACCGGGCTCCTGACCAGAGGACTGAGTCGTGATCCGCGGAACGCGAGGGACGCCTTCGCCGCGACCGATGGCTACGCCGACGGACGTGAGCACATTTTCGAGCGGACGCTCTTCTCGTCGGATCCGCCGGCGCACACGGTGTCGCGGCGACTGGTCGCAGGAGCGTTCGCGGCGAGGAATATCGACCTGCTCCGGCCGAAGGTGCGGGCAACCGCCGAGGATCTGCTTGATCGGCTGGCGACGCGCCCAGAGATCGACGTGATGAGCGACTACGCCGTCCCGCTGGCCGTGGCCGCGATCGGCGACCTGCTCGGCATTCCGGCAAGCGACCGCTCAATGGTCAGCCGCTGGCAACGAGACCTCGACGTGCCGCCGGTCGATTCGCGTTCCGCGGCGGTCGCGTTCGAGGCGAGCACCGCGATAGGTGCCTACCTGCAGGACCTGATGCGGTACCGGCGCGGCTATCCCGTGAACGACCTGCTTTCGGAGCTGGCCGCGGTGGGGAGAGACAAAAGCCTCCGCGGCGACGTCATGGCGGGCGCTCAAACGTTGCTCGTCGTCGGTCACACCGCAACGGCGAGCCTCATCGCCACGAGCATCGTCCACCTCGTTGCCCGGCCGTCCGGGCTCCACTCGGTCGGAACCAGCCCGCCACGCACCGCGCAGTTCATCGAGGAGGTGCTGCGGTACGACGCCCCAGTCCTGCTCGGTCCGTTCCGCTACGCGACAGCGGACCTTCAGCTGGCCGGATCCCGTGTGCCGAGCGGCGGCGTGGTGATCCTGTGCATTGCATCGGCGAACCGGGACCCTGTGAGATTCGGCGATCCGGACTCGTTTCGGCCGGACCGCCGCCCGAACGGACATTTGACGTTCGGGCGTGGGGTCCACGCGTGTCTCGGCAGCTCTCTCGCCAGGATGATCGCGCAGACGGCCGTTGGGGCCCTGGCCACCCGCTTCCCCGAGGCCCGCCTCCGCGGAGAGCCTTCTGCGCTACGGTGGCGGTTCAGCCAGGTCCGCTGCCTGGAAGCGGTGCCGCTGATCCTGGTCCCGGCAGGCGCGCCACGGCCATGACTCGCCTCAAACGGGGCATCTCCGGCAGCGCGGCGCGCGCCTCCTCCTGATACATGCGAACTGCCGGGTCGCCGTCGGCGGGCACCGCAAGCACCGCCTCCAGCACGGCGCGGCGCCGTTCCTCCAGGTCGGGACGTTCGTGCACGACGACGTCAAACCCTGCCGCCGAGAGGGCCGCCGCGACGTCCAGCCGGGCCAGCATCGCTGGGACCTCCGGGTCACCAGATTGCCGAGCCTCCCACGTGGTCAACACGAGCCGACCGCCCGGCGACAGAATGCGCGCGAACTCCCTCCCGGCGACGTACGGATTGCCGGCGAACTGAAAGGCATCGATTGAGACCACAGCATCGGCGATCCCGTCGGGCAGTCCGGTGGCGTCGAGCTCACCGACACGGAAGTCAGCCCGGCCGGCCAGTGCGAAACGCGGTGCCCGGGAACGTGCCTGCGCGACCGCGACCGCGGAGACGTCGACGCCGATCAGATTCGTGTCGGTTCGGCGGGCCAGCCACATCCCGGGTCCGCCCCGACCACACCCGACATCGACCAGAACCTCACCAGCGACGAGGTCGGCCGCGCGAGCCACATCATGCAGAAGGTCGGTCGTCACGAACGAGAACGGCTGGACCTCCGCGGGGAGTAAGGGATCAAGGACGCTACTCACCAGGCCCGCGAGTCGTTCCGAAGCCGCGAACTGCCGGTAGAGCTCGTCGAAATCAATCATCCAGCACTCCCCCGCCAGCCGATCGACATGGCTCCATTACATCAGTGCGAGGTCATGATCGGCCCCGCCGGTCCTCGTGACATCCGCACGGCGAAGGTCCGGAACGCGGATGGCGGGCGGCGTTGCGCGGCGGGGGCGGGGGCGGGATGCTGGCGGCATGCGATGGGTGTACATCGGGGTCGGGGTGCTGCTCATCCTCTTCGGCGGGGTCTGGACGCTGCAGGGGCTCGACGTGCTCGGTGGCAGTGCCATGAGCGGGGTCACGGTGTGGGCCGTCGTCGGGCCGGTCGTCGCCCTCGTCGGCATCGTGTCGGTCGTGATCGGACTGCGACGGTCGCGCGTGGACTAGCGCGGTGTCCGGGAGCGTCGCGCACCGCACACAGCGGCGGCCACGCGCCGCTGTGTGCGCACGTCAGGGCAGGTGCCACACCGACAGCGCGCCGTCGGCGACGCAGGCGAGCATGCCCGCGTTCTGGACGCAGCTGAGGTCCCGGTTTGCGGCCGTCGCCCGGCCGAAGAGGGTGGGCCGCCCGGTGCCGAGGTTGACCACGGCGAGCACGGCGCCGCCACCGTCCTCGCGCCACACGACGACGCGGCTGCCCTCCAGCAGCATGGTGAGGCGCCAGCCGGTGATCTCCCACAGCTTCCGGCCGGTGCGGGCGTCGACGGCGGCGATCGGCTGCTCGGCGTTCGGGGCCGAACCGAAGCCGAAGTTCGTGACCAGCACCGTGCGGCCGTCGTCGGCGAAGGCGCCGTTGTAGCCGTCGAGGTGCCAGCGCCGCTCGCCGGTGCGCGGGTCGAGGGCGGCCAGGCCGGTGTCGTCGCGCAGGCAGTACATGGTGTCCGTGCACGGATACGGCACGCTGTCGTCGTCCGCGGCCGCCCAGCGCCACAGCAGCCGGCCGGTCTCCACGTCGTAGACGTCGGTGCCGACCTTGCCGGCGGTGACCACCATCACCTCGTGGTCGCTCATGGAGTACCACGAGACCGTCCCGGACCAGGCGAGCTGTCGCGTCCCGATGAGCGCGGCCGTCGCGAGGTCGCGGGTCTCCAGGCGTCCGTCCGGGTTCAGCACCCACAGGCCGTCGTCGCGGGCGTAGGCGACGGCCCCCGAGGGCGGCTCGAACGTCCAGACCGTCTCGCCGGTGCGCTCGTCGATCGCAAGATACCGGCGCTGGATCAGGCCGGGTAGCTGGACCGGCGCGAGCGTGCCGCCGTCGGTGACGATGTACGTGGGGAGCTGGGGCGAGCCGTCGGGCAGGTCCTCGGAAACGAGCAGCCGCCCGGCCCGCCCGCTGAGCGAGAGCCGCGGGCGTTCCCACAGCTGGTTGCCGGTCGCGGCGTCGAACACGGTGACCGGGCCGGAGCCGTCGTCGCTCATCCGGGCCACGACCCGCTCGTTCAGGAACGCCAGGCGCTGGCCGACCGCGAGCGGCAGCGACCACAGCACGCGACCGTCGCGGAGCCGTCGCACCTCGGCCAGCGTGCCCGGCGCGTCGGGCCGGTACCGCGACACGAGGATCCGCCCGCCGGACGACTGCAGGTCGAGAATCCGCACGTCGTCGACCCGGTACACCGGCTCCATGCCCACCCGCGCGGCCCCGCCGGCCAGCACCGCGGCCGACACGAGGCCCACGACGACAGCCGCGACCCACCGCCGCCCGCGCCGGCGCGGCGGCACGACGGGCTCGGGGGGATCCCACGGCACCGAGAGGTCAAGCTCGATCACCACGCGCACAGCCTGCCATGCTCAGGCGCCGGGCGGGGCCCCGTTCAGGGGGCTGTCGTCGGTGTAGCGGACCTCGTAGGTCCGCTCGGCGAAGCGCCAGCCGTCCGGGGTGCGGGTGTAGCGGTCGTGGTACAGGGCGTAGTTCAGGTGCGAGGTACCGTCGCGGAAGCGGCCGAACTCGGCCACGTACGCGCGGCCGGTCGCCGTGTCGCCGGCGAGCTGGATGGTGCCCGGGTGGACGTTCTGGACGAAGAACTCCCACAGTGTCCGGAGTCGTTCGACCCCGGCGCGGATGGCGTCGCGGCCGGTGAGCTCGACGCCGGCGGCGGGGATGCGCCAGACGGCGTCCTGCGTGAACAGGGCCGCGAGGCGGTCCCAGTCGCGCTGCATCCCGGCGTCGGTGAACTCGCCGCGCAGCGCCTCGATCTCGACGCGGTCGGCGAGGGCCTGCAACTGTCCGGTGTCCATGCCCGTCCGACGAGGTACCGCACCGGAACGTCAGGCCTGACATTCCGGTGCGGTACCTCGTCGGAGAGGGTATGCGTGGTGTCATGACGATCATGGACGAGCGGCCGCAGCTGCTCGGCCTCGCGTACCGGCTGCTCGGCTCGCTCGCCGACGCCGAGGACGTGGTGCAGGAGGCGTTCGCCCGCTGGTACGGCCTGAGTCCGGCCCAGCGCGAGTCCATCGAGTCGCCGGGCGCCTGGCTGTCGACGGTCACCAGCCGGATCTGCCTCGACCTGCTGGGTTCGGCCCGCGCCCGGCGGGAGCGGTACGTGGGCGAATGGATCCCCGAGCCGGTGCCTCCCGGCGCCGACCTGTTCGCCGGCGACCCGGCCGACCGGGTCACCCTCGACGAGTCGGTGAGCATGGCCTTCCTCGTCGTGCTCGAGTCGATGACCCCGGCCGAGCGGGTCGCGTTCGTGCTGCACGACGTGTTCCGCTACCCGTTCGCCGACGTCGCCGCGATCGTCGGCCGCACGCCCGCCGCCTGCCGCCAGCTCGCGTCGTCGGCCCGCCGCCGGCTCGGCGCGGCCCGGCCACCGGCCCCGGCGGCCCGCCGGTCCGGCATCGTCCGCGACTTCAAGGCGGCGTGGGAGGCGCAGGACATCGACGCGCTGGTCGAGCTGCTGGACCCGGACGTGACCGCGGTCGCGGACGGCGGCGGCCGGGCCCAGGCCGAGCTGCACCCGGTCCACGGCGCCGCGGGCGTCGCGGCCGGCTTCGTGGCGGTCCGCCGCAAGGCCCCGGACCTGCGGATCGTGGAGCGCACGGTCAACGGCCAGCCGGGCCTGGTGATGCTGGACGGCGACGTCACGGTGACGGTCCTGGCGTTCGACGTCACCGACGGCCGCATCACCCACCTGTGGGCGATCCGGAACCCGGACAAGCTCCGCCCGTGGACGACCGGCGGTCGCTGAGCCACGCCAGGGCGGCGGTCGCGGACGGGTGGCCGGCCGCCGCGGCCAGCTTCCACCAGCGCTCGGCCGCGGCGAGGTCGTCCTTCCGCGCGGCCAGAACCCCGGCGTTGTACTGCCCGGCGGGAAACCGGCTGAGCGCCGCGCGCCGCCACCAGCGGGCCGCCTCGTCCGGCTCGCCCGCCGCGTGGAGCTCGACCGCGAGCGCGTGCATCGCCGGCGGGAAGCCGGCGCGTGCGGCGTCCTTCCACAGCCCCACCGCCTCGCCGGTCTCGTCGCGGTCGCGCAGCAGCACACCCAGGTTGTACATCGCGCTCGCGTTCTTCAGGCCGGCCGCGGTGCGCCACAGCTGCTCCGCCGCCTCCGGCTCGCCGGTGCGCAGCTTCACCGCGCCGAGGCCGTGCCAGGCGGCCGCGTTACGCTCGGCGGCGGCCTTCCCGAACCACTCCGCCGCGCCCGGATGGTTGCCGGCCCGGAACTCGCGGCAGCCCATCTCGTAGAGGGCCTCCGGGTCGCCCGCCTTGACCGCGCGGCCCAGCCAGAGCTCGGCCTCGGCCGCCGACACGGTCTGGAACATCTGCCCGGCGATGTTCTCGATGTACCCCAGGTTGAGCGTCGACGTCACCGTCAGGGAGTCGGGCACGGTGCGCAGGAACGCCCGCGAGGCGACGTCCGTCTTGCCGGCCGCGAACGCGGCGACACCGACGTCGAACAGCCCCCGGACCGGGGTCTCGCGCAGCACCGCCTCCCAGATCACGGCGGGGACCGGCGTCGACCGGTCGACGCGGTCCAGCAGGTAGTCGTGCGGTGTGTAGCCGTCCTGCCGGGCGATCAGGCAGGCGGACGCGTTGTAGATCGGCTCGCGCGCCCAGCGCAGGCCCTCCTCGAAGGTCGGCCGGTCCGGGTGGTCGCGGAGGCCCTCCCGGAGGTAGTGCGGGTACATCTGGTGCAGCTGGTGGTCGGTGACCGGGCGGCGGTAGCCGGCGCGCAGGTAGTCGACGGCGGCCGAGACGATGGCGCTGCCGACGCGCCCGGCGGGGGTGGCCGCGCCGCTGGTCCACCGGCGCAGCAGCTGCGGCCCGGCGGCGAGGTACTCGATGAGCGAGCCGCCCGAGTCCCGGATCGCCAGGTCGATCCGCGGGTCGGTGCGCAGCTCCTCGGCGCGCCGCTGCTCGTCGGGGCTGAGCCGGTCCGGGACGAGCAGCGCCCGGGCCTGCAGGAGCACGCGGGACGCGGGGTGCTGCACGGTCTGCCGCCGGGTCGCGTCCGAGGCGAGCGCCGCGTCGAAGTGGACCAGCTCCTCGTCGCGAATGGTGCCGACGATCGCTACGTCGGTGCGGCCCCGCGGGCACAGCGCGTCGATCACCTGCAGCGTGAGGGCGTTTCCGTAGAGGAACTGGTCGATGTCGTCGAGCCAGACGACCGCGTCTCGCGGGGTCTCGCGCGACGCCGCGAGGGCCTCCAGCGCCTCGGTGCTCGACGGGATCCACAGCGTGCGGTCCGGGAACTTCGCGATGGCCTCCACGGCCGCGCGGGTCTTGCCGGAGGCCGAGCTGCCGTGCAGGATGACCAGGCCGCCGGCCCGGATCGCCGCCTCGACGGCGGCGTCGACGTCGCGGGCGATGTAGGGCACCGCGGCGGCCGGCGCGCCGTCGACGTTGATCGCCGGCTTCACCCCGAGCCGACCGCTATCGATGTCGCGCACCCGGGGCGGCCCGTCGTCGTCCATGAGCAGCATGTCGCGGTGCGGGGCGGCGGCGCCGCCCCGCAGGACCAGGCCCGCACCGGCGGCGACGATCAGCACCAGCGCGGCGGCGCTGCCGATCGTGCCGGCGTGCTCCAGCCCACGGGACCGCAGGTAGATGCCCAGCCACACCACCCCGGCGGCCGCGGCGAGCACGACGACGGCCCACGCCAGCCGGGCCGTCCTCGATACGCGCATAGCAGCATGATGCCTGGCGCGTGTCAGTCCGCCCAGGGGATCTGTGGCGAGCGGTGGGCCGAGGTGCAGGACGCGGAGGCGAGCCGTGGTTCGCCGAACCGGCAACAAAACTCGCCGAGCCGGCCGGGCGCGGGGCAGATTCAACCGCATGACGATCGAGATGTTCACCGAGGACTACTGGGAGCAGCGGTACCGCAGCCGCGGCGCGCTGTGGAGCGGGCGGCCCAACGCGCACCTGGTCAGCGACGTCGCGGGCCTCGAGCCCGGCGCGGCGCTCGACGTCGGCTGCGGTGAGGGCGCCGACGCGATCTGGCTCGCCCGCCGCGGCTGGCGGGTCACCGGGGCCGACATCTCGCCCACGGCGCTGGAGCGGGCGGCCGAGCACGCGAGGGCGGCCGGGGTCGAGGCCACCTGGGTGCGGGCCGACGTGCTGTCGTGGGTGCCGGAGCCGGGGCGGTACGACCTGGTGACCGCGGGGTTCGTCCACGTGCCGGCCGGGCTGCGGGAGCCGCTGTTCGCGCGGCTGGCCGAGGCGGTGGCGCCGGGCGGGACGCTGCTCATCGCCGGCCACCACCCGTCCGACGTCGGTGTCGTGCCGCGGCCGGACGTGCCGGAGCTGTTCTTCACCGCCGACGAGCTCGCCGCCGCGCTCGACCCGGGCGCCTGGGAAGTGCAGGCCGCCGATGCGCGGCCGCGGACGGTCGCGCATCCCGAGCACGGCGGGGAGGTTACGATCCACGACGCGGTGCTGCGGGCCCGGCGCCGCTGACCCACGCTGGGAGGCGATCGCATGCCGCAGGTGGCGCTGCACACCCGGCTCAAGCCGGGCCGCGAGGCCGAGTACGACGCCGTGCACGCCGTCATCCCGCCCGAGCTCGACGCGGCGCTGCGGGCGGCCGGCGTGCGCGACTGGCGCATCTGGCGCTCCGGGCGCGACCTGTTCCACCTGGTCGACGTCGACGACTACGCGGCGATGCGGGCGGCGCTGCGCGACCACCCGGCGAACGTGCCCTGGCAGGCCCGGATGGCCGAGCTGCTGGAGGTCGAGGACGACTACTCCGGCGCCGACACGGGCGTCCCGCTGGTCTGGCGGCTGCCGTCCCAGGCCGCCGACACCAGCGCCGGGAGCGTCTGAGCGGCGGTACCGCGGAGGTTGACCGCGCAGACGGCATCGAGCGGCGTCGGCTCCGGGTTGACCTGGACGACCGCGGCCCCGGCGCGGGCGGCCACCCGCGGGATCTCGGCGGCGGGGTACACGACCCCGGACGTGCCGACGGTCAGCAGCACGTCGCAGCGCGCGGCGGCGTCGACGGCCGCGCTGAGCGCGTCCCCGGGCAGCGCCTCGCCGAACCACACCACGCCCGGCCGCACGAGCGCCCCGCACTCGGCGCACCGGGGCGGCGGGATCCGGCCCCCGTCATCGTCCGCCGGCTCCCCGACGGAGGCCGGGTGCGGCGCCGCCCCGATGCACCGCGGGGCGAACAGGCTGCCGTGCAGGTGCACCGGCTCCCGGGACCCGGCCCGCTCGTGCAGGTCGTCGACGTTCTGGGTGATGACGACGGTGTGCGGGATCCGGGCCTCGATGGCGGCGACGGCCAGGTGCCCCGGGTTGGGCACGGCCCGCCGCACGCGGGCCCGCCGCCACTCGTACCAGCCCCAGACGAGGTCGGGGTCGGCGTGGAACGCCTCCGGGGTGGCGAGCTGCTCGGCGTCGAACCGCGCCCACAGCCCGGTCAGGTCGTCGCGGAAGGTCGGCACCCCGGACTCGGCCGACATCCCGGCCCCGGTGAACACGACAACTCGCCGGGCGCGAGCGAGCAGCTCGGCGGTGGAACGCACGTCGTCCATGCGCCGCATTCTGGCACGCCCGCACCCGTCCGGCTCGCGGGTCGTTGCGTCTTAACATCTAAATGATATAGCGTGCTTGCACGGGTTGGAGGGAGGCGCCTGGCCATCATGACCGACTGGACGCTGCTCGCGCCGGACGACGACGCGCGGGCCCTCGATGAGGCCGCCGGGGCGCACTTCGCCGCGCTGCGCGGGCCGGAGGCGATACGGACCGCGATCGACGCCGGGACGGCACCGCCCGACGACGGCTGGAAGGTGCTGCTCGACGGCGGGTACCCCGACATTGCCGTCCCCGAGGACCTCGGCGGCGCCGGCCGCCTCATCGACCTCGCCGTCGTGCTGGAGGCCGCCGGGCGCACGCTCCTCACGCCGGGGCTGCTGCCGTCCGCGCTCGCCACCCGCGCGCAGCTCGCCGCCGGGGTGCACCGGGCCGAGTTCCGGGCCGCGCCCGCCGGGTTCGCGCTCGCCCGCGGCACCGTCGCGGACGGGCGGTGCAGCGTCGAGCGGGCCCACGTCCTCGGCGGGCTCGGCGCCGCCACCCTGACGCTGGTCGTCGCCGGGGACGAGCGTGCCTGGGTCGTGGTCGTCGACCCGCGCGCCGACGGGGTCGACCTCGTCCAGGAGACGACGGTGATCGATCCCTCCCGGCCGCTGCCGGCGTACCGGCTCACCGGGGCCGCCTGCCTCGCCGAGCGCGCCGTCGAGCTGGACACGGCCCTGGCCGAGTGCCGGGTCTGCCTGAGCGCCGACCTCGTCGGTACCGCGGCCGGCGCCCTCCACGCGGCCGTCGCTCACGCGCAGGCCCGCCGGCAGTTCGGGCACCCGATCGGCGCCTTCCAGGCCGTCAAGCACCAGCTCGCCGACGCGTACGTGGAGGTCGAGCGGGCCCGCAGCCTCACCTACGGCGCCGCGCTGGGCGAGGCGTCGCCGCTGCTGGCCAACGCGGTGGCCGCGGAGGCCGCCGTGCGGGTCGCGTCGCGGTACACCCAGCTCATGGGCGCGATGGGGGTCACCTTCGAGGCGGACTGTCACCTGTTCCTGCGCCGCGCGCACCAGACGGCCGGGCTGCTGGGGACACCCGACGACCTGTATCTGGCGGCTGCCCGGGAGGCCCGATGACGGCGTTCGACGACTTTCTCGACGAGGTGCTGCCGGCCGACTACGAGGCGGAGTACCAGCGGTACCGCCGGGATCTCGAACTGCGCAGGAACTATCAGGCCGCCGCGTTCGACGCCGGGTGGCTCATCCCCGAGTGGGGGCGCGACGAGGGCGGGCGCGAGCTGTCCGGGCCCGAGGCGCTCGCCGTGCGGCTGACCGGCGCCCGCCGCCGCGTGCCACGCCTGCTGAACATCCAGGGCGCGGGGGTCGCGGCCCCGGCGATCCGCGCGTTCGGCACCCCGGCCCAGCAGGCGCGGCTGCTGCGGCCGGCCGCGCGCGGCGACGAGGTGTGGGCGCTGGGCATGTCCGAGCCCGGCGCCGGCTCGGACCTCGCGTCGATGCGCACGAGCGCCGTCCTCGCCGACGGCGTGTTCACGGTCAACGGCCAGAAGGTGTGGACCACCCAGGGCGACGAGGCCCGCTGGTGCACGCTGTACGTGCGGACCGACCCGGAGGCCCGGCCGCACCGCGGCATCTCGTGCCTGGTGCTCGACATGCGCAGCCCGGGCGTGACCGTCCGGCCGATCCGCACCGCGGGCGAGGCGATCGAGTCGTTCTGCGAGGTGTTCCTCGACGACGTCAAGGTGCCCGAGGACGCGCTGCTCGGGTTGCTCAACGGCGGCTGGGGCGTGGCCATGGCCAGCCTGGAGCACGAGCGCGACATGATCTGGCTGAACACCTGGCTGGAGGCGAACCGCGCGCTGGCGCCGACGCTGCACGCCGGCGAGCTGTCCGAGGCGCAGCTGGTCCGGCTCGGCCGGGCGCTCGCCGACACCGAGAGCCTGCGCCTCACCGGGCTGCGCACGGCCGCCCAGCGCTGGGCCGACGTGCCGTCGCAGGCCTGGACGATCCTCAAGCTGCTCGGCTCCGAGTCGGTCCAGCGGGCCGCGCTGCTGTCGCTGGAGGTCGCCGGGCCGGCCGCGTTCGACGACCCGGCGTACTTCGACGAGCGCCTCGACTCGCTCGGCGCCACGATCTACGGTGGCACGTCGGAGATCCAGCGCACCATCATCGCCGAACGCGCACTGGGACTGCCGAAGGGAAGGTCATGAGCTCACTGGCCAATCGTTGCGCGCTCGTCTCCGGGGCCGGGCGCGGGCTGGGCCGCGCGATCGCCACCTCGTTCGTGGAGGCGGGTGCCACCGTCTGCGTCGTCTCGCGCAACGCCGCCGAGTTGGAGGACTTCGTCGCGACCGTCGGGGGCCGGGCGGTTGCCTTCCCGGCCGACATCCGGCAACCTGACGACCTGGACCGCTTACGGGACGCGGTGCTGAGCGAGGTCGGAGTCGTCGACATCCTGGTGAACAACGCCGGCAACCTGGTGAAGAAGCCGGTCGTGCCGCTGCCGACCGACGGGCCGGTGGGCCAGCCCGGCTCGGGCCCGGCGAGCGTCGCCATGACCGACGACGAATGGGACTCGGTGCTCGACACCCACGTGCGCGGTTCGCTGCACCTGGTGCGGTCGTTCGTGCCGGGCATGCTCTCGCAGGGACGGGGCCGGGTGATCAACATCGCGTCGAGCAGCGTGGCCCGGTCGGCCAACCTGACCGTGAGCTATCAGGTCGCCAAGGGCGCGCTGCTGCAGCTGACCCGCTCGCTCGCCAAGGAGTGGGCCGCGTACGGCGTCACGGTGAACACGATCGCGCCCGGGCACTTCCGCACCAGCATGACCAAGGCACTGCACGACAGCCCCGAGGGCCAGGCCTGGCTGCGCGAACGCATCCCGATGCGCCGCACCGGCGACGCCGCCGAGCTCGGCGCCCTGGCCGTCCACCTGGCCGGCGACCTCGCGTCCTTCATCACCGGCCAGACCATCTTCGTCGACGGCGGTGAGACCCTCTAGTGTCCGAGTCCGAGATGTCAGAGCTGCCCGGGCGCCAGCATCGCATGCCGCTGCGCACCCCGCGCGTGGCCGAGGCGGTGGCGGCGCAGCTGCGGCTGCGCATCCTCGAGGGCGACCTGGTCGACGGCGCCGAGCTGCCCCCGGAGGCGCAGCTGCTGCAGGAGTTCCCGGCCAGCCGGCCGAGCCTGCGCGAGGCGATCCGCATCCTGGAGACCGAGGGGCTGCTGACGGTGCGCCGCGGCAAGGTCGGCGGCATCGTCGTGCGCAGCCCCACCGCCCACTCGGCGGCCTACCACATGGGCCTCCTGCTGCACTCGCGCTCGATCCCGCTGACCGACCTGGCCACGGCCCGCAACCTCCTCGAACCGTTCTGCGCCGAGCAGGCCGCGCTGCGCGACGACCACGGCGCCGTCGGCCAGCGCCTGCGCGAGCTCAACGACGAGGCCGAGGCGGTCGTCGCCGACGGCCCGGCGTTCACCGGCGCCTCCGTCAAGTTCCACGAGGCGCTCGTCGACGCGGCCGGCAACCAGACGCTGCGCATGTTCGCCGGGATGATGGAGAGCATCTGGAGCGTCCAGGAGCGCGGCTGGGCCCGCCGGGCGGCCGACGAGGCCAGCTATCCGTCGGTGGAGCTGCGCCGGGAGGTGCTGCGGGCGCACGACTCGATCCTCAAGGCCATCGAGGCGGGCGACGCCGACCTGGCCGGCCGCGTGACGCGCGCGCACCTCAAGGCGTCCCAGCTCTACGTGGCGTCGACGGACGCCCCGTCGGTGCGCGTCGTCGACGAGTACGGCATGCCCCGCATGGACTACGACGCCGACCGCTCGTAGCGTCCCTTGCCGGCCCCTCCGCCGGGAACAGGACGTTGGCCGATCTACCCCGTGATAGACCGGCCAACGTCCAGGAACAGGGCGGTCAGCGGTCCTGGTCGAGGAACGCGAGCGTCGCGGTGGCGAACAGCGGGGACATGAACAGGTCGTAGTGCGTCAGGCCGGGCAGGATCGCCAGGGCGTGGCCGCCCTTCGGCCGGCCCTCGCCGCCCCAGCCGCCGTCGCGCAGGCCGCCGTCGAGCAGGTTGAAGACCTCGACGAAGTGGCTCGGCGGGGCCATGTCGGCGTCCGCGGCGACCACCAGGGTCGGCACCTGCAGGCCGCGCACCTCCTCGGTGAAGTCGAAGTCCTGCGCCATCGCCTGGCCGATCTTGTCCAGCAGGCGCGGGAAGTCCTCCGGGCGGGGCGCCAGCCGTTGGTACGCCTCGTACATCGGCGTCTCCTTCATGAACTCGGCGGCCGCCGCGCTCACCTGGCCCTGCTGGGCCAGCATGTCCGGGTAGATGGCCGAGCGGCGGATGTTCGCCGACGCGGCGACCAGCCGCCCGACCTTCTCCGGGTGCCGGATCGCGACGTTGAACGCGATGCCGCCGCCGAGCGAGTAGCCGACCACGTCCGGGCGGTCCAGCCCGAGGTGGTCGATGAGCGCCGCGACGTCGTCGGCCATCAGCCGCACGTCGAGCGGCCGGTCGATGTCGGCGGTGCGGCCGTGGCCCTGGACGTCGACCAGGATGACCTGGTGGTGGTCGGTCAGCGCCGGCAGGATGGGCGCGAACATCTCGCCCGAGCCGAGGCCGCCGTGCAGCAGGACCAGCGGCCGCCCCGTCCCGTGCGTCTCGAAGTACAGGTTGATCCCGTTGACGTCGGCGTAGGTCATCGTGCGCTCCTCAGCGTGGCTGTCATACCGTCATCGGTGCAGACCAGGCCGCCGCCCGTAACTCATCGGTCCCGCCGGAAGATATTTTGGGCATCGTGAACACCGCCGAACTGGAAGCGCACCGCGCCGAGCTGACCGGGTACTGCTACCGGATGCTCGGCTCCGCCTTCGACGCCGAGGACGCCGTGCAGGAGGCGTTCGTGCGGGCGTGGCGCGGGTCCGAGCAGTTCGAGGGCCGCTCGTCACTGCGGTCCTGGCTGTACCGCATCGCCACCAACGTGTGCCTGACCATGCTGACCAGCGCCCAGCGCCGGATCCGCCCGATGGACCTCGGCCCGGCCGGCTCGGGGACCGCCACCGACCCGGGCGAGCCGCGCCCGGAGGAGATCTGGGTCGGCCCGGTGCCCGACGACCGGGTGCTGCCGGAGCGCGCCGACCCGGCCGACGTCGTCACCGGGCGCGAGTCGGTCCGGCTCGCGTTCGTCGCCGCGCTGCAGCACCTGCCGGCGCGGCAGCGTGCGGTGCTCATCCTGCGGGAGGTCCTCGCCTGGTCGGCGCAGGAGGTGGCCGAGCTGCTCGACACCTCGGTGGCCAGCGTCAACAGCGCGCTGCAGCGGGCCCGGGCCACCCTGGCGACCGCGGACGTCACCGCCGACGTGCACCGGCCGCTCGACGACGAGCAGCGGGCGCTCCTCGGCCGCTACGTCAAGGCGTTCGAGGCGTACGACCTCGAGGCGCTCACCGCGCTGCTGCACGAGGACGCGACCCTGTCGATGCCGCCGCTCCCGCTGTGGCTGCGCGGCCCCGCCGACATCCGCGCCTGGATGGCCGGCACCGGCTCCGGCTGCCAGGGCTCGCGCCTGGTCCCGGTCGTGGCCAACGGCATGCCGGCGTTCGGCCAGTACCGCACGACCGGCCCCTGGGCGCTGATCGTGCTGGAGCTGTCAGGCGGGCGGATCGCCGGCGTCAACAACTTCCTGGACACCGCCCGGCTGTTCCCACTTTTCGGCCTCCCGGACCACCTCGACTAGCCCGAGCAGCCCGGCGAGCTCAACGAGGGCCGGCCCGGCCCCGGTGACGACCAGCCGCCACCCGAGCCGGCGGGCGGTGAGCCGCAGCCGGGCCAGCGCCTCCACCGTCACCACGTCGGGCCGGGCCACCCGGGCCACGTCGCACACGACGGTGCCGCCGGGCCCGCCGCGCAGCCGCTCGGCGAGCCCGGCGCACAGCCCGCCGATGTCGGACCGCGCGACCACCGGGCCGAGCGCCAGCGAGATCTCCACACGGGTAGGACCGCCGGCGACGGTCAAACTCATCGCACGATCACTTCTGCGGCCTCGGCGAGGAGGAGGCGGGCGGCACGGCTCAGCCGGGTGGGCCACGACACCCTCCGGGCCGGCGATCCTGACGAAATCTTCACGCGGGCCGGCGTAGGGATTGCGTCAGGACGTCTGGGCGGGCCGGAGCGGCGGTGCCAGCGTTGACCGCATGACGCTCACCGACATCATCCCCTCGCTGCGCTCGTCGTTGCCGGCCCGCCTCGACACCGGCGTCTGGCCACGGACCGCCCACTGGGGCGACGCCGGTGACCTGCGGGCCGGCGGGGTCAGCCTGGCCGCCGTCGCGGCGGAGCACGGTACACCCACCTTCGTCCTCGACGAGGAGGACGTCCGCGAGCGCTGCCGCACCTACGCGGGCGCCTTCGGGGCCGGTGACGTGGCGTACACCGGCAAGGCCCTGCTGACCGTCGACGTGGCCCGCTGGATCGCCGCCGAGGGCCTCGGGCTCTACGCGGGCTCGGCCGGGGAGGTCCGGGTCGCCGAGCGCGCCGGGTTCGACATGGGGCGGGTGGTGCTCTACGGCAGCGCGAAGTCCCCCGAGGATCTCGACGTCGCGTACCGCGCCGGCGTCGGTACTGTCGTCGTGGAGTCCATGGGCGAGATCACCCGGCTCGCGGCGACCGCGCCGGCGGGACAGCGGGTGCTCCTCAGGATCGTCGACGGGCCGGACCGCCGGTTCGGCCTGCGGGTCGCCGGCGGCGAGGCGGCCGCGGCCGTCGCCCGGATCGCGGGCCAGCCCGGGCTGCGGCTGGCCGGCTACGACTGCTCGATCGGGCATCAGCTCAGCCGGTTCAGCCAGTACGAACGGGAGATCAGCCGGCTGTGCGAGTTCGCGTCCGTCATGTACCGCGCGCACGGCGTCGCACCGGAGCGGCTGAACCTCGGCGGCGGGCACGCCGTCGCCTACCGCCCGGAGGAGTTCGACCTGGCACTGGCGGGGTTCGCCACCCGCATGCGGTCGGTGCTGCACCTGGAGGCCGGCCGGCACGGCCTGCCCGCGCCCCGGCTCACCGTTTCCCCCGGCCGGGCCGTGGTGGCCCGGGCCGGCGTGACCGTGTACCGCGTCCTCGCCGTGACCCGGACCCAGGCCGGCGACCGGCTCGTCGCCGTCGACGGCGGGATGACGGACTGCCCGGCCACCGCGCTGTGCGGCAGCCGGCACAGCGCCGTGCTGATCGGCCGCACCGGCCGCGCCGCCGCCGGGCCGGCCGTGGTGGTCGGCCGGCACAACGACGCCGACGACGTGGTCGTGCCCGACGCGGAGCTACCCGCCGACGTGCACCCGGGCGACCTGCTCGCCGTCGCCGGCACCGGCGCCTACCACCACGCCCGGGCCACCAACTTCCACCTGGTCAGGCGCCCGGCGCTGCTCGCTGTGGCCGGCGGTCGCGCCCGGGTCCTGGTCCGCCGGGAGTCCCTGGACGACCTGCTCGCCCGCGACGCGGGCTGAACCTACTGCCGCAGTCGCGCTCGGCAGGCACGCCGACCGCCGCCACGAGGGTGCCCTGGGCCGTGCCGGTGTCGACCTTGAAGACCTCGTCCGGGAATGCCGCCCGCACCGCCGCGGTGGTCCCCGCCGGACGGCACCCGTCAGCCGCTGATCCGGGCGCGGTACCAGTGGAAGCTGCCGCGCGGGGTGCGGCGCTGGGTCGCGTGGTCGACCTCGACCAGGCCGAACCGGGGCCCGTAGCCGTGACCCCACTCGAAGTTGTCCAGCAGCGTCCACACGAAGTAGCCGCGCACGTCGGCGCCCGCCGCGACCGCCCGCTCGACGGCGTCGACGTGGGCGGACAGGAACGCCGTGCGGTCGGCGTCGTCGGGCATGACCGTGCCGTTCTCCGTCACGACCACCGGCAGCCCGGGGTACTCGCGATGCAGGCGCAGCAGCAGCGCGGTCAGGCCGTGCGGGGTGACCGGCCAGCCCATGCCCGTCACGGGGCCCGCCCGGACCTCGGTGCCGTCCGCGCCGAGCACCGTGTCGAAGTAGTAGTTCACGCCGAGGACGTCGAGCGGGGCCGCGATCAGGGCCGCGTCGCCGTCCTCGACCGGCAGCGGTGCGCCGCGCGCGGCGAGGTCCCGCAGGACGTCGTCCGGGTAGCGGCCGTGGACCAACGCGTCGAGGTACATCCGGGTCGACAGGCCGTCCAAGCGGCGGATCTCGTCGTCGAGGCCGGTGGTGCCCGGGGCCGGGAGCGTGTTGGCGAGGTTCAGCGTGATGCCGACCCGCACCGGCCGGGCCCGGATCCGCGCCGCGGCCAGGCCGTGGCCCAGCAGGAGGTGGTGCACCGCGCGGATCGCGGCCGGGAAGTCGCGGCGGCCGGGGGCGTGGATGCCGTCGGCGTAGCCGTACATCGCCACGCACCAGGGCTCGTTGAGCGTGGTCCAGACGGGGACGCGGTCGCCGAGGCGGTCCAGGACGAGGCCGGCGTACTCGGCGAAGCGGTGGGCGGTGTCGCGCTCCGGCCAGCCGCCGTCGTCCTCCAGCGGTTGCGGGAGATCCCAGTGGTACAGCGTGAGCCACGGATCGATCCCGCGCGCCAGCAGGCCGTCGACCAGCCGGTCGTAGAAGTCCAGGCCGGCCGGGTTGGCGGGGCCGGTGCCGGTCGGCTGGACCCGCGGCCAGGCGACCGAGAACCGGTAGGTGTCGACGCCGAGGCGGCTCAGGAGGCCGAGGTCCTCGTCGAGGCGGCGGTAGTGGTCGCAGGCCACGTCGCCGGTGCCGCCGTCGGCGATCGCGCCCGGCGTGTGGCTGAACGTGTCCCAGATGGACGGTCCGCGGCCGTCCTCGGCGGCGGCGCCCTCGATCTGGTACGCCGAGGTGGCCACGCCCCAGCGGAAACCTGGCCTCATGACGCCGCCAGGGCGAGCGCGGCCGCGCCGTCGACCGCGAGCGCGCGGGTCACGGCCGGGCCTCGTTGAGGCAGCGCAGCACCGGGTGCGCGACGAGCGCCGCGGGGTCGAGCGGCACGTCGCTGCGCACGGTGAACGTCACGCTCTCCCCCGGCAGCAACGTGACGAGCTGATCGTCGACAACCGCCGACGGGTGCAGCCGGTCCGGGAACAGCGCCAGCTCCCGCACGACCGTGTGCGCGACGACCCGCACGGCGCAGCCCCCGTCGACCGGCGTGACCTCGGTCGACAGCTCGGCGGGCGGGTAGTCCACCACCGGGTCCTCGGCCAGGAACCGCAGCGCCCGCGCGGCGCCGAGCTCGGCCACGAAGAGCTCCCGCCGCACGTCGCCCGCCGCGAACGGCACCGCCACCGAGGCCACCGCCCGCGGGCCGGCCGAGACCGGCAGCGACACCGCGTCGAGGACCGTCCCGTCGAGCGCGCGCCGGGTCAGCCGCAGCAGCCCGGTCCACGGCGTCGCGGTGTCGTTGACGACCGCGACGGCGTCCTCGTGGAAGGTGAGCAGGCGGGGGGCGTAGGCGCGGCGCAGCTCGTACCACAGCGGCTTGCGCCGCCGCCCGCCGTCGACCGCCGCCCACGACGTGACCGGCCAGCAGTCGTTGAGCTGCCAGACGAGCGTGCCCATGCAGTACGGCATCAGCGCCCGGAACCGCCGGACCCCGAACGACATGGCCCGCGCCTGGTTGAGCTGCGTGAAGTAGTGCCAGTCGTCGAACGTGGCCGGTGCCGGCAGATGGTCGCCGAGCCCGCGCAGGAGCTTCTCGTTGCCCTCGACGGCCTTCTGATGGTGGTGTACCCCGGGCGAGTCGGCGGCCAGGGGTTCGTCACTGACGGCGGCGCGCAGCGTCGCGTACGTCGGCGGGCCCTGGAAGCCGAACTCGGCCACGAACCGCGGCGTGTAGTCGGCGTAGTGCGTGTAGTCCCGCGAGCCCCAGACGGTCCAGATGTGGACGGTGCCGGTGGCGGGGTCGTGCACGTCGCGGTCGGGCGCGCCGGAGTACGGGCTGCCCGGCCAGTACGGGCGGCCCGGATCGAGCTCGGCGACCAGCCGCGGCAGCAGGTCGTAGTAGAAGCCGGCGCCCCAGCTGCGGCCGTCAAGCTCGGCCGGCCAGCCCCAGTGCTGATGGCCCTCGATGTTCTCGTTGTTGCCGCACCACAGCACCAGGCTCGGGTGGCCCATCAGCCGGGCGATGTTGTCGCGCGCCTCCGCCTCGACCTCGCTCGCGAACGGCTCCTCCTCGGGGTACGCGGCGCAGGCGAACGGGAAGTCCTGCCAGACCAGCAGCCCCAGCTCGTCGGCGAGGGCGTAGAACGCGTCGGACTCGTAGACGCCGCCGCCCCACACGCGCAGCGCGTTGGCGCCGGCGTCGATCGCCTGGCCGAACCGCTCCCGCAGGTCGGCGGCGGTCGTGCGGGCCGGGAAGGTGTCGTCCGGGATCCAGTTGAAGCCGCGCAGGAAGACCGGCTCGCCGTTGACGCTGACCCGGAACGCGTCGGGGTCGAGCTCGACGCTGCGCAGGCCGACCCGGGTCGTCCGGCTGTCGTCGCCGGCCGTGACGACGAGCGGGTACAGGTGAGGCTCACCGTGCCCGCGGGGCCACCACAGCCGGGCGCCGGGCACGTCCACGCGCAGGGTCGTCGCGGCCTGGCCGGGCGCGAGCTTGCCCTCGACCCGCACGTCGCCGACGGTGGCGGCCACCTCGACGGCGCCCTCGGCCGCGCGCTCGACGGTGATCCCGACGTCGACGCCGTCGGTGCGGGAGCTCGGCCGTACCTCGGCGATGCGCACCCCGGACCAGGAGTCGAGCCCGATCGCGCGCCAGATGCCGGCGGTCACCAGCGTCGGGCCCCAGTCCCAGCCGAAGTTGCAGGCCATCTTGCGGATGAACGGGTACGGCTCGGCGTACGGCCCGGGCCGGGCGCCGAGCCGTCCGGCCTCCGCCTCCGCGTAGGTGTAGGGGGCGGTGAAGTCGACCCGCAGCTCGTTGGCGCCCGGCCGGAGCAGGCCGGTGACGTCGAACCGGTAGCGGCGGTGCATGTTCTGCGTGCGGCCCACCTCGGTGCCGTTGACCCACACCGAGGCGACCGCGTCGAGGCCGTCGCACACCAGGTCCACGCGGTCGAAGCCCTCGTCCTGCCAGTCGAAGGAGGTCCTGTACCGCCAGTCGGTGCGCCCGATCCAGCCGAGCCGCAGCTCGTTGTCGTCCGCGTACGGGTCGGGGATGGCGCCGGCGGCGAGCAGGTCGGTGTGCACGCAGCCGGGCACGGTCGCGGGCGTCTCGGCCGGCTCCTCCCGGCCGATGGGCGCGACGGTCCAGCCGTGATGCAGCGAGCGGTACATGGGAGTCCCTTTGCCTCTGAACCGAGTAAGCGGCGCTCAACGTAGCCGCGGGTCGCGGTGGCTGTCAACGTCTGGGATCGTTCGAGGGCGACAGCGGGCTGCGCGGCGGCTAGCATCGGTGAACCGAGAAAGGCGGGCCGCCCGTGAAACGACCGACGATCGCCGACATCGCCCGCGAGGCCGGGGTGTCCAAGGGCGCCGTCTCGTATGCGCTCAACGGCCAGCCCGGCGTCTCCCCTGCCACGCGCGAGCGCATCCTGGCCGTGGCCGACCGGCTGAACTTCCACGCCGACAGCAACGCCCGCGCGCTGGCCGGCGCCAAGGCCCGGGTCGTCGGCCTGACCCTGCAGCGCCCGCCGAGCACGCTGGGCATCGAGCCGTTCTTCATGGAGCTCATCAGCGGCGTCGAGCTGGAGCTGTCCCGCCAGTCGTACGCGCTGCTGCTCCAGATGGCCCCGAGCCGCGACGAGGAGCTGGCGTTCTACCGCCGCTGGTTCAGCGAGGGCCGCGTGGACGGCGTCCTGGTCTGCGACGTCCGCACCGGCGACCCGCGCATCGCGGTGCTGGAGGAACTGGGCCTGCCGGCGGTCGTGATCGGCCCGCCGGACGTGAGCGGCCGCCTGCCCAGCGCCTGGTCCGACGACGCGCAGTCGATGGTCGAGGCGGTCGAGTACCTCGCCGCCCTCGGCCACCGCCGGGTCGCCCGCGTCGGCGGCATCCCGGAGCTGGCCCACACGGCGATCCGCACGCGGGCGTTCACCGAGGTCTGCGCCCGCCTGTCCCTGGCCGAGGCGGTGACGGCCCCGACGGACTACAGCGGCGAGTCCGGCGCGCGGGCCACCCGCCGCCTCCTGACCGCGACGACCCGCCCGACCGCGATCATCTACGACAACGACGTGATGGCCGTCGCCGGCCTGACGGTGGCCCACGAGCTGGGCATCGCGGTGCCGTCGGAGCTGTCGATCGTCGCCTGGGACGACTCACCCATCTGCCGCCTGCTGCACCCGTCGCTGACGGCGCTGACCAGGGACATCGGCGGCTACGGCGTGGCCGCGGCCCGCATGCTCCTGGCGGCCGTGGCGGGCGCCCCGGTCGAGAGCGCCCACGGCGCCCCGGCCCACCTGACTCCCCGCGGCAGCACCGCCCGCCACCCCGCCTCGTAACACCGCCCCACACCCACCCCAGCCCGCCACCTTCGCGTCGATCTTGCACCTGTGGTGCCCGGAACACCCCATCTCAAGGCGATTTGTCGCCACCACAACTGCAAGATCGACGCGCTTGGGGCGGTGCAACGCGGGTGCCATCCCGCGGTAACGGTTCGGTAACGGGGGCTTCCCGGCCGCGCGGACGCGGTGCCATATTGCCATCGCTCAACTAAACCGCTTTAGGTCCCGAATGGAGCGCACCCCATGTTGAGAAGAGCGTTCGTCGCCGTGCTGGCCGCCACCGCCCTCGCGGCGGCCGGCTGCGGCGGTTCGAGCAAGGCCGGTTCGTCGGACGAAGCCTTGTCACCCACCGATCCCAACGCCGTCTCCGGCGACATCACGGTGCTCACCAACCGCACCGACCTGGTCACCGACGGGACGATGCAGAAGTACGCCGACGAGTTCCGCAAGACCTACCCGAAGGTCAACGTCAAGTTCGAGGGCGTCACCGACTACGAGGGCGAAGTCAAGATCCGGATGAACACCGAGAACTACGGTGACGTCCTGCTCATCCCGAACACCGTGTCGACCGACGACTACCCGAAGTACTTCGCCTCCCTCGGCAGCGCCGGCAACCTGGCCGCCAAGTACAACTACACCGACAAGGCCAAGGTCGGCGACAAGGTCTACGGCGTGGCCGGGTTCGCCTACGTCAACGGCTTCGTCTACAACAAGGACGTCTGGAGCCAGGCCGGCGTCACCAAGTGGCCGACCACGCCCGAGGAGTTCGTCGCGGCGCTGCAGGCCATCAAGGCGAAGACCTCCGCCACGCCGTACTACACCAACTACCACGACGGCTGGCCGCTCAGCTCCTGGTCCTCGGTCGTCGGCTCGGTCACCTGCGACCCCAAGGCCAACGACAAGCTCGCGGCGAGCGACCCGTGGGCGCAGGGCAGCGACCTGCGCACCGGCGACAGCCTGCTGTACGACATCGTGAAGAACAAGCTGTCGGAGACCGACCCGACGACCACGAACTGGGAGGACTCGAAGGGGGCCATCGCCACCGGGAAGATCGCGACGATGTGGCTCGGGTCGTGGGCCATCGTGCAGATGCAGGACGCGGCGAAGAAGGCGGGCAAGGACCCGGGCGTGATCGGGTACATGCCGTTCCCGAAGCAGGTCGGCGGGAAGTTCTGCTCGGTGGTCGCGCCCGACTACCAGTACGCGATCAACACCCACTCCAAGAACAAGCCGGCCGCCCGCGCGTTCTTCGACTGGTTCATCGAGAAGTCCGACTCGGCCGCGGTCAATCAGGCCGTCTCCGCCGTCAAGGGCGCCCCGATGCCGCCGGCGCTGCAGCCGTTCACCGACGCCGGCGTGCAGTTCATCGAGCTGTCCCAGGCCGAGTCGGCCAAGCTGACGAAGATCGACAACGCCTCCGAGGTCGGCATCAGCAAGCCCGACTACCGCCAGAAGCTCGTCGACACCGCCCGCGGCGCCGCCCCCGGCACGCCCGAGGCCATCTTCGCCGACCTGTCGAAGCGCTGGCAGGAAGCCGCCAAGACCGCCGGCTGACGGCCCCACCGGATGCGGGCCGGCCCGCCGACCCCGGGCCGGCCCGCACTCGCCAGAAGGAGACCCGATGATCGACGCACCACCGGCCCGGCGCGCCCCCGCCGGACCGCCCAGCAGCGCGCGCCCGGCCCGGCTGAGCCGGGTCAACGCCGCCCTCATGCCCTGGCTGTACCTGCTGCCCGCCCTCGCGCTGCTCATCTCGTTCACGTACATCCCCGTCGGCAGCATGGTCGGCTACAGCTTCACCGACTGGGACGGCCTCGGCGCCGACCCCGCCTTCGTCGGCGTCGACAACTACGTGCAGCTGTTCACCCGCCCGGAGCTGTTCCAGGTCTTCTTCGTCAGCCTCTACTACCTGGCCGCCGCCGCGGTACAGATCGTGGTGGCGCTCTACTTCGCGTTCATCCTGAGCCTGAACACCCGGCTGCGCGGCCTCTTCAAGGGCATCCTGTTCTTCCCGTACCTCATCAACGGCGTCGCCGTCTCGTTCGTCTTCCTGTACTTCTTCCGCCCGCACGGCACCCTCGACTCCGTGCTCGCCCTGTTCGGCGCGCACCCGGACAAGCTCTGGCTCGGCGACCCCGACCTGGTCAACGCCTCGCTGTCCGGCGTGTCCGTGTGGCGGTTCCTGGGCCTGAACTTCGTGCTGTTCCTCGGCGCGATCCAGGCCATCCCGGGCGAGCTCTACGAGGCCGCCGAGCTCGACGGCGCGAACCGCTGGCAGGTCTTCCGCCACATCGTCGCCCCCGGCATCCGGCCGATCATCAGCCTGAGCGTGATCCTGGCGATCTCCGGCTCGCTGTCGGTGTTCGAGATCCCGTTCGTGATGACGGGCGGCGCCGGCGAGAGCAAGACGTTCGTCATCCAGACGATCAAACTCGCCTTCCAGTTCAACAAGTTCGGGCTCGCCTCGGCCGCCGCCGTCGTGCTGCTCCTCATCGTCCTGCTGATCACCTGGGTCCAGCGCCGGCTGGTACCGGAGGAAAGGACCGACCTGACGTGAACGCGCGCGCCGCCGTCTTCGGCACCCTGCGGTACCTCTCCCTCGTCGCAGCGTCGATCGTCGTGCTGCTGCCGCTGGTCACCGTGTTCCTGACCTCGCTGAAGACGCCCGAGGAGATGGCGTCGGGCGACACCCTCGCGCCGCCGCGGAACTGGCTCAACTTCGACAACTACGTCACCGCGTTCGCCAACGGCAAGATGCTCACGGCGTTCGCCAACACGGCCGTCATCCTGCTGGTGTCGGTGGCCGGCACGATCGTCGTCGGGACGCTCGCCGCCTACGCGATCGACCGGTTCCGCTTCCGGTTCAAGAAGCTCGTCGTCGGTGCGTTCCTCGTCGCCACGCTGGTGCCGGGGGTGACGACGCAGGTGACGACGTTCCAGGTGGTCGACCGGCTCGGGCTGTTCGACTCGCGGTGGGCGCCGATCCTGCTGTACATGGGGACCGACATCGTGGCCATCTACATCTTCGTGCAGTTCATGCGCGGCATCCCGGTGTCGCTCGATGAGGCCGCGCGGCTCGACGGGGCGTCCGCCTTCAAGATCTACCGCACGATCATCCTGCCGCTGCTCAAGCCGGCGATCGCCACCGTCGTGATCATCAAGGGCATCTTCGTGTACAACGACTTCTACATCCCGTTCCTGTACATGCCCTCGGAGGGGCTCGGCACCATCTCGACGTCGCTGTTCCGGTTCAAGGGCCCGTTCGGCGCCCACTGGGAGACGATCTCCGCCGGTGCGATCCTGGTCATCGTGCCGACGCTCTTGCTGTTCCTGCTGCTCCAGCGGTTCATCTACAACGGCTTCACCTCGGGTGCCACGAAGTGACCGGCACCATGGCGGACAATGGGAGGATGACGGCCGCACCGCGAGGAAGCCTGTGAAGCGCCACCCTGCCGGCGACACCGCCGAGGCGGGACAACGCCGGTGAAGCGCCCCACCATCAGCGACATCGCCGAGGCGGCCGGCGTCTCCAAGGGCGCCGTCTCCTTCGCGCTCAACGACCGCCCGGGCGTCTCGGCCGCCACCCGCGAGCGCATCCTGGCGATCGCCGGCGAGATGGGCTGGCAGCCCAACGCGGCCGCGCGCAACCTGTCGGTGGCGCGCGCCGAGGCGATCGGCCTGGTGATCGCCCGCGACGCGGCCACGCTGGGCGTCGAGCCGTTCTACATGAAGTTCATCGCCGGCCTGGAGACCGAGCTCTCGGCGACGGGCACGGCGCTGGTGCTGCAGGTCGTCGGCGACCACGACCGCGCCGTCGACGCCCTGCAGTCCCTGTGGGCGGCCCGCCGCATCGACGCCACGATCCTCACCGACCTCTGGGTCGACGACGACCGGGTGGCGGCGCTCGACCGCCTGGGCCTGCCCGGCGTCCTCGTCGGCCACCCGCGACCGGGCACGAGCATGCCGGCCGTGTGGAGCGACGACGCGGCCGCGCTGACGGACGCCGTCGCGTACCTGGCCGGCCTCGGCCACCGCCGCATCGCCCGGGTGGGCGGCCTGGTGTCCCTGGAGCACACCCGCATCCGCACGGCGGCCTTCCGCACGGCGGCCGGGCGCCACCGCCTGACGTCGGCCGAGGTGGTCGACACCGACTACACCTGGGAGGCCGGCGCCTGGGCCACGGAGCGCCTCCTGACGGCGGCCGAGCCCCCCACGGCGATCATGTTCGACAACGACATCATGGCGACGGCGGGCCTGCACGTCTCCCGCAAGCTGGGTGTGGACGTCCCGGGCCGCCTGTCGATCGTGGCGGGCGACGACTCCCAGCTGTGCGAGATGGCGTACCCGGCCCTGAGCGCCCTGTCCCGCGACGTCCACGCCTACGGCGCCAACGCGGCCCGCGTCCTGCTGTCACTGCTGGCCGGCGCCCCGGCGCAGGACTTCCAGGACGCCACGCCCCGCCTCCTGCTCCGGGACAGCATCGCCCCACCACCGCGCTGACCCGCACGGCCCGACTCGCCTCGCGCAGCCGGTGGCCGCCGGTCCGCCCGCGACGCGCCCGGCCGCAGGCCCGGCGGCGTCACCATCCGCGAGGTGAAGCGGTTACGCTTCGTTGCGCACGACCGGGGTGGACGGAACGGGGGCGGGGATGGCGGGGCGGCGGCCGACGATGAGTGACATCGCGCGGCGCGTCGGTGTCTCGCGGGTCGCCGTGTCGTACGCGCTCAACGGCCGGCCCGGCGTCTCCGACGAGGTGCGCGAGCGCATCCGGGAGGTCGCCGAGGAGCTCGGGTTCACCGCCCACCGGGCCGCCAGGGCCATGCACGGCGCCGGGGCCGACGTCATCGGGCTCACGCTGCGGCGCACCACGGCGGCGCTGGGCAGCGAGGTGTTCCGGCGGCAGTTCGTCGCCGGGCTGCAGGTGGAGCTGTCCGCCCGCGGGTTCGGGCTCGCGCTGCAGTTCGTCGAGGGCGGCGCCGAGGAGGTGGCGATCCACCGGCGGTGGCACGCCGAGCGGCGGGTCGACGGGGTCATCCTGTGCGATCTCCGCGTCGACGATCCCCGCCTCGACGCGGTCCGCGAGCTGGGGCTGCCGGCCGTCGTCGCCGGCGGGGGCGCGCCGCTGCCGGGGCTCGCGAACCTCAGCACCGACGAGCACGCGGGGGCGGGGAAGGTCGCCGGGTACCTCGCCGCGCTCGGCCACCGCCGGGTCGTCCGCATCAGCGGGCCGGCCGACCTGGCCCACACCGCCGCCCGCACCGCCGCGCTCGACGCCACGGGACTGCTGCAGGTGCGGACCGTGGCCGCCGACTACACCGGCGAGGCCGCCGCCCAGGCCACCCGCCGCATCCTCAGCGCCGCCGACCGGCCGACCGCGATCGTCTACGACAACGACCTGATGGCCCTGGCCGGGCTCGGCGTCACCGCCGAGATGGACGTCCGGGTCCCCGCCGACGTCTCGATCATGGCCTGGGAGGACTCGCCGCTGTGCCAGGTCGTGCACCCGGCGCTCACGGTCCTGCAGCGCAACATCGCCGACTACGGCATGCGCACCGCGCGGCTGCTCTTCGAGTGGCTCGACGGCGGACCACCCCGCAGCGTGCGGGCGGGCAACGCCGTGCTGGTCGTCCGCGACAGCACGGCGTCACCCCGATAGACGGCACCCGATCAAGCCGCCACAACAGGCTCAGGCGGGCAGCGTCCAGTTCTGGTTGGTCTGGCCGTTGCACGTCCAGATCTGGATCTGCGTGCCGTCGGCGCTGTTCTGCCCGGTGACGTCGAGGCATCGGCCCGTCGCCGGGTTGACCAGCCGCTGCCCGTTGCGCGACCACTGCTGGTTGGCGTTGCCGACGCAGTCCCACAGCTGCACCTTCGTGCCGTCGGCGTTGACGCCGCCCGCCACGTCCAGGCACTTGCCGAGCGCCCGCAGCGTCCCGTCCGCCCCGACGGTCCAGTTCTGGGCGCCGGTGCCGTTGCAGGTGTACAGCTGGATCTTCGTCCCGTTGGCGGTCCCCGACGCGGCCACGTCGAGACACTTGCCGGCCAGCCCGACGACCGGGCCGGTCCCGGAGCCGCCACCGCCACCCGCGCCCGGCACGGTGAACTCGCCCCGCACCAGCACCCGGCTGTTTAAGTACGTGTTCTGCACCGCGGCATTGCTGTTGTAGGCCGGGTCCGTGAGGTACTCCGCCCACACCATGAAGTAGGTCCACCGGGGCTGCGCCTGCAGCAGCGCCACGCTCGGCACCTGGCCGACCTCGGCGAGCGCGATCGGCTTGCCGCCGGCCACGGTGAGCATCGCCTGGTAGTCGCTCGCGCTCGGGGCCAGCTTGACCCAGATGTCGAGCGTCGCGAGGTCCACGGCGGACGCGCCCGGCCAGTAGTCGCCGATCGAGCCCATGTTGACGTCCTTGACGTTCCAGACCCAGACCAGGTTGGTGAGCCCCTGAGCGGTGTAGTGGTCCCGGGTGATCTGGAACAGCTTGCGGCTGCCGTTGGCGCCCGGCCGCCCGCCCCACCAGGACCAGCCCTCGTTCATCTCGTGGATGGGCCGCCACAGCACCGGCACGCCGGCGTTCTGCAGCTGCCGCAGGTAGGGCACGGCCTCGTTGAGCCGGTTCTTGTAGGCGGTGTTCAGCGCGGTGCCGTCGGTGACGAGCTGGCTCCACTGGCTGTCGGAGAGGTGGGCGAGCACGCCGTTGCTGTCCCAGCCGCACGTCGAGCCGACGGTCGGCGGGCACATGTGCCAGGTCAGCGCGACGAGCGAGCCGCCCTGCCACTGCCGGATCGCCTCGTTGACCATCGTCTGGCGGGCGGCGACGTCGGCGGCCTGGAAGAGGAAGTCGCCGCCCCACAGCCCGGGCGTCTGCCCGGTGAGCTGCTGGGCGACCCGGGTCCACTTGGTCGGGTCGGAGTTGGGTTCACGGTTGTGCTGGCCGGTGATCGTGTACTGCCCCGAGATGCTCTGCAGGTAGTTGACGAGCGCGGCCCGCGTCGATGCGGGGAACGCCTGGGCGGGTGCGGTCGGCGCGGCGAGCAGGGCGGCGGCGAGGACGGCCACCACCGCGAGCCCGCGCCCGAGTCTGGGCAAACGCACGGGAACACTCCTTTCCCGGCCGGACGAGGCGGCGCCCGGTCGTTCGGTTCAGTTACGTTACTGAACCGAGTAAGCGCTGCGACAGTACGACTCTGTGAAGACTCCTGTCAATGAGCCTGAACGGAGCAAGCGCCCGAGCGGCGGCGCTCGACGGCCAGGCGGGCGCGGGTCAGCCGGGCGCCGCGTGCCGGGCCGGCCCGCCGGCGCAGCCGGGTCAGGGCCCAGTCAATCCGCCGTTCGTTCGGTCAGGATCCACCACCGGCGGCTGATCGGGCGATGACGTTCCGGAGCGCCCGGTCGGCAGGATCGGTGGCGACTGTGCATTCTGCTCTGTGGAGGACTCTCGGCATGGATCGTCGCGGCTTTCTGGCGATGCTCGGCGCGACGGCGGTCGTCGCCGGCTGCGGTTCCGAAGACGGCCCGGCGTCTGCTCCGGCCCCGTCCGCCGCCGCCAGTCCCACGGCCGCCGCCGACCCGATGCGGAAGCTCGCCGAGTATGCCAGCAACTACCGGTTCCCGGCCGCCGACAGCATCGCCTTCGACGACGAGCCGAAGCTGGCCGCGGCCCGCGTCGCGCAGCGGGTGGAGCTGGGCGCGTACCTGGACTGGGCGCGGGCCAACGCCCACCCGGAGATCGTCCCGGCGCTGCCCCGCTCCAGCGTCACGGGCCAGGAGTACGTGGTCGACGAGCTGTGCTTCAACATGGAGCGGCTCGACACCAGCCCGCTGTGGGGCGCCAAGGAGCCGATCGGCCGCCTGGTCCCGGACAAGAACACGATCAACAGCACCCTCGCCGGCTACCAGGTCGGCCTGGCCCTGCTGATGATCAAGACGATGATCTCGAAGGCCGACTACGCCAAGCTCGTCACCGACGCATCCTTCACCGTCGCCGCCGCCGGGAAGAACCTCATCGAGGTGTACCCCTACGCGCAGGTCCCGCTCGGCGAGCGCTTCATCCCGCAGGGCATCCTGCTCGCGTTCCACAACACCGCGAACCTGAACTGGCTGGTGGCCAACCCGGGCGAGATGATGTCGGCGAAGGACCAGAAGACGCTGCTGGACGCGGGCGGCACGATCTACACCAACACCGGCTACCGCAAGCTGTACGTCGACAGCTCCCGCCTCCAGCAGACGCCGGCGAAGGTGGCGGCCGCGATGTACGAGGGCCTGCGCGCCGTCTCGGCCGGCACGCCCGCGAAGTAACCTGTCCGCTGTGCGGCTTCGGGTGCTGTTGGCGTCGGTGGTACTGCTGGGTGGCTGCACGCCGCCGCCACCCGCTGTGGTGTCGCAGTCACCATCCGCGTCTGCGTCCGCTTCACCGGCACCGTCTCCGTCCGCGGCCGCGCCAGTCGACCTCACCCTCGCCTTCGGCGGCGACGTGCACTTCACCGGCCGCACGGCGGGCCTGCTGAAGAACCCGGCGACCGCGTTCGGCCCGGTCGCGGAGGTGCTGTCGGCCGCCGACCTCGCCGTCGTCAACCTGGAGACGGCGATCACCACGCGGGGCACGCCCGAGCCGAAGGAGTTCCACTTCCGCGCCCCGGCAACGGCGTACGAGGCGGTCAAGGCGGCCGGCGTCGACGCCGTGTCGATCGCGAACAACCACGCGCTCGACTACGGCCGCGTGGGCTTCGCCGACACGCTGGACGCCGCGTCGGCGGCCGGCATGCCGGTCTTCGGCGGCGGGCGCACGATCGACGAGGCGTACGCGCCACTGATCCTCCCGGTGCAGGGCGTGCGGGTGGCGATCGTGGGCTTCAGCCAGATCCACACGCTGGCCGAGTCCTGGAAGGCCGGCCCGACGACGCCCGGCATCGCGCTGGCGTGGGACGTGGACCGCGCGGTGGCCGCGGTGCGGGCGGCCCGCTCACAGGCCGACCTGGTGGTGGTCTTCAACCACTGGGGCACGGAACGGGACTCCTGCCCGAACAAGGACCAGAAGAGCTTCGCCGCGGCGCTGGCCGACGCGGGCGCCGACCTCATCATCGGCGCCCACGCGCACGTCCTGCAGGGCGACGGCTGGCTGGGCCGCACGTACGTGGCCTACGGCCTGGGCAACTTCGTCTGGTACGTGGGCTCCGCCGACACGGGCGTCCTGCGGGTCCAGGTGCACGGCCGGTCGGTGGTGAAGGCGGAGCTGGTCCCGGCGGTGGTGAGCGACACCGGCCGGCCCAGGCTCCTGACCGGCACCGCGGCGTCGGCCCTGACGAAACGCTTCATCGACCTGCGCCGCTGCACCGGCCTGGCCGCCGCCCCGCCCCCCGCGTAACGGACGGCGGCGACGGCGCGCTAGCGGGTGGCGCGACGGTTGTAGGCCGAGCGGGCCCAGAGGACGCCGAGCAGCGCGGTGCCCGCGCACCAGGCCACGGCGATCCAGGCGTGGTCGCCGACCGGGGCGTCGTTGAGCAGGCCGCGCAGGGCGGCCACGATGTGGGTCATCGGCTGGTTGGCGGTGAACGCCTGCAGCCAGCCCGGCATCGTCTCGGTGGGCACGAACGCGCCGGACAGGAACGGCAGGATCTGGAAGATCGCGGACGCGCTGGCCGCGCCGGTGGCGTTGCCCGTGGCCAGCCCGATCGCGGCCGCCAGCCAGGCGATCGCGAACAGCAGCAGGGTCACCAGCCCGGCCACGGCGAGCCAGCGCAGCGGGTCCGAGGTCGGGCGGTAGCCGAGGGCCAGCGCCACCAGTACCACCAGGCTCGTCCCGAACAGGCTGCGCAGAAGGCTGCCGACAACGTGCCCGGTCATCAGCGCCGACCGGGCCACCGCCATGGTCCGGAAGCGGTCGATGATGCCCTCGCTCGCGTCGGTGGCGACCGACACCGCCGTCGCGCTCACCGAGTAGCAGGCGCCCATCATGATGATCCCGGGGATCAGGTAGTCGAGATACCGCACCCCGCCGGTCTCGATGGCGCCGCCGAACCCGTAGTTCAGCAACAGCAGCAGCACCCCGGGCAGCAGTATCGACATGATGAGCGTGGACGGGTTGCGGGTGGTGTGCCGCAGCACCCGCCGCAGCATCGTCGAGGAGTCGGTCAGGGCATAGGCCAGCGCGCTCACGCGTCCTCCGCTTCGCTCCGGCCGCCTGAGCTCCACACTGAGCCCATGATGAGCGGCCTCCTCCGCTTCGCTCCGGATCCGCTCACGCGGTCACCTGCTCTGCGGTCAGCGCGAGGAACACGTCGTCGAGGTCGGGGGTGTGGATCGACAGGCTGGTCACGGTCGTGCCGTCGAGCCGGTCGAGCAGCGCCTTCACCGCGGCGACCGAGCCGTCGGAGGGCACCTGCAGGGTCAGCGCGTCGGGGTTGGCCGGCGGGTCGCCGAGCGCCCGGGCGGCGGCGGCCAGCCCGGCCGCGTCGGCGAACTGGAGGCTGACGTGCCCGCCGGGCACGAGGCGCTTCAGCTCGGCCGGGGTGCCCTGGGCGACCAGGCGGCCGCGGTCGAGCACGGCGATGCGGTCGGCCAGCTCGTCGGCCTCCTCGAGATACTGCGTGGTGAGGAAGACCGTCACGCCGCCGTCGGCCAGGCCGCGGATGATCCGCCACAGGGTGCGCCGGCTGCGCGGGTCGAGGCCCGTGGTCGGCTCGTCGAGGAACAGCACGCGCGGCTCGCCGATCAGGCTCATCGCCAGGTCGAGGCGCCGGACCATGCCGCCGGAGTAGGTGCCGGCACGCCGCCCGGCCGCGTCGGCCAGGTCGAAGCGCTCCAACAGCTCGGCCGCGCGCTGCCGGGTGCAGGCCCGCGGCAGGTGCTGCAGGTCGCCCATCATGGCCAGGTTCTCGGCGCCGGTGAGCAGCTTGTCGACGGCCGAGAACTGGCCGGTGACACCGATCGCGGCGCGGACCGCGGCCGGCGCGGCGGCGACGCTGTGCCCGGCGACGAACGCCTCGCCGGCGTCGGCGCGGATCAGGGTGGTGAGGACGTTGACGGTGGTCGTCTTGCCGGCCCCGTTCGGGCCGAGCAGCGAGAACACGGTGCCGGCCGGGACGTCGAGGTCGACGCCGTCGAGCACGGTCTGGGACCGGTAGGCCTTGCGGAGCCCACGGACCTGGATGGCGGGGCGGTCGGGCACGACTACTCCAATTCGGGAAGCTTGCCTTCCGCGCGCAGGGCGGCCCGGTGCTCACGCCACTCGTCCATCAGCTGCGGCAGCCGCACCTGGAAGAACTCGGCGAGAGCGAGCAGCTCCAGCAGGGCGGCCCGCTGCGCGGTCTGGGTCTCGGGGAGGATGGCGAGCCCCTCGCGGAGCAGGGCGGCCTGCTCCTTGAAGAGCGCGGCCTCCGCGTTGCGCGGCTCCAGAGCCTCGGCCCGCAGCCCGACCCGGTCGAACCGCTCGCCGGCGCGGCGGGTCCGGGCCACGTAGCCGTAGCTCTCCAGCAGCTTGACCGCGCCCGTGATGGCGCTGCGGCTGGCCATCAGCGCCTCGCCGAGCATGTCGATGGTCTGCTGCGGGGGGTCGCAGATCAGCAGGTAACCGAGCAGGCGGCCGGCCATCGGCGGGAACCCGTGGTGGCCGGCGTAGAACCGCCCCACGTGGTCGGCGAACAGCAGCTCCTCGTCCCTCGGCATGCTACGAGGCTAACAGATATAACTGAGATGACACAAATTTCTGTTATCTGAGTGGAGCCTCGGCGGAGTCTCGGCGGAGTCTCGGCGGAGCCTCGGCGGAGCCTCGGCGGAGTCTCGGTGGAGTCTCAGCGGAACGTGCGCCGGTACTCCGCCGGGGACACCCCCACGACCCGGTTGAAGTGCCGGCGCAGCGTCGCCGCGGTGCCCATGCCGGTGGCGGCGGCGACGGCGTCCACACCGTCGCCGGTGGTCTCCAGCAGCTCCTGCGCCCGCCGGATCCGCTGGGTCAGCAGCCACCGCAGCGGCGTGGTGCCGGTCGCCGACCGGAAGTGCCGGGCGAGCTGGCGCGAGCTGAGGTTGGCCCGGCGGGCCAGGTCCTCGACGGTCAGCGGCTGGTCGAGGCGCTGGGCCGCCCAGGCGAGCACCGCGCTCAGCGGGCGCTGCTCCGGCTCCGGCACCGGCGTGGACACGAACTGGGCCTGGCCGCCCGACCGGTGCGGCGGCACGACGAGCCGGCGGGCCACCGCGTTGGCGACGGCCGAGCCGTGGTCGCGCCGGACCAGGTGCAGGCAGAGGTCCAGGGCGGCGGCCTTGCCGGCCGAGGTGAGCACGCTGCCGGCGTCGACGTAGAGGACGTCGGGGTCGACCTCGACGCGGGGATAGCGGGCGGCGAGGGCCTCCGCGTACTGCCAGTGGGTGGTCGCCCGCCGGCCGTCCAGCAGACCGGCCGCGGCCAGCACGAAGGCCCCGGTGCACAGCGACGCGACCCGCGCGCCGGCGTCGTGCGCGGCGCGGACGGCGGCGACGAGGTCGGCCGGCGGGTCGGCGTCGAGCTCGGCCCAGCCGGGGACGATCACGGTGTCGGCCCGCACCAGCCGGTCGAGGCCGTCGTCGGGCTCGAGCAGGAACCGGCCGTCGGCCCGGACCGGACCGGCCCCGCAGATGACCAGCTCATACCAGTCGCCGAGCGGCGCGGTGCCGAACAGCTCGTAGGCGAGGGAGAACTCGAAGTTGAGGATCCCGTCGGCCACGGCCACAGCGACTGTGTTCACGTCGGAAATTGTACGCACCACGTCGTTTCCGACACTCACGCCGCGGGCCCGGTGGGCGCCACGATGTCCGGGTGGATGTCGAGAACAGGAACGTGACCGTCTACGGCGCGTACGGGCACACCGGCCGCTTCGTCGTGGCAACCCTCATCGAACGCGGCTACCTCCCGGTGCTGTCCGGCCGGGACCCGGCACGGCTCGCCGCGATGGCCGGGCAGCACGAGGTCCGGCCGGCCGCCGTCGACGACCCCGCGGCGCTCGACCGCGCGCTCGCCGGGTCGGCCGCCGTGATCAACTGCGCCGGGCCGTTCGCCGTCACCGCCGGCCCGGCGATCGAGGCGGCGCTACGCGCGGGTGTCCCGTACGTCGATGTCGCCGCCGAGATCGAGGCGAATGCCGACACGTTCGCGCGGTTCGGCGACCGGGCCCGGGCGGCCGGCGCCGTGATCGTGCCGGCGATGGCCTTCTACGGCGGCCTCGGCGACCTGCTCGCCACCGCGGCGATGGGCGACTGGACCGAGGCGGACCGCGTGGACGTGGCCTACGGCCTGGACAGCTGGCACCCGACGGCCGGCACCCGGCTGTCGGGCGTCGTCTCCCGGGAGCGGCGCGCCGGCCGGCGGGTGCGCTACGCGGGCGGCCGGCTGCGGTACCACGACGACACCCCGGCCACCGAGCGCTGGTCGTTCCCGGCACCGACCGGCGAGCGGGAGGTCGTCGCCGAGTTCTCGATGGCGGACGTCGTCACGGTCCCCAGCCACCTGACGGTGCCCGAGGTGCGCTCGTACCTGACCGTCGAGGCGGCCCGCGACGTGGTCGCGCCGGACGCGCCGGCCCCGGTGGCCGCCGACGCGAGCGGCCGGTCGGCCCAGTCGTTCGTCGTGGACGTCGTGGTCCACCGCGGCAGCGAGCGGCGCCGGGCGGTGGCGAGCGGCCGCGACATCTACGCCGTCAGCGCACCCCTCGCCGTCGAGGCGGTGGACCGCATCCTGACGGGACGGACCCGCACGGCCGGCGTCGCGTCCGCGGGCGCGATGTTCGACGCGGACGACTTCCTCACCGCGCTCGGCCTCCACCGGTCACCATGACCTCGGCGTGGCGCGAACCGCACCGGGCCGCGTTTCCGGCTGCCGATCGCCTGAGCCGTGATCCTGTTTCCGACAGGCCGGTGAGCGTCACAGCGGCCGGTCGGCGACAGTTTTCGGGCCACCACTTCCGTACCTTCCGTAACGGTTGCGCCTCCCGATCGGGGGCGCGCCCTGATTGGGAGGACATCCACCGATGAAACACATAACCGTTCTGCTCACGCTCGTCCTCGCCGCCGGCAGCGTGGCCGCCTGCGACGCCGAGTTCACCGCCGGGTCGCCGGCGCAGGCCCGGCCCGTCGGCGCGGCGGCCAGCGACGTGCCGCCGGCCGAGGCGCTGCGCGCGGCCGTGCAGGCGCTCGACGCCACCTCGCACAACTTCGAGCTCAACGCGGGCACGTCGACCGGCAGCGGCCGCGTCGACCACGCCGCCAAGGCCGCCACGATGGAAATGCGCGGCCAGGCCGAGGACCTCGAGATCTCGATGGCGTTCACGGTCATCGCCCCCGACGTCTGGGTCAAGGCCGACTTCGGCGCCGAGCTCAACGAGCTGTGGGGCCTGAAGCCGGGCAGCTGGATGCGCCTGGACAAGACGAAGCTCGGCGCCTCGACCACGCTGCCGATCGACCCGAGCGGCACGCCCGACCTGGGCGTCACCGACCTGTTCAAGGACGGCCTCGCCGACGTCCGGCGGACCGACGCGACGCATTTCAGCGGTACCGTGGACATCACCGTCACCGACAGCGTGCTGACGCCGAGCGACAAGGTGCTGGAGAAGGCCGGCGACAAGGCCAAGCAGCTGCCGTTCACGGCCACCGTCGACGACAAGGGCCGGCTGACCTCGTTCGTCGTCGACGGCGCGTCGGTCGACCCGGACCTGGCGATCTCGCTGACGTTCGCCGGCTTCGGCTCGGTGCTGCCCGTCTCCGCCCCGGCCGGCGCGGTCCCGGCTCCCGACGCGCTCTACCAGATGCTCAGCTGACCGGTGACCCCGACGACCCGGTGCCGCCCCGGCCGCGGGACGGCACCGGGTAGCCTGCGGCGGTGATGTTCGACGAGGCGGACGGCGGGGCGCTGGTCGCGCTGGCCGCCACCGAGCCGGACCTCGACCTGGTCGAGGAGGCTGCCGAGACCGACCGCCGGGCCGCGGCGACCCTCGGCGTCATGCACCTGACGGGCGACGGCATCGCCGCCGACCCGGACGCGGCGGCCCGCTGGCTCGCCGCGGCCGAGGACCTGGGCTTCCCGGTCGACGACTGGCTCGCCCAGCTCGGCCTGCAGCGCCCCTTGCCCTAGCCGGCGCTCCACACGGCGCGCGGAAACGTCGCCGGGAACGCCGTGCCGCCGTCAGCCGCCATGGTCACCTTCGCCCACTGGCCGAAGACGGCCACGCCGGTCACCGGGGCCGGGCAGCGGCTCGTGGCCGACGGCCTGGTCGCAGGCCGCTCCGGCGGACTTGTTCCCCATTCCGTCGCGGTGCCGCACACGCCGTTTCCCGCGGGCCGACCCGGGTACGCGACCACCATGACCCTCGACGTCACCCTCCCGGCCCGGCAGGAGCAGCGCGCGGCGACGCGGATCGGCCTGCTCGACACCGTCCGCTGTGCGGCCGGGGTGCTGGCGCCGATCCTGGCGCAGGGCGTGATCCACCGGCGCGACCGGGTGGTCCGCCTCGCCCAGCGCCTCGACCTCAACCGGCGCGGCGCCCGGATCCTGCACCGGCTGCGGGCCCGCCACGGCGACGGCCCGCTACGCCTGACGCTGCCCGGCCGGTCGGTCGTCGTCGTGCTCGACCCGGCCGACGTCGAGCGGGTCCTGGCCGGCTCCCCCGCGCCGTTCGCGCTCGCCACCAGCGAGAAGGTCGCGGCGCTGCGGCACTTCCAGCCGCACGGCGTGCTGGTCTCCACCGGCGGCATCCGGGCCGCGCGGCGGCGCTACAACGACACGGTCCTGGACGCGGACGCCCCGATGCACCGCCTGGCCGACGCCATCACCGCGGTCGTCCGGGCGGAGGCGGCCCGGCTCGCCGCCGCCCCGGAGCTGGACTGGCCGGCATTCGACGCGATGTGGCAGCGGATCGTCCGCCGGATCGTGCTCGGCACCGCCGCCCGCGACGACACCCGGCTCACCACCGAGCTCAACCGGCTGCGCGACGCCGCCAACTGGGCCTACCTGCGGCCCCGCCAGGAGCACCTGCGGGGCCGCTTCCAGCGGCGGGTCGACGCCTACGTCGCCGCCGCCGAGCCGGGCAGCCTCGCGGGCACGATGGCCGGCACCCCGGCGGCCGGCGGCGTTGACCCGGCCGGGCAGGTGCCGCACTGGCTGTTCGCGTTCGACGCCGCCGGGATGACCGCGTTGCGCACCCTGGCGCTGCTCGGCTCCGATCCGGCCCGCCGGGCCACGGCCGCCGGCGACGCGCCTCCGCTGTACCCCTTCGTGCGCGCGTGCGTCCAGGACACCGCGCGGCTGTGGCCGACCACGCTGATCGTGCTGCGGGAGAGCACGACGGCCACCGACTGGGGCGGCACGACCCTGCGCGCCGGGACCACGTTCATGCTGCCGAGCTCGTACCACCACCGCGACGAGACGGCGATGCACAACGCGGACGCGTTCGACCCCGAGGCGTGGCTGTCCGGCGCGCCCCGGCGCAGCGCGACGATCTACCCGTTCAGCGCCGGGCCGGGCGCCTGCCCCGGCCGCAACCTGGTCCTGCTGAGCACCACGACGCTCATCGCGGCCCTGCTGGCCCGCTTCCCGGACCTGCGCAACCCGTGCCCGCTGATTGAGCCACTGCCCCGCACGCTCGACCACGCGGGCCTGCGGCTGGCCACCCGGCGCGCACCCTGATCCGGCGGACCGGGTCACATCGGTCCGCGGCCTCATCACCCAGGTCGACCAGCGCCCCCACGGCGGGCGCCGGCTGCCGTAGCCTCGGGGGGTGCGCGCCGGCCGTCTCCTTCTCGCGTTGCTCGTGGCACTGGGCGCCGCCGGATGCGCCCGCGAGCCCGAGCTGCGGGCCGGGTGCACGCCCCCGGCCGGCGAGGAGCAGCTGCTCGACGCCTACGCCGACGAGCCGGTGTTCGACGTCGAGCCGCCCGGCGCGAAGCGCGTCGGGAAGCCGCGGGCCGAGCACGGGTGCCGCGTGCTGAACTTCGAGGACACCTCGTCGGCCAACGTCATGCAGCTCTTCGAGCTGTCCCGCGGATACTCCCGGGCCGACCTCGCCGCCGTCTACGACGAGGACCTCCGCGGGCGCGGCTGGGTCCCCGCCGAGGAAACCGCGCCGCCCGGCGCCTTTCTCGTGTACTGCAAGCTCGTCCGCGACGTGCCCGCGGTGCTGTCGATCAGCAGCCCCGGCAGCCAGCTCCAGGTCGCGATCCGCGCCGAGCCGCAACGACCCTGCCCTTAAGGCCATGCCTTAAGGCACGCCCCGGTCAACCACGACCTCGTACACCAGATCGGTGGTGATCGAACCGACCCGGGCCAGCTCCGATGTGATGCGGGCGAGGTCCGGCATGTCGGCCGCGAGCACCTCCGCCACGTAACAGGCCTCGCCGGTGACCCGCACGCACCGCACGATCTGCGGCTCGCGGGCCAGCATCGCCGCGACCTGGTCGTAGAGCGCGCCGTGGACCTTCATCCGCACGACCGCCCGCAGGGGCAGCCCGCACGCAACGGGATCGACCCGTGCGGTGTACCCGGTGATCACACCGCGCTCCTCCAGGCTGCGCAGCCGGGCCCGGGTGGCGGACACGCCGAGGTGGATCGCGCCGGCCAGGGCGGTGAGCGAGGCCCGGGCATCCCGTTGCAGCTCGCCGAGCAGTTGCCGGTCCACCTCGTCGAGCGCGGTCATCGCGGCACAGTACCGCAAATCCTGCGGTGACCCGCGTGGGATACCGCAGGATCGGACTCCTCCGCGGCGCCGGGCGGCCGTAGCGTCGTAGGCGTGACAGATACCGGAGCCACCGACGTCGCGTTCGCTTACGTCGACGTCTTCGCCGCGAAGCCGCTGACCGGCGCGCCGCTCACGCTGGTGCCCGACGCCGACGGGATCGTGGAGGAGCAGATGCGGGCCGTCGCCCGCGAGTTCAACCAGTCCGAGACCACCTTCGTCCAGCGCCCGGTGCGGCCCGGCACGACGTACCGCCTGCGCTCGTTCACGCCGTCCGGCGCCGAGGTCTTCGGCGCGGGCCACAACGCGCTCGGCGCCTGGCTGTGGCTCGCGCAGTCCGGGCGGCTCGACGGCGACGGCGGGACCTTCGTCCAGCACATCGGCGACGACGTGCTGCCGGTCCACGTCGAGCGCCCGGACGGCGGGCCGGCGGTCGTCACGATGGAGCAGTCGGCGCCGGTCTTCGGCGCCGTGGCCACCGATCGCGCCGGCCTCGCGGGTGCGCTCGGGCTGAGCCCGGACGACCTGGTGGCCGACCGGGACGCCCGGGTGGTGTCGACCGGGGCCGGTCACCTGCTGGTGCCGGTCCGCGACCGGGCCGGCGTCGACCGCGCCGCGCCCGACGCCGGCCGCCTCACCGCGGTCCTGCGGCAGGCCGGCGGCGAGGGCTGCTACCTGTACACGCACGACACCGTCGACCCCGCGGCCACGGCCTACACGCGGTTCTTCAACCCGGCGATGGGCATCGCGGAGGACCCGGCCACCGGCACCGCGGCCGGCCCGCTGGCCGCGCTGCTCGTCGACGGCGGCGACGTCGCGCCGAGGCCGGCGGGCGAGGCCAGGGTCGTGGTCGAGCAGGGCCACAGCATGGGGCGGCCGAGCACGATCGTCGTCACCGTCGCCGGTTCGCGGGTGCGCATCAGCGGTTCCGGCCTGGTGGTCGCGCAGGGCACCATGCTCGTGCCGGAGGCGGCGTGACCCCCGAGGACGAGGCGTTCCTGCGCCGCGCGGTCGAGCTGGCCGTCCGGTCGCGCGCGGGCGGCGACGCGCCGTTCGGGTCGCTGCTCGTGGACGCCGGCGGGCGGGTGCTCGCCGAGGAGCACAACACCGTGCTGTCCGACGGCGACATCACCGCCCACCCGGAGCTGAAGCTGGCCCGCTGGGCCGCCCGCCACCTGCGCCCCGCGGACGCCGCCGGCACCACGATGTACACCAGCTGCCAGCCCTGCGGCATGTGCACGGGAGCGATCGACCGCTCCGGCCTCGGCCGGGTCGTGTACGCCCTGTCGAGCGAGCAGCTCGGGGCGCTCCAGCCGTCCGGCGGTCCCCCGCGGGTCCCCCAGCACGGACCGGCCCTGTTCGAGGCGGCCCGCGCGGCCGTCGAAGGCTACTACGCGTGACGCCGGCGCCGGGCCAGGGCCGGGAGCCAGGGTCCGGCGCCGAGGACGAGCAGCACCGCGAGCAGCGGCGCCCGCCACCACCACGGCACCCCCGGTGACGGCGGCGCCGGCTGCGCGGCGACCCACGGCCGGGCGGTCTTCGACCAGGCCAGGAAGGCGTCGCCGATCGGCGCCAGGCCGAACGCGTACCGCTTGGTCCACGGCGTGTCGACCGGGACGCCGGCCAGCTCGCCGTAGTTCGCCAGGGCCCCGGCCAACGCCGTGTCGTGGTTGACCCGCGCGGCGCCGATCGTCACCACCGTCGCGGACAGGCTCACGCCCAGCAGGAGGGGGCCGGAGTCGACGTCCGCGGTACCGTCGACGCCCTCGGGATATTCGCGGACCGCCGGGCCCAGTGCGAGCGGCCGCACCACGAAGCGCTCGCGGAAGGCCAGGAACTGCTCGCGGGCGAACGCCGGATCGATGTCCGGCAGGAAGCGGTGGATGACGCTCTGCGAGGTGCCGCGAGCCACCTCGACCGGCGAGCCGGTCACCGGGTCGGCGCGGTGCGGGAGCAGGCCGGTGCGCGGGTCGAGCCGGTCGCGCACGCCGGCGAGCCAGCGTTCGACGGTCGCGGCGTACCGCGGCGGCAGCACGGCGTCGTGCAGCCGCAGCGACGCGATCGCGACCGTCGAGTCGACCGGCCACGCCTGGCCCGGATACGCCATGAGGTACGGCGTCGGTGCGGCGTCGAAGGCCGCCGCGAGCGCCGCGGAGTCGTCGGCGAAGCGCCGCACCTCCGCCGGGTCGCGGTCCAGGGTCAGCAGGCCGCCGCGCAGCCAGTTGGTCCAGCCGCGGTAGAAGACGCCGTACTGCGGGGTCAGGCCGGGGCTGAACGGTGCCCGGCCGGCCTCCGAGTCGAGCCGCTGGAGCGCCCAGCGGGCCTCGCGCACCGCCCGCGCCCGGTGCCCGGCGGGGTCGCGGCGGCCCAGCTCGACCCAGGTGAGGCCGTAGAGGACGTGCAGGAAGAAGTACCCCTCCGGGAACAGGCCCTGCGCCTCGTCGGCGGCGCCGTCGTCGAGGGCCGCGCGCAGGAACGGGAGCTGCCGGTCCACCCCGCCGGTGGCCGGCACGACGAGCCGGAGCGCGCCCACCAGCGCGACCAGCGTCAGCGCGATCGCGACCGTGCGGCGCACGGGGTACCAGCTGTGCATGGCCAGTACCGTAGCCGCCGCGGCTAACCCCGTTGCGCGTAGCGGGCGCGACTCGCCTCGATGTGCGGGACGTGTTCCATGGCCCAGCCGGCCAACGCCAGCGCCGGCGGGATCAGGCTCCGGCCCATGGGCGTCAGCTCGTACTCCACCCGTGGCGGCACCTCGGCGTACACCGTGCGGGCCACCAGGCCGTCGCGCTCGAGGTTGCGCAGGGTCAGCGTCAGCATCCGCTGGGAGATGCCCGGGATCTGCTGGTGCAGGTCGCTGAAGCGCAGGCGGCCCTGGTCGAGGGTCGCCACCAGCAGCAGTGTCCACTTGTTGCAGATCTGATCCAGGATCGCCCGCAGGGTCTGCCCCCCGTCCCCGCGGATCATGCAGGTGTGTTCGTACTGCGACATGACAACCCCCTGTGCCCTACGCACACACGTGTGCCTTTTGTACGCCTCCCGATGGTGCCCCATCATGGTCCGCACCCGACAGAGAGGCGGTTGGAATGGAACTCGCGTACCGGATCGTCGCCGCTGTGCTCGCGCTTTTCTACGCCTACGCCGGCGGCAAGAAGGTCGCCCAGTCCCGCGAGCAGCTCCAGCCGATGATGGGCTGGGTCGACCGGGTCCCCATGCCGCTGGTGCGGACCATCGGCACGCTGGAGCTGCTCGGCGCGCTCGGCCTCATCCTGCCCCCACTGACCGGCATCGCCCCGTGGCTGGCGGTGGCCGCCGCGACCGGCCTGGCCCTCATCCAGGTCGGCGGGATCGCCCTGCACCTGTCCCGCGGCGAGGCCCGCCTGATCGGGCTGAACATCGCGCTCCTGGCGACGGCCGCGGCGACCGTCTGGCTAGGCACGGTCTGGCGCTAGCAACCGCTCGACCGCGGCGCGCACGGACGGCCCGAGCGTCTGCGGGTCGTCCAGGCTCCCGGCGGCGACCATAGGCTAGCGAGAGCGACCACCAGGTCGGCGACGGCGGCCCGCACCGCGGTCGACTCCTGCGCGGCGGGGAGGCACTCCGGTCTCCCCGGCCCCGTTCCAGCGCGGCAGCCGCCGCAGGGCGCCGGTGTCGATTCGAGCGCGGCGAGCAAGGGCTCGATCGCGTCGGCGGCACCGGCGAACGCGGCACCAAGGGCCGTCGTCACGCGGCCGAGTGTAGGGACACCGAAGCCGGACAGAGAGGGCCGAACGGACCGTCGCCTCCGCGGAAGATGGCGACCGTGGGCACCGCGAGGAGGATGGCGCCGGCGATCCGTTCGGTCAACGTTCTGGAACCCCGCCTTGTGCGAGAGGATCAGGGCATGGGGATGCCCGTTGTGCGCTGCGAGATCAGCACCGTCGGTCGCTTCGCCGATCCGGAGGGCGACGTCGTCGGCGTGGCCGGGTCGTCGAGATGACCGCCGCGGAGCGGGTGCTGGTGATCGGGGTCGACCCGGCCCGCATCCCGGGGTGGGATCCGGCGCCCGTCCTGGCGGCGATCGACCGGGGGCGGGCGCGGTTCGTCGAGCTCGGGATCGACGCCGACTTCTGTCTCGTGGACCCCGAGGACCGGCCCGAGGCGGCGGTCGCCGATGCGCTGCGGCGGCACGACTACGCGTGCGTGGTCATCGGCGGCGGGATCCGCGGGCACGAGCCGCTGCTCGGCCTCTTCGAGCGGGTGGTCAACCTGGTCCGCGAGCACGCGCCCGGCGCGGCCGTCGCGTTCAACCGGACGCCCGACGACACCGCCGACGCGGCCCTGCGCTGGCTCAGACGGTGAGCACGACCGTGATGTGCCACCGGGTATCGTCGGCAGGCGCGGCGCAGGCGGAGGTGGGCGGATGAGAGCGGCGACCCGGCGGTTCGCGCTGCGGCAGTCCGACCTCGACGACGCCACCTGCCTCGTCCCCGAGGGCGTCGCGGCGGTGCTGCGGGATCGCCCGGCCATCACGATCGCCCTCGACCACCGTGTGCACGGCGTCACCCCGACGCACCTGGAGTACCCGGTCACGCTGCGGCAGGACGACGAGGAGTGGTGGTTCGACGGCGTCGCGTGGCCGGACGACCTGCGGCCCGGCGTGCTGGTGACCGTCGCCTGGCGGCCGGCGCGGGACGAGGTCGTGGTGCGCACCGCCGTGCTCGACGAGCCGATGCGCATCGACGGCGTCGCCTATTACCACGACTATGACCCGGAGGTCGTCACGCGGGAGTGCCGGCCCGGCCCGTCCAACCGCGGGCAGGTGCTCGCCGCCGTGCGCCGCCTGGGCCGGGTGTACGAGGACGGCACCGCCCTGTTCCCGGAGGCGGACCTCGTCCGGCGCAGCGGGCTCGGCCGCGGCAAGCGCGGCACGTTCCTGCTCCGCAACGCGGTCGACCAGCTCATCCGCGAGGGCTTCGTCACCCGGGTCACCGGCAGCCTCGACGCGTCGGGCCGGCCCTCCTACCCCGCCGTCGACGGCGAGGAGCCGGTCGAGATGCTGTTCTACGCGCCGCTCGTCGAGCCGGCCCCGCTCCCCGACGAGGAGGGCGAGCACGGCTCGTCGGACCGTCGCGAGCACTGGGTCAGCGGCTTCGTGCGCAAGCTCCCGCCGGGGTCCCAGCCATCGCCCCGGCAGCGGTCGCTGCACCAGCAGGCCGTCGACAGCGAGCTGCTCAGCGAGCCGCTCGCCCCGGGGTACACCTTCGTCAAGAAGCACCACCGGAACGGCTGAGCCGGTCGGCTGGAGGCGCCATCGAGCGGCCGTGGCCGGACGGGGTCGCAGGTTCGGCGGTGGCGCCGGATAATTCGGCGCTGTGCGTGTGCTCTTCACCGCGGTACCCATCCACGGCCATCTCCTGCCGCTGGTCCCGCTGGCCGAGGCGGTGACCGCCGCCGGCGACGAGGCCGCCGTGGCCGTGCCGCCGGCGCTGGCCCACCTCGTCGGCGACCTGCCGGCTCTGGCGGTGGGCCCGGACATCGCCGCGCTGCTGGCCGAGAACGATCGCCGCACCGGCGGTGCCGACCTGGCCGACCTGTCGGACATCTTCCCGGTGGCGTCGCTGTTCGCCGGCACCCGCGTCGACCTGGCGTTCGACGAGGCCCTGGCCCAGGCGCGCGACTTCGGGGCCGACGTCGTCGTCGCCGACGACTACGACACGATCGGCCCGATGGTCGCGGCCGCCCTGCGCCTGCCGCTGGTCCGCCACGCGATCGGCCTCCCGGTCGCCCCGCCGCCGCTGGTGCCGGCGATGGCGGCCCTGCTGGCGCCGCGGTACGCCGAACGCGGCCTGGCGCCGGTGGACCGCGTGGCGCTGGTCGACCCGTGGCCGCCGGCGCTGCACAGCCCGGGCTGGTCCCCGCCGGCCGACCGCCTGCCGATCCGGCCCCGGACGTACGCCGGCCCGGTGCCGGTCCGCCTCCCGCCGCCCCGCGGCCCTCGGGTGCTGGTGACCCTCGGCACCGTCCTGCTGGACGGCGCGCTGCTCGACGCCCTCGTCGACGCCGTGGCCGCCCTGGGCGACGTGGACGTCCTCGCCGCGGTCCCACCGGGCGTCGAGCGCACCCTCGCCGACAGCCGCCCCAACGTGCACTTCGTCGGCTTCGTCCCGATGGCCGGCCTGCTGGCCGCGGGCATCTCGGTCGTCGTCGCCGCGGGCGGCGCGGGCACCGTCCTGGCCGCGATGAGCGAGGGCATCCCGATGGTCCTGTGGCCGAAGGGCGCCGAGAAGCCGATGAACGCCGAACGCGTCGCCTCCGCGGGCGCCGGCGTGGTCGTGGACGACCCGGCCCGGTCCGCCGGGGCGGTCCGGCACGTGCTCGACGACCCGTCGTACCGCGCGGCGGCGGCCCGGGTCGCCGAGCAGATCCGCGCGGCCCCGGACGCGAGCGAGGTCTGGGCCACCCTGCGGGATCGATGGCGGCGATAGCGTCGGCCAGCGCCGCGGCTATGCTGGCGCCGATGCGACCCTCGGTGCAGCTCACCATCATGGCCGGTCCGCTGAGCGGGCGGACGTTCCGCTTCGAGGAGCGGACCACCCTGATCCTCGGCCGGGCCGACGACTGCTCGCCGCAGCTGCCCGACGACCACGAGCACCGCACCGTCTCGCGGCACCACTGCCTGCTCGACATCAACCCGCCCGACGTGCGCATCCGCGACTTCGGCAGCCTCAACGGCACGTACCTCAACCGCAAGAAGATCGGGCAGCGGGCCGAGGGGCAGAGCGCCGAGGAGGCCGCCGGGGTCCGGTTCCCCGAGCACGACCTCGCCGACGGCGACGAGTTCCGGCTCGGCCCCACCACGTTCCACGTCCGGGTCGAGAAGCCGTCCGTGACCCGGGTGCTCCCGCGCTGCGCGAGCTGCGGGCGCGACGTCGCCGACGAGATCGGCGAGCACCGCGGCGACTACGTGTGCGCCGAGTGCCGGCTGGAGCCCGCCTCGCTCGTCCGCGACGCGCTCGCCGGGGCCGGCCCGGGCTTCGCCGGCTACGAGGTGGTGCGCGAGCTCGGCGCGGGCGGCATGGGCCGGGTGTACCTCGCCCGCAACACCGCGACCGGCGACCAGGTCGCGCTCAAGGTGATGCTGCCGCACGTCGCCGCCGACGAGTCCGACCGCGCCCGGTTCCTGCGCGAGATCGCCATCGGACAGGCGCTGCGCCACCCGCACATCGCCACGCTGCACCACACGGGCAGCGCGGGCGGCGCGTTCTTCTTCGCCGTCGAGTACTGCGCCGGGGGCAGCGTGCGCGAGCTCATGACCAGGCACGGCGGGACGCTGCCGGTGGATCTGGCGGTACCGCTGGCGCTGCAGGCCCTCGACGCGCTGCGGTACGCCCACGAGCAGGGCGTGGTGCACCGCGACGTGACCCCGCACAACATCCTGCTCACGGACGGCACCGAGCCGCTGGTGAAGCTCGCCGACTTCGGCCTGGCCAAGGCGTTCGACCAGGCCGGGCTGAGCGGCCTGACCCGCACCGGCACGGCGGCCGGCAAGCCGTACTTCATGCCCTACCAGCAGATCGTCAACTTCCGCCACGCCAAGCCGGCGGTCGACGTGTGGGCGCTCGCCGCCTGCCTGTACCACATGCTCACCGGCGCCTATCCGCGCGCGTTCCCGTCCGACCGCGACCCCTGGCAGGTGGTGCTGCAGACGCAGGCGGTGCCGATTCGCGAGCGCGACCCGGCGATCCCCCGCCCGCTCGCCGAGGTCCTCGACACCGCGCTGCGCGACCGCCCCGAGATCGGCTTCCAGACCGCGGCCGAGTTCCGCCACGCCCTGCTCGTGCGCGGCACCTGACCGCGGGGCGACCCGGCCGATAGGGCTTCGCCACCCGCGACGGCCGCGCCCCGGCCGACAACGCCCCCGAGGCGATGCTGTCCCCGGTGACGAACACGGTCGTCACGCCTCGGTGGGGCGGGGCCGGGACAGGAGGGCGGCCTCCTCGGCGGCGGTCAGCGGGAGCTCCACGCGCAGCGTCGTGCCCCCGCCCCGCGGGCTCGCGAGGTCCAGCGCGCCGCCCAGGGCGTGGACGCGGTCCGCCAGGCCGGTCAGGCCCGTGCCGGCCCGCGCGTCCGCGCCGCCCACGCCGTCGTCGCGGACCGTCAGGTACAGGCGGGTGACGTCCGCCGTCGCCTCCACGCGGACGTAGGTGGCCTTCGCGTGCTTGGCCGCGTTGGCCAGGGCCTCGGCCACGATGTAGTACGCGGCGACCTCGACCGGCTCCGGGAGGCGGGACCCCAGGCGGACGGCGAGCTCCACCGGCACCGGCGAGCGGCGGGCCAGCGACTTCAGGGCCGCACGCAGGCCGCAGTCGGTCAGGATGGTCGGGTGGATGCCGCGGGAGATCTCGCGCAGGTCCTCCAGGGCGCCGGTGAGGCGGTGGGTCACCCGGGACAGGCGGCCGCGCAGCTCGGCCAGGTCGGGCGGGACGCTCGCCTCGCCGTCCGCCACGTCGATGGCGATCGCGATGAGCTGTTGCTGCATCCCGTCGTGCAGGTCGCGTTCGATGCGGCGGCGGGCCTGGTCGGCGGCGACCACCACCCGGGCGCGGGAGGCGGCCAGGTCGGCGCGGGCCTGGGCGTTGGCGACGGTGGTGGCGATGAGCTCGGCGTACTCCGCCAGCCGCGACTCCGCGTCGTGCGCCGGCGACGGCTCCGTGGTCACGGTCGCCGTCACCACGCCCCACAGCCGGCCCTCGACCACGATCGGGGCGCCGACCGCGCTGCGGACGTGCTGGTGCAGCAGGTGCTCGGCGAGCGGACCTTGCGCGCCGGCGTAGCTGTCCATGCGGGCCGGGCGGCCGGTCCGGTACACCCGCGCCGAGACGCTGTCCCCGGCCAGGCTCAGCGACGTGCCGACCGGCAGGCCGATGCCGGGCGCGCCCCAGGCGGCGACGACGGTCGCGGTACCGTCGCGCTCGAACCGGGCGATGTGGGCCCCGTCGGTGCCGGACAGGCGGCCCAGCTCGGTCGCGACGGCGTCGAGGACCTCCGCCGTGGCGGCGCCGCGGGCCACGTGCGTGGCGATGCGCCGCAGGGCCGCCTGGGTCCGGCCGTACCGCACGAGGTCCTCCACGTTGCGCCGGATGGAGCCCGTCATGGTGTTGAGGGCCCGGTTGAGGCGGCCGACCTCGCCGGCCCCGTCGTCCGGGACCCGGGTGTCGAGCCGGCCGTGCGCGACCCGGTCGGCCATGGCGGCGGCCTCGCGGACCGGCCGGACGACCACCCGGTGGAGGTACGCGATCATGCAGCCGCCGACCAGGGCCGCCGCCGCCAGTCCGGTCACCATGGTGCTGATCGCCTGACGGGCGGCCGCGCGGGCGTCCGCGGCCTGGGCGGCGGCCAGGCGCTGCTCCGCGGCGGCGAGCGCGTCGAGCTCGGCCCGCAGCTCGACGACCCGCCGCTCGTCCTCGCGGAGCGTCTCGACGCTGCCGGCGGAGGGGTCGCCGCGCTGGGCTGCCTGCAGTACCGCTGCCGCGTGCTGATCGGTGTAGGACCGGCTGTACCGGGTGATGCGCTGGGCCTGCTCGACCTGGGCCGGCGTGCGGGCCAGCCGCTCCAGCCGCGCGCACTTCTCGGCGAGCAGCTCCCGCTGTCTCGTCCAGTCGGCCATGAGCCCCGCGTCGCGGGTGACGACGAAGCCCCGCTCGGTGCGGTCGAGGTCGAGCAGCAGCTCCTCGATCTCGGCCTCCGTGGCGATGGTCTGCGCCGACCGCGACGCGGGATGCGGGATCGCGCGCTGCTCGTTCATCGCGGCGACCAGGACGCCGAACACCGCGCCGACGATGAGGAGCAGCAGGCCGCTGCCGACGATCATCCGGGGAATCAGCCCAGCATGCATGGGCTACCCCCTTCCCCGTCGTGCTGGCACTATCCGCGCGTTCAAACGGCGGCCCGTGGGGTACCCCACGGTCCTCCTTTTCGGAGGAGGCTGCGCCAGGACGCGCTAGAGACGGTCCTCCAGCGTGGCGCGGCCGCCCGAGTCCCCGGCCATCCGGGCCCGGGCCTGGGCGTCGCCGCGCAGGGCCCAGCGCAGGAAGTCGGTGGTGACCGCGGCGACGGCGGTGAAGTCGCGACCGGGGCCGAGGTACGGGTCGAGGTGGTCGCCGTTGGGCAGGTCGAGCAGCGCCTTCGGCCAGGGCAGCGGATCGTACGCCTCGGTGGAGCCCGCGAACTTCACGACGGTGTCCTGGCGGCCGTGGACGAAGAGGATCGGTGCGGGGGCACCGGAGTACCCGACACCGAACGGCCACTGGCCGCCGGCCAGCACGACGCCCGCGGTGAGCCGCTCGTCGCGGTGCCGGGTGAACATCCCGACGGTGGTCATCCCGCCGAGCGAGTGCCCGGCGGCGGCGACCTTCGCGCGCTCGACGTGCCCGGCCAGCGCATCGCCGGCCGTGGTGTCCAGGTCGAGCACCGCGGTGAGCACCACGGCCGCGTCGGCGGGCTGGTGCACGATGTCGTCGTCGTCGAGCTGCCGCGAGCCGCGGGCCGAGTGGGGGTACGTCGGCGCCGCCACCACGAACCCGGCCGCCGCCCAGGTCCGCAGCAGCGGCAGGTAGTCCTCGGGCCGCCGGGTATACCCGTGGCTGAACACCACGACGGGCAGCCGGCCGGTGGCGGCCGCGGGGTGGAGCAGGAGCGTGGGCAGCGGCCGGTCGGCGCCGTTGGCGAGCTGCAGGGTCCGCTCGACGACCACTTCGGGCGACTGGGCGGCGCCGCCCGGCGGGTCGCCGGCGCAGCCGGCCACGAGCGCGGCGACCAGGAACAGCCGGACGAGACGCACCATCGCCCGATCGTGACAGCACCGTGCGACGATGGGAAGACGGCGCGCGCCGGGCCGGTACAGTGACGAGCCATGGTGCCCGAGGACGCGGTGCTGGCCCCCGGAGTGGTCGCCGACGCGCTCGCCGTGCTCGGCGACGTGCCCGAATGGCGGTTGCCGGCCGAGCGGTGGCCGCACATCACGCGGCTCGTCCAGGCGATGGCCGACGCCGTGGCGGCCGGGGACTCGACGGCGCTCGACGCCGCCACCGCGCGGCTCGAGGTGGCCAGCCCGATCCGGGTCACGCCGCTCGGCTCGGAGCCGGTGGTGCCGCCCCCGTCCCCGCTGCAGCTGCTGCAGAACCACCTGTATCACGCGCTGGACGGCGCCGTGGCGCCGCTGCCGCGCGAGCCGGTGCCGCTGGCGCGGGCCGACACGGCCACCACCGGCCTGGTCAAGCAGACCCTGGTCGTCCACGCCTTCGCGCCGGCCGACGGGCCGGGCGCGGCGGCCGCGTGGCAGCGGATCCGGCAGCTGTGGGCCGCCTGCGGCGACGTCCTCGGCGCGGTGCACCCGGTCGAGGCCCTGGGCCTGCCGGCCACGCTGCCCGCGGAGCTGCCCGGGCGCCCGGCCGCGGTCGCCGCCCGGCGGTCCGAGCCGGGGTCCGGGCAGGTGCAGGCGATCGTCCGCCGCGAGCACGACGTGCTCGTGCTCTCGGTCGCGGCCGAGGCGCCGCCGGCCACGTGGGCCCAGTGGGCCGGCCGGTGGGCCGAGGCCGGCGCCGGCGGCGACGACGGCCCGCTCATCGCCGTCGTGACGATCTTCGTCGGTACCGTCGAATGGCGCCCGCATCCCACGGCCGCGACCGCCCGGGCGGTGGCCGGCGCGCTCCCGCAGACTCCGGACGACTTCTGGCAGGCCGAGGCGACCGCGCTGGGCGAGGCCGTGCTGTGGCAGCTGCCGCCGGCCGGCGACGGCCGCCGGCGCCGGCTCGTCGTGCTCGCCGACGCCCGGGACGAGGACCGGCTCAGCGCGCTGGTCTGGTCGCGCGGGGGCACCGAGCTGTCCCCGCTGACCCAGTATCTGCTGCACGCGGCGAAGGCCGCCTACGAGCGGCGGGCCCGGGACGCGATGGCGGCGCGGCTCACCGACCTGCCGGACGCCGACCAGTGGCTGGAGGGGCTCGGCGACGCGGTGGAGATCGCCCGCGACAACATGGCGGAGTCGCTGCGGGTGGCCGGGCTGGCCGAGCCGGCCGGCGGCCCGTTCGCCGCCGACCTCGCCGCCGCCGCCACGCTCCTGCGGCAGCTCGAGTTCGACCGCCGGCACGTGCGGCGCTCCGCGGTGCGCGCCACTGCGGGCACGAACCGGCCGCTGCCCACCATCGGCCTGGTGACGGCGCTGCCCGAGGAGTTCGCCGCGATGCTCGCCCTGCTCGACGGGGCGGCCGGCACGGCGGTCGCGCGGGACCGGGCCGAATACCGGCGGGCCACCGTGCCGAGCGTGGACCCCGCCCGCCCGCACGAGGTGGTCCTGACCCTGCTCGCCGAGACCGGCAACGACGCGGCCGCCCACGCCGCGGCCCACCTGGTCCGCAGCTTCCCGTCGGTCGACCAGATCGTCATGGTGGGCATCGCCGCCGGCGTGCCCGCGCCCCGCGACCCCGCCGCCCACGTGCGGCTCGGCGACATCGTGGTCGGCACCTGGAACGTGGTCGACTTCGATCACGTCGTCGACCGGGCGACCGGTCCGGAGCGCCGGCAGGAGTTCCCCCGCCGCTCCGCGCTGCTCGCCGGGCGGGTGAAGATGCTGACGGCCGGCGAGCTGCGCGACGAGCGGCCGTGGGAGGCCCACCTGGACCGGCTGACCGCCGAGCTGGCGCTGTTCGCCCGGCCCGACGACCGCACCGACGTGCTGTTCTCCGACGACAGCGACTTCGCCCGCGTCGTGCCCCACCCCGATCCGGCGCGCAGCGGGCACCGGCCCGGCCGCCCCAAGGTCCACGAGGGGCGCATCGGCAGCTCCGAGCGGTCCGTGCGCAACGCGGCCGCGCGCGACGAGGTCGCCCGGCGCCACCAGCTGCGGGCGATCGAGATGGAGGGCAAGGGCATCGGCCGGGCCGGCCACGCCGACGGCCGCGACTGGTTCGTGGTCCGCGGGATCAGCGACTACGGCGACCGCTGGATCGGCACCGACTGGCGGCGCTACGCCGCCGCCGTCGCGGCCGCCTACGTGCGGGCCCTGCTCGAGGCGTGCCCGCCGCTCGGCCCGCACGGCGGGCACACCGGCGGCGCCGCGGCCGGCTGACCTCCGGGCGCTGGTGCGGCGCTGCGCCGGCGCGGTCCGCCGCCCTGGACCGCCTATGTCCACATAGGACCGTGGGCCGCCGGGCGCAGCGCGGGATGGCCCGCGAGCGCGCCTTCGAGGGCGGCCCGCTCCGCGTCGGTGAACGCCAGGAAGTAGATGCCGCGCAGCCGGGTCCCGGGCGTCGTCGTCAGGTGGAACGCCGCCGCGTCGACCAGCTCCCCGGCGGTCGCCGGCGCGGGCGCTCCGGCCCCACCGGTGCCGAGCATCGGGAACAGGATCGTCCGCACCTCCGCGTCCTCCCGCGCCAGCCGCTCCGCCTGGGCCAGCGCGTTGGCGACGCACACGCCGACCCGGCGGACCTGCCGGAAGCCGGCACCGGGCTCGCCGTGCACGGCGGCGACGTGGATGATCCACCGGACCGCGTTGGTGCCGGCCAGGCAGCCGGAGCCGGTCACGAACGCCGCGCCCGGCGCGACCGGCCGGCGGCCGTCGACGGCCTTGGCGAGGGCGTCGGCGATCACGTCGTCGACGACGTGGCCCGCGGCGTCACGGCGGGCCCCGTTGTACCGGATGATGCTGGAGATCGAGAACTCGTTGAACCGGGCCATCTCCATGTCGGTGTTCTCGCTGTTCACCCAGATGTCGACGTCGTGGACGCGCATGATCCGGCCGGGCCGGATCCCGATGACACAGTCCGGCGGGTGCGGTGGTGCGAGCGTGAACACGGGCGGGCCCGGGTGCGCGACCGGCTCCCCGCCGGCGGGTCCGTTCCACAGCCAGGCCCGGCCCTGGAACTCCTTGACGCGGACGTCGACCGGCCGGAACTCGTCGGTCCGCAGCCCGGCGTACTCGTGGAGCTGGTCGGACACCGCGAACACCAGGTCGCTGTCCGGGCGGTCGGCGAGCGCCCCGCGCAGCGCGTCGCTGTCGACCAGCCGACCCGCCTCCACGATCGCGTCGCCGGAGAAGCCGATCGCCGCCGGGCCCAGCGGGCCGATCACGGCGGCGATCCGCAGCCGCATCCGGTCCCGGTAGCGGCGGTTGTCCTCGGCAAGCGCCTCGGCCGCCGAGCGCAGCAGCCGGGCCAGGGCGCGGTGCACGTCGAGCTCGCTGGGCAGGAAGACCACCATGCCGTCGCCCGTGCCGTGGTGGTGGGTCTCGTCGATGCGCAGGTTCAGGTCGCGCAGGACCTCGGCGACGAATGCCGCCACCCGTTGCTGCAGGTCGATCTTCTCGGGTGCGGAGCGCCGGCCGTAGCCGGCGACGTCCACGACGAAGCCCATCCGGACGGCCGTGGGGAACCCCATGACTTCAATGTAGGTCAGCGGCCCAGGTGGACGTACGGTGCCCAGACGCCGGGCCGGTCCGGCCAGCGCGCGCGCAGGTGCCGCACCGCGTCGCGCACCGCGCCCGCCAGCCGCTCCGGCCGCAGCCGGTCGCCGTCGACGACGCCGCGGTACAGCCGGTCGGCGAACCGCAGCGAGACCCGGTCGGCGACGGGCCACAGCGTGCCGACCACCTGGCCGAACCCGGCGAGGTGGAATGCGGCCGCGATGTGCACCGCCTCGGCGGCCAGATCGGCCCGCGTGCGGTTGCTGCTGCAGGCGGAGAGCACGGCGACCTGGCCGTCGAGCCGCCGGGCGGCGAGGTCGGCGACGCTCAGCGGCCCGTCGGCCAGCAGCAGGTGGCTGCGGGACGGCTGGTCGAGGTCGGCCGTCGCGTGCCCGCTGAAGTGCACCCAGCCGTGGGCGTGCAGGGCGGGCAGGACCCGGGCCGTGTCGGCGGCGTCGCCGGGCAGCGCCGTGCCGCGGGCGCCGAGCAGGGCGGCGACCCGGGCGGCCTCGGCCGCGGCGCCCGGGAGCGGGACGGCGGTGTCCGGCGCGCCGACGACGACCGCCGTGAGGTCGGCCGGGACGGGCCGGGCCCGGTGGTGCCGCAGCGCGCCGAGCGTCGGGGTGTAGCCGGCCACGACCCGGTCGTCGACGTACGGCCCGCCCGGGTGCCCCGCGGCGTGCAGCGGCAGCAGCGAGAGGACGCCGACCGGCATCCACCACAGTCGCTGCGCCGGGCCGCCGGCCGGCAGGGCGGCCAGGACCGGCTCCGCGGTGGTGTCCCAGAGCCAGGCGAGCAGGTCGCGCAGCGGCGCCGGGTCGTCGTCCGGGCCGGCGGCGAGCACGGTCCCGGCGGCAGCGACCACGTCGTCGTGGGCTAGCCCGGGCAGCGGCACGGGGCGCACCTGCCCGTCGGCGGTGACCAGGAGCGCGTCGCAGCGGTACCGGCTGGTGCTGACGACCGCGATCGGGCCCGGCGCGGCGAGCGCCCGCAGGTCGGCCTCCGACGGGGGCAGCTGGAACCGGTCGAGACCCGGCAGCCGGCGGATCTCGGCGACGAGGTCGCGCCAGGCCCGGTCGATCCCGCGCCGCCGGATGCCCTCGAGGGTGGCTGCCGCCACCCCGCTCGCCACGGGTCCGTCGGCACCGATCGCGCCGGCCACCTGCTGGAGCCGCACGGCGAGGTCCGGGAAGCGCTCGCGCAGCTCGGTCAGGTCCGTGCGCAGCTCCAGCGTGCGGGCGAGCATGACGCCGGTGCCGACCTCCAGCAGGTCCAGGGCGAGCCGGGCGTTTCCGGCGTGCAGCGCGCAGGCCGCGGCGTCGCCCGGCACCTGGGCGAAGCGGGCCAGCTCGTGCTCCTCGTCGGCCCGGTCGGTGTAGTGGGTCGCCAGCCGCGGCATGAGCCGCACCGCCAGCCCGAACTCCTCCGCCGCCAGGGTCCACTCGCCCGCGCCGGCGGCCAGCTCGCCGGCCCTCGCGGCCGTCTGCACGCGCAGCGGCACCGGGGCGACCTCGCTGCGGGCCACGTCGTGGAACAGCCGCGCCGCCTCGGCCCGGTCCGCGGCGCCGTGCCGCACCAGCAGGGTGGCCGCGAGGTTGCTCATCCGGCCGGGCAGCGCGTGGTGCCCGGCCGGCGTGGTGGCCACGGCCTCCCGCGCGGCCTCGACCGCCGCGTCGAGGGCGCCCGGCTCGCCGTGGTGCTCCCAGTGGTACCGCAGCACGAGACCGAGATTGGACAGGCGCATCGGCCGGTCCGGGTGTCCGGCGGCGGTGCGCTCGACCGCCTCCCGCGCGCAGGCGACGGCCTCGCGCATGGCCGCCGGGTCGCGGGCGCTGTCGTCCTGCCGGGCCAGCATGCCGGACAGGTTCGACAGGTACATCGGGCGATCGGGGTGGTCCGGCGGCGTCGCGGTGACCGCGGCCCGGGCCGCCTCCACCGCCTCGCCGAGCGCCGCCGGATCGCCGGTGCGCACGTAGCGGCGCCACAGCGCGCCGCCGAGGTTCGCCAGGTAGCCGACCCGGACCGGCAGGTCACCGCTCGCGGTGACGGCCTCGCGGGCGGCGGCGATCGCCTCGTCGGTCACCCGCTGCTCGCCGGTGGCCTCGGCCCACGACTGCAGCAGCACGGTCAGGTTCGACAGGTGCTGCAGGCGGTCGGCGTGGCCGGGCGGCAGCGCCTCGACCGCGTCGCGCAGCCGCGCGGCGGCCTCGGCCACGGCCTCGACGGATCCCGTGGCGACGAACCGGTCGGCGAGGGCCAGCCCGAGCGTGGACAGGGCGTTCGCCCGGTCGGCGGGGTCGGCGTACGGCGCGTCGACCAGCTCGCGGCCGAGCTCGACGGCCCGGTCGAGCAGCCCGGTGTCGCCGGTCGCGGCGGCCCGCCGCTGCCACACGACCGCGAGGCCGCCGTACGCGAGCGTCCGATGCACCGGCGCGTCCGCCGTGGCCTCGACTCCCGCCCGGTGCAGCCGCTCGGCCTCGTCGAGCGCACCCGGGTCGCCGGTGCGCTCGTACCGTTCGAGGTGGGCGCCGCCCAGGTTCACCAGGAGCGGCCCGCGGCGCGGGTCGTCCTCGCCCAGCGCGTCCAGCGCCGCCCGCCCGGCCGCCGTGATCAGCGCGAACGTCGCCTCGTCCGGGGCGTCGCGGTAACCGTCGGTCAGGGCGGTCACGAGGTTGCTCAGCCACAGGTGCCGCAGCGGGCCGGGGTGGTCGGCGGCGACGGTCAGCGCCTCGACGGCGGCGCGCAGATCCCGCGCGTCGCGGCCGGCCCGGTAGCGCGAGAGCAGGGTCAGCCCGAGGTTCCCGGCGGTGCTCGCCCGTCCGGCGGAGCCGGCCGGCAGGTGGCGCAGCGTCTCGCGGCCGATGTCGATCGCCTCCTCGGCGACCTCGGGATCGCCGGCGCGCTCGTAGGCCATCCGCAGGGCCAGCACCCGGTTGCCGGCCACGACCGACCAGAAGTCGTCCTCCGGGGTCGGCAGCTCGAACGCGCGCCCGGTCAGGGCGAGGGCCTCGTCGACGTCGCCCCGGTCGCCGGAGCGCCCGGCCCGGTCGAGCAGCAGGCCGGCCAGGCTGGCCAGCCGCGCCGGCCGGAGCAGGTCGTCGTCGCAGGTGTCGACGGCGGCGCGGGCGGCGTCGACGGCCGCGCCGAGGTGCGCGTCGTCGCCGGTGACGAGGAACCGGACGTGCAGGGCGCTGGCGAGGTTCAGGTAGCGCCCCGAGGTCGCCCGTACGTCGAGCGCGCACCGCAGCTCCGCGACCGCCTCCGCCGCTACGTCCGGCTCGCCGGTGCGCTCGGCCAGCATGCGCAGCGCGACGCCGAGGTTCGCCGCCAGGGCGCCCGGTTCCGTGTCCGCCGCCGCCTTCGCCGCGCGGAACAGTGCGATGCTGCGGCGCAGCAGCGCGTCGTCGGCGCCGGGCTCGCTGCGGGCGCGGACCAGCAGCTCCGCTGCCTCGCGGACGGTCTCGCTCATCCGGCCTCCCCCGGGTGCCCGTCGCCGAGCAGGATGAACCCGGCCCATTCGCGCGGGTGGCGGTACACCTGGGGATGGCTCTGCCGCACCTGCCGCTTGGCCCGCCAGAGCGCGTCCGCCGGCGCGTGGCCGGCGCGCAGGTGGTCGTGCAGGCGCCGCATCAGCCGGCGGGTCGGCCGGTCGGCGACCGGCCACAGGCTCACGACCAGGCTGCGGGCCCCGGCGTAGAACAGGGCCCGGCTCATGCCGACCAGGCCCTCGCCGGCGCGGATCCGGCCGGTCGCGGTCTCGCAGGCCGAGCACACCACGACCTGGGCGTCGAGGCGCAGGTCGAACATCTCCGCGGCGCGCAACACCGCGCCGCCGGCCAGGGTCAGGCCCGAGTCGAGCGGGTCCCGGTCGTCGACGACGCCGTGCGTGGCGAAGTGGACCACCCGGTGACCCGCGCTCTCGCGCCGTACGAGGGCCTTCGTCAGCTCCCGGCCGGTCCAGGCCCGGGCGCCGGGGCCGTACTCGGCGGCGATCTCGACGACCTCCCGGGTGCCCGGCAGGTGCTCATCCAGCCCGAACCCGGCGAACGGCCGCCGCGACCAGCTCGCCGGCCGATCGGCCCGGCGTTCGCGCAGGTCGGCGCCGACGGTCACCGATGGCAGGTAGGACACGGCGATCCGGTCGCCCAGGCAGCCCGCACGGTACGGCAGCAGCTCGAACGGCAGGTAGGCCAGCGGCCCGGCGGGCACGACGACGAGCTGTCGCACGCCGTCCAGCAGCTGCGCCGGCGCGATGAGCAGCTCCGCCAGCTCGGCGGCGCCGGGCACGCCGTCCGCCGCCTCGTCGCCGGTGGCGCAGGCGCGCAGGACCGCCTCGACCAGGCCGCGGATCCGGTCCTCGGTCGCCCGGACGGGCAGCACCGCGCAGCCGGTGCGGCGGACCGCCCACGCGACGCAGAAGCCGGCGTCCACGTGGTACGCGAGCAGCAGCGTCGCGTCGTCGAGCAGCGCCCGCGCGCCGGTCAGGTCCACCGGGCTCGGTTCGCGGAGCTGGGCGTACGCCGGGAACTCCCGCCGGATCCGCAGCTGCACCCGTTCGAGCTGCTCCGCCAGGTCGTGGTCGTCGTCGCGGCCGTGCTGCCGCGCGTGGTGCAGTCGCGCCTCGATCCGCCGCTGCTCGGCCAGCAGCTCGCGCTGCGTCTCGCCGCGCGGCCGCAGGTCGAGCCGCCGCTGCTGGAGCAGGTCGGCCAGGGCCCGGCCCCGGCCCTGCTCGGCGACCGCGAACGCCCGTTCGGCGTCACCCGGCCCGTCCCGGGTCAGCAGCGCGCGAATCAGCCCGGAGTACGGCCGCTGGTGCAGCGCGAAGACCTCCTCCCGGGCGAGCGGCAGCCCGGCGCGGGTCCGCATCGACTCGACGACCGACACCGCCTCGGCGTAGTGCCGCACGGCCCGGTCGGCGTCGCCCGCTTCGGTGTACAGCACGGCGAGGTTCACCAGGTCGGCGACGGTCGACGCGGCCAGCGGCGTCTGCCGGCGGTCGATGGCGAGCGCGGCCCGCGCCCACCGGATCGCGACGCCGGGCGCGCCCCGCTCGTTGGCGATCACGGCGAGGGTGCCGTAGCCGCTCGCGGTGTGGTGGGATTGTGGCGCGACGCGCAGCGAGATCTCCAGCGCCCGCCGGGTGAGGTCGCGGGCGGTGTCGAGGTCGTGCTCGTCCAGGGCCAGCGCGGCGAGGTTGTTGAGGTCGCGGGCGGTCTCCAGGGACAGCGGCGCCACCGCCTCGTCGATCCGCAACGCCTCGGTGAACCCGCGCCGCGCCTCCTCCCGGCGGCCGGCCTGGTGGTCCAGCTCGGCGAGGTTGTTCAGCCGCACGGCGGTGCGTTGCGACAGCGGGGCGACGCGGCGGCTGATCTGCACGGCCCGGGACAGGTAGCCGCGGCACCGGTCGAGGTCGCCGCGCTCGCGGTACACCCGGGCGATGTTGTTGAGGTCGGCGGCGGTCTCCGCGCCGTCCGGCGCGATCCGCTGGTCGATGTCGAGCGCCCGCAGGTACTGCCGCAGCGCCTCGTCCAGGTTGCCGGTGAGCCGGTGCACGTAGCCGACGTTGACCAGCTCCCGTGCGGTCTCGAACGAGCCGGGATCGTGCGCCTCGTGGAAGGCGAGCGCCGCCGCGTAGTGGCCGCGTGCCTCCTCGAGGTCGCCGTACTCGATGAGCACGGAGGCGATGAGGCTGCGGTCGGTCGCCGCCGCGGCCGGGTCGACGCGCTCGTCGATCTCCAGCGCCCGCCGGAAGAAGGCCAGCGCGTCGTCGAGCCGGCCCAGCGCGAGCAGCGCCGTGCCGGTGTTGCTCAGGTAGCTGCCGATCGCGTCCGGCGGCGGGTCGATCCGGCCGGCGATCTCCAGCGCCTCACGGTAGCGCCGCAACGCGCCGCGCTGGTCACCGCGAGCCCGCGCGACCGCGCCGAGGTTGTTGACGAACTTCGCCTCGTCCGTCCCGCCGGGATCCCGCTCCCGGCTGAGCCGGAGGGCGGCGGTGAAGTGCCGCTCCGCCTCGTCGTGCCACGACTGCCCGAGCGTGAGGACACCGAGCATGTCGTGCAGGTACACCACGAACCGGATGTGGTCGTCGGTGCCCTCGGCCGCGAGCGCCCGCTCGGCCGGCGGCAACGCGGCCCGGTAACACCCGACGGCGCCCCGGTCGTCGTGCCGGTCGGCGAGCGCCCGGCCCTGCCGAGCGTGCGCGACGGCGGTGGCCAGGTCGTCGCCGGACTCCTCCGCCACGGCCGAACCGTAACCCGGCCCCGCGCCGCGGGCAATCGCCCGTCCGCCCGCTCCCGCGACCTGGAACGCGGTGGGCCGACCGGACACATCGGCTCGGACGTCCGGTTGAAAGCGGTGCGCGCCCACCTGCCGGTGCCCGGCCGGGACGGGCACAATGACCGGGCCGACCAAGGACGGGGCGATGACCGAGGCAATCACGGACGTAGTTGTGGTGATCCCCGGCATCACCGGCTCGACGCTGGTCCGGCGCGGCAACGGCCGGACCGTGCCGGTCTGGGCGCCGAGCGTGGGCGCGCTCGGCGCGGCGGTGCGCACCTTCGGGCGCAGCGTCACCCGGCTGCGGCTGGACGAGGTGCCCGAGGACGGGCCGGCCGACGACGGGATCGAGGCCGCGGCGCTCGTGCCCGACCTGCACGTCATCCCCGGCGTGTGGACCGTGCAGCTGGGGTACAGCCGGCTCGTGTCCTGGCTGACCCGGACCTTCCACCTGTTCGAGTACGACCGGAGCACCCCACCGGCGCAGCAGCACCCGGTGCCGAACTTCGTGCGCTTCCCGTACGACTGGCGGCTTTCGAACCGGTACAACGCGCGGCTGCTGCAGGAGACCGTCGAGCCCGTGCTCCACGCCTGGCGCGCGCAGGGCGGGCCGTTCCGCCAGGCCCGCCTGGTCCTCGTCGCCCATTCGATGGGCGGGCTGGTCGCCCGGTGGTATGCGGAGCGGCTCGGCGGCGCCGAGTTCGTCCGCGCGGTGGTGACGATCGGCACGCCGCACCGCGGGTCGGCCAACGCCCTCGACAGCATCGTGAACGGCGTGCGCAGGGGGCTGGGCCCCATCGCCCTCGACCTCACGGACGCCGTGCGCAGCTTCCCGTCGATGTACGAGCTGCTGCCCGCCTATCGGTGCGTCCACGTCGACGCCGGGCTCCGGGCCCCGCACGAGACGACGCTGCCGAACCTCGACCGGCAGCGGGCGACCCGGGCCCGGGAAGCGTTCCACGACCTGCTGCACCCGGCGCCGGCGCACGGCTCGACCGGCTACGACCTGCACACGATCGTCGGCATCAGGCAGCCCACCCGCACGACCGTGCGGCTCGACGGCGGCGAGCTGCTGCTGTCGGACCTGATCGACGGCCAGGACCTCGGCGGTGACGGGACCGTGCCCCGGCTGGCCGCGTCTCCTCCCGGCGTCCTGCTCGACGCGCCCTCCATCGTCGGCGTCAGCGAGCAGCACGGCTCGCTGCAGCACCACGACCACACCTTCGAGCAGCTCTACACCGTGCTGACCGGGACGCGCCGCGTGTACCTCGACGCCGACGCCGACGCCGCCCGGCTGGGTGTCGAGGTCGCCCCGACGCACCTGACCGGCGAGGCGGTCCAGGTCCGGGTCGCGGCGTCGAGCGGCAACGTGCGGCTGCGCGCCACCGTCTCCGACGAGACCGGCACCGTCGTCGGCTCCAGCCTGCTGTGGCGCGACGAGCCCGGGAGCTTCTCCGCGTCGTTCGACCCGCTGCCGGCCGGTGGCTACGTCATCGCGGTCGACCGCGACGGCCCGGACGCCAATCCCGCCACTCCGGTCACCGCCGCGACGCTGGTGTGGGACCCGGCGGCCGCCGATGACGAGTAGCCCGCCGGAGGAGCCGCGCGAGCTCGCGGTCGTCGGCGTGGCCATGGGCAAGTACCAGCACGCCGACAAGTACCCGCTGCTGGCCAACACGGTGCCGCTGCTGCGGGCGGTCGCCGAGTGCCTGTCGGCCCAGTCGCGCGTCATCGCCGACGCGCCGATGCAGGAGCTGCGCGACGAGCTCGACCAGGCGCTGCCGGGCGGCGGGCTGCACGGGCGCAGCCTCATCCTGGTCTGGTCCGGCCACGGCGCCAGCGTCCATGGCGACCTGCGCCTCATCACCCGCGACACCGCCCGGTCGAACCAGAACGGCACCTACCCGCCCAGCGCGCTCGCCGAGCTGGCCGTCGAGTCGGGCGCCGAGCAGATCCTGCTGATCATCGACACCTGCCACGCGGGGGCGGGCGTGGTGCCGGTCCTGACGACCGTGCGCAAGGCCACCGACGCCGCGATGCAAACGCCGGTGGTCTGGATCGGGGTCCTCGCCGCGTCGATGAGCTACACCAAGGCCCGGGAGGGGGCGCTGCTGGGCCACCTGCGGGCCATGCTGGCCAGCGGGCCCTCGACGCCGGCCCTGGCGCCGGTGTGGAACCCGCACACCCGCTTCCTCCGCGGCGACGAGCTCCTGTTCGGACTGGTGCAGGAGTGGAAGGGCGACGCGCGGCACAAGCTCGACCAGGCGACGCAGGGGCACCCCGGCCTGCTGCTGCCGAACCCGCGGTACCAGCCGGGAGGGGAGGTGCTGGTCGCGCACCTGCTCGCCGCGTCGCGCGGCGCCGACCCCGGTGAGCAGGCCTGGTACTTCAGCGGCCGCAAGGACGTCCTGCGACCGCTGGTCGAGCGCATCCGCGAACCGGAGCCCGGCATCGTCGTCGTCACCGGCCCCGGCGGGTGCGGCAAGTCGGCCGTCCTCGGCCGCCTGGCCGCGCTGTCGGACGCCGGGGAGCGGGCCAACGTCCTGCGGTACGCGCCGCTGGGCGCCGACGACCCCGATCCCGGCCCGCATTCGGTCAGCGCGAACCTCAACCTGCGCAACAAGACACCGGACGACCTCGTCGCCGAACTCGGCGCGCAGCTCGGCGAGCCGGACGCCCGCACCATCTGGGCGCTCATGGACCTGGCGAGCCGGCGTCCAAGGCCCCCGGTCATCATCGTCGACGGGCTCGACGAGGCCGGCACCGAGGCGCGCCGCCTCGCCACGGCGATCGGCCGCCTCAGCGAGGTCTGCTGCGTGCTCGTCGCGACCCGGCCGTTCGAGGCGGGCGCCGCGCTGGCCGGCCAGGTGGAGTCGCTGCCACAGGCGCTCGCGGCACCGTCGACGACGGTGGTCGATCTGGGCGACGTCGACGCGGCGACGGTCCGGGCCGACGTCGAGGAGTACGTCCACCGGCGGCTCGCCGGGCTGCACCACCGGCGTGCCGTGGCGCCCATCGCCGACCTCGCCATGGCGGACGAACAGGGCGGCAGCTTCCTGCTCGCCCGGGTGCTCACCGCCCACGTGGACGACGCGGCCGGCGACGCGCGGCTCCCCGCCTCGATCGAGGAGGCGTTCGACCTCGATCTGGGCCGCTGGCCCGAGCTGCGCCGCGACGGGCGGCCGGTGCCCGGCGCCGCCCGGGACCTGATGTACGCGCTCGCCTTCGCCGCCGGCAACGGCTTCCCGGCGCGCGACGTCTGGCCGGCCGCGGCCACCGCGCTGCGCAACGACGGCTTCGAGTTCCGCGAGTCGGACATCTACACGCTGCTCGGCGAGCTCGGCGAGAACTACGGCCGCTACGTCATCTCCTCGAGCGAGGACGAGCAGGCGGTCTACCGGCTCTACCACCGCCGGCTGGTCGACCACCTGCGGGGCACCGTCGAGATCGAGGACAAGCGGGCGGGCCGGGTCTTCGAGGCGCTCCGGTCGCTCGCCGAGCGCCAGCTGCGGGACGCGGCATGAGTGGTCGCATCAACCCGTACCTGGAGCGCTACCTCGGCGAGCACGCGAGCCGGGCCGGGCGGCCCGGCCTGGACGGCCTGCGCGAGCTCGCGGCGCGCCATCCCGCGCTGACCGACCGGCTCGGCGAGGCGCTGGAGGCCGCGGCGCTCGACTACCGGCTGGCCGGCCGCCTCGACGACGCGGTGGGCACCGGCCGCGAGGCGGTCCAGGTGCTGTCCGAGCTGCCGGCCAGCCCGGCCCGGTCGAACCTGCTGCTGGCGGCCCTGGAGGGACTGGCGGCGTCGTACGCCGCGCTGGGCGACGTCGAACGCGGCGAGCAGACCATCATGGAGCTGGACCGGCTGCGCCGCCGCCTGTCCGCCGGGCCGGCGTCCGACACGGTCCGGTCACACAGCTTCGCCTCCGACAGGGCATGGCAGGCCCCGTCGCAGGCCCTCGAGACGCTGCGCCGGCGCGTCCGCATCTACGAGCGCCTCGCGGCGACCGACCCGGGGCACTGGCCCGAGCTGGCCGGCGCGCTGGACGACCTGGCCGAGGCGCTCGCCGCCGCGGGTGAACGGCACGCGGCCGCGCGCGTGGCCGAGCAGCACGTCGAGGTGTGCCGCGACCTGCGCCGGGTCGGGGCCGCCGACGAGCACGCGCTCGCGGCCGCCCTGACGGGCGCCGCACGGCTGCAGTTCGACGCCGGCCGGCCGCGCCGCGCCGCGTCCTTCGCCGCGCAGGCGATCGAGATGTACCGCGCGCTGCCGTCCGGCCCGGCGACGACCGACGGGCTGGCGACCGCGCTCGCCGTCCAGGGTCTCGTGCACAGCGACAGCGGCGAGGCCCGCGCCGCGGTCCGCTGCCTGCAGGAGGCGGTGGAGCTGCGCCGGGACCTGCCGCCCGAGGTGGCCGAGACCGAGGACGCCCGCCGCCGGCTCGCCCTCGCCCTGCACGACCTCGGCGTCGTGCTCAGCGAGAGCGGCGAACGGCTCGACGCGATCCGCCCGGCGACCGAGGCCGTCGGCCTCATGCGCCAGCTCACCGCCGACGGCCCGTCGTCGGTCCAGCTCGCCGGCATGCTCGTGACGCTGGCGCAGCGGTACCGCGACGTCGGCCGGTTCGCCCAAGCGGTCGCCCTGTGCGAGGAGGCCGTCAGCGTGACCCGGGGCCAGGACGGCGGCGGTACCACCGGTGTCCTGGCGCTGGCCCTCGACACGCTCGGCGCGCTGTACCAGGACACGTCCGACTACGCCGCGGCGGTCCCGGCCGCCGAGGAGGCGGTCACGCTCCTGCGGACGCTCGCGGACGACCGGGACGACGACGTGGCGCTGGCGTCCGCGCTGAACAACCTCGCCAGCGCGTACCGGCGGACCGGCCGGGCCGAAGAGAGCCGCACCGCCGCCGTGGAGGCGGTGGCGATGGTGCGCGCCATCGCCGGCGTGCGGCCCGCGTACCGGACGAACCTCGCCGTCGCGTTGAACAACCTCGCCGGCGCGGACGCCGAGGACGGCCGGCTGGAGTCCGCGGCCCGCGCCGCCGACGAGGGCCTCGCGCTGTGCCGGGAACTGGCCGGCGCCGACCCGGGAAACACCCCGCTGCTCATGGCGGCCCTGGCCACGACCGCCCGGATCTTCCTGGGCCTGGGCCGGCTGGCCGAAGCGGCCGCGTCCGCCGAGGAGGCGGTGGCGACGGCGCGGGCGCTCGCCGCGGACAACCCGGCCGCCTTCGCGATGGAGCTGGCCCGATGCACGCTGGACCTGAGCCGGGTGCGTGGCGCCGCCGGCGACCTGGAGAACGCGGCTGCCCTCGCGGAGTCCGTCGTCGCGACGTTCGCCGAACACGGTGACCGGCGCGGCCTGCTGGAGTGTCACCAGCACCTCGGTGCGCTCGCGATGCGGCGCGGCCGGCCGGACGAGGCCGAGACGCACCACCGCTCCGCCGCCGACCTGGCCGTCGAGCTGGACGACCGAGCGGCGGCCGCCACGGCCAACCTCGCGCTGGCGCGCATCGCCGCCGACCGGGGCGACGTCGATCAGGCGTATGAGTACGGCGCCGAGGCGCTCGCGGCGGCGGAGGAGGCCGGAGAGCTCCGCCCGCGGGCGGACGCGGCCAGCCTCCTCGGCACGCTCGTGCGGGCGGCCGGGGACCCGGCGACCGCGGTCGTCCTGCACATCCACGCCATGATGCTGCACCTCGCCGACGACGACACCGGCTGCGCCCGGGACGAGGCCAGGCAACTGCGCGATCTCCGCACGACGCTCGGCGGGCCCCGGTTCGACGAGGCCGCGATCGCCCGGCTGGACGCGCAGGACGTCCCCGTCGTGCACCAGCTGATCGACGACCTGACGAGATCGCCGGACGACTGAGACCGCGCAGCACCGCGGCGTTGTCGTCGCGGTGCTGCGCGGACGGCTTGTCAGGGCTGGTGCACCACCTCGCGGGCCGGGGGCGCCTCCGGCCCGACCGGCGACCGGCCGGGGCCCGACGAGCCGGGCAGCAGGCGGTCCAGCCACCCCGGGAGCCACCAGTTCGCCCGGCCCAGCAGCGTCATCGTCGCCGGGACCAGGACCATGCGGACCACCGTGGCGTCCACGAAGATGGCGGTGGCCAGGCCCAGGCCGAACATCTTCGTCGACGGGTCCTCGGCGAAGGAGAACGACAGGAAGACCGCCACCATGATGAGGGCCGCCGACGTGATCACCCGGGCCGTGCCCGCGACGCCCTCCACGACCGAGGCGGCGTTGTCGCCGGTGCGCTGGTACTCCTCGCGGACGCGGGAGAGCAGGAACACCTCGTAGTCCATCGACAGGCCGAACAGGATCGCGAACAGGAACATCGGGATGAACGACACGATCGGTACCGTCGACTCCAGGCCGATGAGCGAGCCGCCCCAGCCCCACTGGAACACCGCGACCAGCACGCCGTAGGAGGCGCCGATGCTCAGCAGGTTGAGCAGCACCGCCTTCAGCGGGACCAGGACCGAGCGGAAGACCAGCAGCAGCAGGACGAACGACAGCGCCAGGACGGCCGCCACGAAGAACGGGAGGCGTTCGCTGGTGCGCCGGCCCACGTCCGACAGGGCGGCCGCGGCGCCGCCGACGTGCGCGGAGGCCGGGCCGGCGCCGACGACCCCGGGCAGGACCGTCGCGCGGAGCCGGGACACCGTGTCGGCGGTCGCCCGGTCCTGCGGGCCCGTGGTCGGGAACACCACCAGCGTGGCGACCCCGGCCGCGGCGTCGACCTGCGGCGGGGCGACCGACGCGATGCCCGGGTCGGCCGCGACGGCCGTGGCGAGGCGGTCGGCCACGCCCGGGTCGCCGGCCAGGTCGACGGCGATGACGAGCGGGCCGTTGGTGCCCGGGCCGAACGCCGCGGCGACGAGATCGTAGGCCTGGCGCTCGGTGCGGCTCGCCGGCATCGAGCCGTCGTCGGGCAGGCCGACCCGCAGGGCGAACAGCGGCAGGGTCGCGGCCACGAGCAGGGCGGTCGCGCCGAGCGCGTACAGCGCCGGGTGGCGGTTGACGTGCCGGATCCACGGCCGCCAGCCGACGCCGCGGGCGACACGCAGCCCGCGGGACCGGGCCAGCCGCGCACCCGCCAGGCCGAGGAACGCGGGCAGCAGGGTCACCGACGCGACCACCATCACCAGCACGACGATGGAGACGGCGAGCCCGCCGATCGTCATGAACGGCACGTTCGCGACCGCCATGCCGAGGATCGAGACGACGACGGTACCGCCGGCGAACACCACCGGGCGTCCGGCCGTGGCGACCGCCAGTCCCGCGGCCTCATGGTGTTCGACGCCTTGCCCGAGGTACTCCCGATGCCGGGCGAGCACGAAGAGCGCGTAGTCGATGCCCACCCCGAGGCCGACCATGCTGCCGAGCACCGGGGCGAACGTCGGGATCTGGATCGCGCCGGCCAGGACCGTCATCGTGGACACGCCGACGGTCAGCCCGAACAGGGCCATGCCGATCGGGAGCGCGGCGGCCACGAGCGAGCCGAACGCCAGGAACAGGATCGCGGCCGCGGCCAGCAGGCCGATCAGCTCACCGATGCCGGCACCGGCGTCGGAGAAGGCGTAGAAGAGGTCGCCGCCCATCTCGATGCGCAGGGGCAACTCGCCACGCAGGCGCTCGACCAGGCCGACGAGGGCGTCGAGGTCGGCGGCGCTGAGCTGGTCCTGCTCGGGGTACTGCACGCGCACCACGGCGACGCGGCCGTCCGGCGAGACGAGCCCGGCGGTGCCGACGACGTGCGGCAGGCGGCGGATCTCGTCCTGGAGGCGGGCCAGGGCCTCCTTCGGCACCGGCGTCCCGGCCGCCGTGGGGGTGACGACGACCTGCGCGGTCATCCCCTGCTCGCCGGTGCCGGCCCGCTCGATGAGCGCGGCGGCCTGCTGCGAGTCCAGGCCGGGGGCGCTCATCTCGTCGGCGGTCCGCCCGCCGAGGGTGGCCGCGGCGACCACCGCGACCACGGCGGCGAGCAGCCAGGCCGCGATCACCCGCCACGGATGGCGGGCGGCGCTCCCGCCCAGGCGGGAGAGGGCATTCGACAGCATCGGGTTCCTCCAAGTCACGGTTTGTGTCACCGCCGAGGTTCGCCGTCGCGGCGCCGCCGGACATCGGCGCGGAAGCCGCCGTTGCGCCCGTCCCCGGGCCGAGCGGCGCACCGTCCTTTCGGCCGATGCGCGCCACGGCAGGCTCCCTACGCTGGGAACGTGCTCCGCGACGACCTGCGAACCCTCTGGAACGAGCCGCGCCCGCCCGGCGCGCCCGGCCGCGTGTGGCGCGACTGGGTGGTGCTCGCGGCGGGCCTGGCCGGCGTCGCCGCCGAGGCCGTGCTGCGCGACGACCTGGTGTGGCCGCCGGTGGCCGTGGCGCTCGGGGTCTGGCTGGTCGCGCTGACCCTGTGGCGCCGGACCCACCCGCTCGGCACCGTCGTGCTCGCGTTCGCCGCGGTGAGCGCGGTCGGGGTGGCCACGCTGATCGGCGACCCGCCGGCGCCGGTCGGGCCGTACACGGGCTTGATCATGCTGCTGCTGGTGTACGCGCTGCCGCGCTGGGGCTCGGGCCGGGAGGTCGTCGTCGGCGCCGCGGTGATCGTCGCGGGTGTCCTGTTCTCGTCGGTCACCGACGGCACGCCGCTCGTCGAGCTGCTCGTCGGCTTCGCGTTCCTGATGCTGCCCGGGGTCGTCGGGGCGTCGGTGCGGTTCCGGGCGGTGGCCCGCGAGCGGCAGTTCGACCGGGTGCGCTCGCGCGAGCGCGAGCAGCTGGCCCGCGAGCTGCACGACACGGTCGCCCACCACGTGTCGGCGATGGTGATCCGGGCCCAGGCCGGCCGGGTCGTCGCCGGCAACGACCCGTCGGCCGCGGTCGAGGCGCTGGAAGGGGTCGAGGAGGAGGGCGCCCGCACCCTGGAGGAGATGCGGGCCATGGTCGCCGCGCTGCGCGACCGCGGCGCCGGTGCCGACCTGGCGCCGCCGGCGGGCGTCGCCGACCTGGAGCGGCTGGTGCGGGCCCCGGGCGGCCGGCTGCGGGTCGACCTGGGGCTGGACGGCGACCTCGAGGCGCTGCCGCCGGCGGTGGACGCGGCGGTGTACCGCATCGTGCAGGAGTCGGTGACCAACGCCATGCGGCACGCGGCCGACGCGACCGAGGTCGTCGTCCGGGTCACCGGCGAGCCGCGGCGGGTCCGGATCACCGTCGCCGACGACGGCGCGCGGCCCGGCCGGGCCCGCGACGGCTACGGCCTGGCCGGCCTGCGCGAGCGGGCCACGCTGCTCGGCGGCGAGCTGCGCGCCGGACCGGGCCCCGACCGCGGCTGGCGGGTCGCGGCCGAGCTGCCGCGGGGAAGGACGGACAGCGGTGGCCATCCGCGTCCTCGTCGCTGACGACCAGGCGATCATCCGGACCGGGCTGCGCATCATGCTGGACGCCCAGCCCGGCATCGAGGTGGTCGCCGAGGCCGCCGACGGGCGGGAGGCGGTGCGCCTGGCCCGCGAGCTGCGCCCCGACGTCTGCCTGTTCGACATCCGGATGCCGCAGCTCGACGGGCTGGCGGCGACCCGCCTGCTGGCCGGGCCGGGCGTGCCCGACCCGCTGGTCGTGGTCGTGATCACCACGTTCGACCTGGACGAGTACGTCTACGGGGCGCTGCGCAACGGCGCCCGCGGGTTCCTGCTCAAGGACGCCGGGCCGGAGCTGCTGGCCCAGGCCGTGCGGGCGGCCGCCGACGGCGAGGCGCTCATCGCGCCGAGCGTCACCGTGCGGCTGCTGCGCACGTTCGCCGACGTGCCGTCGGGGCGGCCGGCCGCGCAGCCGATCTCCCCCGTCACCGCGCGGGAGGAGGAGGTCCTGCTCGCCGTGGCCCGCGGCCTGACGAACACCGAGATCGCCGACACCCTGCACATCAGCCTGAGCACGGTGAAGACGCACCTGGCGAGCCTCATGGCCAAGCTCGGCGCCCGCAACCGCGTGGAGATCGCCATGTGGGCCTACGAGACGCGCCGTATCATCCCCGCCACATGAGCACCGTTCTGATCGTCGGCGGGAGTGGGCTGCTCGGGCGCGAACTCGTGCGGCAGGCCCTGGACGCCCGTCACGACACCACGGCGACGTACCACCGGCGGGCGGCGCCCGTCCCCGGCGCGGTGTGGCACACACTCGACATCCGCGACCGTGCGGCGGTCGCGGCGCTCGTCGCCGACGTGCGGCCGGACGTGGTCGTCAACGCCGCGTACCGGCAGGCCGACTGGGCGACCACCGCGGACGGCGGCATGCACGTCGCGGCGGCCGCCGCCGCGATCGGGGCCCGGCTCGTGCACGTGTCGAGCGACGCGGTGTTCTCCGGCACGGCCGAGCGCTACGACGAGACGTGCCCGCCGGACCCGGTCACGCCGTACGGCGCCGCGAAGGCCGCGGCCGAGACCGCCGTCGCCGGGCTGGACCCGGCCGCGGTGATCGCCCGCACGTCGCTCATCGTCGGCCACGGCGAGTCGCTGCACGAGACGTTCGTGCACGCCCTCGCCGCCGGCACCGCGACCGGCGCGCTCTTCACCGACGACGTGCGCTGCCCGGTGCACGTCACCGACCTCGCGGCGGCGCTGCTGGAGCTGGCCGCGTCCGGCCACCGCGGGGTGCACCACGTCGCCGGCGCCGACGCGGTCAGCCGCCACGAGCTGGGCACGCTGATCGCCCGCCGCGACGGCCTCGACCCGCTGCGGCTGCCGTCCGCGCGGCGGGCCGGGACCGGCATCCCGGGCCCGCTCGCGGTGCGCCTGGACTGCGCCGCGACGCAGGCCCGCCTGACCACCCGCCTGCGCGGCGCCCGCGAGTTCCTGGCCGCCTGAGCCGCCGCCTCACGGTGAGCCGCTACGCCGAGCTGTAAGTTTCGCGGGCACCCGCCACCGAAACATTTTCGGCGAGCGCGCTCACTTTGTTCTGGGTTAAGTCTTGGAACAGCTTGTCACAAGCATTGACAGTCGACTATAGCGCTGGCACGGTGCCGAAAAGGATTTCGTCCATGCGGCGCGCGGCTTGGTCCGCGCCCGGAACGCATGGGCCCGCCAATCCGCGATCGGAGCCTCACCATGCCCGGATCCGTCCTCCGCCGGCGACGATTCGCCGGTACCACCACCGCTCGAACCATCGGAATATCGGTCGGCGGGCTCGTCCTCGTCGCCGCCGGCCTCGTCGCCGGCACGGCCTCCGCCGGCGAGAACGCCGCGCTGCCGGCCGGCGACCCCGCGAAGGGCCTGGTCTACAACGGCCTGCAGCGCCGCGCCGCCGGGCCCTGCGGCCCCGACCTGCTCGAGGTCAAGGGCACCAGCCCCGTCATGTGCACGCACGGCCCCGACGCCGTGCCCGCCGGCCTGTCGGTGAAGACGAGCGTCCCGGCGCTGGCGGCCGCGGCGCCGGCCGCCGCCGCGCAGGCGCTCGCGGTCTGCGAGGGCGACGGCACCAGCGGCCGGAGGGTCGAGGTGCTGTACGTCCACGGCTCGACCAGCCGCTACCCGCAGTACCTGGAGACCTTCCGCAGCCTCGCGGAGGGCGTCGACACGATCTTCAACGAGAGCGCCAAGGAGACCGGCGGCGAGCGGCACGTGCGGTACGTGACCGAGACCGTGAACGGGGCCTGCCGCCCCGTCGTGCGCGACGTGCAGATCCCCGACTCGGCGCTGAACGCCAACGACTGGGCGCCGCTGCTCAACGCGGTCAAGGCGGCCGGGTACACCCGCACCGACCGCAAGTACCTGCAATTTGTCGACGCCAATGTGTACTGCGGGATCGGCGGCTTCGCCGGCGACACGCGCAAGACCGACGCCAACCGGTCGAACAGCGGCCCGGAGTACGCCCGCGCGGACAACGGCTGCTGGGTCGCCGGCGTCGCCGCGCACGAGCTCGGCCACACGCTCGGCGCCGTGAACAACAACGCGCCCAACGCGTCGGGCCACGCCCACTGCACCGACGAGTGGGACGTCATGTGCTACAAGGACGGCGACGAGGTCGTGGTGCGCACCGTGTGCACCAACCGCTCGCACGACGACCGGCTCGACTGCAACCACGACGACTACTACCACACCAACCCGCCCGCCGGCTCGTACCTGGCGAACAACTTCAACGTCGCCGACAACCTGTTCCTGATCAAGGGCGGCGCTACGCAGCCGGACCCGAACCTCGCGCGGTCCGCGACGCCGAGCGCGTCCTACACGTCGCCGTGGGAGTCGGTGGCAGCCGTCAACGACGGCATCGACCCGCCGTCGTCGAACGACACCGTGAACCCGCGCTGGGGCACCTGGCCCAACAGCGGCCAGCAGTGGGCCGAGCTCACCTGGTCGTCCAACCAGTCGCTGAGGCGGGCCCAGGTCTACCTGTTCGACGACAACCAGGGCATCGACCTGCCGTCCTCGTGGAAGCTGCAGTACTGGACCGGCTCGGCCTACGCCGACGTGCCCGGCGCCAGCGGCTACCCGGTGACCGCCAACGCCTACATCACCGTCACCTTCACCACGGTCTCGACCACCCGCCTGCGGGTGGTGCTGCAGTCCAACGGCACCAGCTCGGTCGGCCTGCTCGAGGTCAAGGCCTACGCGTCATGAGGCACCGCATGAAGGCCCTCCTGGTCACGCTCGCGCTCACCGCCGGCGTGCTGTTCACCGTGTCGGCGCCGTCGGCGTCGGCCGCCGCCAAGTCCGTCTACATCCCCGCCCGCTGGACGCAGACCGGCGAGGTGCCGTGGGCGCAGAACCGCACCCGGGAGTCGACGAACTTCATCCTGCTCTGGGGCGAGAAGTCGGGCACCAACCCGACGTCGGCGCCCTCGCCGTACAACTTCGACCCGAACAGCATCATCACCCAGCTGGAGAACCTGTACTCGTTCTACGTGAACACGATGCAGTTCACGCCGGAACAGGGACTGCTCGCACAGTACAAGATCATCGTCATCGTGACGAACACCTGGAACCGCACCGAGCTCAACGCCTGGGCGACCGGCGGCTCGGTGGACGGCCGGGTCGGCGTCATCAACATCGCGCCCGGCGCCGCGCTGCCCGGCTCGTGGGGCCTGGCGCACGAGCTCGGCCACGTCTTCCAGAACTACACGTTCCTCGGCCGGTCCGGCTACGGCTTCACCGACCCGTCGGCGGGCACGTTCTGGGAGTCGAGCGCGGAGTTCATGGCGATGCAGGCGCTGCCGACCACCGCGGCCGGGGACCTGACCCGGTGGCTGCGCTCGGAGAACCTGTACTACTCCTCCAGCCGGCACCACTACGGCGCCTGGATGCTCCTGCAGTACATCAAGGACCGCGACGGCCTGGCGATGTTCAACCGCATCTGGAACGAGGCCCGCAGCAACGAGCATCCCCTCGAGGTGTACCGCCGGATCACCGGCATCACCCAGGCCGAGCTGAACCGGCGGGTGGGCGAGTACGCGACCCGCACCGTGACGTACGACTTCGGCAACCGCTCGACGCTGATGCCGTTCATCAACAACGTCTACGGCGCCGGGTTCCTCAACAACGCCTACAACGGCGGCAACGTCGAGGCCGTGAACCAGAGCCTCGGCCACTACCGCATCAACGCGCGGGTCGCCCCGTCGGACTACGGCTTCAACAAGGTCAAGCTGGTGCCGGCGACCGACGGCGGGCTGGTCAAGCTGCGGCTCAGGGGCCACGCCGAGACGGGCGCGACCGGCTGGACGTTCGGCCTGGTCGCGGTGCGCAACGGCACGCCGCGGTACTCCCAGCTGTACACCGGCACCGACGGGCAGATCGACTTCCAGCTCCAGTCCGGCGAGCGGGAGGTGTGGCTGGTCGCCACCGCCACGCCGAACGCGGTGCCGCACTACGCGTTCCTCGACGGCTACAACAAGGCGCGCCGCTTCCCGTACGAGTTCCGCGTCTCGGGCGCCACGCCGTCGGGCTTCGAGCCGGGCTACGTGAAGCCGGCCGCGACCAACGGCGGGCACTGGCACAGCAACGGCGGCGGCTGGGTCGGCCCCGGCGCCAACGTGGCCGCGTCGGCGTACGTCGGCCCGAAGGCGGCGGTCTACGCCGGTACCGTCACCGGCAACGCCCGCATCGAGGGCCTCGGCTGGGTCAACGGCGGCACGGTCGGCGGCAACGCGATCGTGAAGGACAACGCGCTGATCCAGAACGGCGCCAACCTGTCGGGCAACATCGTGGTCGGCGGCGACGCCGAGTTCGCGATCGCGTGCGGCTCCGGCACGTACCTCGCCTTCAACCCGGACCGCCGCTGCGACGGCGCCGGCGGCGAGACCGACGTCAACCCGTCGTTCACCACGTTCTCCAGCGACGCGCTGGCCATCGGTGGTGGCACCACCACACCGCCGCCGGCGGGCGGCCAGAACGTCGCCGGCCAGGCCGTGGCGTCGGCGTCCTACACGAACGCGTGGGAGTCGGTGGCCGCCGTCAACGACGGCATCGACCCGCCGTCGTCGAACGACACCGTGAACCCGCGCTGGGGCACCTGGCCCAACAGCGGCCAGCAGTGGGCCGAGCTCACCTGGTCCTCGGCGGTGTCGCTGAACAAGGCGCAGGTGTACCTGTTCGACGACAACCAGGGCATCGACCTGCCGTCGTCGTGGAAGCTGCAGTACTGGACCGGTTCCGCCTACGCGGACATGCCGGGCGCCAGCGGCTATCCGGTGGCGGCGAACGCCTACAACACGGTCACCTTCACCACGGTCTCGACGACCCGCCTGCGGGTCGTGCTCCAGTCGAACGGCACCAACTCGGTCGGCCTGCTGGAGGTGAAGGCCTTCACCCCGTGACGTCCACAGCCGCGGCCGCGACCCTTGCGGGGGTCGCGGCCGCGCTGCGCTATCTGAGGGCGGCCGCCTCGCGGGTACGGCCCTGGCGCTCGTACAACGCGAGCGCCGCGCGCCGGGCCGACGTCGCTTCGGCGTCGCGGCCGAGGGCCACGAGAACGTCGGCGAGGTGCGTGAGCGTGTCGGCCTCCTCATAGGTGTCGCCGAGCGCCCGGCGCAGGTCCAGCGCGACCCGGTAGTGCCCGAGGGCCTCGGCGGGCCGGCCGCCGCGGTGGGCGATGTACCCCAGGCTGTCCCTGGTGTACGCCTCGATCTCCCGGAACCCGTGGGCCCGGCTCACCGACAGTGCCCGCCGGCAGTACTCCCGGGCGGGCTCGAAGTCCCCGACACGGGCGTGATACCAGCCGGCCGCGTTGAGCGCCTCGGCCTCGCGAGCCGGGCTGCCGAGCCCGGCGCGGATCCGCAGGTTCTCCCGGGCGTGGTGCAACGCCTCCCCGTCGTCGCCGGCCCGCTCCCAGGCCAGGGCCAGGTTGAGGTGTGTCTGGGCCCGGCCGTCGGCGTCGCCGGTCGCTGCGAAGCCCGCCGCCGCCCGCTCCAGGTGGTGCAGGGCGAGGTTGTGCTCGCCGAGCGGGACGTGTGCGCGGCCCAGCAGCCGGTGGCACAGCGCCGCCGCGGCCGGGTCGCCGGTGGCGGCCGGGAGCGCGGCTCGCAGCGCCGCGACCCGCTCGGCGAGCCGGCCGCAGCGCCACTGGAAGGTGTCGAGCGCCCAGGCGAGGCGCCACACCGCGGCCCGGGAACCGTGCTCGGCCGCCGCCCGCTGGGCCGCGGCGAGACACTCGTGCTCGGCGGCGAACCAGTCCATGGCGTCGGCGGCGGAGAAGGCGCGGGTGACGGGGGCGCCGTCGAGTGGGGTGCGGTGCGGGGCCAGGGCGCGGTCGGCGGCCACGGCGGTGTCGGCGTACCAGGCGGTGAGGCGCTCCCGGGCCGCGGCGACCGCGTCGGGCGGCTGGTCCCGGGCGCAGCACTCGGCGGCGTAGAGGTGCACGAGGTCGTGCATGCGGTACCGGCCGGGGGCATGCTCCTGGAGGAGGTGGGCGGCGGTGAGCCGGCGCAGCGCCGCCCGGGTCGGTCCGGCCGGCTGCCCGGTCAGCGCCGCCGCGGCCGGGAGCCCGATGTCGGGCCCGGGCGCGTCGCCCAGCAGCCCGAAGGTCCGCGCGAGGGCGGGCTCCAGGGCCTGGTAGGACACGGCGAAGACCGCTCGCAGGTCGGCACCGAGGTCGTCGGCGTCGAGGGCGTCGAGCCGCGCCGCCCGGTCGCCGAGCTCCTCCGCGAGCGCCGCCAGTGGCAGCGTCGACTGGATACGGGCCCGGGCCGCGACGATGCTCGTGGCGAGGGGCAGCCCGGCGCAGTGGGCGACGAGCGCGGCGGCGGCCTCGGGCTCGCGCGCCGCCCGGCCCCGGCCGACGTGGTGCATGAGCAGCTCCCGCCCTTCGGCGCCGGGCAGCGCGTCGAGCGTCAGTGGCCGGGCGCCCGCGGCGGTGACCAGCCCGGCCAGCTGCTGGCGCCCGGTGACCAGGACCATGCAGGCCGGGCTGCCGGGCAGCAGCGGTTCCACCTGGGCGGTGCTGCGCGCGTTGTCGAGGAGCACGAGCATCCTGCGGCCGGAGAGGAGGCTGCGGTACAGCGCCGCCCGGGTGTCCAGGTCGTCGGGAACCTCGCCGGGTGCGACGCCCAGTGCCTCCAGGAAGCCGCGCAGGGCGACGGTCGCCGGGACCGGCTCACCGGTCGGATCGAAGCCGCGCAGGTCGGCGTAGAGCTGCCCGTCGGGGAACCGCTCGGCGTTGCGGTGCGCCCAGTGCAGGGCCAGGCAGGTCTTGCCGATGCCGCCGGTACCGCCGATGGCCGCGATCCCCATCGTGTCCGCGGTGGCGATCCGGTCCAGCTGGGCCAGTTCCCCGGCCCGCCCGACGAACACCGCGGGCGGTGCCGGCAGCTGCCGTGGCGGGTTGCCCGCCGACGCGCTGACGGGCGGCACGACGACCGGGGGGACCGCGCCCGCCAGCACCTGCTCGTGCAGTCGCCGCAGCGCCTCGCCGGGGTCGCTGCCCAGTTCGTCGCGCAGCCGCGCCCGGGCCAGCCGGTAGTGGGCGAGGGCGTCGGCGGCGCGACCGACGCGGTACAGGGCGAGCATGAGCTGCCCGGCGGTGCGTTCGTCGAGCGGGTGCGCCTCGGCCCGCGCGAACAGCCCGGCCAGCGCCTCGCCCGCCCGGCCGAGGCGCAGCCGGAGGTCGTCACGGTCCGCCTCGGCGGCCAGCCGTTCCCGATCGGCGGTCGCCCGCAGCAGGTTGAAGTACGGCGTGTCGAGGTCGGCGAACGCGGTGCCCCGCCACAGTCCGAGCGCCTCGTCGAACAGCGCCGCCGCGGCCCGGTCGCCGTCAGCGGCCCGGGCCCGCACGCACAGGTCGCGGAAGCGGTGCAGGTCGACCGTGGCCGGCTCGGCCGCCAGCAGGTACCCGCCGGCCCGCCGGATCGGCGCCGGGCCGCCGTCGAGCGCGGCTCGCAGCCGGGACAGGTAGCTGTAGAGGGTCGGCACCGCCCGCCGCGGCCGGGCGTTGCCCCACACCCGCTCGACGAGGTCGCCGGTGCGCACCACCCGGCCGGTGTCGGCCAGCAGCGCCGCCAGCACGCTGCGCTGCCGGGCGGGGCCGAGGGCGACGGGCGCGCCACCGCGGACGGCCTCGACGGTTCCGAGCAGCCGGAATTCCAACGTCGCCTCGACCGTCCTTCTCCGGGCTGGGGCCGCCGATTCAAGGTTTCTTCAACGTTTGCGCATCCATGATCGCGCATGGTGGTCCCATCCAGCGAACGAACCTCGGGGAGACATCGATGAGCAGGCATTGACCGTCGCCATGACGGTCGTGATCGGCTTCGGGATGGCGGCGGCGCCGGCCGGCATGGCCAGCGCGGCCAGCGCGGCCAGCGCGGCCACCTCGGCGCCGGCGGTCGCCGCGGCGTCGTGTCCGAGTGTCAGCGGGGGCGGATACGGCCCGGCGGCGGCGGCGAAGGTGCGCAGGTCGCCGAGGGCGGCCTGCGCCTGATGCTGGAGATGCACACGCCGGGTCCGGGGACTCCCCCGGGCCCGGCGCGCAGGGACATGGTCAGCGGCAGGTGGCGCCGTTGAGGGTGAACCCGCTCGGCGCGGCGGCGTTGCCGGTGTGGGTGGCCTGGAAGCCGATCGTCGTCGAGCCGCCCGGTGGGATCGCGCCGTTGTAGCTCACGTTGGTCGCGGTCACCTGACCGCTGCTCGGCGAGTACGAGGCGCTCCAGCCGGACGTGATCGTCTGCCCGGACGCGAGGTTGAACCGCAGGGACCAGCCGTTGATGGGGCTGGTGCCCGTGTTCGTGATGGTGATGTTGTCGGTGAGGCCGTTGTTCCAGGCGTTCAGCGCGTTGGTCACCTGGCACGCCGCGGTGCCGCCGCCCGGCGGCGGGCTCGACACGCCCGGCGAACTCGGCCGCGGCGACGACGTCGTGGGGCCGGCCGGGCCTTCGCTGACGGTGATGCTGGAGCTGCCGCTGCTCTGGTAGCCCTCGGTGGCGAGGATCTGGTAGTCGTGCGTGCCGAGGTTCAGCCCGAGGCTCGCCCATGCGTTGAAGTGGTTCGCGGTGGTGATGGTGCCGCCGGTCCGCTTCTGCTGCCGCACGCTCCAGTACTGGTAGAACGTGGCGGTGCCGATGATGGACGGCTGGTTGACCCGCTGGGTGCGGTAGATGTCGTACGTGCTGCCGTCGGTCGTGACCGAACCCAGCCGCTGGGCGCCGGTGCTCGGGTTGTAGCTGCCGAAGTTCTCGACCACGTAGTACTCGATGAGCGGGTTCGTGGTCCAGCCGTACAGCGCCAGGTAGCCGTTGCCGTTGACGTTGAACGTGCCGGAGTAGTTCACGGTGTGGCTGGAGCCGGGCTTCCAGCCCTTGCCGACGACGGTGTTGTTCATGTTGCTCCACTGGACGCTGTACGAGCCACCGGCGCCCAGCGTCATGGTGACATTGCCGCTGTCCTTCCAGTACGAGAAGAAGTACCCGTTGTGGGTGCCGGTCGTGTTCGCCGTGACGGTGCGGTCGGCCTCGGCGTGTGCTGTGCCGGTCAGCGCGACCGAGGCCACGGCGACCGCGACGGCGCACGCGGCGCCGGCGAACAGCGTTGCGCGGCGGCGCCGGCGGCCGGTGGGGTGTGCGGGCACGTCGTTCATGCGCGTCCTCTCCTGCAGTCGGGTCGACAGTCGTCGATGACGGCAGTGTCGTTCGGCGGCACGGACGCGTCAAACGTTTCCGGAACGAGGATGGCGCGCTGAGCAGGGACTTCCGTCTGACCTCAGGCGATTGGCGAGGTCGAATTTACGGTACAGCCGTGAAAGTTTCGGCACCGCGCTCAGCGTGCCGGCCGGCTGCTGGTGTGCTGCTCGGGCAGGTGGCTCTCCTCGGTCGCCCACAGCACGACGTTGTCCAGCGGCACGCCGAGCCCCTCCTGCTCGCGGAAGAACCGCACGACGTCCCGGTCGGAGTGGCGCAGGCTGAAGTGGATCAGGACGAAGAGCGTGGCCGGGTGGTTGAGCACGATCGGTTTCAGCTGGCTCCACACCGTGTGCCCGACGCGGCGGGCCCGGTCGAGCTCGGCGTCGTCGAGGTAGGTCCGCGGTGCAGCAGCTCGGCAGTCGTGGGCACGCGCCAGTCTCACACGCCCCACGCCGCCGGCTCACCCGGGTTTCGACCGGCCCGCCTCCCGGGACCGCGGCCGGCGGCGGGCGCCGAGACGGTCAGGCGACCGGGGCCTCGGCCGGGTGCCACGTGATGGCCAGGCCGTCGGCGGCCAGGTCGGTCGTGATGACCGCGCCGTCCGCCGGCTCGTCGCGCAGCAGGATGCGGGCGATCGGGGTCTCCACGCGGCGCTGGATGAAGCGGCGCAGCGGGCGGGCGCCCAGCACCGGGTCGAAGCCCTCCGACGCGATGTGCCGGCGGGCCGGTTCGGTCACCCGCAGCTCGATGCCGCGCTCCGTGGTGAGGCGCGACCGGAGGTCGTCCAGCAGCAGGTCGACCACCTGCTCGATCTCGGGCAGCGTGAGCGCCTTGAACAGGACCGTCTCGTCGATGCGGTTCAGGAACTCCGGGCGGAAGGCCGTGCGCAGGGCGGACAGCACCTGCGCGCGGGTCTCGTCGGTCAGGCCTTCCAGGAGGTACTGCGAGCCGAGGTTGCTCGTCATGATGATGACGGTGTTGCGGAAGTCCACCGTGCGGCCCTGCGAGTCGGTCAGGCGGCCGTCGTCGAGGACCTGGAGCAGGATGTTGAAGACGTCCGGGTGGGCCTTCTCGACCTCGTCGAGCAGCACGACCGAGTACGGCTTGCGGCGCACCGCCTCGGTCAGCTGGCCGCCCTCCTCGTAGCCGACATAGCCGGGCGGGGCGCCGACCAGCCGCGACACCGTGTGGCGCTCCTGGTACTCGCTCATGTCGAGGCGGACGATGCTCTGGTCGGTGTCGAACAGCGCCCCGGCCAGGGCCTTGGCCAGCTCGGTCTTGCCGACGCCGGTCGGGCCGAGGAACAGGAACGAGCCGATCGGGCGGCGCGGGTCGCGGATGCCGGAGCGGGCCCGGACGATCGCGTCGGCGACGGCCTGGACCGCCTCGTCCTGGCCGACGACCCGCTCGTGCAGGATCTCGTCGAGCCGCAGCAGCTTCTCCCGCTCCCCCTCCAGCAGCCGGGTGGTCGGGATGTGCGTCCAGCGGGACACCACCTGCGCGATCTCGTCGGGCGTCACCACCTCGCGCAGCAGGCGATGGCTGCCCTGCTTCGCGGTGAGGCGCTCCTCCTCGACGCCGAGCTTGCGCTCGAGCGAGGGCAGCTCGCCGAGGCGCAGCCGGGCCGCGCGGTCGAGGTCGTAGGCGCGCTCGGCGGCGTCGGCCTCGCGGCGCACCCGCTCGATCTCCTCGCGCAGCTCCTGGACCTTGCGGATCGCCTGGCGCTCGGCGTTCCACTGCGCGCGCATCGCGTCGACCTGGGCCCGCCGGTCGACGATCTCGCGCTGGATCTGGTCACCGCGGGCCAGGCTGGCCGGATCCTCCTCCTGGGCGAGCGCGGCCTGCTCCATCTCCAGGCGCATCAGGTGGCGGGTGGCCTCGTCCAGCTCGGCCGGCTGCGAGTCGATCTCGGTGCGCAGCATTGCGCAGGCCTCGTCCACGAGGTCGATCGCCTTGTCGGGGAGGAAGCGGTCCGGGATGTACCGATGGGAGAGCCGCACCGCCGCGATGAGCGCCCCGTCCTGGATCCGCACGCCGTGGAACACCTCGAACCGTTCCCGCAGGCCGCGCAGGATGGTGACGGCGTCCTCCGGCGACGGCTCCTCCACGAGGATCGGCTGGACGCGCCGCTCGAAGGCGGCGTCGGGCTCGATGCGCTGCCGGTACTCCGCGAGCGTGGTCGCGCCGATCATCCGCAGCTCACCGCGGGCGAGCATCGGCTTGAGCATGTTCCCGGCGTCGAGCGCGCCCTCGGCGGCGCCGGCCCCGACGACGGTGTGCAGCTCGTCGACGAACAGCATGATGTTCCCCGCGGCGGCGGTGACCTCGGCGAGGACGGCCTTGAGGCGCTCCTCGAACTCGCCGCGGTACTTGGCGCCGGCGACGAGCGAGCCGATGTCGAGCGCGAAGATGCTCTTGTCGCGCAGCCCCTCGGGCACGTCCTCGTCGACGATGCGCTGCGCGAGGCCCTCGACGATCGCGGTCTTGCCGACGCCGGGGTCGCCGATGAGCACCGGGTTGTTCTTCGTCTTGCGCGACACGATCTGCACGACGCGGCGGATCTCCTCGTCGCGGCCGATGACCGGGTCGAGCCGCCCGGCCCGGGCGTCGGCGACGAGGTCCCGGCCGTACTTGGCGAGGGCCTCGTAGGACGCCTCCGGGTTGGCGGAGGTGACCCGCTGCGCGCCGCGGATCCCGGTGAGTGCGCCGAGCAGATGCTCGCGGGTGACGCCGGTGTCGCGCAGCATCCGCCCGGCGGCGGTCTGCGCGCCCTCGTCGACGAGCGCGAGGAGCAGGTGCTCGACCGACACATACTCGTCCTTGAGCCGCCGCGCCTCCCGGTCGGCGGCGTCGAGCAGCCGGGCCAGCCGCTGGGTGATCATCACCTGGCCGGGCGGGGCACCGGGGCCGGACACCGAGGGCCGGCGTTGCAGCTCCGCCTCGTCGCGCTCACGGAGCCGCTCGCTGTCGGCGCCGAGGACCTCCAGCAGCCGCGGTACGACACCCTCGGGCTGATCGAGCAGCGCGAGCAGGAGGTGCTCGCCGTCGACGTCGGTGTGCCCGAACCGGACGGCCTTGGTCTGCGCGTCGTGGACGGCCTGCTGGGACCGTTCGGTGAGCCGGTTGAAGTCCATGAAGCACCCTCCGGAGCGCGACGGGCGACGCGATGAGGTGTCCGGCGGCCCGGGCCGCCGGACACGGACGGCGGGCGGTCAGCCGCCCTGCTTACCGCCCTGCTTGTTGCCGCCCTGCTTGCGGCCTCGCTCGATCTCGATCCGGCGCGGCTGGGTGCCGCGCGTCTTGGCGATCGTGACGGTGAGGACGCCGTTGTCGTACGACGCGTCGACCTTGTCCGTGTCGATGTCGCCGGGCAGGTCCACGAGGTACTCGAACTCGCCGGCCTGCCGGTTCTGGCGGCGCATCACGCCGCTGCGGCTGCGCTCCTCGAAGCGGCCGGAGATCCGCAGCTCCTCGCCGCGCATCTCCAGCTCGATCCGCTCGGGGGACACGTTGGGCAGGTCGACGTCCACGATGTACGCCTGCTCGGTCTCCTCGATGTCGACCGGTGGGCGCAGCGCCGCCGCGATGGCGGCCGGGTCGCCGACGGCCGTGCCGCCGCCGAAGAAGGAGCGGATGAGCTCGTCGATCTCGCGGGCCGGGTCCCAGCCGTACCCGCGGCCTCTGGCCAGTTGCCCGCCGCGCTGACGGGCGGAGAACGGTGCGAGGGTCATGGCGCTCGGTTCCTTCCGTGCTCGTCGGGTGACCGCCTCCATCGTCGGCCGCCGGGCCGCCCCGGCCCTCCCCTGCAACGGGTGTGAACCGCCCGGGCGCGGGTAGCCCGGGGGCGACGCAGCAGGAGGGGGGATGATGATGTCGGGAACCGGCTACCACACGTTCGATTCCACAGTGGACAAGACGAACCATCTGCTCAACGAGATCGAGCAGGCGTACGGCTGGCCGCGCTCACGGCGCAACCAGTCGTTCGCGGCGCTGCGGGCGACGCTGCACGCGCTGCGCGACCGGCTGCCGGTGGCGGAGTCGGCGAAGTTCGCCGCGTGCCTGCCGATGCTGGTGCGGGGCCTGTACTACGAGGGCTGGGAGCCGAGCCACGTGCCGGTGAAGATGCACCGCGACGAGTTCTTCGAACGGGTCCGGCGGGAGTTCCCGTTCAACGTCGACGGCGGCCTGGAGCCGCTCGTGTCGACGGTGCTGACCGCGCTGAAGCGGTTCGGCGCCGAGGGCGAGTGGGACGACCTGCGGGGCAGCATGCCCCGGGAGCTCGCGGGCACGATCCCGTGACCGCCGGGAACCTGCCGGCGCCGGGCGGACGGCGGCGGTCGCGGGCCGGGCGGTGATCGTCACGGCCGCCGTCCGCCGGGTCGCGGCCGCTGCCGGCGCAGACTCACCCCCGGCGGATGGGCACCACTCCCCCGGACCGGCGAACGCTGGCAGGTGAGGGGGACCCGTCATGCGAGAGGAGGTTGTCGCCATGAGCAACCGGGGCGACATCCGCACGTCCATGCCCTTCCCAGGCACCGGCCGGCCACAGATGCCGATGGCCGGCAGCGGGACCGAGAACCGTCCGATGGTGGCGGTCGCGACGTACCCCGACTACCTGAGCGCCCAGCGCGCCGTCGACCTCCTGTCGGACCGGAAGTTCCCGGTCGACCGGGTGACGATCGTCGGCACCGGCGTCCGGCTCGTCGAGCGGGTGCTGGGCCGGATGACGGTCGGCAAGGCGGCGCTCGCCGGGGCCGGCAGCGGGCTCTGGTTCGGGTTGCTCATCGGCTTCCTGCTCGGCATCTTCGCGGTCGACGCCTGGTGGAAGGTCGTACTCCTCGGCGCCGTCGCCGGCCTCGCGTGGGGCGCGGCCTTCGGCGCGATCGCGCACGCCGCGACCGGCGGGCAGCGCGACTTCACGTCGGCGAGCGCGATCCAGGCCGACACCTACACGCTCATGGTCGACGCCGAGCACGCCGACCAGGCACGCCAGCTGCTCGCCGGGGCCGGGTGAGCGTCGATGAGCCAGGTGAACGAGACCCCGGCCCAGACCGCCGCGGACAGCACCGAACGCTCGGACGCCGAACTGCGCGACCAGTGGCAGCGTGCGCTCGCGGAGGTCGAGAACACCCGCAAGTGGGCCGCCCGCAACGCGGCCGACCAGCGCCTCTCCGAACGCCTCGCGGTGTCCGCCGCGTGGCTGCCGGTGCTGGACCACCTCGACCTGGCCCTGCAGCACGCCGAGGCCGACCCGCAGTCGATCGTGGCCGGGGTCGAGCAGGTGCGTGAGCAGGCCCGGCGGGTGCTGTCCCTGCTCGGCTTCACCCCGATCGACGCGACCGGCGAGCCGTTCGACCCGCTGCGGCACGAGGCGGCCGAGGTCGACCGCGACAGCGACGCACCGCCGGGGACGGTCACGCGGATCATCCGGCCCGGCTTCGCCAAGGGCGACCGGCTGCTGCGCCCGGCGGTCGTGGCGGTCAGCGCGCCGCCTCCGATGGGCAGCGAGCACCAGACGGGCGGGCCGGATGGCGCCGACTGACACGGCCGTCGACTACTACCGCGTGCTCGGGGTGAACCGGGACGCACCGCAGGACGAGATCCAGCGCGCTTACCGCAAGCTCGCCCGCCGCAGCCACCCCGACGTCGACCGCTCGCCGGGTGCGGAGGATCGCTTCAAGCAGATCACCGAGGCGTACCACGTCCTGTCCGACCCCGAGCGGCGCCGGAAGTACGACCAATTCGGCAGCGACTGGAGACACGTCACGGACGAGGCGATGCGCACCCCACGACCCGGCAACGTCGGCGCCGCCCGCGACGTCGACCTCGACGACCTGTTCGCCAGCCTCTTCGGCGGGCACCGGCCGGGCCGGGGCGGGCCGGTGGCGGGCGCCGACACCGAGGCCGAGCTCGACCTGAGCATCGAGGACGCGTTCCGCGGCGGCCGCCGGCGGGTCACGCTGCCGGGGCGCGCCCTCGACGTGACGATCCCCGCCGGGGTGGTGGACGGGCAGCGGATCCGGCTGGCCGGCCAGGGCTCCTCGGGGACCCCGCCCGGCGATCTGTACCTGGTGGTGCGCCTCGAGCCGCATCCGCGCTACCGCGTGCAAGGACGCGACCTCGTGGCGGACCTCGCGGTGGCGCCGTGGGACGCGGCCCTCGGCGCGAGCGTGCCGATGGGCACGCCGGCCGGCCAGGTCCGGGTCACGGTCCCGCCGGGCACCTCGTCCGGCCGGCGGCTGCGCCTGGCCGGGCAGGGTCTGCCGAACCCGCGCGGCGCCCCCGGCGACCTGTACGCGGTCGTCTCGGTCACCGTCCCGCGGCCCGCGACCGACGAGGAGCGGACGCTGTGGCGCCGCCTGGCCGAGCTTCACGCGAAGTAGCGGATCCAGCGGTACCCGTAGCCGCCGATCGGTTCCCGTGCACGGGTTCGGCGAAACTCAGGACATCGGCATGACCCGAGCGACCTTGATCGAAGTGCCGTTGCTGCCGGCGGCCGGGTAGGCGGCGCTGCCGTCGGGATACGCCTTGAACGCCTGGAAGCTGTGGTCGCGGACGCCGATCGTGAACCGGGCTCCCACGGTGCCGCCGGTGCCCGCGTCGTACACCTGGGCGGCCAGCTGCGAGCCCGACTCCCACGACAGCAGCATCCGGTTCGCCCCGTATGTCACCAGATGTGGATGGCTCGATGCGGCGCCGGTGCGGATCGTCGACGTGGACGCGCCGGTCGTGAACCGGTCGAGGCGCACCTGGCCGCCCTGGCTCCACGCGGTCCAGTAGCCCTGGCCCTTGGCCAGCACCAGGTCGCCGCCGAACAGGGTGCCGTCGCACGCGCCGGCGGCGACGGTGCGGTACGGGTGCGGCTGGGCGATGCGGCAGTTGTTGTCGGTCGCGCAGACCATGACGTAGCGGCTCACCCGCGGATCCCAGACGATCCGCGTGCCCCAGCTGTGGCTGCAGCCGACCTCGAAGCTGTCGCGGTGGCCGCTCACCAGGGCGCCGTTCGCGCCGACGACCTGCATCCGGTCGCCCTCGTGGATGTCGACGCAGTTGCCGTTGCGCACGGTGATCGCAACGCCGAAGTAGGCGGCGAACGTGGCGCCGTCGGAGGCGATCCGGCCGTGGTGCTGGTACCACCAGACGAACCGCGCGCCGTCGTCGTAGCCACCCCGGGCCCCGGTGAGGTTGGTGACCTGCCGCTCCCAGACCTGCTTGCCGGCGGTGTCGAACCGGATCAGGTGCATCGTGTTGCACGGGCTCGACGAGCCGCCGCACAGCGGCCCGGTGTTGCAGGTGCCCTTGCGGGTCAGCAGGATCACGCCGCCGTTCGCGTCGGCGTACACGTCCTGCAGGTCGATGCCGTCGAAGCTGGCCGGGGCGCCGACGAGCTGGTCGGCGCAGTCGAGGCGGCCGAGGTACACCTTGCCGCCGGTGCCCAGCCAGGCCAGCCACGAGCCGCCCTCGGGGCTGGCGGCGATCGCCATCGGCAGCGGGTCGGTGTCACCTTCGCGGCCGTAGCCGGCGACCGTCACGCCGACCTTGACCTCGGTGACCTTGACGACCGGCGCCGAGGCGGCGGCCCGCCCGCACGGCCCGCTGGCCTGCCCGAGCGCGGCGTTCCCGGTGACCGCTGCTCCCGACGGGCCGGGGCTCGCCGGGCCGGCGCCGGGATCGACGGCGCCGCTCGCGCCCTCACTCGCGGCGGCGGCCGGACCCGCCGGATCGCCGCCGCCCGGCCGCACGGCGTAGGCGACGGCGCCCGCGCCGAGGAGAACGGCGACCGAGACGCCGGCGGCGAGGAGCGCGATGCGCCGGCGGGGGTTTCGGCGGCCGGACTCGTCGGGGTTCACGGCTACTCCACCTGTCGTCGGTCGGCTGCGGGGCGCGGAAGCGGACCGACTATAGGCAGGCGCGCCGACGAGCCGGACAGAGCAATCGACGGCATAAGCCAAACTTCATGCGGAACTCATGATGTTCCACGTCACAAGGGGCAAATCAGCCGGTGAGGTGCTCGGCGCGGGAGGCCGGGGCGCGGTGGTGCGGGAGCTGGTTGAGCCACAGCGCGAGCGCGCGGGCCACCTCCTGGTCGAACGCGACCCCGGCCCGGTCGGCCGGCCCCTCGGCGGCCGTGCGGTTGAGCCGGCTGATGCGCAGCCGGGTCGCGGCCAGGGCGTGCTCGACGAACGCGGCGAACGTCTCGTCGTCGGCCGACACGACGGCGAGCATGCCCCGCACATACATGTCCTCGACGTCGGTGTCCGCGGTCACGGCGCACAGCCAGGCGGCCTGCCGGCGGCGGCCGGCCGGGGTCAGCTCGCACGGGCGGCGGTTGCCGCTGCCGGTGCGGACCTCCTGCGGCGCCTCGACCCGCACGAGACCGCCGCGCTCCAGGCGGCTGACGGCGGCCATGACCCGGCCGATGTCGACCCGGCGGGCGGTGCCGAGGACGCGGGCGTGCTCGTGCCACAGCTCATACGCGCTCGACGGCCCCCGTCCGAGCAGGACGAGCAGCGCGTCGTCGAGCGTCACGCTCAACGGACCTCCCGACTTCTACAGTCATGTAGAAGTCAACCAGGCTACTCCGGTTCGCTGAGCAAGTCGCGCAGCACCTGCTCGTCGCCGGCGTCGAGGGTGCTGACGAACCGGCGCAGCACCGACGCGCGGTCGGGCTCGCGGGCCAGCAGCCGGCGCATCCGCTCGGCGACCAGGCCGGCGGGGTCGCTGAGCGCGCCGTACCGGAACGCGCGGCCGTCGCCGCGGTGCCGGGTCACGACGGCCTTCTCGTGCAGGCGGCTGAGCGCGGTCACCACCGTGCTGTACGACAGGGCGCCCGCCGGGTCGAGCACGTCGCGGACCTCCCCCGGCGTCAGCGGCCCAGACGCGGCGCCGAGCACCCGCATGACCTCGGCCTCGAGCTGCCCCGGCCGGCGCCGGACCGGCTTGTCGTCCTTGTCGTCGTCGGCGGAGTGTGATGTGCTCACGGCACCGACTGTATCGGCCCGGCGAGGCAGGAACGGAGAGGCATGTTCGATCACTTCGTCTGGTCGGTCCTGGTCGTACCGCCACTGGTCGTCGTGGCCGTCCGGCTGCTCGCCGACCGGCTGCCGCCCGGCCGCGCCGCCGCCGTCATCGCCTGGTCCGCCGCTGTCACCGCGACCGCGAGCACCGCGAACCTGGCGCTGTTCACCGTGGCCGCCCTGGCCGAGGTCCCCGCCGTTGCCGCCGTGCTGGGCTGGTCGCCGGCCGTGGTGGCGCACGACACCGCGTCGGTGCCCTGGGTGCCGTGGGTGAGCCTGGCCATGCTCGCGGCGGTGACCGCCGCCGCCGGCCGCCGCTGGCGCGGCCATCTGCGGATCCTCCGGCTCGCCGCCGCGGGCGGCCCGGCGCAGCGCCCGCTGGTCCTGGTGCCCGACGAGACCGCCGACGCGTTCGCGGTCCCCGGCGGCCACGGGCGGCGCGGCCACGTGGTGGTCACGACCGGCATGCGCGAGCTGCTCACCGACCCGCAGTTCGAGGCGCTGCTGGCCCACGAGCGGGCCCACCTCGCCGGCCGCCACCACCGACTGGTCCTGCTGGCCAACCTGGCCGGCGCCGCCCACCCGGCGCTGTGGTGGGTCCGCCGCCACGTCGCGTACCTGGTGGAGCGGGCCGCCGACGAGGACGCCGCCGCGCACGTGGGCAACCGCCGGACGGTCGCCCACGCGATCGGCACGGCCGCGCTGGCGACCTCCGGCGGCCGGCCGCGCGGCCTGCACGCGGCCCTCCCGGCCGGCGTGGTGCCGCGCCGGGTGGCCCTGCTGCTGCACCCCCGCCCGGCCGCCGGCCGGATGGCGCTGCTGGCGGCCCTGGCCCTGATCCCGGCCCTGGCCCTGGCGTCGGTCGTGTGGACCGGCGAGGCCACCGTAGACCTCGTCGAGCTGCTGATCGCGGCGGCCCGCTAGACCCCGGCCCAGACGGCGGCCACGGCCGCGAGCACCGCGGTGTGGGTGCCCGCGTCGGCCGCGGCGACAAGGCCGTGCGCGCCGGCGCCGACCGGTTCGCCGCGCAGCCCGGACAGCGCGCAGCCGGCGGCCCGGCACACCGCGATCCCGGCGGCGAAGTGGACGTCGTCGCGCAGGTCCCGGTCGATGACGTAGACCGCGCGCCGCCCGTCCGCCACCCACAGCAGGCCCAGCGAGGTCGACAGCACCCGGGGCCGGAACGCCGCCCGGAACGAGGGCTCGAGCAGCAGCCGCTCGGCGAGGAACGCCGGCCCGTTCGGGGTCGGCGGGTCGACGTCGAGCTCGGCGAGGGCGGAGCCGGCGTCCGGCACCAGCGGCTCGTCGCGGCCGTCCCGCCGCCGGAACGCGCCGTCGCCGTCGGTCCAGAACACCTCGCCCGCGAACGGGTCGGCGGAGGCCGCGGCCGTCACCCCGGCCGCGGTCCGCAGCGCGACGTTGACCGCCACGAGCGGCGTGCGGGCGGCGAAGTTCAGCGTCCCGCAGAGCGGGTCGACGAGCCAGGTCCGCGGCGCGTCCCCGGTCTGCCCGGTCTCCTCGCCGACGAACGCGTCGCCGGGCCGGGCCGCGCGCAGCACGGCGTGGATCGCCTGCTCCGCCTCGATGTCGGCCGCGGTCGCGAAGTCCCCGCCGCCCTTGCCGAACCGCTCCAGCGCCGTGCCGTACCGCGCCCGCACCACCGCCGCGCCCGCCTGGGCCGCGGCGACCGCCAGCTCCCCGTCCGTGATCGTCACAGGGCCGAGCCTAGCGACGGTGTCGACGACCTCCGCGCGGTGGCGGGCGGTCCGGTGACCCGGGACCGCCCGCCGTCCGTTCGTCAGGCCGCGGAGCAGACGACGCCGTTCAGGGTGAACGCCGCCGGGAGGATGTTCGGGCCGTTGTACGAGCCGACGAAGCCGACGCTCGTCGACGACCCCGGCGCGATCGTGGTGTTGAAGTCGGCCGGCGTGACGCGGATCGTCGAGCCGGTCTGGGTCCACGTGCCGTTCCAGCCGCTGTTGAGGCTCTGCCAGCCGGTGGGCCAGCTAAACGTCAGCGTCCAGTTGTTGATCGCCGACGTGCCGGTGTTGAGGATGTCGATGTTGCCGACGTAGCCGTTGCCCCAGTCGTTGGCGTCGGTGAACCGCACGGCGCAGGTGCTCGTCGCCGGGGCGCCGGTGGTGAACGTCAGCGGGGGCGAGGACCACGACACGTTGCCGGCGGTGTCGCGCGTGACGACGTTGACGGTGTAGCGGCTGCCGGGATTCAAGTTGTACACCGTGAGTGAGGTCGAGGCGGTCTCGCCGAGCTGCTCGCTGACGGTCCCGTTCTGCCGGTAGACCTCGTACTTCGCGATCGGCTTGGCGCCCGCCGGGGCCGCCGGCCAGGCGATGGTCGCCGTGCGGTCGGTCACCGTGGTCACGGTCGGCTTGCCGGGCGCGCCCGGCGCACCGGCGGTCGACCCGTTCGGGTGCAGGGTCAGCAGGGTGAGCGAGTACGGCGGGAGCGTCTGCGCGGTGGCCGAGCCGCTCGTCGCGCTGGTCGGCGCCGAGTCGCCGTTCTTGAACGTCACGACGGCGGGTGCGGCGGACGAGGGGCTGTAGCCCGAGTAGCGGATGGTGACCGGGCGGGCGTTGTCGGGATCCTTGTTCACCAGCAGTACCGTGAGATCACCGTTGGCGCGGCGGGCGGCGTGCGCGGTGACGAGCGGGTCCGGCGAGCCGGCCCGGACGAGCTGGTCGCCGGTGCGCGCGAACTGCGACATGACCTTCAGCGCGTGGTACGGCGCGAACGGCGTGTTGAGCGGCGGCTCGCAGACGCTGTTGTCGGCGGTGCAGGTGCCGCTGGAGAGCAGGCCGAAGTCGTTGTAGTCGGGCTGTCCGGCGACGGTGGAGGGGGTGCCGATGCCGTTGTGGACGTTCCACCACTGCACGGTGAAGACGCCCTGCTCCAGCAGCGAGCTGTAGGCGTCGGCGAGGAACAGGGCGCCCGGCTGGGTGTTCTGGCCGACGCCGACGTTCAGTTCGGTGAAGCTGACCTTGATGCGGTCGGCGTTCGCCCCGCCGTACCGCTGGATCTGCTGCCGCGCGAGGAACATGATGTCCTCGATCTGCGCCGTCTTCGCCAGCGACTCGGCGGCGGTGCTCCCGCCCGGGTACCAGTGCAGGTCCACGAAGTCGATGTGCGGCCCGGCGATCGACAGCACCACCTGGTTCCAGGTGCCGGCGTCGCCGCCGCCGACGAGGCCGTCGGGCCAGTTGGCGGGCGTGGTGAGCACCGCGCCGACCTTGATGGTGGGGTCGACGGCCTTCATCGCGGTGGCGTAGGCGACGACCTCCTCCGCGTACTGGCGGGGGCTCTTGTCGGCGCGGTTGTCGGCCTCCCAGGCGGTGCCGTAGTGGCCGTTGCCGTAGTTCTCGTTGCCGATCGTCCAGTACTTGGCGCCGTAGCCCTTGGTGACGTTGGCGTACCGCACCCAGTCGGCCGCCTCCTGCGCGGTGCCCGTGCCGTAGTTGGCGATGATCATCGGCTGGGCGCCGGCTCTTCTGACGCCGGCCATGAACGTGTCGAAGTCGGTGTTCGGGGCGACGTAGCCGCCGGGGGCGGTGTGGGTCTGCCAGTGGTAGATGTCGGCGTACGAGCCGCCGGGGTAGCGCATCATCTGGACGCCCGCGCTCTGCAGGAGGCCGGAGACGGCGGTGGTGCCGAGCTCGGTGTCCCAGATGGCGTGGTTGACGCCCAACGCGGTGTCGGGCACCGTCGCGAGCCCCGCCTTGGCGTTGACGGTGACGACGGTGGCGGGCGGGTCGGCGGCCGCACCGGGCGCCGCGAGCCCGACGGCGGCCCCGGCTCCGCCGAGGAGCAACGCCGCCGCGACCACGGCCGTGCGGCGGGCAGTTCCGATCTGCATGGCGGTCCAATCGGAGACGGTGGATGGAAGCGCTCCCATGCTTGGGACCCTCGGGACCCGTGTCAAGGAAGCGCTTCGACCACCCAGGTGCCGGCGCACCGCGCCGTGAAAGGTTCAGCTGTAGGCGACCTCGAACTGCGCGGTCACGGTCTGGCCGTCGACCACGCCCGTTGCCTTGACCGTCGCGGTGCCGGCCGGGATCGACGCGGCGCGGGAGTTGAAGGACTGGTAGGCCGACTTGCCGGGGGCCACGTCGGCGACGGTGCGCGAGCCGTACGCCGTGATGAGCTCCAGCGTGAGCGGCACGCTGTCGGCGTTGCGGGCGGTGACCGCGACGTACATCGTCGTGCCGATGCGCCGGGTGCTCGCCTCGGCCTCGACCTCCAGGACCGGTCCGGTGGACAGCTCCTGGTTGGCCGAGACGGCCTTGGCCACCACCGTGTCCTTCTCGGCCGCGGTGAACACGCCCGCGGCGACGAACGCGTTCGCGAGGCTGGTGACCGCGGCGACGAACTGCGCGTGGCTCGCGAACGGCGCCTGGTCCCAGAGCAGGTCCAGGAACGTCGGGCCGTCGGTGCCGGGGGACGTGACGCCGGAGACGGGCACGTCGTACCTCGGCAGGCCGTCGTTGCGCTTGCGGTTCGGCACGCCCGAGTCGATCGAGCCGAAGACGATCGTCGGCTCGACCCGGCGGAAGTACGACGACGCGGCCTGGGTGTCGCTGATGTGGTACGGCCGCAGCGAGAACCCGCCCGCGGTGAACGTCGGGTCCCCGGCCGCCGTCACCGCGCCCGCCGTCACCGCCGCGCGGGAGTAGTCGCCGTCGCGCTTGAGGTGCCGGTACAGCGACAGCTCCCGCCACGCCCCGCTGCCCGGGTTGCCGAGGATCTGCAGCAGCACCGGCCCCCAGAAGAGCGCCTGCGTGTCGGGCCGGTCGACGGCCCGCTCGACGCGGATGCTGAACGGCATCCGGATCTCGACCACGTCGCCGGTGTTCCAGGTGCGGCTCAGCGTCACGTACGTGCCCGGCTGCGCGTTCAGGTTCTGGGCGACGCCGTTGACGGTGACGGTGAAGCCCCGCCGCGCCCAGCCCGGCACCCGCAGCTTCAGGTCGAGCGGCCCGCTGCCGTTGACGGTCAGCGTCGTGCGGTCCTCCCGCGGGAACGCGGTCGCCTGCGTGACGGTGAAGCCCTTCTCGGCCCACGTCAGCGTCGACGGCAGGTAGAGGTTGACCCACAGCGCGCTGCCGTCGTCGGACTTGAGGTAGATGGTCTCCTGGTACTTGGTGTGGTTCTCCAGGCCGGTGCCGCCGCAGCAGGTGCCCGTGTTGCCGTAGCTGCGCTGGGTGCCGGACGCCACCGGCTGGAAGTAGGTCACCTGCGGGTCGCCGGTGGAGCTGGTGTCGGCCCGCGACCCGGGGATCATGTTGACCAGGCCGCGCTCGTAGTAGTCCATGTACGCCGGGTCGTGCTCGTGCAGGAAGAGGTTGCGCGCCAGCTTCATGACGTTGTAGGTGGTGCACGTCTCCGCGCCGCTGGTCGCCACCGAGTTGGCGATGTTGTCGCGGTTCTGGAACAGCTCGAGGTTGTTGTTCGAGCCGGGGTAGTTGCCGCCGGTGCCGCCGTGGGCGAACATGCGGTGCGGCACGATCATGCCGTAGAAGTTCTTCGCGGCGGCGAAGTACTCCTGTCCCCCGCCCTGCTCGAAGACGCGCAGGTAGCCGATGAACTGCGGCACGTGCGTGTTGGCGTGCAGGCGCTCGGCGCGGCGGCGGCCCGGCCGGTTCTGCGGCGTGACGACGAGGATGTCGCGGTCCTCGACGCAGGCGCCGAAGAGCGACTCGCGGTTGTCGAAGCACTTGGCGGTCTCCAGGTGCTTCGCGTCGCCGGTGAGCTGGTAGATCTCCGGGAAGACCTCGTTGGCGCCGCCGAACTCGCCCCCGATGTACAGGTCCCACATGTAGTTGAGGTCGTCGCGGGTCAGCGGGCCCGGGTAGTCGGGGTGGTTCTTGTCGCCGATGGTGAGCGCCAGGTGCGCCCAGTCGGCCATCTTGGTGACGACCTCGAGGGCCTGGGCGTTGCCGGTGTGGTAGTACGCGTCCAGCAGGCCACGCATGATCTTGTGCTGGGTGTACCAGGGCGCCCACGTGTTCGTCTGGGCGTTGCCGCCGTAGACGGCCCAGCGGGGCGGGCCGAGGCGCAGCACGGCGTCCTCCGGGATCGCGCCGAGGTAGCCCGGGAACGTCGGGATCCAGTCCGCGGCCCCGGCCGTGGAGGCGGCCACGATGCCGGCGTCGCGGCCGTTGGGCGAGGCGTCCTTGAGCGCGGTGCCGCCGGCCTCGTCGAACTTGTACCACGCGATGTTGCCCCCGCCGGTGCTCCCGGCCGCGGAGTCCAGCATGGACAGCAGCTCGGTCTGGCTCAGCGCCCGGTCGAAGATGTGGAACTCGTCGACGGTGGCGTCGAGGAACGGGTCGCCGTAGGCCGACCGCCCGATCCACCGGTTGCCGGGGTTGCCGAGGTTGGACGGGTTGAGCGTCATGCTCGTGTTGGTGCCGACCGGCTGCGCGTTGACGTAGAGCGTGCCGGTCTGACCCGACAGCGTCACGGCGATGTGCACCCACTGGTTGGTCGGCAGCGCGGTGGTGCCGTTGATCCGCTGCTCCTGCCCGGACCCGCCGACGGTGATGGCGAAGCGCGGCACGCTGCCGGTCACGCCGGCCCGGGGGGTCAGGAACATGTTGACGGTGGTGCTCTGGCCGAAGTCGAACAGCCGCGTCCAGGTCGCCGTGGAGGCGAGGTTGATCCAGGTCGCGATCGTGAAGTCGGTGAGCTGGTTGATGGCCTCCTGGGGCAGGGTGCAGTACTGCGCCTTGCTCGTCCCGTTGAGCTTGAGCGCGTTGCCGAACCGGCCCTGCACCCGGTCGATCTGCGGCGCCGGCGGCTCTTCGCCCCCGCCGCCGGTGCCCAGCCGGGCGGTGATGGCCGCCTGGCACGCAGCGAGCTCGGTCACCATCCAGTCGAGCTTGTTCTTGTAGACGGCCTCGCCCTGGTCGGCGTACGCCTGGGCGAGAGACGTCAGGTAGTGCCCGGCCCAGTGGCCGCTGAGCAGCCCACCGTCCTCCCAGCCGCCCGGCACCGAGACGCCCGCGGGGTTCGGCCGGCCGGCCTGGTTGTTGAACAGCACCAGGAACCGGCGCTCGTCGTAGGCGCGCAGGAACGCCTTGGTGCGGTCGCGCTTCTCCTGGAACAGCCCGCCGCCGAGCCGGACCTCGCCGAGCTGGAACGGGCGGACGGGCGCGGTGCCGCCCGGCCCGGGCTGCGGCGGAACGGTGGTGGCGGCGGGGAGGGCGCCGGCGGGCGCCGCGAAGGCGGAGTCGGGTGCGAGCAGGCCCGCGCCGGCGGCGGCACCGAGCGCGGAGGCCTGCAGGAACTGACGTCGATTGGCCACTGAAGGTTGTCCTTCCTCAGGGGTGTACCGGCTCATTGTTAACGCTCACTCGGCTGGTGGTCAACAGTGATAACAACTGCCTGAACCTATCCTGTTAGCGCTAACATTGATGGGCTTCAGTGGTCGCGGTTTCGTCAGGCGGCCACGGGATGTTCACGCCTTGCCGGTCGCGTGCACGCTCTTATTCATCGATAGTTGTCGAGACCACGAGTCTCGATCAACGAGAGGTAAGCGTTGGAACACGTGTCAGTTCTCGCCGGACGGCGCCGGGCCGCGGCATGCGTCGTGGCCGTGCTGGCCGCGGTCGGGGTCCTGCTGCCCGCGACGGCGGCCTACGCCGAGTCGCTGCCCAATCTGCCGCAGAACGCGGGCGGGTACGAGCAGTCGTTCTCGCCCGCGTACGACTACGACACCGACGGCTGCTACGCCGTCGCGGCCATCAGCCCCACCGGCACGCTCAACGGGGGCCTCAACCCCACCGGCGCCCTCAACGGCAACTGCCGGGACCAGTCGGATCTGGACCGGTCGCAGACGTATGCCCGGTCGAAGTGCAACAACGGCTGGTGCGCGATCGTCTACGCCAGCTACTTCGAGAAGGACCAGGCGCTGCCCGGCATCAGCCTCGGCGGCCACCGGCACGACTGGGAGCACGTCATCTCCTGGGTGAACCAGGCGAGCAACCAGGTCGAGTACGTGACCACCACGCAGCACAGCAGCCAGGTGACGTACCCGCGCTCGCAGGTCCGCTTCGACGGGACCCACCCCAAGACCGTCTACCACAAGGACGGCGCGTCGACCCACTTCTTCCGGCTCGCCAACGCCAACGACGAGCCGCCGGAGAACCACTACCACAACTGGCGCTACCCGCCGCTGGTGGACTGGAACGGCTGGCCCACCGCGGCGCTGCGCGACCGGCTGATGACGGCCGACTTCGGCTCGGCCACTATCAAGATCAGCAACGGCCGGTTCGAGTCGCTACTCACCGCGTCCAAGCCCGCCGGCATCCCGTTCAACCCGCAGGGCTGAGCACCACCGCGGCCGGAGGAGCGCCGTTGACGCGCCGCTCCTCCGGCGCTTCGGGGGTATCGCGCCGGGCCGGACCGGCGCTTGGTCAGCTGGTCGTGGAGTACACGATGATGCGCCGGTCGGCGGCGAACCCCCGTACCGGAGGCTCCCGCGGGCCCTCGGTCTCCTGGTTCTCGGCGACGGCCCGCCGATGCTGTGCCGGCGCCGCCGCGGCGGGCGCGATGAGCAGCGCCGCCAGGGCGACGCCCGTCAGAGTTCGTCTCATGCCTGCCAGCGTCGCGGGGGGCGCGTGCAGTTCGCGTGCACTCGGCCGGAGCGGCCGTCCCAGGACCGAGTCGTGGTACCGGGACATGGTCCTACAGGTCGGCGCTCGCGCTGCCGAATCCCGGGGCCGTCACGGTGACCCGGTACGAGTTCGCGGGCCGGAAGTCGGCGACCGTGACCCGGCCCATGCCCTCGTGGGCCGGCGCCTTGTACGTGTACGTGCGGGGGGTGGCGATCCGGGTGCCGCCGGGGAGCGTGTACCAGGTGTAGTACTGCCAGGTGACCTGGAAGCCGGACTCGCCGAGCACGTTGTCGTCGAACGCGAGCAGCCACTGGCCGCTGTAGTACGACTGGATGTTGCTGATCGCGGGCGCGTTGTACGGCTTGCAGCCCAGCTCGCGGTTCGGCAGCGGGGACGCGTTCGGCGGCACGACGTTGATCGCGTAGACGCAGACGGTGTGCGCGCCGTGCGGGGCCGGCACCACGCCGTCGTAGCCGTGGTAGGGGCCGACGTACGAATGCGTCCGCGTGATGTCGGGGCGGTAGACCCCGGCCGACAGCGCGCCCTTGAACGCACCGTCGACGTACACGTGCACCTGCAGCGCGCCGGGCTCGTCGAAGTCGAACGCCCAGCCGACCACCCGCACGCCGTTGCCGGTGAACGTCACCGACTCGAACCCGCCGCGCGGGGTGCTGTCGCCGGTCTCGGGGTCGGGGTCGGGCGCCTCGCAGCTCGGCGGCGGATCGGGCTGGCTGCAGATCGACGCCGCCTCCGCGGGTGCCGCCAGCGCTATTCCGGAGAGCATGGCCATGACGGCCACGGTCAGTATTCGTCTCATGCGGGCGAGCCTGCGTGACCCCGCGTGCAATCCGCGTGCAGCTCGTCAGCCCCGCCCGACCGGCAGCCCCGCGTGGCCGGAACCCGGCCCCGGCAACGGGTGTCGCCGAGGCCGTGGTGGCGTCGGCTACTTCTTCGCGGCGAGGCGGGGCAGCACCTTCTGCGCCGTCTGGCGGGCGACGTTGAGGTTGGCCGCGTCGCTGGACTCCGACGACACGTAGACGTCGACGTCCCGCCCGTCCTCCCACACGTAGAGGTGCCCGCTCAGCGAGTACGCCGAGTCGCCGAGCCCGACGACCTTCTTGGCGTCCTTGTGCTGGATCTCGAAGTTGTCCCGGTCCTCGACGTTCACGGTGACGGTGAGCTGGCCCTGGCTGAGCTGCCACTGGCAGTACCGCGCGTTCGGCGAGTTGCCCCCTTCGTCGGTCATGAGGGTGACCTGCTCACCGGTGAGGCTGCCGACCTCGGCCTTCGTCAGCAGCGTGCAGATGTCGGGCAGCCCGGCGGCCTGCACCGATCCGGACGGCTTGGCCGAGGCCTTCCCCGACGCCGCGGAAGACGCCGCGGGAGCAGCCGCGGACGACGCCGGGGCAGCGGCGGGCGTGGACGACTCGGTGGACGCGCCGGGCAGCTTGTCACAGGCGGCAAGCCCGAGCGCGGCGAACGCGACGGCGGCGAGAACGGGCGGGCGGGGGCGGCGAGAGCGGGACACGGCGTGCTCCTTCAGACGGTGGATCCGGTGGTACCGCCGACAATGCGCGATCCACCGGCGCCGCCGGCCCGCGCCGCGCCCACCTGGCACACTTTCGGGACCTCGATCGTGGACCGGCTCGGATCACCCGGACGCTCACCCCGCACGCGGCAAATCCGCGCATAAGATGAAAAGTACCTGCGAGACGGTCGTAGCGGGCGAAGCTGGTAGCAACAGCAAGGTCCGACCGGAAGGATCGATGAGATCACCGGCAACTCCGCCTCGCAGGTTTTTCCATGCGCTCCGGGCTACCACCGCCCGGCCTCCGACGAACTGCGGCGTGGCGCATCGCCGGTCGCCGCATCGGCCATCGTCTGTTCGGGTCGCCGGACGTGCGGTGAGCGGCGATGCGGGCGAGCCGGCGGGCCGGTTAAGCTCACGGGAACGTCACGCGGACGACGGAGGGCTTGCGGTGGGCGACGACCGGGTCCGGCAGACCGGCGCGTACCTGCGGATGTTGCTGCGCCGGTCGGGCGACTACCGGGCCGCGTGGCAGCGGTTCGCCGGGCCGGTCGCCCCGGAGGAGATCGACTACGCGGCGGTGGCCCGGGTCCTGGCCGAGGCCGACGGCGCCCCGGCCGGCCCGCTCGCGCCGGGCTCGACGCTCCAGGCCACGCGCCAGGCCCTGGAGGGCACGGCGCTCGCGCCCGACACGCTGACCCGCTTCGTCACCGCGTTCCGGGTCCGCCCGCGGCACGCCGAGCGCCTCGCCGGGCTCATGCGCGGATCGGCGAACCTCCGGATGATCAATGACGATGTGCGCGTGCCGGCCGTGCTCGGCCGGGCGGTCGACGCCACCGCATACGAGTCGCTGTCGCTGCACGAGCGGCACACGCTCGGCCCCGACGGCCGGCCGGCGGAGCACCAGACCATCCAGGTGCTGCGTTCCCGGGTCGACGGCCTGGCCTCGCTGCCCTATCGTTTCGACACCGACGAGCTCGTCGTCGAGGTCGTGCGCGGCGGCAGTGTCGGCGACGTCTACCGGCTCACCGACACGCTGTACGCGGTCGACATCCTGCTCGCCGAGCCGCTGCGACGCGGCCGGAGCACGCTCATGCAGTACCGGACGAACTTCTTCTACCGCACGGCGCCGCCGCCGGAGTTCCGCCGCGGGGTGCTCAACTCGACGAAGGATCTCACGATCTGGGTGACGTTCCACCCGGACCGGCTGCCGCGCCGCGTGTGGCTGGCCCGCTGGGACGCGCTCGACCACGCTCGGATCACCGAGGAGGAGCCGGTCGAGCTCGACGACGAGGGCTCGGTGCACTGCCGGTTCACCGCCGTCGAGCGCGCGATCGTCGGCTTCCACTGGGAATGGGCCTGACGGAGCCCCGGTCCAGGACGGCGAGGACGGCGTAGGTGACGCCGCCGTACGCGAGGTGCGGCAGCACGTCGGACAGCCACGCCCCGAACGAGCACCGGCGAGCGTGCCGATGCCGACGCGCGCGGCGCCGCCGATCACCCGGATGCTCACCCCGCACCCGGCAAACCCGCGCATAGAATGAAAAGTGCCTGCGAGACGGTCGTACCGGGCGAAGCTGGTAGCAACGGCATGGTCCGGCCGGGAGGATCGGTGAGATCACCGGCAACTCCGCCTCGCAGGTTTTTCCATGCGCTCCGGGGTACCGGCGCCCGGTGTCCGACGAACTGCGACTGCTCGCCCGCTACGAGCCGGTGATCCGATACACGGCGGGCGAGCTGTTCCTGCCGACGCACGTCGACGGTTTCCTGGACCGGGCCGCGCTGTGGCGCGGCGGGGACACCGAGTGCCTGGTGCCGGCCGGCGAACTGGACGCCCGCACTCTCGCCGAGTACGGCGACCGGCACCGCGGCGAGGTGCTGTACCTGCGCTACGTGGAGCGGCCGCTGCGCGGGGCGGAGTACCGGCGCTGGCGGCGCGAGCGGGGCGAGAGCGCCTTCCGGCCCGGCGAGCGGTTCGCCGCCGTCGGCCTGACGGCCCGCCTGGTCGACGCGGCCCTGCGGCTGTCGCTGCTCGTGCGCGGCGCGGTGCCGGGCGGAACGCGGGCCGCGGCCCACGTCGAGTACGACCGGCGCCCGTCGCCCGGCGTCCGCCCGTACTACGGCCGGGTCTTCCGCGACGGCGGCTACCTGGTCCTGCAGTACTGGTTCTTCTACGCCATGAACGACTGGCGCTCCACGTTCGGCGGGGTCAACGACCACGAGGCCGACTGGGAGCAGGTCACCGTCTTCGTCCCCGAACCCGGCCCGGACCCGGCCTGGGTGGTGTACTCCTCGCACGACAAGCCCGGCCCGCAGCTGCGCCGCCGCTGGGACGACCCGCGCCTGGAACGCGTCGGCGACCACCCCGTGGTCTACGCCGGTGGCGGCTCGCACGCGGGCGCCTACGCACCCGGCGACTACGTCACGACGGTCACCTGGCCGGGGCTGGAGTCCGTCACCCGATGGTGGCGGTCGGCCCGCCGACGCGCCGCCGACGGCCCGGGCGCCGGTCTCGGGCTGCCGTTCCTCGACTACCACCGCGGTGACGGTCCCGGCATCGGACCCGGTGAACAGCACGCATGGACGCCGGTCGTGGTCGACGACGACACTCCCTGGATCCGTGGGTACCGCGGCCTGTGGGGGCTGGACACCGAGGACCGCTTCGGCGGCGAGCGGGCCCCGGCCGGCCCCCGCTACGAACGCGACGGGACGGTGCGCGCCTCCTGGGCCTACCCGGTCACCTGGGCCGGACTGGACGCCGAGGGCCCCGATCCGGGCGCGGCCGCCGACGAGCGCCTGCACGAGGTCGTCCGGCTGATCCGGCGGTACCGCGGGGAAATCCGCCGCAGCAGCGCCGGCATCCGGGCGATGGGCCGACCCGCCGGCACCCGCGCCGACCCCGAGCTCCAGCGCCTGCAGGCGGAGCGGGTGGCGCTCGAGGACGGCGAGCCGCCGCCCACGCCCGCGCAGCCGCCGGACCGCCGCCTGCCGTCGCCCGCCGAGCGGGTGGGGCGCCGCCGGTTCCTGCTGCTGTGGTCGGCGGCGTCGGCGTCGGTCCTGCTCGGCGGGGCCGCGCTGATCGTGTTCAGTCCGCCGTTCGGCGTGTTCTGGTCGGTCGTGGCGCTGCTCGCGCTGCTCGTCGCCGTCGAGGCCGCGGCCCGTGCCCGGCTGCTGCGCCTGCTGTGGCGGGCCGCCCTGACAGCCGCGGTACTGCTGGCCGGCTGGACCGTCGTCGAGGTCGTCGCCAACCACTGGCGGACCGCCGTGGCCGCGCTGCTGGCCGCGAGCGCCGTGGCGCTGTGGGTCGGCAACCTTCGGGCCTGGCTCTCCCACCGCTGAGCGCTCGCGGACCTGTCCGGTTTCGCGTGGCCGGTTGCCGCGGCGTCCCGTCCGAACCATGACCGATCGAGACCGATGGAGCGTGTCGTTCCGGTACGGCGACGCGGTAGCTTGGCGCCGGACGTCCGTGCTGACGGTCATCGAGGGAGCGCGCCATGGCGGTGCCGAGTTCCGACCAAGCACTCAAGGTGCTGCGCAAGCTGCTCGGGCCGGAGCCGGTGGCCTACACCGAGCTGCTGCGTGCGGACGGGCGGCTCCCGGGGTATCTCCCCGAGGGTTTCGGCCTCATCGACCCGCGGGTCGACGGGACGCAGTGGCTGTGGACCGACCCGCCGCCGATGGACGTCGGTGGATACGGGGACCCGGAGCGGTTCGCGCTGGACGGGGCCGGGCCGGCCGTCTGGCTCGCGCCCGACGACGTGCTGCCGGAGGGCTCCGGGCGGACCGGCGAGGAGCGGCAGGAGTACCGGCGGCGCAGTGTCGACCTCGCGATGCGCGGCGGCACGACGTCCGGGGTCGTGTATCCGCTCGCCGTGTGCGAGATCGCCCGCACGTACCGGGTCCGCAACGTCGGCGGCGCGTCGGCCGGGGCGATCGCGGCGGCGGCGACCGCGGCCGCGGAGCTCGGACGCAGCGGGCGGATGCTGGCGCCCGGGCGGGTCGCCGACGCGCGTTATGCCGAGCTGTCGGACGAGGACCGGCGGGCCGGGCACGTGCGGTCCGGGTTCGCCGGGCTGTCCGACCTCATCGCGTGGCTCAGCCAGCTCGACCGCAAGGGCGACGAGCAGCGCACCGGCGACCGGTACCGGCTCGCGCAGCTGTTCCGGGCCGGCCCCGAGCCGCGGGACCGGCGGGTGTTCGCGATCATCGTCGCCGTGATGCGGCAGCGGCTGTGGGCCGTGCCGGTCACCGCGCTGCTCGCGTTCGGCTGGAAGTCCAAGCTCGCGCTCGCCCTGCTCACCGTGGCCGGGGTGCTGCTCACCGGGTGGGTCGGCACGCACCTGGCCTGGCCGTCGCCGCACCGGCCGGGGTCGTTCTGGTGGGGCCCGCTCGACCTGCTGCTGGCGTTCGTGCTGGCGACCGCGCTGCTGACCGCGGCGCCGCTGTTGCCGCGGAAGGCCGCCGCACCGACCGGCCTGCCCCCGTGGGTGGAGCGGTTGCGATCGGTCTCCAGCCGGTACCGTCGGATCACCACCAGATCGGGGAGGCTCGGTCCCGTCGCGGCGCTCCTGGTCGCCGCCGCGCTCGTGGCGGCCGCCGCGATCGGCTGGTGGAACTGGGTCGCGGCGCTGCTCGTCGGCATCGTGCTCGGCACCGCGATGGCCGCCGTCGTGCTCGTCGCCATCCTCACGTACCTCGGCAAGCAGCACGACTACGGCTACGGCCTGCTCGCCGGGGCGCCGGAGGCCGGCCGGGTGCGGCGCACGCTCGCCGAGTTCCTCGCCGGGGCGCCCGACCCCGACGTTGACCGGGGTGTCGTGCACTGGCTCGGCGACTGCTTCAGCGAGCTGGCCGGCCTGGAGCACGGCGAGGTGCTGCGCTTCGGCCACCTGTGGCACGGGCCGCAGTACCGGCCGGGCGGCGGGCAGCGGGGCGCCGGCCCGCGCACCCGCCTGGTCAACCTGCAGCTGGTCACCACCGACCTGACCCGGCAGCGGCCCTACGTGTTCCCCCTCGACCCCGACGCCGAGCCGCTGTACTTCTACCCCGGGGACATCGAGGGCGTCTTCGCCGAGCCGGTCGTCACCGCGATGTGCGCGACCCAGCAGGTCAAGGTCGGCGATCTGGTCCTGCACCGGCTGCCCGACCCGTGGGACCTGCCCGTGGTCGTCGCCGTGCGGCTGAGCATGGCGCTGCCCGGTCTGTTCAAGGCGGTCCGCCTGTACCGGCTCAACCCCGCCACGACGATCCGCGACGACCTGGGCCGGGGCATCACGGCGTCCGGCACCGTCCTGCGGTGGCCGGCGGAGGGCGACCGGCTGCCCGAGGAGCTGTGGTTCTCCGACGGCGGCATCACGTCGAACTTCCCGGTGCACCTGTTCGACACGCTCCTGCCGGCGTGGCCGACCTTCGGCCTGAACCTCGGCGACCACCCGGAGGCGTTCCCGCACCAGGACGTGTGGCTGCCGCAGGACTGGCAGGCGAGCCGCGCGCCGTCCACGACGGTCCCGAGGTCCCTGTTCGGCTTCGTCATGACCATCCTCGACACCGCGCGGAACTGGCGTGACACGATGCAGACGGGGATGCCGGGGTATCGCGGGCGCGTCGCCTGGGTGCGCCAGCGCCCCGACGAGGGCGGCGAGAACCTGTTCATGCCCCGCGAGATCATCGCGTCGATGGCCCTGCGGGGCGCGCTGGCCGGCGCCCGCCTGAGCCGCCGCTTCGCCAACGGCGCCCAGTGGACCCGCTACCGCTGGCTGCGGCTGCGGATCGGCCTGGACAACGCCCAGAACCTGCGCCACGCCGTGCACGAGAACGCTCCCGCCTACGACGACCTGCTGGCGTCGCCGGACACCTTGCCCGGCCCGGACGCCGGCTACCCGTACGACCCGTGGTCGGCGGGCATCGAGTGGTACGAGCCCGAGGACCGCGCCGCGTTCTGGGCGGCGGCCACCGGCATGCTCGCCGACGTGGCGAGCGACCCGGCCCCGACCGCGCTCCTCGCCGAGGGCGGCCCGCGCCCCCACCCGAACCTGGCCCAGATCCCGCCGATGTGATGCTCCCTGGCAACCCTCGAACACGACGCGCCCCCGCCGCGACCTTGACGTCGACGGCCGCGTGCGGGCCGACGGACTTGCCCGGTGGTAGTGGCGGCACGTGCGCACCGGCAGCTGACTGTCGGTGCGCACGTGCCGGCGGTGGCGCCTTCGGGTCAGTGCAGCAGTTCGAGCGTGTTGTCGTTGTCGTTGACGAAGTAGACACCGCGGTTGTCCGGTGCGATCGCGACACCGAACAGGGCGCCCGCACCGTTCTCGACAAGGGTGCGGAACGCGACCTGCATCCTGAGGCGCGGGTTGGTCTCGACGATGTTCCCGTCGCCGCCGTTGACGGTGAGCACGTTGCCGTTGGGTGCGATCGCCAGCCCGAGCGGGCCGGACAGGCGTCCGCCCTGGGTGATCGTGCGTCCGGTGCCGGCGCTGGTCCTGCGGTCGTCCGCGTCCGGGATGGCGGCGATGCGGCTGGCGACGGTGTCGGCGACGTACAGCGTGCCGTCCTTGCCCAGGCCGACCCCGGTCGGGCCGATGATCAGCGCGGTCGGGTCGGTCTTCTCCGTGAATCCCGAGCCGATGGTCGTGATCTTGCGCAGCACCGGGGGCCGGTCCCCCTTGATCTTCAACTCGAGACGCAGCACGGTCCCCTGCTTGGTGGTGGCGGGCTGGCCGCCGACGATGCCGTTCAGCACGTTGGTGACGAACAGGTTGACCGATTCGCCCTTGTCGTCCGCGGTCATGTCCCATGGGCCGTTGATGCCGTGTCCGGAGAACGTCTCGCGCACCTGGCCCTTGCTGTCGAGGACGATCAGGCACCCAGCCTGGGCCGTCGCGGAGGTACCGTCCGCGGTGGGCAGGCTGCCCACGATGACCCAGCCGGTACGGAGCACCACGAGCGCGGTGGTCAACCCGACGCCGCCCGGGCACGCGCCCGGCAGCTTCTTGGCGTCGATCTGGGCGAACAGGCTCACCTTGCCCTCGCGGCTGATCTGCACGATCGTCGTGCCGGTGCCCTGGTGGTTGTCGCTGTTGTTGAAGTTGCTGACGAGAACCTCGCCCTTGCGCAGCTTGTCCTTGCTGCGCGGTACCACCGCGACACCGTACGGGTTGACATCCCCGTTGGCCGGCACCGTCGACGCGATGACGTCGACCTTCTTGAACTGGTTGATGAACGGTTTCCAGAAGCGCCATTCGTCCGTCGAATGGGCGGACGCGCTCGGAGCGAACGCCCCGACCGCGAGCGCGGTCGCTGCCGCGCAAACGCCGGCCTTGAGTGCGAACTTCACGATTGTGCTTGCCTCCCTGTTGCGTGGATCGTCCGGCTCGGACGGCCGGAGTCCGCGACGGCACGGTTCTCCGGTCCTCGGATCGGACAGGTACGCGCCCGTTGTCGCAGTTCGCCGTGTGTACAAGCGACAGTTGGCCGGGTCGCGGTGGGCGTGCTTCCCGGATTCGTCCGGCGGAAACTCGCGATTCGGCGCGCACGCAAAATAGGGAGATAAAAGTAGAATGCTTTAGTTGTACATTTTGTGCCTTATTCCCGATGGCATACCGGGAGGCGACGGAGGCGGGCCGGGAGTGCAGCCGGCAGGCCGCTGTCAATGCGCGCGCCGCGGTCGTGGCCGTCGTCGCAGGCCCTCCACGATCGGCCCGTGACCTGCTACGTCAGGTAATTTCGTGTCACTCTTGACAACGGTACGAGATGAGATCCGACCGTCCGCGGAGGTGTCGGATGGGCGTCGGCGAGGTGCAGCCCGGCCGTTTTCCACCCGTTCGGACCGACATATTGCACGAGAGCGAACGCACGCGCGTTGCCCGGGTACTTCTTGCTGGACGCACCGTCATCCGCAAGGAGCCGCTGGGACCGGATGCGCAGCGGCGCGTGCGGCACGAGCTGGCGATCCTGGAGCGGCTGCGCGGCGTCGCGGGGGTCGCGCAGCCGGTGGAGCCGCCGCGGTGGCCGGGGGCCGTCGTGGTGGAGGACGCCGGTGGCACCTGCCTGGCCGGGTTCACCAAACCCCTGGCCGTCGACGACCTGATCAGGCTCGCGGTCGGGCTGGGCCACGCGGTGGCTGGGATGCATCGGCGGGGTGTGATGCACCGGGACATCACGCCGGCGAACGTCGTGATGTCAGGCGACGGCGCGGTGTGCCTGGTGGACTTCGGGCTGGCCCTGTCGCTGGCGGAGCTTCGTCCCGAGTTCACGCATCACACCGAGATCGTCGGGACCCTGGCGTATCTGGCGCCGGAGCAGACCGGACGCACCGGCCGGTCGGTGGACCAGCGCGCCGACCTGTACGGGCTGGGTGCGACGCTGTACGAGCTGGCCACGGGTGAGCCGCCGTTCGGTTCCGGAGACCCGTTGCGGCTCACGCATGATCATCTGGCTCGGACGCCGGCGCCGCCCGCCGACGTGAATCCGGCCGTGCCCGGCCCGTTGTCCCAGATCATCATGCATCTGCTGGAGAAGGAACCGGACAACCGGTACCAGACGGCCGACGGCGTGGTCTACGACCTGGAGCGGTTGCGGGACGCCGACCTGCGCATCGGCGAGCATGATGTCTCGCTGCGGCTGTTGCCGCCGTCGCGGCTGGTGGGCCGCGACGACGAGGTGGCGGAGCTGGCGGCGGCGTTTGCGGATGCGCTGGCGGGCCGGTGCCGGGGGGTGCTGGTCAGTGGGGCCCCGGGGATGGGCAAGACGGCGCTGGTCGATGAGCTGCGTCCGGTGGTGACGGGCAGCGACGGCTGGTTCGTGGCCGGCAAGTCCGACCAGTATCGGCGGGATCTGGAGTTCGACGCGGTCCGTCAGGCGTTTCGGGCGTTGGGTCGGCTGTTGCTGGCCGAGCCGGAGGGCGACCTCGGCAAGCTTCGCGAACGGATCTTGGAGTCGCTCGGCGCGAACGCGGGGCTGGCGACCGCGATAACGCCGGAGTTCGCGGCGCTGCTGGCCGTGCCGCCCGATGCGGGGGATCCGCTGACCGCGCAGGTTCGGGCGCAGCGAATGGGTGTGGACGTGTTGCGCGCGGTCGTCTCGCGAGAGCGGCCGGTGGTGATGTTCGTCGACGACCTGCAGTGGGCCGGGCGCACGCCGCTCGGCTTCGTCGACCTCGTGCTCGGCGAGGAGCAGATCGACGGCCTGCTCCTGGTGGGCGCGTACCGCGACGCCGACGTGGACGCGGCGCAGTCGCTGGCGGCGCCGCTGTCCCGATGGCTTCAACAGCCCGGAGTGCGGCACGTGCGCCTGGCCAATCTGCCGGTATCCGCCTCGGTCACGATGGTTGCCGAGATGCTCCGCGCGGACCGGGCCACGGCGGAGGGCCTGGTCGACGTGATCAACCCGTACGCGTCCGGCAACCCGTTCGACATCGTGGAGCTGCTCAACGCGCTGCGACACGACGGCGTGCTGACCGCCACGGCCGCCGGTTGGCGATGGGACGCGGCGGCCGTGCGCGCTCATCTGGGTCGGTCCGAGGTCGCCGGGCTGCTGACGGCGCGGGTCGATGCCATACCGCCGGAGTCGCGGCAGGTGGTGGAGGCGATGGCGGGTCTGGGTGGACGGGTCGAGCTGAGCGTGTTGCAGACCGCCACCGCCGAGCCGGCGGACCTGGTGGAACAGCGGCTGGCGCCCGCCCTCGACGATGGCGTGCTCGTGGTGGAGCCCGGGATGCGTCCGGCGGTGCGGTTTCACCATGACCGGATCCGCGAGGCGACCCTGCGCGGGCTCGGCCCGCAGCGGCTCCGGACCCTGCGGCTGGCGATGGCCCGGCGGCTGGCGGCCGTGCCGGAGTTGTTCGCGGTCGCGGCGGAGCAGTACCTGCCGGTGGTCGACGCGGTCGACGACCCCGCCGAGCGGCAGGTGGTGGTGGGGCTGCTGCGGCGGGCCGCCGACCAGGCGCGGCTGACCGGGAACTACGCGCTGGTGAACACGCTGCTCACCGCGGCGCTACTACTGATCGCCCCGGATGCGAACGCCACGCTCGTCGAGGTCCATACCGGCCGCCACGCCGCGCTGTACAGCCTGGGCCGCCTGGACGAGGCGGACGAGGAGTACCGCACGATCGAGGGGCTGTGCACCACCGCCTTGGACCACGCGGACGCCACGGCGGTGCAGACCCGCAGCCTCACCCACCGGAACCGCTTCGCCGAGGCGATCGAGCTCTGCCTGAAGTCGCTGCGTGAGCTGGGCATCGCCGTGCCGCCCGCGGACCGGATCGAGCTGGAGCTCGACCGCCGGCTCGACGCCATGTACCGGTGGCTGGACCACACCGACGACGCCGACGAACTGACCCGGCCGGACATCACCGACCCGAAGCTGCTCGCCGCCAGCCGCCTGATCCACGCGATCCTGCCGTCGACCTACATCGGCGCCGATCACACCACGGCCAGCTGGCTGAGCCTGGAGGCGCTACGGATCTGGACCGAGCACGGCCCCGCCCCTGTCCTGCTCGGCGCGGTGAACCAGATCAGCTTCGCCGCGATTACGGTGCGCGGCGACTACGCCGCCGCGTACCGTACGCTGCGGCGGTTCCTGGCGTTGGGCGAAGCGCGCGGCTACGAGCCCACGACCTCGCACACGCGTCTCCTGTTCGCGCTGCTGAACTTCTGGTTCGAGCCGATCGAAAGCAGTGTCCAAGCGGCCCAGCGGGCCCGCGAAGGGTTGATCGCCGGTGGCGACCTGGCCAACGCCGGATACACCTACTACACGACCGCGACGGGCCTGCTGGAATGCGCACCATCGCTGGACGACTTCGTCAGCCGGCTGGGGGCCGGGCTCGCGTTCGTGCACCGAACCGGCAGCGAGCAGACCGTCCAGTGGCTCGAGGCGTACCGGTGGCTGGCCGGCGTGCTGCGCGGCGAAAGCGCTGCTGCGGCCGGTGAGGCGGTCCCCTCCGACCGGTACGCCGACAACCCGCAGGCGCTGCTCCAGGTGCAGATCACCAGCGCTATCGCCGCCGCCGTCTTCGATGACCTGGCCGGCCTGGCACGCCACAGCGCGGCGGCGATGCGGCTCCCGGCGATCGAGCAGGGCTTCTACGCAACCGCCCTGGCACGCCTGCTGCGCGGGCTGGCCCTCGCCGGGCAGGCCCGGTCCAGCCACGGTGCCGAGCGCGCGCGTCTGCTGTCCGAGCTGGACGAGGTAACGAGATGGCTGGCCGCACGCGCCGCGGACGCGCCGGAGAACTTCCAGCACCTGCTGCGGCTGCTCGAGGCGGAACGGGCGTGGGCGGTCGGCGACTTCCGCGTCGCCGCCCTCGGCTTCGACGCCGCGCGACGCGACGTCGCCCAGCGGCAGCGCCCATGGCATCAGGCCCTGATCACCGAACGCGCGGCCCGCTTCTACCTCGCCCACGGCCTCGAGCACGCCGGCTACGAACTGCTCGCCGAGGCCCGCCAGGAGTACCTCGCATGGGGCGCGACCGCGAAGGTCGACCAACTCGACTGGGCCTACCCCACCCTGCGACCACATCCCGACCAGAGCGACGATCGATCCCGCCGTCGCTCCACTGTCACGACCGGAACCATCGACCTGCTCGGCATCCTGTCGGCGTCGCAGGCGCTGAGCTCGGAGACCAGCGTCGAGGGGCTCCATTCGCGGGTCGCCCACGTGCTCAGCGCGATGACCGGCGCCACCGATGTACACCTGCTGCTGTGGAGCGACGACCGGCAGGCCTGGCTGCTGCCCGCGCCCGGCGGCGGCGTCATCCCGGTCACCACGGACATCGGCACCGGCCACGAACACGCGGTCCCGATGTCCGTGCTGCGGTACGCCCGGCGCATGCGTGCGCCGCTCGTCGTGGGCGACGCCACCCGCGACGAGCGCTTCGCCCGCGACCCGTACTTCGCCGACGTCACCCGCTGCTCTCTGCTGGCCGTGCCCATCCTCAGCCGCGGCAAGCTGCAAGCGGTGCTGCTGCTCGAGAACCGCCTCATGCGCGGCGCCTTCACCACCGACCGGCTCGACGGCGTCAAGCTCATCGCCGGCCAGCTCACCGTCTCCCTCGACAACGCCCAGCTCTACGCCGAGTTCCGTCAGATCGCCGACGAGCAGACAACCCTGCGACGAGTGGCGACACTCGTCGCCCGCGGCGTCCGGCCCGACGTCGTCTTCGCCGCGGTCGCCGACGAGGTCGGCGCGCTCTTCGGCGCCGACAGCACAGCGATCGTGCGGTTCGAGCCGGACGGGGACACGACCGTGATGGGACGCCACGGCCTCGACCGCTCCCAGCCGGGCGCGCGCGGCCGGCCCGACCCCGACTCGGAGATGGGGTTGGTCCAGGCCACCGGCCGCGCGGCTCGCCGCGACGCTGACGACCTGCCGGACGACCTGATAACGGCGGGCCCGCCCGAGGACCTCGCCGCCGGGCTCCGATCCGCGGTCGCCAGCCCGATCGTGGTCGAGGGCCGGGTCTGGGGCGCCATGCGCGTCGGGTCGCGGCGCGAACGGCTGCCCCACGACACCGAGCAACGGCTGGCCGACTTCACCGAGCTCATCGCCACCGCCATCGCCAACGCCGAAAGCCGGGCCGCCCTCACCGCATCGCGCGCACGGATCGTCGCCACCGCCGACCAGACCCGCCGGCGCATCGAGCGGGACCTGCACGACGGCGCCCAGCAGCGACTGGTCGCGCTGAGGCTGCAGCTGCGCGCGGCGCAGGAGGCCATGCCGGCCCCGCTCGGCGCGCACCTCGACCTCGCCGTCGCCGGGGCGACCAGCGCGCTGGACGAACTGCGCGAGATCGCGCGTGGCATCCACCCGGCCATCCTGACCAAGGGCGGCCTCGGCGCCGCGCTGCGCGTGCTCGCCCGCCGCTCACCGATCCCGGTCGACGTCGACATACGCGCCGACGGGCGGCTGCCCGAGCACCTCGAGGTCACCGCGTACTACGTCGTCGCCGAGGCGCTGACCAACACGGCCAAACACGCGCACGCCTCGGCCGTCGCGGTCACCGTCGAGGCCGACACCGCCGACACCGCCGACACCGCCGGCGCCGCCGGCGCCGTCCTGCGCGTCACGGTCCGCGACGACGGCATCGGCGGGGCCGACTTCGCCGGTGGCACCGGCCTGGTCGGGCTCAAGGACCGCGTCGAGACGCTCGGCGGCCGGATCGTTCTCCGCAGCCCCCGCGGGACGGGCACCAGCCTTCGCGTAGAACTTCCCATCACCGCTGCGAGCGCCGACACCTCCCGATAGCCCGATCGCGCCCGGATTCTGGACGGCCGCGCCGTGTTCGGGTTGATGGTCTGCCGGGGCGGGACGCCCGGTCGTCGGCATCCCACCCCTGTGCCCCGCGTACGAGGCGAGTTCACGGCCCGGTGCGGCGGGGTTCCCTACAGCTCGAACCTCCAGCTGCTGAGCCGCTCGATCTCCACCGCCTTGGTGGCGTCGCCGATGATGTACGCATAGTCGCCGGGATTGACCTGACCGAAGCCCGGCCGGGTCTGGAAGATGGCCGACTTCTCGTAGGGCGCCCGGATCTCCTGCAGGACCTCGAAGCTGTGCGGGTCGACCACCCTGGACAGCACCGTGCCACCCTCGACGACGGCCGAGAGCCCCTCGATGCCGACCTCGGGGTAGAAGAGCCCGCCGTGGCGGATTCGCTGCAGGGTCCGGCCGCCGCTCATCACGAGTTGCGTGTCGGGCAGGACCGGCTCGCCGTCGATCATGCCGAGCGCCTTGAGGTAGTTTTCGATCCGCGTCAGCGACAGCTCGTCGAAGCCCGGCGGCAGGATGTTTCCGCCCTGCTCGGCGACCACGCTGAGGATGCCGAGGCCGCGCGCGTGCCCGGTGATGGTGCCGGAGAACGGGTTGACGTCGTGCGTGTAGATGAAGTCGGTGGCCATCAGCCGGTTGAAGTCGATGTTGCGCTGGGCGTCCTGCGTCTTGTCGCCGTCGATGAGGGTGTAGTTGATCGAGGTGTCCGCGCCGCAGTGGTAGTCGATGAGCGCGTCGAGCTGGCCGATCACGTTCTCGGACAGGGCGGCCGCCATCTGCTGTGAGATCCAGCCCTCGGCCGAACCGGGGAAGACCCGGTTCATGTTGTTCATGTCGGTGTTCCAGCCCTGGCCCGTGGTCCGGGTGCCGGACTCGAACGCGACGGGGTTGGCCACCGGCACGGCGACGACCGTGCCGCGCAGGTTGGTCAGGTCGAGCCGCTGCATCGCGAGCCGGATGATGTGGCTGCCGAAGACGGCGTCGCCGTGCACGGCGGCCACCAGGCCGAGCGTCGGTCCGTCCGACGCGCCCTTGGCGACGTGCACGCGGATCGACAGGTCTTCGCCGGACGCCCGGCGCGCGACCGGCAGCCGGAACTGTGCGTGACTCGCCTTGTCGATGTCCAGCAGTTCCTTCGGCGACTTGAGTGCGGGCGCGGCCGGCTCGGACGATGTGTGCGTCATGGATTGCTCCTCTCGCGGAGTGGACGTCAGGACAGGTTGAGCAGCCGGACGGCGTTGCCGCCGTAGACGAGCGCGAGGGCGTCGCTGGACAGGCCGGAGGATTCGAAGACCGCATCGGTGTCGACCACGCGCTGGTCGCGGCCGAGGGAGAAGTCCGTGCCGTACAGGATCTTGTCCGGGCCGGATTCCTCGACCACCTGCCGGACCAGGCCCGGGATCAACTTCCCCCAGCGCGACCAGGAGATCGAGGTCTCCAGGTAGACGTTCTTGTGCTTACGGGCGAGGTACGGCGCGTCGCCGAGCGGGTCGGCATGTCCCGCGATCAGCACCGTGTTCGGGCACATGATCGCCAGATCGTCCAGCAGGGTGATCCGGCCGTTCTCGATCCGCCCGGCGCGGCCGTTGGCGGGGCCGGTGTGAAAGAGCACCGGGATGCCGAGATCACCGGCGGCCGACACGACCGGCACCAGGCCCGGGTCGTTGAGCGCGAAGCCCTGGATCAACGGGTGCAGCTTGAGGCCGCGCAGGCCGAGCGTGTTGACCGCATGGTCGAGCGTGGCCAACGGGTCCTCGCGGGGAATGCCGGTCGTCTCCGCGAACGGAACGACCGAGGCGAAGCCGATGACTTTCCCGGCGCCCTTCGTCACAAGGTCCGCGACGGCTTCGTTGGTCATGTACGGGGCGATCGGCAGCACGACTCCGGCGTCAATACCCAACTCGGTCAACCGTCCGGTGAACTCGTCCACCTGGTCGAGCTGTGTGTTCCAGACGTGCGTGTGGAAGTCGATCTTCATGGCGACCTTTCGGATCGGGGCTGACGGGGCTGTTCAGTCGATGAGGGGGACGGCCTTCTTCCACTCGAAGGCGAGGTCGACCGGCGTACCGACGGACACCCCTTCGCCGGGCGCGACCACCACCTGGACGGTCGTGCCGTCCGGCAGGCGCACGTCGTGCAGGACGCCGCCGGGCTGGTACTCGACGGCGGAGACGACGCCGCGGTGCACGTCGGCGCCGGCGCCCGCACCCGGGTCGGCTTCGACCATCCGGATCGCGTCCGGCCGTACCGCGACCGCGACCACCGGCGCGTCGGTGTCCGACCGGGCGTCCGTCTCGATCACGTCGCCGAACCCGGTGCGCAGGTGGCGTCCGTCCGGCACGACCGGGATGACGTTGGCGAGCCCAAGGAACTCGGCCGTGTACCGGTGACGGGGCCGGCTGAACACGTCGATCGGGGTGCCGGTCTCGACCACCCGACCGGAGTCCATCACCGCGATCCGGTCGCCGAGCGCGAGCGCCTCTGTGTGATCGTGCGTGACGTACACACCGGTGAGGCCGAGTTCCCGCTGCAGCCGCTTGAGCTGCCCGCGCAGTTGGACGCGGATCCGGTGGTCCAGGCTGCTGAGCGGCTCGTCGAGCAGCATGACCGTGGGCCTGGTGACGATCGCCCGGGCCAGCGCGACCCGCTGCTGCTGGCCGCCGGAGAGTTGTTTGGGCTTGCGGCCGGCGAAGTCGGCGAGGCCGACCAGCGCGAGGGCCTCGTCGACCCGTTGCTGCCGCTCCACGCGCGGCACTCGCCGCATGCGCAACCCGAATCCGACGTTGTCGCGGACCGACATGGTCGGGAACAACGCCCAGGTCTGGAACACCATGGAGATGTTGCGTCGGTGGGTCGGCACGGCTGTGAGGTCGCGGCCGTCCAGCAGGACGCGCCCGGCGTCCGGCTCGAGCAGGCCGGCCAGCACGCGCAGCAATGTCGTCTTGCCGCATCCGCTGGGCCCGAGCAGTACGAGCATCTCACCGCGTGGCAGCGTCAGGTCGACGCCGGTCACGCCGCCACCGGTGGGGTACTGCTTGCTGATGCCCGAGATGGTCAGGTAGTCGGTTCCGGTCATCGGCGTCTCCTTTCGGCGCCGCCCGCGAGCTGGCCGAGGCCGCCGAGCCGCCCGAGGAGCAGGGCGGCGGCGATGCCCACGATGACGAGGATCGTGGACATGGCGGCTACGGTCGGATCGGCGTTGTTCTCCAGGTACTGGAAGAGGGTGATCGGCAGCGTCGTCTGACCCGGCGAGGACAGGAACAGCGAGATCGACACGTTGTCGAACGAGAAGATGAAGAGGAAGACCGCCGCGCTGCCGATCGCGGGCAGCATGCTGGGCAGCGTGACGGCGACGAACGCCCGCATCCGGGACGCGCCGAGCGTGGCCGCCGCGGACTCCAGGTTCGAGTCGACCGCGGCCAGACCCGCGACGAGCACCTGGAGCGCGATCGGCAGGCCGACCAGCACGTGCCCGAGCACGAGCCCGACCAGGCTGTTCGACAGCGACAACTGGCTCAGCATGATGAGCAGGCCGAGCGCCAGCAGGATGTCCGGGGTGACGAGCGGCGTGGCCATGGCGAGCTGGACGGTCCGCTGGACCCGCCCGCTCCCCCGGGTGAGCGCGACAGCCGCGGGAACCGTGATGAGCAGGCCGACCACCACCACGATCAGCGCGATCTGGAGACTGAGGGTGAGCGACGTCCGGAAGCTCGGGTACGCGAACGCCTCGCGGAACCAGCGCAGCGAGAATCCCTCCGGCGGGAACAGCAGGTAGGGGTCGGGGTTCAGGGACGCGAAGGCCACGACCACCAGGGGCAGGAGCAGCAGCACGGTGATCACGAGGGTGAACACCGAGACCTTCTGCCGCTCTTTCCCGACGCGACGCCGCGGGCCGACCAGGGTCTCGTTCGTGGTGGCCATCAGCGCGCCCCCGACGTGTCGCGGCTGCCGAAACGGGTGCCGAGCATGATGGGGACGACCAGGACGACGACCAGGATCACGGCGAACGCGGAGGCGGTCGCCCACAGCTGGGACTGGCTCACCGACGTGTAGATCATCTGCGGCACGGTGTTCACCCGGCCGCCGCCCATCATCGCCGGCACGATGAACGTGCCCGCCGCCGCCGCGAAGGTCAGCACACCGCCGGCGACCAGGCCCGGCACAGCGAGCGGGAAGACCACCCGAACCAGCACCGACAGCCTGCCCGCGCCGAGCGTGCGCGCCGCCTCCAGCAGCGAGGTGTCCAGCCTGGACAGGCTCGCGTACACCGCCATCGCCATGAACGGGAACTGGAACATGACCAGGGCGATGACGATGCCGGCGAACGAATAGTTGAGGCCGAGCGGCGAGTCGACGAGGTTGGCCCGCATCAGCAGGTCGTCCACCGAGATCAGCCCGAGCTGCAGACCGAAGATCCGCACCACGCCGTTGACGAGCAGCGGCGTGAGCAACAGCGCGAGCTGGAGCTGGCGCAGCCCCGGTCGCACGACGAGCTGGTACGCGTAGACCAGGCCGATCGCGCCGGTGATGACCACGGTCAGCACCGCGATGAGCATCGTGTTGGTGAGCGCCTTGACGTACAGCTCGTCGGAGAAGAAGGAGATGTAGTGGCCGAACGTGAAGCCGCCCGCGTCCACGTCGTTGCTCTCGGCCAGGCTGGTACGGAGCACGGTGATCGCCGGGTAGAGGAACATGAACGCGGTGAACAGCAGCAGCGGGGCGGCGAGCAGCCAGCCGCCCTGCGCGTCGCGGGCGCCGCTCGCCGGAGGCCCTCCGGCCCGACGGGTAGCGGGAGTGACCGTCACTTGCCGAAGATCCTCTGCCAGCGGGTCGTCCACTCGGTGATCTTGTCGCCGAACTCGTACCAGTCGATCGGCCACAGGCTCTCGGCGATCTGCGGGGTCTCGACCAGGTTGGCCGCGACGTCCGCGGGCAGCGTCACGGTCGTGGAGCCCGGCGCCGCCTTGCCCTCCCTCGCCCACTGGACCTGGGTCTCGTCCTTGAGCATGTAGTTGATGAAGTCGTACGCCTGGTCCTTGTTCTTGGAGGCGGCGGGGATCGTCAGGTTCTGCACGCTCCAGGTCGAGCCCTCCGCCGGCACCACGGTCTCGACGCCCCGGCTCTTGAGCGGGATGCCCTGGTCGGCGATGGTGACGACCGCTGCGACGCTGCCGGCGGCCAGCTTGTTGACGCCGTCGGTGCTGGTGGTGAAGAGGAACTGGACGTTGTCCTTGAGCCGCTCCAGGGCCGCCCAGCCTGCCTCGTAGTCCGTCGGACCGTTGCCGAACAGCCGGGCGCCGGTGAAGACGAGGAAGAGACCACCGATGGACGGCGCGTTCTGCAGCGCGACCTGGCCCTTGAGCTCGGGCCGCCAGAGGTCCTTCCACGAGGTGATCTTGAATGGGACCTTGTCCGTCTTGTAGAGGATTCCGGACGCGGTGTAGCTGATCGGGACGGCACTGACCTTGCCGTCCTTGGTCTGACCCTCGGTCAGCCGCTTGACGATCGAATCCCACTTCTCGATGCGGGATGTGTCGATGGGTTCGAGCACGCCGCTGGTCAGGCCGCGGGCCGCCTCGTTGCCGATCAGCCACGCGAGGTCGTACTGCCCGGGCTTCTGCTGCAGCAGGGGCACGGTGTCGCTGCCGGGGTCGTTGAGCACCTCCACGCCGGTGGCGGCGGTGAACCCCGGGGAGACCTTCCGCAGGGCGGTTTCCCAGACGCCACCCCAGCATCGGGCCACGATGCGGGTGTTGCCGGCGGCCTTGGGGGACTCCCCGCCGCCACACGCGGCCAGCAGGGTGCCCGCGCCGACGCCCAGGCCTAAGGAGAGCAGACCGCGCCTACTGAGCGTAGTTCCCATGACTCCTCCTGCGGTTGAAAGTTTATTGTCGACAAGCAGGTGGTCGATTGTTGACATCTCCCGGTGTGAGTGTCAATAGTCTTCGGCAGGCCAGCTAGCAGCCGAAACACCGGAAACATGGCGGTTACCTCGACGCCACGGCGTCGTGCCCCCATACTGTTGACAATCAACCATCAACCGAAGGTGTAGGTAGAACCACCGTGATGACCCCCGACAGCTGGACGGACGTACCGACGCTTCCGGCCGCCATCGCCGACTGGATCGCCCGCGGGATCGTCGCCGAGCGGTGGCCCGACGGCGCCCGGCTGCGGGAAGCGGAGATCGCCGCCGAGTTGAACGTCAGCCGCGGCCCGGTCCGCGAGGCGCTCCGGGTGCTCAACGAGCGCGGGCTGGTGCGGCTCGCCCCCCGGGTCGGCGCGGTGGTGAACGGGATGTCGCGCAGCACCATCACGGAGGTCTACGAGTTGCGCGCGCACATCGAGGCGCTGATCTGCCGGACGGCGGTGCCGCGACTGTCCGAAGCGGACAAGGACCGGCTCCGCGCCCTGCTCGACCAGATCATCGCGCTGCGCAACGGCGACCGCATCGACGAGATGCTCACCACCTGCTGGGAGTTTCGCGAGACCCTGTATCGGCCGTCGACCAACCGCACCGCCCTCGACCTGGTGCGGTCCCTGCGGACCCGGTTGCACTCGATCCCGCAGGTGCTTCGCAACGACCCGGCGCACATCACGCTCGCCATGACCTTCTACGTCCGGGTCACCCAGGCCGCGATCGACGGCGACACCTCGGCGGTCGAACGCCTTGTCAGCGAATTCATGATCAAGACCGGTGAACAGGTGGTCACGGCGTTCCGGCCCGGCGCCGCCGACCTGGCCCCGGCCGCGTCCGGCGCACCGGTGTGGTCATGAACCAACCGGGAGGAGCTCCTGCACCGATGCCCGAGATCGACGAACTGCGCGACTACCTCGGTGAGACCGAAGACTACCGGCGCGTCTTCGAGCACCTGCGGTTCGACCAGCAGTCCTACCTCCCCGACCAGGCCACCACCGACCGCGCGCGGCAGATCGGGCTGATGGAGCGGCGGATGCGCGAGCGCACCGCCGATCCGCGGCTCGACGAACTGGTCGCCGCTGTCGAGTCCACCAACCCGGATCCGGAGCGGGACTTCGCCACCTGGGCGATCGCCCGGGTCGCCCGGCGCGACTACGAGGCCGAGCTGCGCCGTCCGGTCGACGCGCTGACCGAGTTCCAGGTCGTCGCGTCCGAAGCGTTCGTCGTCTGGCGGGATGCCCGCCGCGACGCGGACTGGGCGGCATTCGCACCGTGGCTGCGCAAGCTCGTCGACATCAACCTGCGCCTGGCCGACGCGATCGGCTATCCCGAGCACCCGATGGACGCCCTCCTGTCGCTGTACGAGCCGGCCCTGTCCTGGCGCGACACGCAGGCACTGCTCGATTCGCTGGTCGACGACGTCATCAGGCTCAACGAGCAGCGGCAGGAGGCGGTCAACGCCCGGCCGGCGGACCCCATGCCGGTGCTCGACCGGCAGGCGGTCTTCGCGTTCGTGCACGACCTCGCCGAACAGGTCGGCTACGACTGGAACCGCGGCGGGCTGGCCATCTCGCCGCACCCGTTCACCAGCCCGTCGGGTCCCCGGGACGTGCGATTCACCCTGCGCGACGACGTTCCCTTCCCGGACATGCTGAAGGCCGCGATCCACGAGCTCGGCCACGCCCTCTACGAGCAGGGCATCTCGCCCGGCCTGTGGGGCACATCCGCGGCGAAGGGCATCATGCCCTACGTCCACGAGTCGCAGGCGAAGTTCTGGGAGAACATCGTCGGTCGCACCCCCGAGTTCGCCGCACTGGCCTACGACCTGCTGGTCCCCCACGTGCCCGACCCGCCGCCCGGGTTCGGGCCGGAGGCGCTGCACCGGGCGGCGGTCCACGGCCCGACGTCGCTGATCCGCACCGGCACCGACGAGCTGACGTTCAACCTGCACATCGTGCTGCGCTGGGAGATCGAGTGCGCGCTGCTGACCGGGCAGCTCGACGTGTACGACGTGCCGGAGTTCTGGAACGCCCGCGCGGAGCGGTACTTCGGCCGGCCGGTGCCCAGCGACCGCGAGGGCTGCCTCCAGGACCCGCACTGGTGCCACCGCTACATGGGACTGTTCACGGCGTACGTCATCGGCAACCTGGTGTCGGCTCAGCTCTGGCGGGCAATGGAGACCCAGGGCATCAGCGTGACCCGGGCGCTCACCGCCCGCGATGTCAGTCCCGTGCTCCACTGGCTGCGCGGGAACGTACACGCCCCCGGCCGGACGTACACGCTGGCCGAGCTGGTCGAACGGGCGACCGGTGGCCCGCTGTCCGCCGAACCGTACCGGGAGCACCTGACCCAGCGGTACGGGCGGTGAACCGTGCCGACGAACACTGACCCAGCTGGCTGGATCCGCGACCGCGTGCCGGCCGCCGACCCGGAGTCGACGGCGCGGGCGGTCCGGAGCTGGGCCGCCAAAGCGGCGGACCGCGACCGGCTCCGCGCCGTCGCGCTCGACCTGACGGCCGATCCGGTGTTCCCCGCCAGCGCGGCGCGCTGGCTGCGCCCGGAGCGACGGCCATGACCACGGCGGCCACCACACCGACCCGACGGAGCATGCCCGGCGTCGCCGACCTGCTGGCCGGCTACGCCGACGGCACCATCTCCCCACGCGACGCGGTCGAGGACTGCCTGGCCACCATCGCAGCGACCGAGCCGGAACTCGGGGCGGTCGTCACGCTGCTCGCCGACCGGGCCAGGGCCGCCGCCGACGAGGCCGGCCGACGCTGGCGAGCCGGCACCGCGAGGCCGCTGGAAGGCGTGCCGTACGGGCTCAAGGACACCATCGACACCGCCGGCGTCCCGACCGAGTACGGGTCCGCGCTCTACCGGGGCCACGTGCCGGCGGCCGACGCCGAAGTCCACCGCCGGCTCACGGAGGCGGGCGGTGTCCTGCTCGCCAAGCTGGCGACCTACGAGTTCGAGGCCGGCAAGAACGACCGGACCCGCAACCCCTTCGACCTCACCCGCAACTCGGGCGGCTCCTCCTCCGGACCGTGCGCGTCGGTCGGAGCCGGTCAGCTACCGCTCGCGATCGGCAGCGACGCCGGCGGCTCGATCCGGGTGCCCGCCGCCTGGTGCGGCGCGGTCGGCCTCAAACCGACCTACGGCCGAATCTCCCGCCGCGGCGCTGTGTCCTGTTCCTGGACCCTGGGTCACCTCGGTCCGATCACCCGGTCGACGCGGGACGCGGCGCTGGCGCTCAACGTGCTCGCCGGCCACGACCCGCTCGACCCGTACAGCGTGGACGCCCCGGTGGACGCCGACTACGCCGCCCGCCTGGACGGCGACATCACGGGCATGCGGATCGGCGTGCCGCAGGAGTGGTTCGAAGAGGTGTGCGAGCCCGCCATCGCGGCCGCGGTCACCGCCGCGCGCGACGAGCTCGCCCGAGCCGGGGCGACCCTGGTGCCGGTCTCGCTGCCGCTGCTGCGGCGGATCAACCCGGACGCGCTGAAGCACCTCATCGTCCCGGCCGAGGCCGCCTCGATGCACGAGGGCCACCTGACCCGAATCGGCGAGTTCGACGAGGCGTTCCGCGGGCTGCTGCTGGAGGGGCAGCTCGTCGCCGCCCCCGACTACCTGCGCGCGCTGCGGATGCGCGCGCTCATCCAGCACGAGCTCGCCGCGGTCTTCGCGAGCGTGGACGCGCTGGCGACGCCCGGGTCCGTCATCACCGCGCCGTTGTTGGAGCAGGAGACGGTGACGCTGGGTGGGCAGACCTACCCGCTGGCCGCCGTCGTCGCCCGCACCACGTCGGTCTTCAACCTCGCCGGCAACCCGAGCGTCGTCGTTCCGTGCGGTTCGGATGATCACGGCCTGCCGATATCGCTCCAGATCGCCACCGCGCCGTGGCGCGAGGCGGACTGCCTGCGCATCGCGCATGCCTTCGAGGCCCGACGCTGACCGCGATCGAGCCTCGGGCGACCGTCGCCGTTGCGGAGGTCGGCAGGCGGCGCTCGGCTTCTACACGCCGACGCTCAGGTGTGCGGCAAGCTCGGCAAGTGCGGCCGACGGAGTGCCCCGGGTGCGGCGTAGCAGGTCACTGAGCACCTCGTGAGCGAACGGCCGGCAGCGGATCTCGGACGGGGCGAGCCGGTCGGCCTCCAGCAGCATCTCGCCGGCCGCGTCGATGTCGCCGATCAACGCCCGGGCGCGGGCCTGGGTGAGATAGTGCTGCGCTCGGCGCTCCGGCAGCAGCGCGTTGAACCCGTCGAGGTCCAGCCGTTCGTGTACCTGCACCGCCGCCCGGCCCTCGCCGAGCTCGAAGGCCGCGGCGGCGCGGTACAGCTGCACGTTCGTCGGACCGAAGCTGGTCCGGTAGTGGTTGTGGTCGCCGGCCAGGGCCGTCGCCGCCTCCTGCGCGCTGCCCAGCAGGTCGCGGACGGTGGCGCTGTCACCCATCCGGGCCGCGGTGAGGGAGGCCTGCAGGAGCAGGTTGCCGAAGACGGACAACCGCTCAGGCGAGCTGTCGCCGCCGTTGGTCCCGGGGGCCAGCCGGTTGGCGACGTTGAGGGTCATCTCCAGCGCGGGGCGGGCCCGCCCGAGGGACAGCAGCGCCATCGCGACCCGCGTCTTGGCCACACCGGCCAGCATCTCGTCGCCGGTACGCTGCGAAACGAGGACCGAGCGGTCCGCGGCGATCCGGGACAGTTCGTGCTCGCCCAGCTTGCGCAGCATCGCCGACGAGATCTGGTAGACCTGCCCGAGCAGGTGGGCGACCTCCCTCGCGTGCGGGCCGTCGCTGTAGGCGATGTCGGCGGCCTGCGCCTCCCGCAGGAGGCGGGGCAACGTCCGGGCAAGCATGCCGTAGCTCGCGTGTTGGTAGGACAGCCAGGCGTGGGTGACCGCCTTGCGCAGCTCGCTCAGCGGCGGCGGCTCCGGCGGGGCGTAGAAGAAGGCGGTGATCTGGTCGTAGCGCTCCAGTGCCGCGCGGATCTCCTCGACCTCGACCTGGTCGACACCGTTGAGGTTCTCGGGGCGGCGCTCAGAGCCGTTGCCGAGCAGAATCTGCGCGTCGAGCTGCAGCACGTCGGCGATCTCGTGCACGACGGAGAACTTGTCGAGCCGGCGCACGCCGCGCTCCACCTTGTCGACCCAGCTCTTCGACTTGCCGAGCCGATCGGCGAAGACCTGCTGCGACAACTTCCGCCGCTTCCGCCAGTACGCCACGCGGCGGCCGATGGGCAGCTCATCCACGTCGCTCACCTCCGGAGCTCAACCGTCCAGCCGACCTCTCGTCGGGCCGCGGCAACGTCCGGCGGCGCCTGCCCAACGAGCGGCATCCCTGCACGAACATCACGCACAGAGATCGCGAGGTACCTAACGTAGCGCCAACATTGCTCTACGTCGACCCCCATCACGCACAAGGAGTACTCACGACTGGAGCTCGCACTGCACAGCGCGTGACGCCCGTTCGGGCGCGCGGGGGTGGGTAGGGGCACACCCCCACCGGCAGGCCCAGGAGATGACGTGATGGACGTCCAGCATCATCTGCGACCAGCCGGACCGGTTCTGGGCGGGCAAGGCCTAACAAGTCCTAACAGAATGATCATTTGATGAGTCGGCGGTAGCAGATGATGGAGCAGGCCAGGCTCATGAACGCTTCG
>NZ_BMPI01000022.1:68146-158789 GCF_014647515.1 Dactylosporangium sucinum | reverse complement strand
AAGCCCAAGCTACAGCCAGCCACTACCGCAAACACCTCAAACACCATCATACGTGACGAACCGCCGTTGCAGTACTAATCAACGAGAAGCTCCTGCGGACGTGGAGTGGGGCCTCCGGTACTCGGCCGCTGGTGTTCCGCTGGCCGCAGGTGCGCCGGATGCTCAGCGATATCCATGACGGCTGCGCCGCCGAGATGCCGGAGGTTGCCCGTGCTGGCGCCTGATTCGCGATCGTTGCTGCTCGACGCACTGCGTCCACCGCCGGGCACTATCCTGTCGCGAGCGTTGGCGATGACGTTCACCCTGGACCTGGAGAGTCTGCTGGCTGCGCCGATGGTGTTCGCGGCGCACGGCGCACGCGAGTCGAGCGACCCCATCACCCTGATGGAGAGCGTGCGCCGGCATGCCGACCGCATCGACGTGTTTGCGCAGGCAGGCCAGGTTTCGGTGCCGTCCCGATACTCAGGTCTGCATGCCTTTTGTCGAGCCGATGGTGCATTTGGTCGGCCGGCCGAAGCCGGGTCACCTGTTCCATCCGAAGCTGTGGGCGTTGCGGTTCGTCGACGTGGCGACCGGTGAGTCGACCCTCCGACTGCTGGTGCTGAGTCGGAACCTCACCGGCGACCGCAGTTGGGACGTCTGTCTCCGCCTCGACGGCACCCGGGCCACTCGGCCGATTGCGGACAACAGGCCGCTGTTTGACCTCATCCGCGGCACGCTCCGGCTCGTAACCGCCCCGCTGGCACCCACAAGATTGGCAGCTGTCGAAGCGCTCGCCGAGGATCTCCGTCGCGCCGAATGGGAGCATCCTGAGGGCGTCCGCAGCCTGCTCTTCCACGCCATGGGCGTCCGCGGTGGCAGCGTGCCGGATTTCACCGGCACCCGCCACCTGATCGTCTCGCCTTTCTGCACCGCGGACAGCCTTCTGCAGCGTGCGCCCGGCGAACACGTCACGCTGGTCAGCCGTCAGGAGGCCCTCGACGCCCTCCCGATCGAGGCCTTGGAGGGCCTCGACACATTCGTGATCAACGGCTTGGCGGGGCTTCCGGCCGACGAAGCAACTGCCGATCGCGTCGTCCTCACCGGGCTCCACGCCAAGGTGTACGTGGTGGAGAAAGGCAACCAGGCACGTGTCCTGCTCGGTTCGGCCAACGCCACTACGGGTGCCTTCGGCGGCAACGTCGAGTTCCTGGTCGAGCTCGTCGGCGGTCGGACCGCCATGGGCATCGACGCGCTCGTCGGACCGCAGGCGGCGCTGCGCGAGATCCTTGAGCCGTATGCCCGCAACGATGCAGCTGGCCCTGACGAGGAGGACCTGCGCCTGCGGGAGTTCATCCGGGATATCGCCGCCATCCCGCTTACGGCGACCGTCGCCACGGGTCCGGATGGATTCGGGATCCGGCTGACCTCTGAGGAACCGCTTCCCGAGGAAGATGACGTCAGACTCACCGCCCAACTGCACACCCGTCCCGGGGAGGCGCTCCGGCTCGCCCTTGGCCAACCGGTCGCGGTCAACTGGACGGGCCTGGCGCTCACCGACGTCACGCCGTTCATCGTCATCACCGCGCAATCCGATCAGGAACGTGAACGGACGGTCGTGCTGGCCACGCTCATCGACGACCCTGCCGAGCGACTCGACGAGGTGCTAGCCGGCCAGGTCAAGACCCCCGACGACTTCCTGAGGTTCCTCAAGCTCATGCTCGGTCTGGGCACGGAAGCCATGCCCGAGGTCAACGCGGCGAGCGGCAACGGATCGGGTGTCTGGAGAGCCTCGACGAGCGGCCTGTTCGAGCTGTTGCTCAGCGCGTTGGTCGACAGGCCGGATCAGCTCGACGACCTGGAGCGGCTGGTATCTCGCCTCGAGAGGACCGACGCTGGCGTACGGCTGCTGCCACCAGGCTTCGCGGAGATCTGGCAGCTGATGAGGCAGGCCCGAGATGCCGCCGGTACGGGAGTTCGCGCATGAACCGCTATGACGCTGGCCCCGTCCTCGCCGGCCTGAAGGACTTCCAGCGCGCGACCGTGGCGCACATCATCGACCGATACTTCGGCGCCGAACCGACCCGCCGCTTCCTCGTCGCGGATGAGACCGGTCTCGGCAAGAGCGTCGTCGCTCGCGGCGTCATCGCCGAGACGCTGCAGCGCCTTCAGGACGACCCGAGCGTCAAACGCGTCGACGTCATCTACGTGTGCTCGAACCAGGACGTCGCCCCGCAGAACATCGGCCGGCTTCGGGTCACCACCGATGAAACGATCACGGTGACCAGCCGACTGACGCTGCTCGCGAAGTACGCGGACGAACTCAACGCCGCCAAGGCCTCGGTGGGCAAGCCGATCAATCTCGTTGCCTTTACCCCCGGCACCTCCTTCGACCAGGGCTGGCGTACCGGTACCGCCGAGGAGCGCGCCCTGCTGTACCTCATGCTGGAGCAGGATGAGTGGGACGGGTGGCGGAGGAAGGCGGCACTTCGGGCACTGCAGGGTGGCGTCAGTTCGATCGACCGCTTCTCCGAGCGAGTGGAGCGTCTCTGGACAGCGCTGGGTGAACGGCTGCACCCGCGCATTCACAAGGGTTTCCGTCGGCGTGCCAGGAAGGACGGCCTGCTGCAGCGCTTCGACGAACTGCTCGACGATATCGGCCGCCGCCGAGAGTTGACCGACGACCAGCGCGAGACGGCCCGAACGCTCATCGGCAGGCTCCGCACCGCGCTCGCGGCCGCCGGCGTCGACGTGCTGGAGCCGGACCTCATCATCCTCGATGAGTTCCAGCGGTTCCGCGAACTGCTGGACCCGGAGGCGAGCGAAGCCGCCGAACTCGCGCACCACCTGTTCGAGTACCGAGCAGCCCGAGTGCTGCTGCTGTCCGCCACGCCGTACAAGCCGTTCACGTTCGCGGAGGAGTCGTCGTCCGGCGAGGAGCACTACGAGGACTTTCGTCGGGTGCTGCGGTTCCTCGAGAGCGACGAGAGCTGGCACGCCGACGTCGCTAAGGCATTCCAGGCGTACCGGGAAGCACTGCTGCGTCGGGAGCCGACCGCCGAACTCCGCGAAGATCTGCGCACCCTGCTACTGAGGGTCATGTGCCGGACCGAGCGTCCCGCGCTGGGTGACGACGACATGCTGGTCGAGCGGATCGGCCCGGCGAGCGACCTCGACGTCGCCGATCTCCGTGGCTACGCGGTGATGCACCGCATCGCCAATCTCGTCGACGCACCCATGACCATCGAGTACTGGAAGTCGGCACCGTACTTCCTCAACTTCCTCGACGGCTACCTGCTCCGGAACAGGATCCAGGCGGCATTGCAGGACAGGCGACGCAAGGAGGTCACGGACCTACTCAACGAGGCACAACTGCTCGACGCCCGCGCTGTCGAGCGGTTTGATCGAATCGATCTGGGCAACGGCCGGTTCCGGCGGCTCGCCGCGGACACCGTCGATCGCGGGTGGTGGCGTCTGCTGTGGCTGCCTCCCTCGCTGCCCTACCACGCGCTCGCGGAGCCGTTCGCCGGCGCGGCTGAGGACGGCATCACCAAGCGCCTGCTGTTCTCGTCGTGGAACGCCACCCCCACGGCCGTCGCAGGTCTGTTGAGCTACGAGGCCGAGCGCAGCATCCACGTCGCCGCTGACCAACCCGTTGATCCGCACCGCAGGATCGCGCGACTCGACTACCGCATGGAGGGCGACAGGCCAGGAGCGATGAGCACGCTCGCGCTGTTCTGGCCGCATCCCGGTCTCGCGGCTCTCTGTGACCCCTTGGAGTCCGCGCGCCGCCACCCCGATGCGGTGCAGCCGCTATCCACCTTGGCTAACACCGTGCGCGGCCACCTCCTCCGTCGACTGCCGGAGGAGTTCGTCAGCCCGACCCACACCGGTCAGGCGGAGGCGTGGCGTGCTGTCTTCCGTTGGCCGGGCGTGGACCCCGGTATCGACGACCCGGCAGGCGCGTTCGCCGCCTTCGATGAGGACAGCACCTCGACCGCTCTGTCGCGCCACATCGCCCATGCTCAGAAGGTGATCAACGCCCGCGAGCCGGTGGCCCGCAGCGCCGACGACGTCATCGACGACCTCGTGGCGATCGGGCTGCACGGTCCGGGCAACATCGCCTGGCGGGCGCTCGCGCGCCTGATCCGCCCTGGCGGTGCGGTCACTCCGAAGGGGCACTGGCACGCGGCGGCCATCCTGTCCCAAGGCCTCCGGTCGCTGTTCAACCGTGCCGACGCGGCTCTCATTCTCGACGCATTCGCTCCTCACGCTGTGTACTGGCAGGCGATACTGCAGTATTGCGCCGCCGGCGACCTCCAGGCGGTGCTCGACGAGCATCTGCATACGCTACGAAGCGCCAACGCGGACGCCGGAATCGACGACGTCGCACTGGCAGCCCTCGCCACAGAAGCACGGGACGCGATCGTGGCACGGCCCTCCACGTACCAGGCCTTCGACCCGCGCCACCCCGATCATCCGATCAAGTTGCCGGGCCGGTTCGCGCTACGGTACGGCGGACGCGGCGAGGAGCAGGTCGAGGCGGATCGCAAGGCGGTGGTCCGCCGGGCGTTCAACAGCCCGTTCTGGCCGTTCGTCGTCGCGACAACCAGTGCGGGCCAGGAAGGCATCGACTTCCACCTGTGGTGCTCCGCGGTCGTGCACTGGAACACGCCGGCGAATCCGGTCGACTTCGAGCAGCGAGAAGGCAGAGTGCACCGCTTCGGTGGTCACGCCGTCCGGCGCAACATCGCCTCGGCGCACCGTGCCGACGCCCTCCGATCGAGTGAGCCGGACGTGTGGAAGGCCGCGTACGACGCCGCTCGGGCAGCCTCATCTGGGTCAGGCGAATTCACGCCGTATTGGGTATTCCCAGGACCGGCGAAGATCGAGCGCCATGTGCTGCCCTACCCACTCAGTCGCGATGAGGAGCGGTACCAGCGGCTCAAGAAGGACTTGGCGCACTATCGGCTAGCGTTCGGGCAGCCGCGGCAGGAGGATCTGTTGACGCTGCTGCGTACGCAAGAAGGAGACGTAGACCGTCGAGCCGATGTACTCGACCTGCGGCCACGGGCTGACGAGTGACGACCAGTCATCGATAGGCGTGGAGATTGCGCGCCCTGTTAACTACTTCGACCTGAAAGTAGGTCGACAGAAGAACCCTGTGCCGCCGCCGGCGCGGGTTGCCTTCGGGTACGGTCACCGACCTTACCTCGATCTACACACAACGGCGCGAGGTCGGAGAGGATCTCGGCTTGACGGTGTCGCGCGGCTGGTTGCTGGTCGTCGGCCGGGTCCCGCCACGACCGGGTCGACACAGAGGGCGTGATCTTTGTTTACGACGGTGGCGTGCTCTACGTGAAGGCGACCGCACCCCTTCAGCTCCCCGCGGACGAGCCGCACAGCTGGGGCTGGTGCACGCTCACCGAGGCGCAACAACGGTTGTCACCGCTGCTCGCTCGCCGCGAGGCCGCCGCGCTCGAAGCGACGGCCGATGCGGTCAAGTACTACGCCATCGCCGAACGCGTGCGCGAACGCTGGACGCTCAGCCGCCGCTTCGGAGGATTTGGGGAATCGCGGCCAGTAGGGACACCAGCCGCACCCGGGCCGAGGGCTCGTTCTCGGGAAGCAGTACCTGGAGGCGGATCTCCGCGTACTGGCGCCCGGTCGGACCCGCGATGCGGGTCAGGGAGCCGCTGCCGAAGCGTGGGACATCGACAAGAATCGGTTCGGCGCGGTGCTCCCGCAGGCCACATCGGTGGTCCCGGGCACACCAGGCGTTGTGCTCACGGCTTGTGCGCATGGTCGTCTCCCGTCGGGTCAAGGCTATGGTTTCGTTGGGCGGAGCATCGCCGGGTGCAGGACCGTGGCCTGCCCCCGCCGGTAGAGCGCGGCGGGCCGGCCGCTGCGCGGCTGGCGCCGTTCGCCGGTCGGGACGACGAAGTTGCCGACGCTATTGACCTTGCGGTGGAAGTTCCGGGGATCGAGGGCCACGCCCCAGACCACCTCGTACACCGAACGCAAGTCGGCAATGGTGAACGGCTCCTCGCAGAAAGCCGCCGCGAGCGGCGAGTACTCGAGCTTCGCCCGGGCCCGCTCAACGCCGTGCGCGAGGATCTCGTCGTGGTCGAAGGCGAGTGGTCCGTGCCCGCCGACCGGCATCCAGCGTGAGGCGGCGGCGTCGCTGCCAGCGACGGGCGGCGGCAGGTCGGGCGCGATGGCCAGGTACGCCACCGATACGACGCGGCCGCGCGGGTCGCGACCCGGTGCGGCGTAGGTGCGTAGCTGCTCGAGGTGCAGGTTGCGGCCCTCGATGTTGGTCTCCTCGCCCAACTCCCGGATCGCGGCCTCGTCGAGATCCTCGCCGTCCTCGAGGAAGCCGCCAGGAAGGGCCAGCCGGCCACGGAAGGGCGGCTTTCCCCGCTCGATGAGCAGAACGTTGAGCTTGCCATCGCGGATGGTGAGGATGACCAGGTCGACGGCCAAACTGATCGCCGGCGGCGACGATCGGGGCACGGGCGGGGAATAGCCACCGGTGGCGGCGCTCAGGGTCATCAGTCCTCTTCGAGCCGCAGAAGCGGCAGGAGGCGGTCCATGACCAGCGCGGCATGGCGGGCGGCCAACGCATGGTGGGCATAACCCTTCTCGCGATCCGCGTGGTCCGAGATGCCGCGGATGGTGAGCCACCCATGCGACACCTGTTCGGCGTCGAGGTATTCGTAGGACGCCTGACCGACGCCGCCGGCTTCGGTCTCAACCGCCAGGGTCTTCTCATTGAATCGGCGCAGGAACGCGATGATGTCGGCGTTGCGGTCGGTGACGACCGCATCCCCGGACCCGATCGGCCCACGCCAGACCCGAATGTTTCGTCCGTCCGCGGCCGCCACGGAACCGCTGGAGCGACGGAAGAACTCGTTGAGACGGTGGCGCATGGCGGGGGTCATCGGATGCGACTGACCGCGCCGCTGCGGTCCGTCTTCCGTCTCGCGGCGGGCGTCGTAGTAGACGACCTGATCCGCGATCACGACGTCACCGATGTCGACCTTCGCGTCGATGCCGCCAGCGATGCCGACGAGCAGTACGACCGAGGGTCTGAAGCTCGCCTGGAGCCGGTCGTACGCGACCGCGGCCGAGCGGGGGCCGCGATCGAGGGTTTGGGTCGCCACCACCCGGAGGTTGCCGCCTTCGGCCGGCACGTCGGCGGTGTAGGCCTGCGCGCCCTGCGGAAGCTGGAAGGACCGGTAGTTGCGGTGGCTCTGTAGCACCTCGACGACGGCGGAAAGCTCCTCGGTGAGGACGGTGAGCACGCCGACGTCGGCCCGTTGTTGTCGCCCGGGGCGCCGGCGGGACTCCTCGTGGTGGGTGTACTGCTGGCCGATGGCGTTTCCGCCGACGTTGACGGTGCCGCCGCCGGCGGCGTAGGCCCCGATGTTCTGCTGGCTCATAGCGCGCTCTCCTGTGATTGGTTGTTCTGGCCGATTGCATCGCCCTCGATGTTGACGGTGCCGCCGTTCGTGGCGACCGCGCCGGCGTTGAGGATGGTGAGCGACCGCTGGCGGTACTCGGTGACGTCGACACCGCGCTGCTCGAGGAAGTCGAGGATGGCCGCGAGCACCCGGCGCTCGATGATGCGTCCGTACTTAACGATGTCCTGGGTCTGCATGTGGTCCTGCCACTCGACCGACGTGGCCAGCTCGCGAAGACTGACGACGGCGCCGTAGTCATACCCCCGACGGAGCTTCATCCGCTCGGGCCGGCTGCGGAGTCCGACCCGCACGACGTCGCGCAGGTTGCGGACCAGTGCGGTTGGTGCCGCGGCGACGACGACCGGGGCCGAGACGAATGCGCGGGCGGTTTCCCGCAGCGTGGACTTCGAACCAACGCCGTCCACCTGGTCGACCACCCGGAACCGTTCGTCGCAGGGCAGCAGACCGGTCACGTGCAGCTCAACGTAGAGGGCCTTGCCCTGCGCGGCGAAGTGCACATACACCGTGCTGACCAGCTCGCCCCGCCAGGAGACCACCTGAAACGTCAGGTAGTGCCGCTGTGGCGCCGTCGGATTGCGGATGATCTCAGCCATGCGCGTCTGGGTCGTGTACGGCCACAGGCTCTCGATCTCGGTGCCAGCCACGAACACCCGGTCGTGCACGGTCAGCGCCGGCAGCCGCCACTCCGGCAGCATGGCGGTCATCAGGTTCTTGATGTACTCGCGGACGTGGTCGCAGATCTCCTGGGTGGTGAAGGGTGGAGTTGCGAACTCGCGCTCGCTCTCGGTGAGCGTGGTCTGGTCGATGCCGGCCATACGCGTTGGCTGCGCCCGGACCAGCCGCTGCGCAAAGTTCCATTGGCGCAGGGTGAAGCCGGAGCCGACGAACGGCGCGTACCCCGAGTAGGCAACCGTGTTGCCGCCGATCTGCTCCTCGATCTCCGCCAGCCGTGGTGGGATCCGGGCCGGCGTGGTCACCGGCCGGTCCGGGGTCAGTGCCCGCAGCTGGTACTGGCTCCAGGCCCGAACCGCCATCGGAATGAGAAAGGCCACGGCGACGAGCACGGCGGTGGCGATCGGTGACGCGAGGCCCAGCCAGGCCAGGCCGAGCGGGCTGGTGTGCCACAGCGCAGCTGGGACGAGGGCGATCGCCAACTCTGCCACGCTGAAGAGCAGATAGACCAGGACGGTGCCGATAACCCGCCCGAAGATCTGGGCGAACACGTTCTCCAGCCACAGGCGGCGGAAGCCTCGCAGGCGTCGTACGCGGTTGCCGCCCGCGCTTTGCCGCCGGGCGTCCGCCTCGTAGTGGCCCAGCGTGTTCCTGATCTGGATGGCGTCGCGGAGGAACCGGACGGAGTCCCGCCCGACCACGGCCGTGGTGACGAGCAGGTGCACGGCGAGCAGCGCGCCCAGGACGATCAGTGCGCTGAGGACCGAGTACCAGGCCGCGAACACGAACAGCGCGACGAGCAGCGTGTCCCGCAGGATCAGCGCCCGTCGAGCCCGCAGGCAGTGGCTGAGCACGGTAACGGCGTCGTAGCCGTAGGACGGCGCAACGATGCGCTTGGGCTGGCAGTAGACCTCGCGTAGTGCGGTTAGGCAGAACTCTTCGTCCAGGTATGCGCCGGCGCTGAGGTGCCGCGTTGCGTTGTTGTTGCCGCCGGGCCAGAGGTCGGCCGGCTCGCGCTCTGAGGTGTCTTCATCGGCGGGCTTGAAGATCGACGTTGATGACATGGGCTCCGTCCAAACGTCTGGAGGCATGGCTAGTTCCGTGCGACCGTTCTCGTCATTATGACGAGAAGACCATAGGTCGCCATCGAAGTTCACGTCAAGGTGACGATAAATGTCGTTTCATGCACGACGCGGAAATCCCGACAACGACGACGAGCAATACGGTGTCGGCGGCCGACCGTCACGTCCCGGTGTCCGCTCTTCACTTCCGACGTACGCACGCTGCTGCGAATCGGCAGGCAGTAGGCGCTGATGTAACCTACATGGCGGACATCTAGGTAGGTTACAATGGCTCGGTGGAGAGTAGCGACGGTGTCGAGTTGCTGCTGGATGTCGGATTGGATCGGCGGGTCACGGGCAGTGCCGAGGTCGAGATCGGCACCAGCGATGGCCGATGGTCACGTCATCAAGTAATGCTGCTGCGTCACTCGCCGAGCCCTCAGGAGATCGACCGTGCCGTGGCGGCGATACGGCCGCACGTAGATGGATTGCTCTTCGTGGTCGCGCGAGCGGGGCGTGCCCTGAATCGGGCTGCCGAGCGAGATCACCGCATCGCCTATGCGGCGGTTGACGATGCCGTCGTCCTGTTCCAGGGAGAGGCGCACGGGGCAGGTGAACAACGGCCGGCCGGTCCAGCACACCCGGGGCGCATAAGTTGGGCCCGGCTGGCCATGCTCCGGCTGTTCGCGCTGAGCCCCGACGAGCCCATGTCGCAGTCAGAGATCGCCCGCCGGCTCGGCATGTCGCACGTCGCGATCGGCAAGCAACTCCCGCTGCCCGACGATTTGGTGGCTCGCACACCGGCCGGCTGGCAGGTTGTAGACCGAGCGGGGTGCTGGGATCGGTTCATGTCGCACTATCCGGGGCCGCGCGGGCTGACGACGTACTGGGCGTCGACCGGAGACCTTGCGGCTCAGCTTGAACGCATCGAAGAGGTTGCACGTGACCGGAGCAACGCCCGGCCGGCCGTATCCGGCGATCTCGCCGCCGACCTGTACGCCCCGTGGCGACGCCCGAACCGCCTCGTCGCCTATGCCATCGATCAGCCTCCGCTGGAGGAGTACGGCTTCACGATCGTGCGGTCCGCGGACGCGACGGTCGAATTGTGCACCCCTCGGGATCCGACCGTTCTGACCATGTCCCGCGAATCGCCGTCCATAGGGGACCGGAACGCACGCCGATACACCGACCCGCTGATCACGGCTTGGGATCTACGCCGGTCACCCGGCGGGGACGCTGACTCAGCCGTCGACCAACTCCGAGCGCGAGCACTCCGGGTGCGACTGTGGGCATAAGGCGTCGCGTCGAACTCGCCGCCACCGCGTACGCCGAGGAGGTGTCAATTCGATCGCTCGCGGAGATCAGTGCGTTCACCGCCGACCGGAACGTGCGCATCATCGGCGGGCAGATGGCTTCGCTGCTCCTGACCGCCTTCCCCGTCCCCGTAACGCCGATGCCGCCATCGCCACCGAACTCGCCGGCTTCGGCGTCATCCATCAGCGGCTCCTCGACCACGGGTATACCGCCACCAGCGGCAACAGCTACACGAGGCCGGTTCCCGACCTCGCCGTCGCGTACGGACCTGTTCCGGAGCTCACCGTCGACCTGCTCATCCCGTCCCTCGACGGGCGCTTCCGACTCAGGAACTTGGCGGGCGCGCGTTCGACTCAGCTTCCTGGGCTCGCCCCTGCCCTGGCCGCCGACCCCAACGTGATCGACGCGAGAGCGCGGATGCTCAACGGCGCCACGCTGGAGTTCACAGTGCGCGTGCCCACGGTCGAACTTGCGCTCGTCATCAAGGCGCTCGCGTACGGCTCGCGTCTGCAGGCCCGGGATGTCAAGGACGTCTACCGTCTTCTGGAAATCATCGACGCCTATCCTCCCGACGAGATCGGTGGCTGGCGGCTTTCCGAGCCGCTCTTGCGGGCCTCGCGTCGCGATGCCGCAGTGCACCTACACGAACTGGCTCGACGCAGCCGACGCCTCTCCGACCTCGATGTGCCGGCAGCTCGGCTCGCAACGCTCATCGCCTCCCTGGTCACTCGACCCGGCTGACGACTTGACCTTCACGCAAAGGCAAGCGTTGATCGACGTCCACCGACTTCCCGGGAGCGTCGATGCAGCACATCATCAGCAGTACCGCCGCTGTGAGCGACTTCGGTGTGCTCGTTGCCAGCCGTCGGCGGACGCTCGGGCTGAGTCAGCGGGATCTGGCCGATCGGGTCTGCTCGGTATCCGGACGGGCGACGATCACACGGCATGAGCTGTCGCGGTACGAACGCGAGGTGCGGCTGCCGGGCGGGCCGATGATGGCCGTGCTGGCGGAGGTACTCGACGTGCCGCTCGCGGTGCTCGCCGACGCTGTCACCGCCGCACAGGAGCGCCGCCGGCGTCATGGCCGGACAGCGACGCGGACATCGTGACACTGCTGTCGCGGTGTCACTGCGCTTGTCACGTGTCACGCCGTGCCGGCCGAAGCGTCTCATGTCAACGACACTGATCGATGTCAATCGAGACACTGCGACTGCGTGACGGCGCGGCGCCCGTAGCACATGACACTCACAGCAGCGGGTGTCACGCCCTCGCGTCGCGCTCATAGGGACTCACGCGGCAGGCCCTTGACCCGTGAGCGGCGGGCCACCGGCGCCAGCGCGGATGCCATGCCGACCGCCAATGACAAACACCTGATGTCACAGAAGAACATCGATGTCAATGTCGCTCCGACCTGCGGATTGACATTTGATCATGGCGCTATCACGGTGGCCGACCACCGCCGTGTCACGGTGTCACAGCCAAGGCCGAGTCCTGGGTCGCGCCACTGTCAAAGCCCCCACGTCGCGCCGTGCCACAGGCCGGCGCGACAGTTGTGACATCGATCGATGTCGTTGACGGCCCTCGGGTGTCACAACCGGATGGTGTGACACTTCCTGTCACCGGTCGCCAGTCGGAGCACGGACATCGGACGCCGGCGCGGACGGGGTCGTGTCAACCCTCCGCCACTCACAGGCGCTCACAGCCGCCGCGTCCAAGTAGCACACGCCGCTCACAGCGACAGTGCCCACGCACTCACAGTCCACTCACAGCCGGCTCACACAGCGGAACGACGCGCGCTGTGAGCGGCTGTGAGCGAAGGGGGCGTTCGCCAGCGCTCACAAACCCGGATAGGGGGATGACGAGCCCAATCCGAACCCAGGGCACACGATCCTCCATCAAACCGGAGTCGACCATGTCCACAACCACACTTCGCCACCCCGAGCCCGACGTACACGTCTCGGTGTCAGCCCCACCGTCCCGCTCGCCGTCCGCAATGGGGTCAGCCTTCAAGCTGACCCGCGGACTGACCCCTCCACCGCGCTCACGACGCAGGTCAGAGCCACTGTCACGGCCGTACCGGTCAACTCCGACAGACCCTCCTGAAGGGGGTCTCCGGTGGGGCGGGAGGCGCCATGGATGACCCCGTCCTGCGCGTCCAGGTCCGCCTGACCGAACGGGATCGGACCCTGCTCGGCTGGCTGTACGACCACGGCGTGCTCACGTCGTTCCAGATCGCCAACGCGCTGTTCCCGTCGCTGGACTTCTGCCAACGACGGCTACGAACCCTGACCGAACTGCGGCTGATCACTCGGTTCCGACCGAACCGGCCCGACGGCGGCTCCTACCCGTACCACTACGTCATCGAACAGCTCGGCGCCGAAACCATCGCCGCCGCCCGCGGCGAGCGCCCGCCACGGCGCGAACACGCCCGCACCGAACGACGACGCTGGACCGCCGGGCACCTCCTCGCGCACCGGCTTGGCGTCAACCAGTTCTTCACCGACCTGGCCGGCCACGCCCGCAGCCATCCAGGAACGAGCCTGGACGCCTGGTGGTCGGAGTCGGCCTGCCGGCGGCCCGGCGCCTTCGTCCGCTCGGACGATCCCGTCGTGCTGCGCGCATACCAACCGCGGGTCCGCCCCGACGGGTACGGCGAGTGGACCGAGGACGGCGTCACCGTGCCGTTCTTCCTGGAGTACGACACCGGCACCGAGCCACTGGGCACGCTCGTCGACAAGCTCGACGGGTACACCGCGCTTGCCCGCCATCTCGGCCGAGTCTGGCCGGTGCTGTTCTGGCTGCACAGCCCCGCTCGAGAACGCAACCTCCAACGGATACTGACCGACCAGCCGCCGATCGTGCCGGTCGCCACCGGCCACCGCGCCGACTCATCGTCACCGGCCGGCGAGGTGTGGGCTATCGCCCAAGCCGGCTGGTACCGGTACCGCCTCGCAGAACTACCCGCCTCGTGACCCGTTCACCGGTTGCCCGGCGTGTGGACCAGGCCGCCCGGCCCCGGCAACGCGATCGCCTCCCACCGCTCCTCAGGCAGGCCAGCCGCGAACGAGGCGGCGTCATTCCCGGCATCAATCTCGAACCCGATGAGCGCGCAGCGATCCCGGCCTCCGCGTGGACAGCATCAGCGACGGTACCCAGCCAAGCGTCGAGCTGATCCCGCCAGCGCAACGACACAGGACCGCCACCCTCGCCGAACGGAAACGCCCCAATACGCCGGTCGGTACGAGCGAGAGCGCCGAGCGGAAGGTTCAAGGTCAGCCACTGCTGGCCGTCGTCGAATTCGACCGAAGTGCAGGCACAGACGACACGACGGCCGGAAAGCAGCGTCACGATCCCGGCGAGCAGTCCGTGCTCCTCGAGTGACGACACATTCAGCGGTACCGGCATCAGCCGGTTTGTCATTCGGGGATCCGCATAACAGCCCTCGATACCAGCGGCAGCCCACAGCACCGTCAACGCCGACTGCAGGCGCACCGGATCGGCTCGGCCGAGCTCGATGTCGAACTCGTAGAAGCCGCCGGACCAGTTCTCGGGATCGTCGAGCCGCGCCGGATCACGCACTCCGCAATAGTCACCGGCTCTGCAACGAAACGCGAGCCGATTCCAATCTTCCGAAAGGAACGATCGTGTCCACCACCAAGCCGTCGATCTGGACCGTCGCCGACGTCCGCGCCCTGGGCGCCGTCACCGACCTGCCCACCGCCGCCGCAGTCCTCGGCATCGGCCGCTCCACCGCCTACGCCCTCGCCGCCGCCGGCGACTTCCCCGTCCCGGTACTGCGCGTCGGTCGCCGCTACCGCGTCGCAGTCGCGTATCTCCTCGCCATCGTCGACCCCGCCAGTCCCGGCGACTTGACCGGCGGGCGAAGTGAAGCGTCGATCGAACCGATCCGACCGCCCGTGAGGAGGCATGATTGAAAGGCACCACCTACAAGCGGTGCAGCTGCACCAACCCCGCCACCGGTCGCCCGTACGGCCGCTCATGCCCGAAGCTGCGCCGTCCCGGCGGCTCGTGGCACCCGACGCACGGCGTCTGGCAGTACCAGTGCGAACTCCCGCCCACCGCAGACGGCAAACGCCGACCGCTGCGCCGCGGCGGCTTCGCCACCAAGGCCGACGCCGACGCCGAACTTGACCGCATCCGCACCCTGCTCGCCCTCGCCGACGAGCCCGAGGACGCCATTCGCATCGGCGACCTCATCGTCGGCGCCATCAGCCGCCGCGAGCCGCTCCCCGACCAGGCCACCGTCCGCCGACTGCTGCACAGCGACGGCGAACACGACGACGTCACTGTCGGCGAATGGCTCGACGCGTGGCTCGCCAGCCGCCGCTCACTGCGCGAAACGACCCGCCGCAACTACGCCGACAACATCCGCAAGTACCTCAAGCCCCACCTCGGCCACATCAAACTGGTCCGCCTCACCGGCAAACACGTCGCTGCCATGTTCGATGCGATCAACGCCCACAACGAAGCGTTCCAGGCGTACCTCGCCGATCCCGACCTGAACCTCGGCCGACGCTTCGACGGCGACCGCCGCACGATGAAGCCAGCCGGACCGGCAGCACAGCGACGCATCCAGGCGGCCCTGCGCGCCGCGCTCAACGCCGCCATGCGCCGCCAGATGATCACGTACAACGCCGCCACCCACGTCGAACTGCCGCCGGTACGGTCGGCAAAGCCGCTCATCTGGACCGACCAGCGCGTCGCCGAATGGCGGCGCACCGGCCACATCCCGTCGCCGGTCATGGTCTGGACCGCCGAGCAGACCGGCGCGTTCCTCGACCACATCATCGACGACCCGCTGTACGCGATGTACCACCTGATCGCTCTGCGCGGACTGCGCCGCGGCGAGGCGTGCGGCCTACACCGCGCCGACCTGGACCTCGACGCCCTCACGCTGACCGTGCGGCACCAAGTCGTCGTCGAGGCGTGGAAACTCAACCTCACCGCTCCGAAGACTGACGGCAGCGAGGCCACGATCGCCCTGGACACCATCACCGCCCAGCTGCTCCGCGAGCACCTCGAACACCAAGACGGCTTACGCGAGCGAGCCGGCGCGGCCTGGGTCGAGACCGGCCTCGTCTTCACCCGCGAAGACGGCAGCATGATCCACCCCGACTACGTCACCCGCCGCTTCAAGGAAGCCATCGCCGAAACCGGCCTGCCACCGGTACGGCTACACGACCTCCGTCACGGCGCCGCCACACTTGCCCTCGCCGGCGGCGCCGACATCAAGACCGTCCAAGCGATGCTTCGCCACTCCACCATCGTGCTCACTGCCAACACCTACACGTCGGTTCTCCCACAGGTTGCGCGGGACGCCGCCGAGGCGGCTGCCGCGCTCGTACCGCGGCGGCGATGATGCCGGCTCGCTTGATCCGATCAGGCGAAGTTGGCAGTCGGCAGATGGTCACCGATGTACCCGACGTATACCTTGCCAGTCTGGCCGCCCGCGTCATCGTGGAAGTGAATTCGGGGACATGGGGAGCCGCCTTGCTGGATCTTCACGTGCGGCGCCATGTAGACCTTTCCTGACGAGTCCACTTTGACTGGAACCTGGAATGTCCGGGCTGCGCGCAACTTCGGCATCGTGTCCGTCGTCTCGGACTCCTTCAGCGCCACCCAGGTGGCCGGAATGGCCGCACCACCGGGTGGTGGTGCCTGGCACCAGGCATGGAACGAGTTCGACCACGCCCCGGTAGAACGTGCACACGCGTAGTCATTGAGCGCGACGAGCGCCTGCCAGATCTTGATCCCCCAGCGCTCCCCTTGCGGATGTACGTCCAGATCCGCGCCCGTCTGCGCGGTGTCACCGAGCTCCAGGTACGGCAGGTAGATCGGCGCGAGCTCGATCGCGTCCGCGACGCTGGCCGGCGGGTCCGGCAAAGAGGTCTGGGGGGATTCGATGCCGAACTTGTGCTGACCCGACTTAGCGAGCTCGGTCTCGAGCCAACGAATCCTGGCCCGTAACCTGTCGGCTTCGCGTTCAGCTTCGGTCAGCTCAAGTTCGGCGAACTCGCGTTCGAAGCGGAGGCCTTCCACCTCGTCGACCGACTTCTGCTGTTCCCGGAGCTGATCGCTGAGGACCTCGATGTCGGCGTAGAGCAGTGTGTTGAGTTCTTCGGACTCTGCCAGCTTGCCGGTGAGCCCGCTGTCCTGGACGAAGTCTGCGGCGACTGATCGCGCGCTGCGGGCGAGGCCGAGCACGACCTGTTGGAGGGCTCGGTGCTCCGCTTCGACAGATCGGGCGTTGCTGTGCGGCGTGGTCGGCAGTACGGCGGAGAGATCGACGCCAGCCCCACCCAGCACGGTCCGCAGCACGACGTTCGCCTCGTGCGTGGCGACCGACGGGGTGAGGGTGGTGTCACGAGCTACGGGAAGCCGCTCGTCCAGGCCTGGCAATGTTGCCTGTTTCGGCTGGATATCGATCAGCGTGGGCTGGTGCGACGTCGACGGTCGAGCAGGCTGTGGGCGTTCGATGCGACGTCGATGCGCAGACGCCTGCGCCAGCAGCAATTGGACCAGCGGGTACGAGGGCGGCGGCGTGCGGCGCGTGGACAACGACAGCACCTGGTCGCGGACGGCGTTGGCGGCTCGCGGCCCCATTGCCCGCATCGTTGCCGCGGAGAGCACCCGGTGGCGTTTTGGGAACGGTTCGTTGGGACGCAGGCCCGGCAGGTATGTCCGCATCGCACCGCCGTAGACCTGCAGATGCGGGCCAACGCTGCGCGAGAATGCCGAGGCCGCGACCGCGTCCACGAGCCGGACGACGACAGCGACTCCGGCGACATCGCGGGCGAGCCGGTTCCCGAAGCGTTCCTGCGCATCGGGATGTACCGGGTCCGGGGTGAATACGATGACCGGCACCCGCCGGGTGGTGTCGAACAGCCAGCCGCACAGTTCGTTGACGTGGTTCTCAGTGATGTCCAGGACGTCCGAGGTAAGCGGCAGCGTTCCATCGGTACCTTCGACCGCCGCCAGAAGATCACGGACGAGACGTGGGCTTCCGGGCCGGATCGGCGAGCCGTCTGCCGGGACGTGCTCTAGATCGAGCCAGGCCCATGGCTGTTCCGGCCACATTGTCGTGTCCGGTGTGAGCTCGAAGAGCTGCTGCGGCTCGCGCGGCGGATCCGCGAAGAGGCTGCCCTGCTCGGTGACGATCGGCGTCGCGACGGTCACTGACGTGGTCCACGTGCTGCCGTCACGGAGGCATTCGGTTAGCCGGAGCGCCACGGCGCGCAGTTCGCGTTGCCGGCCGCGATCGACGAACGTGGCGACACTGCCCTGCGCCGCGCGTTGGGTGCCGTCCGCGGCGACGGTCTCCGCGCTCGCCCCGTGGAGCAGAGACTCGGCAGTGACCGGCAGCCCCTTGCTGCCTAGCCAGGCGCTGAACTGTTCGGCTGCCTGCCGCCGCAGATCAGGCGCGTGCGTCGAAAAATGGGTGCGGTAGACGAGCGCACTGCCAGGCTGCTGCTTCGGTTGCCACGGGCTACTCACTTGACGTCACAGGGAAGCGTCGACGTAGGCCACTCCATGGCTGCGGCGGCGTCAAAACCGGCAGCTTCGACAACGGCTGGGCCTCGTCCCGCTCCCGCTGCAATGCCGCCTTCCAATCCTGGGCTGTTCCCGTCACGACGAAGGGCCCAAGCTCAACCTCGATGGTTTCGTTGTCGCTACGCACTGCGACCTGCTGTCCATCCACCTCCAGGTCGGCTGAAATACCGTCCTCGGCTTGGGTGATGGCGTCATCGAGTGCGGTAGCGGAGAGCGTCGCTCGCCAGACCTGGTCATGGTCATGCGCGTGGACGAGCATTTTCGGCTCGTCCCAACTGCTCTCGAACCGTGTGAGTTCCAGGCTGCAACCTTCGAGGTCGTCGCTCTGAGTTGCAACTTGATCGAGCCATGCAGGACGGAACTTGTTGAGCAGATCGGTCATGGCTGTCGCTAGCAACGCCCTACGAGCCGCCAGAAATTGGGGGTACGCGTCTGCGGTCCGTAGGTTCTCGTCGAGGGGAACGAGGTGTGCGGTCAGCTCGGCGTCGCCGAGCGACGGGAAGTACTTCGCCGGCGATCGGTCGCTGATCTTCTTGTTCGCAGTCGCGGAGATGAAGGCCAAATTGGCGAGATCGTTGATCTCCGCCTTGGAGTACAGATCCTTGAGCGTGGCCCGAGGATGGATGTGGTGATATTCCAGCTTATGCCCGTCCTCAGCGCCGAGATCGATCCCGACGCCGTGGAACCAGTCCTTGGCTCCATTGTTCCTGGCCACAAGGAAGCTCAGGAAGAAGTACGGGCTGGCAACGGAACGGCTGACCAGCGCCTGCGCCGGCACATCAGCACTCGTACCGACGAGTCCGAGGTTCGCTAGGAGCCGCTTGACGGGTTCTGGCTCGCGGGTCGCGGGGATGTCCTGACCCAGCAGGGTGTCAGCGCTGCTGCTGTACCGGTTGCGAATCGTCGCCACCAGAAACCAGTAGAGAATGCCGTTGGCAGTCTCGGTATCGAGCGGCATCTTCGGGCGTTCGCCGAGAAGCACCACCAGTGGCAGCAGGACGTTGATTGACGGCAGCAGGCTGCCATGGCTGATGCCGAGGTTGCTCTTTAGCAGCGGCACCAGATCGCGCAGCCCGCGCTGGACGGTGGCCCAGCCCTTCTCCAGTTCCTCATCGGTCGCGGCAACGAGCCGGCTATGCGACCATGCGGACAGCCCTCGGCCGAGCACGGCGCCGGTCAGCGCCCGGGTTTGGAAGGTCGCATCTAGTTCTCCGTACCCACGCTCGCGCCAGTACGCCGCCTCGCCTTCGAGCTTTGCCAACACGCCCGGCCACCGCGCGGAGAGAGTGGCCAACGCGAGATCAGTGGTCTTCAGGGAGCGGCCACCGCTGTTGACCCGCACGAAGATCTGCGCCACCTCTTCATACGGTAGGTCGGTGATGATCTCCATGTGGTAGCCGTATTTCGGCACCGCCGCAAGGCGTTGGAGCCGCTGGCCAACCACCCTGCGCGGGATCTTCATGTCGTCGTAGTTGAACCGCTCCGAGACCTCGAACAGATCGCAGTCCTTGCGGACCAGATCGTGGACCTTGACCCATCTGACATCCTGCCGGGTCGCGGCACTCTGGTTCTGGAACGCCTCAGTCTCCACATTGAACACGATCTGCGCCTCTAGATGATCATTTAGCACCCGATGCAGCGATGTGAGGCGCTGCTGCCCGTCAAGCAGGAACAGCGGAAGCACTGCAGGCTTCTCCGTCGGTGCATTCGCAGCGACAGCGCGAGTCTCAGGCGTTTCCATCGTCCGCCAAAACAGCAGCGAGCCCGACGGGTAGCCGCGGTACAACGACTCGATCAGCTTCGCGACCTGCGTGGGCTTCCAGACGTACGCCCGCTGGATTTCGGGCAGCCTGATCTCGCCGCTCGACACCTGGGTGACGAGCGTCGCGATATCACGCTCGGTCTTCTCCACAGGCATGCGATCAGTCCTTCTCGAAGCCGAACTGCTCGAATTTAAGGGACTTGGCATTCTCCGTCACGATGCGCACCTTGTCGTCCGGGAAACCCTCGGGCTTGACAGCGCTGATCTCTACCCTGACGTGAAGTTGCGCCCCGTCGACCGCGGCCAGGTGCTGCAAGACCTCCTGTGTGATACGGGTGAGGTCACGGCTGTAGCGTTCGGGATTCAACTGCATGACGCCGAAGAAACGGACATTCTCCAGGGCCGGCGCCGGAAGAGGGGGAACAAGAACCTTCTCGTCGTCCTTCTGGGACGTATGCGGGTCCTTGCGCTTGTTCTCGTGCTGGTTACGATAATCGGGATTCGGTCGAGGCTCCGGCCGCTCGGCGTCCTGCTGCTGCCGCGCCAATAACGGCGACACCAGCAATGTCGAATCCGAGATGAGCCCGAAGCTGCCCGTATGCGGGATGGTCAGCCCCTGATATCGCGCCGCCGTCTCGTCGAACCCTTCTGCTAGCGCAAACCCTTCGGCGTCCCACGTCAGATCATCAAGTACTGACCGGACCGCGGTGTCGAGCACCAACCGGTCGCGCAGCCTGGTGAGGTAGGGGTATTTGCGGTAGAAGGACCATAGGTCGCCTACCGAGACGTGCCCTCGGTTCCAGGCTGACTTCAGCGGCCCGTCGAGGTCCATGCGAATGTTCCGGGCACCGTAGGTGGTGGCGAGCAACCCACCTTGACGCAGCTTCGTGGTTACCCGATCTGCGAGACGCGGCTGCGCGCCCTCCGCCTTGGCGATCTGCCAATCAGAAGGGCGTCCGGGATCGGGCTGCTCAGGTACTAGGGCCCAGATATACGCCGCCGGGATGCGCAGGTCGACGGTCTCGTCGGCGGCCCTGAGGCGACGCTCGGCCATGGCCTTCTGCTGTGCAGTGAGGTTGAGCTCGTTTACCCGCTGGCAGATGTACTGCCAGGCAAGGAAGTCCCGGGTGGCATCAGCCAACTCCTCCATCCGCCGGTTGTCTGGCGCAAGGAAGACCACGGCGTTACGGTTGATGCGTTGAGCCGAGCCCCGGGTGTCGAGGCAGGTTTGGGCAAAGCGCAGCGCTGGCGAGTCTGTGTTACTTCGCGCATGGCTGTACTGCGGGTGCAGCACAACCAGCTTCGCTTCCTCGGTGTCAGGGACCGCTCCGCTGTCTTCAGGGCACGGGTGCACAGCCGCGAAGTCACCACGGGACGAACGTTCCTTGCCGAGCCGGCGCACGAGCTCTGCCCACACTTCCTCCGGGTGTTCGCGCAACCGGTCGGCGAAGTCCTGCGCGGTGCGGGTTACCGACGCTTGGGTGTCGTACCAGTAGCGTGCCCCGTCTACGTACAAGTACGTAGCACGCTGTCCGAGAACCTCAAGTGCGGACCCGAAGTTGCCGACGGTATCCCCGGGGACCGCCACGCCGAGCCAGACGTGCTGCCGCTCGATGCCCTTATGCGCCGTGTGGAGGGTGGGCGCCGCGCCTACGAAGATCGTACGGGCGATGCGCCGGGTCAGTGCGCGGGAGCCGAACGTTGGCCGTTCACCGTCGACGCGGGCGGGCGTGGAACCCTCGCCGTCGATATCTGCATCGATAATAGGCTTCCACGCGTCCGGCAGGTACTGCGTCAGCTCACTGGCGACCGTCGGAACGTCCAGCGGCACTGATGCGGCCATGATGAGGGGACCGGCGTCGCCCCGCGCCCAGAGCGTGTGCACGACGGCGCTCATCAGACGCAGTACGCCGCGGGTGCGCTGGAACCGTTCCAGCGTCGACCAGTCCTCGTAGAGCCGATCGAACAGCTCAGGGTGGATCGGATAGGCGCGCTTGATGCGCTCCTCGTACGCAATCTCCCCGCACTCGCGCGGAAACTCCCCGCGATGTTCGGCGTAGAACTGGACGAACTGCCTAGCTACCGCGGAAATGTCGCGCTTCGCCGCTGCGTCAGGTGCCGCGAACAGCCGTCGCCGCACGATTTCGAACGACTCGTACGCCGACGCCGGACGCCACTGGTCAGCGACCCGGCGAACAACGTTCTGAAGCCGCCGCAATGCCTCCTGCCCGTTCGCACCGCCAACCTCTAGATCGCTACCGCCGGTGGCGGTGTCCTGCCCGGAGGCGGTGTCGGAGGCGGGGATCGAGATGACGAGAAGCGCGCCTGGGATCGACTTGACAACCTCGGTCAAAGTCTGGGCAAACGTAAACTGGGTGTCGAACGTGCCAGCCGGCAGATCGTCACGCCCGTAGAGCTGACGAGCGTAGGCGACCCACTCGTCGACGAGGATCAGACAAGGCGCGTACGTTGAGATGAGCTGCGTCAGCGCTTCTCCGGGATTCGTGGAAGTACGGTCTGCCTCAGCAATCAGGTCGAATCCCGCGCGGCCACCAAGCTGCCAAGCCAGCTCACCCCACAAGGTGCGAACCTCGGTGCCATCATCCTTTGCGCTGGACTTCCCCGGCATGAGATGCGTGCCGACGAGAGCCACTCGCTGGACCTTGCCCGCATCCGGCAGCTTGGCGTCACCAATGATGTCCTGCACTTCCTGCGGATACTCCGTCACCGGAAGTCCCGAGCACAGGTGGTACAGCGCGAGCATCGAGTGAGTCTTGCCGCCACCGAAGTTGGTCTGCAGGTTGACGATCGGGCTGGCGTTCATGTCACCTGTAATCCGCCGCGCCGCACGTCCCAGCAGATCGCGGAGACCTTCGGTCAGATAGGTGCGCTGGAAGAACGCCACCGGATTGCTGTACTCGCGACTGACGTCCGGGTTGCGCGTCGCCACCATGTGCAGGTCGGCGGCGAATTCGGCGGCGTTGTACTGACCGGTGGCGACGTCGTGATGGGGCGCAATGACTTCGCGCCACGGCTTGAGGCCGGTCCCGGGAACCGTCGGCACCGTAGCCGCCTTCACGGCTTTGCGGGTCTCGGTTTCGTACTGCGCCCGCTGATGGTCCAACCGTAGTTTCCGCACCTCGTCTGCCTGTTCGGCAGCACCTGCTGCGGTCAGCAGCCGCTCCATCGAATCGAGTGCTCGATATGTGTCGTCCGGGCTGAACGATGCATTGTGCGCCCAACGGTTCCGGACGTCGCGCAATTCCGAAGCAAAGGACTGCTCGGAGCGTGACAACCTGTCTTTGAAGACTCGCCATTCTTCGGTCAGGACCCTGAGCTGCACTTGCGGATCATGTTTGTCGTAGGTCCTGGACGATCCATGCTTAGCAGCATCGCGGGCTTCGAGCACCTCTGCCCAGTCGCGATCGCCGGGCGTGGCGGCGCGCATCGCGTCGTCGACGTACTTCTCCAAGCCCGCAGCAAGCAGCTCAAAGCCGCGCCCAACGCGGTCACGGTTACTGATCGCCACGTGCCGTCACTCCTCGTCGCTGGTGAAGTCGAGCTGCCCCTGGACGGGCGGTGGGGTGAGCGAACCACCGGTACGGGCGGCGGCCGAGAGGTCCGACCATGAGGTACCGAGGCCGTTGAACAACAGCGCGGTTTGTGTCCAGCCGCGCTTCTCGCAGATAGAGAAGAGCAGATAGGCCAGTTGCTTGGCGGCGTCCAGGTCAACGCGTTGGCCCGCCCGGGCCATTAGACGAGCTGCCTCTTCGGCGCCATTGTCCTTGAGCGCCTTCGCGAGCCGAAGAACGACCTCCCAGACGCTGATCCGCTCGTCGGCGGTGGGGTCCCAGTCGTCCGAAAACTCGTTTTGCTCGATCAGCCGCGCTTTTCCTGCGCGCGCCCAGAAGATGCCGCCACGGACCAACCCGTCTACGGAGGTGTTCGTGGATCGCGAGAGCTCGTCGGCGCGACCAAAGGGCTGCTCATCCCAGCCGAACTGGTCAAACCATTTCACACAAAAGCGGGTGTCGGTGTCGAAGTCGCCTTCCTGCTCGGACAGCACCTCATCGAGAACCTGATTGATCAATGCCAACGCCGTACGAACCCTCATCGATGATCCGTCGGCCTCGACAACCATTCGATACCGAGTAAAAACGGCCATGCCCGGCCCGATCGCCGCCTGCGCGAGATCCACAGGCGCTACTGATCCTTGCTGTAGTGCGCGCAAAGCACCTGGCAGCTCAGCCTGAAGGGCCTGAATTAGGCCCCTCCTCGTGGTCGGCTGAGCGGCATCGGCCCGACTGCGGCAGGCAAGAACGACGGACGAGGCAAGAGCGTTGCGGCCGAGCTCGCGGAGGCCGCCGGACAATTCTGTGCGGACAGGCCACGTCGCCGTGATAGTTGCGCCGACGTCAATCAACGCCTGCAACATTGTCTCCCATCCGGTCGAAGCCGTTCCACTCTCATCAGTCTCAGATTGCTTGAACGCATAAAATACGGCAAATGGTGTGCGACGGTCTTGACCACGTACGACATTGGCGAATACCTCCCTAAGCCCGGACTCAAAGAATTCCGCCGCCGCAATACGTGAGCCTGTACGCGCGGGTTCCGCAATAAGTTCCTGCGCCTTGGGCGTTACCACAGTCCCATAGAGCTCCGGCAAGACGCGACCCAGCGATCGACGATGCCATACGTAGAAGAAGTCAGAAAGATCCGCATAGGGAACATTGTCGTAATAGGGCGGATCGGTTGAGAATACAACCCCGTCCGCACTCAAGGACGTCGCATCCCCTTGCCTTGCTATGCCAACCCCGGAAGCAGGGACTCTTTCAATTGCCGATACCAGGTAATCAAGTTGGCCTAAAATGTTCCCGGATGAATCTGAGAACAAGTTCGCCTCTGCATAGACCCAGATCATAGGCATAGCATTGCGCGCGAATACCTGTTCGACCGTCTCTCGACCCGGGTGCCAAAAGCTCTGACTCGAACTGCGATTCGCGACCCGGCCTATCAGAAGAGTGAGATAAACCGCAAGATCGTCCGCATATTCGATCTCAGCGCCGTCTGCGAGGCACTGACTCCGAGCGGAGGCGACCAAATCACTAAGGCATGCCACGGCCGTAAGCTGGCGAGGAGAATAGAAGTCGCTCTGGCGGGTGAGACCGTAAGCTTGGGTCCTGAAACCAAGCGCCATATCAGGGAGATCCACATCGACAATGCCGTCCGGTTTAGGCACATAGGCTGCATCAATATGCTCAACCGTCGGTGGCAAGTATATCCGCTCGCGCTTTCCCGCCGCGACAATCGCCATGAGAGTCGCCCCCAACCGATCTGCACGTCCTTCTTCGCGAACGAAAGACAACGGCATCGTGGACCCACATGACAAGCACGATGCGCCCGATCGGGAAACCGTACCAGCGACGCTTGGACGCGAGGTGTATTCCACTTCGAAATCGATCCGGTCGCTCCTTACAACAGGTCGGACATGGACCTTTCTAGCGCTCCGGCTCGACACTGTAAAGCTGTTTACCAGTGGTACAGTCATCCGACAAGCGGGATTCGGGCAGGTCACGGTACGCGCCCACAACCACGCAATCACGTTTGCCTTACTGCCATCCGAAAGTTTTGCCTTGGGATAGAGGTGGCCGATGCGTTTCTCGGCCTCGTCTCGCATCCAGTTTCCATACTGGCGCACGTCCTCGGCTAGGCCGGTGGCTCGAGGCCAGTCACCCAGCCGCGACTCGGCAGAGCCAGCAAACACCGGCGGACGCCCCGCCCACTTGGGCGGAATCTCGATGAGAGCCTTGTTGATAAGCACCGCAACCGGGTTGAGATCACTTGCGTGCGCCTCCAACCCAAGACGCTGGGCCTCCAACGGAATCGATCCACCGCCGGCAAAGGGGTCAAGGATCGCGGGTGGCTTGCCGTCAAAGCACGCCGCGATCTCCTTATGCGCCTGCAGCAGCAGCGCCTCATCGTTCGCGTTCTCCCACACGACGAGCTTTTCGACCAGATCGAACAGTCGGCGGCGCTCCTTTGCCTGAGCCTCCTCGGTCGGGAACCGATCTGGATGCGATGAGGGATCGTCAACGAGTTGGGCAAAGAGCACCGCCCGACACGCGGCGAGCGGTCGGCGCGCCCACCACAGATGCAGCGTCGATGGATGTCCGTGCCGGATCGATTTTTCCCGTGCCGACTCCCGGTTAATTGCCTCCAGCGGCAGCGCCACCTCGATGAGCTTGCGTTTGGCCAGGGCTAATGTATCGCTCATAGTGGTGGTTCTCCCTTGTCCCACATATCACGCCAGTTGCCGCGAACGCCGTCCGCGGCGAAAGTGCCGAAGTCGAATCCTTGAAACGGGTTGAGGACGTAGCGGATCTCGTCCTTGTCCGGCCCGTCCGGGTGGACGCTCACTAATGCCAGCCGGTACCGCTCAGCGTTCTTGCCGTACAGAACCTCATTGCGAGTCACAGTGAAGTCATCGGCGCCGAGAATGCGGCCCTTGATCTCTATGAAAACGAAATGCCCATCGGGGGTAAGCGAGCGGATGTCGAACCCCTTGTTGTTGTGCGGCATCTCGAATGGCTCCCGGCCGAGTCGGCGCTCGGCGGCCATTACCGCGGCGATGGCTCGCCGCTCCACCTCGGCGGTGTCCTTGGCGTACGTCAGCACCGGCTTGTCGCGTCGCCCGGTTAGTCGGTCGACGAACCCCTGCGGAACGACGAGCGCACCGCCAGCGACAACGGGAGGGAGCGGCCGTAGCGCAGCGTCCGCGTCGAGCTCGGTTAGCCGCTTCTCGAGCCTGCGCTCCAGGTCTCGAGCACGCCGCATGGCGGTCTCTGGATTAATCTTCAATGTTCGGCCTGTCGCGGCTTGGTCCAGCAGCTCGGCGTGGCGGGCGTCCCAGTAATTGATCTCCTGAGTGAGGCGCTGGCGGACGTGCGTCCGGGTGCGCTGGACGGCCTGCTGTACCCGCGCCTGCACCTCGCTGAAGTGCTCGCTCATTCCATGCTCGACAGCCCAGCTGACCGCGACGTCTTCCGCCCCGCGTGCCAGCCATGGTTCGTTGAGTACGACCTGAGAGTGCGAGACCTCGTCCGCTGCGGGTGGTCGATAGTCCAGGTACGGAGCCGGGCCTGCCGACTCTGCCGCACCGTCACGACGGATCTCGACGAACTCGAATCGCTTCGAAATGGTCCGCGCCGGGTTGTGGGCATCGGTAATCTGCTGGGTCAGTGCGACGAGCAGCCTCGGCTCCTCGCCCGTGTCGTTGCCGTCGACGAGCACCGCGCCCTGTTTCAACAGCGTTCCATACCGCTCGACGATGAGGTCGACGACCGCGTCCAGCAGTGGATGACCTGGCGCGATAAGTTCAGCCTTAGGCTTGCCCGGCGCGCGCACCTGTTCGCGCTCGAAGCAGACCCGCTCATACCGTCGCAGCACCGGGGCGCCGAGGCCGATCTGCCTGTCCCGGTCACGAACCTCGGCCGGCACGTGAGTAATCTCGAAGCGACCGGTCTCTCGCGAGCTCATGACGCCGCCTAGCAGACGGAACGCCTCAGTGAAGAACGCTTGCACGTAATGCGGCTGGAGCCGGCGGGCGTACGCCTCCTCCATACGCAACCGCAGCTCTTGCACATCCGACTCAGCCAGCAACTCGTGGTGCAACGCCCGCTCGGCGAGGAGTTTGTCGAGGCCGGCGCTAACCTCGGCGTCAATGACCTGGTCGAGCCGGGCTCGAACCTCGGGCTGGTCGCCGTAACGGATCGCTTCCACCAGCAACTCGCGCAATGGCCGAGCCTCGAACGCCTCCCCGAGAATGTCGAAAACCTTGCCACGGTACGCCCGCCGTTGCTCCTCCACCTTGTCGAGCAATCGGAGGAAGACAGCGCCCTCCCGGGTATCGACAGCGACGAGGTTCCACAGTCGACAGACTTCGGTCTGGCCGATGCGGTGGATACGGCCAAAGCGCTGTTCGATCCGGTTGGGGTTCCACGGCAGGTCGTAGTTGACCATCAGGTGAGCCCGCTGCAGGTTCAGTCCCTCACCGGCCGCATCGGTGGCGACTAGGACAACCGTGTCTTTATCCTGGGTGAAGAGTTCCTGAGCCGCCCGCCGGGCCTCGCGACGTACTCCGCCGTGTATGGCGACGACGGCGTCGTCCCGGCCCAGCAGGTCGCGGATCTGGTCGACAAGATAGTTGAGGGTGTCGCGGTGCTCGGTGAAGATAATGATCTTCCGTCGGGAGCCGTCAGCCTCGTACATCGACTCGTCGTCGAGTAGGAGGCTGCGCAGCTCGGTCCACTTCTTGTCGGTTCCGGCCCGACGAACCCGGCGCGCAAGCTCCTCCAGGTTTGCCAGGACGTTAATTTCAACGTCGAGCTCGGCGACGGTACGGGCTGCCGACGCGGCGTCCACCACGCCCTCTTCGAATTCCTCACGCTCCTCGCCGGTCAGATCGTCGAGCGTTTCCTCCGCGACCTCGGCATTTCGGCCGAGCAGCTCCGCGAGGCGATTCTCCAGACTTGACTCGCCAATGCCGCGCATCGCCATCATCTCCTGGCGGCGCTGTTCCAGTCGGCGGCGTCGGCGTTCGAGCGAACGCAGGATAGCCTCAGGGCTCGATGCGAGACGGCGTTGCAACACCGTCAAAGCGAAACCAACAGTGTTTCCTCGCCGCCCCTCTCCCTCTGCTTTGAGCTGCTCGGCCCGGTTCATTTCCTCACGGACGTATTGGGTTACCGTCTCGTACAGGTCCCGTTCGCCTGGTGAGAGCTGGTACTGCAGGGTCTCTGCGACTCGCTCCGGGAACAGCGGCTTGCCCTCGAAGGTCAGCAGCTCCTCCTTGACCATGCGACGCATCAGTCCATCAGTATCGATCGAGTGCACCGCATCGCGGTACCGGCCCTCAAATCGGTCGGCGTCGAGCAACGCCATGAAGAGCTGGAAATCCTCCTCCTTACCGGCGTGCGGCGTCGCGCTCATCAGCAGGAAGTGGCGGGCCACCCGGCCTAGCAACCGGCCGAGCTCATACCGCTTGGTGGTCTTCAACTCAGCGCTGAAGTAGTGGGCGGACATGCGGTGGGCCTCGTCGACCACCACCAGGTCCCAGTCGGACTGCTCCAGCTGCGCCTTGAGGTCGTCGGCGCGGGAGAGTTGGTCCATACGCGCGATCAGGAAAGGCACACGATCAAACACCGACCCGTCAATGGTGGAGTCGAAGAGGGTACGGGTGAGCAGCTCAAATCGGAGCCCGAATTTGTCGAGCAGCTCCTCCTGCCATTGCTCAACAAGGCTGCCAGGGGTGACGATAAGACAGCGAGCCAGGTCTCCCCGGAGCAGCAGCTCCTTGAGGTAAAGGCCCGCCATAATGGTCTTGCCTGCGCCCGGGTCGTCGGCGAGCAGGAACCGCAGTGGCGTACGCGGCAGCAGCTCGCCGTAGACGGCCTTGATCTGATGGGGCAGTGGGTCGAGGTCGCTGGTTGTCACCGCCAGCATCGGGTCGAACTGCGCGGCCATTCGAAGGCGCAGAGCTTCGGCCGCGAGACGGAACAACGCTGAGTCACCGTCGAACGCGTAGCTGCGGGCAGCCGCTGCGATGGACAAGGAGGGCTCATGATCCCGGTAGAGCAGCCGTTGATCTGCGTGGCCATGGTCGTTGCGATAGGTGACAGTGACCGCGTTTGACCCATGCCACTTGACGTCGATGACAACGACCTGACCCCCGACAACGATTCCGCCCACGCGTGCCCCGGGCGTCAGATCCTCCAGCTTGACGTCGATCCGTTCACCCGGCGAAGCGGCGTTTCCCCGCGAGTCGGTGCTCAAGGCAGCAGCCCTCCAAGAAGAACGTCCGAAACATGGGGGTTCGGAGAACCGCAGACTACGACATTAGCGGTCAGATCTAGCTCACTCTGACACGACGGCGACGCGACACAGCTGAACAGAATTTTTAGGTGCTTGTCGCACATCACCGGAGCTACCGACGAGTGCGGCAACCGCGTCACGCTCTCAACGAGCCGTCTGCGGGAGGCGCCGCGCCGCCAGTGGTCGGCCGACGCCAGGAGAACGGCCTTGCAGGAACGGACTCGGCAAGTACACTCGGGCGTCGCCCGATCATGCTTCGCCCTGCGCATTGGTGACCGGACGGCCAGCTTGTCGCCCGCGGTCGCCAACTGATGCGCGGCGGCATGCAACTCGTCGATCGGCCGCTCCAGCAACCCTGCGGACTTGACCATGCGCATGACGATAGATTTTCCAGCATCCTCCAGCAATTCCCAGTTTCGTGTCGACAGTCGGGATTAGACTACCTAGAGCGACAGCGCTGGCAGAAGAAGCCAACGGCTAACGAGTCCGTCTCATGCGTCGTCATCCACGACGAACGGCTGAGGCCTTACTGTCCATATGTACTGAACGGTGGACCGCGGACCGACGAGTGAAGGCCTGCTTGCCAACCATGACAGTTGTCAGCCGTCAGGCCACCTTGGCTGGCGAACTCCCAGCGGACTTCGTCGACAATCGACCGGTCGAATCGAACCAGCCCAACGGGTCGCATACCTGGGGCGCCGCCCAGGCCCAGGTAGTCGCCGCCCGCTACGCCCTCGGGCCGGGTTGGACCCGACCGGTCGCGGTCTGGCTCTGCACCGTCTTCTGGCTGTCGCCCGGCTGGTGCCACGAAGAGGCCGCACAGGCGGGCGGCCCTCGAGAGTCAATGGCGGCTCCGCTTCGGCCGATCCGGCGTGCGGTCGCTGTCAGCGCCTCACCGTGATCGATCCCCACTGGTGAGCCACTGGCTCACGGTTGCCCTCTGATGGCACAGCGTCCGTGGTGCACACCGTCAAGCAGGTACACCTCCCCTCATGAGGGATAATCGTGACGGTTGCATGCAGGCCTAATCGTTTATCGTGCTGAGCACCATACCGTTATGCCTGTACACGCCATCACGTACGCTTTACCCGTGCCGAAGATCAAGAACGTGAGCGATGCGATCGACCAAGCGACCAGCAAGAACACGTGGCCAACAGTCGAGCCAGCCGCAGACGGCCGCGGCGTGTTCGTCGTACTGCGTCATGAGGGGCAATCGGTCGGCTTCCACCTGGTACCGGTTGGGACCCAGGCCGGCGGGTGGTCCATGGTCACCTTCGCCATTCAGGCGCTCGACGCCACGGTCAGCATGACATCCCGAACGATTCGCGCGCTCCCCATCGGGGGGCTGCTCACAGAGGCTCGGCGTGCCGCCGGAAACCGAGCGGACCGAAGCGCCGCAAAGGCGTTTGTCAAGTTGGCTCGCCCCAGCGACGCACGGCTCGCAGCGTTCCTCGCAGACCGACGGGGCGGCACCGAGCGCACGGACAAGGACTACGCAGGTCTGGCCCTCGAATACGCCCTACTACTTGACGCTGGCGAACGGACGCCAGTCAAAGCACTTGCCGCTCGGTTCGGCGGTATGGCAGGTACATGGGGAAACCGGATTGCCGAGGCGCGTAGGCGCGGCGTGCTCACGCCCAGCAAATCCGGCCAGGCAGGCGGGGGCTTGACCGAAAAGGCGCTGCGACTTCTCGGATGGTCCGAGGGCGAGAATCAGGTTTAGCGCCAACAGCGCGAGCGTGTCGGTGGACGCCGAGTCGACCCACGCCGATGCGTCGGCAATCCGCAGCTCGGTCTCTTTCGAAGTGCGCCACCGACGGCGATCCAGTTCGGACCGCGGCCAGAAAACCCCCCGAGCGCGTCGCTGGTACCCGGCCAGCACGGACATCAGCGTGCCGGCAGACATGCCGACCCCCAGCAGACCGGCCAGGGCCTCGCAGGACGATCGTAGGCAGATCAAATATGCACCGACCGCCCGCACCCGCGGCTCGTACTGCGTCAGTGCCTCCAACCCGGCCGGTGGCGCCGCCATCATGACCGTCCCGCACGAGCAGCGGCGGTGCTTCGGTGCTCGATCACCCGCAGGCTCACTGCTGGCAGGCCGAACACCTGCCGGCCTCGACCGACTTCACCGGCTCCCGCCGCAGCGAAGCACCACAACCGTCGCAGGTGCGGGATGGTGGGTGAGCACCCGACTGGGCTACTCGACCCTGCCGCAACGTGCACCCGGAATCATCGGGCCATTTCCCCCGCGGCCGGCCCGGCAGCTGCTGCCGTGGCAGCGGCCGCCCTGACCGGCCCGTCCGACAACGGCGGCTTCGACGACGTTCGGGAATCCTTGCCAAGCAACAGCTCTAACTCGGCAACCCGCCCCGTCAGCACCTCGATCACCGATGCCTCAAGCCGAGCAAGCCGCTCAGCGACTGGCGTCGACTTGAACACGCCACCCAGGATGCCTCAGACCACCCACCAAGATCAAGATCGACTCAATCAAGAACCTGTGGACTGAATGGTCACCTGGCGGGACTCAGCGAGGCTGACGGCGTTGTCACGATCACCATGGGACTGCCGGTCACGGCATCCGAATGACGATTGCTACCCGGCCAGATGAGCCCGTCCGAGCAAAGAATGAGCACAACGTCGATCCGACAGGCCACCCAAGATCGACCGATGCGAAAGAACGACCAGCTCAACGCCTTGACCAAAAGAGCCGACGGGGGGACTTGAACCCCCAACCTTCCGATTACAAGTCGGGTGCGCTGCCAATTGCGCCACGTCGGCTGGCCGCCCTACGCGACGACGTAGGGCACCAACAGTGATCCTAACGGCCCCCGCCCCCTCCGCGCTGCCGACATACCACGGCACAGACTGTACCGAATCACCCCAAAAACCACCGTCGACCTTGGCACGGGCGGAACAAGCGCTTAACCTGGCTGCAACCTCGGGGAGCATTGGCGCTGCCCAAGGAGCTTCTACTCGGATCGTCCGGCACGTTCCTGCCGGTGGAAGGTGGCACCCTGCTATGGCTACGGTCACGTACGCGAAGGCGTCCCGGATCTACCCGGGCACCCCGCGGCCCGCGGTCGACCAGCTCGAGCTGCAGATCGGGGACGGCGAGTTCCTCGTCCTCGTCGGTCCCTCGGGTTGTGGTAAGTCGACCTCGCTGCGCATGCTCGCCGGTCTGGAGGACGTTGACCAGGGCGACATCCTGATCAACGACCGCAACGTCACGCACCTGCCTCCGAAGGCTCGTGACATCGCGATGGTCTTCCAGAACTACGCGCTGTACCCGCACATGACGGTGTACGAGAACATGGCGTTCGCGCTCAAGCTGCGCAAGACGCCGAAGCACGAGATCGACCGGCGTGTGAAGGAAGCGGCCGCGATGCTGCAGCTCGAGGACTACCTCGGCCGCAAGCCTAAGGCCCTCTCCGGTGGTCAGCGCCAGCGTGTCGCGATGGGCCGCGCCATCGTGCGTGAGCCGCAGGTCTTCCTCATGGACGAGCCGCTGTCGAACCTCGACGCGAAGCTCCGTGTGCAGACCCGCTCGCAGATCGCGACGCTGCAGGCCAAGCTCGGCATCACCACCGTCTACGTTACCCACGACCAGGTCGAGGCCATGACGATGGGTCACCGCGTGGCGGTGCTCCTCGACGGTGTGCTGCAGCAGGTCGCCTCCCCGCGCGAGCTCTACGACCGGCCCGCGAACGTCTTCGTCGCCGGCTTCATGGGTTCTCCGGCCATGAACATCAAGACCGTGCCGCTGACCGACCAGGGCGGCCGCTTCGGCGAAGTTGTCCTCCCGCTGTCCCGCGAGCAGATCGCCGCGGCGCAGACGGACGGCGGCAACGGCAAGGTCACCGTCGGGTTCCGTCCCGAGGACACCGACCTGGTCGGGCCGAACGACGGCGGCATCCCGATCACGGTGGACCTGGTCGAGGAGCTCGGCTCCGACGCGTACGTCCACGGTACCGTCGCGCTCGACGGCCAGGACGAGCGTTTCGTCGTCCGCGCCGACCCGCGCCGCACGCCGCGCCTGACCGAGATCGTGTACGTCCGCCCGCACGCGAACACGCACCACGCGTTCAACGCCGCGACCGGCCGCCGCATCTGATCTGAGGCCCGAAAAAGGGGCGACGCTCGACGAGAGCGTCGCCCCTTTGCATGGAAAGCTACTTGGCGAAGGTCCAGACCTGCAGTTTGCCCTTCGACTCGCAAGCGATGTAGGCCGCATTCCAGGAGCAACTTGAGCCCGTCACGTCGTTGACGGTGCCGACGGCGACCCGCTTGCCCGTGGCGGCCGTGACGCCGACCAGGGCGATGTCGGCCTCACTGCTGCTCGGAACCTTGTTCAGGAAGAGCAGGCTGCCGCTCGTGGCGCGGACGCCTACGGACCTGCGGTCCTCGTCCTCCTTGAGCAACTGCTTGCCCGACTGGTCGAACAGCGCGCTCGCGACGGTGCCGGAGACAGTCGTGGCCAGGACCTGCTTCCCGACCGGGACGAGCACCTTGGTGCCGGGGGCGTCGGCCTGCCAGAGCTGCTTGCGCTCCGTCACCGAGATGGCGCGGAGCACCGTGTCGGTGCCCTCGTACGCAGCGCCGTCGAGGATGCAGATGCGGTCGGTGCCGCACGGTGCGATATCGATGATCTTGCGCTTGTCGTCCGTGGCGCTGAAGATCTGGGTCGGCTCACCATCCTTCGCCAGGTCGTACACCTTGACAGTGAACTTGGCGCTGGTCGATGTCAGGAACAGCTTGCCGTCGTGGGTGACGTACGTGGAGTACGAGTCGCCGTCGTTGGCATATGTGCGCAGGACCTTGTTGCCGTCCGCCGCGTCCAGGAGGCGGATCTTGCCGTCGCCGTCAACGCTGATCAGGTCGGTTCGGCCCTTGAGCTCGAGGTTCTGCGGCGTGCCGCCCAGGTACGCCGGGCCGCGCAGGTCGGCGGCGTTGGTCTGCCCGACGAGGAACGAGCCCTTCTCGTTGTCGGCACGGGTCCACTTCAGATCGCCGTTCCAGGCGAACGCCTTGCTCTTCTTACCGGCGGACGAGTGCTGGACCCACACGTTCTCCAGGGGGTAGATGCGGTCCTGGCTCTCGTACTTCTCCTTGTGCAACTGCTCGCCGCTGTTCGGGTCGAGCAGCACGAGGGCGCCGCCAGCGGAGTCGCCGGTGCCGGTGACAAGAATGCCCTTGGAGTACGGCCACAAGCCCCAGGTGGTGTTGGCGCCCTCGACCGTCTTCGGGCCCCAGGCCCTCTTCTTGTCCTTCAGGTCGTACGCGGCAACCTGGTACTTGTTGTCGAACTCCCAGCCGACGTAGACGCGGTCGCCGAGTACCACCGTCGTCACCGCGTCGATCTTCGTCGCTTCGCCGATGTCCATCGAGCCGTACGCCGTGATCGTTTTGAAGTCCACCGTGGTGTCGGGGTCGCGGAAGAAGAACCAGTAGCCGCCGCCGAGCACGACCAGGACCACGAGCGCCGCCGCGACCGCGACCAGGAGGCCGGTGCGGCGCGGCTTGCCGGGTTCGTCCGAAGGCGGCGTCGGAGGGTTCACGTACGGCGGAGGCGTCGGCCGGCCGGAGTACCCCGGCGAGGTGGGAGCGCCGGAAACCGGAGGCGCACCGAAGCCCTGGGTTGGCGGGGCAGAAAAGCCCTGCGTAGGCGGGGCAGAAACGCCGGAAGCCGGCGGTGAGGAGATCTGCGGCGGGATCGCCTGCGCGGCCGACATCGGATAACCGGTGGGCGGCGACGCATTCCCATACGCAGGCCCGGAGGTCGGCGTCCCGGCGAATCCCGGCGACACCGGCGCCGCAGCCATCGGCCTCGAGTTACCGGCCGGAATGCTCTCCGTGCGGTACCCGCTGACCGGCGCCAGCTCGGCCAAAGCACCCTCGGCCACCGGCAGCTCCGGCTGCTCCAGCACCGTAGGCGGAATCCCCAGGTCAGCGTGCAGCAACCGCGCCGCCAGCGGCAGTCGCGAGGAGCCGCCGACGAGGAACATGCCGGCCAGTTGGTCGCCGCGGAGACCCGAGCGCTGAACCACGTTCCCCGTCTCCCACACGGCCCGGCGGATCAGCGGCTCGATGACCTTGTCCAGCTCTTCACGCGTCAGGTGAATAGCCTGGTCGTGGCCGGGAACCGTGATGGGCGCGACCGCCGCCCGCGACAGCATCTCCTTCGCCCCGCGCACGTCGTCCCAGAACAGCCGCCGGTCCCGGCGCTGCGACGTGGACGACGGGTTGCGCAGCGCCGACCACGTGTCCGGGGCCGTCTGCCCGATGATCAGGCCAAGGTGCTCGACCAGCGCGGCGTCGACGTCCAGGCCGCCCAGGTCCTCCAAGCCACCGGTACCGATGACCTCGAAACGACCGCCGTCGTTGCGGACAACGGCGATGTCCAGCGTGCCGCCGCCGAAGTCGAAGACGGCGAGGGCCGAGCCGACCGGGACCGGGCGGCGCAGGACGTCGGCGAAGTACCGCGCGGCCGCCACCGGCTCGGGCACCAGCATGACCGGCGGCCAGCCGGCCCGCCGCGCCGCCGTCTGCAGGGCCTCCCGCCGCCGCGTCCCCCACGCCGCCGGATAGGTCAGGACGGCCGTGGGTAGGAATCCGACCGCTTCCACCGCGGCTCGGGCGACGGACGCGAGGATCGATGCCAGCAGGTCGACGGTCGGGAGTTCGCGGTCTCCCAGCAGTACCGTGGGCTCGTCAATCCGTCGCTTCGGGTTGGGCTCGAAGCGGGACGGGTCGAGGCCCGCCAGCCGGGCGGCGTCCCGGCCGACGTGCAGCCGGCCGCTCTCGTCGACGAAGACACCCGATGGCATGATGGGCGCCCCGTCGACGAGGAGCGGTCGGGTACGTCCGTCGGGCCACCGGATGACGGCGACGGTGTTGGACGTCCCGAGATCGACTCCGATCGCGAAGCCCTGCTGAGGCTCAGTCACCGGCTCATACTAGGCAGTCGGAACCAACTCGCCAGTGATCAGACAGATCGCCGTCTCGCGACTTCCGCCAGGGTCACCGCGGTGGCGACGGAGGCGTTGAGGGACTCGACGTCGGAGATCATCGGGATGCCGACGCGCATGTCGCAGGTCTGCCCGACGAGCCGGGACAGGCCGCGGCCCTCGGAGCCGACGACGACGACCAGCGGGCCGACCGCAGCTTCCAGGCTGTACAGCGAGGTCTCCCCGTCCGCGTCGAGACCGACGACGACGAAGCCCTCCTCCTGGCACGCCTTCAGCGAGCGGGTCAGGTTGGTGACCTGGGACACCTTGACCCGGGCCGCCGCGCCGGCGCTGGTGCGCCAGGCGGTGGCGGTGATCGCGGCCGAGCGCCGCTCGGGCAGGAAGACGCCGTGCGCGCCGAACGCGGCCGCGGAGCGGATGATCGCGCCGAGGTTGCGCGGGTCGGTGACGCCGTCCAACGCCACCAGCAGCGGGGCAGGCGCCTCCAGGGAGGCGGCGAGCAGGTCGGCGAAGGGCTCGTACGCGAACGGCGGCACCTGCAGACCGAGACCCTGGTGCAGCACTCCGCCGGTCATGCGGTCGAGCTCGTTGCGGGTGACCTCGAGGATCGCGATGCCCCGCTCGGCGGCGGTGCGGACGGCCTCCTTGACCCGCTCGTCCATGTCGATGCCGAGCGCGACATACAGCGCCGTTGCCGGGACGTGCGTGCGCAGTGCCTCGACGACCGGGTTGCGGCCGACGAGCAGCTCCGGCCCGTCCTTCGGCTGGGCGGCCTTCCGTCCGGGCGAGACCCGCGGGCCTTTGGAAACCGCGGCCTTCTTCGACGCGCCGAACGGGCCCTTACCGGCGGTGCGCTTCGTTCCCGGCTGGCCGATCTTCGGCGCGCGCCCCTCGGCGGCCGCCGCACGGCGCTCCTTGTCCTGCTTCCAGGCGGTGCGCTGCGGCAGCTCCTCGTCGCCGGAGTACCCCTTGTGCCACGGCCGCTCGTCGGCCGGCAGCGTGCGGCCACGGCCGGCGAGCGACTGGCGGTTCTTGCCGCCGGAGCCCTTGGTGGCGCCCTTCTTCGACGCCACGCGCTTGCCGCGGCGTTCGGAATTCCCTGGCATCTGCCTCAGCTCTCCAGCGTCCATCGTGGGCCGGCCGGGGTGTCCTCCACCGCGATGCCGGCGTTCTTCAACTGGTCGCGCACCGCGTCGGCGGCGGCCCAGTCCTTGCGGGCGCGCGCGGCGGTCCGCTGCTCCAGCGCGAGCGACACGAGCGAGTCAACCACCCGCGTCAAATCGCCGGACTCCGCAGACCGCCACTGGTCCGACAGAGGGTCGACCCCGAGCACGTCGAGCATCGCCCGGATCGAGCCGAGCCACCGCGCGACCGACGTGGCGTCTCCGACGGCCAGGGCCGCGTTCGCGTCCCGGACCAGGTCGTGCACGACGGCGAGCGCCCTCGACGTGTTGAGATCGTCGTCCATCGCTGCCACGAACTCGGCCGGCAGCTCGCCCAGCTCGGACGACCCGGTCAGCTCGAACGCCCGCTGCACGAAGTTCTCCAGGCGCCGGTACCCGACCGCCGCCTCCTCCATCGCCGCCGGCGTGTAGTCGATCACCGACCGGTAGTGCGGCGCCAGCAGGTAGTAGCGGATCTCGACGGGCCGCACCCCGGACTCGACCAGCGCCTCCAGCGACACCACGTTGCCGAGCGACTTGGCCATCTTCGAGCCGCCGAGGTTCAGCAGCGCGTGATGCACCCAGTACCGCGCGAACGGGTGCCCCGCCGCGTGCGACTGCGCGATCTCGTTCTCGTGGTGCGGGAACGTCAGGTCGAGCCCGCCGCCGTGGATGTCGAACTCCTCGCCGAGATACCGCCAGCACATGGCCGAGCACTCGATGTGCCAGCCGGGCCGGCCGGGCCCCCACGGCGACGGCCAGTACGCATTCGACGGCTCGTCGGCCTTGACACCCTTCCACAGCGCGAAGTCGCGCGGGTCCTTCTTCGACCGGGCCGGCCCGTCGGCGGCCGGCTCCATGTTCTCCGGCCGCTGGTTCGACAGCGAGCCGTAGTCGCCGAACGCCAGCACGTCGAAATACACGTCGCCGGAGCCGTCGGTCGCCGGATACGCATAGCCCTTGTCGATCAGGATCTTGATCAGCTCGTGCATCTCCGGGATGTGCCCGGTGGCGCGCGGCTCGTAGGTCGGCGGCAGGACGCCCAGCTTCTCGTAGGTGGCCGCGAGCAGGCGCTCGTTGGCGTAGGCGATCGACCAGAACGGCTGGCCGGCCTCCAGCGCCTTCTGCAGCACCTTGTCGTCGATGTCGGTGATGTTGCGGATGAACGTCACCTGGTAGCCCGACTTCAGCAGCCATCGGCGCAGCACGTCGTAGTTGACGCCGGAGCGAAGGTGGCCGATGTGCGGACCGGCCTGCACGGTGAGCCCACACAGGTAGACGCCGACCTGCCCGGGAGTCTTCGGGACGAAGTCCCGGACCGATCGGGTGGCGGTGTCATACAGGCGTAGGGTCACAGATGCAAGAGTACCGGTCGGCATTGTGACGCGATGTCGCGCGACCCCGGCGCGCAACCGCAGAATCGGCCACGTGCTGATCCGCCGACTCGCCCTGTGCGGGCTACTCCTACTTTCGGCGTGCTCGAAGTCGGATCCGCCGACGGACTGGTCGACCGTCAGCCCGCCGCCGCCGGCGCCGAAGGTGCTCGTGCGCGAGGGTCCCCGCCCGGCCAGCCTGGAGCTGCCGTTCATCCGCATCCTCGGCAAGGAGGAGGCGAACCTGCGCTGGCCCGAGGTCGGCCTGCACCTGGAGATGATCGGCGCGACCTATGTCGGCTCCTCACCCAGCGGTACCACGTCCAAGGCCTTCACCGACGCACTGTTGAAGATCAACGGCCAGCCGCATCCGGTACCGAAGTTCCAGACGCAGGCATTCATCGTCGCCGCCGCCCCCAAGGACTCCAACGTGCGGCTCGAGATCACCGACACCGACCGCACCCAGTGGATCGACCTGCGCACGGCCGAGACGAGCACGCCGATCCCCGGCCTGTACCCCGAGCGCCGCGACCACGCCTCGATCCGCTGCAACATCGCCAGCCCCGACAAGGCGATCGACGGCTCGTCCGCGGTCCTGATGACCGACGCCGTCCTGGACCCGTGGGTGGACACGCGCGGCTGGGCCAAGAGCGGCCGTGTGTGGATGACCGTCGAGCTGAATCTGTGGTACAGCCGCAACGGCATAGCGATCGCGCTCGACACGGCGGCATCGATCACGCTCACCGGCCCGGAGGGCCCGATCCCGGTCACCGTGCCGCTGTCGCTCGGCGGCCCGAACCAGGACGACCCGCACATCGGACGCGCCGAGCTGACCGCCGACGTCCCGGCCGAGATCCAGACCGCCCAGCTCACGCTGCAGCTCAAGGGCACGATCACGGTCGCCGGCAGAGCGGTCCCCAAGTGGACCCCCACCTGCGAGACGGTGCGGGACGCGCTGGCGTTCAATAAGTAGGTGACCGAGACCGCGCAGACCCTCGACCGCGGCCTGCGCCTGCTCCACCTGGTGGCCGACGCTCCCAGCGGCCTGACCATGACCGAGGCCGCGGCCCGCCTGGGCGTCGGCCGAGCGGTCGTCTACCGCCTGGTCGCCACCCTCGCCGAGCACGGCATGATCCGGCGCGATCGTTCCGGCCGCCTGCGCGTCGGCGCCGGCGTGCTGCACCTGGCCCGGCGGGCCCAGCCGCTGGTCGCGGACGCCGCCCTGCCCGCGCTGCGCCGCCTGGCCGAGACGGTCGGCGCCACGGCCCACCTGACGATCGCGGACGGCGGCGAGGCCTACGCCCTCGCCGTGGTCGAGCCGAGCTGGACGCAGTTCCACGTCGCGTACCGCACCGGCTCCCGCCACCCCCTGGAGGTCGGCGCGGCAGGCAAGGCCATCCTGGCCGGCCGCGACGGCAACTTCGACGCCATCACGACCGAGGGCGAACTCCAGCCGGGCGCCTACGGCGTCGCCGCGGCCGTTCCGAACGTCGAGGGGCTGGAGGCGAGCGTCGGCGTGGTCGCTCTGGCACAGATCAAAGAGGAAGCCAGAACGCACGTGGTCGACGCCGCCGACGCGGTGGCGCGAGCCTTGCGTTGACGCCCGCGTCACGCTCTACGGTCGCGGCCATGAGGTTCGCCGTCCACCACCGGCCCACCGACCCCGAGCTGCTGGTCGCCGTCGCCCGGCACGCCGAGGCCTGCGGCTTCGAGGGCTTCTCTTCGCGTTCGACGAGCTGACCAGCTTCCCGACGGCGCTCGGTCCGCTCCCGATCCACGTCGGCGGCGCCAGCCGGGCCGCCGCGGGGCGAGCGGGGGCCCGTGGGGACGGCTGGTCATCGGCCGATCCCGACACCACCGGCGACGCATCGCATTTCGGTACCGAATCATCGCCGTCGCGCTGTCCCCTTTATCTGAGTTACACCGTTACGTAACTTGCAGTTCCGCCAGCCGCGACGATTCGGCGCTGCACCGTGGTAGGGGGTAGCGCGAGCGGCAATCGGCTGAGGTGGCTCTTGTTCATGCTGGATCGCGAGCCGTGCAGGGTGTGGGCGCGCAGCCATCCCTGCACCTCGGGGTGGCTGAGGTAGTGGGCCAGAAACTCCGGCGTGACCGCCGGGCTCGGACGCACCCGGATGCAGGTGTTGCCCATCAGCAAACCGTTTTCTTGCTCATTGACTCTGCCGAACCGTGTTGTCTCGCCAATCCGGACCAGCAGGATGTCGCCTGATTGCAGTTGGTATTCGCTCAGCCGTTCTGCAGTCCGGTCGCTCACTCGTACCTTGAGGTCTGGTGCGATGCCGTCGTTGCGGATGTTGCTGGCCATGACCACGGGGACTCCGGGGACTCCCTCGGGCAGGTAGTCGGAGGCGGGCAACTGGGTGCCGGACGGGCCCAGCCGGATCTCGCATCGCTCGTGCAGCTCACCCACCCACCAGTCGGCCGGGATGGCTCCGACAAGACTGTCTTTGGTCGTTGCCACTCCGAGTGTCGACCGATGATCGGGTCGGTCCTCGGTAGGGTCCGGCCGGCCACGCGGGTCGGCCGATGCCTGCTGTTCGGGTCGCGTCGGCGGCGTCGCATGCGGACGCGGGAGGTCGTAGGCGTCGACCTGGAGGGCGTAATCATGGTCGCGGACCTGGTCCCTGGTTACCGCGACCGCGGTGATCGGGGAAGTGCCATTGACCAATACAACCGAGCCGTCGAGCCAGCGTCGGTAGGCATCGAGGACGGCCTCGCTGCCGGCCTCGGTCAGCGCCTGGTAGCTGCCGTCGGTCCGCGTCGCCCGCCGAGCGTCGATCAGCAGGATATCCTCGCGCGGCGGGTCATCCAGTTGCGCCAAGATCCACACTGTGACCGGAGTGGCGGTTTCCCGGAATAGGTTTCTGGGCAACGTGATCACGCACCGGACAACGCCGTGCTCCACCATTCCCTTGCGCACCGGGCGCTGCTGGTCGGTGAGGCCCGAGGCGAGGCTGTTCGGCATAATCACCGCGGCCCGGCCCCCTGGGGCCAACGCTGACACCGCGGTCTGCAACCAGGCCGAGGCCGTGTCGTATGCCGCCGGTCGAACACATAGCCACTCCTGTCCGGCACGCGATGCCGGAACGCTCCACTCCGTCCGGCCGAATGGCGGATTGAGCAGCACGACGTCGTATCCTCCTGGCCCGACATCAACCTCGTTGGCGCGGTCCGGGGCCAGTGGCTCGGCGGAGAGGTCACACTGCAGCTCGTGGATCGCCATATTGAGGGTGGCCAACTGCCACGTCCGGGCTGTCGTCGCCCGGCCGGTCAGCACGGCCGAGGCGCCGTCCACCGCCGGCCCAACAGTGCTGGCCAGGTGCTGCCCAGCCGCTACCAGCAGCGTTCCAGGGCCGCAGCACGGATCATGGACTCGATCGCCAGGCTGGGGGTCAACCAGAGCCACCATCAACCGCGCCAACGTGACGGGTACCAGGTATTCGTCCGGGCTGCGGTGTCGACGCCGGGCGAACACGTCCAGCAGAAACTCGAAGGTGTCGGCGGCCGACGTCGGGGGCTCGGCCAGCTTTGCGACGACCCGCCGCAAACGGGTCGACCACCAGTCATCCTTCAGGTCACGCAGCTGCTCGGTCGCCGCCATCAGCGGCTGCGGCAACCGCCGCGACACCTCGGCTGCCGCGGCCCGGACGCTACCGATCGGCGCTCGTGTCAGCGTCGCCCAGCCGGTCGGATTCATCGCCCGCACGTACAGCAGGGACAGCACCACCGCCTCGAACCGCTCCGGACGTTCGCTGGGCACTCGTAGCTGATCCGCCCAGGCACGCAACCGCTGCCGTGGCTCGCCCCGGCACTGCTTCGCGCCGGTCCCGTGGCGAGGCGCGGCGGCCAAGCCAACCGCAAGACGAAAGCGCTGGCCGTAGTAGGTCAGGCCAGGCGGATCGCCCGCCTGGCGGGCCTTCTTGTGGATCTTGCGGTTGTCCAACCATTCGGCGACCGCGTCGACCGGATAGCCGACCCGGCGGCCGTTCCGGACTGTGCGCGGGAACGACGAGTCCCGACTGACCCACTGACTGACTGCCTGTTCCCTAACGCCGGCAGCCTGTGCCACTTGCGCCCGCGTCATCAATCGCCGCTCAGCGGCCATCGTCCTGACCTTCCTCAGGTCGGGCCTGGACCGCCCGGTCAGCGCCAGCCGGACTCCGCCACGCGCGGATCAACTGGACCAGATGCCGGGTGCGCAGCTCGCTGATGATCACCCAGCCTACGAACAGCATCGATATCAGGATGACCATGGCCAGGTGTGGCCATGGCAAACCCCCGATCACCCGGGCCGCCCAGTCCGCCATGCCGACCTCCTCCTCAACGCTCACCGCGTTTGAAGGTAGGCCTGCCGCGGACCGACGCGCACGTTCGGATACCAGATGTCAGTGATTTTGTTTCGCAAGCGTTCGCGAATGCCTGTCTGACCAGCGGTGCCGCACAGGAAAGGGTGGCGGACCCTGAACACGACCTGAGGTATCGGCCGCAATCTCGCGGAGGCCACGCCTACCTCGACGAGAGCGTACGCACACTCACCACCACTGAGCTGCGTTTCCTCGACTCCAGGGAGGTGTTGGGGAGGTCCGCGGCCCCTACCGAGGATTCGAAACCCTGCACACACCAGACGTCAATGACCTGCCGCCCGGCTGCCACTGCGCTACCAGGTGAATCGCGTTGACCGCGGGTACCTCCGGACCGCCGGACCCGGCCCGGTATCAGCTCACGAAGCCCGCGGAGGCGAGGTCATCGCCAGCACGTCGAGCGCCGCGTCCAGTTGTTCGAGCGTGAGCTTGCCGCTGTCGACGTGGCCGCGGTCGAGGACGACCTCGCGGATCGTGCGGTTCTCGGCCAGGGCCTGCTTGGCGATCGACGCGGCCTCCTCGTAGCCGAGGTACTTGTTCAGCGGGGTGACGATCGACGGCGATCCCTCGGCGTAGGCGCGAAGGACCTCGACGTTCGCGGTCAGGCCGGCCACGCAGCGGTCGGCGAACAGGCGGGCCACGTTCGACAGCAGGCGGATCGACTCCAACAGGTTGCGGGCGATCACCGGGAGCATCACGTTGAGCTCGAAGTCGCCCTGGGTGCCCGCGAACGCGACCGCCGCGTCGTTGCCGATCACCTGGGCGACCACCTGGCGGACGGCCTCCGGGATGACCGGGTTGACCTTGCCGGGCATGATCGACGAGCCGGGCTGCAGGTCGGGGATGTGCAGCTCGCGCAGGCCGGCGCGCGGGCCGGAGCCCATCCAGCGGATGTCGTTCGCGATCTTGTACATCCCGGCCGCGATCGTGCGGAGCACGCCCGACGCCTCGACCAGCGCGTCGCGGGCGCCCTGGGCCTCGAAGTGGTTGCGCGCCTCGGTCAGCGGCAGGCCGGTGGACGACCCCAGCAATGCGATCACCGCCGGGGCGAAGCCGGGCGGGGTGTTGATCCCGGTGCCGACCGCGGTGCCGCCGAGCGGGAGTTCCGCCACTCTTGGCAGTACACCCGAGACTCGATCGATCCCGTAGGAGATTTGCGCCGCGTAGCCCGCGAACTCCTGGCCGAGCGTGACCGGCGTGGCGTCCATCAGGTGCGTGCGGCCGGACTTCACCACCGTCTCGAACTCGGCCGCCTTCGATGCCAGGGCATCGGCCAACGTGCGCAGAGCCGGCTGCAGGTCGTTGGCGAGCGCGTGCGTGGCAGCGACGTGGATCGAGGTCGGGAAGACGTCGTTCGACGATTGCGAGGCATTGACGTGGTCGTTCGGGTGGACCGGGCGGCCCAGCGCGCGGGTCGCCAGGGTCGCGATCACCTCGTTCATGTTCATGTTCGACGAGGTGCCCGAGCCGGTCTGGAAGACGTCGATCGGGAAGTGCCCGTCGTGTGCGCCGCTGGCCACCTCGCCGGCTGCGGCGACGATCGCGTCGGCGACGTCGCGGTCGAGCACGCCGAGGTCGGCGTTCACCGCCGCGGCGGCCGCCTTGATGCGGGCCAGGGCCTGGATGTGGGCGCTCTCCAGCCGACCGCCGGAGATCGGGAAGTTCTCCACGGCCCGCTGGGTCTGCGCGCGCCAGAGCGCGTCGGCGGGGACGCGCACCTCACCCATCGTGTCGTGTTCGACGCGGTACTCCATAAACCAATGGTGCCGCTCAGCGCGTCAATGCGGACAGATCACGCGCACCCAGGGAGGTGAAGAGCGCCACTGCCTCGTCCGTGCGGCCCAGCCCGGCCAGGGCCCGGGCCTGCTCGTAGCGGTCGCCGATCCGCGTCGACTTGGCCAGCGCCTCGCGGTGCAGGGCCCGCGCCTCCTCCTGCGCGCCGAGCGCCTGCAGCGAGAAGGCGAGGTCGTTGGCGGCCAGGCACTGCCCGGACACGTCGGCGACCTGCTCCATCTGCTCGCGGGCGGCCCGCTGGCAGGCGATCGCGTCCTTGACCCGGCCGGCGATGCGGTGCGCGGTGCCGAGCTTCGAGAGCGTCTCGGCGGCGCCGTACTGGTTGTAGGAGTCCTGCTTGAGCAGCAGCGCCCGGCGCAGCAGGCCGGTGGCGACGCCGAGGTGGCCGAGGTGCAGATGGACGAGGCCCAGCTCGCCCATCATGATCGCGACCGGGCGGACCCCGCCGAGGCGCCGCGCGACCGCCATCCCGCGGCGGTTGGCCACGAGGGCCTGCGCGTAGTTGCCGGCCTGCGTGTGCACGACGCCGATCATGTTGTGCATCTTGAACTCGAGGCTCGCGGGCACCACATAGTCCGGATGACGCTGCGGCACCCGGGACGCGGCCTCGGCGGCGGCGATCGCCTCCGGATACTGGCCCAGCTTGGTCAGCAGCATGGCCCGGTTCGTGAGCGCGGTGCCGACCAGCCGGGGCAGGCCGTCGCGCTCGGCGATCTCGACGACCAGCTGCAGCGTGGCGAGCGCGTCGGCGATGCGGCCCATGCGGAAGTACACGGCGGCCTGGTAGTTGCGCGACTCCGCCTCCAGCTCGCCGTCGCCGAGCGCGACGGCGGCGGCGATCGCCCGCTCGTACAGGTCGAGCTGCGTCTCGCCGAACCCGACGCCGAACAGGAACGGCGACACCGCGCGCGTCATCAGGCAGGTGTGCCGGTGCAGGCCCGACTCGGCGGCGAGCCGGGCGACGGACAGCACGTTGGGCAGCTCCCGGTCGAGCCAGCGCCGCGCGTCACCGAGCGTGGCGAAATGCTTCGCGGTCGGTGGCGGCGGGCCGAGCCGCAGCACCGTCTTCGCGTCGGACAGCTCCATGAACCGGGTCGCGCTGACGACGCTGTGCAGGTAGTGGTCGAGCAGCCGCCTGACGGCCGGTGCCGTGGCCGCGCCGGCCAGCTGCGCGGCGTAGTCGCGCAGCAGGTCGTGCAGCCGGTACCGCCCGGCCGCCGGCGCCTCGACCAGGTGCACGTCGACGAGGTCCTCCAGCAGCGCCTCGGCCTCGGCCGGCGGCAGGTCGGCGAGGGCCGCCGCCGCGGACGGCTCGAAGTCCCCCGGCGGATGCAGTCCAAGCACGGCGAAAAGATGCTGCAGCGGTACCGGAAGGTGCTGGAACGACAGCGTGAACGCCGCGGCGACGGTCCGGCCGTCGACGGCGAGCTCCGGCAGGCGGCGGTCGGCGGTGCGCAGCCGCGCCACCAGGTCGGCGACGCTCCAGCTGGGCCGGTGCTGCAGCCGGGCGGCCGCCAGCCGGACCGCGAGCGGGAGCCGCCCGCACAGCTCGGCGACCTCGGCGGTGGACGCCGGGTCGGCGAACGCCCGCTCGCCGACGGTGCGCCGCAGCAGCTCGACGGCGTCCTCGATCGGCAGTACGTCGAGCGAGAGCGGCTGCACGCCGTCCAGCCCGCCGAGCCGCCGCCGGCTGGTGATGATCACCGCGGTCTGCGCGCTGCCGGGCAGCAGCGGCAACACCTGGGCGGTGTCGAGAGCGTTGTCGAGCAGGACGAGCACCTGCCGGTCGGCCAGCTCGGTGCGCCAGAGCATGGCCCGCTCGTCGAGTCCTTGCGGGACCCGTTCGACGGGTACCTCGAGCTGGCGCAGCAGCAGGCCCAGCGCCTCGCCGGGGTCGAGCGGGGTGCGGTCGCTGTGGCCGCGCAGGTCGAGGTACAGCTGCCCGTCGGGGTAACCGTCGGAGACGGCGTGGGCGGCCCGCACGGCCAGGGTGGTCTTGCCCGTGCCGGCCATGCCGTCGATGGCGATCACGGCCTGCCGCCCGTCGCTGAGCGCGTCGACGATGCGCTGCACGGTCTCGGCCCGGCCGGCGAAGTCGGCGATGTCGCGGGGCAGGCAGCGGGCCGGCCGCCGGATGCCGCCCCGGGAGACGTGCGGCATGAGCAGCAGCGTCACGTCGCCGTTGAGGATGCGCCGGTGCAGCTCGACCAGCTCGGCGCCGGGCTCGATGCCCAGCTCGTCGTTGAGCAGCGCCCGCCCTCGCCGGAACACGGCGAGGGCGTCGGCCCGCCGGCCGGTGCGCGCGAGCGCGGTCATCAGGTGGCCGCGGAACTGCTCGTTGAGGGGAAATCGTTCGACGAGGTCGGCCACCTCGGCGAGGATCTCCTCGGCGAGGTCGAGCTGGAGCTCCAGGTCGAGGCAGAACGCCATGGCGGCGGTCCACTGCTCGTCGAGGTGGGCGGCGGCCGCCCGTACCGTCTCGGAATCCACGTCCGCCAGCGGACGCCCGCGCCACAGGGCCAGCGCGGACCGGAGCTCGTCCCGCGCGCCGGTCAGGTCGCCCTCGGCGGCGCAGGCCCGCCCCCGCTCGACCCGGGTGGCGAACAGGGCGGCGTCGAGGTCCTCGGGGCCGACCTTGATCCGATACCCCGCGGGCTCGGTGATGACCAGGTCCTCCGGCAGGCCGGCCCGCCTGAGGAGCTGGCGCAGCCGGGAGACGCAGCTGTGGACCTGGGCGCGCGCGGTCGGCGGCGGATGCGTGTCCCACAGCGCGGTGATGACCTGTTGCACGGGCACGAGTTGCCCCTCGCGGAGCAACAGCAGGGCGAGTAGCACCCGTTCGCGGGGCGCAGCGACCGTGATTTCGGTAACCGGTGTGCGAATCAGCACCGGCCCCAAGATCGAAAACCTGGTCGAATTGCGCATAACCACCCTCTGTGCGGCCGCCGCCTCCCCTCGAAGCTGCACGCTGAACACTCGATGGTAGTCAGATGAGAGCGGCAAGAGAGCAGCGGCGGCGACCCTTTTTCACTGGAAGGCAAGCGCGTGCCGGAATGCGTCCAGGACTTGCTCAGAACCCCCGTCTTCTTACTCAGGCGGAGCCCTGTTCATTACTCCCGGACGAACGGGGATGTTTCGGTCGCGCGCACCTTTTTCGGGGTGAGGGGCCGCGCCCAACGACGGGTGCGGCCCCCGAACCGCTGGCCCGCGAAGGGTTGCGCTGGCCGGTCTCTCGCTGACGGCGTGTGCGCCCGGCGTGGACGCGCCGAATGCGGCAATGGCCCCGTTCGGGGCGCATCGCGGCTTTCCGGGCCGGCGGGAGTCGTGGCGGCTCGCCGATCCCGCGTTCGTGGTGCCGCCGGGCCACGCGAGTGACTCTCGGCTGGTCGGCACTTTATCCGATTTTCCGGATATGTGCGCGGGTGGGCCACTTGGCCTGCTCGACCTGGACGCCTGGCGGACCGAGGCGGCGGTGTGCTCCGGCGAGGGTCGGGACCTCGGCGGAGGTGCTGCTCGTCCGCCTGCGCTGTCACGTCTGAAGTTCGCGCTCGTACGCGGCCAGGGTGTCGACGAACAGCTGGCGCTCCTGCGGGGTGAGCGGTTCCAGCACCTTCCGCCAGGCGTGCGCACCCCGCGACAGCCAGGCGTCGATGGCCGGACGTCGACGGTCGGTGATGCTCACGATCGCCCGGCGGCGGTCGGCCGGGTCCTCCGCCCGCTCCACCACGTCGGCCCGGCTGAGCTCGGCGACCATGAGGCTCACGGTCGTCGGCGCGACCTCCAGGCGCTTGGCGAGTTCGTTGACGCCGAGGGGTCCGTCGAACAGGAGGTACGAGAGCAGCGACAAGTGCCGCGGCGCGAGCGACAACGACTGCAGCTCGGCCGGCACGGGGATCCGCTTCGCGCGCCCCACCATGCGCGGCATGAGCAGCAGCAACATCCGCACACCGTCGTCGACGCCGAGGCCCGTTGACATACCTTTGTCTCCAAAGTAATTTTGCTGGCAAAGCTTTCCACATCGTAGGGGGTCGCATGCCCACCACCGCCGACCGCTTGCGCGCGGCGGCCCGCCAGCTCGCCGACATCCACAACGGCCTGCGCGCCGACCTCGACCGCCTCCGATCCGGCGAGGCACTCCCCGAGCGCCTGGCCGAGCACTGCGTGGCGTTCTGCGCGTCGCTGACGGCCCACCACACCGGCGAGGACACGCTCGCCTTCCCGTTCCTGGACGATGCGCTGCCGGAGCTGACGCCGGTCCTCGACCGCCTCCGCCGCGAGCACGCCGTGGTGGCCGAGCGGATCCGCGAGCTGCGCGCGCTGGCCACCGATCCGCACGCCCTCCGCGAACGCGTCGACAGCCTGGCGGCCGAGCTCGACGAACACTTCCGCTACGAGGAGGCGGCGCTGATCCCAGCCATCGAGGCACTCCCCTGAGGGGCAGCACCCTATGTAGAGATGCGATACAGTGGCCCGGTGCGAATGACCGTGACCACAGCGCAGGTGCTGGCGGCGCTGCTCGCCGATCCGGCGGCGGACCGCTACGGGCTGGAGCTCATCCAGGCCACCGGACTCGCCAGCGGCACGCTTTACCCGATCCTGCACCGGCTCCAGGAGGCGGGCTGGGTGACCGCGCTCTGGGAGGACATCGACCCGGCCGAGGCCGGGCGGCCCGCCCGCCGGTTCTACCGACTGACACCTGACGGGGTCGAGCAGGCCCGCGACGCGCTGGCCGAGCTGCACCGCCGCACGGCCGTCCCGACCACCAAGAACGCCTCGGGCACCGTGAGGCCGGCGTGGTGACCGCGCGGCTGGCCGAGGCCCTGCTGCGGGCGGCGGCACGGCGCTGGCCGGCACCGATCCGCGACGAGCTGCACCGCGAGTGGGCGGCCGAGCTGCACGTCCTGGGCGAGGCCGGACGGCCGTGGGCGATGCTGCGCTACTCCGGAAGTCTCGCCCTCGCCCGCCCCGCCCGGCAGCCGATGTCCGCCGCCATGCGACTGCGCCAGCTGTGGCATGCCGTCCGGCTCGTGCTCCTCGCTCCGGTCATCGGGTTCGTCCTGCTCGCCGCGAGCGTGGTGGTCATGAGCGTCGTGGTCCACCGGATTCCGTATGGGAGCGGCGCGTTCGACCCGATGGACCTGCAGATGCCGATGATCACCGGGCTCTGCGTGCTCGGGGCGCTGCTGCTCGCGCTGCTCGGCCGCCGGTGGAGCCTGCCCGACCGCCCGGCGACGCTCGTCGCGGCCGTGACGGTCCCGCCGCTGGCGATCTGCCTGCTCTTCTACGCCGTCTCCAACAACACCGACAAGATCAGGCTGCACGGCCCGGCCTACCTGCTGTATTTCGGCGGCCTCGCGCTCCTGCTGGCCTGGGCCGGGCACCGCGCCAGGGCCGGCCGACGACGTTCGGCACGATGGCTCGCCATCGCCGGCGCGGTCGTGCTGGCCGACGTGGCGACGATGGTGCCGGTGCTCAACTCCGCCCAGCACCCCGACCCGCAGGGTGCCCCCCTGTGGCTGTTCGTGGTGCTCACCGGCCAGAACCTGGGCATCCCGGCCTGGCCGGACGCGTTCCTCGTCGGCGACATCGCCGAGTTCGACCCGGTGCTCTACCTGGTGTTCACCGGCTTCGCCATAGGCGCGGCGCTCGGCCGGAGGCCCGCGCCGGCCGGGGCAACGGTCGAAGCAACGCCCGGCGGAAGGGTCGCCTGACGGCTAACCAGCACCCCTCGGCAGGCGGACCGTGACCACGAGCCCGCCACCCTCCCGCGGCACCGCCTGCACGTCGCCGCCGTGGGCGCGGGCCACCGACAGGACGATCGACAACCCGAGCCCGGAGCCCTTCGCCGTCACCAGCCGTTCCGGCCCCAGCCGGCGGAACGGCTCGAAGAGGGCCGGGACGTCGTAGGGCGGGACGACCGGGCCGCTGTTGCTGACCTCCAGCTCCGCCCCGCCGCCCGGCGCCGAACGGCTGGCCACATGCACCCAGCCGTCCACGACATTGTGGCGGACGCCGTTCTCGACCAGGTTGTGCACCAGCCGCTCCAGCAGCAGCGCGTCACCCAGCGTCGGAGCGGCGTCCGCCGACTCGGTGACGTCGACGCGCGCCTCGTCGGCCTCGTCCTTGGTCTGGGCCACCACGTGGGTGACCACGTCGGCGAGGTCCACCGGCGAGCGCTCGGCGATCTCGTGGTCGGCGCGGGCGAGCAGCAGCAGGCCCGAGATGAGCCGCTCGTGGCGGGCGTTGATCTGCAGCAGGCTCTCGCCGAGCTGTATGACGTCGGGCGAGGCGGTGCGGCGGTGCATCGCCAGCTCGACCAGGGCGCGGTTCAGCGTGAGCGGCGTGCGCAGCTCATGGGAGGCGTTGGCGACGAAGCGGCGCTGGCCGTCGAAGGCGTGGTCCAGCCGCTCCACCATCCGGTCGAAGGTGTCGGCCAGCTCCTTGACCTCGTCCAGCGGGCCGTGCAGGTCGATGCGCTGCTGCAGGCTGCGGTCGGTGGCGGGGGCGGCGGCGATCCGGCGGGCCGTGGCGGTGACGCGGTGCAGCGGGGCGAGCATGCGGCCCGCGACCACCCAGCCGGAGGCGGCCGCCGCGGCGGCGACCAGAGCGAGGGCGATCGCGCCCTGGGTGAGCAGCGAGGTCGTCGCCGCGTCCTGCAGTTCGGCCTGCTGCCGGCGCATCCACTCGAGGGCGGCCTCGCCGGTCAGGGTGGTGCCGTCGCGCCGGAGGACCATCACTTGACGGTTCATGCCGGGCTCGTCGGGAAGGTAGCCCCCGACGGAGTCGGACAGCTGCTTGCTGAACAGCAGGTAGGTCACGCCGAGCAGGGCCATGCCGGCCAGCAGGAACAGGCCGCCGTAGACGAGCGTCAGGCGGAGCCGCAGCGTGGGACGGAAGCTCATGCGATCCGGTACCCGACACCCGGCGTGGTCTCGACGACCGGCGGGTCGCCGAGCTTGCGGCGCAGCTTGAGGATCGTGAGCCGCACCGCCCCGGTGAACGGGTCGACGTGCTCGTCCCACGCCTTCTCCAGCAGGTGCTCGGCCGACACCACCGTCCCCTCGGCCCGCAGGAGCTCAGCCAGTACCGCAAACTCCTTCTTCGACAGCGGGACATATCGCCCGTCGCGGGTCACCTCGCGCCGGGCCGGGTCCAGCGTGATCCCGGCCCGCCGCAGCACCGGCGGCACCAGCGGGCGCGACCGGCGACCCAGCGCCAGCACCCGCGCGGCCAGCTCGGGGAACGCGAACGGCTTCGTCAGGTAGTCGTCGGCGCCGATCGACAGCCCGGCGACCCGGTCGCCGATCTCCGCGGCGGCGGTCAGCATGAGCACGCGGGCCGCCGACGAGGAGCCCGAGCCGACCACGGTCCGGCAGACGTCGTCGCCGTGCACGATCGGCAGGTCCCGGTCCAGGACGACCACGTCGTAGTCGTTGACCTCGATGCGCTCCAGCGCGGCCGCGCCGTCGAAGGCCACGTCGACCGCGTGGGTCTCCTCGCGCAGCCACTCGGCGATCGCCTCGGCGAGCATCCGTTCGTCCTCCACCACCAGCACCCGCATCGCTCAAGGTTGCCACCGGTGGTGTTTCCCCGCCGTTATCACCAGCGCAAACGCTCCGGAAACGGGCCACCGCGTTGCATGGGCCGCCGGACGAACCCACCGAAACAGGAGCGACCATGCGACGACACCTGTATGCCGCGACGGCCGTACTCGCCCTCGCGCTCACCGTGGCCGGCTGCGGCGGCAAGGCGGAAGAGACGGGCACCCAAGCCAGCCCCAGCGCCAGCGCCGACCCCGGTGCGAAAGCGCTGAAGTTCGCCCAGTGCATGCGGGAGAACGGCGTCAACGTGCCGGACCCGGAGCCCGGCAAGGGCGTGATGATGAAGTTCGACGGCTCGGTCAGCCAGGAGCAGGTCCAGAAGGCGATGGAGGCCTGCCGCGAGTGGGCGCCGCAGGGCATGAACGGCGGCGGCGGAGGGGACCCGCAGCAGGAGGCCCGGATGCGCAAGTACGCCCAGTGCATGCGGGCCAACGGCGTCGAGGCGTTCCCCGACCCCGACGGCACCGGCATCCGCCTGGACAAGAGCGTCGCCGACGACCCCGACTTCAAGGCCGCGGAACAGGCCTGCGCGAAGGAGCTCCAGCAGTGAGGCGCCCCGTCGCGCTCACCGCGGCGGTCGTGATCATCGCCGGCGGCGCGGTGACGTTTGCCCTCACCGCCGCCGACCGCGGTGAGGGCACGAAGACCTCCAGCGCGCTGCCGCCGGCCACCGCGCAGGTCACCCGGCAGACGCTGCAGGAGACGCTCGACGTCGACGGCGAGCTCGGCTACGGCCCGACGCTGACCGCGACCGCCCGCAGGCCCGGCACGGTCACCTGGCTGCCGGCCGCCGGCGCCGAGGTGACCCCGGGACATCCGCTCTACCGGCTGGACAACGCGCCGACGGTACTGCTGAGCGGCACCGTCCCGGCCTATCGCGCGATGGCGCCGGGCACCGAGGGCCCGGACGTCGCCCAGCTGGAGCAGAACCTGCACGCGCTCGGCTATCGCGGCTTCACGGTCGACGACGAGTACACGGACGCGACCGCCGACGCCGTCGAGCGGTGGCAGGACGACCTCGGCCTGCCCGAGACCGGCGTCGTGGAGCTGGGCCGGGTGGTCTTCGCGGCCGGCACCGTCCGGGTCGACTCGCTGGAGGCCGAGGCCGGCCAGCCGGCGGCGCCGGGGCAGCGGCTCCTGACGTACACCGGGACAACGAAGGTCGTCACCGTCGACCTCGACGTCGACGACCGCGCCGTCGCCAAGCCCGGCGCCACGGTGTCGGTCACGCTGCCCGGCGGCAAGCGCACCCCCGGCAAGGTCACCGAGGTGGCGACGGTCATCGAGCCCGGCGCGGGCAACAACGCCGACCCGACCACCCGGATCGAGGCGCTCGTCGCCCTCGACGACCAGGCGGCGACGGCCGAACTCGGGCTGGCGTCGGTCGACGTGACGTTCACGGCGGCCCGGCGCGAGAACGTGCTCACCGTGCCGGTCGCCGCGCTGGTCGCGCTGGACGGCGGCGGCTTCGGCGTCGAGGTCGTCGACGGCGCCACGACCCGCCACGTGCCGGTGACGACGGGGCTCTTCGCCGGCGGCCGCGTGGAGATCACCGGCGACGGCCTGGCCGAGGGCGCGACCGTCGGGATGCCGAAGTGATTTTCCTGGAGCGGGTGATCAAGGTGTACAGCGGGAGCGTCACCGCGCTGGACGGCGTCTCGACGCACATCGAGCGCGGCGAGCTGGCCGCGATCGTGGGCCCCTCGGGCTCGGGGAAGTCGACGATGCTGAACATCGTCGGCACGCTGGACCGGCCGACGTCCGGCACGGTGCGCATCGACGGCCAGGACGTGGCCCGCCTGAACGACCGGCGACTGTCGGAGCTGCGGGCGACCCGCATCGGGTTCGTGTTCCAGCAGTTCCACCTCGCCGGCGGTACCAGCGCGCTCGACAACGTCGCCGACGGGCTGCTCTACACCGGGACGCGCCGGCCCGAGCGGCGCCGGCGGGCGGCCGAAGCGCTGGAGCGGGTCGGCCTCGGCCACCGCCTCGACCACGACCCGCACGAGCTGTCGGGCGGCGAGCGGCAGCGGGTCGCCATCGCGCGGGCGGTGGCCGGGCGCCCGCCGCTGCTGCTGGCCGACGAGCCGACCGGCGCGCTCGACTCGCAGTCCGGCGCCGGGGTGATGGCGCTGCTGCGCGACCTGCACGCCGGCGGCACCACGGTCGTCGTCATCACCCACGACCGCGAGATCGCCGACAGCCTGCCCCGCCAGATCCGGATGCGCGACGGCCGCATCGTGGAGGACACCGCGGCGGTGCACGCGTGAGCGCCCGGCTCAGCCCGGGCGACGTGGTCCGGGTCGGCGGGGTCGGGCTGCGCACCCGCCCGATGCGGGCCTTCCTCTCGGCGCTCGGCATCGCGATCGGCATCGCGGCGATGGTCGCCGTGGTCGGTATCTCGTCCTCGTCGGGCGCCGAGCTCGACCGGACGCTGTCGGCGCTGGGCACCAACCTGCTCACCGTCTCGCCGGGCCGCACCATCCTCGGCGAGGACGCGCAGCTGCCCCTGGAGTCGGAGGCGATGATCGCCCGCATCGCGGCGGTCGAGGCGGTGTCGGCGATCGGCCGCGTCGATGCCAAGGTGTACCGCTCGGAGCACATCCCCACGGCCCAGACCAACGGCATCGCCGCGTACGCGGCCCGGCAGGACCTGCTGGCCATCACCGGCGCGACGCTGCGCGGCGGAGCGTGGCTCAACCCGGCGACGGAGCAGTTCCCGTCGATCGTCCTCGGCTCCGCCGCCGCCGAACGCCTCGGCATCGGCTCGGCGGGCCCCGACACCCAGGTGGTCGTCGGCGGCGTCCGGTTCACGGTCATCGGCATCCTCGACCCGGTGCCGCTGGCGACGGAGCTCGACAGCGCCGCCCTCATGGGCTGGCCGGCCGCGGCGCGGTGGCTCGACTTCGACGAGCACCCGACCACGGTGTACACCCGGTCGGTGGAGTCCCAGCTCCCCTCGGTCCGCGACCGCCTGGCCGCCACGGCGAACCCGTCGGCGCCGAACGAGGTCGACGTGTCCCGCCCGTCCGACGCCCTGGCCGCGAAGCAGGCCACCAGCCAGGCGTTCGCCGGCCTGCTGCTCGGCGTGGGCGCGGTGGCCCTGCTCGTCGGCGGCGTCGGCGTGGCGAACACGATGGTGATCTCGGTGCTGGAGCGCCGCCCGGAGATCGGCCTGCGCCGGGCCCTCGGCGCGACCCGCGGCCAGATCCGCACCCAGTTCCTGGCCGAGTCGCTCCTGCTGTCCGCCCTGGGCGGCGCGGGCGGCGTGCTGCTCGGCGCCGCGGTGACGGCCGGCTACGCCTCCTACAAGACGTGGCCGGTGGTGATCCCGCCATGGGCCCTGGCCGGCGGCGTGGCGGCGACGCTGCTCATCGGCGCGGCCGCGGGCCTCTACCCGGCCACGAAGGCGGCCCGCCTGTCACCGACCGAGGCGCTGCAGACGCCGTGACGACGCCAGCGGGGAGGGCGGCCACCGCCTTCCCCGCTCGCCGCCCTAGACCTCGGCGCTCCTGCGCAATCCGCGGCGGCCGGTTCTTGCGGCCACGGTGCCGAAACCTGTTCCACCGCAGGCTCCTCAACGAGGCCCCGGCGGAACGTGATCGAGGCCGACCGGTCAGCGGTGCTCCATGACCAGGGCGAACGAGGTGCCCGGGGCGAGGGCCTCGTAGGCGTGCGGGACGTCGCCCGCGAACGAGGCGTAGTCGTGGACGTCCAGGTCGACCGGGGAGTCGGCCGGACCGACCCGCAGGTGGCCGCTGATCATCAACACGTGCTCCACCGTGCCGGGCAGGTGGGGGTCGGCCTTCCTCGCGCTGCCCACCTCGACCGTCATCAGGTAGATGTCGCGCCGGACGCCCGGCGGGCACGTGGCCAGCAGGGTGCCGACGAAGTCGGCCTGCTCGGACCTGATCGACGGGCCCTCGCCGGCCCGGATCACGCGCGGGGCCGTCGGCGGGGGCTCCACCAGGCGGCTGAACGGGACGTTCAGCGCCACCGCCAGGGCCCACAACGTCTCGATATTCGGGTTGCCGGCGCCCGACTCCAGCTGGCTCAATGTCGACTTGGCCACCCCGGCGCGCTTCGCCACCTCGCTCAGCGACAGGTTCGAGCGCTCGCGCTCGCGGCGCAGGGCGGCCGCGATCAGGTCCAGTGGGGCCTTGCGTGGGTCCATGCGACGGCATCCGTTCGGTGAAACGAACGAGTCATTCGACTTGACGAACGACCGGGACAGGTTCAGCATACCGAACTATGCGTTCGATAATCCGAACGGGAGATTCGCCCCGGCGAACGCTCGACCCGATCGCCCGCGACGTCGCCGCACTGTGCGCCGCGGGCGTGGTGGTCGGGCTCTCGTTCGGCGCCATCGCCTCCGCGGCCGGGCTGCCGCTGTCGCAGATCGTTGCGATGTCGCTGTTCGTCTATGCCGGCGGTGCGCAGTTCCTGGCTGTCGGGCTGGTCGGGGCCGGCGCCACGACCGTCGCGGTCGTGGTCGCGGGGCTGCTGCTCAACGCGCGGCACCTGCCGTTCGGGCTCGCCATCGGCAGCGCGCCGCTCGGCGACCGCTGGGCGGCCCGGCTGCTCGGCAGCCACCTGATGACCGACGAGTCGGTGGCGTTCGCGCTGGCCCAGGAGGACCCCGCCCGGCGGCGCCGGGCCTACTGGATGACCGGCATAGGGCTGTTCCTGACCTGGAACATCGCGTCGGCGATCGGCGCCGTCGCCGGCAGCGCGCTCGGCGACCCGAACACGTTCGGGATCGACGCCGCCTTCCCCGCGGCCCTGCTGGCCCTGACATTGCCGTCGCTCAAGGACAAGGCATCGATGCGGGTGGCGATCGGCGGCGCCGCCTTGGCGCTCGCGACCACGCCGTTCCTGCCGGCCGGCCTGCCGGTGCTCGTGGCGCTGGTCGCGTTGGCGCTCGCGCTGCCGGTACCGTCGCGAAAAAGGACAGCCGCATGAGCTGGGTCGTCATCCTCGCCCTCGCGGGCGGCACGTATGCGTTGCGCCTGGCCGGCCCGGTGCTGCGGGACCGCCTCTCGGTCTCCGAGACCGTGAAGCGCTACCTGACGCTCGCCGCGGTCGCCCTCCTGGCGGCGCTGATCGGCACGGCGGCGCTGCTGGACGGCACCGAGTTCGTCGGGATCGCGCGCCCGGCCGGCGTCGTGGTCGGCGCCGTGCTGGCCTGGCGGCGCGCGCCGTTCGTCGTCGTAGTGGTCGCCGCCGCACTGACGGCGGCCCTGCTCAGGCTGGCCGGAGTGCGGTAACTACAGTCGAGGGATGCCCGACTTCGCGTTCTCACCCCTGCTGCCGCTCGGTCCGGACACCACCGAATACCGCCTGGTCACCAGCGACGGCATCGGGCGCGAGGGCCGGTTCCTGACGGTCGAGCCGGAGGCGCTGACCCGCCTCACCGACGAGGCCATGCACGACATCGCGCACTTCCTGCGCCCGGCCCACCTGACCCAGCTCCGCTCGATCATCGACGACCCGCTCGCCTCGGCGAACGACAAGTTCGTCGCCCTCGACCTGCTGCGCAACGCGAACATCGCCGCGGGCGGCATCCTGCCGATGTGCCAGGACACCGGCACCGCGATCGTCATGGGCAAGCGTGGGCGTTTTGTCCTGACCGACGGCAACGACGAGGCGGCCATCGCGCGGGGCGTCTACGACGCGTACACGCGGCTCAACCTGCGGTACTCGCAGCTGGCTCCGCTGACGATGTGGGACGAGAAGAACACCGGCTCGAACCTCCCGGCGCAGATCGAGCTCTACGCCGAGGGCGACGACGCGTACAAGTTCCTGTTCATGGCCAAGGGCGGCGGCTCGGCGAACAAGAGCTACCTCTATCAGGAGACGAAGGCGCTGCTCAATCCCACGCGGATGATGCAGTTCCTGGAGGAGAAGCTGCGGCTGATCGGCACCGCGGCCTGCCCGCCGTACCACCTGGCGATCGTCATCGGCGGCACGTCCGCCGAGCACGCGTTGAAGACGGCGAAGCTGGCGTCGGCGAAGTACCTCGACACGCTGCCCACGTCGGGGACCGCGGTCGGGCACGGCTTCCGCGACCTGGAGCTGGAGGCAGAGGTACTGGAGCTGACGCGCAACTTCGGCATCGGCGCCCAGTTCGGTGGCCGCTACTTCTGCCACGACGTGCGCGTGGTCCGCCTCCCGCGGCACGGCGCCTCGTGCCCGGTCGCGATCGCGGTCTCGTGTTCGGCCGACCGCCAGGCGGTCGGGAAGATCAACGCCGAGGGCGTCTGGCTGGAGCAGCTCGAGCGCGACCCGGCCCGCTTCCTGCCGGAGGTCACCGACGAGCACCTGGACGACGACGTGGTGCAGGTCGATCTCAACCGCCCGATGGCGGAGATCCGCGCCCAGCTCTCGCAGCTGCCGGTGAAGACCCGGCTGTCCCTGACCGGCCCGCTGGTGGTGGCCCGCGACATCGCCCACGCCAAGATCGCCGAACGCCTGGACGCCGGCGAGCCGATGCCGTCGTACCTGCGCGACCACGCGGTCTACTACGCCGGCCCGGCCAAGACCCCGGAGGGCTACGCGTCGGGCTCGTTCGGCCCGACGACGGCCGGCCGCATGGACGCGTACGTGGAGAAGTTCCAGGCCGCGGGCGGCTCGATGGTGATGCTCGCCAAGGGCAACCGCTCGAAGCAGGTGACCGAGGCCTGCAACACGTACGGCGGCTTCTACCTGGGCTCGATCGGCGGCCCGGCCGCGCGGCTGGCCCAGGACTGCATCAAGCACGTCGAGGTCATCGAGTATCCGGAGCTGGGCATGGAAGCGGTCTGGAAGATCGACGTGGTCGACTTCCCGGCCTTCATCGTGGTCGACGACAAGGGCAACGACTTCTTCGCCGAGGTGACGAAGCCGACGCTGACAGTGCAGATCGGCCGCCGGTAAGGATTGGTGCGGGTGCCCGAGGTCGAGGTCGGCCTCGGGCATGTTCATTGCTCTGCCGTCTGAGCTACCTCCAGGGCCGGCCGGGAGGGCTGGAATCGAACCAGCGACCCATGAGTTACGAAGTATCCGTGGCCTGCGCACCGGGCACCCGCTGACGCTGTCAGCCGCTCCCGAGATCAATTCGGCCGACGGTCTACCGCCGCGCTGACGCGCGACGTCTCGGATTCGAACCGGGTTTGCCAGAAGGAACCGTCGGCCTGCACACCGGGAGCTGCTGCGACCACGCTAGCAACGGGCCCGGCGGTTGTCGCGACCATTTCTCACCCGCCGCGGAGACCGGGAGTGATGCACCCGCGACCGCGCGTCAGCGAGTACGGCCGGCTGTGCGCGAGGCCATGCGCCCTCGCAGAACGACGACACCGCGCGTGACGTCAATACGTTCTGCAGACCAGCTCCATCGCTGTGCACGAGAAAGGTGCTGTGTAGTGGCCAAGTACGAGACTGCGCGGAAACGGCCGGGCCCGGTCGTGCTGGTGACCATTCTCTCGGTGCTCGCCGTCGTCGTGATCATTGTGGCTGCGCTGCTGGTCGGCGGCGCGATCGGAGGGCTGGCCACCGCGTTGGTCGCCCTCGCCGGCGTGCTCGGCGCGCTGGCCAGCGTCCTCGCGGCGGCGAACCGCCGGCCGCGCCGCTGAACCCCGAGGCCGGTTCGCCGCCGACCGGACGACCCCGGTCTGCTCGGCGGCACCGGGCGACAGCCGGAAGGAATGGGTCGATCGGGTAAGTCACGAAGCGCAGCGCACCGGTGACATGACGGCCGGCGTTGCCTATGCTTGTCGATGGATGTCTTGTCGAGCGACCGCTCGCCGGGACGTGCCCTGCTCCAACGAGTCCAAGTGGGGGGACGCACGTGGACCGCATCGCACGCCAACCGGAGCCGACGCCGCCTCCGTTCGAAGACCTGCGCAACACGCCACTTGCCCGGATCCCGATCGATCGGGCTGCCCAGGTAGCCCGCGTCAACGACCGCAGCGAGGGCCAACCGGCCCCGGTCGGTGTCGCGGCATTTGGTTCCGCCATCTAGCTCGTGCCGCTCAGCCAGTTCGTGCTGAAGATCGCCAGTCGTTGCGATCTTTCGTGCGACCACTGCTACGTGTACGAGCACCCGGACCAGAGCTGGCGCCGGCAGCCCATCGCCATGGCGCCGGAAACGGTCGCCCAGGTGGCGGCTCGCATCGCCGAGCACGCCACACAGCACCGGCTCGGGTCGGTCCGGGTGATCCTGCACGGCGGCGAGCCTCTGCTCGCCGGGGCTGACGGACTGCGTGCCGTGGCGACCGAGCTGCGCCGCCGGATCGATCCGGTGACGCGGCTGGAGCTCGGCATGCAGTCCAACGGGCTGCTGCTCACCCCGCAGATCTGCGACGTGCTCGTCGAGCACGACGTGCGGGTCGGCATCTCCCTCGACGGCGACCAGGCCGCCAACGACCGCCACCGCCGCTACGCCAACGGCGCCAGCAGCCACGCCAAAGTCCGGGACGCGCTCGCGCTGCTCCGCCGGGACGAATACCGAAAGGCCTACGGCGGCATCCTCTGCACGGTCGACATCGACAACGACCCGATCGCGGTGTACGAGGCACTGCGCGCCGAGCAGCCGCCACATGTCGACTTCCTGCTGCCCCACGCCAACTGGGACCGCCCGCCCGAGCGCAACGGCAAGCCGACGCCGCACGCCGACTGGCTGCTCACGATCCACCGGCGCTGGGTCGCCGACGGGCGGCCGATGCCGATCCGGCTGTTCGACGCGATGTCCGGCGGCCCCAGCCACACCGAGGCGGTCGGGCTGGGCCGAGCCGACCTGGTGGTCATCGAATCCGACGGCACCTTCGAGCAGGTCGACTCGCTGAAGACGGCCTTCGACGGCGCCGCCGCGACGGGGCTCGATGTCTTCCGCAACAGCGTCGACGACGTCGCCGACCACCCGATGATCGCTATCCGGCAGACCGGACTCACCGGCCTGTCCGCCACCTGCCGCGCGTGCGCGATCGTGCATCAGTGCGGCGGCGGCCAGTTCACGCATCGGTACCGCACCGGCTCCGGCTTCGCCAACCCGTCGGTCTACTGCGCTGACCTGCAGGAGCTGATCGCCGCGATGCCGCCGCCCCCGAACGACCGGCTCGCCGGCACCGTCCTCGACGACCTCGCCACGGGCGGCGGCGGACCCGGCTCGATCGAGCAGCTCGTCGCCGTCCACGAGGGCATGGTCCGCGCCCTGCTGCGCGACCTGAGCCGCTCCGTCGATGCCGTGCCGCTCGCCGCCGCGGGCTGGGACCTGCTCGCCCGCCTCGACGAGGAGTCGCCGGACGCGGTCCGCACGGTGCTCAACCACCCGTTCGTGCGCAGCTGGGCGGCCCGCTGCCGGACGGCCGGCCCCGGCCCCGACCTGGCCCGCTTCGCCGGCGTGGCGGCCGCGGCGGCGATTCACGCCGGCGCCGACGCCCGCCTGGCCCTCCCGGTCCACAAGGGACGGGTGACCCTGCCCGGCATCGGCTCGTTCGAAGTGGACGGCGAGGCGGCCGACCTGGCCGTCGTCGGCGGCGAGTTCGAGCTGCGCACCAGCCGCCAGCGCTGGCAACCGGCGCGAACCCTGGGCACGGTGCTGCTCGAGGACACCGACCCCGACCGGGACTGCTTCGACGACCTGGAGGTCGCCGACCGCCTCGACGACGGCGAGGTCAAGCGCTGGCACGACCTCCTCGACGGCGCCCTCCGCATCATCGACGCGACCCCGTACGGGCCTGGCGTCCGCGGCACCCTGCGCGCCGTCGTCCCGCTGCGCCCCGATGCCGCCGGCCGGGAACGCAGCGCGGCGGCCCGCGACGCCTTCGGCGCGGTCGCCGTCGCACCGGTCACCGACCCGGCGGCGCTCGCGGTGTTGCTCGTGCACGAGGTACAACACGTGAAACTCGGTGCCGTCCTGGACGTGACCGCCCTGTTCGACCGCGCCGACCGGCGAACCGTGCGGGTGCCGTGGCGCGAGGATCCGCGCCCGGTGGAGGGCGTCCTGCAGGGCACGTACGCGTTCGTGGCGGTGGCCGACCTGTGGCGCGCACGGCCCGGCCCGACGGCCGACCAGTACCGGGCCTGGGCCTCCGGCGCCGTGGACGCCCTGCTGGAGGGCGGCGGGCTGACCCCGGCCGGGCAGGAGTTCGTCAGCCGGCTCCGCTCGACGCTGGACTCCTGGTAAGGCCGCGGTGATCGCACAAGAGCCGGACGCCCGATCATCGGAAGCCGTAACTGTGATGCGTTCCGGCTGGCAACCGTCGATATCTTTGGAATGCCGAATGGGAACCCGGGGAGCGGTCCGTGGTCGAACAACATCCGCCACAGGCGCCGGACCGGCGTGCCCCGGTGTTCTTCCTCAGCTACGCCGAGACACCCCGCAGGGACTGGGTGCGACAGTTCTTCGAGGAGCTCTCGGACCATGTGGCTGAGCTGATGGGGTTCCCGGCGAGCGGCGACGTGGGTTTCATGAACGTCAACATGGGTGCCGGCCGGGTCTGGTCCAAGGAACTGGCCTTCGCCGTCGGCCACTGCAGCGTCTTCGTCGCCCTGCTCTCGCCGCGGTATTACACGAGCGAGTGGTGCGCCCGCGAGTGGCACGCCTTCGCCAGCCGCCTACCGGACAACATCCTGGCGCCGGAGGACACTGCGATGCTCCCGGTGATCTGGACCAAGAAGGGCGTCGCGGCGCCCGCCATGATCGACCGGCTGCAGCGCTTCCAGCCGATCCCGCCGCCCGACGGCATCGAGCGCCGCTACGGCAGGGAGGGCGTGTACGGGCTGCGCGTCCGGCAGCTGGAGTCGTCGGACTACGACATGGTGGTCTGGCGCCTCGCCAACGAAATCGCCGATCTGGCCGAGCGCCTCCACGTGCCGTCGAAGGTGGCGACGGACTTCGAGGGGCTGCCCGGCGCTTTCGAGGAGGAGCCGTCATGAGCACGGTCACCGGCGAGCCCGAGACGTATTTCTTCCTCAGCTACGCCCACTCGGTACCGCTGTCGGAGAAGGCCCGCCCCGACACCGACTACTGGGTGAAGCAGTTCTTCCAGGACCTCTCGGCGGCGGTCGCCGGACACCCGCAGCGCAACGAGGAGCTGGACGCGGGCTTCTTCGACGGCCTGCTGCCGGCCGGCGCCGACCTACGGACGCTGCTCACCGAGGCGCTCGGCGCCGCACACGTGTTCATACCGCTGTACTCCAAGAACTACTTCGGCAACCGGTGGGCGACCGGCGAGCTGGACGCCTTCCGGACCCGCCTGGCCGATGCCGGCACGCAGCACGCCGAGCGACACATCGTGCCGGTGCTGTGGAGCCCGCTGGACTCGTGGGACGACCGGGCTCAAGAGGTCGCCGCGGCGCTGGCCATCATCGACGAGGACGCCCCCGAGCGGGCCGATTACGCGCAGAACGGGCTCCGCGCGCTGTGCAAGCTCGGCGCCTACCGCATGCAGTACATGCGGATCGTGCAGGCGGTGGCCGAGCGGATCGTGGTCGTGACCCGCGCCCATCCGCTGCCGCGGTCGAAGCCGCCGACCGCGATCCAGCCCCACGCGACCGACCCGCGCGACGCCCGGCTTGTCGTCACCATCCTGACCGGCGAAAAGGGCGCCGGCTGGCGGCCCTACCCGACCGAGCACGAGCTTGTGCTGGCCGACTACGTGGCGGCCACGGCCGACCGCCTGGGCATGCCGGCGACCGTGCTCGACCTCGCGGGCGCGGCCGAGTGGTCGCCGGTGAAGCCGACCGTGCTGCTGATCGACCCCGACCTGACGGCGCGGAACGCGTTGGCGGCAGTCGATGCGCTGCCCCGGTGGGTGGTGCCGCTCGTGGTGGTCGGCGACGACCAGCGTGGCGCGGCCGGCGCTGACGCCGTCGCCGCTACGCTGCAGGACGCCGGCTTTCCCAAGGTGCTGCCCGCGCGCACGGCGAGCGAGTTCGAGCGGGCCGTCCCGATACTGGTCACCGAGGCCAACAAGCAGTTCCTCCGGCTCGGTCCCGTCGACCCGCCGGCAGGCCCCGCAACGCCCCGGCCAAGGCTGCGCCCGGGCACCGCTTCCGACGATCGGCAAGGGCAGGGAGACGCGCGATGACGCAGGACCGCGAAGGCCAGGTCATCACCTTCTACTCCTACAAGGGTGGTACCGGGCGCACCATGGCCCTGGCCAACACGGCCTGGATCCTGGCCGCCAACGGCAAGAAGGTCCTCGTCGCCGACTGGGACCTGGAGTCGCCCGGTCTGCACCGGTTCTTTGCCGCCTTCATCGACTCCGAGGCGCTGGCCACGACCGGCGGCGTCATGGACCTCATCGGCGACTACGACGCCGCGGTCGCCGCCGCCAAGCGGCCCGACGGCTCCCTGATCGAGCGGCCCGCTGACTGGCATCTCGACTACGCCAAGGTCCAGACGTACGCGTTCACCCTGAAGTGGAAGTTCGAGAGTGGCGGCTCGCTGGACATCCTGCTGGCCGGCAAGTCCACCCCCGACTACGTCGCGAGCGTCACCGGCCGGGACTGGGACAACTTCTACAACCGGCTCGGCGGAGCCCAGTTCTTCGACGCGCTGCGCGAGGACATGAAGCGCCACTACGACTACACGCTCATCGACAGCCGCACCGGGATCAGCGACGTCGCCGAGATCTGCACGATCCACCTGCCCGACGTGCTCGTCGACTGCTTCACGTTCTCCAACCAGGGCATCGAGGGCGCCGCCGAGGTGGCCGAGCGGGTCGCGATGTACGAGGGGACCCGCCCGCGCCGGGTGCTGCCGGTGCCGATGCGCGTGGACGAGGGCGAGAAGAACAAGGCCGACGCCGGCCGCGCTCTGGCGATGCAGAAGTTCAGCGACCTGCCGCAGGGGATGACCGGCGCCGAGCGGCGCGCATACTGGCTGAGCGTCGAGGTGCCCTACCGGGCGTACTACGCGTACGAGGAGATCCTCGCGACCTTCGGTGACCCGCCCGGAAGCCGGAACTCGCTGCTGCCGGCCTACGAGCGGCTGACCAGCTACATCACCAACCGCGAGATCACCGAGCTGCCGCCGATAGACGAGGCGCTGCGCACCGCGACAGTGGCGAAACTGGAGCGCAGGCCCGCCATCCGCGACGAGGTGCTCCTGCTGCGGCACACGCCGGCCGACCAGGCTTGGGCCGAGTGGATCCAGGCGGTGCTCACCAACGCGAACCTGCGCGTCGTCGACCTCGCGATGTCCGAGCGCACCGAGTCCGACCAGTCGATGCCGGTGCGGGACGTCGTGCTGCTCTCCAAGTCGTACCTCGACGCCACCGGCCGCCGGTCCGAACTCGGCCGGCCACCGGGCACGCTCGCGATCCACCTCGACGGCACGCCGCCGATGCTCGACATCCCGCTGGCCAACTGGATCTTGCTGGACGGGCTCGGCGAGGAGCAGTCGCTCGAGCAGCTGCTGACCCTGGTCGGCCGGGTCGGCAGCCGTGCGGCCGGCGGGCGGTTCCCGCGCCTGCCCCGCTTTCCCGCCGAGCCGGCGCCGGTGTTCCGCGCGCCGGCCCGCAACATGCTGTTCACCGCCCGCGAGGCGCTGATGTCGAACCTGCGCGAGGAACTGCGGACGGGCGGGCCCGGCCCGGTCGCACTGGTCGGCGGCGCCGGCATGGGCAAGACCCAGCTGGCGATGGAGTACGCCTACCGGTTCCGCGGCGCCTACGACATCATCTGGTGGATCTCAGCCGACCCGCCCCAGTTCGTCGACATGGGCATCGTCGACCTCGGCGCCGCCCTCGAGATCCCGCGGCAACCGACGGTCCCGGACCGGATCCGCGCCGTCGACAACCGGCTGAGCCGGCGCGACGCCGCCGGTCCCCTGCGCTGGCTGCTCGTGTTCGACAACGTCGAGAAGTACAACGCGATCGAGGAGTACCTCCCGCGCGGCGACGGCCACCTTCTGCTCACTACCCGCGACCAGGTCGAGGCCGTCACCCACGCCCGGATCGTCAACGTCGACAAGTTCCTGCCGATCGAGAGCGTCGGGCACCTGCTGTCCCGGGTCAGGACGTTGGATCCCGCCGATGCGGCCCGGATCGCCGAGATGGTCGAGCACGTGCCGATCTTCGTCGCGCTCGCCGGCGCATGGCTGGCCGAAACCAAGCGCACCGCCACCGACTACCTGTCCCGACTGGGCAGCCCCGACCCGTCGGAGCCCATCGTCGACCGGGTCCATGTGTGGAACGTGTCGCTTGAGCGGCTGGCCGAGCGCTCGCCGGCCGCCTACCGGCTGCTGCAGCTCGCGTCGGTGCTCGCCCCGGAGATCTCCCACGACCTGCTCCGCAGCGAGGTGGCGGCGCGCATCATCGCCGAGCACGACAAGGACGTGGCCCGGCAGCTGCGGCTGCGGGCCAACGTGGGCGACATCGCGGCCACCATCGTGCAGCACATCAACCGGCTGGCCCTCATCAAGCTGGAGGCCAACCAGCTGCAGATCCACCGGCTGCTACAGAATGCGCTCCGCCGCCGCATGTCCGCCGAAGAGCTGGACGGCGTCACGCGGGACGTGCACCGGCTGCTCGTCGGATCACGCCCGACGGGTGAGGTCGAAGACCCGGAGATCCAGGAGCAGTTCCGCATCCTCTGGCCGCACCTCGACGGCGCCAAGCCGGAGGAGAGCGACTCGGACGACGTCCGCGCCCTGCTCATCGACCGCATCCGGTACATCTACGTGCTCGGCGGTTACGAACAGGGCGAGGCCTACGCCGAAGAGGTGAACGCGGCGTGGACGGCTCAGCTCGCGCAGCTCGAGCCGGACAGCGCCGAGCACGACCGACTGCTGGTGCGGCTCCTCGAGCTCCGGTTCAACCTGGCCAACCTCAAGCGCAGCCGCGGCAAGTTCCAGGAGTCGTACGACCTCAACGCCGACACCCTGCGCCGGCAGGAGGCGCTCCTCGGCCCCACCGATGCGCGCACCCTGGCCACCGCGAGCAGCCTCGGCGGTGACCTGCGCGCGCTCGGCCGCTACGACGACGCGCTCGAACGCGACCAGCAGACCTACCGCGCGTCCGTCGACGCGCTCGGCGAGGAGCACCGCCGGACGCTGATCTTTGCCAACAACCTCGGCGCGTCGCTCCGGCTGGTCGGTGACTTCCAGCAGGCGCGGCGGATCGACGAGGACACCTACGACCGATGGGTCCGGGTGTCCGGCGAGCACCACCCGCGGACGCTTCGCTCCGCCAACAACCTCGGCCGCGACCTGCGCGAGGCGGGCGAGTACGGCAACTCGGTGGACCTGCTGCGCGAGGTCGTCAAGGGGTACCAGAAACTCTACGGCGACCAGTACCGCGAAGCGCTGACGGCGCAGACGAACCTCGCGGCGTCGCTGCGTGGCACCGGCCAGATCCAGGAGGCGGCGCGGCTGCTCGACCAGGCATACCACGGCCTGAAGGACAGCTACGGGCCGACCAGCCCCGACACCGCACTCACCCGGCTGAGCCGGGCCGCCAACCTCCAGCTGCAGGGATTGGCCGCCGAGACGCGGCAGGAGCTGGTCGAGACCGAGGTACAGCTGGTCGGCATGTTCGGCACCGATCACCCCTACGTGCAGGTGTGCCGCGCCAACCTCGCGGTCACCCTGGCCGACGCCGGAGACGCGAACGGCGCCCGGGCGCTGACCGCCGCGACCACCGTCGCCCTCGACGCACAGCTCGGACCCAAGCACCCGATCGCGATGGCGGTGGCCAACAACCACGCGGTGTTCACGATCAGCACCGGCGACCTGGACGACGGGCGCGACCTGCTGTCGAAGGCCCTCGACCGGCTGCGCGAGGAGCTCGGCAACGACCACCCCGACACGCTGCGGACGGCCGGCAACCTCGCGATCGCCAACCAGTCAAGCCCGGAGGCGCCGCGACTGGAGCGGATCCGCATCGCCGACCAGCTGGCCAACCGGATCGGCCAGGACCACCCGAGCGTGCTCGCCCTCCGCGAGGGCCGCTACATCCGCCGGATCCTCGACCCGCACCCCTACTGAGCGGCGCGGGCCCCGCTCAGGGCCTCGTCGCGGGCGGTCGGCTGGGCGCCATCGCCGGCCGCCCAGCGCAGGACGCGGGGGATCTCCTGCATCGCGTCGAAATGCGCCTTGCCGGGCTCTACGAAGATCTTGGCGCCGGGGATCCGGGCGGCCAGCCACGCGGAGTGGCTGGCCGGCGCGAACGTGTCGTCGGCGCCGTGCCAGATGCGGACCTCGGTGTCGATCGACTCCAGGTCCACCTTCCAGTTGCCGCGGAGGGCGAGCACGTCGTCGACCCAGCCATACGGCCCGGACCGCAGCCCTTCGCGATGGGTCTCGATCACGATCTGACGCAGAGCGGAGCTGTTCAGGGCCCGACGGTCCGCCGGGGTCATGTACTCGAAAAGCTCGTCGAGCAGCAGCTTCGGATTCTGCCGGACCAGCTCGGCGCGGCGGAGGATCTCGTTCTCGATCTCGACGGTCGCCTCGGCGCCGAGACCGAAGCCCCGCACGTTGTCCGCGTTCATGCCCTTGAACCACTCCACGTCCGTGGTGTCCGGCGGAGCGAAGCTGACGAGCACGGCCACCCGGGTCACCCGGCGGCGCAGGATGTCGTCCGCGGCGCAGGCCAGCGCGTGGGGGCCGCCGCCACTTCGCCCGACGACCGCGAAATGGTTCAGCCTCAGCTTCTCGGCGATGGCCTCGACGTCACGCGCGGCGTCCTCGACGAGGCGACCGGACCGGCGGTCGGAGTCGCCGTACCCCGGCCGGTCGTACGTGATCAGACGGATGCCGAGCCGGTGCAGGACGCTGCCGCGGGGACGGGGGCCCTTCCGGCTGCCGGGCGTGCCGTGCAACAGGAAGACGGGGAAACCGTCCGGCGCCCCTGAGGTGTCGAAAGCGACCTTCAGGTTGTCGCCGCGGATGGCGAACTGGGGCCCGGGATCCCCGTCAAGGATCACTGCAGCCTGCCTTCCACGTCTTGAACAGAAAGAAGACGCTCGATGGATGGTGTCGACGTCAGCCGGAGTTCCAGGTTAAACCGCAGCCACCGATGCACGCTAGGCATCGGGCGAAGTCCAGCCGGAACGCTGAGCATGAAGGTACTCATGGCGTGCTCACCCATCCGGTTTCATCCATGTTCATGCGAATGGGAGATAGCCAATCGTGCGTCCACGGCCGATCATCAGGCCGTCCTCGCCGACGCCCAGGACGTCGGACGTGGTTTTCGCCTCCAACAGTAGACGGCCGGAGTCCGGCGTGTAGGCCCACACCTTGCCCCCAGCGTCGTCGCGGACCAGGATCGCCCACCGGGTCACCGCCACGTCCGCCTTCGCCGGGATCTCCTGCTCCCATGCCTTGCCACCCTTGATCAGGTTGACCACCAGCAGCTTCCGGCCGCCGTCGATCTTGACCAGGCCGTACTGGCCGTCGGCCGCGACGATCTCGTCGCCCACCGCGCCGACCCACATCTCGCGGCCGTCGCGCGGGGAGAGGAAGACGTCGCGGTTGTCGCCGCGGGTCGCGATCACGACCACGTCGGAGCCGGCCGGGTCCTTGCGCTGCTCGCAGCCGGCGCCGGAGGACGTGTGCAGGTCGAAGCCTTCCTTCTTCCACACCTGCTTGCCGGTGGACGGGTCGCGGGCCTCCAGGGTGTACCGGCAGCTGCCGTCCTTCGGCGCGGCGGTCGAGATCAGCACGCGGCCGCCGACCACGACGACGCGGGTCGTGTTGCTCGCCTCCTCCTGGCGCAGCCGCTTGCCGCTGTTGGTGTCGACGACCTGGACGCGTTGCTCGATCGGGAAGCCGAGCATCGCCGGGATCGAGCCGGGGACGGCCCGCACGGCGTCGTCGTACGTGTCCGACTTGAGCCGGGTGCCGAGCAGGTCGCTGTTCGCGCCGTTGAGCGTGCGGCCGATGCCGGGCACGGTGGACTTCCAGATCTGGGCGCCGTCCTTCGGTGCCCGGGCCGTGAGCGTGCAGTCGCTGAGGCCGCCGCAGGAGAGGGTCAGGACGGTGTTGCGGTAGGTCCAGGCGCCGACCCCCTCGTCCTCCTTCCACTTCTCCGCGCCCGAACCCGGGTCGAGCGCCTTCACCCCCTGGCCGCGCCGGCCGATGACCACGACCATGGCGTCGCCGTCGCCGGCGACGGCCGCCCAGTCGGCCTCCTTCGTCCACAGCACGGTGCCGCTGGACAGGCCGCGGGCCTCGACCGTGCCGCGCATGACCACGATCGTCGCGGAGCCGGCGATCACCGCGGCCGACGGCTGGCCGCCGACCCGCTCGTCCCAGGTCGTCTGGGGCTCGGACAGCTTGCCGGCGTTGTCGGCGACCTTCTTCCACCAGTCGGTGACGTTCGGCAGCGGGTTCCAGCCCGTGATGATGATGGCGGTGATGATCAGTGCCAGGACGCCGATCGCCCCGAGCACCGTCTCGAAGTTGCGGATAGCTCCTCGCCTCGCCACGACCTGCACGGTACCGGCGGCGCATGATACGGCGAAGGATCGTCGCAATTGCCCGTGTCGAGCGGATTCACCCGTCCGAGCGACCGCCGGCCGATGCCCTCACCAAGGGCATCACCCGGTACGGGATCTGCTGGGCGAGCGCGATGATCGTCGAGGATCGCACAATTCCCTCGAAGTTCATCACCCGGTCGATCACCCGCTGCAGGTCGGCGTTGGAGCGGGCCACGATCCGGCACAGCAGGTCGCCGGAGCCGGTGATCGTGTGCGCCTCCAGCACCTCGGGGATCTCGGCGAGGTGGGCGGCGACCGGGTCGTGGCCGTAGCGCTGGCGGATCTCCAGGGTGACGAAGGCGGTCACCCCGTAGCCGAGGGCGGCGGGGTCGATGTCGGGTCCGTGCCCCCGGATCACGCCCCGCTCGGCCAGCCGGTCGAGCCGCGCCTGGACGGTCCCGCGCGCGACCTGGAGGCGCCGCGAACACTCCAGCACGCCGATCCGTGGCTCGGCCTCCAGCAGCGCCAGCAGACGTGCATCCAGAGTGTCGATATCACTGGGCAATTTGCTCACCGGTACCGCCGAATCGAGGGCCAAATTGGTCAACCTGACCATGAAGAATAGCCTTCCTTGCCCACCGCGGATTCGCGGGCGACGCTTGCGCCATGACCCGCGCTATCGAAGACCTCAACGAGCTCATCGGGGCCGTCGAGCACGACGTCTCCCATGACCCCTTCCCGCTCACCGGCCTCGACCACGTCCGGTTCTACGTCGGCAACGCCAAGCAGGCCGCGCACTATTACTCCACGGCCTTCGGCATGACCCTGGTCGCGTACCGCGGCCCGGAGCAGGGCCACCGCGACCACGCCGAGTACGTGCTGAAGTCCGGCTCGGCGATGTTCGTGCTCGCCGGCGGCGTACACCGCGAGGCCCCGGCGACCCAGCACTACGAGCGGCACGGCGACGGCATCGCCGACATCGCGCTCGAGGTGCCCGACGTCGACACGGCCTACGCGTTCGCGCTCAAGCAGGGCGCGCAGGGTCTTTCGGAGCCGCACGACGAGTCGGACGAGCACGGGACCGTGCGGGTCGCGGCGATCGCGACCTACGGCGAGACCCGCCACACGCTCGTCGACCGCTCCCGCTACACCGGTCCGTTCCTGCCGGGCTTCGTCGCCCGCTCACCGATCGTCGCGCCGCCCGCGAGGCGGTACTTCCAGGCCGTCGACCACGTGGTCGGCAACGTGGAGCTGGGCCGCATGGACGAGTGGGTCGAGTTCTACCGCCGGGTCATGGGCTTCACCAACATGGCCGAGTTCGTCGGCGACGACATCGCGACCGAGTACTCCGCGCTGATGAGCAAGGTCGTCGCCAGCGGCACCCGCAAGGTCAAGTTCCCGCTCAACGAGCCGGCGATCTCCCGGAAGAAGTCGCAGATCGACGAGTACCTCGAGTTCTACGGCGGCCCCGGCGCCCAGCACATCGCGCTCGCGACCGGCGACATCCTGCGCACCGTCGACGAGATGCGCGCCGGCGGTGTCGAGTTCCTGACCACCCCGGACTCGTACTACGACGACCCCGAGCTGCGCGCCCGCATCGGCAAGGTCCGCGCCCCGATCGAGGAGCTGAAGGCCCGCGGCATCCTGGTCGACCGCGACGAGGACGGCTACCTGCTGCAGATCTTCACCAAGCCGGTGCAGGACCGCCCGACGGTCTTCTTCGAGCTGATCGAGCGGCACGGCTCGCTCGGTTTCGGCAAGGGCAACTTCAAGGCGCTCTTCGAGGCGATCGAGCGGGAGCAGGAGCGTCGCGGGAACCTGTAACACTGTCCGGGTGACCTACCCCGGACAGCAGCCACCGCCGGGCGGTGTCCCCTACTACGGGGCACCGCCCGGATACGCACCGCAGGGCCAGTACGCCGTCCCACGCATGGCGCGGCCAACCGCCCCCAATGGCATGTCGCTGGCCAGCTTCGGTGACCGCCTCCTGGCGTACCTCATCGACGTCGCCGTCCTGTTCGGCGTCACGATCGTCCTGATGATCCCGACGTTCATCGCGATGTTCGCGGTCATCGGTGCCAGCGCCGGCTCGATCGAGACCGACCCGGAGACCGGCGAGATCACCGACGGCGGCGACTTCGCGCTGCTCTTCGGCCCGGTCCTGGCGATCGAGCTGGGCTTCTTCGTCTTGCTGCTGGTCGCCTACTACGTGTACTACGTGGAGCTGTTCCCCAGCCGCCGGGGAGTTACGCTCGGCAAGCGGGCGATGAAACTGGGGTTGGTGCGGCTGGACGAGCCGGCGGCACCGATCACCCGGGGCGTCGCGGCGAAGCGCTGGGCCATGCAGTTCGGAGTCGGGTCGGTGGTGCCGTTCTTCTCCTGGGTCGACAACCTGTGGCAGCTCTGGGACAAGCCGTGGCAGCAGTGCCTGCATGACAAAGTGGCAGAAACCATTGTAGTAAAGGTCAGCACGTGACAGAGCCCGGTTGGTACAAGGATCCCGTCGACCCTGAGGTCCAGCGGTACTGGGACGGTGAGGGCTGGCTGGGTGAGCCCATCCCGGCGTCGGAGCCGGCCCCGGACGGGCCTCCGGAGGGCGCCGAGGCCCCGGACTGGGCCAGGAAGCCGACCGCTTCGGCGCCGTCCGACTCCTCGTCCTCCGGGTCCGCTTCCGGGTCCGAGGAGGCCACCTCGGCCGGTGGCCCGGCTGCTCCCGTGGCGTGGCCGCCGTCGGCTCCCTGGACGCCTGGTCCTGGGATGCCCGATCCTGGGACGCCCGCGTCCGACGCTCCCGCCTCCGGCGCTTCGGGCTCGGCGGCGCCCGCCGCCTGGACCTCGCCCGTCAAGCCCGGGACGCCGCTGCCGCAGGGCGCCGTCGTGCTCCCGCCCGGCACCCCGGTGCCGCCCGGCGGCTTCAAGCCCGGCCAGCTGCCCCCCGGCGCGATCATCCTCCCGCCGGGCACGCCGCTGCCCCCCGGCCTGATGCCCCAGGGCAGCGTGCCGTCCGGCGCGGTACAGGTACTCCTGCCACCGCAGATCGCCCTTGCGGGGCAAGGCGTCGTGAAGCCGCACGGCCGGGCCATCGCCGGTCTCGGCTCGCGGCTGCTCGCCCGGCTGATCGACATCGCGATCGTCGGCCTGCTCAACGCCGCGGTCACCGGCTGGTTCATCTACCAGTGGCTGCAGGAGGTGGCGCCGTACTGGCGCGAGTACTACCACCGCCTGCAGAACGAGCAGTCGACCGGTGACCTGGTCGCCCCCGAGCGTCAGGGCTACCTGCAGGTCGTGATCCTGATCCTGATCGCGGCGCTGTGGTTCGCGTACGAGGTGCCCTCGATCGCCAACAACGGGCAGACCGTCGGCAAGCGCCTGCTCAAGATCAAAGTGATGCGCCTGGAGAGCGAGGAGCCCCTCGGGTTCGGCCGCGCGATCCGCCGCTGGAACCCGCTGGGCCTGTCGGTCCTGTTGTGGACCTGCGGCGTCGGCTTCCTGCTGCAGTTCCTCGACAGCCTGTCGCCCGTCATCGACTGGCCGCTCCACCGCGCGTTCCACGACCGCTCCGCCGGCACCGTCGTCGTGGCGGCCGATCCCGTTCCCACCCCCACCGAACCTGCCGGAGAACCGCGATGAGCCTCACCCGCCCCGACCTCGACGCCCTTCCCGCCTACGTGCCCGGCCGCTCCGTTCCCGGCGCGATCAAGCTGGCCAGCAACGAGGTCCCCTACGGCCCGCTGCCCGGCGTCGTCGAGGCGGTCGCGGAGGCGGTCGCCGGCGTGCACCGCTACCCGGACATGGGCGTCGTCGCCCTCCGCGACCGCATCGCTTCGCGCTTGGGCGTCGACGCCGACCGGATCGCCACCGGCTGTGGCTCGGTCGCCCTCACGGAGCACCTCCTCCGGGCCGCATGCCTGCCCGGCGACGAGGTGGTCTACCCGTGGCGCTCCTTCGAGGCGTACCCGATCATCGCCGCGACGACGGCCGCCACCAGCGTGCGGGTCCCCAACACGGCGGAGCACGCCCACGACCTGGACGCGATGGCCGCGGCGATCACCGACCGGACCCGGCTGGTCATCGTCTGCAACCCCAACAACCCGACGGGCACCGCCGTCCGCCGCGCCGACCTGGACGCCTTCCTCGACAAGGTCCCGTCCAACGTGCTGGTCGCCCTCGACGAGGCGTACCGCGAGTTCGTCACCGACGAGACGGTGCCCGACGGCCTGGCCGCGTACGGCGACCGCCCCAACGTCGTCGTCCTGCGCACCCTGTCGAAGGCCTGGGGCCTGGCCGGGCTGCGCGTCGGCTACCTGATCGGCTCGCCCGCGGTGGCCGCGGCCGTGCGCAAGGTGGTGACCCCGTTCTCGACCTCGGGCGCCGCCCAGGCCGCCGCGCTGGCCGCCCTGTCGGCCGAGGACGAGATGCTGCGCCGGGTGTCGCTGGTCTGCGCGGAACGCGAACGCGTCGTGACGGCGGTCCGCAAGGTGTACCCCGAGGTCCCCGAGACCCAGTCCAACTTCTTCTGGCTCCCGCTGGGCGACCAGTCGGCCCAGTTCGCGGCGCGCTGCGAGGAGGCGGGCGTGATCGTGCGCTCCTTCCAGGGCGACGGCGTGCGCGTCACGATCGGCACCCCGGAAGAGAACGACCAGTTCCTGGCCGTCCTCGGCATCTAGCCGCTTGGGCGGCCGGCCCCGCGACCTTCGTGGTTGCGGGGCCGGCCGGCGTCCAGCCCCTCCCCGCCGACCCACTCCCCATGCCGCCCGCCGCGACGGCGCGAGCCGGGTCAGCCGATGCCGACCAGCACCACCGTGTTCATGCTGAAGTAGTACTTGTCGTCGATCTCCGACTCCTTCGTGGTCTGGAGCCGCTCGACCACCAGGTAACCGGAGTGCAGGTAGTACTCGTTGTAGACGAACTTGTCCTCGGGCCGGATCCGCAGCTCGGTGCTCGACGTGACCGCGCCGGTCTCCAGGTTGAGCACCAGCAGTTGGTACTCCTTGTTGATGATGTACATGTTGCGCTGGTCGCCGCCGATCAGCGCCCCGGCGACCTCCGACATCCACAGCCGCTGCCCGGTCGTGCGCGAGAAGGCCCAGATGTAGCCGCCGGTCACCTGCTCGGCGATCGTGTCCCCGACCACGATGATGGTGTCCTTGTCCGCCACCGGCTCGGGGCGCACCAGGTGGTCGGCGCCGAGCGTCCAGTACGTCGGCGTGAGCGTGCCCACCCCGGCCGCCGCGTCGGCGAAGCTCACGACGTCGCCGGTCGGCGCGGCCTTGAACACCGCGCACCCGGACCGGCCGAGCTGGCAGGAGGCCGGCTCCAGGAACCAGTTGGTGACGTTGTCCGGCCCGATCGAGGCGCCCGGCGGCCGCCAAGTGTTCAGCATCACGCCGGTTCCCGCGTCGTAGATCTCCAGCGTGGCCGGCTTGCTGCAGGTGTCCTTCACGAAGTACGCGTCGGCGCCGGTCCAGTCGTTCGTGCGGCACCCGGGCTGGGCGGTGAACGACTTCGTCCACTTCAGGTGACCGTCGGCCGGGTCGATCGCGGACACGGTGTCCTTGCCGGTCGCGATCACCACCGGCTGCTTGTCGATCGCGGAGGCGCTGACGAACAGGTCCTCCGGCTCGTACAGCGTCTTCGCACCGGTCCGCCGCCCCTTGAACGTCTCGCCGTCGGCGGGCTCGATGCGCGCCTGCCAGACGATGTCACCCTTCTCGGCGTCGAGCGCGACGATCTCCCCGTCCGACCACTTGGTGATCACGACGGACATCCCCACGCCGCTGGCCGGCTTCTCCACGGCCACGACCGAGACCACCTCGGCCGGCCACCGCCGGTACGCCCAGTGCGGCGTCATCTCGCGCAGCGCCGTCACCGGCGTATCGGCGAACACCCGCCGCTGCTCGGTGTAGACGCGCAGCCGCCCCTCGACGATCAGCGGAGCGGAGGGCAGCTCCGCGTACTGAATCGACTTGATCGGCTCGGGAGACGGCACCGGCCGCTTGGCGCTGCTGACCGTCTCGGCCGGCTTGAGTGTTCGGTAGGAAGTGATCCCCATGGCCGACAGCACCACGATCGCGAAGAGCGCGGTGAAGATCCGGCGCACGGGCCGGGGCCAACTGCCCGGCCGCACGAGTCGCCGAACCCCTGACCGACCCGTCCCCATAACCACCTCCGCCGGGCACCATACCCGGCGATTGTCGCGATCCGCTCACGGTGACCGTCTATCGACAGGAGACTCACACGTTCATCACAACTCCTGCACGACGGTCCCGGTCACCTCACCGAAGGCGACCGCAGCGCCATCTACCCCGGGCGCGGTCGCCGAAATCGTCACGGTGTCCCCGTCCAGCAGAAAACTACGAGAAGAACCATCCGAGAGCCGGACCGGCTGTGCGCCGTTCCATGTCCGTTCGATGAACGATCCGGTCTCCTCCGGCGAAGCGCCCGAGATCGTCCCCGACGCGTACAGATCCCCGGTCCGCGCGAACGCACCGTTCACGGTCAGATGCGCCAACTGCTGGGCCGGCGTCCAATACATCCCCGCGAACGGCGGCCGGGAAACGACCGTCCCGTTCCACGTCACCTCGAGGCGGATGTCGTACCCATGGTGCGCCCGCCCCTGCAGATACGGCAGGACCCCGGGCTCCTGCACCGGCCCCGGCACCCGGGCGGCGTCGAGCGCGTCGAGCGACACCACCCAGGGTGAGACCGACGTCCGGAACGACTTCCCCGTGAACGGCCCCAGCGGCTGATACTCCCACGCCTGCAGGTCCCGCGCCGACCAGTCGTTGACGATCACCGCCCCGTACACATACTCGCGGAACTCGTCGACCGGCACCGCCCCCCCGGACGAGACGCCGACCACGAACCCGAGCTCGGCCTCGATGTCGAGGCGCTCCGACGGCCCGTAGGTGGGCGCGGCGTCGTCCGGCCGCTTCCGCTGCCCCCACGGGCGCGGGATCTCGGTCCCCGAAACGACCACGGTCCCGGCCCGCCCGTGATACCCGACCGGCAGGTGCTTCCAGTTCGGCAGGAGCGGCTCCATGCCGGGCCGGAAGAGCTTCCCGAGGTTCCTCGCGTGCTGCTCGAACGAGTAGAAGTCCACGTAGTCGGCCACGTCGAACGGCAGGCCGAGGCGAACCTCGCCGACCTCGAACAGCAGCGGCTCGACCTTCTCCCGCTGCCTGCTGTCGCTGAACAGCCCGGTGAGCTGCTCCCGCAGGCGGGTCCACGTCGGCCGTCCCTCCGCCAGGAACCGGTTGAGCGTCGTCTCCCCGTCGAGGCTCCCGCCGGCGTCGACGAGCCCCAGACTCTCGGCCCCGGCCAGGTTGAGGATCCGGTCGCCGATGCGCACCCCGACCCACTCGGCGCACTCCCGCCCGAACGAGCACAGCGGCAGGTTGTGCACCCCGAACGGGTGATCCTCGGCCAGCTCCAACCACGTCACCGCTGCCCCTCCTCACGGTCGGCACGGAGATCGGCATTCGGGCCCACGGCAGTCAGCCCGGTCGGGCCGTGTTCCTTCGGCCGGCGCAGCAACCCGAGCGCGGTCAGATCGGCGACCGGGTCCTGGACGCTGCAGCTGCCGAACCCGGCCCACAGCGGCCGCGGCCGGCCGAGCGCGACCCGCGCCGCCTCGGCCAGCGGGAAGGCGTCGGTGCCGCCCAGGATGATCGACAGGTCGGCCGGCTCGGCCCCGTCGGCCGCGGCGAGCACGGCGGCCAGCACGTTGAGGAACCCGTGGTGCACCAGGCCGGTCTCCGCGTCCGTATGCCGGACGGCGTTGTGCAACCCCGCCGTCAGCTTGAACGGCAGCTCCCGGTCCCGGCAGGCACAGATCACCGCGGCCAGCTCGACCGGCGTCGGGAACAGCTCCGCCGCCAGCCCGCCGGTGCGGAACTTCGCGGCGGCCCGCAGCCCTTCGGCCCGCAGATCGGCCAGCTCGTCGAGCGCCGACATGAGGCCCCAGGTCAGCGGCACCTCGAAATACCACTCCCAGGGCTCCGCACACGCCCGCACGAGCGCCGCGAGCCGCTTGATCCCCGGACCCGGATCCTCCCCCCGCTTCGCGACGGGACTCTCGATCTGCCGGACGTCGACGGCTCCGAGGCCGTCCGGCGCGGACAGGGCGCGCTCGATCGCGCCGGGCTCCCCGATCACGCCGAGGCCGTGGGCGTGACCGGCCAGCGCCGGGTCGCCGAGGTCGGCGACGGGTAGCAGGAGCGGGCCGACGAGCGGCGCATACCAGCTCGCGCGGTGGCCGTCGTGGGCGGGAACGGCGTCGGCGAGCGCCGCGCTGCCCGGCGGGAACACGGCGGCGTCGTCAATGAGGGCTGTCAGCAGGGGCGGCACTGCGTTTGACACAGCTTCCGAATCTAATGGACGCTATACAGGGCGGACAACTTCGTCCGCTATCCGGACACTCCAACTTTCATCGTGGAGGCCGTGATGCCGTACTACCGCCGCGTCGGCGACGTGTCGCCGAAGCGCCACACCCAGTTTCGCCAACCGGACGGCTCGCTGTTCGCGGAAGAGCTGATGGGGCAGGAGGGTTTTTCGAGCGACTCGTCGCTGCTCTACCACCGCAACCCCCCGACGGCGATCGTCTCGGCCACCGAGTTCACCCCGCCGGCCTGGTCGCGCATCCCCAACCTGCCGCTCAAGCCGCGCCACTTCCAGACCGGCAAGCTCGGCGGCGAGCCCGTCGACGCCGTGCTCGGCCGCCAGCACCTGCTCGCCAACGACGATGTGCGCATCTCCTACGTCGAGGCGTCGCTGCCCTCGCCCCTCTACCGCAACGCGATCGGGGACGAGTGCCTCTACGTCTCCGCCGGCTCGGTCACGCTGGAGACGACCTTCGGCGTGCTGGAGCTGACCGAGGGCGACTACGCGATCGTCCCCACGTCGGTGATCCACCGGCTGGTCCCGGTCGGCGGTGCGGTGAAGCTGCTGACGATCGAAGCGACTGGACATATCGGCCCCCCGCGGCGCTACCTGTCGGTGCGGGGCCAGTTCCTGGAGCACGCTCCCTACTGCGAGCGCGACCTCCGCGGCCCCTCGGCGCCCATACTCCAGGAGGGGTCTGACACTTCCGTGCTCGTCCAGCATCGCCGCGGCTGGACCGAGCACATTTACGCAAAACACCCATTCGACGTCGTCGGCTGGGACGGCTGCCTCTACCCGTGGGCGTTCTCGATCCACGACTTCGAGCCGATCACGGGCCGGGTGCACCAGCCGCCGCCGGTCCACCAGACGTTCGAGGGTCCGAACTTCGTGATCTGCTCGTTCGTGCCGCGGAAGGTCGACTACCACCCGCTGGCGATCCCGGTGCCGTACAACCACCACAACGTCGACTCGGACGAGGTGCTCTTCTACACCGGCGGCAACTACGAGGCCCGCCGCGGCTCCGGCATCGAGCAGGGCTCCATCTCGCTGCACCCGAGCGGCTTCACGCACGGCCCGCAGCCGGGCGCGGTCGAGCGCGCGATCGGCGTCGAGGCGTTCGACGAGCTCGCGGTCATGGTCGACACGTTCCGCCCGCTCGACCTCTGCGAGCCCGCCCTGTCGATCGAGGACGCGGGTTACGCGTGGACCTGGGCGAACACCCCGCCTAGTGCTCGATGACCTTCGTCGGAGTCACCCGGCACACCACCCGGGTGACTCCCGGCACCTTCTCGGTCCAGGGGGTCCCGTCGTACCGCCGGGAGAGCTCGTCGATCAGCTCCGGCCCGCCCTCCTCGGTCAGCGTGACGGCGCCGCGCACCTCGACGTAGCGGTACGGGTTCGCCGGGTCGTACACACAGATCGACACCCGCGGGTCCCGCTCCATGTTGCGGGTCTTCCGGCGGCCGCGGATCGTCGAGAAGACCAGGTCGTCGCCGTCGTGCTTGGCCCAGATGACGCTGGACTGCGGCCCGCCGTCGGGGTTGACGGTGCCGAGCACCAGGAACGCCTTGCGGTCGAGCAGCTCGCGGAGGGTGTCGTTCACTCAGGCCTCTTTCTGCACGGGGTAGATCAACGCTACGGCGTTGGCCGCGAGCCCCTCGCCCCGGCCCGTGAACCCCAGCCCGTCGGTCGTGGTGCCGGACAGCCGGACGATCCCGCCGAGCGCCTCGCGCAGCGCCGCCTCGGCCTCGGCGCGCCGCTTGCCCACCTTCGGCGCCACCCCGATGACCTGCACCGACACGTTGCCGATCTCGAAACCGGCGTCCCGGACCAGCCGGGCGGTCTCGCGCAGGAGGGTGACGCCCGAGGCGCCGGCCCACTCCGGACGGCTCGTCCCGAAGTTCGCCCCGAGATCACCCAGCCCCGCCGCGGACAGCAGCGCGTCGCAGATCGCGTGGGCGGCGACGTCGCCGTCGGAGTGCCCGGCGAGCCCGTCGACGCCCTCCCACCTGAGCCCGGCGACCCAGCAGTCGCGGCCCTTTTCGAAGGCGTGAACGTCCGTTCCGGTACCGATCAACATCACGTCGCGAGGGTACGACGATCGGTGCACAACCGTGAACTTCCGGTTGCCGAGTCGTCATCGGACTCGGCAGGACGGCGATCCGGGCCTAGGCTGGGTCGGGTGCGCAGCGATGTGACGACCCCGAAGAGCCCCCAGCCGTGGTGGCGCACCGGAGCCGCTCTGCGCTTCGGTCTCCTGGCGACGCTGGTGGCAACGCTATTCGTGGTGATGATTGTGGTCGGCCCCGACCGCGCGTCACTCTCCCACGCGGTGAGCCCGGATCACCCGTTCGCCCCCGTGCTGGCCGTGTTCGGCACGGCCCTGCTGACGACGGCGCTCCTGCCCAGGACGCTGCTGTCGGCCGTGGGCGGCCTGTTGTTCGGCTTCTCCAGCGGGGCGATGTACATCCTGGTCGGTGTGACGCTGGGCGCAATCTTGGCGCACACCGTCGGGCGGTACCTCGGCCGCGAGTTCATGGCGCGGCACCTCCGCGGCCGGCTCCTGCTGATCGAGCAGGCCGTGGCCAAACGCGGCGTCCTGGCGGTGGTGATTTCCCGGATGATCCCGCTGGTGCCGTTCGGCGTCTCGAACTACCTGTTCGGCACCACCCGGGTCCGCCTGCTGCCGTTCATCGCGGGCACGGTCCTGGGCGCGATGCCGGCCACCCTGGCCTACGCGGCCCTGGGCTCGGCCACGGCCCGCGGCGACGCGGCGGGCATGTCCATCGCGGGTGGGGTGATCCTGACGCTGGGCATCGGCGGCTCGATCGGCAGCCTGCTGGTCTGGCGCCGCCGCCCCCGCAAGCACCACGTGCCGCAGACGGCCCCGATCTCGCCGGCGACTCCGGCCACCGCCTGACCCGTTCCCGATGTCGCGGGCGCCCCGTCCGGTGCGCCCGCGCCTGAGTAGCTGACGCCGGCCGGCCGAGTTACAGAGAGTTACGACACCGCGACTACGCGCCGTAATCGACACCAACGCGAACTCGGGCCCCCGAAGCGGCCATGATCAATGGATATCTCTGGTCGCCATGGCAGCCAGATGTTTCCGTCGATCATGAGAGCAGCAGCTCCGCGATCGCCAGATCGAACGGCCGCGTGATCTTCAGCGCCGCCTCCGCCCCGGCCACCGTGTGCACGGCCACGCCGATCCGCTCCGCCAGCCCGGCGTCGTCGGTGTGGTCGTCGACAGCGGCCTCGTGGGCCTTCGCCAACACGTCCCGGCGGAAGCCCTGCGGGGTCTGCACCGCCCGCAGCGATGACCGATCCACCGTCCCGAGCACCGCGCCCGAACTGTCCACGCGCTTGATGGTGTCGACCACCGGCAGAACGGGTATGACGGCGCCGTGCCCCCCACGGACCGCCGACGCCACGTCCTCCACCAGCCCCGGTGGAGTGAGCGCCCGCGCCGCGTCATGGACGAGCACGATGTCGAAGGACGCCGGCACGGCGGCCAGCGCGAGGGCCACCGAAGCCTGCCGGGTCGCGCCGCCCGCGACGACCACCACCCCGGCCGGGCCGGAGGTGATCGGCGCGAGCAGCGCTTCCACGTCGCTCACGGCGTCCGGCGGGGCCGCCACCACGATGCAGCCCACGCTGGGAGCGGCGGCAACGCGCCGCACCGCGTGGACCAGGAGTGGCTCGCCGCGCAGGAGTCGAAGTGCCTTGGGGCCGCCGGGTCCGAGTCGAACCCCCATGCCGGCCGCAGGCACGAGGACCGCGACGTCACCACGCACGCTTGGGTGCGCCGTCACGTCGCGGTCCTCGGTCGAAGGGATAGCCAGGCTGGAATGTCAGGCCTCGGTCAGCACCTTGTCGAGCAGCGTCTCCGCCTCGTCCTTGGTGCTCTTCTCGGCGAGCGCCACCTCGCCGACCAGGATGTCCCGAGCCTTGGCGAGCATGCGCTTCTCGCCAGCCGACAGACCACGCTCGCGGTCACGACGCCAAAGGTCACGCACGACCTCAGCGACCTTGAGCGGATTGCCGGAGGCCAGCTTCTCCAGATTCGCCTTGTAACGCCGCGACCAGTTGGTCGGCTCCTCGGTGTGCGGAGCGCGGAGGACGTCGAAGACCTTCGTCAGGCCTTCTTCGCCGACCACCTCGCGCACGCCGACGATCTCGGCGTTTTCGGCGGGCACCCGCACCGTCAGGTCACCCTGAGCGACCCTGAGGACGAGATACTGCTTCTCCTCGCCCCTGACGACCCGAGTCTCGATTGCCTCGATGAGTGCGGCCCCGTGGTGGGGGTAGACAACGGTCTCGCCGACACTGAAAACCATAGGTTCGAAACCCCTTTCGCTGTGTCTAGGGTAACACGGTCACGCGCTGTCGTCCCACCCCAGAGACAGGCATTCGCGCAGGTCAGAACACATGTGAGTCCCCTTTCTCCCGCTTGACAGGAATCGTGGAACCTGCTGTGTAACGGATCAACAACCCGCAGCACCCACAAATGACCTGCCAGTCGGACATATCCGATTGATTACGGCAAGTGTCTACGGCCACCCCTCCAGTATCCCAGATCACCACGCTCAGTAACCCCACCAGCGGCGGAGCGTCGAGAAACACGCACACATCTCGATGAAACGTCCCTCTGGCGCGCAGGCGCCGTGTGAGGGAAAGTTGAGGCAGGTGCGAGGAGAACAGCGATGGGCACGCTGCGCGGAGACAACGGCGGTGGCGATCGACCGCAAGAAGGTGGTGGCCTGCCTGACCTCCCACCTGAGTGGGGCACGGTCATCATCCCCGACGATCCCGGCGCGCTCGATGACGAAGGCGCGAAGATCCGTCGACAATTCCGCCGGGCCGCCATCCGCCGCCGCTGGCGCCGCCGGCTGCACCTCGCCCCCGAGCCGGTCCGCCGGACCACCGACGACTCACCCGGCCTCGCGGTGCCGCTGCTGATCATGTCGATCGCGGTCATCGCGACGCTGGTGAGCCTGTTCGCCGTCGCCTGGCCCGGACACGCGCCCCGGACCACCCCACGCGTCGCCCCGCCGAGCAGTCCGCCGGTGGCGGTGTCGCTGGCCGGGCTCACGCTGTTCGACGCGACGGGCACCGCGATACCGATCAAAGACGTCGCCCCGGCGATCATCCTGCTCGTCGAGGGCTGCAGCTGCGAGCACCTCATCACCACCACTGTGGACGCCGTCGGCGCCGGGACCTCCCCGAAGCCCGGAAAACCCACCACTGTTCTCGTCGTGGCCACCCGGGTCCCCACCCTGCCGATCGGCCTGGACGCGGCCGTGCCGGTCAAGGCGGCCGCCGACCCGAACAACTCGGTCCGCGCCGCGGTGCCCGCGCTGGCCACCGACCGCACCACCTCGGCCGTGCTCATCGACTCCGCGGGCAAGGTCACGAAGACCTCCCGCAACGTCACCAGCGCGACCGAGTTCGTCGACGATCTCCGCGCCCTGCACTGAGGCTCAACGCAGCAGCACGCCGTACAAGGTCAATCCCGGGCCGAAGGCCAGCATCATCGTCGTCCGGGGCGGGCCGGCGGCCCGGCGGCGCAGCGCGTCCAGGATGAGCAGCACCGTGGGCGACGAGCAGTTCCCGTGCGCCGCGAGCGTGCCGCGCGACTCGGCCAGCGCCGTCTCGGGCAGCACGAGCTCGTCCCGCACGACGTCGAGGATGCGCGGACCTCCGGGGTGCACCGCCCAGCCGTCCACATCGGACAACGTCAGCCCGTGCCGGTCGAGCAGCCCGCCGACCAGGTCGCTCACGTAGATCGACAGCACGTCCGGCACCTTCGGCGACAGCCCCATCCGGAACCCGAGGTCGGTGACGTCCCAGGTCATGAGGTCGGCCGTCGCGGTGTCGGTGACGGCCGCGACGTCGGCCACGCACGCACCCGAGCCGCCCGGGACCAGCACGATCGCGGCCGCGGCATCCGAGAACAGCGCGTGCGCCACGATCTGCTGCGGATCGTCGCTCGGCGGTTGTACGTGCAGGCTCGTCAGTTCCAGGCAGAGCAGGACGGCCGGCCGGCCGCGCGAGGCGACGTAGTCCGACGCCGCCCCCAGCCCGGGCAGCGCCGCGTAGCAGCCCATGTGCCCGACGAACAGCCGCTGCGTCGTCGGCGCCATGCCCAGGTCGCGCGCCAGCAGGATGTCGAGGCCCGGCGTCGCGTACCCGGTGCACGAGCAGACCACGAACAGGCCGATCTCGTCGGGCCGCAGCCCGGCCGAGTCCAGCGCGCTGCTGACCGCGTCCTTGCCCAGCGGCAGCGCCTCGGTGAGATACCGACTCATCCGCTGTGCCGTCGACCAGCCGGACGCGTCCTCGAACAGCGGGTTCACCGCGCCGTGGCGGGAGACCACCCCGGAGTTGGCGAAGATCCGCTTGGCCAGCCCCTTGCGGGGGGAGCCGTTGTAGTGCCGCTCGAAGTAGCCTGCCCACACGTCGTCCTGGCGCATCGGGTCGGGGAAGGTCACGCCCATCCCCGCTATGGCGGCACCCGTCACGGATTCCCCTTCCTGCCGCGGCCCTGGTAGAGGATCGCGGTCGTGAACGTCGGCACGATCGGCACTGCGTTGCGGCGGGTCAGCAGCCAGCGGGTGAGCGGCAGCAGGGTGGGACGGACGCCGCGCACCTCCAGCGGCACGCCGTGCTTGGCGCACTCGTCCCGCAGGCGGCCCGGGTCGACGAAGAGCGCGGGGTCGTGGATGCCGCGCACGGCCGGCATGACGAACTCGGCCAGGCGCACCGCGATCAGCCGCGCCAGGGCCGTGTCGTTGATCGTGTCAAGGACGAGCCAGCCGCCCGGGCGCAGGACGCGGCACGCCTCGGCAATCACCCCGGGAACGTCTGGCACGTGCTCCAGCAGCTCACCCGCGCTCACCACGTCGACGCTCGCATCGGCGAACGGCAGCCGCGTGGCGTCGGCCTGGACCGGCACCACGCCGTGCGCCGAGGCCTGCTCCAGGCCGGAGAAGACGAGGTCGACGCCCACGTGGCGGTAGCCCTTGCCGGCCACGTGCGGGGCGAGCAGCCCGCCGCCGCAGCCCAGATCGAGGAGGACCGCCCCGTCGCGCTCGGCGGGCGGTATCAGGCTCGCCCGGGCGCGGGCCAGCCAGTACAACATGGACAACGGGCTTCCGGGGCGCCACCATTCGCCGGCCAGGTCGTCATACTGACCCGGGTCGTTGCGTGCGCGCCGCACCGCTGGCATGGATCGAGCCTGACATGGAACCCCTCCAGCGGCCACACTTGCCGAGTGTCGGTTGCGATCTCGCTCCTGCGCTCCAGCCACCCCGAGCCCGCCGCCGGGGTCACGGCGGTCGCCGCGTTGCTGGCGATCGGCCTCGACCGGCCATGGCCCGGCGTCGTCGCGACGGCGGCCACGGTACTGGCGAGCCAGCTCTCGATCGGATGGGTCAACGACGCCCTCGACGCGCCCCGCGACGCCGCCGTCGGCCGGACCGACAAGCCCGTCGCGGCCGGCAAGCTCTCCCGCCGCCTGGTCGCGGTGCTCGGCGCGCTCGCCGCGGTGGCCTGCGTGCCGCTCGGGTTCCTGTCCGGGTGGGCGGCCGGCCTGGTCGCGACGCTCGCCCTCGCCTCGGCCCTGCTCTACGACTGGCCGCTGAAGTCGACCCCGGTGTCCGTGCTCCCGTACGCGGTGTCGTTCGCCTGCCTGCCCGCGTTCGTGGCGCTGGGCGCGGGCAGGACGCCGCCGCTGTGGCTGCTGGCGGCCGGTGGGCTGCTCGGGGCGGGGGCGCACTTCGTCAACACGCTTCCGGATCTTGACGACGACATCCGCATGGGCGTGCGGGGCCTCCCGCAGCTGTTCGGGCGCTCGGGGTCGCTTCTCGCATCGGCGGTACTGCTGCTCGGCGCGACGGCAACCCTCGCCTTCGGTCCGCCGGGTCCGCCGCCGCTGCTCTTCTGGCCGGCGCTGGCGCTCGCCCTGATCGCATTGTCGATCGGGTGGTACTTCATGCGCCGCGATCCGTCCTCCCGCGTCCCCTTCCTTGCCGTTATCGCCGTGGCGCTCATCGATGTGGTGTTTCTGCTGGTCAGCGGCCTGCGTCTGGACTGACGTCACATTGTTCAGGGTGCGCGTCATCAGCGGATCAACGGCATCTAGGCTGTACTGCGGCCACCCGATGATGGGACACCAGATGGAGGACCCAAGGTGACGCGTTCGACTCCGGCTACGCCGCTGGCTCGCCGCCGCACGGTGCTGGGCGCCGCGCTCCTGGCTTCCGCCGCGCTCGGCGTGGGCCTGCTCTCCGCCTGCAGCGCCGGTCAGATCACCGGGACCGACACCCAGGTCGCCGCCGTGCCGGGCGTGAGCGTCAACAGCGCCGACGGGCTGATCGCCGTCCGGGACGCCGCGATCGTCTACGCCGACGGGTACAAGGCCGGCTCCACGGTGCCGCTGAGCGTCCGGATCTTCAACAACGCCAAGCAGCCGGTCAAGATCACGGGCGTCAGCGTCAACAAGGGCGGCACGGTCGTGCTGGTCGGCGGCCCGCAGGCCGCCGCCACGCCGGCGGCGGCCTCCCCGACCCCGTCGGGCTCGCGCCGGGTGAGCGGCGCGCCGTCGAACATCGCGTCGGCCAACGCGGCGCCCACGTCCGCGTCGCCGTCGCCCACGTCGGCCGGCTCCTCCGAGATCAGCATCGCGATCCCCGTCGCCGGCTTCGTGGCCCTGAGCCCCGACACCAAGACGTATCTCGCGATCGAGAAGCTCCCCGACGCCCTGCAGGCCGGCGCCGCCCAGCCCGACGTCGTCTTCACCTTCACCTACGCCGACGGCAAGACCACCACGGCCACGCTCCCCGAGCTGCCGATGTCGCCGCCGCTGACCCCGCTGCCGAAGCCGAGCGCGGTCGTCAAGAACGAAGGGCACGGCGAATAGGGTTTCTGTCATACCTGTGGGCTAGCTTTCGGGTGTGACGAAGGCGAAGAGCGCTAATTACGAGTGCGACGTCTGCGGGCATCGGCCGCCGAAATGGACCGGCCGGTGCCCGGAGTGCGGTGAGTGGGGCTCGGTCATCGAGTCCACGGCCGGCCCGGCCGGCCCCGCCGCGCTCCGCGCCGTCCCCTCCCGCGCCCCGCTGGAGCCGGCCCGCCCGATCGCCGAGATCAGCGCCGCACCGGCCAAGGCCCGCCCGACCGGCGTCGGCGAGTTCGACCGGGTCCTCGGCGGCGGCATCGTCCCCGGCGCCGTCGTCCTGCTCGCCGGCGAGCCCGGCGTCGGCAAGTCCACCCTCCTGCTCGACGTCGCCCAGCAGTGGGCCAAGCACGGCGACACCCCGTCGCTGGTCGTCAGCGGCGAGGAGTCGGTCAGCCAGGTGCGCCTGCGCGCCGAGCGGATCGGCGCCCTCCACGAGCGGCTCTATCTGGCCTCCGAGACCGACCTGTCCGCCGTCCTCGGCCACCTCGACGCGGTCAAGCCCGGCCTGCTCATCCTCGACTCGGTGCAGACCGTCTCGGCTCCCGGCACCGACGGCGTGGCCGGCGGCGTCACCCAGGTCCGCGCCGTCACCGCCGCCGTGGTCGCCGTGGCCAAGGAGCGCGGCCTGGCCACCATCCTGGTCGGCCACGTCACCAAGGACGGCAATGTGGCCGGCCCACGCGTCCTGGAGCACCTCGTCGACGTGGTCCTCAACTTCGAGGGCGACAAGCACTCCTCCCTGCGCATGGTCCGCGGCCTGAAGAACCGCTTCGGCGCCGCCGACGAGGTCGGCTGCTTCGAGATGCACGAGGGCGGCATCACCAGCCTCCCCGACCCGAGCGGCCTCTTCCTCACCCGCTATGCCGACGCGGTCTCCGGCACCTGCGTCTCCGTCGCCATGGAGGGCCGCCGCGCCCTCGTCACCGAGGTCCAGACCCTCATCGGCGCCCAAATGCCCGGCTCACCTCGCCGCACGGTCTCCGGCCTCGACTCCGCCCGCCTGGCCATGGTCCTGGCCGTCCTCCAGCGCCGCGCCCAGATCCAGCTCCACGACCGCGAGGTCTATGCCGCCACGGTCGGCGGCCTGCGCGTCACCGAGCCCGCGGCCGACCTGGCCCTGGCCCTGGCCGCCGCCTCCGCCGCCCACGACCTCCCCATGCCCCCCGACCTGGTCGCCATCGGCGAGGTGGGCCTGACCGGCGAGGTCCGCCGCATCGGCGCCGTCCCCCGCCGCCTGGCCGAGGCCGCCCGCCTGGGCTTCCGCTTCGCCCTGGTCCCGCCGGGCTGCGGCCCGGCCGCCACGGGCATCACCCCGCCGGGCATGCGGGTCCTCGAGGTGGGCGACATCCGCACGGCCCTCCACTACGCCGTCAAGGCCACCGCGGAGTCCACCGACGACTGACAGCCGCCCGCGACCGCCAGGTGAGCCGCGCCGGCCGCCGCGGTACGGGCCTGCCGCCGCGGTACGGGCCCACCGCCGCGCCGGACCAGCCGGCCCCGTGGGGCCTGTTCTCGTCCGCGGTGCGAGGGCCGGGCGCTGCCGTCCGGCCTGCGCGGAGCGCGGGGCTGGGCGCTGCCGTCGACTAAGCGGGCTGGTCCTCGGCCAAGCGGCAAACGCGGCCCATCCCTGCCGTCCGGTCGCGGCGTGTCATGACGTCGCTGGGACGCGACCAGAACCGCGCCCAGGCCACCCGGCTCCAATAGCTACCGGGCCGCCGTGGCGCCGCCACCTCAGGCCGTCCGCCGCCGGCACCAGGACAAACCGCGGCCCCTGCCCTAACTGCCGTCCCGTCGGCGAGGGTGGGATACAGCAGCCATTCCTGACAGGAATACCGCGCGGACCCAACACCCTTCCCTACGAGCTGGGCAGGTGGTTCCTCATCCGGACCTCGTCCGGGG
>NZ_BMPI01000022.1:0-68100 GCF_014647515.1 Dactylosporangium sucinum | reverse complement strand
CGAACGCCGCCAGCGACGCCATCTGGCCGTCCGGGACGCCGACGAAGTCGCGCAGCCGGACCGCCACGTCGTACGAACCCGCGCGGCGCGCGTCCGACTTCGCCAGCTCGCGCAGGACGGTCCGGTCGGGCCAGGCCGGGTTGGTGCCCGTGCGGTCCAGGCCCTCACGCAGGCCGATCACGAGGTACCGCTCACCCGCGATCTCCAGCATCAACACCTCGGCCACCCGGGACCACGGCAGGACCAGGGTGCGGATCCAGGCCGGGCGGACCGTCAAGGCGAAGTGGTTGGCGCCCACCCGCGGGCGGCGGGCCACCGACAGGACCACCGGCACCGCCCCGACGCAGGCGACGGCCAGCGTCCACATCGGAAGATCCACGAGCGGGTTGTGGGCGCCCGAGCCGAGGACTTCGGGCTCGTCGGCGAACAGGGCGCGGACCAGCAGGACGGTCAGGGCCGCGCAGACCGAATACCACACCAGGGTCGACAGGGATCGGGACGGGAAGCTGCGCCGCCACTCGATCCGCTCCGGACCGGCCACCGGTGGACCTCTCAAGGGATTCATTTCAGTCCATCTCACGATGGCATCCGCCCACTCTACGGGCTGGGTCGATACCGCACCAGCACCGTACGCCTGACGATCCGTAGACTGTGCAGGTGCCGATTGACCGCGAGCCCGCCCGGGCCGGCGCCAACACCGGCCTCATCGGGGGCTGGGCTGCCGCGCTGCCCGGCGCCGACCCCATGCGCGCGACCCTGGCCCTGATGGCTCCCGGCACCGCGCTGCGCGACGGGCTGGAGCGCATCCTGCGCGGGCGGACCGGCGCGCTCATCGTGCTCGGCCACGATCGGGTGGTCGAGCAGCTCTGCACCGGCGGGTTCCCGCTCGACGTCGAGTTCTCGGCCACCCGCCTGCGGGAGCTCTGCAAGATGGACGGCGCCGTCGTCCTGTCGAGTGACGGCACCAGGATCGTCCGGGCGGCGGTGCACCTCATGCCCGACCCGACGATCCCGTCCGAGGAGTCCGGCACGCGGCACCGCACGGCCGAGCGGGTCGCCAAGCAGACCGGCTATCCGGTGATCTCGGTCAGCCAGTCGATGCGGATCATCGGGCTCTACGTCAACGGGCAGCGGCACGTGCTCGACGACTCCGCCGCCATCCTGTCGAAGGCCAACCAGGCGCTGGCCACCCTGGAGCGGTACAAGCTGCGGCTGGACGAGGTCAGCGGCACCCTGTCGGCGCTGGAGATCGAGGATCTGGTGACGGTGCGTGACGCCGTCGCCGTGGTGCAGCGCCTGGAGATGGTGCGGCGGATCGCCGACGAGATCGCGGGCTACGTCGTGGAGCTGGGCACCGACGGGCGGCTGCTCGCCCTGCAACTCGAGGAGCTCATGGCCGGCGTCGAGGCCGACCGCACGCTGGTGATCCGCGACTACCAGCCGAGCGGGCGGCGCACCCGGTCGTCGGACGACGCGCTGGAGGAGCTCGACGCGCTGTCCGCCACCGAGCTGATCGACCTGGTCGCGGTGGCGAAGTCGCTTGGATACCCGGGAGCGAGCGACGCCCTCGACGCCGCCGTGTCCCCGCGCGGGTTCCGGCTGCTGGCCAAGGTGCCGCGGCTGCCCACCCCGGTCGTCGACCGGCTGGTCGAGCACTTCGGCAGCCTGCAGCGCCTGCTGGGCGCCACCGTCGAGGATCTGCAGGCCGTGGACGGTGTGGGCGACGCGCGGGCGCGCGGCATCCGCGAGGGCCTGTCCCGCCTGGCCGAGGCGTCGATCCTGGAGCGCTACGTCTGATCTTTGCGCCTGAAGGCAAGACACAGGTCTACGGCCTGTGTCACAACTGGCCTTAGGTGAGCTGGACGGTCGCCGGCTCGCTGATCTTGGTGTCGAGGCGGCCGACCAGCTGATACTTGCCGGCGGGCGGCACCTCGCGGTTCTCGCAGCCGTTGTTGGTCGCCTTGCCGTTCCAGGTGTTGCTGTACTCCACCTCGATGCCCGGCTTGAGCGTCTTCAGCTCGGAGCCGTGCGGCGCGTCGCACTTGTCCGACGACCAGATCTTCGCCGCGCCGACCTGGAGGTACAACTCCTGGAAATCGGCTCCGACGTCACGGACGCAGTCGTGGTTGGAGATGTTCTTGATCCGCAGGAAGAACTTCAGGTAGGCGCCGCGGAACTGCACCGGCTGCTCCGGCGCCGCGACCAGCGACAGGTCGGCGTCGGCGCACAGCGGCACCGTGGAGGTGACCGCGGGCGGGGCCGAGGACGGCGACGGCGACGCCGAGGTCGTCGCCTCGCCCGTCGTCGGCACCTGGATCGTCGGCTCGGCGGAGGCGGAGGCGGACTCCGAGGCGGGCCCCGAAGCCGTCCGCGAGGCGTTCGCCGCGGTCTTCTTGTCGCCCGGGTCGGCGCCGCCGCCGCAGGAGGTCCACAGCATGAGCACGACGACCAGAAGCACGCCGCCCACGATCGCGCGGCGCCGCCAGTAGACGCCAGCAGGCAGTGGGCCAACCGTCAGCTTCATGATGCACTCACCGTATCGGGGGAACGCTCGGTGATCGGCGAGGCGCGCCGTGAGCCCCGCTCAGAGATAGACCTTGCGGGCGTACACGGCGTGGGCGCCGGCGACACGATCGAGGAACAGCAGCCCAGCGCAGTGGTCGATCTCGTGCTGGAGCGCCCGGGCCTCGAAGGCATCCGTCGTGATGTGCGTCTCTTCGGTACTGCCGGGAGCGTACCCGGCCACCACGAGCCGGCTGGCCCGTTTCACGTCCCCGGTGAGGTCCGGGACCGACATGCAGCCCTCGCGGCCCTTCTGCCACTGGGACGCCTCGACGATCCGCGCGTTGCACAGCACGAACGCGCCGTGGGTCGTGCGGGCCTTCGGGTGGCCGGTGACGTCGACCGCGAACACCTGGGCGCCGACGCCCACCTGCGGCGCGGCCAGTCCGACGCAGCCCGGCGAGACCTTCATGGTGGCAAGAAGGTCCGCCGCCAGCTGGAGGATCTCCGGCGCGGTGGGGTCCACGGATTCGCCGGGCGTCGACAGTACCGTCGAGGGCGCCTGGACGACGGGCAACACCGCGCCCTCGGGGAGCGTCACAGCAGGTCCGCTTCCGCCGGACGGAAGGTGGCCTCGACGCCGAGCCGCTCGGCCGCCGTCGTGAGCGCCGCGCCCAGCGCCGACACGTCGACCCGCTCGGGCACGTCCACCTCGGCCACGACCACGTACAGCGGCCCGGCCAGCCGCGTCGTCAGGTCGGTGATGTTGCCGCCGGCCTCGGCCAGCGTGCGGCTCAGCGACGCGACGATGCCGAGCCGGTCGGCGCCGTGGACGGTGAGCACGTGGTGGCTGCCGGTCGGCTCGTGCGTCGGCTCCTCGACCACGCGGCGGACGGTCACCAGCAGGGTCCGGTCCTCGGTCAGCGGCTCCAGCGCCGCCTCGATCGCCTCCACGGTGGGCGGGCCGACGCAGACCAGCGTCATCGCGAAGTGCCCCCGCAGCCGGGTCATGGTGGAGTCGGTCAGGTTGAGGCCCAGCCGGGCCAGGATCTCGGCGACGTCGGCGATGATGCCGGGCCGGTCGTGTCCGATGACGGTGACGGCGTACTCGTTCACTCGCTTATCCTTGCGTATCGCTACTTCCGCCCTCGCAGAGACCGTCACCGCCTGGTATCGCGCGAACGCCCGCGACCTCCCCTGGCGCCAGCCGGGCGCCACCCCATGGGGCGTCCTCGTCAGCGAGGTCATGCTGCAGCAGACCCAGGTGTCGCGGGTCGAGCCGGCGTGGCGCCGCTGGATGGAGCGCTGGCCGACGCCGGCCGACCTGGCCGCCGACCCGCCCGGGGAGGCGATCCGGGCGTGGGACCGGCTTGGGTATCCGCGCCGCGCCCTGCGCCTGCACGCCTGCGCCGGCGCGATCGTCGAGCGGCACGACGGCGAGGTCCCCGACGACGTCGACGCGCTCCTCGCGCTGCCCGGCATCGGCATGTACACGGCCCGCGCCGTCGCCGCGTTCGCCTTCCGCCAGCGCCACCCGGTCGTCGACACCAACGTCCGTCGTGTCGTGGCCCGCGTGGTCGAGGGCGCGGCCGACGGCGGCGCCGCCACGACCCCGGCCGACCTGCGCGCCGTCGAGGTGCTGCTGCCCGTCGACCACGAGGCCGCGGCCACCGCCTCGGTCGCGTTCATGGAGCTCGGCGCGGTGGTCTGCACGGCCCGCACCCCGCGCTGCGACGACTGTCCACTGACGGCGGTGTGCGCGTGGCGGCTGGCCGGGTCGCCGCCGAGTGCGGCGCCGAGCCGGAGGATCCAGCGGTACCACGGGACCGACCGATATGTGCGTGGACTCATCATGGCGGTCCTGCGCGCGGCCGACGACCCGGTCGCCCGCGATCGGCTGGATGCCGTCTGGCCCGACGCTGAGCAGCGCGAACGGGCACTCGGAGGGCTGCTGGCCGACGGCCTGGTGCGGGAGCGCGCCGGCACATTCACGCTTCCCGGTTGACGGTTTTCAGTATTTGGACAGTTGCACGCCGTTCGGGTGCGTTTCTTCACCCCCACGGCTCCCCTTTCGCCCGATACGCTGCGTTGCGTGCGCTTCAGTGCTAGGTCCGTCCGCCGGCTGGCCGTCGGCCTGACGATGCTCGCCGTCCTGGCCGCCTGCGACGACACGGCGCAGGCCGGTCACTCTGCCCGGGCCAGCGCCGGTGCCTCGCCCAGGGTGTCCGCCTCGGGTGCCGGGTCGCCGTCCGCCGACGCCACGCCGGGCCAGCCTTCCGGTTCGGCCCAGCCGTCGAAGAGCCCGGGAGGAGCCGGCGCGCCCGCCTCGTCGCTGCCGCCGCCCGGCAGCGCCTACCAGGGGCGCCTGCCGAAGTTCGGCAAGCCGCCGACGCCGCACCACATCAACGTGCCCGAGGGCAACAGCGCCCCGTGGCTGTCGCGGATCCAGACCGACCAGCCGGTCGCGTTTCTCACGATCGACGACGGCTGGATCAAGCGGCCCGAGGCGCTCGAACTGTTCCGTGAGGCCGGCGTGCCGGTGACGCTGTTCCTGACCATCAATGCGATCAAGGACGATCCGGCGTACTTCAAGCGCCTCCAGGACGCGGGCGCCGTGATCGAGGCGCACACGATCAGCCATCAGAGCCTCAAGGGCAAGCCGTACAGCTTCCAGCAGAAGGAGATCTGCGGCTCGGCCGACCAGCTGGGGCAGATGTTCGGCAAGCGCCCGACGCTCTTCCGCCCGCCGTTCGGCGAGAAGGACCAGACGACGCTCAAGGTCATCCACGAGTGCGGGATGAAGGCCGGTCTCTTCTGGAAGGAGACCGTCGACAAGGGCATCGTGCGGTACCAGGAGGGCAAGACGGTCCAGAAGGGCGACGTCATCCTGATGCACTTCCGCGACCGCTTCGTCGACGACTTCATCGCGGCCCTGCAGGCCATCGCCGCGGCCGGCCTGACCCCGGCGCTGCTGGAGGACTACATCCCCTGACCAGCGGCTCGTAGCGCCGCCACGGCCTCGGCCGCGAGCGGCGCCGCGCGCTGCACGGCCACCCGCAGCCCGCCCGGCACCGCGAACCACCCGGGCTTGCCGGCCACCGGCTGCACGAACGGCGGCAGGGCGACGAGGTCCTCGGTGAGGTCGAGCCGATCGGCTCGCCGCGCGTCGACGCCGGGCAGGTGGGCGAGCTTCTGCGCGAGCTCCCGGTCGTCCCTGGTGAGCCCGTCGAGGACGGCGCCGACGAGGTACGGCTCGAGCGGCTCGGTGACCCGGGCGAGGCTGCGCAGCTTGGCCGCCCGCTCGGCAGGACTCTGCTGCGCCAGCCAGGCGGCCGCCAGCCCCACGGTCTGCGGCCACCCGTGCGTCAGCAGATGCACATCGGGCGCGAGGGTGTCGGCCCCGGCCGCGTCCCCGAGCGCCGCCGCCAGCACCTGGTACGTCTCGTCCTCGGCAAAGGCCAGCTCCCGCGCCGTCAACGTCTGCCGAGCCTGGACCGGCAGCACCTCCTGCGCCGCGACCACGACGCGCCGGTGGGAGAGCTTGCGCAGCCAGTCGACGTGCGCTTCCGTGGCCTCGTCGACGACGAGCGGTCCGTCGCCTTCGTGGTGCGGCGGGTCCAGCTCGAGATTGACGAACACCCCGCCCCGGGCCGCCGACCAGGCACTGAGCAGCGTGGACTTCCCGGCCCCGGCTCCGGCGACGACGAGCGTCACCCCGTTCCGGACCTGATCGAGGCGCTCCAGGAGTGCGGGTCGCGCGATGGGCGGCACCGCGGGCCGACGCCCGAACCGTGCGGGGCCGAACCCGAAGCGCTCCTTACCCACGCCCGGCAAGATAGCCTGCCGCCGCACGTTCCGGGCCCCCCGCCCGGTCAATCAGCCTCCTGGCGCGGTCGTCACCCTCCCACCGGGCGAAGACGGCCTGCCGCAGACATGATCGCCGCGCGCCCTCGGCCCGGCGGTTACCCTCCCGGGACACCAGCACGGCCGTCCCCGGACACAGCCACCGACTCTGACCCCGCAGCACGGCGGTGCCGCTTCCCCACTTAACGCCCGCCGAAACCCGCCAGCCCGCGGCCGCCGCCCAAACTCGTGGGGCGCGCTCCATGATCGTGGGCACCATCTGGCTGCCCCCCCAGCAGCCAAAATCTTCCCTTGATCATGGGCACGCCACGGTCCGAGAGCGGACTCGTCCGCGGCGCCGTCGCCGGCGCGGCTCGACCGGGCGACAACTCCGAAATGTCGGCCGCGGGTCGGTGCGCGACGCGGCAGCTCCATGATCCATGGAGAGTTCTGGTTGCCGGGGCAGCCAGAACTCTCCATGGATCATGCACGGGCGCCGAGCGGCGGCCGCCCATCCGCCGCGCGGCCGCCGCCCGCTCCCCCGGCCGCCCTCGTGCCGGGCGACAGGGCTCGGACGGCGACATCCGCCGGGGTGGCCGTGCGCACATGCGAAGAGGCCCCCGTCCTCGGCGGACGGGGGCCTCGCTCGTGCTCGGCGGCTCGGCCTCCGGGGTCGGAGGCCGGGCCGGTTTGCGGCTAGGCCGCGGACTCGTCCGCGGTGCCGCCGCCGGCCAGCTCGGCCGGGACCGCGTCCGGGACGGCGCCCGGACGGTCGGCGCCGTTGAAGACCAGCTTGGCCTTCTCGAACTGGGCCGGGTCGCCCTCGCAGTCGATGACGACGATCTGGCCCGGGCGCAGCTCGTTGAACAGGATGCGCTCGGACAGGGCGTCCTCGATCTCGCGCTGGATGGTGCGGCGCAGCGGCCGGGCGCCCAGCACGGGGTCGTAGCCCTTGTTCGCCAGGAACTTCTTGGCGTTGTCCGTCAGCTCCAGGCCCATGTCCTTGTTGCGGAGCTGGGTCTCGATCCGGGCGATCATCAGGTCGACGATGCCGAGGATCTGGTCCTGCATGAGCTGGTGGAAGACGATCGTGTCGTCGATGCGGTTGAGGAACTCCGGGCGGAAGTGCTGCTTCAGCTCGTCGTTGACCTTCTGCTTCATCCGCTCGTAGTTGGACTCGTTGTCCTCCGACGCCTGGAAGCCGAGCGACACGGCCTTGGCCACGTCACGGGTGCCCAGGTTGGTGGTCAGGATGATCACCGTGTTCTTGAAGTCCACGATGCGGCCCTGACCGTCGGTGAGACGACCGTCCTCCAGGATCTGCAGGAGGGTGTTGAACACGTCCGGGTGGGCCTTCTCGATCTCGTCGAAGAGGACCACCGAGAACGGCCGCCGGCGAACCTTCTCGGTCAGCTGGCCACCCTCGTCGTAACCGACGTAGCCGGGAGGCGCACCGACGAGGCGGGACACCGTGTAGCGGTCGTGGAACTCGGACATGTCGAGCTGGATCAGCGCGTCCTCGGAGCCGAACAGGAACTCGGCGAGCGCCTTCGAGAGCTCGGTCTTCCCGACGCCGGACGGGCCGGCGAAGATGAACGAGCCGGAGGGGCGCTTCGGGTCCTTCAGGCCGGCCCGGGTGCGCCGGATGGCCTTCGAGACCGCCTTGACGGCGTCGTCCTGGCCGACGAGGCGCTTGTGCAGCTCGTCCTCCATGCGCAGGAGACGGGCCGTCTCCTCCTCGGTCAGCTTGTAGACCGGGATGCCGGTCCAGTTGGCCAGGACCTCGGCGATCTGCTCGTCGTCGACCTCGGACACGACGTCGAGGTCGCCGGCCTTCCACTCCTTCTCCCGCTGTGCCTTCTGGCCCAGCAGCTGCTTCTCCTTGTCGCGCAGCTGCGCGGCCCGCTCGAAGTCCTGCGCGTCGATCGCGGACTCCTTGTCGCGGCGCACCTGAGCGATGCGCTCGTCGAAGTCACGCAGGTCTGGCGGCGCGGTCATCCGGCGGATGCGCATCCGGGCGCCGGCCTCGTCGATCAGGTCGATCGCCTTGTCCGGCAGGTAGCGGTCGGAGATGTAGCGGTCGGCGAGCGTCGCCGCGGCCACCAGGGCGGCGTCGGTGATCGTCACCCGGTGGTGCGCCTCGTAACGGTCGCGCAGGCCCTTGAGGATCTCGATGGTGTGCGCCAGCGACGGCTCACCCACCTGGATCGGCTGGAAGCGCCGCTCAAGGGCGGCGTCCTTCTCGAGGTGCTTGCGGTATTCGTCGAGGGTCGTCGCACCGATGGTCTGCAGCTCGCCGCGGGCCAGCATCGGCTTGAGGATGCTCGCCGCGTCGATCGCGCCCTCGGCGGCACCCGCACCGACGAGCGTGTGGATCTCGTCGATGAACAGGATGATGTCGCCGCGGGTGCGGATCTCCTTGAGGACCTTCTTCAACCGCTCCTCGAAGTCACCGCGGTAGCGGGAGCCGGCGACCAGCGCACCGAGGTCGAGCGTGTAGAGCTGCTTGTCCTTGAGCGTCTCGGGCACCTCGCCCTTGACGATCCGCTGGGACAGCCCCTCGACCACGGCGGTCTTGCCCACGCCGGGCTCGCCGATGAGGACCGGGTTGTTCTTGGTCCGGCGGGACAGCACCTGCATGACCCGCTCGATTTCCTTCTCCCGGCCGATGACCGGGTCGAGCTTGCCCTCACGGGCGGCCTGGGTGAGGTTCCGGCCGAACTGGTCGAGCACGAGGCTCGTGGACGGCGCCGCCTCGCCCGGGGCACCGGTGCCGGCGGCGGCCGGCTCCTTGCCCTGGTAGCCGGAGAGCAGCTGGATGACCTGCTGGCGGACCCGGTTGAGGTCCGCACCGAGCTTGACCAGCACCTGGGCGGCGACGCCCTCGCCCTCCCGGATCAGGCCCAGGAGGATGTGCTCGGTGCCGATGTAGTTGTGCCCGAGCTGCAGCGCCTCACGCAGCGACAGCTCCAGCACCTTCTTGGCGCGTGGCGTGAACGGGATGTGCCCGCTCGGCGCCTGCTGGCCCTGGCCGATGATCTCCTCGACCTGCTGGCGAACGCCCTCCAGCGAAATGCCGAGGCTCTCGAGCGCCTTGGCCGCCACGCCCTCACCCTCGTGGATGAGGCCGAGCAGGATGTGCTCGGTGCCGATGTAGTTGTGGTTGAGCATGCGGGCTTCTTCCTGCGCCAGGACGACCACCCGTCGTGCTCGGTCGGTGAACCGCTCGAACATCCCTGCTCCTCACGTGCCGTGTCCGTCGCCGCCGCTTCTACGCGGAACCCCCGGGGAGGGGTCTCGACGTCGAAGCTCTGTCGGACGCCAACGTGACCGTGCCATCACTCTATCGCCGCGGACCGACACTCCGCGGGTGTGCGACATTGCCGCACCCCACGATCGGACCACGCCATGGGTGTTGCCTACCCTCCGGGCACCACGTGTACCCGGTGCTTTTGCCCAACGCTCGCATCCCGGAGCCTGTTCCAGCAGGCCCCGGCCGTACGCCAAGAGCGAAATCCGGCCCACAGGACGACAACACCCACCGTAATCAAATCGCTACGGTGGGTGCAGCCCTGTTCGGGAGTAAGCAAAACGAACGCTCAGGACGAAACGGTCATGCGGCGCTATCGGCCCGCTTCGGCGTTATAACGGTCAACGATTTCCTGCTTGATCCGGCCGCGGTCGGACACCTTGATGCCCTTGTTCTGAGCCCATTCCCGAATCGCCTTGTTCTGCTCGCGGTCAGCGGCCGCGCCGCCCCGCCCCCGCGCACTGGCCGCACGCCCACCGACGACGACGCCACCTCGGCCGACCTTGGTCCCCGCGTCCATGTACGGGTTGAAGGCATCGCGCAGCTTCGACGCGTTCTTCTTGGACAGGTCGATCTCGTACTGAACGCCGTCGAGCGCGAACTTCACGGTCTCGTCGGCGTCCCCGCCGTCGATGTCGTCGACCAGCACGTGGATGGTCCGCTTGGCCACTGTCGTTTTCCCTTCGAGGAAGCCCCGCCTCGCGATGTGCGAATGCAAAGATAACGCAATATGGGACGTCCTCGTCAACGGTACGCCGAAACTACTCCGGTCGCACCAGCGGAAAGAGGATCGTTTCGCGAATGCCGAGCCCGGTGAGAGCCATCAGAAGGCGATCGATTCCCATGCCCATGCCGCCGGTCGGTGGCATTCCGTACTCCAGCGCGCGCAGATAGTCCTCGTCCAGTTGCATCGCGTCCGGATCTCCCTTGGCCGCCTGCACCGACTGCGCCACGAGCCGCTCGCGCTGCACGACCGGGTCGACCAGCTCCGAGTAGGCGGTGGCCAGCTCGAAACCCTGGACGTACAGATCCCACTTCTCGGTCAGCCCGGGGGCACTGCGGTGCGAGCGGGTCAGCGGCGCCGTCTCCTCCGGATAATCGCGCACGAACGTCGGCGCGATCAGGCCGGGCACGACGAGCTCCTCGAACAGTTCCTCGGCGAGCTTTCCGGGGCCCCACTTCGGGTCGGCCTTGAGGTCGTGCTTGTCGGCGAGCTCGGCCAGCCGGGCCAGCGGCGTTTGCACCGTGACCTCCTCGCCGACCGCCTCGGAAAGCACCCCGTAAAGCGATACGCTGCGCCACTGCCCACCGAGGTCGAACTCGGTGCCGTCGGAATGACGCACGACGTGACTTCCGGTCAGCGCAACCGCCGCCGACTGGACCAGACCGCGGGTAAGGTCGGCCATGACGTCGTAGTCGGCATAAGCCTGGTACACCTCCAGCATCGCGAACTCGGGCGAGTGCGACGAGTCGATGCCCTCATTGCGGAAGTTGCGGTTGATCTCGAAGACACGCTCGATGCCGCCGACCACGCAGCGCTTCAGGAATAGCTCGGGAGCGATACGGAGGTACAAATCCGTGTCGAGCGCATTGCTATGTGTGACGAATGGCCGTGCGGCTGCACCGCCATGCAGCAACTGCAACATGGGCGTTTCAACCTCGAGAAAGTCGAGGCCGTGCAGGGTCTCGCGCAACGAGCGGACCACGGTCGCCCGGGTGCGTACCATTTCCCGGGCCTGCGGGCGGACCACCAGGTCGACATAGCGCTGGCGGACCCGGCCCTCCTCGCTCATCGGCTTGTGCGCGACCGGCAGCGGGCGCAGCGCCTTGCTGTTCATCTGCCAGGTGTCGGCGAGCACCGACAGCTCGCCGCGGCGGCTGGTGATGACCTCGCCGGTGACGCCCACGTGGTCGCCGAGGTCGACCAGGCGCTTCCAGTCCTCCAGCGCCTCGGCGCCGACCTTGTCCAGCGAGAGCATCGCCTGCAGCTCGGTGCCGTCGCCGGCCCGCAGCGTGGCGAAGGCGAGCTTGCCGGTGTTGCGCACGAAGATCACCCGCCCGGCCACGGCCGCCTTGTCGCCGCTGGCGGTGTCGGTGGGCAGGTCACGGTACCGCTCCCGGATCTCGGCGAGCGTCGCGGTGCGCGGGAAGTCGACGGGATAGGGCTCCCGCCCCTCCTCCAGCAGCCGGCTCCGCTTCTCCCGGCGGATCTTCATCTGCTCGGGAAGCTCAGAAGACTCGGGGAGGTCGAGGTCGGGGGCCAGGTCGGGGGCCAGGTCGGTCACGGCGCACAGATCCTTAGGAGAGAAAGGGCTGGAAATCCCCAGAAGCGTACTTCGGTACCGTTGGCCGGTGGATTTCGCAGCACACGCCTCGTCGTTCGGAGCCGCCGCCGACCTCTACGACCGCATCCGCCCGCAGTACCCGGTCGAGGCCCTGAACTGGGCGTTACCCGATAAAAGCGACATCGTCGACCTGGGTGCCGGCACGGGCATCCTCACCCGCCAGCTCAGAGCCCAGGGCCACCGCGTGATCGCGGTCGAGCCGGACGACAAGATGCGGCAGCAGATCGACGGCGATGCCCGCGCCGGCCGCGCGACCGCGATCCCGGTCGATGACGCCACGCAGGACGCGGTCACGGCCGGCCAGGCCTACCACTGGTTCGCCACCGACGAGGCCCACACCGAGATCGCTCGCGTGCTCAAGCAGAATGGCTGCTTCGTCCCGATCTGGAACGTGCGCGACGAGTCCGTCCCGTGGGTCGCCGACCTGTCGGCCGTGTTCGACGGCCACCGGGGCCGCGAGGCGCTGGACGAGCGCTTCCTGCCCGGCGACCAGTTCGGCCCGCGCTTCGGTGGCGCGGAGCTGCGCAAGTTCTCGTGGAGTGCCACGCACACCGCGGACTCCCTCGTCGAACTGGTCCAATCCCGCTCGTTCTACCTGGTCTCCGACGAGCCCAACCGGCGGCGGCTGGAGCAGGAGGTCCGCGAGCTGGTCAAGGACCACGGCGAGCGGTTCGAGCTGCCCTACGTGACCTACGTCTACCGGGCCCGCAAGCTCTAGGTGGCTGGTGTCAGCGATGGCGGCCGCTGGCGTGGCGGCCATCGCTTGACACCAGTCGCCTAGGTGTTGCGGTCGAAGATCAGGCGCAGGCCGATCAGCGTGAGCATCGGCTCGTGGTGGGTGACCGTCTGGCACTCGCCGATGACGATCGACGCCAGCCCGCCGGTCGCCACCACGGCCTTCACGTTGCCGCCCAGCTCCGCCGTCACCCCGCGGACCACCCCGTCGACCTGGCCGGCGAACCCGTAGACCACCCCGGACTGCAGGCACTCGACCGTGTTCTTGCCGATCACCCGCGGCGGCTTGACCAGCTCGACCTTCCGCAACTGGGCCGCCCGGTCGGCGAGCGCGTCCACGGAGATCTCGATGCCGGGCGCCAGCACGCCGCCGAGGAACTCCCCGCGGGCCGACACCACGTCGAAGTTCGTCGACGTCCCGAAGTCGACCACGATCGACGGCCCGCCGAAGAGGCTGTACGCCGCCAGGGTGTTCGCCACCCGGTCGGTGCCCACCTCCTTCGGGTTGTCGATCGCCAGCTGCACGCCGGTGCGCACGCCGGGCTCCACGATCACCGTGGGGACGTTCCCGTAGTACCGCTGGAGCATCGTGCGCAGGGACCGCAGCGCCGCCGGCACGGTCGAACACGCCGCGACACCGGTCAGTGACACCGCGTCGGTGGCGAGCAGTCCGCGGTACAGCAGTCCCAGCTCGTCAGCCGTCGCGCGCGCGTCGGTCTTGATCCGCCACGAGTGGACGATCTTCTCGCCCTCGAAGGTGGCGAGCACTGTGTTCGTGTTTCCGATGTCGATGCACAGCAGCACGTCGGAAGCGTAACCAAAGGGGCGCCCGGGTCACCCCTACGGCGACTCATCTAACATCCCGAGCCAATGGCCGCACTGCTCGCGCTACTGCCGCTGGCGACCCTCCTCTCCGCCGCGGTGGTGCTGCGCCCGCGCGATGAGGAGACCCCCCAGCGGCACCGGCTGGCGATCGTCCGGGCGGCGCTCGCCGTCGGCGCGGGCGCGGTGCTCTCGGTCGAGGCGCTCTCCCTCGCCGGGGCGATCGCCCGCGGCCCCGTCATCGCCCTGTGGGCGATCGCCGCCGTCGTCACCGGCTACCTGGCCTGGCGCCGCCGACCGGTGGACTGGCAGATTTCGTGGCCCCCGTTGTACCTCGCGATCCCGGTCGCCCTGCTCGTCCTCGCCGAGCTGGTGCTGGCCCTCGCCTCCGCACCCAACAACTTCGACTCCAACAGCTACCACCTGCCGAAGATCGAGCACTGGGTCGCCGACGGCGACCTGGACAACTACGCCACCCTGCAGGTCCAGCAGATCATCCTGGTGCCCGGCGCCGAGTTCCTGCTGCTGCATTTGCGGCTGCTCACCGGCGGCGACGGGCTGTTCAACCTGCTGCAGTGGGGCGCCGGCCTGCTCGGCGCGGTCGCGGTCTCCAGGTGCGCGGCCCAGCTCGGCGCGGGCCGGGCCGGCCAGTGGCTGGCCGCCGCCGTGTTCCTCACCGCCCCGGCCGTCGTGCTGGAGTCCAGCAGCACCCAGAACGACCTGGTCGTGGTGGCCTGGGTGACCTGCGCGGCGACGATCGCCCTGGACACATCGAGCAGAGACGTCCTGTCGCTCGCGGCCGCCGCCGGCCTGGTCACCGTGACCAAGTCCACCGGCCTCATGGCCCTCGCACCCGTGCTCGCCTACTGGGGCGTCGCCCAGTTGCGCGAACGCAGGATCGCCCGGACGGCCGCCTACTCCGCCCTGGTCATAGCCGCGATGGCGCTGCTCGCGGGGCCGTCGTTCCTGCGCGTCCACGACGCCTTCGGCTCGCCGCTCGGGCCGCCGGCCTACCGGACCTCGCTGTCCACCGAGCGCCACGACCCGCCGGCGATCCTGGTCAACGCCCTGCGGCTGGGCGCGTCGACGCTGCTCGTCCCGGTGCCGGCGGTCAACGAGGCGGTCGGCAAGGCCGTCGTCGGGGTCGCCCACCTGGTCGACGTCGACCCGAACGACCCGGCCATCACCCAGTGGCGCAGCATCTTCCCGGGCACCCGCTGGAAGCCCGACGAGGACCGCTCGCCGTACCCGGTCCAGTCCGCGCTCGTCCTCGTCGGCCTCGCGGTCGGCCTGTTCTCCCGGCGGACCCGGCCGTACGCGCTGATGGTGCTCGGCGCCTTCCTGCTCACGGCCGCGGTCGTCAAGTGGCAGGACTGGGGAAACCGGCTGATCCTGCCCGCGTTCTCCTTGGCGGTACCGCTGGCAGGAGTCTGGCTGGAGCGCATCGCCCGCCGGAAGGTCGTCGCCGCCGGCGTCGCCCTCGTCATGGCGGCCGCGTTCGCGCACGCCGCCGCGGCCGTGCTGCTCGGCCAGCCGCGCCGGCTGATCGGCCACGGGTCGGTCTTCACCGTCGACGACTGGCAGGAGCGCTTCGCCCGGCTGCCCGGCCAGGCCGCGTCCTACCGGTCGGCGATCGACGAGGTCCGGGCCGCCGGGGCGCGGCGGGTCGGTCTGGTGATCGAGGGCGACTTCTGGGAGTACCCCATCCAGATCGAGCTGCCGGACACCGAGCTGGTGTCGGTGCAGTCGGATGTCCCGACCGCCCCGGCGGCCAGCGTGACCTCTGTCGACGCCGTCATCTGCGTGTCGAGCGCCGAGCTGTGCCGGCGCGTGGTGCCGGCGGATTGGCGGTACCGCCAGATCGACCCCTATGTCGTGACGGCCTTCCCGCCGGCGTGAGTCAGTGGTGCTGGCGCAGGTCCATGGCGATGTCCAGGATCGGCGAGGAGTGCGTCAGCCCGCCGACCGAGAGATAGTCGACGCCGGTCGCCGCATACTCGGCCGCCGTCTCCAGCCGCAGGTTTCCGGTCGCCTCCAGCTCGGCCCGCCCGCCGACCGCGGCCACGACCTCGCGCAGCAGCTCCGGCGTCATGTTGTCGAGCAGCAGGAACGTGGCCCCGGCGGTGACCGCCTCGACCGCCTCGCCGACCGTCGTGACCTCCACCTGCACCGGCACGTCCGGGAAGGCGGCCCGCACGCGCTCGTAGGCGGCGGTGATCCCCCCGGCCGCCAGCTTGTGGTTGTCCTTGATCATGGCGACGTCGTACAGGCCCATGCGCTTGTTCGTGCCGCCGCCGGCGCGGACCGCGTACTTCTCCAGGAGCCGCAGCCCGGGCGTGGTCTTGCGGGTGTCGAGCACGAGCGCCTTGGTGCCCTCCAGCAGCACGGCCCAGCGGTGCGTGTGGGTGGCCACGCCCGACATGCGGCAGAGCAGGTTGAGGGCGGAGCGCTCGGCGGTGAGCAGCGCCCGGGTCGGGCCGTGCACGCTCAGCAGCACGTCGCCGCGCGCAACGACGTCGCCGTCGCGCCGGCGCGGCTCGACGGTGACCGCGTCGGAGACGGCCTCGAAGACCGCGGCGGCGACGGCCAGGCCGGCCACCACGCCGTCGGCGCGGGCCACCAGGTCGGCGTCGTCGGTCTGCTCCTCCGGGATCGTCGCCACGCTGGTGACGTCGAGCCGGTCGGGGCCCAGGTCCTCGACGAGCGTGCGCTCCACGATCTCCGCGACGGCGGCCGGCTCCAGGCCGATCTTCCGCAGTGCGGCCTCGGTCTCCAGTCTCACGCTTCCTCCCAGGTCTCGGTCAGGGCGCCGGCGTCGTCGAGGGCGGCGAGGAAGTGCCCCCGGAACACCTCGCTGGCGTCGGGATAATCCTCGCGCCAGTGGCAGCCGCGGGTCTCGTGCCGTTGCGCCGCCGCGCCGACGAGCGCGCCGGCCACGGTCAGCAGGTTCGTCGCCTCCCAGGCGGCGACGTGCGGGGTCGAGCGGTCGAGCGAGAGCTTGGTGAGCGCCTGGGCGGCCTGGTCCAGGGACTCGGCACTCCGCAGTACCGAAGCGTGCGCCGACATGGCGGACTGCAGGGGCCGGCGGATCGCCGGATCGGCCGACCACGCCGGCAGCTCCACGGACTGCGGCTCGGCCTGCGGCGGCAGGTCGCGGGCGACGTCCTCGGCGATGCGGCGGGCGAAGACGAGGCCCTCCAGCAGCGAGTTCGACGCCAGGCGGTTGGCGCCGTGGACGCCGGTGCAGGCGACCTCGCCGCACGCGTACAGCCCGCGGATCGAGGTCCGGCCGCGCAGGTCGGTGCGCACCCCGCCGGAGGCGTAGTGGGCGGCCGGCGACACCGGGATCAGGTCGACGACCGGGTCGACGCCGGCGGCGCGGCACGACGCGACGATCGTCGGGAAGCGCCCCTCCAGGAACTCCCGGCCCAGGTGGCGCGCGTCGAGCCAGACGTTGGCGGTGCCCTCGGCGCGCATGACCCGGTAGATACCCTTGGCGACGATGTCACGCGGCGCCAGCTCGGCCAGCTCGTGCTTGCCGACCATGAACCGGTTGCCGTCGCCGTCGCGCAGGTACGCCCCCTCGCCCCGCAGCGCCTCGCTGACGAGCGGCTGCTGCGAGTCGCGGTTGTTCAGCGCGAGCGCCGTCGGGTGGAACTGCACGAACTCGACGTCGGTCACCGTCGCCCCGGCCCGCAGCGCGAGCGCGACCCCGTCGCCGGTGGACACGATCGGGTTGGTGGTCGCGGCGAAGATCTGCCCCATGCCGCCGGTCGCCAGCACCACGGCCCGCGCGAGCACCGCCCCGACGCCGTCCTCGGCACCCTCGCCGAGCACGTGCAGGGTCACCCCGCAGGCCCGCCCGTCGGCGTCGGTCAGCAGGTCGAGCACCAGGGCGTGCTCGATCAGCCGGATCCACGGATCCCGGTGCACGGCAGCATGCAGCGCCCGTTGTACCTCGGCGCCCGTCGCATCGCCACCAGCGTGGATGATCCGGTTCGCGTGGTGGCCGCCCTCGCGGGTCAGCATGAGCGACCCGTCGGTGTGCCGGTCGAACTCCGCCCCCCAGCGGATGAGCTCCCGCACCCGCGTCGGCCCTTCCCGGACCAGCACGTCGACGGCCGCCGGATCGCACAGCCCGACGCCCGCGACGAGCGTGTCCTGCGCGTGCGCCTCGGGCGTGTCGACCGGATCGAGCACGGCGGCGATCCCACCCTGCGCCCACCGGGTCGACCCGTCATCGATGTTCACCTTGGTGACGACGGTGACGTGGAGCCCGGCCTCGCGCAGGTGCAGCGCGGCGGTCAGCCCGGCGACCCCGGACCCGATGACCACGACGTCGGTCGGCTCCGCCCACCCGGGCTGAGGCCCGGCAAGGCGACGCGGCACGCTCGGCAATGTCATCCCTACAGTCAACATCACCCCTCCGTTCGCCGGACCGTGATAATCGTCGCCCTGCGCCGCCACCCCCGGCCGCCCGACCCACCCCACACCTCACCCCGCCGCCACCCCGGCCCGCGGGGCCGCGCTCCGCGGGACCCGGAGGGCTAGCGCCGCGCCGGCCCACCGCCCTACGCCGAGCCACGCTCGCGGCCGGGCTGCCGGCCGACCCCGCCGCGCACCTGACCCGGCAGCGACACACCCCCTGCCTCAGGCGAGCGGCAGCGGCGCCAGGCCGAGTCCCTTGACCGTCGCCTTCAGCGGCTTCGCGCTCATCAGGTAGCACGTGAAGGCCTGGTCGCTGCCCAGCCACTCCGAGGCCGTCTTCGGCCCCACCGACCCCGGCGCCAGGTCCTCCCTGGTCCCGTCCTCGGGCAGCCCGAGGTAGTGCAGCCCGAGCGTGGTGCACCCCTTGGCGCTGGCAGAACGCACGGCGGTCTCGTCGAAGGGCGCCTCGGGCGGCGTGATGGTGTAGACCCCGGAGTACTCCCCGTCGTGCGCCTCGCCGCATCCCACGTACCGCAACTGCTCCCCGTTGCGCCTCAGGCAGGCGATCGCGAGATCGGCGGCCTTCAACGCCCCCTTGAGCGACGCCTTCCGCGTCACGTACTCGTCGGCGGTCGGCCCGCTGACCTCCGCGACGCCGCAGGCGAAGAACCCGTCGCCGGCCGGCTTGATCCAGGAGGCGACGATCTGGACCCGGTTCTCGTGCCACCCGCCGCCGAGGAAGATCGGCCCCTGGACGAGACAGGCGCGGCGGGCCTGCGCGTACAGCAGGTTCTCGGTGAGCTTCACGTCCTCGCCGCGCGCCTTGTCGTACCGGTGCAGGAGGTCCTCGCTGACCTGGTCGACGTGGAACACCTCGACGGTGTGCTCGCCGGCGCAGTCCACGGCGCTGCCGGGCCACGGGAAGGCGCCCTGGGCGGCGGCGGGATCGACCGTCCAGCACGACCCGACGGCGGGCGCCCCGGCCGGCGGCGTGGTGGGGATGTCGCGCCCCCGGTCGTGAAAGATCCAGTACGCCCCGCCCGCCAGCAACACCACCACGACCGTGATGAGCACCACCCGCTGCTTCATGAGCAAGCAGTGTGCCCTACCCGCGAGTAACAAGCCAGCACCACCCGACACCCGCGTCGATCTTGCAGTTGTGGTTCGGAAATGTCACCAAATTTCAGGGCAGTCCGGGCACCACAAGTGCAAGATCGACGCGACGAAACGGGCGCGTGAGCAGGCATCAGATTGGTTTGTTGGCGTTGCCCTTCAGCGAGCGGGCCACCGACAGCTTGCCCTCGAGCATCAGGTAGCAGCGGGCCGACCGGTCCCCGTACTCCCACCGCGCCTGCTGCGCCGTCGACCAGGCGAAGCTCAGCTGCTGGTTGGTGTCGAACTGCGCCTCGGTCACCCCGAGGAACTTCGCCACCAGCGCCTTGCACCCGGGCTGCAGCAGCGCCCGGCGGGCACCGGTGTCGGACGGATACGGCCGGGCATCGGGCGAGTAGAACGTCCCCGCGTACTCGCCGTTGTGCTGCTGCTCGCACGTGATCGGCACGAAGTCGTCGATGAAGCCGTCGCTGTCGGTCTTCACCTGGACGCAGCCCAGCGCGATCGGCCGGCTGCCGTCCAGCGTGTCCTTCAACGAGGACTTCCGGGTGAAGAGGGTGCCGTTGTCGTCGCTGACCTCGATCAGGTCGCAGCGGAAGAACCGGGCCTCGCCGCGCCACTCGGCCCCGGTCGGCGGGAACACCCGCAGGACCAGGCGGCCGTCGTGCCAGTCGCCGTCGAGGAACGACTTCGCCTGCCGGTCGCAGGTGGTGTAGGCCTCGGCCAGCTGCGCCCCGGCCGGCGGGGCCGAGCCCTGCGCGGTGGTGCCGGTGAACGTGCCGACGTGGAAGGTCTCGCTGGCGTGATCGGCCGCGCAGTCGACCGGCTTCATGCCCGACCCCGGCTCGAGCTTCTCCGCCGACGACGCACCCGTCCAGCACTGGCCGACGGTCGGCACCGGCACGCCGGGCTTGCCCAGCGCGGGCCAGTCGTCGACCAGGTCACCGTCGGTGCCGGCGGGCCGCCCGCAGGCCGCGACGAACAGCACCAGGGCCAGCGACAGGCCCGCCTGCCACCGCTTCATCCCAGCTACACCTTGCCGCCGGCGAGGCCCTTCACGGACTTGGTGGTCGTCAGCTTGTCGAAGAGCATCGCGTAGCAGCGGGCCGAGCGGTCGCCGCGCAGCCATGCCTCCTCGTCCACGAGCCAGAAGCCGATGCCGAGCTGCTGGTGGTTGACCAGCGTCGACGTGCTCATCCCGAGGTACTTCGCGCCGATGGCCTCGCAACCGGGCCGCATCGCGGTGCGGCGCTCCTCGGAGTTCGTCGGGAAGGCCCGCTCACCGGAGGTGTAGGTGCCGACGTACTCCATGTTGTGGACGTTGGTGCACGAGGTCACGTTGTAGTCGAGCCAGGTCTTGCCGTCGGCCTCGTAGGTCTCCTGCATGCAGGTCAGCGCGATCGGCTTGTCGCCGCGCAGCCCGTCCTCGAGCGAGCTGTTGCGGCTCACCGGCTTGTTGCCGTCGCTGGCCACCTCGGCGAGGTCGCAGCGGAAGTAGCGGGCGCCGGCGGCCCAGTGCGCTGCCGACGGGGCGAGCACGAGCAGCGCGAGCCGGGCGTCGTGGTAGTCGCCGCCGAGGAAGCTCTCGGCCTCCTTGGCGCACTTCTGCCAGGCGTCGTTGAGGGCGGCGCCCTTGGGCGGGGTCGAGCCCGTCGCCGCGCTGCCGGTGAGCTCGCCGACGAAGAACGTCTCGCTGGCGTGCGCGCTGGTGCACGCCTCCACCGGCGTGAACGAGAAGATCGTCGTGGTGTCGTGCGCGTAGTAGCTGACGCTCGTGTTGTAGCACTTGTTCACGGGCGGTGACGGGATCTTCGCGGCGTCCAGCATCTTCCAGTCGTCGGTCAGGTCCTTGTCGACCCCGGCCGGGGTGCCACAGGCGGCGAGCAAGAACACCGCGACGGCCGGCACCAGTGCCGGAATGAGTCGCCGGAAACGCGTCATCTTCGTTGTCCCCTCCCCCGAGCGCACGGAACGCCGGTGCAGTGTGCCAACCATAAATGTCCGAAGCAACCCGGCGACAGGTCAGGCGGTAGTGATCGGCAACGCCTTCGTCCCTGCCCCCTTCAGCGAGGTGGCAACGGGTTTGGGCGGCCACACGAAGCACCGGACGGCGCGGTTGCCGAGCTCCCATGCCGCCTTGTCGAACGGCATTGTGATCAGACCGGTACGTGAGCGGAAGTTGGCGTCGTCGGGCACCCCGGCGAACCGGGCCACGACCGGGCGGCAGCCGGCGAGGTTCACGTCACGCCGCGTGTCCGGCGCGGGCGGATAGGGCCCGTCGGGCGGCTCGAACAGCCCGGCGAGCTCCGCCTCGTGCGGCTGGTCACAGCGCGCCGGCCGGATGCGGTCGATCTCACCGGACTTGCCCCCGGCCGGCTGGGTCACCGTCACGCAGCCGATGAGCAGGTCCCCGCCCGGCCGCAGCGCGCCGCGGAGCGAGCCGGACCTGGTCACCGGCGTGAAGCGGTCGAGGTCTTCGAGGGTCTGGAGATTGCAGCGGTACCACCGGGCGCCCGCATCCCACAGCAGCGGCGACGGCAGGCCGACGCTCAGCGAAAGGCGCCCGAGCCGCCAGTCGGCCCCGAGCAGCGCGTTGGCGTCGACGGAGCACTTCGCGTGGGCGGCCTTCAGCCCCGGTCCGCCGCTGGCCGGCGGGGTGGGCCGGTCGGCCTCGGCGCCCGTGAACTGCCCGACGCTGACCAGCTCGACCTGGTGCGGCTCGGCGCAGTCCACCGGGTCGGGCCAGCGGCTGACGTCGCCGGCCGCGCCGCCCGCGGGCAGCTGGAAACAGGCCGGCGCGACCGGCGCCACGAGCGCCGCGGCCGGCAGCATCGGCCAGCCGTCGACGAGGTCAGCGTCGGTGCCGGCGGGCGGGGGCGGCGGGCCGCAGGCGGACAGCAGCAAGACCACGCTCAGCACCGCGAGCGCGCGCCGCACGCCGACCTCCCCAGGTTCTATGCCCGGGCGAGGTCTCCCACCGTGTCGCCGCGCACGGGCGAACCCACCATACCCGGCACGGCGCCCGCCGGATCGTGGCCAAGTTCGATGACATTGTTGTCGGCGTCGACGTGCACGACGCGCGGGACATAGACGCGCGCCTCCGCGTCGTCCAACTGCCCGTACGAGATCAGGATGACCAGGTCGCCCGGGTGGACCAGGTGGGCGGCGGCGCCGTTGATCCCGATGACGCCCGAGCCGCGCGGGCCCGCGATCACGTAGGTCTCCAGCCGCGCGCCGTTGGTCACGTCGACGATCGCGACCTGCTCGCCGGCCAGCAGGTCGGCGGCGTCCATGAGGTCCTCGTCGACGGTCACCGAGCCCACGTAGTGCAGGTTGGCCTGGGTGACCGTGGCGCGGTGGATCTTGGATTTGAGCATCGTGCGGATCACGGAAGCTGTACCTCTACGTTGTCGATGAGCCGGGTCGCGCCGACCCAGGCGGCCGTGAGCAGCCGGGCCGGGCCGTGCGCCGGGGCGGGCCCGAGCAGCGGATCGGTGAGCACGAGATAGTCGAGCTTGACCTCGGGCGTCTCGGCGAAGACGGCGAGGCCGGCGGCCACGGCGTCGGCGCCCTCGGCGGCGGCGGAAGCGCCCGCCCGCAGCGCCCGCGAGAGGGTCAGCGCCGCCGAGCGCTCGGCCGGAGCGAGGTACCGGTTGCGGCTGGACAGCGCCAGCCCGTCCGCCTCCCGCACGGTCGGCACGCCCCGCACGTCGATCGGCAGGTCGAAGTCGCGGGCCATCGCCCGGATCAGCCCGAGCTGCTGGTAGTCCTTCTCGCCGAAGTAGGCGACGTCGGGCCGGGTCAGCTGGAACAGCTTGTTGACCACGGTCAGCACGCCGTGGAAGAAGCCGGGCCGGCTGGCGCCCTCGTACAGCTCGCCGGCCGGGCCGGGGTTCACCCGCACCACGGGCTCGCCGTGCGGGTACATGACCTCGCGCGGCGGCGTGAAGGCCACGTCGACCCCGATCGATCGCGCCAGCGCAAGATCGGCGTCCATGGTCCGGGGGTAGCGATCGAAGTCCTCGTTGGGGCCGAACTGCAGCGGGTTGACAAAGATCGTCAACAGCACCGTGTCGGCCTCGGCCCGCGCCGTCCGCAGCAGCGCCGCGTGCCCCTCGTGCAGCGCGCCCATGGTCATCACGACGGCGACGGTGCCGGACGACGAGGCGCGGGCCGCGGCGAGCTCGGGGCGCGTGCCGACGACCCTCATGCGGCACGCTCCGACGCGCGCGAATGGCTGCCGAGCACGTCGAGCAGCGGCTCGGCGTCGATCGGGCGCAGCCGGCCGGCGGCGATGACCCGGTCGGCGGTGCGCCGGGCAAGCGCCAGGTAGGGCGGGACGGAGCTCGGCGCCACCGACTCCAGCGCGTGGAGGTGTTTCTCGACGGTACCGGCGTCGCCGCGGGACACCGGGCCGGTGATGGCCGCGTCGCCGAGGCGGAGCGTGTTGTCGAGCGCCGCGCCCAGCAGCGGGGCGAGCACCTGCTCGGGGCGGTGCACGCCGGCGTCGCGCAGCCGGTCCATCGCCTCGTTCACCAGCGTGACGAGGTGGTTCGCGCCGTGTGCGAGCGCCGCGTGGTACAGCGGGCGCCGCTCCTCGGCGATCCACTCGACGACGCCGCCCAGGTCCGCGACCAGGGCCGCCGCCGTCTCGCGCAGGTGGTCGGGGGCGGTGACGCCGAACGAGATGCCGGGCAGCCGGGCCAGGTCGGCCTCGGTGCCGGTGAACGTCATGGCCGGGTGCAGGGCGAGCGGCTCGGCGCCGACGCCGGTGACCGGGGCGAGCACGGCCAGGCCGTGGGCGCCGGAGGTGTGGGCGACGATCTGCCCGCGGCGCAGCGCGCCGGTCTCGACCAGGCCCTTGACCAGGCCCGGGAGCGCGTCGTCGGGCACCGCGAGCAGAACGAGGTCCGCAGCGGCGGCGACCTTGTCGGCGGGGAGCAGCGAAGCGCCCGGCAGGAGGAGCTCGGCACGGGACTTGGAGGCGGCGGATACACCCACCGCGGCGATCACCTTGTGCCCGGATCGAGCGAACGCGGCGCCGAGCACCGCCCCTACCCGTCCAGCACCGATGATGCCGATGTTTTGCCTGCTCATCTGATAGATCCAGTCCTCGAAGTGGGGTACCGGTCGATCAAAAGTATGCGCCGCAGCGGGCAAAGCGGACAGACGTTGTGGGATTGTCAACAACGTGTTTCGAACGCTTTACCCGCCGCCGCGGCAGGTCTTACAAGCGGTGGTGCAGGTACTCCCGGATGAGCGCCTTGGCCTCGCCGAGCACCAGCGCGTCGCCCTCCGGCGAGCGGCGGAACGCCAGCTTGATCAGCCCGTCGGCGGCCTCGACGGCGATCGCCAGCACGAACTGCAGCCGCTCCGCGTCGACGATCGAGAACCGGGCGACGAGCAGGTCGGACAGCTGCCCGACGATGACGTCGTTGTTGTCGCGCTCGTCGTCGAGCAGGTGGATGTCGACCACGTCGCCGAAGTGCAGCGTCCGGAAGCCCGGCACGGTGCGGTGCATGTCGATGTACTCGTCGATCGCCGCGTCGACGGCGTCCCACCAGTTGGTGATGCCCTCGTCGGCGAGCCGCGCGCCGAGGCGCTCGAGATACCGCTCCAGGCTGCGCAGCGTCAGTGCCTGCACGATCGCCCGCTTGTCGGGGAAGAACTGGTAGACCGAGCCGATCGCCACCCCCGCCCGTTCCGCCAGCAACGTGGTGGTCAGGCCGTCGTAGCCGACCTCGTCGACGAGTTCGGCGCAGGCGTCGAGCATCCGCCCGACCCGCGCCACGCTGCGCCCCTGCACCGGCACCCGGCGCAGCGGCTTCGTCCCGGCGCCGGCCACTGTCTGCGTCGCCACCCGGATGTCCCCCCTCTATCTCGTGCTTTGAAACCTACTCACGTCAACGACCGGGGACGAACGCCGGATAGCCCGTTTCACCCGAGTGACTGACCGACACATGGATGGGTGATTGACTGGGGGTATACGTGAAGGGTACTCATCTTTTGTGACGTCACCGTGGAGCAACTGGGCCGGCAACGAGACCGCGCGCGCCGCCCGGGTCGCGCACCCCGCCACCCCGGCCGAGCTGGGCGAAGTACTGCGCGCCGCGGCCAACGACGGCCTGCGCGTGAAGGCGGTGGGCAGCGGGCACTCGTTCACCCCCACGGCCGCCACCGGCGGCGTCCGGATCGAGCTCGATCGGATGGCCTCGCTCATCACGATCGAGGACAACCTCGTCACGGTCGGCGCGGGCATGCCGCTCAAGGTACTCAATGCGACGCTGGCCGCCCATGGTCTGGCGATGCCGAACCTGGGCGACATCGACGCCCAGACCATCTCCGGCGCGCTGTCGACCGGCACGCACGGTACCGGCGCCGCCTATGGCTGCCTCTCCACCTTCATCGAGGCGTTGGAGCTGGTCACCGCCGACGGCACCGTGCTGCGCTGCTCGGCGGCCGAGCAGCCCGACCTCTTCAACGCGGCCCGGGTCAACATCGGCGCGCTCGGCGTGCTCACCGCGGTGACGCTGCGTTGCGTGCCGGCCTTCGTGCTGCAGGCGGACGAGCGGCCGGCCACGCTCGCCGACGTCTGGTCGGGCCTGTCGTCCCACGTCGCCGAGAACGACCACTTCGAGTTCTACTGGTTCCCCTACACCGACCGCGTCCAGATGAAGCGGAACAACATCGTCGCGGCCTCGGACCGGCCGCTGGCCGGCTGGCGGCGCTGGCTGGACGACGACTTCCTGTCCAACACGGTGTTCGGCGGCGCCTGCCGGCTCGGCCGGACGTTTCCCGCGACGGTACCGACGGTGAGCCGGATCTCGGCCCGGGCGCTCTCGGCCCGCACGTACACGGCGCCGTCCCACGACGTCTTCTGCACCCCGCGCCGGGTCCGGTTCGTGGAGATGGAGTACGGAATGCCCCGCGAGGCGCTCCGTGAGGCATTCGACGGACTGCGCGGCATCGTCGACGGCCTGCCGTTCCGCATCCAATTCCCGGTCGAGGTCCGCTTCACGGCCGCCGACGACATCTGGCTGTCGCACGGTTACGGCCGCGACAACGCCTACGTCGCCATCCACCAGTACGTGGGCGCCCCCTACGAGGAGTACTTCCGCCGCTTCGAGGCGCTGCTCACCCCGCTGGGCGGCCGCCCGCACTGGGGCAAGATGAACTACCGCGACGCCGAGTCGTTCGCGCCGGCCTACCCGCGCTTCGGCGACTTCCTCGCGATGCGCGACAAGCTGGACCCCGGCCGGCTGTTCGCCAATGCCTACACCGACCGGGTCCTCGGCCGCTAACGGTCAGGTCGCGGTCAGGTCGCGGTCAGACCGGGGTCAGACCGGGGCGACGCCCGGCGCCGGCTCGGTGGACCGCAGCACCGGAGCGACGGACTCGGGCTCGCGGGGCGCGGGGATCACCGCCGTGAGCGGCGCGGCCGCAACAACCGGCTCCTCCGCGGCAGCGACAGGCGCGGCGACGACGGGCGGCTTGCGGAAGCGGCGCGGCGTCCAGTTCTTGGCCCGCATCGCCTGCTTCTCCACCAGGTGCCACGAGCACGCGGCCACGAGGCCGACCGTCGCCACCGAGGTGAGCAGGTAGAACGTCCAGCCCAGCTTCGGCACGCCGACGATCGCCAGCGCCTGCTGGATCGGGAATGCGTAGATGTAGACGCCGTAGGAGTAGTCGTTGCGGCGCCCGATGCGCTTGAGCACCTTCGGCAGCCGCACGCCGGCCCACAGCAGCAGGTAGACCCAGGCGATGATGGCCGGCCCGAACAGCGGCAGGGAGAAATAGACCGACGCGACGACCAGCACCAGCGACGTCCACCCGAGCCAGTCGTTGAGCGGGATCACCGACCGGTACAGGTCCGCGATCATGCCCAGCACGAACGCCAGCGCGAACACGAACAGGAAGTACAGCGTGAACCAGCCGAGGACCGGCAGCTTGATCGCGTGCAGGTCGGCGAGCGGGCCCGGCACCACCGGCTCGTGGAACGTGTCCCACACGATCACCCCGGACATCGCGACACCGAGCAGGACCACCATCCACCGCGCCCGGCGCAGCAGGGTGGTCACGGCCAGCGCGAGCACGAGGATGTAGCAGGTCAGCTCCGACTTGAGCGTCCACAGCGAGCCGTTGATCGCGTTCGGGTAGGGCGCCTCGCGGGTCACCCCGGACACGTCACCCTGGAGCTGGTCGGTCCAGATGTTGTTGAGGACGTAGTCCAGCGGGCCGCGCGGGTGGTGCAGGAAGCCGCTCAGCGTGTCGCGCTGGTACCAGTACAGCAGCGGGGCCAGCACGAACGCCGTCGCCATCAGGCAGACCCAGTAGCCCGGGAAGATCCGCAGCACCCGGTGCCAGACGTACCGCAGCGGGTGGCTGCGCCGGCCGCTGCGCGCGATGAGGAACCCGGACAGCGCGAAGAAGCCGGTGACCGCCACGCCGCCGGTGTCGATCGGCATCGGCACCGGGTCGTCGGCCAGGCCCCAGCCGATCACGCCGGCGTGCCCGACCATGACCAGCAGCGCGAAGCACAGCCGCATGAAGTTGAAGGCGTTGTCGCGCCCCGAGTACGCCTCTTCCAGCGTCCTGCCGCGCGCCATCCACTGACCCCTTGCTCCCGCGGCCCGCGACGGGCCGGCCCTGCGTATGGCCGGATGGCAAGGACCGCAGAAAAACGCGCGGCACGGGTTTAGGGATGGGGGCCCCGGGTAGCAAACGCGTTTCTGACCGGCGGTCCGGCACCGGAGCCAACACCATACTCAAGCCGGTCCGGTCAACGCCATGCCTGCGAACCCGACAGTGCCGGGCATATCGGAGCAATGCGGGCGGCGGTCCAAGATTTTCGCCGCCCGCTGCGGCGTGGCTACTCGGCCGGAGGGCTCGCCTTCTTGGCGGCGGCCTTGCGCGGGGCGGCCTTCTTGGCCGGCGTCGCCTTCTTCGCGGCCGTGGTCTTCTTCGCGGCGGTCGCCTTCTTGGCTGGGGCGGCCCCGTCGGCCGCGGCCTTCTTCGCGGGGCGGGCCTTCTTCGGGGCCGGGCCCTTGGCCCGCTTCTCGGCCAGCATCTCGCTCGCCTCGTCGAGGGTCAGCGCTTCCACCGTCTGGTTGCGGCGCAGCGAGGCGTTGAACTCGCCGTCCGTCACGTACGGCCCGAACCGCCCGTCCTTGATGACCAGCGGCTTCTCGGTCGCCGGGTCGGGGCCCATCTCGCGCAGCGGCGGCTTGGCGACCGCGCGGCCGCGGGTCTTCGGGGCCGCCAGCAGCGCGAGCGCCTCCTCCAGCGTGATCGTGAACAGCTGGTCCTCGCTCGCGATCGAGCGGGTGTCGGTGCCGCGCTTGATGTACGGGCCGTAGCGGCCGGGCGAGGCCAGGATGTCCTCGCCGCTCTCGTCCTTGCCGACCAGGCGGGGCAGGGTGAGCAGCTTGAGTGCCTCGGCGAGGGTCAGGTGCTCGGCCGACTGGGTCGACAGCAGCGAGGCGTTCTTCTCGCCGGTCGACACGTACGGCCCGTAGCGGCCCGACTTGAGCACGACCGGCTCGCCGGTCTCCGGGTGCTCGCCGAGCTTGCGCTCCCCGCCGGTGCCGCCGACGAACAGCTCGGCGACCTTCTCCGGGGTCAGCTCGTCGGGCGCGATGCCGTCGGGCACCGGAGCGCGGTCGCCCTCCTCGCCCTCGGGCGCGTCGGGGATCGTGCGCTGCAGGTAGGGGCCGTAGCGGCCGACCCGCACGACCACGTCGCGGTTGGCCTCGTCACGGAAAAGCGGGATCGAGTTGATCCCGCGCGCGTCGATCTCGCCCAGCCGCTCGGTGACCATGCGCTTCAGACCGCCCTGGCGGGCCACCGACCCCTCGTCGCCGGTGTCGCCACCGAAGTAGAAGGGGCGCAGGAAGTCCACGGCGCTCTCGTCGCCGGCCGCGATCTCGTCGAGGACGTTCTCCATCGACGCGGTGAAGTCGTAGTCGACCAGCCGCGGGAAGTGCTTCTCCAGCAGCCCCACGACGGCGAACGCGAGGAACGAGGGGATCAGCGCCTGGCCGCGCTTGAAGACATACCCCCGGTCCTGGATCGTCTGCATGATCGACGCGTAGGTCGAGGGGCGCCCGATGCCGAGCTCCTCCATCGCCTTGACCAGCGACGCCTCGGTGTAGCGGGCGGGCGGCTGGGTGGTGTGGCCGGTCGGGGTCAGGCCGCGCTCGGTCAGCGGCTGGCCCTTGACCAGCACCGGCAGGCGCCGCTCGGCGTCCTCGGCCTCGGCGGTCTCGTCGTCGGACGACTCGACGTACGCCCGCAGGAAGCCGGGGTCGGTGATCGTCTTGCCGGTCGCGCCGAAGTCCACCGACTCCTGGTTGGGGGTCGTGGCGTTGATCCGCACGGACGTGCTGTTCCCGACGGCGTCCGTCATCTGCGACGCGATCGTGCGCTGCCAGATCAGCTCGTAGAGCCGCAGCTCCTCCGCGGAGAGCTCCTTCGCCACGTCGCCGGGCGTGCGGAAGGAGTCGCCGGCGGGGCGGATCGCCTCGTGCGCCTCCTGGGCGTTCTTGACCTTCCCGGTGTACCGCCGGGGCTGCGGCGGCACCGCGGACGGCCCGTAGAGGTCGTGGATCTGCTGCCGGGCCGCCGCGATGGCCGCCTCCGACAGGTTGACCGAGTCCGTACGCATGTACGTGATGTAGCCGTTCTCGTACAGGCGCTGCGCCACCCGCATCGTCTGCGCGCTGGACAGGCGCAGCTTGCGGGCCGACTCCTGCTGCAGGGTCGAGGTGATGAACGGCGGGTAGGGCTTGCGACGGTACGGCTTCTCCTCGACCCGGGTGACCGTGAACGGCCGGCCCACCAGGCGGGCGGCCAGGCCCCGGGCACCCTGCTCGTCGAGGTGGATCACGCCCGCGCCCGGCTTGACCTTGCCGGTCTCCGGGTCGAAGTCGCGGCCGGTGGCGACCCGGTCGCCGTCGATCGCGATCAGCGTGGCGTTGAACGTGCGCTCGTCGTTGTCGGGCTGCAGGCGGGCCAGGATGTCCCAGTAGTCGGCGGCGCGGAACTTCATCCGCTGCCGCTCGCGCTCCACGACGATGCGGGTCGCGACCGACTGGACCCGGCCGGCCGACAGGCCGCGCTGGACCTTCTTCCACAGCACGGTCGAGACGTCGTACCCGTACAGCCGGTCGAGGATGCGCCGGGCCTCCTGGGCGTCGACCAGCGCGCGGTTGATGTCACGCGGGTTGGCGACGGCGGCCTGGATCGCCGGGCGGGTGATCTCGTGGAAGACCATCCGCTTGACCGGGACCTTCGGCTTCAGCGTCTCGTACAGGTGCCACGCGATGGCCTCGCCCTCGCGGTCCTCATCGGTGGCGAGGTAGACCTCGCTCGCCTCCTTGAGGAGCGCTTTCAGGCGGGTGATCTGCTTCCGCCGGTCGGCCGAGATGATATAGACCGGGGTGAAATCGTTGTCGACGTCGACACCCAGGTAGGCCCACGGCTTGCTCTTGAGGTCGTCCGGCATGTCCTTCTTGCCCACGGGCAGGTCGCGGACATGCCCGAAGCTGGCCTCCACGACGTAATTCGGGCCCAGGTAGCCCGAAATCGTCTTGGCCTTGGCCGGCGACTCCACGATCACCAGCCGCTTCGTGTTGGCGGAGTTCGGCACAGTTCTCCCCGGTGCGGACGACAGACGTCAAACGTAACGCGTCCCTTCGCGCCAAGTTGCGCAAAGGGACACTCGGCGGGCCGGCTCGCGACACGCCGATCGGCGCCACGGTACACCCATGCACAACCGCTACCTGCCCGATCTTGCGAACGTGTCGCATCGGTTGCCGTGTTTGTCACGGTTTGTGAGGGCGGCGGCGCGTCCATTTCCGGCAGTTCACGCCGCGCGGGCTAATCCTCCGTTAGTTGCGCCACCCTACCGGCCGACCTACCGCGGCCACACCTCGGGCGGCGCCTCGGCGGGCGATTCACCCACGAACTCGGCCAGCCGGTTGATCCGCCGCAGTCCCACGATGCGGTACGCGGGGCCGCCCTCGTCGGGCGCGATGAACACGGCCGGCAGCCCGATGGCGACCAGCGCCTCGCCGACGGCGATCCAGTTGTCGGCCAGGGTGCGGTCTATGGTGATTTCACCGCTTTGGGGCGATTCAGCCGCCGGCTTCGGCGCCGGTTCGGGCGGGGGCGGCGGGGTGTCCAGGGCGACGGTCGGCAGGTCGGCGATGCCGGAGTCGGGCCACTCGTCGGCGCCGGGGTCACTGAAGGGCTCGACCTCGGCGTACGGGTCGGGGCCGTCGTAGGCGTCGAAGTCGGCGAACTCGTCGGGCCCGGGATCGAAGGCCGACACCTTGCTGTCCGGCTTCTTGCGCCGTTTGTTCGGTTTCGCGTCGGCTCGGGCCTGCATGATCTCGCGCCGGTCGACCGGCGGCGTGTGGCCATTATGCCCGTTTATCGGCGGTTCTTCGGGTTCGTGGACCACTTCCGGCTCGCCGGCCACCGCCGCAGCCTCATCGACGACCTCGGCCTCGGCTTCGGCCCCGACCTCGGCTTCGACCTCGGCCTCCGGCTCGGGCGGGCGGGGCTTCGGCGCGAGCCGGAGCAGGTAGGCGCGCTGCCCGTCGTACCCGCCGGCGGCGGCCACCCACAGCCGCAGCCGCCGGCCGTCCAGCGCCAGGTCCCCGGGGGCGCGCTGCACGCCGTCGTCGTCGAGCCAGCGGGCGGCCAGCGGGGCGAGGGCGGCCGAGTACGCGGTCCGGACCACGAAGCGGTCCTCCTCAACGGCCGGCTCGCAGGTCAGCACCAGGCCGCGCAGCTCACACTCGGCCCGCAGCACCGCACAGCGCCAGGCGTCCTCCACCACGGTCGTCACCCGGCCGGTGCCGCCCATGCGGCCGACCTGACCGGCGCCCAGCAGCAGGCCCTCGAGGTCGTGCGGCGCCGGCGGGCGCGCCTCGACCCCGAACAGCGAGAGCTGCCGGGCGGCGACGGACCGGGTCATCGACACTCGGGCACCTCGTCGAATGCCTTCTGGAGATCCGCCGGGCCGACGTGGGACGGGTTGATCGCGCTCTGCTCGTACTCCTCCTTGAGCGTGGCGAACGCCGACGTCACCGACGCGTAGAACGCCTTCGAGTCGTTCGTCGGCAGCCCGGAGACGGTGCGCTTGGCGTTGCCGTAGGCGTCGCGCGCCTTCGACAGCGAGGCGGTGAACTGGGCCGCGACCTTGTCGCCGTCCTTGACGTCGGGGATGCCGGCGCCGTCGACGCCGACACGCGCCTTCTCGCTCGCCGTCTCGGCGCCGGCCAGCAGGTCGACGATGTTCGTCTTGGTCTGCGCCGCCGTCCTGGCCGCCTGCAGCTGCTGCTGGGCCTTGGTGGTCAGGTCGTTGATCTCGGCGCGCCAGGGGGCCAGCGCCGCGCAGACCGACTGCGCCCACCGCTTCGGGGCCACGTCACCGGCGCCGTCGGCGGAGCACCCCGCGGTACACGCGAGGGCGACAACGACGACGAGAACACGACGGAGACGCATGGGTTGCAGCGTAGAACCGATCGTGTGTTCGAGAAAACACGACGCCCCGACCGGATGCGATCCGGCCGGGGCGCTTTCGTGCCGTGGGTCAGGCGGTGACCCGCTCCGAAGCCGACTCCTCCTGGGAGGCGCCGTTGTCGTCGCCGGCGTCGACCGCCACCGGCTTGCGCTTGCTCATGATGACCGCGGCGGCGATGACGCCGACCGCGACGATGGCGGCGATGTACCGGACCGCGGGGTTGCCGTCGCCGACCGTGTAGAGCACGACGGCCGGGGCGATCAGCAGCGCCACCAGGTTCATCACCTTGAGGAGCGGGTTGATGGCCGGGCCGGCGGTGTCCTTGAACGGGTCGCCGACGGTGTCGCCGATGACGGTCGCGGCGTGCGCGGGCGAGCCCTTGCCGCCGTGGGTGCCGTCCTCGACCAGCTTCTTCGCGTTGTCCCACGCCCCACCGGAGTTGGACAGGAACACCGCCATGAGCGTGCCCGTGCCGATCGCGCCGGCGAGGTACGCGGCCAGCGGGCCGACGCCGAGGCCGAAGCCGACGGCGATCGGCGCCATGACCGCGAGCAGGCCGGGCGTGATCAGCTCGCGCTGTGCGTCACGGGTGCAGATGTCGACGACCTTGCCGTACTCCGGGCGCTGCGAGCCGTCCATGATGCCCGGGAACTCGCGGAACTGGCGGCGGACCTCGAACACGACCGCGCCCGCCGACCGGGCCACGGCGTTGATCGCCAGGCCGGAGAACAGGAACACGACGGCCGCGCCGATGAGCAGACCCACCAGGTTGCGCGGGTTGGCCACGTTGAGCAGGGAATCGGTCGACAGCTTCGACCCGGCCTCGGTGAGCGCCCGCTGCATGGTGTCGGTGTACGACCCGAACAGCGCGGTCGCCGCGAGGACGGCCGTCGCGATCGCGATGCCCTTGGTGATCGCCTTGGTGGTGTTGCCGACCGCGTCGAGCTCGGTCAGCGTGCGGGCGCCGCGCTCGTCGATGTCGCCGGACATCTCGGCGATGCCCTGCGCGTTGTCGCTGATCGGGCCGAACGTGTCCATCGCGACGATGACGCCGACGGTGGTCAGCAGGCCGGTGCCGGCCATGGCGACCGCGAACAGCGACAGGGTGATCGAACCGCCACCGAGCAGGAAGGCGCCGAACACGCCCGCGCCGATGACGATGGCCGAGTAGACGGCCGACTCGAAGCCGACGCTGACGCCGGCGAGGACGACCGTCGCCGGGCCGGTCAGGGCGCTCTTGCCGATGTCCTTGACCGGGCGGCGCTCGGTCTCGGTGAAGTACCCGGTGAGCGCCTGGATGATCGCGGCCAGGGCGATGCCGATGACCACGGCGATGATGGCGGTGACGTGCGGGCCGAACGGCGGGGTGTCGCCGTCGGCGAGGTTCAGCGTGGCGCGCCACTCGCTGCCGAGCAGCTTCGCCCAGTCGGCCGGCAGGTAGAACAGCGCGGCGGCGCTGACCAGGACGGCCGAGATGATGGCGGAGAGGTAGAACGCCCGGTTGATCGCGACGAGACCGTTGCGGTCGGAGGGGCGCAAGCGGGTGAGCGCCACCCCGAGGATCGCCACCAGGACACCGATCGTCGAGACGATCAGCGGGAAGACCAGGCCGTCGACGCCGAAGGCGGCGCGGCCCAGGATCAGCGCGGCGACGAGGGTGACGGCGTAGGACTCGAAGAGGTCCGCGGCCATGCCGGCGCAGTCACCGACGTTGTCACCGACGTTGTCGGCGATCGTCGCGGCGTTGCGCGGGTCGTCCTCGGGGATGTTCTTCTCGACCTTGCCGACCAGGTCGGCGCCGACGTCCGCGGCCTTGGTGAAGATGCCGCCGCCGACCCGCATGAACATCGCGAGCAGCGCCGCGCCGAAGCCGAAGCCCTCCAGCACGATCGGGGCGTCGCCCTTGAAGATGAGCACGACCAGCGCCGCACCGAACAGGCCGAGGCCGACGGTGAGGAAGCCGACCACGCCACCGGTGCGGAACGCGATCTGCATCGCCTTCTCGCGGCCGCCGTCTTCTCGGGCCGCCGCCGCGACGCGCAGGTTGGCGCGGGTGGCGAGCGCCATGCCGGCGCCGCCGATGAAGGCCGAGAACACCGCGCCGACGATGAAGAACGCCGAGCGGCCGATCTTGATGAGCGTCTCGTTTTCCCCGGCCTCGCTGACCGGGAGCAGGAACAGCAGCACCACGGCGATGACGACGAAGATGCCGAGGGTCTTGAACTGGCGGACGAGGTACGCGGTCGCGCCCTCCTGCACCGCCCCGGCGATCTCCTGCATTTTCGGGGTGCCCCGACCGGTCGCGAGCACCGCCCTGACCAGCGTCGCGGCGAACCCGAGCGCCACGAAGGCGATGACGAGCGCGACGACGATGTAGGTCAGGTTGCTCCCGGTAAGGGAAATCTCGCCGTTAGCGGCGAGCAATCCGGACATTCGTTGTCCTCCTGTACCGACACATGACAGCGCCGCGAGCGGTCAGGCCGGCGGCGGGTTCTCCACGCGGGGAGCCGTGCTGAGCGACCGAGGTACCCAATGACCAGGGACGTCATACACGATCGCCGTACTCTAGCCGCCATCCGTGTCAGTGGTCACACCGACTTGCAAGTTTACTTGAATCGAATCTCGCCGATCTTTCCTCGTCGGTCAGTCGCTGGACCGCTCAAGTGGCCACGACATCCGGACCTCGGTGCCGACACCTTCGGACAATTCGGACACAATCAGGTCGTCGACGAGGCCGGCGAGCAGGGCCAGCCCCATCCGGGCGGCGACCGCCTCCTCCGCGAGGAGGTCAGGCGGGGTGGTCAGCGGCAGCGCCGGATCCGAGAGCAGCACGACAGTCTCGTCATCCTCGGGTGAGCGGGTGACCATCGCGCCGTTCGCGGCGCGGTCGACGACCCGCACGGTGAACCGGTCGCCGTCGGCCATGGCGACGTCGACCAGGTCGTCGAGGCCGTGCGACCGGTGCAGTGCGACCGCGCGGGAGCACGCCTCGCCGATCGCCAGGCGGACCTCTTCGAGCAGCTCCTCGGCCACGCCGGCCCGCCGCGCGACGGCCACGCCGACCAGCCGGGCGGTGCGGACGTGTGCCGCCGCCGGCGAGAACGACAGTCGGACAGTGGGCATGGACCTACGCTTTGGGCGCTTTGGGATCGGCGTCGGTGCCGTACGACCCGGGCGCCTTGGGATCGCCGTCCGCCGCGGTCGCCGCGGCCACCGAGTCGTACAGCGAGAAGACCCGGTCCAGCGCGGTGATCCGGAAGATCTTCAGCAGCCGCTCGTGCGAGCAGACCAGGCCGAACGTCCCGTTGACCGCCCGGAGCCGCTTGAGCGCACCCACCAGCACACCCAGGCCCGTCGAGTCGAGGAACTCGACCCGGCTGAGGTCGACGACGACGTGGCGGGACCCCTGCTCGACCAGCTCGACCAGCTTCTCGCGGAGCCGAGGGGCGGTGTAGACGTCCACCTCACCGCCGACTTCGAGCACTGTGTGGTCGCCGGAGTCGTACGTCGACAACGACAGCTCCATGCGGACCTCCTCCTCTGGCGGTTTTGCGCTCCACGGGCATCTAACCATCGACGCGGTGCCGAGGCGACGCTTGACCCCCTTTCCCACAAACGGCGCGCGTGTACCGCACCGCTCGTTTCGAACAGGTGTTTTAGAGTGCGGAGGTGTTCTTTCCGCAGCACCGGGCGGCCGAGTCCCTCACCCACGTGGAGCACATCCCCCCGCGCGCTGGCGTCCAGGCCCCCTGGCCGGACTGGGTGCCGCCGTCGCTGCGCTCGTCCCTGGGTTCGCGCGGCATCACCGCACCGTGGCGCCACCAGGCGGAGGCCGCGACGTCGGCCTGGCAAGGCACCCACACGATGGTCGCCACCGGGACAGGCTCCGGTAAGTCGTTGGCCTACCAGCTCGCGGCCCTGTCCACCCTGCTCACCGACGACCGCGCGACGGCCCTCTACATCGCCCCGACCAAGGCCCTGGCCGCCGACCAGCTCCGCAGCCTGCTGGCCCTGGACCTGCCGGACATCCGCCCCGCCACCTACGACGGCGACACCTCCCGCGAGGAGCGCGACTGGGTCCGCCGGCACGCCCGGGTCGTCCTGACCAACCCGGACATGCTCCACCACGGCATCCTGCCGGGTCACGCGTCCTGGGCCCGCTTCCTGCGCGGCCTGCGCTACGTGATCGTGGACGAGTCCCACGCGTACCGTGGCGTCTTCGGCTCCCACGTCTCGCACGTCCTGCGCCGCCTGCGCCGCATGGCATCCCGCTACCGTGCCGCTCCCACCTTCGTCCTCGCCTCGGCGACCTCGGGTGACCCGGTCCGGACGGGCAGCCGGATGACGGGGCTGCCGGTGGTGGCCTTCGCCGAGGACACTTCACCCCGCGGCGGCATCACTTTCGCCCTCTGGGAACCCCCGCTCCTTCCTTCCTCCCCCGGACCGGGTGACGCGGAACCCGCCCGGCGGTCCGCCCTGGGGGAGACGGCCGACCTGCTGGCCGACGCCGTGGCCGCCGGCGTGCGCACCCTCGCCTTCATCCGCTCCCGCAAGGGCGCCGAGCTCGTCGCCACCATGGCCCGCCGCTCCCTCGACACGGCCGTGCCCGGCCTGGGCGCCCGCGTCGCCGCGTACCGCTCCGGCTACCTCCGCGAAGACCGCCGCGCCCTCGAACGCGACCTCCTCGACGGCACCCTCCTCGGCCTGGCCTCGACCAACGCCCTCGAGCTGGGCGTCGACCTCGTCGGCCTGGACGCGGTCCTGATCTCCGGCTACCCCGGCACCCTCGCCTCCCTCTGGCAGCAGGCCGGCCGCGCGGGCCGCGCCGGCCGCGACGCGACCTGCGTGCTCATCGCGCGCGACGACCCCCTCGACACGTACCTCGTCCACCACCCCGAGGCCCTCTTCGGCCGCCCCGTCGAGGCCACCGTCTTCGACCCCGGCAACCCGCACGTCCTCGCCCCGCAGCTGTGCTGCGCCGCCGCCGAGCTGCCCCTGACCCCGGCCGACCTGCCGCTGTTCGGCCCGACCGCCGAGCCGACCCTCGACGCGCTCGTCGCGGCGGGCGTCCTGCGCAAGCGCCCCAGCGGCTGGTACTGGACCGAGCGCCACCGCCCCGACGTCGACCTCCGCGGCGCCGGCGGCGGCCCGATCGCCGTGGTCGAGTCGGTCACCGGCCGGCTGCTCGGCACGGTCGACACCGGCTCGGCCCACCACCAGGTCCACGACGGCGCCGTATACCTGCACCAGGGCACCACCTACGTCGTCGACAAGCTCGACCTCGCCGACTCCGTCGCCCTCGTCCACGCCGAGGACCCCGACTGGAGCACCCACCCCCGCGACGTCACCGACGTGACCGTCCTGTCCGTCCGCGAGACCCGCCCGGCCGGACCTGTCACCCTGTCCCTCGGCGAGGTCGAGGTCACCTCCCAGGTCGTCAGCTACCAGCGGCGCCGCCTCGTGTCCGGCGAGGTCATCGACGTGTGCGAGCTCGACCTCCCGCAGCGCGTGCTGCGCACCGTGGCCGTCTGGTGGACGGTCACGCCCGAGGCGCTCGACGCCGCCGGAGTGCCCGACGTCGACTGGCCGGGCGCCCTCCACGCCGCCGAGCACGCCTCCATCGGCCTGCTCCCGCTCGTCGCCACCTGCGACCGCTGGGACATCGGCGGCCTGTCCACCGCGTTCCACGCCGACACCGGCCTGCCCACCGTCTTCGTGTACGACGGCCACCCCGGCGGCGCCGGCTTCGCCGAGCGTGCGTTCGAGGTCGCGACCGACTGGCTGTCGGCCACCCGCTCCGTCGTCGCCGAGTGCCGGTGCGACCAGGGCTGCCCGTCGTGCGTCCAGTCCCCGAAGTGCGGCAACGGCAACAACCCGCTGGGCAAGGCCGACGCGGTCACCGTCCTGGGCCTGGTCCTGGACGCCCTCTCCCGCGAGTCGCCGCGCCGCACCACCGACCTGGCGGCATAGCCGAGCCCGGAGTCGCGCGCCGGCCTGACGCGGATCCCCGCGGCGCGCAGCGGTCCGGCCCGGGCGGCGGCCGCGGCCTCGGTGCCGGCCGGCCCGTCAACCCGCACGTCAACGGTCACGTCGAGCCCGTCGAGCGCACAGGACACCAGCCGCCCACCGTTCTCGGCCACCAGCTCCGCCGCCGCGCCGCACGCCGCCGCCGGCCCGCCCCCGGCCGCGAGCGCCCCCGCCAGCGCGCCGGCATCGGCGGCGTTGCGCGCCCGGTGCCCGGCAACGATGAGCCCGCCCCCGACCACCAGCGCGAGCCCGATCACGAGCAGCCCTACCCCGACCCCGAGCATCACCAGCGTCACGCTGCCCTGATCCCGAACCTCGACGGCCGGCCGGGCCCGCCGGGTCCGCCGCGCCCGCCGGGTATGCCGCGCCCGCCACCGCTGCTCTCCCCGCCGCCTCCACACGCCGACCCAGGTCCACGGCGGACTGGCCGACCGGTGCGCACCCTTCATGACAACCCCTCCTCGGGCTCGAACTGGGCAACGGCCCGCTCCTGCAGCTCCAGCCCCAGCGGCCCGAACCGGTAGCGCACGGTGACCCGCACCAGGTCCCCGTCGCGCTGGACCGAGATCGTGGCGCCCGCCGGCGCGGTCTCCGAGGCCGCCGCGTCCGGCTCGCCGCGGGCCGCCGCCCGCGCCGCCAGCCCGGCCGCGTCCGCACACCGCACCTGGGCCGTCGCGACGACCAGGGCGGCGAGGCCGGCCAGCAGCAGCAGGGCGACGGCGGGAAGTGCCGCGGCGAACTCGACGGCGGCGGAGCCCCGGTCGCGCGGACCGCCGGCCCGGCGCCGATGCCGCGCTGCCCTGCCGAACGGGGCCCGATGGGCGCCACGATCCCGGTCGCTTCTCATGCCAGCGCCCGCCCGATCAGGTTCGTCAGGGCAAGGCGCGTGCCGTCGCTGGTCAGCACCTTCAGCAGCAGGCCGGCGAAGCCGACCCCGACCAGCATGCAGACGGCGTACTCGGCGGTGGTGACTCCCCGATCCCCCCGGAGGGCGCGGAGACGGGCTCGGATGGCGTACACGGAACTCCTTACGTTGTTGCGACTGACGGAACTGGATGCAGGCTCAGAGGGCGGCGAACACCTCGCCCAGCAGGGCGGCGACCACGGGTACGACACCGACCAGCACGAATGCGGGCAGGAAGCACACGCCGACCGGCAGGACCGCGTAGACCGACGCCTTGCGCACCCGCGCCTCCAGGAAGGCGGAGCGGTCCCGGCGCAGGTCGGCCGCCTGCTTCTCGAACGTCTGCGCCAGAGCGGTGCCGTGCTCCGCGCTGCGGGTGGCGGCCCGCGCGAGGCGGCCCCCGCCGGGGATCTCGCCGAGCTGCCCCCAGGCGTCGACCGGCGGCGTCCCGCCCCGCAGCGCCCGGCCGATGGTCACCAGCCGGCCCCCGACGGACGCGGCGCCCAGCGCCCGGCCGACGGCATACGCGGCCCGGTCGGGCGCCGCTCCCGCGTGCAGCGCGGCGGCCAGCAGGTCGGCGGCGAACGGCAGGTCGGCCCGCGCCGCGGCCCGCGCCCGCCGGACCCGCGGCGGCTCGGCCTTGCGCAGCAGCAGCCAGCAGACGACCGCCGTCACGACCCCCGCGGCGATCCCACCCCGTCCGCCGCCGAGCGCCGCCCCCATCAGGACCCCGCCCAGGATCGCGGCCACCCATCGCAGCCACGGGCTCATCGCCAGGCCTCGCGGGACAGGAAGTCGACCATCCGGAACGTCACGAACAGCCCGGCGCTCTGCAGCGTCACCGCGAGCACCGTGCACGCGGCGCCCAGCCGCGTGTGGAGCAGCCGGTCGATCGGGTCGACGCCCATGGCGACCGCGCAGAACAGCCCGGCGGCCGGCAGCACCATCAGCACGAAGGCCGAGGCATAGGCCGCCGACGTCTGCACGTCGGCGGACTGCCGCAGCGCCTGCGCCGCCCGCAGGTCGGCCTCGACCCGCTCCAGCAGGTCGATGAGCGGCGTCCCGAGGTACTCGCTGACCCTCCGTGCGGACTCCAGCCGGAGCGTGGCGGCCCGCACCGCCGGCGCCGACGGCGTCGCCGAGGCCGCCAGCACCCGCTGGACCCGGATCGTCAGCCCCTGGCCGTCGGGGGTGATGCCGGCCCGCAGGTCGCCAACGGTCGCCTCGATCGCGTCGACGAGCGCGGTGACCGTGTCCTTCACCGCGTCCCGGGCCACGAGCCGCCGGACGATCCAGACGGTCATCGACAGGTACATCGCGACCGCGAACCCCGCGACCGGCCCGAAGCGCAGCAGCAGCGCGGCCACGACCGGCGACAGCGCGGCGAGCACGGCGAACGGGTGCCGCAGCACGATCCCCCGGAGCCGGGCCGTCATCGCCAGCCCTTCCCCGGCACGTACCGCCACCGACCCGACGGCTGCGGCGGCTCCTGCCCACGCTCGGCGAGCAGCTCGTCGAGCAGCCCGCCGCCCGGCTCGACCCGCCCGCTCGCCCGTCGCCACGCCGTCAGCACGACGGTCGTGCGCTGCTCGGGATGGCAGTCGAGCACGCAGATCTCGGCGATCTCGCGCGAGCCGTCCGCCGCCCGCCGCAGGTGGACGACGGCCCGCAGCGCCGCGCCGACGAGCGCGTGCAGCGCGGCCCGGGGCACCGACCCGAGCAGCCCGAGCGCCTCCAGCCGGGCCGGCACGTCGGCCGGCGAGTTGGCGTGCAGGGTCGCCGCGCCGCCCTCGTGCCCGGTGTTGAGCGCGCCGAGCAGGTCGACGATCTCGGCGCCGCGGCACTCGCCGACGACCAGCCGGTCGGGCCGCATCCGCAGCGCCTGGCGGACCAGCTCGCGCAGCGAGATCTCGCCGGCGCCCTCGACGTTGGCCGCGCGGGCCTGCAGCGACACCACGTGCGGGTGCACCGGGGCCAGCTCGGCGGCGTCCTCGACGATGACCAGCCGCTCGGCCGCCGGCACGAGCGAGAGCAGCGTGGACAGCACGGTCGTCTTGCCCGTGCCGGTGCCGCCGGTCACCAGGTACGGCAGGCGGGCCGCGACGATCGCCGCGAGCACGGTCGCCCCGCCGGGGTCGATGCTGCCGTGGTTGACCAGGTCGTCGAGGGTGAACGCCCGCCGCCGGAACGTGCGCAGCGAGACGTGCGGCCCGGTGCGCGCGATCGGCGGCAGCACCGCGTGCAGCCGCGTCCCGTCGGGCAGCCGCCCGTCGACGAACGGGCTGGCGTCGTCGAGCCGCCGCCCGGCGCTGGACGCCAGCTGCTGCGCGAGCCGGCGCATCTCGGCCGCGTCACCGAGCAGCCCGTTGACCCGGCGCAGGCCGGCGCCCCGGTCGACCCAGACCTCTCCGCAGTTGACCAGGACGTCGGTGACCGCCGGGTCGTCGAGCAGCGCCACGAGTGCCTCGTTCACGCCGCCACCCCCGTCGCCAGGCCGAGGTCGTCGAGGATGCGGCGGCACAGGGCGGCGAGCGGGCCGCGGCCGGTGCCCGTCGGCGGGTCGCCGAGCTCGAGGCGCCGGGGCAGGTCGGGCTCGGCCCGCAGGGTGCCCGCCACCGGCAGGCCGAGGGACTGGGCGATCTGGCGGGTGCGCAGCCCGCCCGGGGCGGGGTGCCGGACGACCAGCTGCAGGGCGTCGGTGTGCGGGGCGACGGTCGCCGCCACCCGCGAGGCGGCGACGCAGGCGCGCAGCTCGGCCGGCACGACCAGCAGCACCCGGTCGGCGGCCCGCAGCGCGAGCACCGCGGCGTCGTCGAGGCGCCGGGGCAGGTCGGCGACCACCAGGTCGCGGGCGCGGCTGCCGATGTCGAGCGCGGCGACCATCGCGTCGCTGGTCAGGCCGGTGCCGGGCGCGGCCCGGTCGCAGGACAGCACGCCGACCGCGCCGCGGCCGGGCAGCCCGTCGCCGAGCCGGAGGCCGCTCACGTCGTCCCAGCCCAGGGCCAGGTCGACGCCGCCGCCGAGCGGATCGGCGTCGACGAGCAGCGAGCGCAGGCCGGCGTCGCCGGCCGTGACCGCGAGCCCGGCCGCCAGGATGCTGGCCCCGGCGCCGCCGCGCCCGCCGAGGACGGCGAGGATGCGCCCGCGCTGGGCGTCGACCAGTCCGGCGAGGCGGTCGAGCAGCAGGCCGGCACCGTCGGGGATCGGGACGATGTGGTCGGCGCCCACGGCCTCGGCGAGGACCCGGACCCGGTCGGCGACGTGCCCTCGGGTCAGCAGCAGGACCCCGGCGCGGCGGGGCAGGCCCGCGCGCACGCAGGCGGGGGCGACGGCGTCGCCGATCAGGACGATGGGCGCCGAGGCGAACCGGCCGCGGGCCCGCTCCGGGCCGGTCTCCACGTCGAGGTCGAGCGGGAGCTCGGCGGCGATGCCGAGCACGTCGTCGAGCAGCTCATGGTCGTCGGTGACGAGCAGTGGTCGATGCACCCGGACACTCTGGCCGCGCCGGCGCCCCCGTTTCCGGGCCGCGGCCCGCATTCTGTGGATAAGGGTCCGGTTGTGGACAACCCGGTTCGCCCGGTGCCGATCTGCTATGTCCGGCCGTACAAACCCCTGTCAATTGGACAAAGCAGGCGCCAGGTCCCCGAAAAAAATCTTGGCCCAGCCGTCCGACGTCCGACGCCGATGCGTCGAGAGGACGGTTGCGGGCCGTGGTCGTCGGCCGGGAGCGCTCCGGAGCGCGCGGAGGACGGCCCGAAACCGGCCAATGTGGAAATTTCGTGAGCGCTCAACAAAGCATCGTTCGTCAATACCCGTAAGTCGCCGAAAGCGGGCTGCCATAATCCGGATTGCCATATGGCAGAAATGCTCGGACCTGCGCCGAAGTGGCATCTGACGGTACAGAGGGGACGACCCCCGCCGGGGGGTGACGGGGGTCGCCGGGGGTTCGGCTCCGGGGGGGTCGAGCCGAACCCACTCAGCGGTCACGGGGGGTGCAACCGCCGAGGGTCAATAACGGGTCGATGTCTGCGGACATGAAACCTCGTCGCAAACATAAGCATGCCTGAGTCGACCCACATACGTCGAGTAGGACGGGCTCGCAACACGCCCGGAACACCAATCAATATTTCAGTTGAGGGTAGCGCATGCGTGAGCGCACGCGAGCCGAGCGTGATCCGCAACGGGCTCCGGCAAGTCCGGCCGCCACAGCATGCCATGCAACGCTACACTTGCCCGCCGTGGGGCGTAGCGCCGCGTTTTTCGACCTGGACAAAACGGTGATCGCCAAGTCAAGCGCCTTGGCCTTCGGTCGACCGTTCTACCGCGACGGGCTGATCAGCCGCCGCGACGTCATCAAGGGTGCCTACGCCCAGCTGATCTTCCGGGTCGGCGGCGGCTCCGACGAGCAGACCATGACCAAGACCAGGGACTACCTGGCCGCGCTGGTCAAGGGCTGGCGGGCCGAGCAGGTGCGCCAGATCGTCCGCGAGACGCTCGACGAGCTCATCAACCCGTATGTCTACGCCGAGGCGGCGGCCCTGATCGCCGAGCACCGCTCGGCCGGCCGCGACATCGTGCTGGTGTCGACCTCCGGCGACGAGATGGTCCGACCTATCGGCGAGCTGCTCGGCATCTCCGACGTCATCGCGACCCGGATGAACGTCGGAGAGGACGGCCGCTACACGGGCGAGATCGACTTCTACGCCGCCGGGCCCAACAAGGTGGTCGCCGTCAAGGAGTTGGCCACCGAGCGGGACTACGACCTGTCCACCTGCTTCGCGTATTCCGACTCGGTGACCGACGCCGGCCTGCTCAGCCTGGTCGGGCACCCGACCGCGGTGAACCCCGACCGCGGGCTGCGCAAGATCGCCGTGGAGCGCGGCTGGCCGATGCTGGAGTTCCGCCACCCGATCCCGCTGAGCAAGCGGCTGCGCGACCGCCCGGCCGTGCCGGTGGCGGCCGCCGCGATCGGCATCGGCGCCGCGCTGGCGATCGGCCTCGCGATGTGGAGCCGCAGCAGGCAGCGCCGCGCGCGGCTCGCCGCCGCGCCGGCCACGTAGGCCCCACCAGTCACAATCTCCTGGTCAGGGGTTCCGCTCATGGAGCGGGCGGCGTAGAAAAGGAAGTGCGGGGTCACGAGAGGATCTCGTGCACGGCCGCCGGGCACCCACGAGCGATCAGCCGCGGATGGCGCGTTGCAGCGGCTTCGCAAGGACCGCTGCGAACGGATATTGAGTGCACGCTTGGTAACCCGGCCGGACGTGTGTGACGGCGCCTCCTGGAGCATGAGGCGCCGTTCACTGTGTGCGGGCCTCGGAGGGACACACGGAGCTGGGGAAAGGTTCTAGGCTGTCGCGGCCATACCCCCTTTTCTCCACCCCGGAGGCAAGTTCCATGATCACCGCGACAGACGTGCTCGCCGTGTCCGAGATGAGCGACGGCATGTTCTTCGGCTACATCGCGGCACTCGGCATCAGTGGGGCGTTCCTGCTGGTCCTGGCCGTGCAGCCGTTCCTGAAGGTCTCGACCGGCCTGCGGATCCTCAACGGCCTGTTCGGCGTCGGGTTCCTCGGGTACGCGTTCTACCTGCTCTTCATCTTCGACGGCGGCACGGTGCAGATCTTCTTCTACGCCTTCATCGCCCCGATCCTGCTGCTGATCCAGACGATCCGGCAGTCGAAGGCGCAGCAGAACGCCTAGTCCGGCCTGCGAGGCGGCCGCGGTAGCACTACCCCCGGTCCGCGGCCGTCTCGCAGATCTCGGTCAGCTCCTCCGCCGCCCGCTCGACCGCCGCCGCGTAGTGGCGCAGCCAGGACCGCACCCCGTCCGGCGTGCCCGTCGCGTATGCGTTGGCCGACCCCACGTACTCCGGCTCCCGGCTGCGGTGCCCCACGTCCATGGCGAGCAGCCCCCGCGGGTCCAGCCCGCCGGCGATCAGGACCAGCCGTCCCGCGGCCCGGGCCACGACCCCATTCGGCCCCGCGAAGGACTTCAGGGCCAGCAGCTCCGCGTGGACCACCGCCGCCTGCAGCAGCACGGGAACGTCCGTGCCGCCCGTGATCAGCGCCGCCAGCGCGTCGAGCCGCGGCACCGCCTGCGGGTCCACCGGACGGCCCAGGTCGGCGGCCGGCACCACGTCCCGAGCGACGAGCGTGTGCAGCTTGGCCAGCACCTGCCGGGGGGCTCGCCCCCAGGTGGCCGTCAGCCCGTCGAGGGCGGCGGTGGCGCGCAGCGCGCCGTGCACCACCGGGTCGGTGACCACGCCGGCCCGGACGCCCTCCAGGTCGAACCCGTGCGTGTCGAGCGCGGCGCTGGCGACCGAGGTGCGCAGCGCGACCTCGGCGGCCACGGGCCCGCCCGACCGGCGCAGCGCACGGTTGCGCATGGCGGCGTCGACCGCGGCCCGGGCCTGGTCGAAGGCGGGCGCCACGTCGGCGAGGTCGAGCAGCGGGGCAAGCGGGTCTGTCGGCACCACCAGACGGTATCGTGCCGCTAATGTAAACAAGGTTTAGAGAAACCCGGCGCTTCACAGCAGCCGCTCAGCGCAGAAGCCTCGCTTCTTGTCACACCCCCGAACTAGCCTGCTTGCGAGACCTGGACCACCTCGAGGAGCCATCACCGATGAGCGAGACCTTGGAAAACCTTCTCAACGAGACACGGCAGTTCCCGCCGCCTGCCGAGTTCGCCGCCGCCGCCAACCTGACGGAGGATGCGTATGCCGAGGCAAGGCAGGACCGCGTCGCCTTCTGGGAGAAGCAGGCGCGACGGCTGAGCTGGGCCAAGGAGTGGGACCAGGCGCTGGACTGGTCCAACCCGCCGTTCGCGAAATGGTTCGTGGGCGGCCAGCTCAACGTGGCCTACAACTGCCTCGACCGGCACATCGAGGCCGGCCGCGGCGACAAGGTCGCCATCCACTGGGAGGGCGAGCCGGGCGACACCCGCACGATCACCTACGCCGACCTGCACCGCTCGGTCTGCCAGGCCGCCAACGCGCTGACCGGCCTCGGCGTCGTCGCGGGCGACCGCGTGGCGATCTACCTGCCGATGATCCCCGAGGCGGCCGTGGCCATGCTGGCCTGCGCTCGCATCGGCGCCACGCACAGCGTCGTCTTCGGCGGCTTCTCGGCCGACGCCCTCAGCGGCCGCATCGACGACGCGAGCGCCAAGGTCGTCATCACCGCCGACGGCGGCTTCCGCCGCGGCAAGCCCAGCGGCCTCAAGGTGATCGTCGACGAGGCCGTCGCCCGCACGCCCAGCGTCGAGAAGGTCCTCGTCGTGCGCCGCACCGGCCAGGACGTCGAGTGGACCGACGGTCGCGACCTGTGGTGGCACGACGTCGTCGAGACCGCGTCGGCCGAGCACACCGCCGAGTCGTTCGACGCCGAGCACCCGCTGTTCATCCTCTACACGTCGGGCACCACGGCGAAGCCCAAGGGCATCCTGCACACCACCGGTGGCTATCTGACGCAGGCCAGCTTCACGCACCACGCCGTCTTCGACCTCAAGCCCGACAGCGACGTCTACTGGTGCACCGCCGACATCGGCTGGGTCACCGGCCACAGCTACATCGTCTACGGCCCGATGTCCAACGGCGCGACCCAGGTCATGTATGAGGGGACTCCCGACACCCCGCACCGCGGCCGGTTCTGGGAGCTCATCCAGAAGTACAAGATCACGATCCTCTACACCGCGCCCACCGCGATCCGCACGTTCATGAAGTGGGGCGACGACATCCCGAAGCAGTTCGACCTGTCGTCCCTGCGCCTCCTCGGCTCCGTCGGCGAGCCGATCAACCCCGAGGCCTGGATGTGGTATCGCGAACACATCGGCGGCGACCGCTGCCCCGTGGTCGACACCTGGTGGCAGACCGAGACCGGCGCCATCATGATCTCCCCGCTCCCCGGCGTCACCGCCACCAAGCCCGGCAGCGCCATGCGCCCCCTCCCGGGCATCTCGGCCGACGTGGTCGACGACCAGGGCCAGGCGGTCCCCAACGGCGGCGGTGGCTACCTGGTCCTGCGCGAGCCGTGGCCGTCGATGCTCCGCACCATCTGGGGCGACGACGCGCGCTTCAAGGAGACCTACTGGTCCCGCTTCCAGGACATGTATTTCGCCGGCGACGGCGCCAAGAAGGACGCCGACGGCGACCTCTGGCTCCTGGGCCGCGTCGACGACGTCATGCTCGTCTCGGGCCACAACATCTCCACGACGGAGGTGGAGTCCGCCCTGGTCAGCCACCCGAAGGTCGCCGAGGCCGCGGTCGTGGGCGCCACCGACCCGACCACGGGTCAGGCCATCGTCGCCTTCACCATCCCGCGCGGCGGCGTCGAGACCGACGGCGACGCGGGCGAGGCCCTGATCCAGGAGCTGCGCAACCACGTGGCCAAGACCCTCGGCCCGATCGCCAAGCCCCGCCAGATCATGCTCGTCGCCGAGCTCCCCAAGACCCGCTCCGGCAAGATCATGCGCCGCCTCCTCCGCGACGTGGCCGAGAACCGCAGCCTGGGCGACGTCACCACCCTCCAGGACTCCACGGTCATGGACCTGATCGCGTCGGGCCTCCAGTCCGGCAAGTCGGAGGACTAGAACCCCCAAGGGAGCGATGACTCGGGCCCGTAGAAGGCACGACCGTCGCTCCCGCCAGACACCGCTCGTGAGGGCGCGACATCCGTCGCGCCCTCACGCACGCTGCCATCGCCGTCGCCCCAAGGACCCGCGTCCTGCCGGCCGCGCCCGACGCCCGCGCCCAGCCGCGGTGCGCACCCAAAGTTGACCTTGGTGACGTTCCAGCGTCCCGAGGACCCGCGGCCTGCCGGCCGCGCACCGACGCCCGCGGCGGCCGCGGTGCGCACCCAAACTTGACCTTGATGGCGTTCCGTCGTCCTGGGGACCCGCGGCCTGGCGGCCGCGGTGCGGGTTCGAAGTTGACCTTGGTGGCTTTTCGTCGTCCCGGCGACCGTAAGTTACCAAGGTCAACTCGACCAGGGCCCGAGTCGATGTCCCTCTTGCGTGTCGCCCCTCACGCGCCCCGCGGCCACCCACCGTCACCCGCACGCCCCTGACGGTGAGTAATCGGACCGCACCCTACCGCTGCACGAGGCGGCTGGGTGACCGCGGCGTCCGCGCGCCGCGTGGTGGAGTCGGTCGTCGAGTTGACCGTGGCGTGGAGTTGACCGCGGAAGGTTTTGTCGCCAGGGCAGCCTCCACGGTCAACTTGTGTTGGGGGCGACCAGATGGTTCCCACGATCATGGGAGCGCGGCGAGGGGGCATCCAAAGTAGCGAGGGCGGCCCCCGGGACCGGGGCCGCCCTCTGGACGCGTAGGTGGAGCTACGCGTAGATCTTCAGCGGGGTGTAGGTCTGCCTGGGGAAAATCTGGCCCACCTCGGCGTTCGTCAGGCCGAAGCGGCCCTGGGCCACCGAGCCGAACACGCTGAACATGTTGTTCATCTCGGGCAGGTCGCCGTTGACCAGGGTGCCGGTGCCGTTCCAGGTGCCGATCACCTTGCCGGCGAGTTTCTTGCCCGACAGGATGATCACGCCGCCGCCGTGGCCGTGGTCGGTGCCGCTGCCGTTCTCCGCCACGCGGCGGCCGAACTCGCTCGACACCATGATGGTCACGTTCGACGACAGGTCCGGGCCCAGGTCGTCGAAGAACGATGCCATGCCCGACGCCAGCTCGCCGAAGTGGCGGGCCACGTAGCCGCCGCGGGTGCCCTGGCCCTCGTGGGTGTCCCAGCCGCCCATGCCGACCGTGGCGATGCGGACGTTGGCGCCGCCCTTGATCAGCTGGGCCAGCTCCTTGAACGCGTTGCCGACGCCCGTGTAGCGGACGCCGTTGGCCGGCGTGTAGCCCTCCTGGGCCAGCTTCTGGGCCAGCGTGAGCGCGTCGATGCCGGCGCGGACCGGGCTCTCGATCGGGTGGTTGACGCCCGTGAAGAGGGTCTTGATGGCGTCGACCGTCGGCTGCTTGAACTTGCCGTCGCCGTTGACGTTCAGGGCGCCGACGTTCGACAGGGCCAGGGCGCCGCCGCCGCCGACCAGGGAGCGGGGCAGCGTGGAGCCGATGCCGATCGCGCGGAACGCCGTGCCGGCGCCCAGCTTGTCGGCCAGGTTCGTCAGCCAGCCCATGCCGCCCGTCTCGGCGGGGAGGCCACCGAGCTGGCAGATGTCCGTGGCCGCGAAGTGGCTGCGGTCGAGCCGCCGGTCGCTCACCGCGGGGACGAACGCGAGCTGCCCGGCGTCGAGGTACTTCTTCAGCGGCGCGAACGACTCGTTGAGGCCGAAGCCGCGCTCCAGCGGGATCGAGGTGTTCTCCGCCAGCGTGAACGACGGGCGGACGCGCTGCAGCACCGCGTCGTTCATGGGCGCGAACAGCGACAGGCCGTCGGCGCCGCCGTAGAGGAAGACGTGGATCAGGGTGCCGGTCGGGGTGGCCGCGAACGACGCCTGCGTGGTGATGAACTGGCTGGTCGCCAGCGCCGTCGTGGTCGCCGCCGCGCCGACGAAGAACCGCCGGCGGGTCACGCCCTTGCCCTCTTCCTGCTCGTCCTCCTGGCGGGAGAGCTCGAGGTACTGGTCGCGAACGGCCTTCTGCTCCTCCTTGACCGCGACGGCCTCGGCCCGCAGCGCCGCCTCGAACCGGTTCGGCCCCAGGCGGAGCAGGTCAGGGCACTCGGGATGCAGGGAACGGTGCACGTTCTTCTCCATGGTCTGCGCCTACCGGAGGTGGTGGTGGGGAGTGGCGAACAGGGCGCGCACGACCGCGGCGATCGCGCCGTTGAACGTCGCGTCGACCGGCGTGCCGGCCGTGACGTTCGGGCCGGCGATCTTCAGGATCGCGGTCTTGCGGGCGGTATCGAGCGTGACGTTGATGAGCTTCTTGCTCAGCGCATCGAGGTACGCGCCCGCGGTCGCCGGCGGGGCGGCGATCAGCGTCTCCGGCTTCTGCCAGGTGAACTGCTTGCGGCCGCCGACGACGGCGTTGTAGGCGTCGTTCCACTGGTTGACCATGGTTCCGGCCGAGGTCCACGCGACGTACACGTCGGGGTAGCCGTTGGGGGTCGGCAGCTCCATCGGCGCGTGCCCGTACTCCTCCAGCTTCCGCATGACGTCGGCGAGGCCCTGCACCATCGGGCTCACGTTCGTGTTGGGCGACGTGAAGCCGGCCGGCGCCTCCGGGTTGATCTCCAGCGCCCGGTAGGTGGCGGTGAGGTACTCGCCGGGGCGGCGGACCTTCTGCCCGACCGAGGCCCAGAACTCGGTGCGCGTCAGCATCGTCATGAGCACGGCCGGGATGTTGCTCTTCTTGTCGATGTAGGTCTTCGCCATGGCGTCGACCAGCGTCTTCGGCGGCGTGTCCGAGACGAACCGGGTCGCGAGGTTCTGCGCCATGTACCGCGCAGTGTTCGGGTGCAGCGCGATGTACCGGAAGTACGCCTCCTGCACCGCCTCGCCGCCCTCCGCGGTCGGGTTCGCGTGCGAGAAGCCCATGATCTTCACCGGGCCGACGTAGTGCTGCTCCGGCCGGTACACGTACTTGCCGTCGCGGATGCTCCGGCCCGTCTGCAGCATGGCGGCCTGCCGGACGTCGGTCTCGTTGTAGCCGTTGAACGCGCCGACGGTGTAGAGCTCGAGGTTCTCGCGGGCCAGGTTCTCGTTGATCTGGTCCTTGGTCGACGCCTGCTGGTCGAGGTACCGCAGCAACGCCGGGTGGCTGTTGGCCGCGATGAACATGTCGACGTAGTTGCCGAGCGCGTGCTTGCGGATCACGTCCCGCTCGAAGGCCGCCCGCACCAGCTCGTTGCCGTCGTGGAACGCCGAGACGTGCAGATAGTCGCCGAAGAAGTCGACCATCATCTCGAACAGCTGGCGGTCGGAGAACAGTTGCTTGGCGATGGCGTACTGGACGTTCTGGTTGTCGGCCTTGATGCCCTTCTTGTCCAGGTCGCCCTGCTGCGCCTTGAGCTGCTCGTAGGTCATGTTCCAGGTGACCAGCTCGGCGTCGGCCTTCTGCTCGCCGCGGGTCAGCGGGATCGTCTCCGGCTTCAGCTGCTTGGCGATCCAGCCATTGATCCCGAGCTTGTTGATGTCGTTGATGGTCTTCGTGTTCGGCCCGAAGGTGAGCCGGCTGGCGAGGTGGCGGACCGGGTCCTTCTTCGGCAGCACCGTGTTGCCGACCACGACGGCGTTCTTGGCGGCGTCGGCCGGGGTGCCGAACGTGGTACCGGTGGTCGGGGTGTTCTTGCGGACGCCGAGACCGGCCTGGCCGTTCATCAGGCTCTGGTTCTGGTCGACGTAGGCGGGGGCGGCGGTGTCGACGGGGACCTCGGCGTCGGCGGGTTCGGTGCGGGTGCCCTCGCCGAAGAACTGGGTGACGGCGTACGCGCCGCCGCCGATCAGGGCGGCCGCGCCGCCCCCGATGGCGATCATCGCCGTGCGGCGGCGCCAGTTCGACGGCTCGTCGTAGTCGGCGTCGTCGTCGATGTCGGGCAGCGGGCCGCGGCCCCGGGACACGGAACCCGGGTCGTAGAAGTGCGGGCCCGAGCCGCCACGGTCGGCGCGCATGTAACCGGTCTGGTCCTCGTAGCCGGACTCGTAATACGAGTCGCGGTACGAGTCGTAGTCACCGCGCCTTCTGGGCACGTCTCGCTCGTTCATCTAGCATTCCCGATTCCGACGAGGTGGGGGCTCACGTGCGTCGATTGGGGAAGCTAGTTGCCGGTCCGACCAGGGACAACCCACGCCTGAAGCGCTCTGACCAGGACTTAAGACGCACCGAGGCGGGCAACATGCGAACCTGCCTGTGCATCCACGGCTGAGCTGCGGAAATGCGCGAAATCGGAGATCAAAAACGCGAGATCAGCACAGACACATTTAAGGAGTAACACAAGGGCGCCCGAGGCTGACAAAAGGCGGAAATCAAGTGAAAAGTCCGGCAAGTCGGATGTCATGGGATGCGTCCGCCTGACAGGGCGGGCCGGGCGTGATCGTCATCCGTCGCTCGTCGAGGTCGAGCAGCACCCCGAACAGCGACTCCGTCCGCTCAGCATCGCTAGGAGCGTCGATGTCGTGCCGGCAGATCGACTGCGGATAACCGCCGTGGTCGGCCAGCACCGCCTGCACCTGCTTCTCGTCCAGCAGCCCGGCGCCGAGCAGCCGGCGCGCCCGGGCACCGCGGTAGAACGTCGAGCCGCCGAGGCCGCGCACGACGTCGAAGACCGGCAACGTCGCCTCGAGGTGGTTGGCGTGCGTGATCACGCCGTCGACCGGGTGCAGCACCCCGACGTCACCGGGCACCACCTCGAGGTCCAGCACCTCACTCGGTACACCCGGCGCGAATGCCTGACCGATCAGCAGGTTGATGCTCGAACAGCGCGGCGTCGCGCACGCGACCTTGATCGCCTCGCCCAGCAGGCGCGCCTCCAGCACGGCCCGGAGCAGCACGTGGTACGGCACGCCGCCGGAGCGCCGGTCGCGCGACGAGCCGAGGAGGTTCACGCACACGCCGAGGCCGGCGTCGTTGAGCCCGGCCTTGGCCAGCATCCCGGCCTCAGTCAGCGCGAGCACCCGCGAGCCGCGCTCGTCGCGGGTGGCGAGCAGGATGCTGTACGGGCGTTGCGCCGGATGCCAGTCCCAGTTCTGGGCGAGGAGCGCGTGACCGGTGACGCTGCGCGTGTCGAGCACGCCGATCGCGGTGCACTCCGTCCCGGCGTACATGAGCTCCGACCGCCCGTTGAGCGCGTAGATCTCGTTCACGTCGACGTCCGCGCCCTCGGCCACGCCGTCGAGCATCTCCGCGACCCGCGGCGCGTGCTGGTGGGACGCCTCGCGGAAGAGCGCGCCGTACCGCCGTACCGTGGCGCGATCGAGACCGGCGAACGACGCGAATCGCTCCAGATAGCTCGCCGTGTTCAACCCGATGAGGTCGGCGGCGGCCCTACCGTAGGCAACGCCACACTCACCCGGCGTGCCCTCGACGACGACCAGCGGCAACGGCAGGCTCATACGAGCACGCTAAGCGTGACGCCGCCCTGCCCGCGACCCTCGAAGACGCGCGTCACAGCCACTCACCTGGCAAGATTTTCGCTGAACAGGCCCTACGCTGAGCGACATGAACCCCGTGGTTGACGACACCTGCGTCATGATCGACGGGCCGTGGTCGCACCGGTTCGTCAGCGCCAACGGCACGCGGTTCCACGTCGTGGAGGCCGGGACCGGCCCGATGGTGCTGTTCCTGCACGGGTTCCCCGAGTTCTGGTACGCCTGGCACCAGCAGCTCGCCGCGGTCGCCGACGCCGGCTTCCGCGCGGTCGCGATCGACCTGCGCGGCTACGGCGCGAGCGACAAGCCACCGCGCGGTTACGACGGGTACACGATGGCGGGCGATGTGGCGGGTCTCATCCGCGCCCTCGGCGAGCGCAGTGCGTACCTGGTCGGCGCCGGCTACGGCGGCATGATCGCGTGGACCACCGCCGCGTTCCACCCGAAGCTCGTCCGGCGGCTGGTCGTGCTCGGCGCCGCCCACCCGCTGCGGCTGCGCGCGGCGCTGGCCACCGACCCGCGCGGGCAGTTGGCCGCCGCGAAGCCGGTGCTGAAGTTCCAGGTGCCGCGCTTCGAGCACATCCTGACCCGCGACAACGCCGCACTCGTGGGTGATTACTTACGAATGTGGGGTTCACCCGATTGGGTGAATTCCGAGACATTTGCCGACTACGAGCGGTGCTGCCGCGAGGCGATGCGCATCCCGCAGGCCGCGTTCTGCGCGCTGGAGACCTACCGGTGGGCCGTGCGGGCGACGCTGCGCCTGCAGGGCTACCGCTTCGTCAAGCTGCTGCAGCAGCCGCTGACCGCGCCCACGCTGCAACTGCACGGGGCGTTGGATCCGGCGGTACTGCCGAGGACCGCGCAGGGCTCGGGGCGCTACGTGCTCGCGGAGTACGAGTGGCGGCTGCTCCCCGACGCGTCCCACTTCCCGCACCTGGAGCAGCCGGAGCTGGTCACCGGGGAGATCCTGCGCTGGGTGAAGGGCCTCTAAACTCGCTGTTCGCGCAGCTCGGAGACCTCGGCCCGCGGCGCCCACCCCTGGTAGACGCCGTAGTCGAACTCCTCCAGGTTGAGCTCCGCGGCGACCGGCGCGCGCCCGCCCGTGTACTCGACGCGCAGCCACCCGTCGTGCTCCCCCAGCACGATGAACGGCTGACCGCGCCAGAAGCAGGTGGTCCGCACATAGACGAGCTCGTCGACCTCGTTCAGCGCGACGATCCGGCGGTACCGCCCCGGGCGCACCTCGTCGAACCCGTCCGCCTGGTCGGGCCGGTACAGGCGGACGTCGTCCCCGTCCGGGCTGGCCTCGTACTCGGCGCCGCGCCACCGGGCCGCGTACCCGTCACGGATCACAGCGCTCCGTTCTTCCGCCAGTTGGGGCCGTCGGCGTCGAGCCGCGCGATGAGCTCCTGCCGGCCGTCGCGGCGCAGGCGCCAGAGCTCGGCGTCGTGCGGCAGCCGGGCACTGTCGACCTTGAACTCGGCGATGACGTCGCTGGTCTCGCTCGGCGCGAAGCCGTTGCCGCGGAACGGCGGGCGCTCGATGACCCAGCCCTCCATCGCCCGCATGGCCTCCTGCGACGACCCACCGTACGGGATGCGGTAGAGGTCGCCGCGGTAGGCGATCCAGCGCAGCACGTAGGACTCGTCGGCGTCCGGCTTGAAGCTCGACCCGGCATACCCGAGGCCGAGCGCGTTGTACAGCTGGTCGGGCGTCTGTAGGTGCCCGACCTCGCTCGCCCGGTGCACGAACCCGGACACCCGGTCGTAGTTGCGCTCGAGGTAGTAGCTGAGCTGCTCGGGCGAGATCGGCTTCTGCATCACCAGCCGCCCGCCGGACGACGGCGGCTCGAACGCGGGCCGCGGCTGGGCCGCCTCCTCCCGCCTGGCCGGCGCCGGCTGCTCGGGCTCGTCGACGCCGAGCCCCATCTCGGCCGCCCAGGTCGCGAGCTGGACGACCTCGGTGCCGGGCAGCACCGCGCCCGCCGGGGACTCGGGGTTGATCGCGAACGCCAGCTGGTCGCCGGGCGGCCATTGGCGGATGAGGCGGGTGAACTTGATCCAGCTGCCGAGGGCGTCCTCGCCGAGCCGGTCCTCCATGCGCTCCTGCGAGGAGAAGACGACGAGGTGCGGCACGCCGTTCATGTGCTCGGTCCGCCAGTTCTGCGGCTCGATGGTGCCTTCGCCGTCCCAGTAGGGCACGAGCACCTTGGCCAGCAGGAGCGTGGAGAGGAACCGGTCGGTGTTGTTCTGCTGGACGGCCTCGAAGAGGTCCTGCTCGGTGCTGTTGGCGGGCTGGAAGCTCGCGACGGCGGCCGGGTCGAGCCGCTTGGGGGCGCTCGGGGGCGCGGCGTCCGGGCCGACGCTGGTGGGGGCCGGGCTCACCGGCGGCTCAGGTGCGGGGGGCTGCCAGTCGGCGACCGGTTGCGGCTCGGGCCGGGCCTGGAGGCTCGGCTCGGGCTGGTAGGCCGGCTCGGGCTCGTAGGCCAGCTCCGGCTCGTAGGCCGGCTCCGGCTCGTAGGCCGGTTCGGGCTCGTGGGCCGGTTCGGGATCCGGCTCGGGCTGCGGCTGGAAGACCGGCTCGGCCTGGAACGCCGTGCTGGGCTGGGCCTGGAACGCCGCGGCGGGTGGCGTGGTCGCGGCGGGCTCCTCCCAGGGGGTCTCCCGGGGCGCGGTCTGCCGCCAGGCGGTCGCCTGCCAGGACCCGACGGGCCAGCTGCCGGTGTCGGAGTCGGTGGCGGAGACGACAACCTCGGCATCGACGATCTCCTCGTGCAGCCGCACGGGGGCTCCGTCGACGATCTCCGGCTCGTACACGGTCTCGCCCGGCCGGCTCACCGGCTCCTGCTGGTCGGCCAGCTGCGCCCGCTCGGCGGCCCCGGTCTCGAAGAACGACCGCAGCTCCGGCGACGGCTCCCGCCAGTCACCGTCGCCGTTGGTTCCGTGGGCGAGCGCGTCGACGCCGGCGGAGAAGGAGACCTGCCCCGAGTACTCGACCGGCTCGGTGGGACCGTCCAGCTGCGCATCGGCCGACCGGTCGCTCCGGCTGCCGAACAGCGACCTGCCGCCGGACTCGCTGCCGGACCCGAAGAATCCGGACTCGCCCGCGGAAGGGAAGAACGACGGCTCGGGGCCGGTGCCCTGCGCCATGTGCGGCGGCACGGCGGACGATTCCGCGGCACCCGGCTGCGCAAGGTGCGGCTCGGCACCCGACGGCGACCCGAACCGCGAGGACACACTCGACGGCTCGTCCGACGGCGACCCGAACCGCGACGCGCTCGGCGGCTCGGCCAGGTGCGGCGGCACGCCCGGCACCGCGCTCGGCGGTTGGGCGAGGTGCGGCGGCGCGGCCGGCGACGGCGCGACGGCCGGCGGCTCGGAAAAGTGCGGCGCCGGAGGTTCGGCAAGGTGCGGGGCCGGCGGCTCGGACCGGAACGCCCCCGGGAGCCCGAACTCCGCGTCACTGGTCGACGGCCCGAAGAACGCCGACTGGCGGTCGGCGCGCGGAAGGTCGGGCTCGTCGGCGAAGAACGGATGCTGATCGAGGTCGCTGTCCCCGAACCCGGCGGCCCGGGCCCGCGACGCCACCTCTCCGAACGGCTGCGCCGACGACTCGTTTGCCTCGGGCTGCTCGATGTCGAGCCGGCCGAACCCGGGCCGGTCGAACACCGGCCGGTCGAACGGCAGCGGCTCGTCGGCCGGCCGGGCCTCGGGCGCGCGGCTGGGGGGTTTGGCGAGGCTGGCCGGCCGTACGTCGCCCGGGCCGTTCCAGCCGAGCGGCTGCGTCTGCTCGCTCGCCGGCGCCTCTGCGGCCCCGAAGAACCCTCCGGACGCCGCCGCGTCGTCGCCCCGAGCCGCCCGCGAGGGCAGCCCGCCGAACCCGCGATCCTCGCCAGGACGCGCCGCCACCGACGGACCGCCGCCAAACCCGCGATCAGCGTCCTCGGCAGCACGCGACGGCAGCGCAGAACCGGCGCCAAACCCGCGATCATCGTCCTCGGCAGCACGCGACGGCACCGAAGCCGCGGCACCGAAGCTGCGGTCATCGCCCTGGCCACCGCGCGACGGCAGCGAACCACCCGCACCGAATCCACGATCATCGGCCGCGCCCGGCCGCTGCGGCAGCGAGCCGCCGGCCTGGTTGGCCTCTCCCGGAGCCGGCTGCGCGGCCGGCCGCGGCGGCAGCGGACCACCGCTGCCGAGCGTCGACGGACGGCCCGGCAGTCGCCCGCCCTGCGAGAACGGGCGGTCCTCGCCCAACCGGGACCCGAACAGCCCCTCGCCAGGCCGCCCATCAGGACGCGACGGCAGCGGCCCGGCCTCACCGGGCCGGAACGCGGCCGGCGGCTGGGCCTGCGGCTGCCGGGTCGGCAACGGCGGCCCGCCGAGCTTCGGCAGGTCCGGCGGCGGCTGCCAAGCGGCCGGGAGCACGGGATCGGCGTGTTCGGTGTACACCTCGCCGAGGCTCCGAGCCGGGTCACGCCGCGGCCAGTACCGCCGCGGATCCCCTTCCTCGGCCGGCGGCGGCCCAGCAGAACCGGCGAACCGGGGCGAGTCGGACACGCCGGGCGTACGCGACGGCAGCCCGCCCTCACCGCCGGGCCGGCGCGGCAGGTCTCCCTCACCACTGGGCCGGCGCGGCAGGTCTCCCTCGCCGCCCGGCCGCCGTGGCAGGTCGCCGAACAGCTCCTTCTCCCCCGGCACGTCGATCGACCGGTGATCGTCCTCGTCGAACAGCCCGCGGCGCGGGAAGGCGGCCCGCCCGCGCGCCGGACTGTCGGGCGGGGGCGAGACGGGGGCCTGTGGTGGCGTCTGCGGCGCCGAACGAGCCCCCATCGTCCGGTCGAAGTTGACCGGACGATCCGCCCGCGTGGGCAGGAACGCACCGGGGGGCGCCACATCCGGCGGGGGCACCTCGCGGCGCGGCGGAACGGCCGGCGGGGCGGACGTCGGCGCGGAGGGGGCCTGCTGCTCGGCCTTCATCCGCTGGCGCTCGATCGGCGTCGGGGCCGGCTGGTTGGGCACGGAGCGCACGGGCACCTGGGCGACCGCGCGGGTGCGGTTGGTGGCCTGCTCCATGCGCGCGCGAGCGCCCAGCGTGCGGCCCGGGAGGCGCACGTCGCCGCGGCTGATCTGGGTGACGAACCAGCTCGGGAGATACCCCTCGATGGGAAGGCCCGGGTTGACCGCGAGCCACCAGTCGACGTTGGGCCAGATGGTCGCGAGGTCGCGGAACGGCACGCGCCGATGGGTGCCGGGGTGACCGGCCAGGCACTCGTGCAGCGCGGCGGGCGAGGTGAACGCGAGCACGTGCGTGCGGCCGTCGGTCGTCCACGTGCCCCAGCCGGAGTCGCCGGGGCCGGGCAGCTGCGGCGCGTCGGGCGCGATCGGCAGCAGGACGTCGGTGCGCGCGAGGATGCGGAAATACTGCTCCTGGTCGTTCGCGCGCAGGGCATCACGCATGGCGGCCTCGGCCTCGGTGGCCGGCTCCCATTCGGTCACGGCCACCCCCCTTGTCGGGCTCGAAACCGCCGCGTCGCCGAAACCTAACCTATATGGCCACGGCAATCCGAGGGGAGCGACGCGGGCAAGCGCTCCGGCCAGCATAGCGATCCCCGGGCGCTCGATCACAACGCTGTCTCATTCGCGGCATCAGCACGACGTCTGTGGCCGGGCGGGACCAGCGCCTACGATCGGGTCATGCCTCGGGGGCGCCGAATGTCCGGTTTGGCGGCCCTGCTGAGCGTGGTGGCGTGCCTCGTGGCCCCGCCGGCCGGCGCGCATGCCCCGGCCGCCTGCCCGAGCCCCACCAGTCGTCCGGAACCGGCCGGAACGCCATGGCTGCAGCAGCGGTACGACCAACGCATGCTCGTCCGACTGGCCGACGGCCACGGAGTGACGGTCGCGGTGATCGACTCCGGCGTCGACGCCCGGCACCCCCAGCTGCACGACGCCGTCCAGCCTGGCCCCGACCACCTCGACGGAGGCCTTTCCCGGCTGGATTGCGTCGGCCACGGTACCGCTGTGGCCGGCATCATCGCCGCACGCCCCGCGGACGGCGTCGACTTCCGCGGCCTGGCACCCGGAGCCACGATCCTCGCACTGCGGGTGACGGAACTGGTCGAGCTGGAGAACGGCCGCCGGGGCACCCCCGCCGACCTGGCGACGGCGATCCGCGAGGCGGTCGAGGGCGGCGCCCGGGTGATCAACCTGTCGCTCGTGCTGTACCGCGACGACCCCGCCGTCCGCGCCGCCGTCGCCGACGCCCTGGCGCGGGATGTGATCGTCGTCGCGGCGGCCGGCAACCGCTACGCGGAGGGCAACCCGGTGCCCTATCCCGCGGCGTACGACGGCGTCATCGGCGTCGGCGCCGTCGACGAGTCCGGCGAGCGCCTGCCGTCGTCGCAGGTCGGTGACTACGTGGACCTGGTCGCGCCGGGAGCCGGGATCGTGAGCACGTTCCCGCCGGCCGGGCTGCGGGCGGGCGACGGCACGAGCTTCGCGACACCGTTCGTGTCCGCGACCGCGGCGTTGCTCCTGCAGTACCGCCCTGAGCTCTCGGCCCGCGAGGTCGCCGAGCAGCTGCGGGCGACCGCGGACGGCGGCGGGGCGGCGGGCTACGGCGCCGGCCGGCTCAACCCGCTGCGGGCACTGACGGAGCTGGCCGGGCCGCCCTCGCGATCGCCAGGGGTCTACGCGCCGGCACCCCACCCGGCCGCCGGCCCCGCGCCTCGGACGGGCGCCCTGCCGCTGGCCGCCGCGCTGCTGGCGACCGCACTCCTGCTGGTAGCGGCCGCGATCGCGCTGCCGCGAGCCCGCCGCCGCCACTGGCGACCCGCCGTTCAGCGCGCGCCGGGGAACAGTTGACGGTTGCGGTGCTCCGTGTCGAGGTACCGCTGCATCGACTCGTCCAGGGCGACCTTGATGTCCTTGAGCATCAGCGCCAGGTCGCTTCCGGCGCGCTCCCAGCCGGCCTGCCGGGCCGCATACGCCTCGCGGGCCTCGCCCTGCCAGCCCCCGGTCAGCCGGCGGCCGAGCTGGGAGACCTCGTCGAGCCGCGCATTGAGGGTGTTGAGCGCGGACTGGAGGGACTGACCGGCGTGTTCCATCGCACCGAAGTTGACCACGAGCATGTCGTCCATGACGTCCTCCTCCGCCTTCAGCCGAGCGCGGACAGGTCGGTGCGGGCAACCCGCCGCAGGCGGGCGTCGGCCTCGACGTCGGAGGCCGCATAGTTGCGCCCGGCGGACTTGAGCCCGGCCGCGGTTTCGAGCAGGTTCTTGTTGAGCGCCTCCTGGTCGAGCCGCCACGCCTGCTTGACCGCCTCGAACGACCGCCCGCCGGCCCCTTGCCAACCACTGCGCGTGATCTCGAGCTCCCGCATCAGCGTGGAGAGCATGCTCTGCAACTCTCCGTTGACCTGCTCGAACCGCTGCGCGGCGGCATTGAGCTCCGCCTGTTGCGCCTGCGTGGTCTGCGCCATGAAACTCCCCGTCTCCTCGATTCCGATCGATGCCTGGACCGTACTGGCCGTAGCCGATCGATCACCAGACCCTTTCCGAGCCTGTGGATAACTCCATGCATCAAATCTGATGCATCAGAACGAGTGCACCTAAGATGGCGGCATGACGGAGGGCCGGTCGTTCATCAAGTGGGCTGGCGGGAAGACGCGCTACGCGGCCCGCCTGGTCGCGATGGCCCCCCGGTTCACCGGCCGCTACTGGGAGCCCTTCATGGGCAGCGCGGCGGTCTTCTTCGAGCTCCGCCCGGCGAAGGCCGTCCTGTCCGACGCCAATCCCGAGCTGGTGGCCTGCTTCCGCGCCGTCGCGGCCGACCCGGAGGCGGTCATGGAGCGCCTCGACGCGCTGCCGAACACCCCGGAGCAGTTCGCCCGCGTCCGCGCCCAGCAGCCCGAGCACCTCGACGAGCTCGGCCGCGCCGCGCGGGTCATCTACCTGAACAAGACCGCGTTCCGCGGCCTGTGGCGGGTGAACCGCCGCGGCGGGTTCAACGTTCCGTACGGCGCCTACGACCGCCCGTACTACAACCGCGAAACGCTCCTGGCAGCCGCCAAGGCGCTGATCGACGTCGACATCCGCCGCTGCGACTTCGCCGAGCCCCTGCGGGAGGCGGCGGCCGGCGACTGGGTGTTCCTCGATCCGCCGTACCTGCCGGAGGGCGGGTTCGCCGACTTCAAGCGGTACACGCCGGGTCAGTTCCACGAGGCCGACCACGAGCGCCTGGCCGCCGCGATGCGCGAGGCCTCCGCGCGCGGCGTGCTGCTGACCATGACCAACAGTGACACGGACGCCACCCGCCGCATCTATCAGGGCTTCACCGCCGTCCGGATGGCCACCCGGCGGGACATCAACCTCCGCGCATCCGCCCGCGATTCGGCAGATCTGGTACTGACCAACTACTGAGACCGCCCGGCCAGGACGGGATCGAGCGCGGGCCCGGCCGGCAGCAGCCCGAGCAGCGCCGCGGGCACGGTGACGGGCTCCTGCCCCGCGTACCCGAGCACCGGCAGCACGTCCTCGCCGGGCACGGTGTGCCGCCGCCCGAGGTCGGTGACCAGGCTGAGCACCCCGGTGTCGGTCCGCACGAGGGCACCGCCGCCGGGCGGCACGACAACCGTGTCTCCCCCGCCCGTGGGCACGCCGCCCTTGACATCGGGAAGCTCGACCGCGGTCGTTATCTGGTCATCGACGCACATCGCCGCGCCCGGATCGTCCACCAACGACGGCAGCACGCCGTCGAAGTCGGCACCGGACGGAACCGCGTGCAGGAACCCCTGCCCGACGCTGACCTGCGAGCGCGCCCCCGGCTGGCGCACCAGATGCTTCTGGTTGTGCCAGATGAGGTACACCTGGTGCGACGAACCGGCCACGAGGACCCCTCGGTCGCCGAGCGCCTGCCCCTTCCCCGGCCGGTCCCCGATGAACACCACCGACCCGTCCGGCGTTGAGCACACCATCCACGGCTCGGTCCGGAGGCGGTCCTTGGGCGGCAACGAGGCCGGCGCACCCGGAATGCCGAGCACGGCCCCGCGCGGCGCGCTCCTGAGCCGGGCCCGGCTCACCGTGACGGTGTGCGCGTCGGGCGCGTTGAGCAGCAGCAACGCCGAGGCCTGGTTGAGGACGGGGTGGAGGCGCGGCTCGCGGTAGACGAACAGCGCGCCCGACTCCCGCTCGACGATGAGGGCCTTGTCGTCCCGCCAGTCGCTGGTGTCGCCGGGCCGCAGCAGCGCATAGGCGGCGGCCCCGCCGACCCCGACGGCCGCGAGCAGCACTCCGACGAGCGCGGCTCCGGCGAGCCGCCGGAACGGCGGCTGCGCGGGGTCGGTCTCCCTGGCAACGAGCGCGGCGACGACCCGCTGGACCCCGAACTGGTACGAGTGCACCTGCTCCTGCTGCGACGCCATCCGGTCCTCCAGAAAGTGTCGTACCGGGGACATACGATAGGCGGCGAACGACATCGGTGGGGGGCGATGTAATGCTGCGGGCAAGAATCGTGTCGGCCCAGGTAGCGCTGGCCGCCCTGGCCACGGCGTGGGCCGCGGCGTCGCTCTGGCCGCTGCTGGCCGTCCCGTTCGCCGCGGCCCTGCTGACCCCGCTGCCGACCCGCCGCCGCTCCTTGCCACCGTCCCGCGACGCCGCGACGCTGCTGGCCCGGCTCCACCCGGGCGCGGCGCTGACCCCGGCCGACCTGGACGGCGCCGAGGTCGCCGTGCTGGAGGACGTCGACGGCCTGGCCGCGGTGGTCGAGCTCGGCGACGCGGCGGGGCTGACGAGCGAGCCGTTACCCCCGCTGCCGCCGTTGGCGACCCTGCTGCCCTCGGCCGCGGACGATGCCCCGGAGATCCGCCTCCAGCTGCTGATCATCACCGTGCCGCCGGCGGAGGACGCCGCACACCGTTCGCTGACGGGTGCTCGGGTCCCGGCTCGCCAGCGGGTGCTGCTGACGGTGCGCGCCCGCCGCTCGGGTGGCTACGCCCGCCAGACGCTCGACCAGGCGCTGCGGGCCGCGCTCCGCCGTGCGGTGCGCCAGCTGGAGCGCTCCGGCGTCCCGGCCCGGCCGCTGCCCGCGCGGTCCGCACTGTCGGCCTTCGAGGAGTCCGCACACTGCACGTCGCCGCCTGCCCCGCTCGTCGAGACCCGCTCGGCGGTCGAGGCGGCCACCCACGTCCATGCTGCGTTCCGAGTGGCAGCCCAAGGTCAGGGCTCGCTCCTGGAGACGTTGACGTCGATCCCGACGTCGACCACGGCGGTGGCGCTGACGGTCACGTCCCGCACGCCGGCGCTCGACGTCGTCGTCCGCCTGACCGTGCCGGCGGACGGCGGTTCGGCACCAGGCTCGGCACCAGGCTCGGCACCAGGCTCGGCCGCGGCCCTGCATCGAGCGGAGGAGGCACTGCGACAAGCAGCGACGGCAGACGGCACCCGGATCCGCCGCCTGGACGGCACCCAGCTCGACGGCCTGACCGCGACCCTCCCGTTCGGCGCCGCCGCCACCGGACCGACGGCCGCGCTGACCGGCCTGCTGAGCACGGACCGCCTGCCGCCAGGCTCGGCCGCCACAGCGACCGGCCCAGCCGCCGCGGTGACCGGCCCAGCCGCCACAGCGACCGGCTCGGCACCCGGCGGCCGCCCGGCGGCAGGAACCGGCAGTCGCTCGGAGGGCGGCCGGGCAGCCGTGGAGTCGCGGCTGGTCCTTGGACGGGCCGGGGTGGTGCTCGGCCTGGACCGCCATGGCGGCCCGGTCCCGATCCGCCTGTTCCGCGATCTCCCGACCCGGGTGACCCTGATCACCGGGCTCCGCTGCGCCCAGCAATTGATCATGCGAGCGGCCGCGACCGGTGCGGACGTGGTGATCCAGTCCGCCGACCCGGGGGCCTGGGCACCGTTCCTGGGTCGTCTGGGCAGCTCGGTCTCGATCAAGGCGGCCGACCGCGCTCAACCGCTCCCGGACCCGACGCCGGCTCGCCCGCAACTGCTGGTGGTGGACAGCGGGCCGGCGCCGCCGTCGCGGCCGTGGCGTACGACCCTGCTGGCCCGCCCGCACCTCGAGCCGGCCGACGCGGAGGCGCTGCGCGCGTCCGACCTGGTGATCCTCCAGTCCCTCCCCGGACCGCAGGCCGCTCTCGCCGCCGACGCGCTGGGCCTGAACGAGTCGGCGGCGTGGCTCCCGAAGGTCGGCCCCGACATGCTGGCCATCGTCGTCACCGGCCACTGCGTCCGCTGGGCCGACCTCGCCACGACCCCGCACGAGCGCCGGCTCACCGGCCGCTGACCTCCCGGCAGGAGCCGAACACGAGCCGCACCCCCGCCCTCCCGGCCGGGGAGGGTGAGTGCCGGGTGGCCTTCTGCCCAGGAAGTGGTGATAGTGGGGTGTTCCGGGCTGGCTTGTCCATGACACCATCACCCGCATGGGAATCCTCATCCGGCTCGCCGTGAGCGCGTTCACGGTCTGGCTGGCCACGCTGGTGATCCCGGGTATCACCGTCGAGGGTGACACTGGGCGGAAGGTGCTCACGGTCATCGCGGTCGCGGCGATCTTCGGCATCGTCAACGCGGTGTTGCGTCCGATCATCAAGACCATCGGCTGCTGGGCGTACCTGCTCACGCTCGGGCTCGTGTCGCTCGTCGTGAACGGGGCGCTGCTCCTGCTCACCAGCAAGATTGCCGACTGGCTGGATCTGGCGTTCAACGTCGACAAGTTCTGGCCCACGGCCATCCTCGGGGCGTTGTTCATCGGCGTCGTCAGCTGGTTGATCAACTTCCTCATCCCCGACCGCGGCGACCGCGACCGCAAGAAGAAGGATGACTACCGCCGTCCGCAGCCGCCGCCCCGTCAGCAGTACGGCAACTACCAGAACTATCGGTAGCCCGGTGAGGGGTGGGCAGGCGTCCACCCCTTACGGTTGAGCCGTGGACCCGCTGCGCCGAGGCTATTTGTCCGCCCTGTCCGCCAACATCCTGTGGGGTGTCTTCCCGCTGTACTTCCGGGCGCTGCGTCCGGCCGGTGCCGTGGAGGTCCTCGCGCACCGGATCGTCTGGTCGCTCGTCACGGTGGCGCTGCTACTGGCTGCCCTGTGGCGCTGGCGGCCGCTGAAAGAGCTGGTCAAGAACGGCCGGCGGATGGCCGGGGTCGCGGCCGCCGCCGTCTTCATCGCCGTCAACTGGGGCGTCTACATCTACGCCGTCGACACCAACCGCGTCGTCGAGGCCTCCCTGGGGTACTTCGTGAACCCCCTCTTCGTCATCCTGCTCGGCGTGCTCGTCCTGCGCGAACGCCTCCGCCGGCTGCAGTGGGTCGCGCTCGGCGTCGGGGCGGTGGCGGTCGTCGTGCTCACGATCGACTACGGGCGGCTGCCCTGGGTGGCGCTCACCCTGGCCGGGTCCTTCGGCTGCTACGGGCTGTTCAAGAAGCAGCTCGGCCTGCCCGCCGCCGAAGGGCTGTTCCTGGAGTCCGCGGTGCTGACGCTGCCCGCCATCGGGTACCTCTGGTGGCTGACCAGCGACCACCAGTCCACCTTCGGCACGGTCTCGGCCTGGCACACCGTCATGCTGGCCGGCGCCGGGCTGCTCACCGCGGTGCCGCTGCTGCTCTTCGCCGAGGCCGCCAACCGCGTGCCGCTGTCGGGCCTGGGCATCCTGCAGTACCTCACGCCGATGCTGCAGCTCATCCTCGGCGTCGCGGTCTTCCACGAGGCGCTGCCCCCGGGGCGGCTCGCCGGCTTCGCCATCGTCTGGTGCGCGCTCGGCATCTTCACCTGGGACGCGATCCGCTCGACCCGCCGCACGCGCGCGGCCCAGCGCGAGGAAATGCCCGCCGCCGTGTGAACGAGATGGGCGGCCGCCTCATGAGACGACCGCCCGCTCCCGGTGAGTGAGACGAATGTTCTAGGTGGTGAGCGCCAGCAGCGGTGTGTCGTCGTCCTTGCGGATCTCGACCCGCGCGATGTCGGCGCGCGGGATCGTGGTGCGGGTCTTCAGGTCGTACTCGTCGCCGTACCCGGCGGTCCACGAGTCGATCTCCTCGGCCGGGCCGGACCTCGGCACCACGACGAGCTTGTAGGTCCACTTGCCGTAGCCGCCGCCCTGGTAGGCACACTGCATGCGGACCACCGTCCCGTCGGCGGCGGGTTCGAGGGCCAGGCGGGCGGTCACCGGCACCGACCCGGCAACCTCCTCCATCGCGACGAACTCCGGCCCCTTCGGCTCGCCGATGCCCGCGGCCCGCACGCCGAGCACGCCCAGCACGCCGAGGCACGCCGCGACGAGCGCGGTGCCCACGGTCTGCCAGCGCCTCCGCCGCCGGTCGGCCCGCTTCTGGTGGGCCGCGCGGTCGAGCACCCGAGGCAGCAGGGGGTCCACCCGGTGGCCGTTGGTCGCATCGGTACCGCCGGAAGCCGCCATGATCGGCCCCGCCCACGAGCGATCGAGGCTGGACGGCCCGGCCCACCTCGCGCCGCCGTTCGCGTCCGTCTCTTGCCCAGCCGTCGGGCGCTGGCCCGGCCCGTCGAGCGCTGCGTCGCCCCATCCGTCGAGCGCGGACCCTGAGTCGGCCGGCTCGTCGGCGATGGCCGCGGCCGCGCTCCGGTCCAGGCGCCCGAGCAGGGCCGGCAGGTCGGCGAACTCCGCCACCTCCGCACGGCACTCCGCGCAGTCCGCGAGATGCCGCTCGTATGCCTCACGCTCGGGCGGCGACAGCGCCCCAAGGACGTAGACACCTGAGTCATGGAGGTGCTCACACCTCATTGCGTCACCCCCAACTCCTCCAGTACGACCTTCAGCGAACGCAGTGCGTAGTAGGTCCGCGACTTGACCGTGCCGGGCGGCACGCCCAGCCGGTCGGCCGCGTCGGCGACCGAGCGCCCCTGGTAGAAGCACTCGACCAGGACCTCGCGGTGCGGTCGGGAAAGCCGGGACAGCGCCTCGGCGATGACCCAGGACTCCACCGCGCGCTCGGTCTCGTCGACCACGACCGGAGTTTCCGGCAGCTGGTCGGTGAACACCTCGCCGACCCGCGCGGAGCGCCGCCGCCATGCGTCGATGGCGAGGTTCCTCGCGGTGATGAAGAGCCAGGCCCGCACCGAGCCACGGGCCGGGTCGAGCGCCTCGGGGTGCTGCCAGGCCCGCAGCAGGGTCTCCTGCACCAGGTCCTCGGCCCGTTGGCGGTCGCCGCCGGTCAGTCGCAAGGCATGGGCGAACAGTGCGTCTCCGTGCTCCGTATGGAGCGCCTTCAGCAGGTCTGCATCGTCTCTACTCACGCCTCGTGATGTTTCCGATCCCTTCCACCTGGTTCTACGCACTAATACGCAGAGCGGTTCAGCCGCACACCACATGTCGCGGATGTGACTGGACGTATCACGGCCCAGTCGAGCCGACGAGCCCCACAAGTTGACCTTGGTGGATTTCGGTCGCCCCGGCGGCCGAAATCCACCAAGGTCAACTTGCTTTGGAGGCCAACCAGCGCGGGCCGCGACCGGCG
>NZ_BMPI01000021.1:104073-164307 GCF_014647515.1 Dactylosporangium sucinum | reverse complement strand
TAGACGTTGAAGTTGCTGTCGTAGTCCGACTCGCTGCCCGAAGCCGACTGCAGGTGCTCCAGCTCGCCGCTCTCGGCGCCCGCCTCGTAGTGGCCGTAGTCGAAGTCGCTCATCCGTATCTCCCTGGTTCGCTGTGGTCGTTGCCGTTGAGAAGAACGGTACGGGCGCGCGGGACCGGACGAATCCCGGAAACGTGCCAGGGCGAAGGTCGGGATGAGCCTCCTCGGTGCCGCCGGCCCACCCGCCGCCGGTGCCGCAGGCTGCTGCCATGGACCGTCCCACCCATCACCGGTACGCCGTCGTCGACGGCCACCAGCTGTTCTACCGCGAGGCCGGGCCGCCGGAGGCCCCCGCGGTCGTGCTGCTGCACGGCTTCCCGGCCAGCTCGTACATGTTCCGCCGGCTCATCCCGGCGCTCAGCGAGCGGTACCACGTCATCGCCCCGGACATGCTCGGCTTCGGCCTGTCGGACGCGCCGGCCGGCTTCGGCTACACGTTCGACGCGCTCACCGAGCTGACCGCGGGACTGCTCGACCAGCTCGGCGTCGAGCGGTACGCCATCTACGTCCAGGACTACGGGGCGCCCGTCGGCTGGCGGCTCGCGCTGCGCCCGCAACGGCCGGTGACGGCCATCATCACCCAGAACGGCAACGGCTACGAGGTCGGCTTCAACCCCGAGTTCTGGGGGCCGATCTGGGCGTACGCCGCCGACCCCACGCCGGCGACGGAGGCGCCCGTGCGCGAGGCGCTGGAGCTCGACGCGGTGCGCTGGCAGTACATCGAGGGCACGCCCGACCCGAGCGTGATCGCACCCGAGAACTGGCTGCACGACCACGAGCTGCTGCGCCGCCCCGGCAACGACGCCATCCAGCTCGCCCTCTTCCGCGACTACCCGTCGAACCTGCACGTGTACCCGCGGCTGCACGAGTACCTGCGCCGGGCGCACCCGCCGGTGCTGGCCGTGTGGGGCCGCAACGACCGGATCTTCGACCCGGCGGGCGCGCTCGCGTTCCGCGAGGACGTCCCCGACGCCGAGGTGCACCTGCGCGACGGCGGGCACTTCCTGCTGGAGAGCGACTTCGACACGGTGGCGACGTACACCCGCGAGTTCCTCGGCGAGATCCTCGCGCTACACCGATAGGGCCTGCCGCAGGTCGGCGATGATGTCCTCCGGCTCCTCCAGGCCGATGGACATCCGCAGCATGCCCGGGTCGATGCCGGACGCCGTCCGCTCCTGCTCGGTCTGGTGCGTGAAGACCAGCGACGCCGCGTGGGTGATCAGCGTCTCGGTGCCGCCGAGGCTGACCGCGTTGTGCGCCAGCCGCGTGGCTTCGACGACGCGTTGGGCGGCGGCCTCGGTACCGAGGGTGAAGCTCAGCATCCCGCCGAAGCCCGCCATCTGGCGCCCGGCCAGCTCGTGCTGGGGGTGCTCCGGCAGGCCCGGGTAGTGCACCGCCCGCACCGCCGGGTGGCCCTGCAGGAACGCGGCGACCGCCAGGCCGTTGGCGTTGTGCCGGGCCATCCGCAGCGGGAACGTCTTGAGCCCGCGGGCCAGCAGCCACGCCTCGAACGGGTGGCAGACCGGCCCGAGCACCCGGGCCGTCTCCCAGGCGCGGGCGATGAGCTGCGCCGAGCCGGTGAGGACGCCGGCGGTGACGTCGCTGTGGCCGTTGAGGTACTTCGTCGCCGACTGCACCACCAGGTCGACGCCGAGGTCGAGCGGGCGGGTGTTGTACGGGGTGGCGAACGTGTTGTCGGCGATGAGCAGCGCGTTCGGGGCGGCGGCGCGGACGGCGGCGAGGTCGGTGAGCGTCATCGTCGGGTTGCTCGGCGTCTCCACGTAGACGACGTCCGTCGCCGGGCCGACGGCGGCGGGGACGTCCTGCTGCGGTACCAGATCGACGTGCACGCCCAGCGAGGGCAGAACGGTCCGCAGGAGCGTCAGCGCCGCCGTGTAGTGGCTGGTCTGCGCCACGACCCGGGTCCCGGCCCGGACGTTGGACAGCAGCGCCGCGCTCACCGCCGCCATCCCGCTGCCGACGAGCAGCGCCGCCTCGGCCCCGTCCAGCTTCGCCAGGATCGTCTCCGCCTCCCGCGCGTTCGGCGAGCCGTAGCGGGTGTAGAACGCGGCGGGCGCGACGGCGGCGGCGATCTCCGCGGCGGCGGGGGAGCGGGGCAGCTCGTACGTGCTCGTCTGGTAGATCGGCAGGGTCAGCGGGGTGCCGCCCGGTCCGTGCGGTACGGCGGGGTGCAGCAGGTCGGTCATGCTCGGGTGTTCCATGCGGCCAGTATCTGCGCTGCTGCCGGGCTTCTTGAGGGCCAACCGCGCACGGGTGGCCCTTACACCTCGCCCCCGGTCATGCGGATGAGCCGGTCGAGGACGGCGCCGCGGCTGACCCGCAGCCCGTCGTGCTCGTACTCGTTGGTGACCCAGATCCGGGTGTTGCCGATGCTGCTCGCGGTCTGCTCGGACAGCTCCCGGTCGACGTACATGTCGTCGTGGTAGACGGCGGCGGCGACGGGGACCGTGTTGGTGCGCAGTCGTTGCGGGTCGTAGAGCGCCGGCCAGTCCGCCTTGGCGGCCAGCAGGTCGGCCACCTCGGCGAACGCGGGGTCGACCGTCCCGGGGTAGATCATCTCGCCGGTGAACAGGACCGGGTCCTGGAACCGCGGGAACTCGTCGCGGACGCGGTGCGCGGCCCACGCGGTCGGGCCGCCCTGGGCGTAGCAGGCCTCGTGCAGCAGGGCGTAGAGCGGCGCGCCGGTGAGGTCGAGCCGGTGCCGGACCTCGGCGAGGAAGGCGTCGGACAGCACGCCGGGTGCCTCGAACGCGTCCTCGACCAGGTAGTGCAGCTCGTGGGAGCCGGTGCTGGAGCCGAGCGCGAGCCCGAGCGACCGGAACGCTTCGACGGTGATCCCGGTGTTCGCCAGCGCTTCCGTGATGGCCCGGACCTTCTGGACGTCACCCGGATACCGGGCGTAGTGGGCGTCGTTCTTGGCCGCGACCCGCGGGTAGGTGGCCCGGTACACGTCGTCGGCGGTGGCGTGCAGCCCCGGCAGCCCACCGGTGATCATGACGTCGCGGAGTCCTTCGGGGGCGAACGACAGGTAGGTCACCGCGCAGAACCCGCCGAAGCTCTGCCCGAGCACGCTCCACGGCCGGTCGCCGCCGAGCTGCCGGCGGATCAGCTCGGCGTCCCGGACGATGGCGTCGGCCCGGAAGTGCGCGAGGTACTCGGCCTGCCGCCGCGGATTGCCGCGGGCCCGGACCCGTTGCCGGGTGACCCGGGTCGACCGCCCGGTCCCGCGCTGGTCGAGCAGCAGCACCCGGAAGTCCTGGAGGGCCCGGTCGAGCCAGGCGTCCCGCCCGATCGGCCGCGGCGCACCGTGCCCGGGCCCGCCCTGCAGGAACAGCAGCCACGGCAGGTCGTCGCCGGCCTGCCGGGACGCCACGACCTCCCGGGCGAACACCGTGATCCGCTCCCCGGCCGGGTCCTGATGATCGAGCGGTACCTCGAACGTGTGGTCGGTCAGCACCGTTCCCGGATGGTGGAAGCTCGTCATGGCTCCGTACGCTACCGGCGCCGCTGTTGGTCGCCGAATTGCCCGTATTTGCGAGTAATGTTCGCTACCGTGCCGTCATGAGCTATCACGTACCCCTCGCGCTCCTGTCGCTGTTCGCGGCGCTGTTCGTGCCGGCTGCCCCGGCGTCGGCCGCCCCGCCGGACTCGGTGGTGGTGGTTGCGGGCGACACGCTGTGGGCCCTGTCCCGCCGCTACGGCACGACGGTGGCCGAGCTGCAGCGGCTGAACAACCTGGGCACGTCGACGCTGATCAGCATCGGCCAGACGCTGCTCGTGTCGGACTCGCGGGCCCGCAAGGTGGCCCTGGCGGTGGCGTACGCCGAGGCCCAGGTGGGCAAGCCGTACAGGTTCGCCACGGCGGGCCCGGACACGTTCGACTGCTCGGGCCTGGTGATGCGGGCGTGGGAGGCCGCGGGCGTGGACCTCCCGCGGGTCACCTACGACCAGATCAAGGTGGGCACCCGGGTGGCGAGGCCGGACCTGCGCGCGGGCGACCTGGTCTTCACCAACAACGGCGGCCACGTGGTCCTGTACATCGGCAACGGCGAGATCATCAACGCGGGCCACACCGGCGTCACGGTGGCCCGCCAGCCGCTGATGGCCGCCGAGAAGGTCGTCGCCTACGTGCACCTCACGGACATCTAGCGCGCCGGCCGCGTGGTTGGTCCGGTGGTTGCGGGTCAGCGTGCGGTGGCCAGCGCGTCGAGCGCGACGGCGCCGTCGGGTAGCGCAACGAGCGGGTTGATGTCGAGCTCGGCGAGCTCGCCGGACAGGTCCCGTGCCAGCTGCTGCACCCGCATCACGACGTCGACGACGGCGTCGAGGTCGGCGGCCGGCCGCCCCCTGCTGCCCAGGAGCAGCGGAAGCCCTCTGACCTCGCGGACCATGCGCAGCGCCTCGTCCCGGTCGAACGGCGGCACGCGGAACGTCACGTCGCGGTACACCTCGACCGACACGCCGCCGATGCCGAACATGACGGTCGGTCCGAACAATTCGTCCGTGGCGATGCCCACCACGGTCTCCACACCGCCGGAGACCTGCTCACACACCAGCACACCGTCGATCGGCGTGCTGGTCGCCGCGGCGGCCCGCTCGACCATCCGGGCGTAGACCTCCCGGACCTCGCGTCCGGAACCCACCCCCACCTGCACCAGTCCGAGGTCGGTCTTGTGCGGGAGCTCGGCGCCGGCGACCTTGAGCACCACCGGGTAGCCGAGCGAGGACGCCGCGGCCACGGCCTCGGTCGCGCTGGTGCAGAGGATGTCCCTGCTGGTCCTGATGCCGTAGGCCGACAGCAGTTCCTTGGAGCGGTGCTCCGGCAGGACGGCGCCCGGCACGAGCAGCGCCCGCGCCGCGCCGGCCCCGGGCGACGTGCCGAGGTCCATCGAGCCGCCCCAGCCGGACCGGTACCGCCGGGCGAACGCGTGGTACTCGAAGAACGCCCGGACCGCGGTCACGCAGTTGCCGAACGTGCGGAACACCGGTAGCGACGAACCGAGCAGAGCGTCCCGGTACGCCGGCTCGGTGCCGGCGGGCGAGCCCCAGACGACGCACACCGGCTTGTCGGTCGTCGCGGCGACGGCGATGAGGTCGTCGACGAGCTTGTCGCTCATCGGGGGGAATGCCCCGGTGATGGGCACGACCAGCACGTCGACGTTGGGGTCGGCGACGATGGTGTCGAGGATTCTGCGGCCCCGCCAGTCACCGGTCGGGTGGCCGCCGTTGTCGACCGGGTTGTTGATCCGTAGATAGCCCGGGATCCATTCGCGCAGGGCGACCTGGGTGTCCGGGGTCAGCTCGGGCAGTCGCAGGCCGGCGGCGGTGAGCAGGTCGGCCATGTGCGCGCTGGTCCCGCCGGAGATCGAGTACACGCACACGCCATCACCGCGCGGGGGTGCCGAACGCGCCAGCATCGCCGCGGTGTCGAGGAGTTCGTCGAGGCCGTCCACCCGGGTCACGCCGTACTGCCGCATCACCGCCGAGACGACCGCATCGGCACCGGTGAGGTGACCGGTGTGCGACTTCGCCCACGACCTGCCCACGTCCGTGCGCCCGACCTTGACCGCCACGATGGGCACCCCGCGGCGGGCCGCGTGGTCGGCCGCGAGCTGGAAGGTCCGGCCGTCCTTGAACCCCTCGATGTAGGCGGCGATCGCCCCGGTGCCGGGCCGGTCCGCGAAGTACCGGATGAAGTCGGCCGACTCCAGGTCCGCCTCGTTGCCCGTGGGCGCCCAGTGGCTGAAGCGGATCCCGATCTCCTGTCCCTGGAAGACCGGGCGGCCCTGGTGTCCGCTCTGCGTGATGAGGGCGATCGGTCGGCCCGGCAGGTCGTCGCGGAAGCTCTCGAAGGCGTTGAGGTTGGTGTTGGGTCCCAGCAGGCGCACGCCGCCGGTGGCGAGCAACTCCTCCAGGCGCCGCTGGCGTTCCTCGCCCTCCTGCCCGGACTCCGAGAACCCGGCGGCGAACAGCACGGCGAACCGCGCTTTCTTGGCGATGACCTGTTCCAGCGCCCCCATGGCGTCGGCGACCAGGATCACCGCGAGGTCGAGCTCGTCCGGGACGTCGAGCACGCTCGGCAACGAGGGGATCCCGTCGACAGTCTCCTTGTTGGGGTTGACCGGATAGACGCGGGCGCCCGCCCGCTCGGCCCAGGCCCTGATCCGGCCCCAGTTGAGGGTCGTCGGCCGTCCAGGGGTGTCGGAGGCACCGATCACCGCCACCGTCTCCGGACGGAAGAACCGGTCGAGATCGACCTCGCGCAGCGTGTCGTGCCCTGCTGGGTTCGCCATGTCACCACTTTCTCGTCAAGAGCTTGCTACGTCGGGGTGGCCGGTCGGTTCGCCGGGGACGGCGCCCGAGGCGCGGAGCCGGTCGATGTGCTCCGGGGCGTAGCCGAGCACGTCGGACAGGATCTCGGCGGTGTGCTGTCCGGGCGAGGGCGCGCGGCGCGGACGGTGGCGCGGCTCGCCCACCACGTTGACCGGGGTCGGGAGCAGGTCCGCGCCGTACTCGGCCGCCGGCAGCCACGGCATCCGTTCCCGGAACTGCGGGTCGGCGAGGATGGACGCCGGGCCGTTGACCGGCGCGATGGGACAGTTCACGGCGAGCCCGAACGCCACCCACTCGGCGGTGGTGCGCGCTTCGAAGATCTCCTGGAGCTGGCCGCGGAGCCGCCGGTCCCCGGTCGCGTGGTCGGCGTAGCGGCTGCCGGGACGCGCCTCGTACAGGTCCTCCCGCCCCACGCCCCGGCAGAAGTTCTCCCAGAACTCCCGCTCGGAGGCCATGAAGAGCACGTGCCCGTCGCCGCTGCGGTAGTACTGGTAGCGCACCGCCTCCTCCATGCCGCCCGGCCCGGGGACCCGGCGCTCGCCCCCGTCGGCCGGGTTGCCGGTGACGTCGGGCTCCGGTCGCTCGTAGGCACGGGATCCCTCGATCGGCAGCCAGTTGGCCGCCGCGGCGGCGTCGCTCTGCGCGATGTCGAGCTGGCAACCCCGTCCGGTCGTGCGGGCGCGCAGCAGCGCGGCGGCCACGGCCATCGCGGCCCAGACCGGGCCCACCTTGGTCCCGATGCTCGTGTGGTCGGCGAGGTAGGTGGCGCCCTGCGTGTCCACGCCGGGCGGTGCCACCCCGGCCCACGCGTCGAAGCCGACCCCATGCGACGGCAGGTCGCTGTACGGGCCGGTCAGGCCGAAGCCGGACAGGGAGCAGAACACTATCGCCGGGTTCACCTCGCGCAGCCGGTCATAGCCGACCCCGCGGCGGTGCAGCGCTCCCGGGCGCATGCCTTCGACGACCACATCGGCGGAACGGACCAGGTCGAGGAACACCTCGACCCCCTCGGGCGTGCGCAGGTCCAGCTCGATGCTGCGTTTGCCCCGGTTGACGTGCCAGTGCAGGATCGACACGCCGTCGACGAACGGCCAGCCCAGCCGGCGGATGTAGTCACCGCCGGGTGCCTCGACCTTGATCACGTCGGCGCCGAGGTCACCGAGGATCATGCCGAGGGAGCCGGGTTCGAGCAGCGAGCACTCGACGACCCGTACCCCGGCCAGCAACCCCGTCGCCCCCGAATCCCTGGACTCCGCCGAGTCCGCCATCGTCAGACCTCCCGCTGTCGGTGCGCTCGGTTCCGGCGGTCCATGACCGTAGCCATGCCCCGCCCGCCGCTCACGCACATCGTGTCCAGCCGAACTACTCGTCGTCCCGGCTGCGCCCGGCCGCGCGGGTGCACGCAGCAGCGGTGTGCCGTCACGCCGGGAACGTCATCGAGCCTCGCAGCACCGCGACCATCTGCGCCGGACCGCACCCTTGCCCGCCGGCCGGCTGACCGGGCAGGAGCTGGGAACCCTCGGCTGAGCCGGGTCGGGGTTCCTGGTCGGGCGCCGCACGCACGATCGTCACGGCCGGGCGTGTCGGCCCGTGCATCGCGAAGCGATCCCTCGTGCGCCACCGGCCTCCGACGGTGCCGCGGCAAGGATGACCGCCTCGGCATGGAGCCCCGGTGAGGGAATGTAGCAAGCGCTTGGTCGAAGGGTAGGCAGTGTGGCTCCGCCTCGTCAACAGCGCGGTCTGCGGCAAGCGATCGAGGCGGACGGCGCGGGGACGGGCCGCTGCCGGGGCATCGGACGAAATCAAGCAAACGCTTGACCGACTACGGGGCCGACCCTACGATCGGTCCCGCAGCCACGTCGGTTGCATATACAACCGGAGGGTCGCGTGGGAAAGACCTTGAGGTATGTAGCGCCGTTACTGGTGGCCGTCCTTGCCACCGCAGGATGCGCGTCCAAGACGAAGACCACCGATGCCCCGGCGGGACCCGCGGTCACCGGCAAGATCGATCCCGTCGCCGGGTGTGAGAACGCATGGACCGACCCGGCCGACCGGAGCCCGACCCGCAAGGCCGCCCGCTGCAAGCCCGGATTCCCCGAGCCGCAGCCGCTGCAGGAGCGCACGAAGTTCGTCATCGCGCTGACCACCAAGTCCGCCGAGCTGCAGGGCCCGATGTACTGGGCGCAGGCGAAGGGTGAGTTCGCCAAGGAGAACCTCGACGTCGAGATCAAGATCGTCCCACCCGCCGACGCGCTCAGCCTGCTCGCGAGCGGGCAGCTCGACGCCTGGCAGTCGGGTCCGGACGCGTCGTTTCACAACGCGCTGAACCAGGGGTATGACCTCCGCTGGGTCGCCGGCAACTACAGCGAGGCGCCGGAGTCCAAGAGTGGCCTGTGGGCGGTCGGCAAGAACGACATGTCGAAACTGCGTGGCGGCAAGGTCGGCTCGGCCGCCGGGATCGGCAGCACGATCCTGCTCCCGATCAGCCAGGCCCTCGCCAAGGGCGGGCTCACCGTCAAGGACGTCACGTTCCAGACGCTCAAGCCCAGCGAGCAGCTCACCGCGCTGGAGAACGGCGCCATCGACGCTGCCTGGCTGCTCACCCCCGCGTGGAACCAGGTTGTCGACCGCCCCACCTACAACTTCCTCGGCGGACAGCCGCCCGGCGAGCCGCTCGGCGGGCTGATCTACGGCCCGAAGCTGCTCCGCGAGCACCGTGACGTGGGTGTGGCGTTCATGCGCGCCTACTTCCGCACCATCAGCACCTACTTCACCGGCGACTACAAGGCCGACGCGAACTTTCTCAACGAGCTCGCCCCGCTGCTCGACCTCAAGCCCGAGACGCTGAAGTCCACGCCGCCACTGGTCTTCGACTGGGAGATCCGGGCGGGCACCTCCAAGGCCATGCAGGAGGTGTGGCTGCAGACCGGTGCGATCCGCTACGCCACGCCGCTGCCCGAGGAGAGGGTCGTCGACAGGTCGCTGTACCAGCTGGTCGTCGGCCACCAGGGTTAGGTCGGTATGCCAAGACGTTCCAACACCACCGCGCGCGTCGTGGCCGTCATGGAGTTCCTCGCCGGCCACACCGGCGAGGCGCTCGGCCTGTCGGAGCTGTCCCGGGAGCTCGGCATCAACAAGGCCACGCTGCTGAGCATCATCAGCACGCTGCTCGACGACGGGTGGCTCCTCCAGCACCCGACGACGCGCTGCTACAGCCTCGGTCCGACGCTCATCGGCGCCGGTTCGGCGGCGCTCGGGCGGTTCCCGGACACCGGCCCGATCCGGCCGCTCATGGACCGGTTCGCCGCCGGGTACGACGTCGGCTGCGTGGCCGTGGCGGTCGCCGAGGGTCAGCTCGTCGTGCTGTCCCGCTCCGGGTTCGGCGACCCGCTGCACGGCCTCGCCCGGTCGGGCGTGCGGATGCCCTTCGCGCCACCGTTCGGGCTGGCACTGTCGGCGTGGTATCCGCCGGGCCGATTCGACGCCTGGATGGCGGCGGCGAACCCGCCGGTCGGCCCGGAGGAGATGCCCGGGCTGCTCGGTGACGTCGCCACGGCACGCGACCGGGGCTTCGTGGTCGGGCTCGACCTGCCGCCCGACCACGAACTCGCGCAGCAACTCCGGGCACAGCGCCTGGAGACCGCGGGGATCAGCACGGAACTGCTCGTCCACCTCGGACAGGCGCTGCGGCGGCACGGCTACCACCTGGACGACATCCGCCCGGCAGCGTCCTACCGGGTCAATCACATCTCGGTGCCGATCCTCGGCCCGCAGGGGGGTCCCGAGATCGCGCTCATGGTTCCGCTGCACCACGGCAAGCAGACCGGCGACCGGCTCGTCGAACTCGGGACCGGCCTGGTCGCGCTCGCGCAGGAGGCGGCTCGGGTCGCGCCCGGCGCGGGAGCCGGCGCACGCCAGGACGACACGAAACCAAGGTGAGGTGAAGCGATGGCACACACCCCGACCCAGGAGGAGGCCGCTGTGGACAGCCCCCACGATGACGCCGGCGCATCGTCCGGCCACCCGGGCACGGCGCGAGTCGAGGTGGTACGGCCCCTCGGCATGTCGCCGGCGGCGCAGCGCGGCATGGCGCCCGCGCCCGTGCGCCGCGACCGACTCCGCGTCGCATTGGTGAGCAACGGCAAGGTCAACGGCAGCGAGCTGCTGTTGGCGGTGGCCCGCCACCTCGGTGCGTCCCTTCCGGACCTGGAGGCGCGCCACTACCGCAAGCCCTCGGTGAGCGTCCCGGCCACCGACGAGGACATCGCCGAGATCGCCGCCACCGCCGACGCCGTGGTCGCCGCGATCGGCGACTGCGGGTCCTGCTCCTCCCGGACGATCCGGGACGCCATCGACTTCGAGGCGCTGGGGATCCCGTCGGTCGCGATCATCGCCGACGCGCTCGTCAGCCCGGTCGACTACATGCGCAGGCTCTCCGGGATGCCGGACTACCCGTTCGCCGTCACGAAGTTCCCGGTCGGCAACCTCACCGCCGAGGAGACCGAGGCGCGGGCTGTCGTGCTGGCCCCCGAGATCGAGCGCCTGCTGTTCACCGGACGCCCGGCCCGGACCCACGACGGCGCCACTCCGGCAGCGACCGCCCACGCCGAGGCCGAGACGCCGAACCCCGAGACGTTCGGGTCCGCCGACGCCGCGCTCGCGGAGTTCTACGGGCGCGGTTGGACCGACGGCCTCCCCGTCGTCGTACCGACCCGGGCGAAGGTGGCGCAGATGCTCGACACCGTGGGCCTGCCGGCCGGGCACGTCGTGTTCCGGATTCCCACCCGCAACGACCTGACCGTCACCGCAGAGGTCGTCGCCGCCAACGCCGTCATGGCCGGGGCGCTGCCCGAACACTTCCCCGTCGTGCTCGCCGCCGCGCGGGCACTGGGCCGGCCCGAGTACAACCTGCACGGCCACACCGCCACGCTGTCGGGCGCGCAGCAGATCGTCATCGTCCACGGCCCGGTGCGCGACCGGATCGGGCTCAACAGCGGCGAGGGCGCGCTCGGCCCGGGCACCCGGGCCAACGCGACGATCGGCCGCGCGCTGCGGCTGCTGGTACGCAACGGCGCCCGGTCGGTGCACGGCAAGTTCGACCGGTCGACGTTCGGCCACCCGGGCCGCTACTCCTGGTGCTTCGGCGAGGCGGAGGACGACAGCCCGTGGACCCCGCTGACGACCGAGATGGGTCTGCCCGCGGGCACCGACGCGGTGAGCCTGTACGCCTCGGTGTGGCAGTCGTCGGTCATCTGCCACAGCCGTGACGCCGAGGAACTGCTCGGTCAGCTCGGGCTCGCGGCCCGCACCGCCTGCCACGTCAACTGGCTGCACCGCGACGTGGCGACCGACTCCAGCTTCTACGCCGGCCGGCCGTTCCTCTTCGTCGTCGGGCACGAGCATGCCGCGGTGCTCTCGGCCGGCGGGTACACCGACAAGGACACGATCCGCGCCTCGCTCTATGCGCGGCTCACCGGGCCGCACGAAACGCTGCGGGCGGCGGCAGTCGCCTCCCCGGAGCAGATCCGGCTCGTCTACGTGCACGCGACCGGGATGCAGCAAAGCTGGTTCTTCGCACCGTTCCAGAGCCATCACCTCGTGACGGAGCCGGTAGGCGACCAGTGGCGGCCGACAACAGAAGGGAAGCCGAGATGACGCAACAGTCCGAGCACGACGCTGCGGGCGCCGGGGACGCCGCGGCCGATGCGCTCGCCGGGATCGCCACCGCGTTCGCCGCCGACAACTACCGGATGGACGTCGTGACGACCGCCGGCAACGTCCGGCTCACCGTCAGGCCAGGACCGGGAGCCTGCGGTGAATGCCTCATCCCCGCGTCGCAGCTGCGTGCCATGGCGGCATCGGCACTCGCCGGTGGCCCACTGGCCGGACGGGACATCGTCGTGGACTACCCGCCGGAGGCCCAGCAATGAGCGCGCTGCGGCACCGCGGCCCGCAACCGGCACGCCGCTGGGGGGTGACCCTGTGAAGATCGGGATCCGCGACCTGACTCGCACCTTCGGCCGGGGGTCGAGGACGGTGGAGGCGCTCGGACCGGTGAGCCTTGATGTCGCGCCCGGCGAGTTCGTCTCCATCGTCGGCCCGTCCGGCTGCGGCAAGTCCACGCTGCTGCGCGCCGTCGCGGGGCTGGTACGGCCGAGCGGCGGCCGCATCAACATCCGCGTCGGCTCGCCGTACCCGGTAGCGATGATCTTTCAGGACTACGGCATCTACCCGTGGAAACGGGTGTTGGAGAACGTGCGCTTCGGACTGGACGTCCAGGGCGTCGACCGCAGGACCGCCGACGCGCGGGCACGCTACTGGCTGGAGCGGATGGGGCTGGCCGACTTCGCCGGAGCCTGGCCGGACAACCTCTCCGGCGGCATGCGCCAGCGGGTGTCGATCGCGCGGGCGATGGCCGCCGAGCCCGAGGTGCTGCTCATGGACGAGCCGTTCGCCGCCCTCGACGCCCAGTTGCGGTCGCTGCTGCAGGAGGAGCTGCTCGAGATCTGCCAGACCGAACAGCGGACCGTGCTCTTCGTGACCCACAGCCTGTCCGAGGCGATCCTGCTCGCCGACCGGGTCGTCGTCATGAGCGCGCGTCCGGGCCGGATCCTGCTGGACCGCACGGTGCCGTTCGACCGCCCGCGCAGCCCCGAGATCCGGCTGTCTGCGGAGTTCTCCGCGCTGGAGAACGAGCTGTGGCAGACCCTGCGGGTCGAGGTCAGTGGCCAACTCCGGCCGGTGCCGGGCGCGCCGGCCGACCGGCGCCCGGCCCGCACAGGACACGCGACGGGACGCGACAACCGAGGAGCGCGGGATGGCGATGACAACTGAGCGACGGCCCGGGCACGGCAGCCGTGGGCCCGACGCTACGGCCACGCGGACCATCGCCTACGGCCCCGGCCAGTCCGAGCTGGAACCGCAGCGGGCCCATCGCCGACGCCAGTCGCTGGAGATCAGTCTGGCGGTGGCGGTCCCGATCGCGTTGCTGGGGCTCTGGCAGGCCGCGTCCGATCTCGGCTGGATCGATGCCAGGCTCTACCCGACGCCGGTGACCATCGCCCAGACCGGATGGCGGCTGTCCACCGAGGGAGTGCTGTGGCACGACGTGTTCGCCACGATGCGCCGGGTGTTGTTCGGCTGGGGGATCGGCTCGGTCACCGGCGCCGTGCTCGGCCTGCTCATGGGCTGGGCTCCGCTCATCCGGCGGGCGCTTGAACCCACGCTCGACGCGCTGTACGTGGTGCCGAAGCTCGCCCTGCTCCCGATCCTGTTCAACATCTTCGGCCTCGGCGAGCGCTCACAGATCGCCCTGGTGGCGGTGACCGTCTTCTTCTTCGTCTGGATCGCCACCATGGCCGCGATCATGAGCGTGCCCATCGGCTACCGCGACAGCGCGGTCGTCTTCGGCGCGGGTCGCTGGCAGATGTTCCGGCACGTCCTGCTCCCCGCGTCACTGCCCCAGATGCTCGTCGGGATGCGGGTCGCGGCCGGGGTCGCCGTGCTGGTCATCGTCGCGGCCGAGTTCCTCGTCGGTCAGGACGGGCTGGGTTACCTCATCTTCAACTCGCGCAACCTGTTCATCAACGACGAGATGTTCGTGGGGATCGTCCTCGTCGCGCTCTTCGGGGTGCTCTTCGCCCAGCTCATCCGATGGGTGAGCCGGTTCCTCGTCCCATGGGCGCCGGAGGACCGCGGCGCACCCGACAACTAAGGGGTTCCATGCCGCCACACCTGGATCTCGGCGCGGTCGCGAACGCCGCCGCCGCCGACTTCGGCAAGCCACTGGACGGCGTGCGGGTCCTGGCCGCCGAGGGGATGCAGGCACTCCCGTACGCCACCCAGTTGCTGGCTCGCCTCGGCGCCGACGTGGTGAAGGTCGAGAGTCCGCGCGGCGGGGAGTCCGGCCGTGCCTCCAGGCCAGGCATCACCGATCCCGACGGGCGACACGTCGGAGCGACGTTCCTGCGCAACAACCTCGGCAAGCGCAGCGTGACGCTCGACCTGAAGCACCCCGAGGGCCGGGAACTGTTCACCGTGCTCGCCGGTCGCTTCGACGTGGTCGCCGAGAACTTCAAGCCCGGCACGATGGACCGGCTCGGGCTCGGCTACGGCGACCTCGCCGGGCGCTGGCCGCGGGTGGTGTACGTGTCGGTGTCGGGCTTCGGCAACACCGTCTTCGGCGGCGACAGTGTGTCGCCGTACCGCACCTGGCCGGCCTACGCCCCCGTGGTGGAGGCGATGTCCGGGATCTACGAGTATCGCCGTGAGGGTGACCGGCCGCCGCTCGTCGCCCCCATGGGCGGCGTCGCCGACATCGGCGCCGCCCTGTTCACGTCGGTGGGCATCCTCGCGGCGCTGCGGCACCGCGACCGCACCGGCCACGGGCAGTACCTCGACGTGTCCATGTTCGACTCGATCGTCGCGATCACCGACCTGGTGACCAACTTCTGGTCGCTGGGCATGCGGTCCGACGACGGCGGACCGCCGTTGATCATGCATTCCTGCCGGGCGTCCGACGGCTGGTTCGTCCTGCAGGTGGGGCGCGAACACCAGTTCACGGCACTCGCCGGCACGGTCGGCAGGCCGGAATGGACGAGCGACCCGCGCTTCGCCGAGCGCACGGGCTGGGTTGCGCACTTCGAGGAGGTCGTCCGCCCCGCCGTCGAGGCGTGGGCGGCCGGGCTCACGAGGGCACAGGCGTGCGCACTGCTCGCCGGGGCCGGCATCGCCGCCGGGGCGTGCCTCACCGCTGCGGAGGTCGTCGCGGACCCGCATGTGCGCGCACGCAACATGCTCGTGGCGATGCCGCGTCCCGACGGGGAGCCCGAGCCGGTGCTCGTGCCCGGAAACCCGGTGAAGCTGTCGAAGGTCGCCGACGGGCCGCAGCGGCGGGTGCCCTGGCTCGGCGAGCACACCGAGGAGGTGCTCTCCGGCGAACTCGGGCTCACCGCGGACGACCTCGCCAGGCTGCGCGAGGCGGGTGCCGTCTGAGCGCGACGCGGGGCACCGGGCGGGAAGCGCGCCGGACGATACGGCACATCGTGGCAGGACACGGAGTGGATGGAGGAACAACGACGTGAGCGGGCCGCAACGATGGTACGAGGAACTGGTCGGCATACCGCAGTACACCCAGGTGGCTGAGTTTCCGGTCGAGCAGGGCTACATCTGGACCGGATGCGCTTCGGTGGAGAACGGCAACCCGCTGTTCTGGGACGCCGACGCGGCGGCCGAGATCACGGGCGGACCGATCGCCCCGCCAACGATGCTCTCCACCTGGTTCCGCCCACACCACTGGGCACCGGACCGGGGCCTGGAACTGCTGCCGCTGCAGGCGCACTTCGACCTCAAGGAGCGGCTGCGCCTGCCCGAGGCGATCGTCTCGCACAACACGCTGGTCTTCCATGAGCCGGTCCGGGTAGGCGACACGATGACCACCAGCCAGGTGCTGCGGTCGGTGAGCGAGCCGAAGACGACCCGGCTCGGCACCGGGTTGTTCTGGGTCGTGGACGTGGAGTACCGCAACCAACGGGGGGACCTCGTCGGCGTGGACAGCTACACCTTCTTCGGCTACCGGAGGGACGGGCAATGACGAGCGTGGCCCGGGCGGTCAACCTGCTGCTGGCCGACGTGGCGGTGGGCGACCGGCTGCCGGAGGTGTCCCACGACGTGACGGCCACCAGCGTGGTGCTCGGCGCGCTGGCCACGCGGGACTGGCGGCCGATGCACCACGACCGCGACTTCGCGATCCACCACAGCGGCACGCGGGACATCTTCCTCAACACCCCCAACCAGGCGCACTGGTTCGAGCGGTGCATTGCTGACTGGGCGGGCCCGAGGGCCCGGCTCGGCCGGATGGAGTTCCGGATGCGTGCGTCGGTCTACCCCGGCGATCGGATGGTCGTCGCCGGCGAGGTGACCGAGGTGAGCACCGACGCCACGGGCTGCGGCTGGGTGACGCTCGCCCTGCGGCTCACGGTTGGCGACGAGGACCGGACCGTGTGCACCGCGCGGGTCGCCCTGCCGGTCGACGACGGCGACAACCCCTGGACCCGCCGCAGTACGCAGTGGAGGCCCTGAGCCGCCACCGTGCCGGACTTCCGCGACCGGCGCATCGCCGCGACCGTGGACCGGCGGCTGATCAGGCGATGAGCGCCCGGATCCGCTCGGCGCCCACCGCCAGCAGCAGCGTGGGCAGGCGCGGCCCCGACTCGCGGCCGACGATCAGGCGGTACAGCAGGGAGAAGAACTCCCGCTGCGCCACCTTCAGCTCCGGGGTCGGTGGCGTGTCGAGCGGCAGGCCGAGCTGGAGCTTCGGCACGCCGTACACCAGCGTCGTCAGGCCGTCGAGGGACCAGTGCGCGTCGAGGCCGCCCGCGAGGCGGGCCAGGGCGTCGCGCTGATCGTCGGTCAGGGACGACAGCAGCTCGGCGTCCGGATCGGCCCGGACGTGCGTGCGCTGCTCGGCGGGCACGCAGGTGGTGACCCACCGCAGCGCGCAGTCCAGCCGGGGGCGGGCCTCGTCGAGCGACACCACCGGGTCGGCCGGGTCGATGTCGGTCAGGATCCGCAGCATCTGGGCCGGGTCGCCGACGGTGATGTCGGCGACGGAGGCAAGCATCCGGTACGGCAGGGGCCGCGGCGTGGCCGGCAGCACGCCGAGCGCGGTGCTGGTGGCGCGGTGGTACGCGGCGGCGTCGGCCGGCGGGGCGGTGCCGGCGGCGGTCTTGCGCCCGAGCGTGTCCCACTCGTCGTACAGCCGCTGGATCTCGTCGTCGAAGGCGACCTTGAACGACTGGTTCGGCCGCCGCCGGCTGTACAGCCACCGCAGCAGCGACGGCTCCATGATCTGCAGCGCGTCGGCCGGCGTCGGGACGCCGCCGCGGGAACTGCTCATCTTCGCCATGCCGGCGATGCCGACGAAGGCGTACATCGGGCCGATCGGCGGCCGCCCGCCGAACACCTCGGCGACGAGCTGGCTGCCCACGACGTAGGACGAGCCGGGGGACGTGTGGTCGACGCCGGACGGCTCGAAGTGCACGCCCTCGTAGGCCCACCGCATCGGCCAGTCGACCTTCCACACCAGCTTCCCGGCGCGGTGCTCGCGCAGCAGGACCGTCTCGCCGTGGCCGAAGGAGCAGGTGTAGGTGAGCTCGGTGGTGTCGTCGTCGTAGGCGGTGACGGTGGTGGTGTCGCGCCCGCACACCGAGCAGTACGGCCGGTAGGGGTAGTAGCCGGCCGCGCCCTCGCCGTCCTCGTCGTTCTCCTCCGGGCGGATCTTCGTGCGGTACTTCGCGAGCACCGCGTCGATGTGCACCCGTTCGCGCATGGCGTGCAGGACCTGCTCCGTGTACGCCCCTTCGGTGTACATCGTCGTCTGGCTCACCGGCCGGTAGGTCACGCCCAGCTCGGCGAGCGACGCCGCCATCGCGGCCTTGAAGTGCTCGGCCCAGTTCGGGTGCTCGCTGCCGCGCGGCGCCGGCACCGCGGTGAGCGGCCGGCCGACGTGCTCCGCCCACGACTCGTCGACGCCGTCGAGCCCGGCCGGCACCCGCCGGAAGCGGTCGTAGTCGTCCCAGGACAGCAGGTGCACGCAGTCGTGGCCGCGCCGGCGGAGCTCGTCGGCGACGAGGTGCGGGGTCATGACCTCGCGCAGGTTGCCGAGGTGAATGGGGCCGGACGGGCTCAGCCCGGACGCGCACACGATCGGCGTGCCGGCCGGCCGGTCCTTGGCGGCCTCGATGACCTCGTCCGCGAAACGGGCGACCCAGTCGTCTCCGATACCTTCTGTCACACCCCTATTCAAGCAAGCTCGGATCCGGACTGCTCCAGCAGCGTCTCGACGCGTTCGAGCAGGGCGCCCGGCTCGAACGGCGTCGCGAGGTCGTCCTCGGCCACCAGCACCGTCGACATCGGGTCCTCCCGTTTTGGATATGCGGGCAAACTACCGCAACTATCGTAGATCGCGACATGAAGGCACCTCTCCTGCGGCGCGGTCCGCACGCACCGCGCGGCGTGTTCCTGCCGCATCGGCCGGTCGTGCCGGGCGGTGGCTGGGAGCGCCTCCAGCGCCGGTCGTCGGCAACCATAACGTGAAATGAAGTCTGCTTTAGGTCCGTTGACATCGAAGGTTCCGAATCAGCATCTTTGTCAGGAAAGTTACTTGACAGTTCTGGTTTGGAGGCGTCTCGTGAACCACCCCCTCAGGCTCGCCGGCCTGGGCGCCGCGGCCCTGCTCCTCGCCGGCTCGGTGACGACGGTCCTCGTCATGCGGGGGGCGGACGCGGCCACGGAGACCCTGCTCTCCCAGGGCCGGCCCGCCACGTCGTCGTCGGTCGAGAGCGCGTCGCTCGGCGCGGCCCAGGCCTTCGACGGCAACGGCGGCACCCGCTGGGGCAGCCTGGAAGGCGTCGACCCGCAGTGGATCCGCGTCGACCTCGGCGCGACGTACGCCATCACGCACGTGAACCTCGCCTGGGAGGCCGCCTACGGCAAGGCGTACCGCATCCAGACCTCGCCGGACGGCAACGCCTGGACGGACATCTACAGCACGACGAGCGGCGACGGCGGGACCGACGACCTCACGGGGCTGTCCGGGACGGGCCGCTACGTGCGGCTCTACGGCACGGCCCGCGGCACGCAGTGGGGCTACTCGCTGTGGGAGCTCAAGGTGTACGGCAACCCGGCGGCCGGCCCCTCGTCGAGTGCGTCCGCCTCGCCGTCGGTGTCGCCCTCGCCCTCCCGGTCCGCCTCGGCCTCCCCGTCCCCTTCGCGCTCGTCCTCATCGTCGCCGGTTCCCGGCAAGGACCTCACCGACCCGCGCAAGAAGGACATCGCCATGCAGCTGGTGTCCTCGGCCGAGAACTCCTCGCTGGACTGGAAGGCCCAGTACAAGTACATCGAGGACATCGGCGACGGCCGCGGCTACACGGCCGGCATCATCGGCTTCTGCTCGGGCACGGGCGACATGCTGGAGCTGGTCGAGCTGTACACCCAGCGCGTCCCCGGCAACGTCCTGGCCCGCTTCCTGCCGGCGTTGCGCACGGTGAACGGCACCGACTCCCACGCCGGCCTGGACGGCTTCGTCCCGGCGTGGCGCACCGCGGCGAGCGACCCCCAGTTCACCAGGGCCCAGGACGACGAGCGCGACCGGGTGTACTTCAACCCGTCCGTCCAGCAGGCCAAGGCCGACGGCCTGCGCGCGCTGGGCCAGTTCATCTACTACGACGCGATCGTCATGCACGGCCCGGGCAACAGCGGCGTCAGCTTCGGCGGCATCCGCAAGGCGGCCCTGGCCAAGGCCAAGCCCCCGGCCCAGGGCGGCGACGAGGCCACCTACCTGCACGCCTTCCTGGACGCCCGGGTGGCGGCGATGAAGACCGAGGAGGCCCACAGCGACACCAGCCGCGTGGACACGGCCCAGCGGGTCTTCCTCAACAACCGCAACTTCGACCTCAACCCGCCGTTGAGCTGGAAGGTCTACGGCGACCCGTTCACCATCCCCGCCTGAGCACGCACCGCACGGGCCCGGCCGGCGACCACCGGCCGGGCCCGGCCGTAGGATGGCCGGAGTGACCAGCACCGACCTTGACGGCCTGCGCGCCGGCGACCTCGAGACGCGCGAGGCGCACCTCTACGGGCTGCTCGACCGGGCCCGCGACGACGGCGACCCGTCGGCCGTCGCCAGCCTGCACGCGCTGGTCCGCGACTACGGCGACTACCATCGCTCGCTCTACACCCGGGCGATGAACCAGGCCGCCGTGTTCGCCGTCGCGGACCCGCCGGAGGACCTGCGCGAGGCGCTGCTCGCGGCGCTGGCCGACACGCGGTACAACTGCCAGGCCTGGGCGGCGATGGGGTGCGCCGCGATGGGGCTGCGCGAGGCGGTGCCGCAGCTGGTGCAGCTGCTGGACCATCCGCAGTGGATCGTCGTGGACGAGGCGGTCAAGGCCCTCGGCCGCCTCGGTGACGCCGGCACCGTGCCCGCGCTGCGGCCACTGCTCGCCGACGAGGTCGACTGGGTGCGGCTGCGCGCCGCCGAGGCGCTCGCGGAGATCGGGGGTCCGGAGGCACTCGAGGCGCTGTGGTACGAGTTCGAACACCGCCGGTTCGCGCGGATCGGGCACATCGCCAGCGCCCTTGCCGAGTTCGCCCCGGAGGTCATCCCGAGGCTGACGGCGGCGGCGGACGACCCCGACCCGAACCGGCGCTACTGGGCGGCCGTCGCGCTCGGCTCGACCGGCGACGAGCGCGTCGCGCCGACGCTGGAGCGGCTGCAGGCCGAGGACCGCGGCTCGACGGTGTTCGACGGCGAGGTCCGCGCCGCGGCGAAGAAGGCGCTGCGCACCCTGCGCCGCATCCAGGCGGCCATCGCCGCCCGCGAGGAGCGCCGGTCCGCGTGACGGCGGCCGCTCAGTCGGTGTCGGGGTGGCGGGGCGCTCCGCTGCACACGTGGAAATGCAGGTGCTTGGAGTCCTGGTAGCGGCCGAGGTTCGTCAGCACCTGACAGGCCCCGTGCTGCGCTTCCGTCGGCGTCGTCAGCGCGGCGGCAGGACCGCCGCGCGCAGCATGTGGGCGAGCCAGCCCTGGTAGGCGTCCTCCGGCCAGCCGGCGTCCAGGACCAGGGCCGCGTAGTGGGCCGGGTCGTTGAACAGCCACACCAGGTCGACCGCCCGCCGCTCGTCCGGCAGCGTCGTGAGCTCGGCGAGGCGCCGCACCACCATCGTCGCGCCCGCCCGGCGGTTCGCGCACAGCGTCCGCCACAGGTCGGCCGTCTCCGGGGCGTCGTCGGCGGCCCGGCGGACCGCCTCGAACAGCCGGGCCGCGCGCCGGCCGATGACCAGGCACACGTGCGCGTACGCCGACAGCGCGGCCGCGGCGTCCGGTGCCTGCAACACCGGGGCGAACCAGGGGCGCTCGGCCACCGGGACCGGCTCGTCGTCGCCGGCCAGCGCCACGTCGAGGACCTGTTTGAGCAGGGCCGGCTTCGAGCCGAACGCGGCGGTCACCGTCGGGCGGGCCACGCCCGCCACGGCGGCCACGTCGGCCAGGGACGTCGCCGCGTAGCCGCGGTCCTCGAACAGCCGCGCCGCCGCCGTGAGCACCGCCTCCCGGGTGCGCCGGGCGTGCTCCTCGCGGACCGGTGAGTGGTATCGCCGCTTGACCTCAGCCATCGATCCGCCATACTAACCGAATATTGACTAGACGGGAGTATGGTCAAATGGAGGCGTACGTCAGGCGCGACGGAGACGGCGAGGCCCTGTGGTTCCTGGGCAGCCTGGTGACGGTCAAGGCGACCGGCCGGGAGACCCGCGGGCGGCTCACCGTCGTGGAGTTCGTCAACCCGGCCGGGTTCGCCCCGCCGGTGCACCGCCACGTCGACGAGGACGAGATGTTCTACGTCCTGGACGGCACCGCGCGGTACCACTGCGGGGAGCAGACCTTCGAGGCCGGCCCGGGCGACTTCGTCCTGCTGCCGGCCGGCATCCCGCACACGTTCCTGGTCGGCCCGGACGGCCCGCTGCGCACGTTGCAGCTCACCGTGCCGTCGGGGTTCGAGGGCTTCGCCGCGGCGGCGGGCACGCCGGCGGCGCAGCGGCGCCTGCCCGACCCGCAGGCGGTCGACCCGGCGGCGCTGGCCGAGGCCGCCGCCCGCCACGGCATCGAGCTGCTCGGCCCGCCCCCGACGCCGTAGGACGGTGTACCTGGGAAACCGCAACCGGGACGCACCTGGTACCGGTGCGTTCCGGCTCAGGTCCATGCGCTGCGCACCGATCATCGGGCCATGTCGGAGAGCGCGCTGGAGCAGCACGAGGGTGAGTACCGGGCCCGCCAGATCAGGCTGGGCACCTGGATCGCCGTCGGCGTGATCCTCATCGGCGCCGTGCGGGTGCAGATGGACTGGCAGGGGGCGCCCTGGCTGGTCGGGCTCATCGCCGCCGCCGGCATCGGGCAGGCCTTCCTCGCCTGCCTGCCCTGGCAGGAGCTGGCCGGCCGGCCGTGGCTCAACCGGGCCCTCGTCAGCTGGTGGCTGGCCAACGTGGCCCTGCTGCTCGGCTTCTGCGCCTACGACGTCGCCGCGCTGGCCATCTTCCCGGCCGGCGTGACGCTCGTGCTCGCCTCGACCGCGGCGCTCGCCTCCGAGCGCGCCGTGATCGGCATCGGGTCGCTGTCGATCCTGGGGTACCTCGGCCTCGTCGTCACCAGGGACCGGCCGGTCGCCGGCACCCTCGCGGCGCTGACCGTCGCCCTGATGGCCGGCGTGACGTGGTTCTGCGCGCGGACCGCCAGCAACCGCCGGCGGCTCGACACCATGCGCCGCGCGGCGGAGCGCAAGATCGAGGCCCTGCTGGAGAACTCCTCCGACGCGGTACTGGCGGTGCAGCCCACCGGCGGCGTGACGTACGCGAGCCCGTCCTGGCGCACGATGCTGGGCTACGACCCGGGGTACGTCAGCAGCGACCTGCTCATGGACATCACCCACCCCGACTACCTGCCGACCGTCATGGAGTGGTGGCTCGCCCTGGCCGGCGGCCCGCCGGGGGCGAAGGCGCTCATCGAGTCGCGGGTGCGCCGCGCCGACGGCGGCTACATCCACGCCGAGGTCACCGGCACCAACCTCCAGCACGACCCGGCCCTCAACGCTGTCGTGCTCGGCATCCGCGACATCACCGCCCGCAAGGAGCTGGAGGAGGAGCTGACCCGGCAGGCGTTCGCCGACTCGCTCACCGGCATGCCGAACCGGGCCCTGTTCCGCGACCGCCTGGAGCACGCCATCGCCCGCAACCGCCGCGGCGGCGGGCGGATCACCCTGCTGCTCGTCGACCTCGACGACTTCAAGCTGGTCAACGACAGCCTCGGGCACACCGCCGGCGACCAGCTCATCGCGACCACCGCGCTGCGCCTGCACCAGCAGCTGCGGGCCGCCGACACGCTCGCCCGGCTCGGCGGCGACGAGTTCGCCGTCCTGGTCGAGGACATCAACGAGGTCGAGGCGATGGACCTGGCCGAGCGGCTGCTCGCCGCGATCCGCCGCCCGCTGCGCCTCGGCAACCGCGAGGTGGTGTGCTCGGCGAGCATCGGCGTGGCCACCGCCAAGGCCGGCGAGGGCGACGACGGCCCCGACCCGGGCGAGCTGCTGCGCAACGCCGACCTGGCGATGTACGCCGCCAAGGGCGCCGGCCGGGACCGCTACGCGCTGTTCGACCCGGCGATGTACGCCGACATCATGCGCGAGGCGGAGGACCGCGCGGAGCTGGAGGGCGCCCTCGCCGGCCAGGAGTTCGTCGTGCACTACCAGCCGATCGTGGACCTGCCGACGAGCCGCCTCATCGGCGTCGAGGCCCTGGTCCGCTGGCAGCACCCGGAGCGCGGCCTGATCGGCCCGAACACGTTCATCCCGCTCGCCGAGTCGACCGGCCTCATCGTTCCGCTCGGCCGCTGGGTGCTGCGCCAGGCCTGCGAACAGCTGGCCGCCTGGTGCGCCGAGTTCCCGCTCGCCCGCGGCATCCGGGTCAACGTGAACCTGTCCGCCCGGCAGTTCCAGCACGAGGGCCTGGTCGAGGAGATCGCGGGCATCCTCGCCGGGACCGGCGTGAACCCGCACCAGATCGTCCTGGAGATCACCGAGTCGCTGCTCATGCAGGACACCGACTCGACCATCGACACCCTCGGCCGCCTCAAGGCCCTGGGCGTGCGCCTGGCGATCGACGACTTCGGGACGGGCTACTCGTCGCTGTCGTACCTCAAGCGCTTCCCCGTCGACATCCTGAAGATCGACCGCTCCTTCGTCGACGGCATCGACACCGTCGACGGCGACGCCACCCTGGCCGAGGCGGTCGTGCAGCTCGGCCGGGCCCTGCAGCTGCAGACCGTCGCCGAGGGTATCGAGACCGCCGAGCAGTGGTCGACCCTGCAGGACCTCGGCTGCGAGTTCGGCCAGGGCTACCTGTTCGCCCGCCCGGGCGCCGCGGCCGAGATCGCCACCATCCTCACCGGCACCGCCGCCGACCCCGACTAGCGGCCGCCGCCCGGTGGCGCTCGACGGCCCGGCCGAGCTGGTCGGCGTTGCGCAGCACGTCACCCGGGTCGCACCGCGCCGAGGCCCAGGCCCGGCTCCCGGCGGCATGCCGCCGGACCTCCCGCGCCACGATCGGGAGGTCAACCACACACGTCAACCGGAGACGATGTTGCCCGACTCGTCGACGGTCTTGCCGCGCCAGTACACGTCCCACTCGTCGTCGACGTGCTTCGGGACCTTGCCGTCCGGGTACCGCACGTAGCCGGCCGGCGGGTCCTGCCCGTCGCGCACGCAGACCCGCCCTGTCGGATTGCCGACCGCCTTGGCCGGATACTCGCCGTCACGGCAGACGGCGTCGCGCCCGAGGCAGCCACCAAGGAGCAGCGCCGCGGTCAGCGCGGCCGCCGCGAGGGTCGCCGTTTTCGCCCGCACAGGTGTCACCGTACGCAAACCCCGGCCGGTCGGCATATCGTGGCATCGCTAACATCAACGGCGGGGGAGGGCGATGCGCGCGACCAGTCATAACAGAGCCGCGGTGATGAACGATGTCGCGCGGCTGGCGGGCGTGTCCCACCAGACGGTGTCGAGGGTGCTCAACGACCATCCGAGCGTGAGCCCGGCGACCCGGGAGCGGGTGCTGGAGGCGGTGCGCCAGCTCAACTACCGGCCCAACGCCATGGCCCGTGGCCTGGCCGGCCGCCGGTCCCGGGTGGTGGGCGTGGTCAGCTTCGACACGATTCTGTACGGGCCGGCCTCGACCCTGCTCGGCATCGAGCGCGCGGCCCGCGCCGCCGGCTACGGCGTCAGCATCGTCACGCTGGAGCGGATCGACCACACCGGCATGGTGGAGGCGCTCAACGCGCTGGCCGACCAGTCGGTCGCCGGCGTCGTCGTCATCGCGCCGCAGACCGCGGCCGCGGCGGCGCTGCACAACATGCCGCTGGGTATGGCCGCGGTCGCCGTCGAGTCCGACACGGGCGGCGAGATCCCGGCCATCTCGGTCGACCAGGTGACCGGCGCCCGCCTGGCGGTCCGCCACCTGCTGGAGCTGGGCCACCGCAGGGTGTGGCACCTGTCCGGCCCGCGCGACTGGCTGGAGACCCACGGCCGCATCGAGGGCTGGCGCAGCACCCTGGAGGAGGCCGGCCTGCCCGCCCCGAGGCTCATCACGGGCGACTGGAGCGCCCGCTCGGGCTACTCGGCGGGCATCGAGCTGGCCGCCCGCGACGACGTGACCGCGGTCTTCGCCGGCAACGACCAGATGGCGCTGGGCATGATGCGCGCCTTCCACGAGCACGGCATCCGCGTCCCGGACGACGTGAGCATCGTCGGCTTCGACGACATCCCGGAGGCGGAGTTCCTGTCGCCACCGCTGACCACGATCCGCCAGGACTTCGACGAGGTGGGCCGCCGCTGCATCGCGGCCCTGCTGCGCCTGATCGAGGCCGACCTGCGGGAGGGCCCGGACCGCCCGGACCCCGACCCGAGGGTGACCCCGACCCTGATCCTGCGCCGCAGCACCGCCCCGCCCCGCTAGGGGGCCCCGCGCCCTGAGGCGGCCGGCCACCCGACGGAGTGCGCGGGAGCCCGAGCGGCGCGCGGCCGTTTGCGACGGAGGCCGGGCGGCGCGCGGCCGTTTGCGACGGAGGCCGGGCGGTGCGGCCGTTTGCGACCCGAGTTGACCTTGGAAGATTGCCGCTGCCCCGGCGACGGTAATCCACCAAGGTCAACTCGGCTGGTCGATCTGGCCGCGCGATCCGCGCGCTGAACGATCGTGGGATCGACCAAAGTCGGGCGGTGGCGGGTCAGGCGGCGCGTGACGAGCGGGCCGAGGCGCGCACCACCAGGTGGGGCGCCAGGTGCACCGGCCCCGCCGGGGCCGGCGCCCCCGACAGCTGCCCGATCAGCAGCTCCACGCTGCGCCGCCCCAGCTCCGCGAAGTCCTGGTGGACGGTGGTCAGCGGCGGCAGGAAGTACCCGGACTCGGGCGTGTCGTCGAAGCCGACCACGCTGACCTCGCCCGGCACCCGGCGGCCCGCCTCGTGGAACGCCCGCAGGACGCCCAGCGCGATGTGGTCGTTGCCGCAGAACACCGCCGTCACCGCCGGGTCGACGGCCAGGCGCTGGCCGCGCAGGTAGCCCGACCGTGCGCTCCAGTCGCCCGGCTCCACCCGCGGGACCGAGGCGCCGGCGGCGTGCAGGGTCTGGCGCCAGCCGTCGATGCGGTCGCGGGCCTCGGGCCAGTCCGCCGGGCCGGGCACGTGGTGGACCGTCGCATGGCCCAGTTCCAGGAGATGCCGCGTCGCCAGGCTGGCCCCTCGGACGTTGTCCACCCGCAGCATCGGCACCGACCCGTCGTCGGCCCCGCCGACGCCCACCGCCGGGGTGCCCGCGGGCACCTGCGTGAGCGCGTCGGCCACCGAGTTCTTCGGAGCGATCGCGATGATCCCCTCCACGGCCTGCGCGCACAGCTGCTCGACCGCGTCCAGGACCGAGTGGCGGTCCAGGGAGCGTACGGTCGCGATGCTCACGTAGTAGCCGGCCTCGCGGGCGGCCTTCTCGATGCCGTAGATCATCGACGCCGGGCCGGCGAGGGTCGTCTCGAAGCCGATCAGGCCGATCGTGCGGGACCGGGCGGTCACCAGGGTCCGGGCCGCCAGGTTGCGCCGGTAGTTGAGCACCCGGACCGCGTCGAGCACCCGGCCGCGGGTCGCCGGGCTGACGTTCGGCAGGTTGTTGAGCACCCGCGACACCGTCTGGTGCGACACCCCGGCGAGCCGCGCGACGTCGCGCATGCCGACCTTGCGCAGCGGGGGCTGGACGGCGTCGAGCTCGGGCCCGCCGCCGTGCGCCACCGGTCCCCGCCGATCGCGGTCCGGCCCAACGACCGATGCAGCCACCGAGTGTCTCCTTCCGGCAACTATCCGACCGCCGGGACTTGACGCCCGGCATGAGAACGCTAACACTCTCGAAATACAAGCGCGATGGCCAATGTAACGACGGGCCTACGCGGCTGAACACCACACCGCACACCCCGGCGGTGCGGTGATCTGCCCTTGATTGTGAACGTTCACCAAGAACCACCGCAGCACCACCGCACGCCCCTGCACGACACCCCCACATTCCGAAGGGACATCACCCAAGTGTTGAAGAGATGGTCCGCGGCCGTGCTCAGCGGCCTGCTCGTCCTGGGCGCCATGGGCGCCTGTGGTGGCGAGAACGAGGCCGGCAGCAACGGCGGGAACGCGGACGACGGCAAGATCACGATGGGCTTCGCCCAGGTCGGCGCGGAGAGCGGGTGGCGCACGGCGAACACCAAGTCGATCCAGGAGGCCGCGGCGGCCGCCGGCATCGACCTGAAGTTCTCCGACGCGCAGCAGAAGCAGGAGAACCAGATCAAGGCCATCCGCAGCTACATCGCGCAGAAGGTCGACGTCATCGCGTTCTCGCCGGTCGTCGAGTCGGGCTGGGACACCGTCCTCAAGGAGGCCAAGGACGCGAAGATCCCGGTCATCCTGACCGACCGCGCGGTGGACTCGAAGGACACCTCGCTGTACAAGACCTTCATCGGCTCCGACTTCGTGCTCGAGGGCAAGAAGGCCGGCGAGTGGCTGGTCAAGGAGTACCAGGGCAAGACCGACACGGTGAACATCGTCGAGCTGCAGGGCACCACCGGCTCGGCGCCCGCCAACGACCGCAAGGCCGGCTTCGGCGACGTCATCAAGGCCGACCCGAAGTTCAAGGTGATCGCCTCGCAGACCGGTGACTTCACCCGGGCCAAGGGCAAGGAGGTCATGGAGGCCTTCCTGAAGGCCAACCCGAAGATCGACGTGCTCTACGCGCACAACGACGACATGGGTCTCGGCGCGATCGAGGCGATCGAGGCGGCCGGCAAGAAGCCCGGCGTCGACATCAAGATCATCACGGTCGACGCGGTCAAGGACGGCATGACGGCCCTCGCCGCCGGCAAGATCAACTTCATCGTCGAGTGCTCCCCGCTGCTTGGCCCTCAGCTCATGGACCTGGCCAAGAAGGTCGTCAAGGGCGAGACGGTCGAGCAGCGCGTGCTGACCGAGGAGACCACGTTCACTCCCGAGCAGGCCAAGGCCGCCCTCCCGGACCGTAAGTACTGAGACACCGCCATGACCGAAGCAATGCTGACGATGACCGGTATCAGCAAGCAGTTTCCGGGCGTCAAAGCCCTGGAGGACGTGGACTTCCGCCTGTACCCCGGCGAGGTCCACGCCCTCATGGGCGAGAACGGCGCCGGGAAGTCGACCCTGATCAAGGTGCTGACCGGGGTCTACAGCACGGACGCGGGCGAGATCGTGCTCGACGGCCGGCCGGTGAGCTTCACCGGGCCGTTGGCGGCCACCCAGGCCGGGATCAGCACGGTCTACCAGGAGGTGAACCTCTGCACCAACCTCTCGGTGGCGGAGAACATCTTCATCGGCCGCGAGCCGACCCGCTTCGGGCACATCCGGTGGGGGGTGATGCGCCGCCGCGCCGCCGACCTGCTCCACCGCTTGGAGCTCGATCTCGACGTGGCGGCGCCCCTTTCCGCCTACTCGATCGCGATCCAGCAGATGGTCGCGATCGCCCGGGCCATCGACGTCGACGCGAAGGTCCTCGTCCTGGACGAACCGACCTCCAGCCTCGACAAGGGTGAGGTCGCCCAGCTGTTCCGGGTCATGCGGCAGCTGCGCGACCAGGGCATCGCGATCCTGTTCGTGTCGCACTTCCTCGACCAGATCTACGAGGTGTGCGACCGCATGACGATCCTGCGCAACGGGCGGCTGGTCGGCGAGCACCGCGTCGCCGACCTGCCGCAGCTGGAGCTGGTCAGCCTCATGATCGGCAAGGAGCTCGCGGCGCTGGAGCGCCTCGAGGACCAGCCGAAGCGCAACCTGTCCACCGCCGAGCCCATCGTGGTCGCCGACGGGCTCGGCCGGACCGGCGCGGTGGAGCCGTTCAGCCTCACGATCCACAAGGGCGAGGTGGTCGGCCTGGCCGGCCTCCTCGGCTCCGGCCGCACCGAGATCGCCCGGCTGTTCTTCGGCGCCGACAAGTCCGACAGCGGCCGGGTCAGCATCGACGGCAAGTCGGTGGCGATGCACGGCCCGCGCACGGCGATGGACCACGACATCGCGTACTGCTCGGAGAACCGGCGCACCGAGGGCCTGGTCGAGGAGCTGTCGGTCCGGGAGAACGTCGTCCTGGCACTGCAGGCCGCCCGTGGTTGGTCCCGGCCGCTGTCGCGGCGCCGGCAGGACGAGCTCGTCCAGAAGTACGTCAAGGCGCTCGACATCCGCCCGGCCGACCCGGAGCTGCCGGTCCGCAACCTCTCCGGCGGCAACCAGCAGAAGGTCCTGCTGGCGCGGTGGCTCATCACCGAGCCCCGGCTGCTCATCCTCGACGAGCCGACGCGGGGCATCGACGTCGGCGCCAAGACCGAGATCCAGCGGCTCGTCATCGAACTGTCCGACGGCGGGATGGCCGTGCTGTTCATCTCCGCCGAACTGGAAGAGGTCCTCCGCCTGAGCCACAAGATCGCGGTACTGCGGGACCACCGCCTGGTCGCCGAGCTACCCAACACCGACGACGTGGACACCGACCGGCTGATGGCGGCGATCGCGAGCGGAGGTGGGCGAGCGTGAAGCGCTTCCTGTGGCCCCTCGTGGTCCTCGCGATCCTGCTGGTCGTCAACGTGCTGTTCTCGCACAGCTTCTTCAACGTCGAGCTGCGCGGGGGGCACCTCTACGGCAGCCTCATCGACATCCTCCGCGCGAGCGCCCCGCTCGCCCTCGTCGCGCTCGGCATGACCCTGGTCATCGCCACCGGCGGCATCGACCTGTCGGTCGGCGCGGTCGTCGCCATCGCCGGCGCCCTCGCCTGCCTGCAGATCAGCGACCTCGGCGACCAGAACAGCGTCACCGGCGTGCTGCTCGCCGTCGGCCTGGCGCTGCTGCTGTCGCTCGGCCTCGGCCTGTGGAACGGGTTCCTGGTCGCGACCGTCGGCATCCAGCCGATCATCGCCACGCTGATCCTCATGGTGGCCGGCCGCGGCCTCGCCCAGCTCATCACGGACGGGCAGATCATCACGATCAACAGCTCGCCGTACAAGATGATCGGCGCCGGCTACTGGCTCGGGCTCCCGCTGAACGTGCTCATCGCCGCGCTGGTGGTCGTGCTCGCGGTGCTGCTCGTGCGCCGCTCCGCGCTCGGCATGCTGCTGGAGGCGGTCGGCGGCAACGCCGAGGCCAGCCGCCTGGCCGGCATCCGCTCGCGGTGGCTGATCCTCACCGTCTACGTGTTCGCCGGGCTGTGCGCCGGCATCGCCGGGCTGATGATCAGCTCCAACGTGTCCAGCGCCGACGGCAACAACGCCGGCCTGCTCATCGAGCTCGACGCGATCCTGGCCGTCGTCATCGGCGGCACGTCCCTGTCCGGCGGCCGGTTCTCCATCCTCGGCACCGTCCTGGGCGCGGTCATCATCAAGACCCTCGACATCACCATCTACACGATCGGCGTCCCGCCCGAGATCACGCTGCTGTTCAAGGCGATCGTCGTCATCGCCCTGTGCCTCGCGCAGTCGCCGAAGTTCCGGGCCGCGTTCCAGCGCCGCCGCCGTCCCCCGGCGGCGGTTCCCGCTCCCGAAAAGGTCGAGGTGCCGGTATGACGACCCTCGAGATCCGCCGCTTCGTCACCCCCCGCCAGCGGCACATCCCCGTGCTCGCCACCCTCGCGCTGCTCGTCGGCATGTACGGCGCCGGCATCGTCGCCTACGACGGCTTCGACGACACCCAGGTCGTGCTGAACGTCTTCATCGACAACGCGTTCCTGCTCGTCGTCGCGATCGGCATGACGTTTGTGATCCTCACCGGCGGCATCGACCTGTCGGTCGGCGCGGTCGTCGCCCTCACCACGATGATCGCCGCGTCGCTGCTGGAGAAGGGCTGGTCGCCCGGCATCGTCCTGCCCCTGGTGCTGGCCGTCGGCGCGATCATCGGCCTGGCCATGGGCGCCGTCATCCACTTCTTCGATATCCAGCCGTTCATCGCCACGCTCGCCGGCATGTTCCTGGCCCGCGGCCTGTGCTACGTGATCAGCACCGACTCGATCCCGATCACCGAAACGTTCTGGACCCACATGGCCCAGGACAAGCTGCGCTTCGGCGGCTTCCACATCTCCTACAGCGTCGTCATCGCGCTGGTCGTGGTGCTCGCCGCGGCCTACGTGCTGGCGTACACCCGGTTCGGCCGCAACGTCTACGCCCTCGGCGGCAACCAGCAGTCGGCGCTGCTCATGGGCCTGCCCGTCGGCCGCACCCGGATCGCCGTCTACACCCTCAGCGGCCTGTGCTCGGCCCTCGGCGGGGTCCTGCTGAGCTTCTACATGTCCTCCGGCTACGGCCTGCACGCCCTGGGCATGGAGCTCGACGCGATCGCCGCCGTCGTCATCGGCGGGACCGTCCTCACCGGCGGCTCCGGCTTCCTCTTCGGCACCGTCCTCGGCGTCGGTGTGCTCGGCCTCATCCAGACCATCATCACGTTCCAGGGCAATCTCAGCTCCTGGTGGACCAAGATCGTCATCGGTGCGCTGCTGTTCGTCTTCATCGTCCTGCAGCGGGCCGTGGCGCGGAGAAGCAGATGACGCAGTATGTAGTCGGTGTCGACTTCGGCACCCTGTCGGGCCGGGCCGTCGTGGTCCGCGTCGGCGACGGGGCGGAGGTCGGCACGGCCGTCCACGAGTACCGCCACGGTGCCGTCGAACGGACCCTCCCGCACACCGGCGAGGCGCTGCCCCCGCACTGGGCGCTGCAGATCCCGTCCGACTGGACCGACGTCCTGCGCAACGCCGTCCCCGCGGCGGTCGCGTCGGCCGGCGTCGACCCGGCCGCGGTGATCGGGATCGCCACGGACTTCACCGCGTGCACGTTCCTGCCGGTGCTCGCCGACGGCACGCCGCTGTCGGACGTGCTGCCGGCGCAGCGCCACGCGTACCCGAAGCTGTGGAAGCACCACGCGGCGCAGGGCCAGGCGGACCGGATCAACGCCCTCGCGGCCTCCCGCCGGGAGTCCTGGCTGCCACGGTACGGCGGGAAACTGTCGTCCGAGTGGCAGCTCGCGAAGGCGCTGCAGGTGCTCGAGGAGGCGCCGGAGATCTACGCGCGCGCCGACCGGTTCATCGAGGCGGCCGACTGGATCGTCTGGCAGCTGGCGGGCGTCGAGACGCGCAACGCGTGCACGGCCGGCTACAAGGGCGTCTTCCAGGACGGCACGTACCCGTCGAAGGCCTATCTGGAGGCCCTGCACCCGGGCTTCGGCGACTGGGTGTCCAAGGTGGACGGCCCGCTGTCGCCGCTCGGCGGCCGGGCCGGCTCGCTGACCGCCGAGGCGGCGGCCTGGACCGGCCTGCCGGCCGGCATCGCGGTGGCGGTGGGCAACGTCGACGCCCACGTCACCGCGCCGGCCGCCAAGGCCGTCTCGCCGGGGCAGCTGGTCGCCATCATGGGCACGTCCACCTGCCACGTGATGAGCGGCGAGTCCCTCGCCGACGTGCCCGGCATGTGCGGCGTGGTCCAGGACGGGATCATCCCCGGCCTGTGGGGCTTCGAGGCCGGCCAGTCCGGCGTCGGCGACATCTTCGCCTGGTTCGTCGAGACCCAGCTGCGCGGCGGCGTCACCCACGAGGAGCTCACACAGCTCGCCGCGGCGCAGCGCCCCGGGCAGCACGGCCTGGTCGCGCTCGACTGGCACAACGGCAACCGCTCGGTCCTCGTCGACCACGGCCTGTCCGGCGTCATCGTCGGGCAGACCCTCGCGACCCGCCCGGAGGACGTGTACCGGGCGCTGGTCGAGGCGACGGCCTTCGGCACCCGCACGATCGTGGAGACGCTCGAGCTGTCGGGCGTCCCGGTGACCGAGTTCATCGCCGCCGGCGGCCTGTTGAAGAACAGGTTCCTGATGCAGGTGTACTGCGACGTGCTGCGCCGGCCGATCTCGGTCATCGGCTCGGAGCAGGGCCCGGCGCTGGGCTCGGCGATCCACGCGGCGGTCGCCGCCGGCGCCTACCCGGACATCCGGGCCGCCGCCGAGGCGATGGGCCGGGTGGAGCGCGACGTCTACGTGCCCGATCCCGGGGCCGCCGACGTCTACGACCGCCTCTACGCCGTGTACGTCGAGCTGCACGACCACTTCGCCGGGTCGGCCAGGGGCGGCAGCGACGCGCTGCACCGGCTGCGGGCCCTGCGCGAGGAGGTGGCCGCGTGAGCGACGACCTGCGCAAGGAGGTGTGCGACCTGCACGCCCAGCTCATCCGGTGGGGCCTGGTCACCTGGACCGCCGGCAACGTCTCGGCGCGGGTGCCCGGCGAGGACCTCCTCGTCATCAAGCCCTCCGGGGTCATGTACGACGAGCTGACGCCCGATCACATGGTGATCTGCGACCTCGACGGCAAGCTCGTCGAGGGCGACCACGCGCCGTCGTCCGACACCGAGGCCCACGCGTACGTGTACCGGCACATGCCGCACGTCGGCGGGGTCGTGCACACCCACAGCCCGTATGCGACCGCCTGGGCCGCCCGGGGCGAACCCATCCCGTGCTCGCTCACGGCGATGGCCGACGAGTTCGGCGGGGACATCCCGGTCGGGCCGTTCGCCCTCATCGGCTCCGACGCGATCGGGCGGGGGATCGTCGAGACGCTCACCGGGCACCGTTCCCCGGCCGTCCTCATGCGCCAGCACGGGCCGTTCACCATCGGTACCACCGCCAAGGCCGCGGTCAAGGCCGCCGTCATGTGCGAGGACGTGGCCCGCACCATGCACTTCGCCCGTCAGCTCGGGTCCGTCGAGCGACTGCCCGCCGCGGCCGTCGACTCGCTGCACGACCGCTACCAGAACGTCTACGGCCAGCACAACTCCGGTAAGAAGGGCGCACGATGACGCACGAGGTTTGGTTCCTGACCGGCAGCCAGGGCCTGTACGGCCCGGAGACGCTGGAGCAGGTGGCGTCGCAGTCGCGCCAGATCGCCGCGGCCCTCGACGAGGCGCCCGACATCGGCGTGCGGGTCGTGTGGAAGCCGGTGCTGACCTCGGCCGCCGACATCCTGCGGATCTGCCTGGAGGCCGGCAACGACGCGAACGTCGTCGGCGTCGTCGCCTGGATGCACACGTTCTCCCCGGCCAAGATGTGGATCTCCGGCCTGGACGCGCTGCGCACGCCGCTGCTGCACCTGCACACCCAGTCCAACGTCGCGCTGCCCTGGGCCGACATCGACATGGACTTCATGAACCTCAACCAGGCCGCCCACGGCGACCGCGAGTTCGGGTACATCCAGTCCCGCCTCGGCGTGGCCCGCAAGACCGTCGCCGGGCACGTCAGCGACCCGCGGGTCCTGCAGCGCATCGGCGCCTGGACGCGGGCCGCCGTGGGCTACGCGGCGATGCGCAACCTGCGCCTGGCCCGCTTCGGCGACAACATGCGCGACGTCGCCGTGACCGAGGGCGACAAGGTCGAGGCCCAGCTGCGCTTCGGCGTCTCGGTGAACACGTACGGCGTCAACGACCTCGTCGCCGCCGTGGACGCCGCCCTGGACGCCGACGTCGACAAGCTGGTGAAGGAGTACGCCGACACCTACCGCGTCGCGCCGGCGCTGCTCGCGGAGCGGTCGGACGCGCTGCGGTACGCCGCCCGCATCGAGCTCGGCCTGCGCTCGTTCCTCGACGCGGGCGGCTTCAAGGCGTTCACGACGAACTTCGAGGACCTCGGCGGCCTGCGCCAGCTGCCCGGCCTGGCCGTGCAGCGGCTGATGGCCGACGGGTACGGCTTCGGCGGCGAGGGCGACTGGAAGACCTCCGTCCTCGTGCGCACCCTCAAGGCCATGGCCCCCGGCGGTGACTCCAGGGGCACGTCCTTCATGGAGGACTACACCTACGACCTCACGCCCGGCAACGAGGTCATCCTCGGCGCGCACATGCTGGAGGTCTGCCCGTCGATCGCCGCCGGCACGCCGTCGTGCGAGATCCACCCGCTCGGCATCGGCGGCCGCGAGGACCCGGTCCGCCTGGTCTTCGACGCCGCCCCCGGCCCGGCGATCGTCGTCGGCCTGGCCGACCTGGGGGAGCGGTTCCGCCTGGTCGCCAACGAGATCGAGGTCGTGGCGCCGTCGGCCCCGCTGCCGAAGCTCCCGGTCGCCCGCGCGGTCTGGAAGCCGGCCCCGTCCCTGTCCACGTCGGCGGAGGCCTGGCTGACCGCGGGCGGCCCGCACCACACGGTGCTCTCGCAGGTGGTCGGCGCCGAGGAGCTGCACGACCTGGCCGAGATGGTCGGCACCGAGCTGCTCGTCATCGACGCCGGCACGACCACGCGCGAGTTCACCAAGGAGGTCCGCTGGAACGCGGCCTACTACCGCCTGGCGCGCGGCTTCTGACGGTCGCCGCACGGTTCCCGGGCGGGCCGGCGCGCCCGCCCGGGTCCTTGCGGTACCGGCTGGTTCCGGCGGACGATGCTTGCCATGCAGCGCGAGGAGAGCAGCCTCACCGGTGGCGGCGGGGTCCGCATCGTGTACGACGTCTGGACGCCGGGCGGTGACGTGTCCGGGGCCGTCGTCCTGTCCCACGGGATGGGGGAGCACGCCCGGCGGTACGATCACGTGATCGCCCGCCTCGGCGAGCTCGGCCTGGTCGTGTATGCCCCCGACCACCGCGGCCACGGCCGCTCCGGCGGCAAGCGCCTGCTGGCCCGGCGCATCGGCGAGTTCACCGCCGACCTGGACCTGCTCGTGGCCGAGGTCGCCGGGCGCCACCCCGGGCAGGCGCCGTTCCTGATCGGCCACAGCATGGGCGCGATGATCGCCCTCGCGTACGCGCTCGACCACCAGTCGTCCCTGCGCGGGCTGGTGCTCTCGGGCACCCCGGTGCTGCCCGGCAACGGGATCCCGAAGCCGGCGATGGCCGTCGCCAAGATCCTCGGGCGCATCGCTCCCGGGGCGCCGGTGCAGTCGCTGCCCTCGGCGTACATCTCCAAGGACCCGGAGGTCGTGGCCCGCTACGACGCCGACCCGCTGGTCCACCACGGCAAGATCCCGGCCGGCCTGGGCGGCGCGATGCTGACCCAGATGGCCGTGTTCCAGCAGCGGCTGCCGTCCCTGACGCTCCCGGTGCTGGTCCTGCACGGCGCCGAGGACCGCCTGGTCGACCAGGAGTCCAGCCGCCTCATCGCCGCCCGCGCGGGCTCGACCGACCTGACCCTGCACGTGTACGAGGGCCTGCACCACGAGGTCTACAACGAACCCGAGCAGGAGCGGGTCCTGGACGACCTCGTGGGCTGGCTCAAGGCGCACTGAGGGCGGGAACATTTCGCGTCCGCGGCGGCGTTGACACCTGCCATGACCGACATGATCGCCGAGTACCGGAGGGGTGTCCTCTACCTGGACGCCGGTGACCCGATCGAGGCGGCGAAGATCCTCGCCGCCGTCCTCGAGGCGGAGCCGGGCAACGCCGAGGTGCGGCTGTGGCTGGCCCGCGCCTACTTCGCGTCCGCGCAGCTGCACCGGGCCGAGACCCAGCTGCGGGCGCTCGTCGACCGCGATCCGAGCGACCACTACGCCTGCCACCTGCTGGGCCGCACCCTGGAGCGGCAGAACCGCGGCCGGGAGGCCCTCCCGTACCTCCGGCTCGCCGCCGCCATGGCCGACGTCCCCGACTACGCCAAGGCCGTGGAGCGGGTCGCCGCCAAGCATTGAGACCGGTCGCCCCCGCCCCCGCCCCCGATCCCGAAGAGGCTTCGTGATCGGGGGCGGGGGCAGCGCCGCGGCGGCTGATCGCCTACGGTGTCGGGCGTGACGAGGTATCCGTGGCGCGCCCTGTTGACCGGACTGTGGCGCACCGGCGCCGCGTTCCTCATCACCGCGTGCTTCGTCGCGGTCACCGGGCTCATCGCGGGGCGGCCCGGGTTCGCCTGGCTGCTCGTCGGATCGGTGCTGTCCCTCGGGGCCGCCGTCCCCGGCTACCTGGTCCACCGCGCCGGTGCCCCCGACCACACGGCCCCCAGCCGGATCGTGATGCTGCTCGTGCTGACCTTCACGGCGTGGCTGACGACGCTGCTGGTGCTGCCGGTGTACATGGCGAACCAGGGCCGGCCCGTCAACGCGACCGTCACCCAGATCACCAACGGCTGGCAGCGCGAGACCAGCGGCGACTTCCCGGTCTTCCACGTCCGCGACACCTCCACGGGCGAGGATCTCGGCGGCGTGCGCTTCCTCGACGGCGAGCCCAGGGTCGGCGACCTGCTCGCGGTCCGCGTCGACCCGCGCGGCTGGTTCAACGTCACGGCCGAGCACCCGGTCGGCCGCTTCACCACCCTCGCCCTGATCATCGCCGCCGGCTGCGCCCTGCTCGGGTTCGTCATCGGCGCCGGCGGCCACATGCCGGACGACTGACGGTCGCATGCACGACGCCGCCTGCGCGTACAAGTGCGCAGACCGGAGCCGCCCGGGGCGCGACCGTCTTGGGCATGACGCACTCGAACATCGCCCGCCGGGTCGTCGTGCTGGGCGGCGGGATCGCCGGGCTGCTCGCGGCCGCGGCGCTCGCCCCGCGGCACGACTCGGTCCTCATCGTCGAACGGGACCTGCTGCCGGCCGGGCCCCTGCACCGCCGTGGCGTCCCGCAGGGGCGGCACGTGCACGCCATGCTGCCGCGCGGGCTGCAGGCCGCGGAGGAGCTGCTGCCCGGGTTCACCGACCGCCTCCTCGCCGCCGGCGCGCTGCGGGGTGACATCTCGGCCGACGCCCGGTGGTACCTCAACGGTCGCCGCCTGCGCGCCGCCCGCAGCGGGCTGACCGCCGTGTCGGGGAGCCGCCCGCTCATCGAGCACACCGCCCGCGAGCTCGTCCGCCAGCTGCCGAACGTGCGGTTCCTCGACGGCTACGACATCGTCGGGCTGAGCGCCGGCGACGCCGGGCACCGCGTCGTGCGGGTCACCAGCCGGCACGGCGACGGCTCGCGGGCGCTGCCCGCCGGCCTCGTCGTCGACGCCACCGGCCGGGGCTCCCGCATGCCGCAGTGGCTCGCCGCGCTCGGCGCGACGCCACCGCAGGAGGAGGTCGTCCCGATCGACCTGCGGTACTCGACGCGCATCTTCGCCGACGACGGGCGCTTCGGCACCGATCTCGTCGCCGTCACCGCCCGCTACGGCGACCGCCGCCGCAGCTCGGTCGTGCAGCGGCTGGAGGGCCGCCGGATCCTCGTCACGCTCGCCGGCGTCCGCGGCGAGGTCCCGCCGACCGACCTCGACGGCTTCCTGCGGTACGCCGAGAGCCTCCCCGTGCCCGACACCGCCGACGTCGTCCGCGGCGCGGCCCCGCTCGGCGACGCCGTCACGTTCCGGGTCCCCGCCTACGTGCGGCGCCGGTACGAGCGGGCCGACGTGCCCGGCGGCATCGTCGTCATCGGCGACGCCGCGTGCGCGTTCAACCCGGTCTACGGCCAGGGGATGTCGGTCGCGGCGGTGTGCGCGCTGGCCCTGCGCGACGGCGAGGACGGGTTCTTCGCCCGCCAGGCGGAGGCCCTCGAGGCGCCGTGGGCCCTCGCCACCGGCAGCGACCGGGGCGGCTCGCCACAGGTCCGCGCGCTGCAGCTCGCCGCCTGCGAGGACGACGAGCTGGCGGTCGCGTTCCTGCGCGTCACCGCGCTGGTCGACCCGCCGTCGGCGCTGGCCGCGCTAGCGGCTGCCTAGGCCCGGCATGAACGCCGTCGGGTAGCGGTCGCCCTTGGCCGCGCCGTCCGGCACCGCGCGGTCGATCGCCGCCAGGTCGCCGGCGCTCAGCGCCAGGTCGGCCGCGCCGAGCGCCTCGGACAGCCGCTCCCGGGTGCGGGCGCCGACGAGCGGCACGACGTCCGCGCCCTGCGCCAGCACCCAGGCGATCGCCACCTGGGCCACCGTCGCCCCGCGCGCGTCGGCGACGGCCCGCAGCCCGTCGACGAGCGACAGGTTGTGGTCGACGTTGCCCTCGGCGAAGCGCGGGCTGTGCGCCCGGAAGTCGCCCGGGTCGAGGGGCCGGTCGGTGCGCCAGTGGCCCGAGATGAGACCGCGCGACAGCACGCCGTACGCCGTCAGGCCGATGCCCAGCTCCCGCAGCGTGCCGAGGACCTCGTCCTCGACGCCGCGGGAGATCACGGAGTACTCGATCTGCAGGTCGGCGATCGGGTGCACGGCGTGCGCCCGCCGGATGGTGTCGGCGCCGACCTCCGACAGGCCGATGTGCCGCACCCAGCCCGCCTCGACGAGTTCCCGCAGGCCGCCGATGGTCTCCTCGATCGGCACGGCCGGGTCGAGGCGGGCCGGCCGGTAGATGTCGACGTAGTCGGTGCCGAGGCGGGTCAGCGTGTACCCGAGGAAGTTCTTCGTCGCGATCGGGCGGGTGTCCATCCCGGCGAAGGCGGCGTCGGGCCCGCGCAGCCCGCCGTACTTCACGCTGAGCACCACGTTCTCCCGCTCGCCGGCGCGCAGCGCGTCGCGGATGAGCAGCTCGTTGTGGCCCATCCCGTAGAAGTCGCCCGTGTCGATGAGCGTGACGCCGGCGTCGAGCGCCGCGTGGATGGTGGCGATGCTCTCGTCGCGGTCGGCCGGGCCGTACATGCCCGACATGCCCATGGCGCCGAGGCCGATCGCCGAGACCGCCGGGCCGGTGGTGCCGAGGTTCGTGGTTCGCATGATGTCGCTCCTGTACCGGTTGTGCCTTCCCGAGCACCTTCCCGCGCCCGGCGGCCCGGCACCATCGGAGCGTGTTCCCTAGGAGCGGCGCTCCCTGGCTACGGCGCCGCGCACCGGGGCACGATGGGCGCATGCAGCGTGACGACCTCGCCGACTTCCTGCGCCGCCGCCGGCTGGCGATCAACCCCGGCGACGTCGGCCTGTCCGAGGGGCCCCGGCGGCGCACGGCCGGCCTGCGCCGCGAGGAGGTCGCCATGCTCGCCGGCATGTCCACCGACTACGTCGTGCGCCTCGAGCAGGGCCGCAGCGCCCAGCCGTCGGCGCAGCTGCTCACCGCCCTGGCCCGGGCGCTGCGCCTCAGCGACGACGAGCGCGACCACCTGTTCCACCTCGCCGGCCACCGCCCGCCGCCGTCCGGCGGCGCCGAGGCCCACGCCCGCGCCGGCCTGCTGCGGATGCTCGACCTGCTCGGCGACACGGCGGCGATGGTGGTGTCCGACCTCGGCGAGACGCTCGCGCAGAACCGGATGAGCACGCTCCTCATGGGCGACCAGACGGCGCTGCGGGGCGACCGGCGGTACCGCATCTGGCGCTGGTTCACCGATCCCGGGGTCCGCGTCGTGCACCCGCCCGAGGAGGAGGGGTACCACTCCCGCGCGATGGTCGCCGACCTGCGCGCGACCGCGGCCCGCCGCGCCGGCGACGCGGACGTCGAGGGCCTGGTGCGGCGGCTGCGGGCCGCGAGCCCGGAGTTCGCGTCGCTGTGGGACGAGCACCGGGTCGCGGTCCGGCGGGCCGACCGGAAGACGATCGTGCACCGGCAGGTGGGGCCGGTCCGGGTGGACTGCGAGACGCTGATGACACCGGACCAGGGGCAGTACCTGCTGGTGTACACGCCGACGGCCGGCACCGACGCGGCCGAGAAGCTGGCGCTGCTCGCGGTGGTGGGGCTGCAGCAGTTCGCCTGACGCCGGCCGGTGGGTTGCGGTCGTCGGATATGTCCGGCACTGCGCGCCTGACATATCCGACATTTCGGTTATGTCTGCTCGGTCGAAGTGCCCATGGGCGACCCGGGCGGGCGCCCATGATCGATGGAGAGTTCCGGTCGCCATGGCAGCCAGAAGTCTCCATCGATCATCAGCCCGCCGGCTCCGCGGCCCGGCGCCGCCCGCGCGGTGGGTGGGTGGTGGCGGTCGCTGCCGCCGCGTCTGCGCCCCGGTGGCAGCGACCCGCGTCTGGGCCGCGGTCCGTGGTGCCGGTGCGGTTCGCCCCGCTTGCCTGCCCTGACTGGGGCGCGTCCTCGCCCCGGCGCCGCGGGTGGCGCCTTTTGACCTGGTCAGGCACCCTTTCGCCAGCTCGGCGGACCTTTTTTATCGACCTTAATCAAGACTTACATTGACAGCTGATAGTTAACTTTCCTATCGTCTCAGCCACCTGTCATCGCACCGCGCTCCTGGACCTCCGCCGCCGCCCCCGACCGTCGCCGCCCGCGACGAGGTGGTGGGGTTCGCGGGCTGACCCACCACGCCCTGGAGCCGGTCGACCCACCCGAAGGAGCACCCATGCCCTCCCACTCGGAGTCCGGGACCGCCCGTCCCGGACGCCACCGGGCGCGCCGGTCGGCCCTGGCGGCCGGCGCTCTCGCGGTGGCCACGGCCGCCGTGGGCGCTGTCGTCGCCCTGGCGAGCCAGCCGTCCGCCGACGCCGCCGTGCTGCCCAACGGCTTCAAGAGCGTCGGCTACATGCCGTCCTGGGCCGGCAGCGCGACCGCCATCCAGTACAGCAAGCTCACCCACATCAACTATGCCTTCATCCTGCCCAACAGCAACGGCAGCCTGCAGGGCCTCGACAACCCGTCGAAGCTCCAGCAGATCGTCTCGCTGGGCCACGCGGCCGGGGTCAAGGTGTCGATCGCCGTCGGTGGCTGGAACGACGGCAACGACTCGGGCTTCGAGGGCATGGCCGGCAACGCCACCGCCCGCACGGCCTTCGTCAACAACATCGTCAACCTGGTCAACCAGTACAACCTCGACGGTGTCGACATCGACTGGGAGTACCCGGACCCGGGCACGTCCGGCAACAACTACACGGCGCTGATGTCCCAGCTCAGCACCGCCATGCACAGCCGGGGCAAGCTGCTCACCGCGGCCGTGGTGTCCGAGGGCGGCACCGCCAACGGGGTGCAGCCGGCGGTGTTCGGCTACGTGGACTGGCTGAACATCATGGCGTACGACGGGGGCAGCCCGCACGCCAACTACGACTGGGCGATCAACTCGGTCAACTTCTGGAAGGGCCGCGGCCTGCCCGCGTCGAAGGCCGTCCTGGGCGTGCCGTTCTACTCGCGGCCGAACTACTACACGTTCGCCGACCTGGTGGCCCGCGACCCGGCCAACGCCAACCGGGACTGCACCACGGTCAACGGCTCCAACGAGTGCTACAACGGCCTGCCCACGATCCGCCGCAAGACCCAGTGGGCCATGGCCAACGCCGGCGGCATCATGAACTGGGAGCTGTCCCAGGACGCGACCGGCGCGAACTCGCTGGTGTCGGCGATCTACACCACCGCGACCGGCGGCACGACGCAGCCGCCGACCACCCCGCCGACCGGCCGCACGGGCCGCATCACGGGCCTGGCCGGCAAGTGCGTGGACGTCGCCGCGGCGTCGACGGCCAACGGGGCGGCGATCCAGCTGTACACCTGCAACGGCACCAATGCCCAGAACTGGACCGTCGCCACGGACGGGACGCTGCGGGCCCTCGGCAAGTGCATGGACGTGACGAGCGCCGGCACCGCCAACGGCACGAAGATCCAGCTCTGGGACTGCAACGGCACGGGCGCCCAGGTCTGGCAGAGCCAGTCCGACGGCACCCTGCGCAACCCCGCGTCGAGCAAGTGCCTCGACGTCACCGACAACAGCTCGGCCGACGGCGCGAGGCTGCAGATCTGGGACTGCTTCGCCGGCGCGAACCAGCGCTGGACCCTGCCGTAACCGAGGGGTGTGATGGAGGCGGCGGCCCTTCCTCGGGGGAGGGCCGCCGCTTCGCCGGTACCTCAGGCGAGGTCGACCGGCAGGGCCGTGGTGCCGTGGATCAGCACGCCCGGGCGCCAGACCAGCTCCTCGGCCGGGACGGCCAGGCGCATCGACGGGAACGCCGACAGCAGGTCGGTGAACGCCACCTGGGCCTCCAGGCGGGCCAGCGGCGCGCCCAGGCAGTAGTGGATGCCGTGGCCGAACGCCAGGTGCTGGTTCTCCGGGCGGGACAGGTCGAAGCGGTCGGGGTCGGGGAAGCGGTCGGGGTCGCGGTTCGGGCCGAGCAGGGAGATGCCGACCAGGGCGCCGCGCGGGATGGTGACCTCGCCGAAGGTCACCGGCTCGACCGCGGTGCGGAACGTCGCGGTCTCGACCGGGCTCTCCAGCCGCAGGAACTCCTCGACCGCGGCCGGGATCAGGGTCGGGTCCGCGATCAGGCGCTTGTGGTCGTCGGGGTGGGTGAGCAGGGTGTACATCCCGTTGCCGATCAGGTTGACCGTGGTCTCGTGGCCGGCGAGCAGCAGCAGGAACACCATCGACGTCAGCTCGTCCTCGCTGAGCCGGTCGCCCTCGTCGCGGGTGGCGATGAGGCCGCTGAGCAGGTCGTCGGCCGGATCGGCGCGCTTGGTGGCGATGAGCTTCATGAGGTACCCCAGGAAGGCCGCCGCCGCCTCGGGCACCCCGGCGGTGCTGGCCGAGCCGCCGACCATCACCGACGTCCAGCGCCGGAAGTCGGCCTGGTCCGCGAGCGGCACGCCGAGCAGCTCGCAGATGACCTGGATCGGCAGCTGGACCGCGTAGTCCTCGACGAGGTCCGCCGACGGCCGGCCGCGCATCCCGTCGACGAGGGCGGCGCTGAGCTGCTCGATCCGTGGGCGCAACTCCTCGACGCGCCGGGCCGTGAACACCTTTGCGACCAGCCGCCGCAACCGCGTGTGGTCGGGCGGGTCGTTGGCCAGCAGATGGCGGGTGAGCGGCGAACTCACATTGTTGTCCGTGACCGCCTTCGCGTTGTCGGTCGCGCCCTGTCGCTTGGAGAAGCGCGGGTCGCCGAGCGCCGCCTTGGCGTCGGCATAGCGGGTGACCAGCCAGATCTCCGAGCCGGTCGGGAGCGTGAGGCGATGCACTGGCGCCTGCTCCCGCAGGGCCGCGTAGACCGGAAATGGATTGTTCCAGAACTCCTGCGTGAACAGCGTCGTCGTCACCTATTCACCGTAACGAATCGCGGCCCGGACCGAGATCGCCCACGCGGCCGGTGTTCGCCAAGCGCGTCTTAAGTCGTCGCCAACCACGCCGCGGTCCCCTGACGATCGACGAAAGGGGAACCGACATGCCGAACCTGCTGGGCATCACCATCAACCACCGCTCGATGCGCGGGGACACGCGCCGCTTCGCCGAGCTGGTGCGGGGCATCGCCGCCGGGACGACGCCGAACCCGGCTTCGCGGGCGCGGGCGATCCAGCGGTACCTCGTGAGCCTCATCGACGGCATTCACCATCATCACCGGGCGGAGGACGAGGTGCTGTGGCCCGTGCTGGAGCGGGTCGCCGGTGCGGAGGTCGACCTGGCCGAGCTGACCGACGACCACGCGCAGCTCGACCCGCTGCTCGACCGGATGCGCACCGAGGCGGCCGCGCTCGCCGCCGCGCCGGACGACCGGGCCGCGGCCGGGCGCCTCGCGACCAGCCTGGAGACGCTGCGCGACCTGCTCGACGAGCACATCGAGGACGAGGAGCGCACGATCTTCCCGATCATCGAGCGCTACGTCCCGGAGGCCGACTGGCAGCGCGTGGAGACGGCGGTGCGCAAGGGCTCGACGGCGGGGTTCGAGCTGCCGCGCATCGAGCGGTACGCGACCGAGGCCGAGCTGGCCGAGCTGCGCCGCGTCGCCGGGCCGGTGCTGCTCGTGATGCTGGCCCTGACCCGCCCGGGCTTCCGCCGCCGCGAGAAGCTGATCTTCGGCTGACCGCCCGCCGGCTCGCTCGCAAACGTAGACGTTGGTCGATCTACCCTCATGATGATCGCGGATCGAGAGGGTAGATCGACCAACGTCTGTGCGCAGCGGGCCCACGCCGCCAGCGGGCCCACGCCGCCAGCGGGCCCGGCGGGCCCGGCGGGCCCAGTGGGGCCCAGCGCGCCCGGCGGGCCCAGCGGGCCCAGCGCGCCCGGCGGGAGCGCGCCGTGGACGTGCGGGGGTGCCGGAGCGCCGTCGGCCCGCGCGGCCGGGTGCGCGACGCCGAGCCCCCGATCAGTGCGGTCAGCGTGGCCCGGCCGCCTCGGCGGCCCAGTGGGCGGCGCCGACCGAGTCGGCCAGCGCGCGAGCCGCCGCGAAGTGCCGCCCGGCCGCCGCCGGGTCGCCGAGCGTCGTGGCGAGCCGGCCCAGCACCAGGTCCACCGGCGGGCCGCCGATCGTGCCGCTGGCCAGCCCGACGAACTGCCCCGCCCACGGCAGCAGCGCCTCGTAGCACCGCGCCGACCACGCGGCGTCGCCCAGCGCGGCGGCGTTCTCGGCGCGCAGGCCCATCCAGGTCAACCAGTAGTAGTCCGCCCGCACCGCGATCGCGTCCGGGGCCCACACCGCGCGGGCCTCGTCCAGGCGGCCGGCATCGACGAGGGCGCGGGTGATCATGTCGTTCGCCTCGCCGGGCGCGATCGTGGCGATCGGCTCCAGCTGGGGCAGCATGGTGTGGGCCGCGTGCTGGGCGAGCCGGACGAAGAATACGCCCAGCAGGCCCACCTCGGCGGCGTTCGGCTGGCCGGCGCGCTCGATGCGGTCGACGAGCTCGAGGTACAGCCGCTCGGCCGTGGCGAAGTCGCCGGCGAACAGGGCGCGGATGGCGCCCAGGATCGACAGCACGGACAGCGTGATGCCGAGCTGGCCGGCGGTGGAGCGGTGCAGGGCCTCGTCGATGTGGGACTGGGCGGCGGCGAAGTCGTTGCGTTCGAGGGCCGCCTGGAACAGCACGTGGTGGGCCTGGGCCTGGAACCCGGGCAGCCCGGCCCGCCCGGCCACGTCCAGCAGCTCGGCGCCGACCGCGGGCAGCTCGTGGCGGCGCTGCGGGTTGAGCACGGCGAAGTACCGCGCGTTGAGCGCCTGGCACCGCAGCGCCCAGTCGTCGCCGGCCAGCGCCACCGCCTCCGCGCTGGCGTCGGCGCACCGCGTGGTGTCGTCGCCCTCCAGCTCGTACACCAGCGACACCAGCAGCCGGCAGCGCACGTCCGGCGGCGGTGGCGGGTCCGCGGCCAGGGCCGCCTCCAGCAGCGCCACGAGCGGCGCGTCGACGACCCGGGCCGGGCGGATCGACCAGGCCACCGGCGCGTCGAACGCGGTCAGTGCCCGGTGCAGCGCCGCCGGCGCGCCGAGGGCCCGCGCGGCGGCGACCGCCTCGGCCCGGGCGGCGCGGGCGCCGGTCATGTCGCCGGCGTGGGCCCGGGCCGAGACGAGGCCGCACAGCAGGTCGAGGCGCACCGACGGGTCCGGGGCGTCGAGCCGGCCCAGCGCGTCCAGCGCGCCGCTCCACAGGGTCGCGGCCTCGTCGTGGGCGTGCAGCGCGGCGGCCTGCCGGGCGGCGGCCGCGGCGTGCCCGGCGGTGCGGGCCGCCGTCGCCGCCGACACCGACGCGAGCGCGTGGTGGGCGAGCGCGGCCGCGTCGGCCGGCCGGACCCGTTCGAGGGTGGCGAGGACCCGCTCGTGCAGCCGGCGGCGGCGCAGCAGCGGCATGTCGGCGTACAGCAGTTCGCGCAGCAGCGCGTGGGTGAACCGCACCTGCCCGGGCGCGGGCTCTTCGAGCAGCCCGGCGAGTACCCCCGCCTCGAGGCCGTCGAGCACGGTGTCGTCGGCATCGGAGGCGGACCCGACGGCCGCTTCCAGCACGTCGACGTCGACGTCCCGGCCGACGACGGCGGCCTGCCGCAGGACGGTCTGGGCCGGCGCGGGCAGCCGGCTGAGCCGCCGCCGCAGGACGTGCCCGATGCCCGAGGGGATCGCCTGGACCGCGCTCGCCGCGCCCTCGGCGGAGATGAGCCGGGCGGTCTCGGCCAGGAACAGCGGGTTCCCGCCGGTGCGGGCGTGGACCACGGCGGCCGTGTCCGGGTCGAGGTCGTCGCCGAGGTGGGACCGCAGCAGCCGCGCGGCGTCGCCGGCGCCGAGCCCGGCGAGCTCCAGCTCGGCCGACCGCGGCCCGGCCAGCGCCGCCCGGGCCGCGGCGAGCGCGGCGCCGCCCTCACCGGGCCGATGGGTGGCCGCGACGAGCACCGGCCGCCCGGCCAGGGCGACCGCGACGTGCCGCAGCACCTGCAGCGTCTCGCCGTCGGCCCGGTGGACGTCGTCGAGCACGACGAGCAGCGGCCCGCCGTCGCCGAGCCGTTCGGTCGCGGCCTGGGCGAGCTCGAAGCTCGCCTCGACCACGCCGAGGATCTCCGTCCAGGCCCAGGCGGGCGGCGCCCCGTCGACCTCCGGGCAGCGCCCCCACAGCACCCGCCAGCCGCGCCCGGCCGCCCGCGCGGCGAACATCCGCAGCAGCGTGGTCTTGCCCGCGCCGGCCTCGCCGCCGACCCAGACGACCCGCAGCCCGTGCCGTTCGGCCGCGTCGGCCTCCCGCCCGAGCCGGTCGAGCTCGTCGTCGCGCCCGACCGCGACGTCGGGGCCGGGCTCGACGGCCTGGCGTTCGGGCAGCGCCTCCGGTACCGGCGAGGACAGGTGGTCGGCGTGCGCCAGGACGTCGGCCTCGATGGCCCGCAGCGCCGGGCCGGGGTCGACGCCGAGCTCGTCGGCGAGCCGCTCCCGCGCGGCCCGCAGCGCGGCGAGCGCGTCGGCCTGCCGTCCCGCCCGGTACAGGGCCGTGGCCAGCAGCGCCACCGCCTGTTCGCGCAGCGGGTGCGCCTGCACGTGGCGTTCCAGCTCCGGTACCGCGAGCGCCGCCCGCCCCAGCCGCAGCGCGACCTGCCCGGCCGTCTCGACACAGACCAGCCGCAGCTCCTCCAGCCGGGCCGCCTCGGGCACCGCCCACGGCTCGTCGCGGAACTCGGCGTACGCCGGCCCGGCCCACACCGCCAGGGCCTCCTGCAGCAGCGCGTCGGCGGCGGCCGGATCGCCGGCCGCGAGCGGCGCGGCCCGGCGCAGCAGGTCCTCGAAGTGCCAGGCGTCGACGGCGGCGGCGGGCAGGCGCAGCGCGTACCCGGGCGCCGCCGACACCACGACCCGCGCCGGCGTGCGCGGCGCGCGGCCGGGCTCCAGGACCCGGCGCAGGTTCGACACGTACACCTGCAGGGCGGCCATCGCCTTCGGCGGCGGCTCGCCCTGCCACAGGTCGTCGACGAACCGGTCGGCGGGCACGACGTGGCCGCCCGCGGCGACCAGCCGGGCCAGCACCGCCCGCTGGCGGGGGCCGCCGAGGTCGAGCGCCGCGCCGCCGAGCGAGGCCCGCAGCGGGCCGAGCGCACCGATCTGTAACGACATCAGTGGAACAGCGAGCTGACCGACTCGCCGTTGTGGATGCGCCGCATCGCCTCGGCCATCGCCGGGGCGATCGACAGCACCCTCAGGTTGGGGACCAGCTTCTCCTTCGGGATCGGCACGCTGTTGGTGCAGACGATCTCCAGCACGTCGGGCTGGGCGGCGATCCGGTCGAGCGCGCCGTCGGTGAACAGCCCGTGGGTGCAGGCGACCCGGATGCTGGCCACGCCCCGCTCGCGCAGCTTGCCGATGAGCTCGATGACCGTGCTGCCGCGGGCGATCTCGTCGTCGAGGACGATGACGTCCTTGCCCTCGATGTCGCCGATGACGGTGCTGATGACGACCCGGTCGTCGGAGAAGCGCTGCTTGGCGCCGGCCGCCACCGGCACCCCCAGCATCCGCGCGAACGCCGAGGCCGGCTTGGCGTTGCCGAGGTCCGGCGACACCACGACGGTGTTGGACAGGTCGTGGCTGCGGAAGTGCCCGGCCAGCTCACGCAGCGCGTGCAGGTGGTCGACCGGCACGCTGAAGAACCCGTGGACCTGCGGCGAGTGCAGGGTGAGGGTCAGCACCCGCGACGCGCCAGCCGCGCTGAGCAGGTCGGCGACCAGCCGGCCGCCGATCGAGATGCGCGGCTCGTCCTTCTTGTCGGACCGCGCGTAGGCGTAGTGGGACATCACGACCGTCGTGCGCGCCGCCGACGCGCCCCGCGCCGCGTCGAGCATGAGCAGCAGCTCCACGAGGTGCTCCTGGACGGGCGGGACGAGCGGCTGGATCAGGAACACGTCCCGCTCCCGGCAGTTGGCCTGCAGCTGCACCTCGAGGCAGTCGTTGGCGAACCGGTCGATCCGCACGGGCAGCAGGGGCACCTGCAGCTGCGCGCAGATCTCCTCGGCCAGCCCCGGGTGGGCACTGCCACTGAACACGGCGATGTCCCGCAATGGGATGGCTCCTCGCAGAGGGCGATAGGTCATCCCGTTGATACCACACCCAGTCGCCGGCCGGTCTCGGCACGCACGTCGTCGGCCGGGCAACGCCCCCGCAGGACGTACCGGTCGGTGAACGCGGCCACGGCGTCGCGCACCGCCAGCGGCGCACCCTGGCGGGCGAGCACCTCCCCGGCGGCCGTGAAGCAGGCCAGGGCGGCGCCGGCCAGGGCCGGGTCGGCCAGCCCGTCGCGCGCGGCGGTGATCCAGTCGCGATGCCGGCGCAGCGGCGAGCGCAGGTGCTCGGTCGCGTCGGCCGCGGCCTGGGCGCCCTCGGGGTCGTCGAGCAGGGCCGTGACGACCGCGACCGGGACCGTCCAGCCGTCGCCGGGCTGCTGGTCGATCATGCGCAGCTCGAGGTACCCGCGTGGGCGCACCGGCGGCACGAGCGTCCCGAGGTGCCGTTCCAGGTCGTCCAGGGTGACCGGGCGGGGTCCGTGGCCGCGCAGCCAGTCCCGCATCGTCAGCCCGGACGGCACCGTCCACGGGTCCGGCCCGGGCTGGGCGATCATCGCGACCCCGGCGGCCAGCGCGTACCGCGACCAGTCCCGCCGCGGGTCCACGCTGCGCCGGGGCGCCCGGGTGCGGCGGGCGTCGGTGCCGAAGCGCAGCGCCTGCCGGTACGACACCCACCGCCGGCCCGACCGGGTGACGTGCGGCGAGTTGGCGAACGCGGCCATGACCACCGGCCCGATCGCGTCGGCCAGCCACCAGCGGCGCCGGAAGTCGCTCCAGTCGCCGTCCTCGGTGCCCGCGTCGAGGCAGATCTGGATCGACGCCGAGTTGCACATGACGGCCCGGCCCTTCGGGCCCGAACGGTCGTGGTACTCGGCCAGCGCCACGTACCGCGGGTGATCCGTCACCAGCCGCGGCCGGCGCGCCATGTCCAGCCCGGTCCCGTCCAGCACCAGGCCGTGCGCGCCGAGCACGCCCCGCACCAGCTGCAGGTCGCCGGCGACCGCGGCCGCGCAGCTCGCGGTGTCCGCCCCGACCGCCGAGGACAGCTCCAGCTGCCCGCCCGGCTCGATCGTCACCGCGCTGCCGCCCGGCAGCGGGTTGCCCAGGTGGGCCAGCAGATCGAGCAGGCGGGCCGGCGCCGGCCGGTGCTGCGGGCGACGCGGGTCGCGCACGCAGTACTCCAGCTCGACGCCGACGCGGCCGACCGGCCCGACCCGGAAGCCGGCGGCGGCGACGTAGGCGGCCGCGGTGGCCTCGGTGAGCGGTGCGTCGTGCGGGTTCAGGTCGTTCATCGGCGGCCTCCCGGAAGCAGGGTGCACGCGGCCCAGGGCTGGTGGTGCGGTGGATGATGGCGGCGGGCCCCGGCCCGGCGGCGGGTGCCGGGCGAGGTGCATACCATTAGGCGGTCGCCGTGCCGTTCCTGTCCAGCGCTGCGGGACAACGCGCGATGAACACTCGATGGGAAACGGCTGGGCACACCGTGCTGTGCTGCGGCGGGGCCGCCCGCCGGGCCCGGCGAAGCGGGCGCTTGCTCAGCGGGGCGTCGCGAAGTCCTGGGTCCAGAACGGCACGCCCCGGCCGTTGTACACGACCGCCACCCCCACGTTCCGGAAGCGGCAGTCGAGGATGTTCGCCCGGTGCCCGGGGCTGCTCATCCAGTCGTCCATCACCTCACCGGCGCTGCGCTGCCCCCAGGCGATGTTCTCGCCGTACGCGGCCCACCGGTAGCCGGCCGCCCGCACCCGCACCCCGGTCGCCCCGTGCGAGAAGTACCCCTGCATCGCCATGTCCCGCGAGTGCGCCCACGCGGCGTGGTTGAGCCGCGCGTTGGCCGTCACCGGACCGCACCCCGCGCGTGCCCGCACGGCGTTGGTGATCGCGACGACCCCGCGCACCAGCCCGCCGGCATCGGCCCCGGCCGGCGCCGGGATCGCGACCCCCGTGGCGACCGCCCCCGCGGCCACCGTCACGGCGACACCCTTGCGGATTCCCATCTGCCCCTCCACGAAGTCCGGCGGATGAGCCGAACCTAGGGGATTGCCGGACGTTCGGGCAGAATCTCCGGAAACCCACCGTTTTGCACCCGATCTCCGCTACGGCACGCGCCGGCGCGGGTCGCCGACCGGCCCGGATTCACCCGTTCGTGGGGGTTTCTACCGGGACGCGGCCACCGGGGACGAGGCCGACGACAGCGGCAGCAGGTCGTCCAGGGCGGTGCGGGCGCCGAAGCGGTGGGCGCGGGCGTAGGTCGGCTCCGGCAGCGCCGCCTGCAGCGCCTCCTCGCAGGCCCGGCGCGCGGGCAGCTCGCAGGCCGGGGTCGGCGCCCCGATCTCGGTGCGGATCGCGTCCGCGGCCCCCAGCAGCGCCGCCGCGTGGGTCGGGTCGCCGGCGCGGCGGCGGGCCTCCGCGAGGGCCTCCAGGACGCTCGCCGTCCGCCAGCGGTCGCCGACGCGGCGGTGGATGGACAGGGCCGCGCGCAGGCGCTCCAGCGCGGCCGGGATGCGGTCCTCGGCCAGGTCGACCCGCGCGAGGAGGTCCTGGGCCCAGCCGATGCCCTCCGGGAACGACAGCTCGGTGAACCCGTCCAGGGCCTCGACCAGGTGGCGGCGGGCGCCCGCCTGGTCGCCGCGGAAGTGGGCGACCGCGCCCAGGTGGGTCAGGCAGGACGCCGCCGACTCGGCGTCGGCGAGGTCACGGAACGCGGTCAGGGACGCGTCCAGCAGCGCCGCGGCACCGTCGAGGTCGCCCGAGAGCCAGGCCGTCGCGCCGGCGAGCTGGGTCGCCCGGCCCTCGCCCCAGGCGTCGGCGGCCTCGCGGTACAGCTGGATCGCCTCCCGCAGGTGCGACGCCGACCGCGTGTAGCGGGCGCGCTCGCGCTCCACGCTGCCCAGGAGCGTGAGCAGCGGGCCCCGCGCGAGGCCGGAGGCGGCCGACAGGGCCTGGTGGGCGAGGTTCGCCGCGGCCGGGTAGTCGCACGACAGCATGGCGAGCGTGGCGGCGGCGCGGGCGGCCTCGGCGCGCAGGACGGCGGGGGCGTCGGGCCGGCGCGCCAGGGCGCCGGCGAGCCATTGCCGGCCCAGCTGATACCCCCCGATGAAGTGCTGGAAGGGTGCCATGGCGGTGGCGAGGCGCAGGTCGCCGGCGCCGGGGCGGGCCGACAGCCAGGCCATCGCGGCGCGCAGGTTGTCCTGCTCCAGGGTGAGCCGGCGCAGCCAGTCGCGCTGGCCGGGGCCGCGGATGCCCTCGGCGGCGCGCTCGGCCAGGTCGAGGTAGTGGGCGGCGTGGGCGTCGCGGGCGGCGGTGTCCTCGCCGGGGGCCTCGGCCAGGCGGGCGGCGGCGTACGCGGCGACGGTCTGCAGCATCCGGCCGCGGGGGCCGTCGTGCAGCAGCGACCGGTCGGCGAGCGCGGCGGTCAGGCCGGGGCGGTGCGCGGGCAGCGCGGCGACGGCCGCCGCGTCCCAGCCGCCCTGGAACACCGCGAGCTGGCGCAGCAGGGCCTGCTTGTCGGGGGAGAGCAGGTGGTAGCTCCAGTCGAGGGCGGCGCGCAGCGTGCGGTGGTGCTCGGGCCCGGTGGCCTTGGCGTCGGCGAGCACGCGGAAACGGTCGGTGAGCAGCCGGTGCACCTCGGGCACGCTGAGCAGCGCCGCCCGCGCCGCGGCCAGCTCGATCGCCAGGGGCAGCCCGTCGAGCGCCGCGCAGATCGCGGCCGCGGCCGGGCGGTGGGCGGCCGGCAGCGGGCGGCCGGTGCGCTCGAACGTGCGGGTCTCGAACAGCGTGAGCGCGGTGCCCTCGTCGAGCGGCTCCACGGCCAGGACCGTCTCGCCGGCCACGCCCAGCGCCTGGCGGCTCGTCACCAGCAGCCGCACCGCCGGCCTGGCCGCCAGCAGGCGCGCACAGAGCAGCGCGAGCGGCTCGGTCACGTGCTCGCAGTTGTCGAGGACCAGCAGCAGCGGCTCGTCACCCAGCTCGGCCAGCAGCGTGTCGGTGTCGTCGAGGTCGGCGCGGCGGGTGACGCCGAACGAGTCGAGCAGGAACCCGGGTGCACCGGCGGCGGGGTCCATCGTGGTGAGGTCGGCGAACCGGACCGCCCCGGGCGCCGAACCGGCCACGGCCAGCGCGAGGCGGGTCTTGCCGCTGCCCGCGGCGCCGACGAGGGTCAGGACCCGCCCGGACAGCAGGCGCGCGGCGGCCCGCAGCTCGGCCTCGCGGCCCACGAGCTGCGTGAGCGGACGCGGCAGGCCCGCGCCGGGATCCATCCGGCGACTGTACCGGCCGGCGTCGATCCGCGGGCACCAGCCGAAACGCCGGTGGGTAGGCATGCGGACGGGTGGGTATCGCCGTCCACATGAGGATCGGGATCATCGGCTCGGGCAACATCGGCGGCACGCTCACCCGCCGGTTCCGCGAACTCGGCCACGACGTGACGGTCGCCAACTCGCGGGGGCCGGGCTCGCTGGCCGGGCTGGCCGCGGAGACGGGAGCGACACCGGGCACCGCCGAGGAGGCCGTCAACGCCGGCGACCTGGTGGTCGTCGCCGTGCCGCTGCGTGCGGTACCGCAGCTGCCCACGGCCGCCTTCGCCGGGAAGCTCGTCGTGGACACCGACAACTACTACCCCCCGCGGGACGGGCGGGTCGCCGCCATCGAGGAGGGCACCACCTCCAGCCGGTGGACCGCGCGGCACCTGCCGGGCGCCGTCGTGGTGAAGGCGTTCAACAACATCCGCGCCGAGCACCTGCTCGGCCACGGCCGCCCGGCCGGCAGCGCGGGCCGCATCGCGCTCCCGGTCGCCGGGGACGACCCGGCCGCGAAGCGGACGGTGATGTCGCTCGTCGACGACCTCGGCTTCGACCCGGTCGACGCGGGCGGGCTCGACGACAGCTGGCGGCAGGAGCCCGAGACGCCGGTGTACGGTACGGATCGCGACGCCGACGGCGTCCGGGCCGGGCTGGCGGAAGCGACACACTGAGGGAAGACAGTTGGCGTTCCTGGTGGAGATGCCCGACGGCGGGTTCCTCGAGGTCGAGGAGCGCGACGACGTGACCCCCGACGAGGTGCTCGGCGTGCTCGGGGCCGCGCCGCTGGAAGGCACCGGCCTCATCACGTTCGGCGCGGTCGTGCGCACCGGGCTGGCCGAGGCCGAGCAGGACGACTTCGCCGACTGGCTGTTCGACCGGGTGGTGATGTTCGCCGAACTCGGTGGCGAGCGCGACGGCTGGGAGCGCCGCGACGACGGCACGTGGCAGATCGCCGCCTTCCGCGGGGAGGCACTGGGCTGAACGGCCGATGAACGGTGGGCCGCGTGGTCGATCGATGACCGGCTAGCCTAGACGTTGATGACGATCGAGGTCCAGGGTGCGGGGCGGCTGCTGCGGGTCGGCAGCGCCACCGAGGTCGGCCGGCGCTATCCGGCCAACTTCGACGTGCTCCACGCCACCCAGCTGCTGCGCCGGCCCGGGCTGTGCGCTGTCGTCGCCGACGGGATGGGCGCCGGCCAGGGCAGCCGCACCGCCGGCCGCACCGCCGTCGACGTCTTCACCTCCGCCGTGCAGGAGCATCGCGGCCCGTTCGAGCCGCGGCCGCTCTTCGCCGCGGTGGCCGACGCCCAGCGGCGGGTCCGCGCCGCCGGGCAGGAGCTGCGGGAGCTCACCGGCTGCACGCTCACCGCGCTGGTGGCCGACGCGACCGGGGCGTGGGTCACGCAGATCGGCGACTCCCGGGTGTATCGGCTGCGCGGCGGACTGCTGGAGCTGCTCACCATCGACCACACCGAGGCGTGGCTCGGCGCCGTCCACGGCTGGTTCCCGGCCGACTCGCCGCAGGCCGAGGCCGCGCGCTACCAGCTGCACCGCTTCATCGGCCATCCGGGGCTGCCCGAGCCGGACGTGCTGAGCGTGACGATGTTCCCGGGCGACGTCTACTGCCTGTGCACCGACGGTGTCGCCGAGCAGGTGCCGTATCGGCGGATGGAGCAGTTGCTCGGCTCCGGCGCCCCGCCGGACGTCATCGCCGCGTCGCTGGTGGCGGCGTCGCTGGAGGCCGGCGGCCGGGACAACGCGACCGCCGTGGTGGTTGCCGTCGCCTGACCGGGGCATTCTCGCGGCATGCGTCTGACGCCGCGCTCGGTGGGCGCCCTGTACCTGCTGGTCCTGGCCGTCGCCGCCGCGGTCCTCACCTGGACGGGCGATCCGGGCACCAGCCACGGCCGCCGCTGCGCCGCCCCGGGCGCGGTCGAGATGCCGGAGCGCGACATCGACGCCACCGACCTGAGCGAGCGCAAGCTGCGCTGCGCCGACCTGGAGCGCGCCACCCTCGACGGCGTGGTCAGCGAGGCCGACCTGCGCGGGGCGAACCTGCACCGGGCCCAGCTCACCGGCGCCGGCCTCACCGACGTGGACCTGTCGGGCGCCGACCTCACCCACGTGTCGGCCCGCGACGCCTCGCTCGACGGCGTCCGGCTGACCGGCGCCGACCTGCGCGACGCGTCGTTCCGCTCGGCCGAGTTCAACAACGCCGGCCTGGACAAGGCGCTGCTGGGCGGCGCCGACCTGCGCGACGCGGTGATCCGCCGCTCCGACCTGCGCGGCGCGGACCTGAGCGGGGCCGACCTGCGCGGCGCCGAGCTGTCCGACTCCGACCTGCGCGGCGCCCGCCTGAAGGGCGCCCGCCTCGACGGCGTCAGCTACGTCGACGTCCTGTGCCCGAACGGCAAGAAGTCGTCCGGCGGCTCATGCTGACAGCAGCTGCGTGAGCTGCGCAGCGTTGCGCTGGGCGTAGTCCCGGTAGCAGTTGTTCATGAGCGCGTGGGTCTGCTCCGCGTGGGTGGCCAGCTCGCGCAGCTTCGGGGCCCAGGTGCGCAGCTCGTCCGCGGAGTACTCGTAGCCGAACTTCTCGTGGATGTCCTTGCTCGCCCAGCGGCCGCTGTGGCCGTGGAAGCGCATCATGGCCAGGCCGGCGGTCGCCGCCAGGACCGGCGGCACCGACTCGCGGTGGCCCTGGGGCATGTCGACCGCCACGTACGGCAGCTCGTGGCGGCGCAGGAAGTCCAGCGTCTCGGCCGCGTTGTCGCCGTCGAACCAGGAGTGGTGGCGCAGCTCGACGGCCACCGGCAGCGGGCTGCAGCGGCGCTTGACCTCGACGAGGAAGTCCTTGTTCGAGCGGCGGATGGTGAACCACGGCGGGAACTGGAACAGCAGCGCGCCGAGCTTGCCGGCGTCCGCGAGCGGGTCGAGGGCGCTCAGGAACCGCGTCCACACGTCCTCGTACGCCTGGGGTTCGAGGTCCTTGGGGTACACACGCTGCTTCGGCGTCTCGGGGCGCAGGTCCTGGTAGATCGCCGCCGTCCGGGTCGGGTGCCCGGTGAGCAGGCTGAACGCCTTCACGTTGAACAGGAAGCCGGGCGGGGTGCGCTCGGCCCACAGCCGGGCGGTCTGCTCGGCCGGCGGGTGGTAGTAGGTGGCGTCGACCTCGACGAGCGGGAACTTCGACGCATAGTAGGCGAGCCGCTGCTCGGCGGAGTCGGTGCCCGGCGGATACCAGCCCGACGCCAGCAGCGTCGGGTCGGTCCAGGACGCGGTGCCGACGCGGATGGCCATATGCTGCATTGTGCTCTCCCTCGGCTGGAACGACGTCCTGAACTGGCGCTCCCGGCGCCAGCGCCTGCACCGCCCGGACGCGGACCCGACCGGCGTGGTCCGCGCCCTCGCCGGCGTGCAGGCCCAGGTCACCGCGTCCGCCGAGCAGGCCGTCGGGGCCCGCACCCCGTTGCCGGATCCGGCGCCGCTGCGCGCGGCCGTCGCCGACCGGCGGCTGGTGAAGACGTGGGCGGCCCGCGGCACCCTGCACCTGCTCGACGCCGCCGAGGCCCCCGCCCACCTGGCCCTCCTCGCCGCGGCCCGCACGTGGGAGAAGGGCGCCTGGCAGCGCACCTTCGTCACCGCGGACCAGCTGGCGAAGATCGCGGCCGCCGCCTGGGACATCCTCGACGGTACCGTCCTGAGCCGCGACGAGCTCACCACCGCGATCGTCGAGCACGCCGCCGACCCCTCGATCGAGGAGCACCTGCGCTCCGGGTGGGGCTCGGTGCTCAAGCCGCTCGCCTGGCAGGGCCTGCTCGTCTACGGCCCGAGCACCGACAACCGCGTCACGTTCACCCGCCCCGACACCTTCGTGCCCGGGTGGACCGCCCCGCCGACCCCGGAGTCCGCCGCCGAGGTCGTGATCCCGTCGTACCTCGGCGCCTACGGCCCCGCCTCACCCGCGACGTTCGACCAGTGGCTGATCCGCGGCCACTCGAAGAAGGCCCAGCTGAAGGCCTGGTTCGCCGCGCTCACGTCGGCGGGCGTGCTGAGCCGGGTCGACGTCGACGGCGAGGTCCTCTACGCGCGGACCGAGGATCTGGCGTCGCTGGCCGACCCGGAGCCCTTCGACGAGGTGCGCCTCCTGCCGGCCTTCGACCAGTTCGTCCTCGGCCCCGGCACGTCCGACGCCCGGGTGATCCCACCGGCCCGCCGCGCCGAGATCAGCCGCACGGCGGGCTGGATCGCCCCGGTGATCGCGTACCGCGGCCGCGTCTGCGGCACCTGGGAGCGCGCCGAGGCCGGCGTCGTCGTGAACGTGTTCCCGGAGCAGGGCCCGCTCCCTGCCCTGGACGCCGAGATCGCCCGGGTGGCTCAGGCCCCGGGCACGGCGGCCACCAGCTCCGACTCCAGGAACAGCACGTAGGTGGCGACGGCCGGGTAGGTCAGGTAGCCGAGCCGGCCCGGGTCCCTGGTGTAGACGAGCTCGTGGCTGAGCACGACCCCGGTGCGGCGGTCGACCACGAGCAGGTCCCGCTGCCCGCCCTGCTCGACCGCGAACGCCACACCGGCCCGCCCGCCCCGGTCGACGGTCTCCCCGGCGAGCACGAGCTCGGGCAGCCCCGCGAGCAGCCGCAGCGCCGCGATCCGGACGGCCGGCGGGAGGTACCAGTCGCGGCACACGTCGGCGATCCCCCGGACGACCGACTTCGGCCCGTTCTGCTCGGGCTGTACGGCGTAGATCTGCTCCCCGAGCCTTGCCGGGTCCGTGGCCGGTGGGCCGGCGACCGCGGGCCGGTGCCCCCCGGCTCCCTGCCGTTCGATGCTGGTCCCGGTCGGCAGCTCCGCCCGGTGCTCGGCCGGCAGCGGATCCGGCCAGGTCCGCTCGGGCGGCAGCCAGGCGATGTCGGTGCGCCCGGATCCGTCGGCCGCCAGCCAGTTCCGCGTCTCGAACGGCACGATCGCCGACCAGTTCGTGTCCTCGGAGGCCGTGAAGCTCAGCCCCCAGGACCGCATCCGCACGTGGTTGACGGAACTCGCCGTGGTGTCGCCGGGCAGCCGCCGCACGTTGTCGACGATCTCGTCCAGCACGGCCCGCGCGGCGGCGTTGTCCCCGCCCCCCGTGGTCGCCAGCATCGGCGGCGTGATCGCGTACGCCGGCACCGGCGCATCCCCCGGCAGCAGCGACAGCGCGGCAGCCCCGCAGACGACGGCGGCCGCGGCGACGAGCACCGTCCGCCGGCTCACCCACGGCCGCGCGGGCGCTCGATGCGGTTCGCGGTACTCGGGCAGCTCCCGGGCCGGGTCGGCGGGCGCCAGCTGCGCACGAACACTCTCTACCAGTCGCATTGCTCTCCTCCTTGCCGGCATCAGCGGCCTGTCCTGGTGGTGGCGTCGAGCGCTTTGAGCAGCCGGTTGCGGGCCCGGAACAACCGCACGGACAACGTGAGGGCGCTGCACCGCAGCGACACGGCCGCCTCCTGCACGCTGAGCCCGTCCCATCCGACGAGCATCAACAGCTCCCGGTCGGCCGCACTCAGCCGCAGCAGCGCCCGCCGGACGTCCACGACGTCGTCGACCCCGTCGAGCCCGCCGCCCCGCGACCCGTCCTCTTCCCCGAGCTCGACCAGCTGCGGCTGCCGCTGCCGATGCCGGAACTCGTTGGCGAGCAGGTTCCGCGCGACCCCGTACAACCACGGCCGGACCGGCTCGCGAACGCCGGCGTGCTGCCGCCAGAAGACGATGAACGCCTCCTGGGCCACCTCCTCGGCGGCGGTACGGTCACGGAGCCGCCGGTAGGCGTACAGCAGAACGTCGTTGAAGTGAGCCCGGTAGATCTCATCGAACCGCGCCGCCCGTTCGTCCGTGGAGAGGACCACATGCCAACCTTCCGATCATGAGTGCTCTACCCACGTTGTTGTCCGCCCGGCCGCAGCCATTACACCCAACTTCGAGCGCTTCTCTGCCTCCGCCCGCGCGCCCTCCGCCTCCGCCCGCGCGCTCTCCGCCCGCGCGCTCTCCGCCCGCGCGCCCGCGGGCTCTCTGCCTCCGCGATCTTGGAGTTGTGGTCCCGTATTTGTCGCAAATATCAGGACAAAGTTGGCACCACAACTCCAAGATCGCGGAGGTGGGGGAGCCGCAGCGGCGGTGGTCCATGCTTGCGGGCGGTGCGGGCAGTGCGGGCGGGAGCGGCGGGGGCGGGCTGCGGGGCGGGCTGCGATGGTGGGAAGCCGGCGCGGGCAGCGCGGGGTGCGGCGGGTGCGGAGCTCGGGGGTAGCGGGCTGTTGGCCGGGTGCTACTCCCTGGGTGCGGGTGTGCGGTGCCGGCCCGGCGGGGGCGTGGTGGCCGGTGCCTGCC
>NZ_BMPI01000021.1:43950-104029 GCF_014647515.1 Dactylosporangium sucinum | reverse complement strand
CGGCTGGCTGCGCGGCGGCTGGCTGCGCGGCGGCTGGCTGCGCGGCGGCTGGCTGCGCGGCGGCTGGCTGCGCGGCGCGCCGGGCCGCCGGGGTCCGGCGCCAGTGCAGGCCGAGCGATGGCGAGCGATGGCGTGGCGGCCGGGGTGGTGGCGGGGGCTGCCGCTGTCGTGGACGGGCCGGGCTTCTCGGCCGGGCTCCGGATCGGGGCGGGGGCGCTACGCCGGGTCCTTGAGCAGGGCGCGGGCCTTGTCGGGGTCCAGCTCGCCCTTGCCGGCCAGGCCGGCCGACGGGCAGTCGGCCAGCAGGGGACAGGCGCCGCAGGCCGGCTTCTGGGAGTGGCACGTGCGGCGGCCGTGGAGGATCAGCAGGAGGTTGGCCTCGACCCAGTCCTTGCGGGGGAACAGGGTGCGGATGGCCACCTCGGCCGTGTCGACGTCGCGGGCCGGGGACCAGCCGAGGCGCTCGGCCACGCGGCTCACGTGGGTGTCGACGGAGACGGCGGCGATGGAGAACGCGTTGCCAAGGACCATGTTGGCGGTCTTGCGGCCGACCCAGGGCAGGGCGACCAGCTCGTCCACCGTGCGGGGGACCTCGCCGCCGTGGTGCTCGACCAGCGCGGCGGCCAGGGCGATCACCGACTGGGTCTTCTTGCGGTAGTAACCGACCGGGACCAGGATCTGCTCCATCTCGGCCGGCTCGGCGGCGGCCAGGTCGGCGGCCGTGGGATAGCGCGCGAACAGGGCCGGGGTCACGGCGTTGACGCGCTCGTCGAGCGTCTGGGCGGCCAGGACGGCGGCGACCAGCAGCTGCAGGGGCGAGGCGAAGTCGAGCTCCAGCCGCGCGTCGGGGTAACGCACCCGCAGGAGGCGCAGGATCTTGCGGGCCCGCCGGACCGCGGCGGTGTCGAACACAACCTCAGCAACAACCACGGCCCGAACCCTATGCCCCGGGTACGACATTTTCCGGCGCCATTCGGACCTCGTCCTGCACAACAGAGTCCCGGGAAGAGCGCGAGCGGCCCGCGCCCGGGAAGGGCGCGGGCCGCGCGAACACCGCCGCAGCGGTCAGGCGACCGTCAGCAGGTCCGGCACCGCCGGGTCGCCGGCCGGGCGCAGCGCCAGGGCCAGGACGTCGGCCACGTCCGCCAGGGCGTGGACCGTCAGCTGCGAGCGAACCTCCTCCGGCAGGTCGTCCAGGTCGGGCTCGTTCCGCTTCGGGATGATGACCTCGGTCAGGCCCGCGCGGTGGGCGGCGAGCAGCTTCTGCTTCACGCCGCCGATCGGCAGGACCCGGCCGGCCAGGGTGACCTCACCCGTCATGCCGAACTCGGGGCGGACCGGGCGGCCCGTCGCGAGCGAGGCCAGGGCGGTCACCATCGTGATGCCGGCGCTGGGGCCGTCCTTCGGCACCGCACCCGCCGGGACGTGCAGGTGGATGCGGCGGCCGGCGAGCTCGTTCGGGTCGATGCCGAGCCGGCGGCCGTTGGAGCGCAGGTACGACAGGGCGATGTGCGCCGACTCCTTCATGACGTCGCCGAGCTGGCCGGTCAGGGTCAGGCCGGGCTCGCCCTCCATCGACGTCGCCTCGATGAACAGCACGTCGCCGCCGGCGCCCGTCACCGCGAGGCCCGTGGCCACGCCGGGGACGGCGGTGCGCTCGGCCGACTCCGGGGTGAACCGGGGACGGCCCAGGTACAGCGCCAGGGAGGAGGCGTCGACGTGCACCGCGGACGAGTCCCCGGCCAGGGCCACCGCCACCTTGCGCAGGACCTTCGCCAGGGCGCGCTCCAGCTGCCGGACGCCGGCCTCGCGGGTGTGCTCGCCGGCGATCGCCGCCAGCGCGTCGTCGGTGATGGAGAACTCCGCGGGGGTCAGGCCGGCGCGGGAGAGCTGCCGGGGCAGCAGGTGGTCGCGGGCGATGGCGACCTTCTCCTGCTCGGTGTACCCGTCGAGGGTCACCAGCTCCATCCGGTCCAGCAGCGGGCCGGGGATGCTGTCGACCACGTTGGCGGTGGCGAGGAACAGCACGTCGGACAGGTCGAGGTCGACCTCGAGGTAGTGGTCGCGGAACGTGTGGTTCTGCGCCGGGTCGAGCACCTCCAGCAGGGCCGCGGCCGGGTCGCCGGCGTAACCGACGGCCAGCTTGTCGACCTCGTCGAGGAGCACGACCGGGTTCATCGAGCCGGCCTCCCGCAGCGCGCGGACGATGCGGCCGGGCAGCGCGCCGACGTACGTGCGGCGGTGGCCGCGGATCTCGGCCTCGTCGCGGACGCCGCCGAGGGAGACCCGGACGAACTTGCGGCCGAGGGCCCGCGCGACGGACTCGCCGAGGCTGGTCTTGCCGACCCCGGGCGGGCCGGCGAGGGCGAGCACGGCGCCGGAGCCGCGGCCGCCGACGACCTCCAGGCCCTGCGCGGCGCGCCGGTTGCGCACCGCGAGGTGCTCCAGGATGCGGTCCTTCACGTCGGCCAGGCCGGCGTGGTCGGCGTCGAGCACCGCCCGTGCGTCCGAAAGATCCGTGTTGTCCGTAGTGCGCTCGTTCCACGGCATCTCCAGCACCGTGTCCAGCCACGTCCGGATCCAGCCCGCCTCGGGCGACTGGTCACTGGCCCGCTCCAGCCGGCCGACCTCGCGCAGCGCTGCCTCCAGGACAACCGGAGGAAGCGAGGCCGACTCCACGCGGGAGCGGTAGTCAGCCGAGCCGGAAGGCTCGTCCTCGCCGAGCTCCTTGCGGATCGCCGCCAGCTGCTGGCGCAGCAGGAACTCGCGCTGGGTCTTCTCCAGGCCCTCGCGCACGTCGTGGTTGATCTTCTCGTTGACCTCCTGCTCGGCCGCGTGGGCGCGGGCCCACTCGACGAGCAGCTCCAGCCGGGCGGTCACGTCCGGCGCCTCCAGCAGCTGGATCTTCTGCTGGAGGGTGAGCCACGGCGCGTAGCCGGCGGAGTCGGCGAGCTCGGACAGGTCCGTCATCCGTTCGACGGTGTCGACGACCTGCCAGGCGCCGCGCTCCTGGAGCACGCCGATGACCAGGGCCTTGTACTCGCGGGCGAGCTCGCGGGCCTTGCCGGCCGGTGCGGGCTCGTCGACCGGGGCGGCCTCGACCCACAGGGCCGCGCCGGGGCCGGGCACGCCGGCGCCGATCCGGGCCCGCTGCAGGCCGCGGATCACGGCCGCCGGCTCGCCGCTGGGGAGTCGGCCGACCTTCTCGAGGACGGCGATCACGCCGAACGAACCGTATTCGCCGTCGAGCCGCGGGACCGCCAGGACCCGTTTGTCGCCGGCGGCGCGCGCCGCGTCGACGGCCGCCTGGGTGGTGGCGTCGAGCGTGACGGGGATGACCATGCCGGGAAGCAGGACGTCGTCGTTCAGCGGAAGAACCGGAAGGGTTGCCATGACACACCTGCCATCAGTAGTTGAGCGTGCCAGGCTTAAGTTACAAACCGTTCCCTCTGTTCCCATCAGGCAACCACATGTGACCCAGGCCACTGATAGTCCGGCAGTCGCACGGCGGTCGCCGTGCGGGTCGCCATCCGGGCGAACAACCGCCGCAGCGGCGGTAATCCACCCATGAGCCGGAAGAACCGGTTGCGCTGCGCGATCTGCCGGTCGGTGGCCGGCGCCAGGAACGCGGCCCCGCCCGCCGCCTGCTTCTGGCAGGTGGCCGCATAGGGCCGCATGACCGCCTCGTAGCGCGCGAGCGCCGAGGGCACGTCGCCGGAAGCCAGCTCCGACGCCAGCACGTAGGCCCCGACGACGGCCAGGCCGGTGCCGTTGCCGCCCGGGCCGGCGGCGTGCGCCGCGTCGCCGAGCAGCACGACCCGCCCCGTGGACCACCGGTCCAGGACCACCTGCGTGGCCTCGTCGAACCACCAGTCGTCGGAGCGCGACAGCGCGTCGAGCAGCTCCGGCACCCGCCACCCGGCGCCCTCGAACGCTGCCGTGACGGTCGCGCGCTCCCGCCCGTACACCTGCTGTGAGAGGGTGAAGAAGAGCTGTGCGACGGCGTCGCGCCCGTGTGGGGAGGCCACGGTGACCGAGCGCCCCGGCTCGCTGTAGAGCACGTCGTCCCAGGTCCCGGGCACGCTGAACACGCAGCCGAACAGGCCCAGTGGCCGCAGCGCCCCCGGGTCGTCGCCGAACGCCAGCCGCCGCACGGCCGAGCGCAGCCCGTCGGCGCCGACGACGAGGTCGAACCGCCCGCCCGACCCGTCGTCGAAGGTGACGTCGACCCCGTCCGGGTCCTGCTCGATCGAGCTGATCCGGCGGCCGAAGGCGTACCGCGTGTGCTCGCGCGTCGCGGCGACGAGCACCCGGCTGAGGTCGCCGCGCAGCACCTCCAGGTCGCCGGAGAAGGCGGCGGCCGGCATGGTCGCCACCCGGCGCCCGGCACCGTCGACGACCGCCAGGTCGCCGGTGCGGGTGGCGTGCGGGCGCACCAGCGGCAGCAGCCCGGTGCGCTCCAGGACGCCGAGGTGGACCCGGCCGCGGAAGTCGACCGCCCAGCCGCCGGGCCGCGGCGCCGGCGCCCGCTCGACGACGGTGACCCGGTGGCCGTGCGCGTGCAGGCAGTGCGCGAGGGCGGGCCCGGCGATGCCGGCGCCCGAGACGAGGATGTCCATGCCCGGCGACTATACGCGTGTCTTATACGCTTGTATAGAACGTGCGTATACTATGATCACCGCCCATGGGACACCGCGAAGACCTCCTCGACGGCGCGGTCCGCTGCCTCTACGAGAAGGGCTACGCGCGCACCACCGCCCGCGACATCGTCGCCGCCTCCGGCACCAACCTCGGCTCGATCGGCTACCACTACGGCTCGACGGAGGCGCTGCTCAACGCCGCCCTCATGCGGGCCATCGAGACCTGGGGCCACGAGCTGGCCGCCGTGCTGCTCGGCCCGGGCGGGGAGGAGCTCACCGGCCTGGCCCGCTTCGAGGCGTACTGGACGCGCGTGCTCGACACCATGGCCGCCCACCGCCCGATGCTCGTCGCGACGTTCGACGCCGTCCTGCAGATGGACCACGCGCCCGAGCTGCGCAGCCTCCTCGCCGACGGCATGCAGGGCGCCCGGGCGCTGTGGGCGCACGTGTTCCACCAGATCGACGCCGCCGTCGAGCGGGAGAAGGCGCAGCAGGTCGGCTCGTTCTACCAGGCGCTGCTGACCGGGCTGATCGCCCAGTGGCTCATCGACCCGGCCAACGCGCCGTCGGGCCGCGACCTCACCGAGGCGCTGCGCGCGATCGCGGCGGAGCTGGCGTGAGACGGCTGCTGCTCGGCGTGCTGCTCATCGGCGCGGTCGGCCGGGCCCCGCTCACCTCCGTCGGCCCGCTCGTCAGCGACATCCGCGCCGACCTCGGCCTGTCCTCGGCCGCGGCCGGGCTGCTCACCACCCTGCCGCTGCTCGCGTTCGCGGTGTTCTCGCTCGTCGCGCCGCTCGTCGCCGGCCGGGCCGGGCTGGAGCGCAGCCTGGGGATCGCGCTGCTGCTGCTCGCGGGCGGCATCGCGGTGCGGTCGCTGCCCGCGCAGCTGTGGATCGGCACGGTCGCCGTCGGCGCCGCCATCGCCTGCTTCAACGTCCTGCTGCCCAGCGTCGTCAAGCGCGACTTCCCGGACCGGGTCGCCCCGGTCACCGGCGGCTACTCGGCGACGCAGAGCGTGGTCGCGGCGGTCGCCTCCGGCACGGCCGTCCCGCTCGCCGCGGCGCTGGCCGGCTGGCGCTGGGCCCTGGCGTCGTGGGCGCTGCTGGTCGTCGTGGCGCTGGTGGTGTGGGCGCCGTCGGTGCGGTCGGCCGAGCCGGGCGCCAGCGGCGCGGCCCGCGCGCCGCTGCCCTGGCGCAGCGTCCTGGCCTGGCAGGTGACCCTGTTCATGGGCACGCAGTCGCTCGCCTTCTACGTCCTCATCACCTGGCTGCCGACGATCGAGCGCGACCACGGCATCGCCCCGGCGGTGGCGGGGTGGCACCTGTTCGGGTACCTCGCCGCGGCCGTCGCCGCCAACCTGATCGTCCCGCTGTTCATGCGCGCCCGCTCCGACCAGCGGCTGGTCGGCCTCGGCTGCGCGGCCTGCATCGGCGCCGGCCTGGCCGGCCTGCAGTGGCTGCCGTGGAACCCGTGGTGGGCGCTCGCCGCGGTGCTCGTGGCGGGCTTCGGCGCCGGCATGGCGATCGTGGTGTGCCTGTCGCTGTTCAGCCTCCGCACGACGGACGCCCGCCAGGCCGCGGCCCTGTCGGCGATGGCCCAGTCGACGGGCTACCTCCTGGCGGCCGGCGGCCCGGTCCTCGTCGGCGCCCTGCGCGACGCGGCGGGCTCGTGGACGGTCCCGGTCGTCGTCCTGTGCGGCCTGACCGCCGCGATGGCGCTCTTCGCGTGGCTGTCGGGCCGCGCGCGGACGGTCGCCTGAGCCGTCATGACGGCGTGAGCAGCGGGGCCAGCCGGCGGGCGGCCTCGGCCAGCTCCGCCGGGCCCAGCATCGAGAACGACAGCCGCACGTGGTCGTCGGGGCCGCCGCTCGCGAAGAACCGGCGGCCGGGCACGAACGACACGCCGGCCGCCTCCGCCGCCGGGAGCAGCGCCGACGAGCCGGGGAGCCAGACGAACCAGCCGCCGGCCGGCACCGGGCACGCCACCCCCGCGGCGTGCAGCGCGGTCACCAGCGCGTCCCGCTGGGCCCGGTAGCGCGCCACCGCCGACGCCACGTGCCGCGCGAACGCGCCCGAACGGCCGAACGCGGCCATCGTCAGCGCCACCGTGTGGTTGACGCCCCCGCCGCTGTCGACGTACCCGCGGTCGACCAGGGCCGCGACCAGGTCCGGCGGGCCGGTCAGCCAGCCCAGCCGCAGGCCCGGCGCGACCGACTTGGCGAACGAGCCGATCCGCACCACCCGCGCCCCCTCGCACGACGCCCACAGCGACGGGGGCGCGGGATCGTCGTAGGCCAGCTCGCGGTACGTGTCGTCCTCGACCACCGGCACCCCGAGCCGGTCGGCGACGGCCGGCAGCGCCCGGCGCGCCGCGGCCGGCAGGGACGCGCCGGTGGGGTTGCCGAACGTCGGCACGAGATAGTAGAAGGACACCCTCCGACCGGCCCGGCGCAGCCGCGTCACGGTCTCCTCGAAAGCGTCGGGATCCGGCGGTACCTCGACGAGGGAGGCCCGCCGGTCGGCCAGGACCCGCAGGGCCAGGTGGTAGGTCGGCGCGTCGACGAGCACGACGTCGCCGGGCGCGACGAGCTGGGTCGACACCAGCTCCAGGGCGTGCGAGGCGCCGGCCGTCACGAACACCTCGCCCGGCGCCGGGGCGCGCCCGTCGGTCACGGCGAGCCGCTCCCGCAGCCACTGCGCCAGCTCGACCGGGCCGGCCTCGTAGCCGTATGCGAGGGCCCGCCAGCCGAACTCCCGCAGGGCGGCCTCCGTCGCCGCGGCCCAGTCACCGACGGGCAGCGCATCCGGGTGCGGATGGCCCCACGAAAGGTCGAGGACCCCGGGCCGGCCGGTGTACTGGATGGTAGGCATACCAGCGAACGGTACGGTACTTGCGCAGCTCGCCGGCCGGGTCCACGATCGATGGATGCCGACGCCGCACCTGCAGCGCGTCGCGTGGGACGGGGCCCGGGTGATCGTCCACGCGTCAGCCGACAACGACTGGGCCGTGTGGTTCGCCAACTGGCTCAACCAGCAGGCCGGCCCGCCGTGGGGGCAGCTCGTCATGGACTCCCGCGCCCGGATGGTGCGCGGCTACGGCTACGAGTCCGCCGCGCTCGAGTCGGGCCTGTGGCGGGTCCGCCTCGGCGACCTCATGGAGGAGCGCCCCGACCTGGTCCGGCCGCTCGCCGAGATCTTCCGGGAGACGACCGACCAGCTACGGGCGGCCGCTGCCTGACGCCGCCGGCCTCGTCTCCCGCGCCGCCGACTCGACCGCCTCCCCGCGCGTCTCACCCAGCCACACGACCGGGTGCACCGGCGTGCCCACCCGGTGCAGCCGGCCGGTCTCGTCGGTCCACGCGACGAGCGGCAGCGGCTGTACGTGCCCGGTCTGCCAGCCGATGACCCGGCCGGCCACGATCTCGTCGTCCGCGCTGGTGGCCAGCCACAGCGGGGCGGTCTGCGGAATGATCGTCATATCCGGGTGATGCCCCGGCGACGGAAGGTGCAATCGTGCGAACGCTGGAATCGCTGCTCGACGAGGGTGCGAGCGTGCCGGTCGAGGGCTGGGACTTCTCCTGGTTCGCAGGCCCGCCGACCCGGGCGACCGAGGAGCGTCCGCCCTGGGGGTACGCCCGGCGGCTCGCGGGACGGTACGCGGCGGCGCGCGCCGCGCTGGACGTGCAGACCGGGGGCGGCGAGGTGGTGCGCGCGGCGCTGACCGGCGCGGCGGAGGTTCCGGCGGTACTGGCGGTGACCGAGTCCTGGCCGCCGAACGCCGCCCTGGCCCGCGCCGCCCTGGCGCCGTGGCGGGCCGAGGTGGCCGAGGTCCCCGACGACGCGCCGCTGCCGTTCCCCGACGGCCGGTTCGACCTGGTCTCCAGCCGGCACCCCGTGTCGGTGAACTGGCCCGAGCTGGCCCGCGTCCTGGCCCCCGGCGGCACCTACTTCGCCCAGCACGTCGGCGTCGGCACCGCCGCCGACCTCACCGACTTCATGATGGGGCCGCAGCCGGTCGGCGACGGGCGCAGCCCGGCGCGGGCGGTCGCCGACGCCGAGCGGGTGGGCCTGCGGGTGGTCGACCTGCGCGAGGCGACGCTGCGGATGGAGTTCTTCGACGTCGCGGCGGTCGCGGTGTACCTGCGGAAGGTGATCTGGATCGTGCCGGGGTTCACCGTCGAGGGGTACCGCGACAAGCTGGCCGAGCTGCACGAGCGGATCCGGGACCACGGGCCGTTCGTGGCACACACCACGCGGTACCTCATCGAATGCTCCCGCCCGGACGTGCCGCTGTAGGTTGATGCCGAAGAGCCCTACCCGCCACTGCTGCTGGAGAAGTCTCATGAGCGACACGCCCGTCAACGTCACCGTGACCGGCGCGGCCGGCCAGATCGGTTACGCCCTGCTGTTCCGCATCGCGTCCGGGCAGCTGCTCGGCGCGAGCACGAAGGTCAAGCTGCGGCTGCTGGAGATCCCGCAGGCCGTGCGGGCCGCCGAGGGCACGGCGCTGGAGCTGCAGGACGGCGCGTTCCCGCTGCTGGCCGGGGTGGACGTGTTCGACGACCCGAAGGGCGCCTTCTCCGGTGCCAACGTCGCCCTGCTCGTCGGCGCCCGCCCGCGCACGAAGGGCATGGAGCGCGGCGACCTGCTCGAGGCCAACGGCGGCATCTTCAAGCCGCAGGGCGAGGCGATCAACGCCGGCGCCGCCGACGACATCAGGGTGCTCGTGGTGGGCAACCCGGCCAACACCAACGCCCTCATCGCCCAGCGCAACGCCCCGGACGTGCCGGCCGAGCGGTTCACCGCGATGACCCGCCTCGACCACAACCGGGCCGTCGCCCAGCTCTCCGCGAAGCTCGGCGTGACCGCCGGCGACATCCGCAACGTCACGATCTGGGGCAACCACTCCGCGACGCAGTATCCGGACATCGTCCACGCCACCGTCGCCGGCCGCAACGCCGCCGAGGCCGTCGGCGACCAGCAGTGGCTGGAGAACGAGTTCATCCCGCGCGTCGCCAAGCGCGGCGCCGAGATCATCGAGGTCCGCGGCGCCTCCTCGGCCGCGTCGGCCGCCTCCGCCGCCATCGACCACGTCTACGACTGGGTCAACGGCACCCGCGAGGGCGACTGGACCTCGGCCGCCATCGTCTCCGACGGCTCCTACGGCGTGCCGGCCGGCCTCATCTCCTCCTTCCCGGTCACCTCGTCGGGCGGCCGCTGGGAGATCGTGCAGGGCCTCGACATCGACGCGTTCTCCCGCGCCCGCATCGACGCGTCGGTGGCGGAGCTGGAGGAGGAGCGCTCCGCCGTCGAGCGCCTCGGCCTCATCTGACCCCACCGCACGACCGCGGTCAGGTCCCGTTCCACGATCAGGACAGGACCTGACCGCGATCCTCCGTAGCGTCGTGGGCATGACGATCCGTTCGTTCCAATTCGCCGTCCCGCAGGCCGACCTCGACGACCTCCGCAACCGCATCCGGGCCACCCGCTGGGCCGCCCAGCTGCCCGGCGGGGAGGAGCGGGGCCTGCCCGTGGACGTCCTGCGCGAGCTCGCCGAGTACTGGGCCGAGGGCTACGACTGGCGCAAGCAGGAGGCGCTGCTCAACGAGCACCCGCAGTACACCGTGGAGATCCAGGGCCAGCCGGTCCACTTCCTGCACGTCCGCTCGCCCCACCCGCACGCCCTGCCGCTGGTCCTGCTGCACGGCTGGCCGGGCTCCTTCGCCGACTTCCTCGACGTCATCGGGCCGCTGACGACCGACGAGCGCGACCCCTTCCACGTCATGGTCCCGTCGCTGCCCGGGTTCGGGCCGTCGACCCCGCTGGCGGGGGAGGGCTGGGGGGCGCGGCGGGTCGCCGGGGCGCTCGCCGAGCTGATGGCCCTGCTCGGCTACGACCGCTACGGCGTGCAGGGCGGCGACATCGGCGCGATCGTCGGGCCCGACCTCGGCCGCGTGGCCACCGGGCACGTGGCCGGGGTGCACGTCAACGCGGCGACGGTCGGGTTCATCCCGTTCGGGCCGGTCGACGAGGACGGGCTCACCGACGCCGAGCGGGAGCGGGTGGCCGGCATCCAGCGGTTCCAGACCGACGGCAACGGCTACTTCCAGCTGCAGGCGACCCGGCCGCAGACGCTCGCCCACGCCCTCACCGACTCGCCGGTCGGGCAGCTCGCCTGGATCCTGGAGAAGGTCCGCGCCTGGAGCAACGAGCCGATCGACCGCGACCGCATCCTCACCGGCGTCATGCTCTACTGGCTCTTCGGCGCCGCCGGCAGCGCGGCCAACATCTACTACGAGCTCATGCACTCCGGCGACTGGCCCACCCCGTCGGGCGTCCCGACCGGCGTGGCCGTGTTCCCCGGCGACCTGGCGATCCGCCGGTACGCCGAGCAGGCCAACACGGTCACCCACTGGAGCGAGCCGGCGCGCGGCGGCCACTTCGCCGCCCTGGAGGCCGCCGATCTGCTGGTGGACGACGTCCGCGGCTTCTTCCGGGACCTCCGATGATGACATTTGCACTACAGCAAAGGGTCCGCGTTCGCCGCTGACCGGCGGGGGCGGTACCGTCTGGTCCGACGCACCGAGGCGGACGGGAGAGACACTGGTGAAGGTGAACGCCGAGGCGAAGCAGCGGCTCAGCGCGCTCCTGCGCTCGCAGGAGGAGGAGATCGTCAAGCGGTGGGCCGAGCTCGCGGCGCGCACGCTGCGCGGCCGGCTCACCGAGGCCGAGCTCAACCGGCAGGTCGGGGACGTCTACGCGGCGCTGCTCGGCATGCTGGAGGGCGACGGCGACGGCGAGCTCACCGGCATGGGCGCCGGCGAGTCGCGGGCGGCCCTCGCCGAGCTGTCGCAGGAGTGGGCGCGCCAGGGCTTCACCCCCACCGAGACCGCCAACCTGGTCTTCACCGTCAAGGAGGTCGTCCTCGGGCTGGCCGGGTCCGGGGACACCGACGGGGTGTCGGCCGACTTCCTCGTCCTGTCGCTGCTCGTCGACGAGATGGGCCTGTTCACGTTCGAGACCTACGCCAAGGCCCGGGAGGCGATCATCGCCGACCAGACCGAGCAGCTGCTGGAGCTGTCGACGCCGGTCGTGAAGCTCTGGGACGGCGTCGTCGCCGTGCCGCTCGTCGGCACGCTCGACTCGGCCCGCGCCCAGGTCGTCATGGAGAAGCTGCTGCAGACGCTGGTCGACACCGGCTCGGGCTTCGCGATCGTCGACATCACCGGCGTGTCGGCCGTCGACACCCAGGTCGCCCAGCACATCCTGAAGACCGTCGTCGCGGCCCGGCTCATGGGCGCCGAGTGCATCATCTCCGGCATCCGCCCGCAGATCGCGCAGACCGTCGTCGCGCTCGGCATCGAGTTCGGCGACATCGTCACCAAGTCGAGCCTCGCCGACGCGCTGCAGCACGCTCTCCGCGCGAGCGGTGTCGACCTGGTCAAGCGCAAGGCGGTCTGATGGACCGGGTGCCCGTCCTGAAGATCGGCGACATCCTGCTCGTGTCGATCCAGATCGACCTCGACGACCAGACCGCGATGCAGCTGCAGGAGGACCTGTCGGACCGGATCGTCGAGACCGGCGCGCACGGCGTCGTCATCGACATCTCCGCGCTGGAGATCGTCGACTCGTTCATCGGCCGGATGCTGTCCACGATCGCGGCCGTGTCGCGCGTCCTCGACGCCGAGACGGTCGTCGTGGGCATGCGGCCGGCGGTCGCGATCACGCTCGTCGAGCTGGGACTGTCGCTGAACGGGGTGCGGACCGCCCTCAACGTCGACAAGGCCCTGGAGATCCTGGCCGAGGTGCGCCGGATCCACGGCGTCGGCGTGCTGTCGATTGCCGACGATGACGGCGCCTGAGTCCCGCACGGGCGAGCTGACCCGGCTCGACATCGGCGACGACAAGGACGTGGTGCGGGTGCGCCAGGCGGTGCGCCTGGCGGCCGTGGCGGCCAAGCTGCCGCTGGTCGACCAGACGAAGCTGGTCACCGCGGCGAGTGAGCTGGCCCGCAACACCCTCATCCACGGCGGTGGCGGATACGCGCTCGTCGGCGGCGTGCACAACGGCCGCCGGGCCGGGGTGCGGGCCGAGTTCGTCGACAGCGGGCCGGGCATCGCCGACCTCGACCTCGCCTTCACCGACGGCTACACCACGGGGTCCGGCCTCGGCCTGGGCCTCAGCGGCTCCCGGCGGCTCGTCGACGAGTTCGACATCGAGACGGCGCCCGGCACCGGCACGCGCATCGCGGTGACCAAGTGGGCCCGGTGAGCGCCCCCGGCGCACCACCGACGGTCGAGGAGCTCGGCTGGGTCACCGTCGGCGACGCCGGCGCGGCCGGGATCGCCCGCCGGCTCGCCGTCGACGCCGCCCGCCGGCTCGGCTTCACCGAGCAGCGGGCCGGCGAGGTGGCGATCGTCGCCGCCGAGCTGGCCAGCAACCTGCACCGGCACGCCGACGCCGGCACGCTGTCGGTGCGCATCCTGCGCCACGGCGCCATCGGCGGCGTCGAACTGGTCGCCGTCGACCGCGGGCCCGGCATGGCCGACCTGCCGTTCGCCAGCGCCGACGGGCACTCGACCGCCGGGACGCTCGGCATCGGCCTCGGCGCCGTCGAGCGGCTCTCCGACACCGCCACCGGCTTCTCCGTGCCCGGCCGGGGCACCGTCTACGCCGTGCGGCTGTGGCCGGAGCCGGCCGGCGACGCCACCGGTCCGCCGGTCGCCGGCCTGTCCCGGCCGATGACCGGCGAGCAGGTCTGCGGCGACCGGTATGCGGCCCGCGTGCACGACGGCGCGCTGCTCCTGCTGGTCGCCGACGGCCTCGGCCACGGCGCGCTCGCCGCCGCCGCCGCGGCCGCCTGCGCCGACGGCTTCCTGCGCACCGACCTCGACGCGCCCGCGGCGATCCTCGACCACCTGCACCGCACCGTCTCGCACACCCGCGGCGCGGCCGTGTCGGTGGCCCGGATCGAGGGCCGCGACGTCCGGTTCGCCGGCCTCGGCAACGTGGCCGGGGCGATCGCGTTCCCCGACGGCGAGCGGCGCGGCCTGGTCACCATGCCGGGCATCGTCGGGCACCAGTCCCGCGGCGTTCGCGAGTTCGCCTACGAGCTGCCGGCGGGCGCGGTGCTCGTGCTGCACACCGACGGCGTGTCCGACCGGTGGTCGCTGCGCGACTACCCGGGCCTGTCCCGGCACGACCCGCTGCTCGTCGCCGCCACCGTGCTGCGCGACGCCGGGGTGCGCCGCGACGACGCCTGCGTGGCCGTCGCCGGGACCCGGCCGTGAGCGCCGCCGCGCCGCTGCTGCGCCTGGTCCTGCACGACGACCACGCCGTGTTCGTGCTGCGCCAGCGCGGCCGGGAGGTGGCCGCGGCGCTCGGCATGGAGCACCAGGACCAGGTCCGGGTCGCGACCGCGCTGAGCGAGATCGGCCGGCAGCTGCCGGGCGCGACGGTGACCTTCACCACCGAGGAGGCGCCTCGACCGCGGCTGGTGATTGTGGTCTCCGGGGCCGCAATGGGTACTGATGTCAGTGAGGGCGTGGCGTCCGCCGCGCGGCTGATGGACGAGGTGCGGGTGGAGGACGAGCGGATCGTGCTGGCGCGGCGCCTGCCCGGGCGGCCGGACCCGCAGCGGCTCGACGCCGCGCGGGAGGTCCTGGCCGCCAGCGCGCCGACGACGGCCCTCGACGAGCTCAGCGTGCAGAACCGGCAGCTGGTCGCCGCCCTGGAGCAGGTCCAGGCGCACCGCGACGAGCTGCTGCAGCTCAACGCCGAGCTGGAGGAGACCAACCGGGGCGTCATGGCGCTCTACACGCAGCTGTCGGAGGAGCTGGAGCAGACCAACCAGGGCGTCGTCGCGCTCTACGCCGAGCTGGACGAGCGCTCCGCCCAGCTGCGCGACGCGAACGAGGCGAAGAGCCGCTTCCTGGCCAACGTCTCCCACGAGCTGCGCGCGCCGGTCACCGCGATCATCGGACTCGCCCGGCTGCTGCTCGACCCGCGCTCCGAGCCGCTCACCGCCGAGCAGACCCACCAGCTGCAGCTCGTCCAGGGCTCGGCCGGCGACCTGCTCGACCGGGTCAACGACCTGCTCGACCTGGCCAAGGCCGAGTCGGGCCGGATCGAGCCGAACCTCGCCCCGGTCGACCTCGCCGCCGTCTTCGGCCAGCTGCGCGGCACCCTGCGACCCCTCGCCAAGCCCGGCGTGGAGCTGGAGGTCGACGAGCCGCCGGCCGCCGAGCTCGTCTCCGACGACGTGCTGCTCACCCAGATCCTGCGCAACCTGCTCACCAACGCGCTGAAGTTCACCGAGCGGGGCAGCGTCGGCATGGCCGGCCGGGTCGAGGGCGACCAGCTGCTGCTCGTCGTCGCCGACACCGGCATCGGCATCCCGTTCGCCGAGCAGCGGCGCGTCTTCGAGGAGTTCCACCAGGTCCGCGGCGCCCACCAGGCCGGCGGCACCGGCCTCGGCCTGCCCTACGCCCGCCGCCTGGCCGGGCTGCTCGGCGGCGGCCTCATGATGGTCAGCGAGCCGGGGGAGGGCAGCACGTTCACCGTGTCGCTGCCGCTGCGCCCGGCGCCGGCCGAGGCCGCGCCCGGGCCCTCCTCGGTCGCGCGGGCGCTCCTCGTCGACGACGACCCGGCCGCCCGGCACCTGCTGCGGCAGGCGCTGGGCGGGATCGCCGCCGAGGTCACCGAGGCCGCCGACGCCCGCTCCGGCCTCGCCATCGCCGTGCGCGAGCGCCCCGACGTCATCTTCCTCGACCTGCGCATGCCCGGCGGCGACGGCACCGAGCTGCTCGCTGGGCTCGGCGAGCACCCCGACCTCGCGCACGTGGTGGTCGTCGTGGTGACGGCCGCCGACCCGGCCGAGTTGCCGGCCGGCGCCCTCGACCGGGCCGCCGCGGTGCTCCCCAAGTCCGAGGTGTCCCGGGCGGCGGTCGCCGAGGTGGTCGGGCGGCTGCTGCGGTGACCGAGCCGGCCGACATCCTCGTCGTGGACGACACGCCGTCCAAGCGGTACGTCATCACCAGCTGGCTGCGCCGCGCCGGGCACCGGGTCAGCGAGGCGGCGACCGGCGCCGAGGCCCTCGACCTGCTCGCCCGGCAGGACGTCGAGCTGGTCGTGCTCGACGTGCGGCTGCCCGACATCGACGGGTTCGAGGTGGCCGAGCGGATCAAGGCCGACCCGCGCACCTCGGCCGTCCCGGTCATCCACGTCTCGGCCACCGCCGTCCACGTGGTCGACCGCACGCAGGGGCTCAGCCGCGGCGCCGACGCCTACCTGGCCGAGCCGATCGACCCCGACGAGCTGCTCGCCACGGTGCAGGCCATGCTGCGGTACTACCGGGCCCGCCGCCGGGCGGAACGGCTCGCCGGCCGGCTCACCCGGCTGGTCGAGACCACGGCCGCGGTGAACGCCGCCACCACGCTGCCCGAGCTGCTGCGCCGCGCCGCCGCCGGGGCCGCCCGGGTGTTCGACGGCCCGGCCGCGATCGCCGCGGCGTCGGCGACGACCGGGGCGATCGCCGTGCAGGTCGACGTGCCGGGCGGTGCGCCGCACGCCCGGCCGGCCTGGCCGGACCGCTTCGCCGAGGACCCGCTCGGCGGCGAGATCGGCACCGACCTGTTCCGGCAGGAGTCGGGGCCGTGGTGGGACGGGCCGGTGTGGCGGGTGGTGGCAAGGGCCAAGACCGGCCGCGAGCCGCTGCACCTCGCGGTGCCCGCCGCCGGCTTCGGCGACGACGACGCCGACGTGCTGCGCCAGCTGGGCCAGGCGATGGCCCTCGCGGTCGAGGCGCTGCGCAGCTACGACGAGGAGCGGCGCATCGCGCTCACCCTGCAGCGCAGCATGCTGCCGGCCAGCCTGCCGGTGTTCCCCGGCTACGAGATCGCCGTGCGCTACCAGCCGGCCAGCGAGCGCGCGTCGGTCGGCGGCGACTTCTACGAGGTGGTCGCGGTCGAGGGGCACCTGGTGGCGGCGATCGGCGACGTCGCCGGGCACTCGCTGCGGGCCGCGACGATCATGGCCGAGGTGCGGCACGCGCTGCGGGCGTACCTCGCCGAGGGGCACGCGCCCGGCACCACGATGGACCGGCTCAACCGCATGATGCTGCGGTTCCTGCCGGAGGAGATCGCCACCATGTGCCTGCTGCGCATCGACCTGGCCACCGGCGAGGCGCACCTGGCCAACGCCGGGCACCCGCCGCCGCTGCGGGTCCTCGGCGGCCGGGTCCGCCTCGTCGAGGGGCGGGTCGCGCTGCTCGGGGTGGCCGTGCCGCACGACGCCGAGGTCGCGTTCACGCTCGCCCCCGGGGAGGCCCTGGTCATGGTCACCGACGGGCTCATCGAGGACCGCGGGCACACCTTCAACGAGGGCCTGGACCAGCTGTGCGCCGCGGTCACCGGCGTCGGCGAGGGCGACCTCGAGGCGTTCTGCGACGAGCTGCTCGCCACGCTGAGCGCCGGCTCGCGCGACGACGACGTGGCCCTGCTGGTGATCCGCCGGGTGACTTCCGGCTGAACCGGTCGCGGACCGTGGCACCGGCCGTCACGCTGCGGTAAACCGACAGCACGGGGGAACTGACATGGCGGTCTGCGAGACCTGTGGCAATGACTACTACCTGGCCTTCGAGGTGCACACCGTCGGCGGTGTGCACGTCTTCGACTCGTTCGAGTGCGCGATCAACATGCTCGCGCCGGTCTGCGAGCACTGCGGCACGAAGATCATCGGGCACGGCGCGGAGATCTCCGGCCGGTTCTACTGCAGCGCGCACTGCGCCCGCACCGCCGACGCGGCGGCCGGCTACGAGCTCCGCGACGCGGTCGGCGCCTACCCCGGGTGATCATCGCGCCGCTGCGCCATGATTGGGTTACCACTACCGGTGACACACACCGGAAACACGGCGCGGAGGAGCAGCGGTGGTCGTCCTGGGCATCGACATCGGCGGATCGGGCATCAAGGGGGCGCCGGTCGACCTGTCGACCGGCGTGTTCAGCAGTGACCGGGTGAGGATCGAGACGCCGCAGCCGGCCGACGTGCCGAGCGTGGTGAAGACCGTCGCGGCGGTCGCCGGGCACTTCCCGCCCGCGTCCAGCGTGGGCATCACCTTCCCCGCCGTCGTGCAGCACGGCGTCACCAAGACCGCCGCCAACGTCGACGCGTCCTGGGTCGACGCGCCGGCCGAGCACCTGTTCACCGAGGCGCTGGGCCGGCCCGTCACCGTGCTCAACGACGCCGACGCGGCCGGCGTGGCCGAGATGGAGTACGGCGCCGGCAAGGGCGTGGCCGGGCTGGTCGTCATGGTCACGTTCGGCACCGGCATCGGCAGCGCCCTGTTCATCGACGGCACCCTGGTGCCGAACACGGAGCTCGGCCACGTGCACATGAGCGGCCTGCACCTGCACGGCGGCGACGCGGAGGACTACGCCTCCGACCGGATCCGCGAGCAGCAGGAGCTCGACTGGGAGCAGTGGGGATTGCGCGTGCAGACGTACCTGCGCCACCTGCACGGCCTGCTGTGGCCCGACCTGATCATCATCGGCGGCGGCGTGAGCAAGAAGGCCGACCGCTTCCTGCACTACGTCGACGTGCCGACCAGGGTCGTGCCGGCGGCGCTGCAGAACAACGCCGGCATCGTGGGCGCGGCGCTGCTCGCCGAGCGCCGGGCCACGTCAGCTTGAGCGTCAGGGGCCCGTCCGGGCGGCCGCCGCACGTGCGCGTCGCCCGGTCGACCCCGTCGTCGTGCAACGGCCGGTCGGGGCGACCCTCAACGTGGCCGGCACCTCGAACACGGCCCGCACGGCGTCCTGGTAGAGCGGCGGCGGGGAGTCCGACGGGCGCCGGCCGAAGCGCGCGCACGGGTATCGATTGAACCAATTCGTGGCGCTCCGGTGGGTCCCGGGATGCGCCCGTGGTGCACCATGGCTGACATGGGGGATTCGCCCGCACCGCTGCGCGCCGAGGACCCACCGGCCGTCGGGGCGTACCGGCTGCGTGGCGTGCTCGGCATCGGCGGCATGGGCACCGTGTACCTCGCCGCGAGCCCCGCCGGGCGGGACGTGGCGCTCAAGGTCATCAATCCGGCGCTGCACGGCGACCCGGCGTTCCGGCACCGCTTCGCCGCCGAGGCGGCCGCCGCCGCGCGGGTCGCCGGGTTCTGCACGGCCCGGGTGCTCGACGTCGACCTCGACGGGCCGGTGCCGCACCTCGTCACCGAGTATGTGCCCGGCCCCTCCCTGCACGACTACGCCACCGCCCACGGCCCGCTCGCCGGGCAGGTGCCGGCGGTCGCGGTCGGCGTCGCCGCGGCGCTCACCGCGATCCACGCCGTCGGGCTCGTGCACGCCGACCTGAGTCCCCGCAACGTGCTGCTGTCGCCGTTCGGGCCGAAGGTCATCGACTTCGGGGTGGCCCGCCTGCACGGGCACACCGCGCCCGACCAGCACCGGTTCGGCACGCCCGGGTGGCTGGCCCCGGAGCAGCTGCACGGGGCGGCGCCGTCGCAGGCCAGCGACGTGTATGCCTGGGGGCTGCTGGTCGCCTGGGCCGGCACGGGACGCATGCCCGTGGATCCGTCGGTACCGGGGGCGGCCGCCGATCTCGCCGGCCTGGACGAGGACCTGGCGGCGGTCGTGGCCAAGGCGCTGCGGGCCGACCCGGCGGCGCGGCCGAGCGCGGAGCGGGTGCTGCTGGCGCTCGTCGGGCAGCGGGACCCGGCCGCGGTCCGGGTCCCGTCGCCGGACCTGCCGGCGGGCTTGTCGCCGGACGAGGCGACGAGCCGGCTCTCCGGCGTCGCGGGCAACGCGCCGACGGCCCGGCACGGGGCGGCGGGCCCGGCCGCGCACGGGGCCGCGGGCACGGTGCCGGCCGGGCGGGGCGGCGGGAACCGTGCCGGGCGTGGTGGGCCCGGTGGCGGGCCCGTCTTCGTGCCCGGGGCCGCTCCGGTGAGCCCGCGGCCGGTCAGCCCCACGATGGTGGACCGGACGGGTCAGGCCGGCGCGTCGACCGGTTTCGGGGCGCGCTTCCGGTCGCGGCCGCTGCCGCCCGTCCCGCCGCCGCCCCGCCGGCCGCCGCCGCCGCGGGCCGGGCGGGCCGTGCTGTCCGGGATCGGGCTCGTCGCGCTGCTGGCCTGCGTGCTGGGGGCGCTGAAGCTCACCGGCGACGGCGACGGCGACGGCGACGCCGGCGCGCCGGGCGGGGGCGGCCAGGGGACGTCGGCGGCGGCCAAGCCGTCGCCGAAGCGCAGCCCGGTCGCCGCCGACGGGAAGCTGCGGTTCACGGTGGCCGGGCTGTCCTGCGGTACCACCGAACTGGGACCCTGGCCGGTCACCAAGCAGTCGCAGGGCCAGTTCTGCCTGGTGGAGCTGAAGGTCGAGAACGTCGGCAGCGGCTCGGGGCGGGTCTGGCTCGGCAGCCAGCACCTGCGGGACGTCGACGCCCGGGAGTACTCGCCGGACGAGCTGTCGTGGATCTACTTCGACAAGACGCGGCCGCTGCTGGCGGAGATCAACCCGGGCAACTCGGTCACCGGCACGCTCGTCTACGACGTGCCCAAGGGTGTGCGCCTGGCCGAGCTGCGGGTCAAGGAGCACCCGCTCAGCGGCGGCGAGACGATCAACCTGCGTTGATGGCCGCGCCGCGGCCGGAGCCGTGAGAGCGCGTCCACGAAGGTCCCCGACGCACGCGCGCGCGAAAGCGCGCCATCTACGTGTCGAGCCGTTCGGTGCGGGCCGCAACGCATCGACGGGTGAACCCGAGCAAACACGATTGACTGGGCCATGGCAAGGGTTACCGAGCCATGAACTTTCGTTACATCCGTGTTATTGACTTCGCTGTCCGCGATCCGATTAACTGCGCCGGAACCGGTTGCGGAACCGGTTCCAGAAAACGCTCTCTTGCCAGAAAGCGCTCTCACCGAGAGGATGCCCGACGTGCCGATCACCATCGCCGATGTGGCGACGCGAGCCGGGGTCAGCAAGACCACCGTCTCGCGTGTCCTCAACGGCAAGGGCGAGGTCGACGAGGCGACCGCGGCACGTGTGCGGAGGGTCATCGACGAGTTGGGCTACGTGCCCAGCGCGCGGGCGGTCAACCTCGCCCGCGGGCACACCAGGGTGATCGGGATGTTGGTGCCGTCGCTGATCTGGCCGTGGATGGGCGAGGTCGTTCAGGGGGCGGTGGACGTCGTGGAGACGGAGGGCTACGGATTGCTGCTGTTCACCTGCAACCGCGGCGCCGAGTCGATGCGGCAGTTCTCCGCGCAGGTGTCCGGCAAGGCCTTCGACGGCCTGCTGGCCATCGAGCCCGAGGGGACCCTGGACTACCTCGCCGACCTCTACGCCGGGGGCCTGCCCGTGGTGCTCATCGACGATCGCGGCGACAAGCCGCTGATGCCGTCGGTGGCCACCACCAACCGGGCCGGTGGGGCGCTCGCCGCCCGTCACCTGATGGAGATCGGCCGGCGCCGCCCGCTGGTGATCACCGGCAAGGAGAAGTTCGGCTGCACGCAGGACCGGCTCGGCGGCTTCGCGGACGTGTACGCCGCCGCCGGCCACCCCGTCGACCCCCGCCTGGTGGTGGAGGGCGACTTCACGTACGACTGCGGCGTCCGGGCCGTCCAGGGCGCGCTGGACGGCGGGCTGGATTTCGACGCCGTGTTCGCGCACAACGATCTCTCCGCCGCCGGCGCCCTCCAGGCGCTGCGCGCGGCGGGCCGCTCGGTGCCCGGCGATGTCGCCCTGGTGGGTTTCGACGACATCTCCTACGCCGCGCACACCGAGCCGCCGCTGACCACCGTCCGCCAGCCCATGCGCCAGATGGGCGAGATGGCGGCCCGGCGGCTCATCGCGCACTTCGACGGCACCCCGTTGACGTGCGAGCCCAACATCCTGTCCACCACGCTCGTCGTGCGCGGCTCCACCGTGCCCGCCGCCACGACGTAGCCCGACCCGCTCCACCCTTCTCGCCGCACAACGGGCGGGACCGGCCGCAAGGGTCCCGTCGCGATACCGGAATGCACTGCCGCCCCACCTGTCGATCCAGGTACGTAAGGAGACACCCCCGTGTTGACCAGACGCTCCGTAGTGCTCGGCCTCGCCGGGTTGCTCGCCACCGGCGGTCTCGCCGCGTGCGGCGACTCGCCGAACGCCGGCAACGACGGCAAGACCGTGACGGCGCTGAACGTGGGCATGCCGAACGGTCCGCAGACCGAGAACCACAACCCGTTCCTCACCACCTCGTCCGCGGCCTCGCTCGGCTACCGCTGGGTGCTCTACGAGCCGCTGATGATGTGGAACCCGGTCAAGCCCGCGGACCAGATGAAGCCGTGGCTGGCCACGAAGGCGGAGTGGAGCAAGGACTACACCTCGGTCAAGGTCACCGTCCGCGACAACGCCACCTGGTCCGACGACCAGAAGGTCACCGCCGAGGACGTCGCGTTCACCTACAAGCTGGTGCGGGACAACGAGGCCCTCAACTCCGGCGGCGTGAAGATCGCCGACGCGACGGTCAGCGGCTCGGACGTCACCATCACGTTCAAGAGCCCGCAGTTCGTCAGCCAGCAGAAGGCGATCGCCCAGATCCCGATCGTGCCCAAGCACATCTGGGAGAAGGTCAGCGACCCGAAGACCGAGAAGAACCTCAAGCCGGTCGGCTCCGGACCGTACACGCTGAAGTCCTTCACCCCGCAGACCACCACGCTGACGGCCCGCGACAAGGGCTACTGGCAGGCGCTGCCGCAGGTCAAGGAGCTGCGGTACACCTCCTACACCGACAACAACGCGCAGACCACGGCCCTGGCCAACGGTGAGTCGGAGTGGAGCTTCGTCTTCATCCCGAACTACAAGACGGTCTTCGTCGCCAAGGACTCCGCGAACCACAAGGTGTGGGCGCCGCCGGTGCTGGGCATCCACGGCCTCTACATCAACACCACGAAGGCGCCGTTCGACGACCCGAACCTGCGCAAGGCCATGAACATGGTCATCGACCGCGAGGACATCTTCAAGACCGCCGAGGCGGAGTACTTCCACCCGCTGGTCAAGAGCGTCAACGGTCTGCCCTCGCCGGCCGGCGACGCGTTCACCGCGCCGGAGTACAAGGGCAAGGAGCACAAGGTCGACATCGACGGCGCGAAGCAGCTGCTGCAGCAGTCGGGCTACACGCTGCAGGGTGACGTGCTCAAGGACAAGACCGGCAAGCCGGTCGCGCTGACCCTCACCGACCCGGCCGGTTGGTCGGACTACCAGACCAGCCTCGAGATCGTGAAGGGCAACCTCGCCAAGATCGGTATCGCGGCCACGGTCGACAAGGCCAACCAGGACGCCTGGTTCAAGAACGTCGAGGAGGGCAACTTCGACGCGGCCTTCCGCTGGACCGAGGGCGGCTCCACGCCGTACGACATCTACAAGACCATCATGGACGGCGCGGTACTCAAGCCGATCGGCACCGCCTCCCCGGCCGGCAACTTCGGCCGCTTCAAGAGCGACGAGGCGACCGCCGCCCTGCAGGCCTACGCCAACGCGACCGACGAGGCCGCCCGCACCACGGCGATGAACACCCTGCAGAAGATCTTCGTCGAGCAGATGCCGATGATCCCGGTCGGCGCCGACAATATCGGTGGGGCGTACTCCACCAAGAACTGGACCGGGTGGCCGGACGACGCCAACCCCTACGGTGCCGGTCAGCCGACCCAGCCCAACTCGCTGGACGTGGTCCTGCACCTGAAGCCGGCCAAGTAAGTACCGACCGGCACTGACTCCGCTCCCCGGGTGGCCGACCAGCGCGGCCGCCCGGGGAGCGGCACCACCCGGTACGACACCCCGAGACAGGAAACCGGCAATGACGACGTTGAGCGAGAGCACGGCGGCGCCGGTCGGCGAGGTGGTGCTGGAGGCCGTCGGGCTGACCAAGCATTTCCCCGTCCGCCGCAAGTTGCGTGACCTCTTCTCCCGCACTCCAGCCGCCGTCCACGCGGTCGACGACGTGTCCTTCACGCTCCGGCGGGGCAAGGTGACCGCCCTGGTCGGCGAGTCCGGCTCCGGCAAGTCCACCGTCGCGCGGCTGCTCGCGCAGCTCTACCCCCGCACCGCCGGCGACATCCTGCTGCACGGCAAGTCCACGCGCGTGCGCGGCGGCCGCCGGTTCCGCGCCTACGTGCGCCGGGTGCAGCTGATCTTCCAGGACCCGTTCGCCTCGCTGAACCCGATCCACACCGTGCGGTACCACCTGACCCGCGCCCTGAAGATCCACGGCAACGCGGGCAAGACCTCCGCCGACCTGGAGCAGGCGCTCGCCGAGCTGCTGGCGCGGGTCAGCCTCACGCCGCCGGAGCGGTACATCGACAAGTTCCCGCACGAGCTGTCGGGCGGCCAGCGCCAGCGCGTGGCCATCGCCCGCGCCCTGGGCGCCGACCCCGAGGCCCTGCTCGCCGACGAGCCGGTCTCCATGCTCGACGTGTCGATCCGGCTGGGCATCCTGAACCTGCTGCGCGACCTCAAGGAGCGGCTCAACCTCGCCATCCTGTACATCACGCACGACATCGCCTCGGCGCGGTACTTCGCCGACGAGACGATGGTGATGTACGCCGGGCGCATGGTCGAGGGCGGCGACAGCGAGACGGTCACGCAGAACCCCGCGCACCCCTACACGCGGCTGCTCATCGACTCCGCGCCGGACCCCGACCGCATCGCGGGCGTCACCGACGGCGCCACGGACCGCGGCAACGGCGAGCCGCCGAGCCTGATCCGCCCGCCGTCGGGCTGCCGGTTCAACCCCCGCTGCCCGCACGCGATGCCGCGCTGCACCGTCGACCTGCCGCCCCGGCTGGAGATCGCCGACCGGCCCGGGCACTGGGCCGCCTGCTGGCTCTACGACCCGCAGACCGTGGCCAAGGAAGGCCCCGGCTCGCTCGCCGGCGCCGACCCGGCCGCGCCGATCCCGCCGGCAGCCGCCCTGCACCTGGCGGAGGAGACCCGATGAAGTTCCTGCTCCAGCGCCTCGCCTTCTACCTGTTCACGGCGTGGGCCGCGATCACGCTGAACTTCTTCATCCCGCGGATGATCCCCGGCGACCCGGTCAAGTCGCTCATCTCCAAGAACCAGGGCCGCCTGTCGGCCGACGCGATCCAGTCGCTCTACGTGCTGTTCGGGCTCGACAAGGACATGAGCCTGTGGGACCAGTACGTGCGGTACTGGAAGCAGCTCTTCCACGGCGACCTGGGCCTGTCCTTCACGTTCTTCCCGTCCCCGGTCTCCGAGGTGCTCAGCTCCAGCCTCCCGTGGACGCTCGGCCTGGTCGGCATCACCACGATCATCAGCTTCCTCATCGGCACGGCCCTGGGCATCGGTGCCGGCTGGCGGCGCGGCACGTGGATCGACGGCATCCTGCCCGTCACGACGCTGCTGTCGTCCATCCCGTACTTCTGGCTCGGCCTCGTCGCGATCGCCCTGTTCACCGGCCCCGACAGCTTCTTCCCGTCGTCCGGCGGCTTCACCCCGGGCCTGGTGCCGGCCTGGGACCGCTACTTCATCGGCAGCGCGATCAACCACAGCGTGCTGCCGGCCGGAACCATCCTGCTCTCCTCGATGGCCGGCTGGATCCTCGGCATGCGCAACATGATGGTGACGGTGTCCGCCGAGGACTACATCACCGTCGCGCACGCCAAGGGCCTGTCCGAGCGGCGGGTCATGCTCAGCTACGCCGCCCGCAACGCCCTGCTGCCCAACGTCTCCGGCTTCGCCCTGGCGCTCGGCTTCATCGTCGGCGGCACCCTGCTGGTGGAGATCGTGTTCTCCTACCCGGGCCTCGGCTACCAGCTCTTCCAGGCGGTCGGGTCCAAGGACTACCCGCTCATGCAGGGCATCTTCCTCATCATCACGATCTCCGTGCTGGTGGCGAACCTGCTCGCCGACGTCGCCTACCTCCTGCTCGACCCCCGCACCCGGAAGAGTGGCTGACGATGACCGTTACCCCGTCCAGCATCGAGCAGGTGATCCCGGGCCAGGGCGCCATGGCCCAGCCGTCGGCCAAGCCGACGAAGGCCAAGCGCAAGCGGTTCCGGTTCATCGCCAACGGCAAGGCCGCCACCGGTCTCGTCATGCTCGCGATCTACGTGCTGTTCGCGATCATCGGTCCGTGGGTCGCGCCGTTCGATCCCGACGAGCGCACCCCCGAGGTCCTGTCGCCCCCGTCGGCCCAGCACTGGTTCGGCACCTCGCACCTCGGCCAGGACATCTTCAGCCAGATCCTGGCCGGCACCCGCGGCGTCATGGTCGTCGGCCTCGTCGCCGGGGTCATCGCGACGGTCCTCTCGGTGCTCATCGGCGTCACCGCCGGCTACCTCGGCGGCGCCGCCGACGAGGGCCTGTCGGCGCTGTCGAACGTCTTCCTGGTCATCCCGGCGCTGCCGCTCATCATCATCGTCACGGCGGCGGTCACCAACGCCGGCGACCTGATCGTGGCGCTCGTCATCGGCCTGACCTCATGGGCCTGGGGCGCCCGCGTCCTGAGAGCCCAGACGCTGTCGCTGCGCCGCCGCGACTACGTCGAGGCGGCCCGGGCCAGCGGCGAGAAGACCTGGCGGATCATCCTGTTCGAGATCCTGCCGAACCTGACCGCGATCATCGCCTCCGGCTTCGTCGGCACCGTCATCTTCGCCGTCATGTCGGAGATCACACTCGCGTTCATCGGTATCTCCTCGGTGTCGTCGTGGAACTGGGGGACGATCCTGTTCTGGGCGCAGAGCCAGCAGGCCCTCGCCCAGGGCGCCTGGTGGTGGTTCGTGCCGGCCGGTCTCGCGATCGCCCTGCTCGGCACCTCCCTGAGCCTGATCAACTTCGGCATCGACGAGTTCGTCAGCCCGCGGCTGCGCAGCAGCGGCACCGGGAGGTTCCGCACCGCGACCGGCGAGCGCGTCAAGATGAAGGTCGGCTTCACCCCGGTCGTCCGGGACCGCGAGTCCGCCCCCGAGATCGAGATCAAGGACGCCGAGGGAGTCGCGCGATGACCCAGGTACTGACCCGGCCCCTGCTGGAGATCCGCAACCTCAACGTCGACTACGGCCTGGGCGACGACGCCGTGCACGCCGTGCGCGACGTGAACCTCACCATCCACCGCGGCGAGGTCGTCGGCCTCGCCGGCGAGAGCGGCAGCGGCAAGTCGACCCTGGCGTACGGCGTCACCCGCCTGCTGCCGCCCCCCGGCGTCGTCTCCGGCGGCGCGGTCACCTACCACCCGCCGACCGGCGACCCGTTCGACGTGCTCAACCTGTCGCCGGCCGAGCTGCGCAAGTTCCGCTGGGCCGAGACCTCGATCGTGTTCCAGGGCGCGATGAACTCGCTCAACCCGGTGCACAAGGTCTCCACCCAGCTCATGGACGTCATCAAGGCGCACGAGCCGGGCATGAGCAAGCGGGCCCGCCTCGACCGGGCCAAGGAGCTGCTGAAGCTCGTCGGCATCGCCGAGGACCGGCTCGAGAGCTACCCCCACCAGCTCTCCGGCGGCATGCGCCAGCGCGTCATGATCGGCATGGCGCTGGCCCTGGAGCCGCACCTGGTCATCATGGACGAGCCCACGACCGCCCTCGACGTGGTCATGCAGCGGCAGATCCTGGGCCAGCTCGTCGAGCTGCGCGAGCGGCTGGGCTTCTCGGTCCTGTTCATCACGCACGACCTGTCGCTGCTGGTGGAGTTCTCGGACCGGATCGCCATCATGTACGGCGGGCGCATCGTCGAGGAGGCGCCGTCCGCCGACATCTACCGCGACCCGAAGCACCCCTACAGCGAGGGCCTGCTCCGCTCGTTCCCCGCCCTGCGCGGCGCGCGGCGGGAGCTGACCGGCATCCCCGGATCGCCGCCCGACCTGCGCGGCATGCCGAGCGGCTGCGCGTTCCACCCGCGCTGCCCGAAGCGGTTCGAGCCGTGCGACACCCGCATCCCGATCCTCGGCAAGCCCGACGACCACGTCGGACCGCCCCGGTCCGTCGCCTGCTGGCTGCATCCGGTCACCGCCGGCTAGCCCCCGCACGCACTCCACGTCCCAGCTGAACCAGGAGAACCATGGACACCACCGCGACGCCCCTCGATCGGCAGAATCCGATCGCCACGCTGCCGCCCTCGTTTCGTTGGGGTGTGGCGACCTCGGCGTACCAGATCGAGGGCGCGATCGACGAGGACGGGCGCACCCGGTCCATCTGGGACACCTTCTGCGAGGTGCCGGACGCGATCGCCAAGGGTGACACCGGCGAGGTCGCCTGCGACCACTACCACCGCATGCCCCAGGACGTCGCGCTGATCCGCGAGCTGGGCGTCGACCTCTACCGCTTCTCGGTGGCCTGGCCGCGCGTGCAGCCGCACGGCCGCGGCCCGGTCAACCCGGCCGGCCTCGCCTTCTACGACCGGCTCACCGACGAGCTGCTGGCCAACGGGATCGAGCCGTGGGTCACGCTGTACCACTGGGACCTGCCGCAGGAGCTCGAGGACGCCGGCGGCTGGCCGAACCGCGACACCGCCTACCGCTTCGCCGACTACAGCATGTTCGTCTTCGACGCGCTGCAGGACCGGGTCAAGACCTGGACCACGCTCAACGAGCCGTGGTGCTCGGCGATGCTCGGCTACGCCTACGGCGCCCACGCCCCGGGCCGGCGCGACTTCGCCGCCAGCATGCGGGCCGTGCACCACCTGCTGCTCGGCCACGGCCTGGCGACCCAGCGGATGCGGGCGGCCAGCGACGGCCGGCACGAGTTCGGCATCACGCTGAACATGGGCGTGGCCACCCCGGAGACCGACAGCGCCGCCGACCGCGACGCGGCCCGCCGCTCCGACGCCCTGGGCACCCGCATCTACCTCGACCCGCTCGTCCACGGCCGCTACCCGGCCGACCTCGTCGAGGACCTGGCCGCCCAGCACATCACGCTGCCCGTCGAGGACGGCGACCTCGAGGTCATCTCCACCCCGATCGACGTGCTCGGCGTCAACTACTACTTCAGCGAGACCGTCTCCGGCGTCGACGAGGACGGCAACGCCACCGACGCGACCGGCCTGCCGGTCAGCCGGCCGATCCCGACCGGCCGCCCGATCACGGCGATGGGCTGGGAGATCGTCCCCGAGGGCTTCACCCAGCTGCTGACCCGGCTGCACAACGACTACGGCCTGCCGATGGTCGTCACCGAGAACGGCTCCGCGTTCGACGACGAGCCCGACGAGACCGGGTTCGTCGACGACCAGGACCGCATCGCGTACTTCGACTCGCACATCGGCGCCGTCGCGCTCGCCCGGCAGCAGGGCGCCGACATCCGGGGCTACTTCGCCTGGTCGCTCATGGACAACTTCGAGTGGGCGTACGGCTACGACAAGCGCTTCGGCATCGTCCGGGTCGACTACGACACGCAGGAGCGCACGCCGAAGGCCTCCGCGCACTGGTACCGCGACACCATCAAGGCCCTTCGCGCATCGTAGGTTCCATGCGAACATATGTTCGTGCCGGCGTCGATCCTGCACGCGGACCTCGACGCGTTCTACGCCTCCGTCGAGCAGCGTGACGACCCCCGCCTGCGTGGCCGCCCGGTCATCGTGGGCGGGGGCGTCGTGCTCGCGTGCAGCTACGAGGCGAAGCGGCGCGGGGTGCGCACCGCGATGGGCGGCCGGCAGGCCCGCGCCCTGTGCCCGGAGGCGGTGGTCGTCCCGCCCCGCATGCGCGCCTACTCGGAGGCCTCCAAGGCCGTCTTCGCCGTCTTCCGCGACACCACCCCGGTCGTCGAGGGCATCTCCATCGACGAGGCGTTCCTCGACGTCGGCGGCCTGCGCCGGCTCGCCGGCACCCCGCTGGAGATCGCCACCCGGCTGCGGGCCCGCGTCCTGGCCGAGGTGGGCCTGCCGATCACGGTCGGCGTCGCCCGCACCAAGTTCCTGGCCAAGGTCGCCAGCGGGGTGGCCAAGCCGGACGGCCTGCTCCTGGTGGAGCCGGCCGGCGAGCTCGACTTCCTGCACGCCCTGCCCGTCGGGCGGCTGTGGGGCGTCGGCACCGTCACCGCCGCGAAACTGCACGCCCACCGCATCACGACGGTCGGGCAGGTCGCCCGGCTCGGCGAGGCCACGCTCGTCTCGCTGCTGGGGGAGTGGGCCGGGCGCCACCTGCACGCCCTGGCCCACAACCGCGACCCCCGCCCCGTCGTCACCGGCCGGCGCCGCCGCTCGGTCGGCGCCCAGCGGGCCCTGGGCCGCGGCCCGCACCCGCCGGCGTTCGTCGAGGCGGTCCTGGGCGAGCTCGTCGACCGGGTGACCCGCCGCCTGCGGGCCGGCGGCCGCCCGGGCCGCACGGTGACCCTGCGGCTGCGCTTCGCCGACTTCACCCGGGTCACCCGCTCGCAGACGCTGCCGCGGGCGACCTGGCAGACCCAGACGATCCTCGACGCCGCCCGCCGCCTGCACGCCGAGGCGGCGTCGACGATCGCCCAGCGGGGGCTGACCCTCGTCGGGATCGCCGTCGCCAACCTCGACGACGGCGGCGCGGTGCAGCTGGAGCTGCCGTTCGAGGTGGCGGACCAGGCCGGTCTCGACGGCGCCATGGACGCGGTCCGCGAGCGGTTCGGCTCCGCCGCGCTGACCCGCGCGTCGCTGCTCGGCCGCGGGCAGGGCCCGACGGTCCCGCTGCTACCGGAGTAGCAGGCTGCGCAGCTCGGCCACGACCAGGTCCGGTGCCTCCTCGGCCATGAAGTGGCCGCAGCGGACCGGCACGTGCCGCAGGTCGGGCGCCCAGGCCCGCCAGAGCGCGGCCGCGTCGAAGCCGAGCATCGCGCCCCAGTCCTGCTGCAGGACGGTGACCGGCATGGCGAGGGTGCGCCCCGCTGCGCGGTCCGCCCGGTCGTGCTCGACGTCGATGCCGGCCGACGCCCGGTAGTCGGCGACGATCGACGGGACCGCGTCCCTGCAGGCCCGGAGGTACTCGGCGCGCACGCCGGGCGGGATCGCCCCGGGGTCGTTCGCCCACAGGTCGAGGAAGTGGCCGAAGAACTCGTCGGCGGACGCGGCGATCATGCGCTCCGGCAGGCCCGGCGGCTGGGCCATGAGGTACAGGTGGAATCCCACGGCCGCGGTGGTGCCGTGCATGACGTCCCACATGTCGAGGGTCGGCAGCACGTCGAGCGACGCGAGGTGGGTGACCTTCCCGGGATGGTCGAGGCCGGCCCGGATCGCCACCAGGGCGCCGCGGTCGTGGCCCGCGAGCGCGAACCGGTCGTGGCCCAGGTGCCGCGCCAGCGCCACCACGTCGGCGGCCATGGTCCGCTTGCTGTAGGTGCCGGGGCCGTCCTCGGCCGGCTTGTCGCTGGCCCCGTATCCGCGCAGGTCGGGGCAGATCACGGTGTGGTCCGCGGCGAGGCCGGCGGCGACGTGCCGCCACATCAGGTGGGTCTGCGGGAACCCGTGCAGCAGCACGATCGGGCTGCCCTGTCCGGCCACGGCGGTATGCAGCTCGACCCCGTCGGCGACGGGGACGCGCAGGTACTCGAACGTCATGCCGACCACCCTGCGCGGACCGGATGAGCGGCGGATGAGCGCCGCGGTAGCGTGGGCCGGTGGCGTCCTCCGGTGGGCGGGTCCGGTTCGCGGTGCTCGGGCCGGTGCGGGCCGAGGACGCGGCCGGCCGGGCCGTCGCGTTGAAGGGGCCGATGCACCGGGCCGTCCTCGCGCGGCTGCTGGTGGCGCGCGGCCGGGTGGTCCCCGTCACCGACCTGGTCGACGACCTGTGGGTGGCCCCGCCGGCCGGCGCGGTCGCCGCCGTGCGGACGTTCGTCGCCGCGCTGCGCCGCGCCCTGGAGCCGGACCGCCCGCCGCGTGCCCCGGCGGCGCTGCTGGTCACGCGCGGGGCCGGGTACGCGCTGCAGCCCGCCGCTCATGACGTGGACGCCTGGCGGTTCGAGGAGGCGGTCGCCGCGGCGGGCGCGCAGGAGCCGGCGGCGGCGCTGCGCACGCTCGGCGAGGCGCTCGGCTGGTGGCACGGGCCGGCGTACGCCGACTTCCCCGACGCCGCCTGGCCCCGCGCCGACCGGGCCCGCCTGACGGAGCTGCGCCTGCAGGCCGTCGAGCAGCTGGCCGCCGCCCGCCTGGCCCTGGGCCGCCCGGCCGAGGCGGTGCCCGACCTCGACGCCCATGTGACCGCCCACCCGTGGCGCGAGGAGGGCTGGCGGCTGTTCGCCCTGGCCCTGTACCGCTCCGGCCGGCAGGCGGACGCCCTGGCCGTGCTGCGCCGGGCCCGCGAGCTGCTCGCGGGGCAGCTCGGCCTGGATCCCGGGCCGGCGCTGCGGGCGCTGGAGGCCGACGTGCTGCGCCAGGCGCCGCACCTCGACCGGCCCCCGGGCGCCGATGACGTTGCCGGGGCCGTCTGGGCGCGGGCGGCCGCCGCCTTCGAGCGGGTCGGCGCCGGCGCGCGGCTGGAGTCCGCGGTCGGCCTGCTGCGCGGCCTCGCGGTCACCGGCCCCGGCGGCCTCGAGGCGGCGCGCGAGCAGCGGGCCGCCGCCGTCGCCGCGGCCGAGCAGCTCGGCGACCCGGAGCTGACCGCGCGGGTGATCGGCGCGTACGACGTCCCGGCCGTCTGGACCCGCGCCGACGACCCGGCGGAGGCGGCCGCGGTCGTCGCCGCCGCCGGGCGCACCCTCGCCGCGCTGCCCGCCACCGCGGCCCCGGCGGTGCGGGCCCGGCTCTTTGCGACCGTCGCCGTCGAGTCCCGCGGCACCGCCGACCCGTGGCCGCTGCGCTGCGCCGAGCGGGCCGAGGCGATCGCCCGGGAGCTCGACGACCCGGGCCTGCTGGCGTTCGCGCTCAACGGGGCGTTCATGCAGAGCTGCCACCGCACCGGGCAGTCCGCCCGCCGCGACGCGATCGGCGCCGAGCTCGTCGCCCTGGCCCGCCGCCACGCGCTGGTCACCGCCGAGGTCCTCGGGCACCTCGTCCGGATGCAGGCCGCCGCGGCGGTCGCCGGGTTCGCCGCCGCCGACGGGCATGCCGCGGCCGCCGACGCCTTGGCCGCCCGGCACGAGCTCCCGCTCGTCGGGGTGCTCACCGGCTGGTACCGCGCGCTGCGGGCCGACGTCGCCGACGAGGTCCCCGCCACGGTGGCCGAGCACCGCTACCGCGCCGCCGCCGTGCGTCTCGACACCGCCGGCATGCCCGGCCTGCGCGACGGCCTGCTGCCGCTGGCACTGCTCGGCCTGCGGCTGCGGCGGGGGCTGCCGCTGGTGGACGAGGGCGGCTGGGGCCAGTACGAGCCGTGGGTCCGCCCCCTGTTCGACCCGGGCACGGTGCTTGCGGAGGTGCCGGACCCGCCGCCCGGCCTGCTGCGGGAGGCGCTGTGGTCGCTGCTGGGCCGGGCCGCCGTGGCCGCGGGGGACGGCGGTGCCATGCGCCGGGTGCGGGAGGCTCTGGTACCGGCGGCGGGCGAGTGGGCGGGCGCGGCGGGCGGCCTGCTCACGACGGGCCCGGTCGCGGCCGACGTGCGGGCGCTCGATCGGGCCCTGGCCGCGCGCGACGTTCCGCCCTCCGCCCTCCGCCGGAACGGTAGGTTCCTAGCTTCCTAGGACGCGGTACACGACGCGCGCCGTGACACACGTGCCGACAGGCGGCGAACGGCGGGTCGGGGGTCAGGCCGTCGGGGCCGGTTCCTCCAGCGGGAGCAGCACCGTGAACCGGGTGTCGCCCGGCTCGGAGGTGACCCGGATGTCGCCGTGGTGCTTCTTGACGACGATCCGGTATGAGATGTCGAGGCCCAGGCCGGTGCCCTCACCGACCGGCTTGGTGGTGAAGAACGGCTCGAAGATGCGGGGACGCACCTCCGGCGGGATGCCGCCGCCCGTGTCGGCGATCTCGACGGTCAGGCACTCCGCCTCGCGGCCCGTCGTGATGGTCAGCGTGCCGGTGCCGTGCATGGCGGAGACGGCGTTGTCGATGAGGTTGGTCCAGACCTGGTTGAGCTCGGCCCCGTACGCCGGGATGGGCGGCAGGCTGCGGTCGTAGTTCGTGACCACGCGGATGCCCTGGGGGACCTTCGCGTTGAGCATGATGAGGGTCGCGTCGAGCAGCTCGTGGACGTCGACGACCTGGAACGGGCCGCGGTCGAGCTGGGAATACTGCTTGGCCGCGCCCACGAGGCCGGAGATGCGGGCGACCGCGTCCTCGATCTCGCCCATGAGCAGCTCGGTCTCGATGGTGTACGACAGCCAGCGCACGGCCGGCTCGAGGTCCGTGCCGGGCACGCAGGCGGCGACGTCCTGCAGCCACGGCACGTCGACGCCGCCGGCCACGAGGGTCGGTGCGAGGTCCCAGGCGCCGGTGACGTCGTGCTCGTCGAGCCAGTCGCCGACCTGGTCCTCGGCGTCGCTGGCGTCGAGGGCGGAGCGCTTCGGGGCGTTGGCGGCCTTCTTGACCGCGGTCTCCTGCAGCTCGACGAGGCCGTGGAGGCGCTCGCCGTCGAGCCGGCCGTCGGCGATCATGGCGAGCTTGTGCCGCATGCCGGCGACCTTGTCGCGCAGCACGGCCGTGGCCCGCACCGCGGCGGCGGCCGGGTTGTTCAGCTCGTGGGTCAGGCCGGCGGACAGGGCGCCGAGGGCGAGGAGGCGCTCGCGCTCGGCGACGGCGTTCTGGTTGTTGCGCATGCCGATGAAGAGGCCCTCGAGCAGGTGCATGGCCATCGGGAACCACTGGCGCATGGCGCCGCCGAACTCGGTGGCCGGCAGCTCGTAGACCTCGACGTCGGTGATGGCGTGCATGGTGTTGTTGTAGAGCTGCGGGACCCGGTCGCCGAGGTACGCCTGGGTGGCGCCGCCGTAGACGCCGACCTGCTCGGTGCGGCTGATCTCGACGTCGTCGCCGCGGACGTTGCGGCTCAGGCTGACGGTGCCGCTGAGCACGACGACGAAGCAGGTGGCGGGGTGGCCCTCGGTGTAGACGGGGGAGCCGGCGGCGTAGGGCACCGCCCAGCCGCGCTCGGTGAGCCAGGCGAGCTGGTCGTCGTCGAGCGCCTCGAACAGGAACAGCTTGCGGAGGTCTTCTGGGGTGAGTCGGCGGCCTGTCATTGCCCCTCCACGAGGTACCGGTGAACGAGCGAGACCGCCATCGCGCCCTCGCCGACGGCTGAGGCGACCCGCTTCACCGAGTCTGCGCGCACGTCACCCGCGGCGAACACCCCGGGGACGCTGGACTCGAGGTGGTACGGGTCACGGCCGAGCAGCCAGCCAGCCGGCCGCTCGTCGCCGGTGAGCAGGTCGGGGCCGGTGAGGACGAAGCCGCGGGCGTCGCGCTGGACCACGCCGTCGAGCCAGTCGGTGCGCGGCTCGGCGCCGATGAAGATGAACAGCCAGGTGGCGTCGACGGTGCGGGCCGGGCCGCCGTCGACGTGGCGCAGCTCGAGGCGTTCGAGGTGCTCGTCGCCGTGGGCGGCGACGACCTCGGTGCACGGGTGGACCTCGATGTTCTCGACGCCGGCGATCTGCTCGATGAGGTACCGCGACATGGACGCGTCGAGGCTGCGGCCGCGGATGACGAGGTGGACCCGGCGGGCGTAGCGGGAGAAGAACATCGCGGCCTGGCCGGCCGAGTTGGCCCCGCCGACGATGTAGACGTCCTGGTCGCGGCAGCTGGGGGCCTCGGTCGCGGCGGAGCCGTAGTAGACGCCGCGGCCGTGCAGCTCGGCCAGGCCGGGCGCGCCGAGGCGCCGGTAGGACACGCCGGTGGCGAGGATGACGCTGTGCGCGGCGATCGTGGTGCCGTCCTCGAAGTGCAGGACGCGGGCCGAGCCCTGCACGGCGAGCTGGGTGACCCGGCAGGCGGTGAGCAGCTCGGCGCCGAACTTGATCGCCTGGCGGCGGGCCCGGTCGGTGAGCTGGGCGCCGGAGACGCCGTCGGGGAAGCCGAGGTAGTTCTCGATGCGGGAGGACTGCCCGGCCTGGCCGCCGGTGGCGCGCTCCTCCAGCAGCACGGTGCGCAGGCCCTCGGACGCGCCGTAGACGGCCGCGCCGAGGCCGGCGGGGCCGCCGCCGACCACGACGAGGTCGTAGAAGTCGGACGCCGGGGTGGTGGTCAGGCCGACCTGGACCGCCAGCTCCGCCTCGCTCGGCGCGACGAGGGTCTTGCCCTCGGCGGTGACGACGAGCGGGACGTCGGCGCCGGTGAGCCCGGCCGCGGTGAGCAGCCGCTGGCCCTCGGCGTCGTCGGTGGTGAACCAGCGGTACGACACCATGTTGCGGGCGAGGAAGTCCCGGACCCGGAAGGAGGGGGCGGACCAGCGGTGGCCGACGATCTTGACGTCGGTGACCGGCCGGTCGGGCGCCGCCTTCCACGCCTCGATCATGGCGTCCATGACCGGGTAGAGCTTCTCCTCCGGCGGGTGCCACGGCTTGAGCAGGTAGTGGTCGAGGTCGACGATGTTGATCGCCTGGATCGCGGCGTCGGTGTCGGCGTACGCGGTGAGCAGGACCCGCCGGGCGCGGGGGAAGAGGTCCATCGCCTGTTCGAGGAACTGCAGGCCGTTCATGCCCGGCATGCGGTAGTCGGCGAGGAGCACGGCGACCTGCTCGCCGCGCAGCTTGAGCTCCTTGAGACTGTCGAGGGCCTCGGCGCCGGAGTCCGCGCGGATGATGCGGTGCTCCTCGCCGTACTGTCGCCGGAGGTCGCGGGCGACCGCCCGGGACACGGCCGGGTCGTCGTCCACGGTCAAGATCGCGGGCTTGGCCATGCGACCAATCCAACCACGCGGAGGGCGCTTCGCCGAACGGCGGGCGATACGGTGAGATCGTGACCGACGCCTCTTGTGAGCACCTGGGCCTGATCCAGGACGTCCAGCCCAGCGCCGACGGCTGCGAGGACTGCCTCGCCGCCGGGGGCCGCTGGGTCCACCTGCGGCTGTGCCTGACCTGTGGGCACGTCGGCTGCTGCGACTCGTCGCCGGCCAAGCACGCCACCGCGCACTTCAACTCGGCGGGCCACCCGCTGGTCCAGTCCTTCGAGCCGGGTGAGGACTGGGTGTGGTGCTACGCCGACGAGGCGCTGCTGCGCGTCTCGGGGCTGCCGGAGCGCGCCCACCCCTGACCGGCCCGGTGCGGTGGCCGGTCGGGTGCCACCTGGCCGGCCGCCCGGGATCCTCACACGAAGGGGATCTCGACCTCGAGGCTGCCGTTGACCTGCAGCTTGCGCCGGGCCCGCTCGTAGAACGTGGTGTAGCCGAGCCGCACGACCTTGGCCGCGGCCGGCGCGGCGGACACGGTGAGCGTGTCGCCGGGGTTGAGCTCGCCGAGGACCTCGCCGTCGACCTCGGCGACGAGCCGGCCGCTGGACGGCAGCAGCTGCAGGTCGAGATCCTCGTTCGGGGACAGCACGAGCGGCCGGTTGAACGCGGAGTGGGCGGCGGCAGGCACGACGATGATGCCCTCCACCGTCGGGGAGACGATCGGGCCGCCGGCGGAGAAGCTGTAGGCGGTCGACCCGGTCGACGTGGCGACGATGAGGGCGTCGGCGGAGTACCGCACGAACGGATACCCCTGCATCGAGATCTCGATCGCGGCCAGGCCGTGGCCGGGCGTGCGGACCAGGGCGATGTCGTTGAACGCGGTCACCGTGTTGCCGTCGGGCAGGGTGGTGCGCACCGCCATGCGCGGCTCGACGGTGAACCGGTGCGCGTCGATCGCGGACAGCGCATCGGGCAGCTCCTCGACGCCGATCTCGGCGAGGAACCCGAGCCGGCCCAGGTTGACGCCGAGCACCGGGGTCGGCTTGCCGGACAGCAGCCGCATGCTGCGCAGCATCGTGCCGTCGCCGCCGAGGCTCACCACAAGCGAGGCCCGGCCGACGAGCTCGTCGGCGTTGACGGCGACGGCGCTGCAGTCGATGCGGTCGACCTCGTCGGGCAGGCCGAGGACGGTGGCCTCGCGTGCCTTGGCCCAGTCGATGATGGCGTCGATCGCCGGCTTCGAGTCGCGGCGTGGATGCAGGACCAGCCCGACCGTGTGCACCATCCCCATTGGAGCAACTCTACGGCGCTACTGGCGGGCGGTGGAGTGGGTCGCCGCCCGGTGCGCCGGCGTGTGCTCGCGGGCCGGGGCGGTGCCGGCGGACGGCGGGGTGGGGGAGCGGGGCGGGCGGGGCGGCACGGTGTGGGCGACGAGGGCGGCGGCGACCAGCCCGACGGCGGGGAGCGGCCCGAGCCAGGGGACCCGGTCCAGCAGCAGCGCGGCCCCGACCGCGCCGACCGGCACGCACGCGAACGGCACGAGCAGCAGCGGGTCGAACCGGCCGGTCGCCAGCCGGGTCACGGCGCCGGTGAGGTACGTCGTCTGCACGTCCGCGTCGCGGGTGGCCGCGCTCTGCAGGCCCATCGCGATCGTGGCCAGGGCCAGCAGCGGCAGCTGGGTGACGCCGCGCGGGTCGTGGTGGGCGGCGATCCACCCGCCGCACAGCGTGCACAGCGCCAGCAGCTCGGCGACGAGGCACCGGCTCGGCGCGACCCGCCGGGCCAGCACGACCGTCGCCGCGTACACGACGCAGGCCAGGCCGGCGCGCAGCGCGGTGTCGGTGATCTCCTGCGCGGCCGAGACGCCGAGCACGACGAGGTTGCCGGTGACGACGCTGGCGAAGACCCCGCCGAGGTACAGCAGGCCGATCGCGTCGACGTACCCGGCGGCGAGGGCGAGCATCCACACTGTCCGGCGCATCCCCGCCCGCTTCCCCGTCGCGGGCGGCCCACCCTCACCCGCCCCGGATGACCGCGTTGGTTGCCGCCCGGCAAACATCGTTCGTGCGGGTGGCGGGTAACGTCCCTCTGTGTCGATCGCTCTGCGGCTCGCCCTCAACCTCCCGCGGGACGCGGCGACGGTGCCGATGGCCCGCCGCATGCTCGACCAGGCCCTGCACACGCTCGGGGTGGACGCGGACTGCCGGGACGACGTCGGGCTGATCCTCACCGAGGCGTGCGCCAACGTGATCGAGCACGCGCTGGAGACCGACGACTACGAGATCACGATCGACGTGTCCGACGTGCGGTGCGTGATCCACGTCGTCAACGCGGGCGCGACGGTCGACCCGTCCCGCCTCGTCCTGGCGACCGGCCTGCCGGACGGGCAGCTCGACGAGCACGGCCGGGGCCTGCACATCATCCGCGCGCTGGCGGACGAGCTGTACCTCACCCCGGCCCTCGGCGGCGGCCTGGTCCTGCAGGCGGTCACGACCCTGCGCTGGACCCGGGACGCTGAGGTGTGGCAGCGGCACTGAGCGCCGCCGGGCGGGAGGTGTATCCCTCCCGCCCGGCACGCGGAGGGTCAGTAGCGGTAGTGCTCGGGCTTGTACGGGCCGGCGACGTCGACGCCGATGTACTCGGCCTGCTCCTTCGTCAGCTCGGTGAGGTCGACGCCGAGCGCGTCGAGGTGCAGCGCGGCGACCTTCTCGTCGAGGTGCTTCGGGAGGCGGTAGACCTGCCGGTCGTACGCGTCGGGCTTCGTGAACAGCTCGATCTGCGCGATCGTCTGGTTGGTGAAGGAGTTCGACATCACGAAGCTCGGGTGGCCGGTCGCGTTGCCGAGGTTGAGCAGGCGGCCCTCGGACAGCACGATGATCGAGTGACCGTCGGGGAAGGTCCACTCGTGGACCTGCGGCTTGATCTCGGCCTTCACCACGCCGGGCAGCTGCGCCAGGCCGGCCATGTCGATCTCGTTGTCGAAGTGCCCGACGTTGCCGACGATCGCCTGGTGCTTGAGCCGGGCCAGCTGGGCGGCGCTGACGATGCCCATGTTGCCGGTGGCGGTGATGACCAGGTCGGCCTGCTCGACGACGTCGTCGAGGCGCACGACCGGCAGGCCGTGCATCGCCGCCTGCAGCGCGCAGATCGGGTCGATCTCGGTGACCACGACCCGGGCACCCATGCCGCGCAGCGCCTCGGCGGCGCCCTTGCCGACGTCGCCGTAGCCGCAGACGACGGCGAGCTTCCCGGCGAGCATCACGTCGGTGGCCCGGTTGATGCCGTCGAGCAGCGAGTGGCGGATGCCGTAGGTGTTGTCGAACTTCGACTTGGTCACCGAGTCGTTGACGTTGATCGCGGGGAACAGCAGCTCACCGGTCTCGGCCAGCTTGTACAGCCGCTTGACGCCGTTGGTGGTCTCCTCGGTGACGCCCCGGATCCCGGCGGCGACGCGGGTGAACCGCTGCGGGTCGCGGGCGAGGCTGGCCCGGAGGGTGTCGAGGATGATGCCGTACTCGTGGGCGTCGCCCTCCTGCGCGGGCGGGACCTGCCCGGCGGCCTCGAACTCGACGCCCTTGTGCACGAGCAGCGTCGCGTCACCGCCGTCGTCGACGATCATGTTCGGGCCGCGCCCTCCGGCGAACTGGAACAGCTGGTCGGTGCACCACCAGTACTCCTCCAGGGTCTCGCCCTTCCACGCGAACACCGGCGTGCCCGCCGGCGCGTCGACGGTGCCGCCGGGGCCGACGACGACCGCGGCGGCCGCCTCGTCCTGGGTGGAGAAGATGTTGCAGGACACCCACCGGACCTCGGCGCCGAGCGCGACGAGGGTCTCGATGAGGACCGCGGTCTGCACGGTCATGTGCAGCGAGCCGGCGATGCGCGCGCCGCGCAGCGGCTGGGCCGCGGCGAACTCGCGGCGGGTCGCCATGAGGCCGGGCATCTCGTGCTCGGCGAGGCGGATCTGGGTGCGGCCGGCGGCCGCGAGGAACAGATCGGCGACGGCGAAGTCGATGCCGTTGCGGGTCTGCAGGCGTTCTTCGGACATGCCTGAGGTCACCTCCCGGTGACAGGAGGCGCCCTTGAGGTCAAGGTAGGTCGCCTGGCCGAGCGTGGCGGCCCTCTTGGCTGGGGCCGTCGCAGCGCCTCTCGACCACGACCGTGGCGGTGTTCATGCCGCCACGGGATCCGACGGTACCGAACGGGTCAGCGCTCGGGCAACCCGTCCGGGAGTGTCCGGTATGCGGCGCGTAGCACATCGGTGACGTCGAACCGGCCGACGGTGAGCGGGAGCGGGTCGAGCCGGTCGAGCAGCGCGTCCGGCCGCTGGACGGCGCCGGCGACGGGCGGCTCGGGAGCGGGCATCCTAGGGCCGGCGGTCCAGAAGCCGCCCGTCGGCGGCGCGTCGGCGGTGCCGTGGTTGTCGTCGGCCGGGGTCGTCCGGTGCTCGCGGAGGCGGTCGAGGAGCTCCTCGCGGCCGCGGCCGCGCCAGGCGAGCAGCCCGAACGGGTCGGCGTCGAACGACTCGGCGAGCACGTAGCAGGCGGCGGCGAGGTGCCGGCACGGCTTCTGCCAGCCGGGGCAGGAGCAGTCCAGGACGATGTCGGCGAGGCTCTGCGGGAACAGCGACAGCCCGAACCCGCCGAGGATCTCGTCGAGGTCGTCGGGCAGCTGACCGGCGAGCAGCTTCGCGACGTGGAACGCCTCGCGGGCCAGGGCCCGTTCGATCCTGGACCAGTCGGCCTCGGAGAACGCGCGGACCCCGACGCGGGCCCGGTAGGTCTCGCCGTCCTCGTCGACGACCAGGGCCGTGACGATGCTCGTCGAGATGGTGACGGAGCGTACGTGACCCGCCCGGGCGTACCGGCGGCCCTGCTGAAATGTCGTACCCATCCGCAACGATTCGAGCATGGTCAGGAACTGGTGGGACCAGCTCGTCGCATGGATCGACTCAGTCATCGACGGCCTCCGGCGCGAGCGTGACGAGGTCCCGCAGGTCGTCGGTGGACAGGCCGGTGAGCCAGCCCTCGCCGGCGCCGACGGCGACCCCGGCGAGGGTGCGCTTGCGGGCCATGATGTGCTCGACGCGCTCCTCGACGGTGCCGATGCAGACGAAGGTGTGCACCTGCACGTCGCGGCGCTGGCCGATGCGGAAGGCCCGGTCGGTGGCCTGCTGCTCGGCGGCCGGGTTCCACCACCGGTCGACGTGCACGACGTGGTTCGCGGCGGTCAGGTTGAGGCCGGTGCCGCCGGCCTTCAGCGACAGCAGCAGCACGCCGGGGCCGTCGCCGTGCTGGAAGCGGTCGACCATCGCGTCGCGGGCGCCTTTCGGGGTCCCGCCGTGCAGGAAGGCGACCTCGGTGCCGAGGCGCTCGGTGAGGTAGGGCGTGAGCAGGTGCCCGAAGCGGGCGAACTGGGTGAAGACCAGCGCGCGGTCGCCGGCGTCGCGGGCCGCGGTGAGGATCTCCTCCAGCCGGGCCAGCTTCCCCGACCGCCCGGCGAGCGGCGTGCCGTCGCCCATGAGGTGCGCGGGGTGGTTGCACACCTGCTTGAGCTTGGTCATCGCGGCGAGGACGAGGCCCTTGCGGCGCGGCCCGGCGCGGCCCTCGCGCAGCCGCACGAAGAGCTCGTCGACGACGGCGCGGTAGAGGCTGGCCTGCTCCGGGGTGAGCGTGCACCACTGCTTGCGGTCGAAGCGCTCCGGCAGGTCGGCGATGACGGCCCGGTCGGTCTTGACCCGGCGCAGCAGGAACGGGCGGGTGGCGCGGCGCAGCCGGGCGGCGGCACCGGCGTCGCTCCACCGCTCGACGGGCACCGAGTAGCGGGCGCGGAAGGTGCCGGCGGGGCCGAGGATGCCCGGGTTGAGGAAGTCGGCGATCGACCACAGCTCGGTGAGCCGGTTCTCGACCGGCGTGCCGGTGAGGGCGACGCGGTGCCGGGCCGGGATGCGGCGCACGGCGCGGGCGGTGACGCCGGTGGCGTTCTTGACGTGCTGGGCCTCGTCGAGCACCACCCGGTCCCAGTCGGTGGCGGCGAGCAGGTCGGCGTCGCGGGTCGCCACCTGGTAGGTGGTGAGGACCAGGTCCGCGCCGGCGCCCTCGCCCCGGCCGAGGCTGCGCTCGCTGCCGTGGTGGACCGCGACCCGCAGGCCGGGCGTGAACCGTTCGATCTCGCGGCGCCAGTTGCCGAGCACCGACAGCGGGCAGACGATCAGCGTCGGCGGGCGCGGCCCCTGCGCGCGGGTGTGCGCCTCGAGGGCGAGCACCTGCACGGTCTTGCCCAGGCCCATGTCGTCGGCGAGCAGCGCGCCGACCCCGACCCGGTCGAGGAAGGCGAGCCAGGAGAAGCCGCGCCGCTGGTAGGGGCGCAGCTGCCCGGCCAGCCCGGCCGGCGGGTCGAGCAGCTCGAGCCGGTCGGGGACGCGGCCGGTGAGCAGGTCGGCGAGCCAGCCGGTGCCGTCGACGCCCGCCACCGGCAGCGGCAGGTCGCCGTCGGGGATGAGCCGGGTGAGCCGCATGGCCTCGCCGGCCGTCATCTCGCCCTCGCCGCCGCGCTCGAGGAACGCCAGCCCGGCCCGCAACCGGTCGGGGTCGAGCTGGACCCAGCGGCCGCGCAGCCGCACCAGCGGCACCTTGGCGCTGGCGAGGGCCTTCAGGTCGGCCTCGCTGAGGAAGCGGTCGCCGAGGGCGAGCCCCCACCGGAAGCGCACGACGGCGGCCCGGTCGGCGGTCACGTCCTTGAGCACCGGCGCGGCCGGCTGCCCGGTGTGGACGGTGAGGGTGAGCCCGAGGTCCTGCCGGCGCTGCCAGCGGGCCGGCAGCAGCACCCCGAAGCCGGCCTCCTCCAGCAGCGTCGCGTGGGCGAGGAACCGGTAGGCGCCGGCGACGTCGAGCGAGAGCCCGGCCGGCCGGTCGGTCCGCAGCGCGTCGTCGAGGTCCGCCCACAGCCGGCTGGCCCGCCCGAGCCCGGCGAGCAGCACGTCCTGCGGGTAGTCGACCCACTTGAACAGCGGCGAGGCCCTGTCCGTCCAGACCCGCTCGGCGGGCACGACCAGGCTGGGCTCCTCGGCCGGCTGCAGCACGAACTCGACGTACCACGGCAACACCCCACCGCCGCCGTCCCCGTTGTCCCCGCCTTCGTCGACGGTCACGTCGCCGGTCTCGTCGTCGAGCTCGGGCAGGTCGATCTCCTCGCCGAGGTGCGACAGCCGGAAGCACACCCGCACGGCCGCGGGCCGCCCACTGTCAACCCACCCGCCGACGACCTCCCGCACCCGCGCAACGTCCGCGGTCTCGCCGAGCACTCGTCCACCGCCGGTCGGGGCGTCACCGGTCGGGGCATCGCCCGCGTCGGGGATTCGCGCCGGGTCGGGGGTCGCTTCCAGCACCGTCGAACTGCCGGTCGGGGCGTCGACTGTGCCGGGGGTTCGCACCGCGCCGGCGGGCTCGTCCGGCACCGTCATGCTGCCGGTCGGGGCGTCGACCGCCTCGCTTGCCCGCGCGACGTCGGGCGGGTTTGCCGGCACCCATCCACGGCCGGGCTCGGCCCCAGCGCTCAGCGCTGGGCTGCCCGCCGGCTGCGCGGCCGGGGTGGCGTCGTCCCGGGGGCCGGGTGGTGCGAGTCGGGTGTCGCTGGCGGGCGCAGTGCGGAGCCGGGCGTCGGGAGCGGTGAGGGCGGCGAGCCATGAGCGGACGACGCTGTCGGTGCGGACCGCTCCGGGAGCGAGCAGCGGCCGCCCGCCGAGCCGGCGCCGGACCCGGGCGTCGACCTCGGCCTCGATCGCCGCCCGCGTGGCCGCCACGGCCTGGACGCCGCCATGGCCGGCACCGCCGCCGCTGCCGCCACCCCTGCCGCCACCCCTGCTGCCGTGGCTCGCGATGCCGTGGCCGCCGGTGCTGCGGTCCGGATGCTCCGTGCTGCCGGCGGCTTGTTCGGCGGCGCAGGCGACGCCGGGCATGGCGCGCCACAGGGACTCGAACCGGGCGGCGTCGGCGTCCCACAGCACCGGTCGCCAGGCGGCGACCGGGCCGGGAAGGAGGACGGGGACGACGCGGCCACGGCGGACAAGGTCGGCGGCGTACCGGACGAGATCCGCCGCCCACCCCACCGACCCGCCCAGGCGGACGGTCGTGGCCGGGTCCCGCTCGGCGAGCGTCTCGAGCAGCGCCTCCAGGTCGGTGCCCGGAGCCAGCGTGACGATGGGGACGGTCCAGGGCAGGACCCGCACCGGCCCGCTGGCCTCCTGTTGACTGACCGCCTGCCCGCTGGCTGCCGCACGCCCGCTCCGTCCGGCCTGGCCGGCCTGGCCGGGGTGGCCGCTGGCAGCTGCCCGTCCGTTCGCTTCCCCGTGGCGGCTGGCTACTGCGTGCCCGACGGCGCTTGTGCGCTCGTCCGTTCCTACCTCTCGGTTGGCTGCTGCCCGACCGCTGGCTTCTGCCTGTGCGCCGGGTCCCGTCCGGCCGGTCGGTGTCGCCGGGCTGGTGGTTGCCGTCCGGCGCACGGCTCGGCTGAGGGCGGGGTGGGCGGCGGCGAGTTCGGGGGAGGGTAGGGGCCGGGAGCCGGCCGTCGGCAGGTACAGGTCGGTGGTGCCGACCTCGCCGGGCACGGGCGGAACGACCGCGTACGGATGCGGCGTCGCCCGCCGGCCCCGCCGTCCCGTGCCGCCGGGGGGCGGGGTGGTCTCCGCCCAGCAGGCGAGCCTTCCGTCGCGGCTGACCAGCCCGTGGACGACGATCACCGGAACGACCCTACCCGCATCCTCATCCCCGGCCGGGCAACCGCACGCCGCCGGCTCGCCCGGGTTGGCGGCGTCGGCGAGTACGCCTCGGAGCGGCAAGGCCCCGTGCGTCAGACGTCCGCCCTCCAGCAGGCGCGTTCATGATCGCGGACGTTCTTGTATCGCCGGTGACACAACAACGTCCGCGATCATGAACCGCGCGGCCGAGGAGCGCGGCGTCGAGCCTTCGGCGCTCCGAACCGTCGGCTGAAGGGCCACTGCCGGGCGGCTGAAGGACCCGCTTGAGGTTCATTCCTAGCTTCCTAGGATGCCTTACGGGACGTGGCTGGCGCCACGCCTGCAAAAGGCCCTGTCTGCGACAGGGCGGGGCCGGGCGGCTAGGACGAGATGGCCACGAGTTCGTCGATGGTCGTGTCCCACAGTGGCCTCGGCGGGAACTGGTGGCCCATGCCCGGCAGCGGTACCAGGCGGGCGCCGGGGATGGCGGCGGCCAGCGCCTCGCCGTGCGGGTACGGGAACAGCGGGTCGGCGGTGCCGTGCAGGACCAGCGTCGGGGCCTTGATGTCCGACATCGTGCCCGTGAACGGGGTGTCGTCGTCGAGCAGCCAGTGGTTGGTGTTGCTGGCGGCCAGGTCGCGGGTGCGGTCGTAGACGAGGGTGGCCACCGCGCGGATCGACGCCTCGTCCTGGGGGAGGTCGCCGCCGAACAGTGCGTCGTCGGCCACCAGGCGGGCGATGGCCTCGTCGCGGTTGGTCCAGTCCGGGGGCGGTGGGGGGTCCGAGAACAGCGCCGCGATGCGCGGCGCCGGGGGTGGTAGCGGGCCGGCCGGGGCGATGGGGCTGGTGGCGATCAGGGTCAGGGACGCCACCAGCGTGGGGTGTTCGGCGGCGATGCGCTGGGCGATGCCGCCGCCCATCGAGACGCCGGCCAGGTGTACCGGGGAGGCGGCGCAGGCGGCGGCGACGGCCAGGGCGTCGGTGCACAGGTCGTGGCCCTGGTAGGCGGGGGCGCCGGCGGGATAGGAGGTGGACTCGCCGGTGTCGCGGTGGTCGTAGCGGATGACCAGGCGGCCGCGGGACGCCAGCCGGTCGCAGAAGGCCGGTTCCCACCAGTCCATGGAGGCGGCGGCGCCGCTGATGAGCAGGATCGGCGGGTCGGTCGGGGTGCCGTGGGTCTCGACGCGCAGGGATACGCCGGTGGTGGGCGAGACGAGCATGCCCACCACCGTACGGGTGTGCGTCAGACCTTGCCGAAGATGGCGGTCATGAGGACCTCGTTGATGTCGAACGCGGTCTTGGAGGTGTACAGGGTGCCGCCGCTGACGCGGGAGATCTCCTGGAGGGCGGCGAAGTCGGCGTCGTTGCCGTAGCCGACGGTGACGACGGGGACCTTCTTGTCGCTGGCGGCGTTGGCCTGCAGCTTGGTGCGCAGGGCGTCGAGGGTGAGGCCGCCGGTGCTGTCGTCGTTCTTGCCGTCGGTCATGAGGACGACGATGTTGGTGGCGCCGGGCTTGTAGGCCTCGACGACGGCCTGCTGGGCGGCGGCGGCGGTGTCGTAGAGGCCGGTGTCGCCGACGGGGGTGAGCTTGTCGATGGCGGCGATCATCTGGTCGCGGCGGGGTTTGCCGGCGACCTGGTCGGCGATGCGGCCGATGGGGATGAGCGGCTTGTAGTCCTGGACGCCGTTCTGTTTGGTGGAGAAGACCCACAGGCCGGCGGCGACCTCGCCGTCGAAGAGCTGGACGGCGCTGCGGGCGGCTTCTTTGGCCAGTTGCATGCGGGTCTTGCCGGTGCCGGGGACCTGTTCGCCCATGGAGCCGGAGACGTCGAGGACGAGCAGGAGGTTGGTGGGGCGGGTGAGGGCGGTCCAGGAGTCCATGGACTGTTTGACGGACTCGGGGAGCAGGACGGCGCGCGGTACGGTCTTGATTTTTGCGCTGAAGGCGGCGTTGCCGGTGAGGGGGGTGCCGGCGGCGCGGTTGGGGTCGCGGAAGCCGGCGTCGAGGAAGACCTGGCGGCCGTCGGGGCCGCGCAGGTAGGTGAGGAAGGCCTTGGCGACGTCCTGCTTGTCCTTCTGGGCCCAGGGGGCTTCGAGGACGAGGTAGGGGTTGTCGGCGTCGGCGCTGCCGTTGGAGGGGTAGACGGCGACGAGGGGGACCTTGGGGTTGGCCTTGTTGTAGGTGAGGACGTCCTGTTCGAGGGCGGGGAACGCGGAGACGTACTGCAGTGCGCTGTCCTGCTTGTCGGCCTGGCTGAGGCCGTCGAGGAGTTGGGCGGTGGTGTTGGTGTAGACGGCGCGTTGCTGCTTGAGCTTGGCGAGGGTGGCCTGTTCGTCGGGGGTGACTTCGCCGTCGTCGTTGCCGTCGAGGATGGCCATGAGGGCGAGCAGGCCGCTGGTGGACTGCAGCGGGTCGGTCATGCCGAACTTGAAGGCGCCCCAGTCGGGTTTGTTGTATTTGGACCAGCCGGCGGGGTCGGCGGCGACGGTGTTGATGAGGTCCTGCCAGGACAGTTCGTCGGCGGGCCAGCCGAGGGCCTCGGCCATGGGTTTGGGCATGGCGAGGACGGAGGGGGTGCGGGCGAGGCTGGGCTGCAGGTCGGGCATCATGCGCTCGGCGATGGCGGCGGTGGAGGCGCGGCGGACCCAGGCGGTGGAGTCGGGGACCCAGACGTCGGGTGGGGTTCCGGTCTTGTTGTCCCATTCGGTGCCGAGGGCCTGGGCCATGACGGCGGTCTCGCGGCCGGTGATGCTGACGTGGGCGCATTGCCCGGCGACGGCCGGGTCGGTGGCTTCCCATTTGGTGGCGAGGCCCTCGAGGAGGGTGGCGGTGCTCGGGGACGCGACGATGGTGGCGGTGACGTTGCCGGAGCAGGCGTTGGCGACGAGCTTGTTCCAGGCGACGAAGGCGCCGGCGCCGACGAGCACGACGACGAGTCCGCCGATGATCCACGGGGTGAGCGTGAATCGGCGCTGAGCTGGGCCGCGGCGGTGTGACCGCACGTCTGCCCTCTCGGCCGTGTAGGCCATGGGTGTGCCTCCGGGGGTGGGAAGTCGGCCCAGTGTAGGCCCTCGTCAAGCCGGGTTTGTTTCGCCCCGAAGTACCCTGTGACGTGTGACGATCCGTTCGATCCGCCGGCTGGGCGATCCGGTGTTGCGCACGCCGGCCGAGACTGTGACTTCGTTCGATGCCGAGCTGTCGGGGCTGGTGGAGGACCTGCTCGACACGTTGACGGGTGAGCCTGGGCGGGCGGGGGTGGCGGCGCCGCAGATCGGGGTGTCGGCGCGGGTGTTCGCGTATGGGGCGAACCGGGTGGTGGGTTATGTGGTGAATCCGCGGATCGTGCATCTGGCGGGGGAGCAGGACGGTGAGGAGGGTTGTCTGTCGATTCCGGGGTTGGCGTTCCCGACGCCGCGGGCGATGGAGGCGACGGTGGAGGGTGTCAACGAGCGGGGTGAGCCGATCCGGGTGACGGGGACGGGGTTGTTGGCGCGGGCGTTCCAGCACGAGGTCGACCATCTGGACGGGCGGCTGTATATCGACACGTTGCGGGGTGACGCGCGGCGGCAGGCGTTGCGGGCGGTGCGGGCGGCGTTCAGCAGTCCAGCACGGTGAAGGTGGGGTGGGCGAGGCGCAGGAAGTCGTGGTGGGCGACTTCCCATCCGTAGGCGCCGGTGTTGGGGAAGACGAGGATGTCGCCGGCGCGGACGGTGGTGGGCTGTGCGTCGCGGGCGAGGATGTCGCGGGGGTTGCATTGTTCGCCGGCGACGTCGACGGGTGCGCCGGTGACGGTGGGCCGGTCGAATGGGTACGGCCAGTGGTCGACGGGCAGGACGGTGAAGGGGTGGCTGTAGTTCCAGGAGGCGGGTAGCCGGAAGTGGTGGGTGCCGCCGCGGATGACGGCGAACCAGCGGCCGTGGCTGTGTTTGACGTCGGTGACGTCGGCGGCGTACCAGCCGGCTGTGGCGGCGACGTACCGTCCGGGTTCGACGACGAGGCGTGACCCGGCGGGCAGGTGGAGGCCGTGGAGCCCGGCGGCGAGGGTGTCGAGGTCGAACGTGGTGGCGCCGGTGACGTCGACGCCGAAGCCTCCTCCGACGTTGATGAGTTGCAGTGGTATCCCGTGTGTGTCGGCGGTGTGCTGGGCCCATTCGACGGCGTCGGTGATGAACGCGGCGTGCGCGGCGGCGTCGAGGTTGTTCGACACGGCGTGCAGGTGGAACCCGGCGACGTCGAGGCGGGCGGCGAGCGCGACGGCGGCGGCGAGCTGCGGTTCGGCGATGCCGAACTGGGTCGGTGCGCCGCTCATGCGGTGGGTGCCGGGCAGGGCGGGGTGGGTGCGGTTGACGCGGAGGCAGATGCGGGCGCCGGGCGCGACGTGGGCGATGCGGCGCAGTTCGTGGAGGCTTTCGGCGTTGATGACGGCGCCGGCTGCGGCGGCGGCCCGCAGGTCGTCGTCGGTTTTCGCCGGTCCGCTGAGCAGCGTGAACGGTGACCCGGCGGTGACGGCGGCGGTGAGTTCGGCGCCGGAGGCGGCCTCGAGCCCGTCGGTCCAGCGCAGCACGCCGCGCAGGAGGGTGTCGTTGCCGTTGGCTTTCAGCGCGTAGGCGATGAGCGTCCCGGCGGGCAGGGCGGCGCGCAGCGCGGTGATGTTGTCGCGGACGGTGGCGAGGTCGTAGACGTAGGCGGGGCGGGGGCCGGTGCGCACGGCGTGGGCCACACGTGGGGGAAGTCGCACCACGGCGGTGTGGGGCTCCGTTCTGTTTGCCGGGTTTCGGGCAGTAGGCTCTTGCGCGATGCGTCTGCAGGCCGACCTTGATGACCGGGTTGTCGACCGCGATCCGATCGCGTTGTGGCAGTACGCGGAACGGTATCTCGGTGTCGGCACCCGCACGTACAGTCCCTATGCCGCTGATCTCGACATTGCCGAGGAGTTCCATCCGCAGCGGGGGCTGGCGTCGTTCCGGCTGCCGACGTTCCGGGTGCCGGCGTCGTTGGGTGGCTATCTGCGCTCGGGGGTGGCGTCGGAGCTGCACGGGCTGTATTCGGGGCCGGACGGGGTGCTCGTGCCGGTACATCCGAATGCGCTGGATCATCCGGGGCTGGTGGGGCGGGCGGAGCTGCTCGGGTGTGAGCGGGGTCCGGAGCTGACGGTGGTGCCGTCGGCGAACGCCCGGACGGTGTTCGTGGTGGAGTGCGACGGTGTGGCGGTCGCGCCGCATTTCGTGAAGCTGCATTATCCGCGGCGGTTGTCGCGGTTCACGCGCCGGTTGCGGCGGCCGGTGATCGAGTTGCAGCTGTGGGTGTCGGACGAGCTGGTGCGGGTCGGTGCGCCGGTGTTGCCGGAGGTGGGTGGGGGCTGGTTCGGGCCGGCGGAGTCGCCGGAGGCGTGGGGGTTTCTGGTGCGGGCGGCGCGGCCGTTGGCGGCGGCGCCGGCGTTCACGGTGCCGTTGTTCGCGCTGTATGGCGGGGATCTGCGGGCGCCGGGCGACCCGACGTTGCTGGAGCAGCTGGTGGCGGCGTGGCCGGACGATCCGGCGGTGTTCGTGGCGGAGCGGATCGTGGTGCCGATGGTGCGGTTGTGGGCGTCGGTGGCCTGGCGGACGGGTTGCCCGCTGGAGACGCACGGGCAGAACACGCTGTTCGCGTTCGACCCGGTTTCGAAGGAGACCAGGGTGTTGTACCGCGACTGCGCGATCTACGTGGACAGTGCGCTGCGGGCGCGGGCGGGGTTGGCGGGGCCGTTGCCGCCGGCGAACGTGATCCCGCGGGATGTGGCGTTCTCGGCGGACGAGGTGTTCAGCCTGACGTACGACAGTTTCATGGGCCATCACGCCTTGTCGTATGTGGCGGCGGCGGCTCGTGACCGGCTGGGTGTGGACGAGGGGGTGCTGCACGCGGCGGCGCGGGCGGCGTTCACGGCGGGTGAGTTGTTGCCGCCGACGGTGTTCTACTACGACAACACGCTGTACGACAACGGCGACTGGAAGTTGGTCGACACGGGCCGCGCCCCGGTGTGGCGGTAGGTCAGGTCAGCGGGTTGGGGATCGTGCACCAGCGGTCCTCGAGCGGGTCGTCGGCGAGGCGCATGGCGGTGGTGGCTTTGAGTGGCCAGTCCCGGGTGAGGATGGCGGTGGCGTCGTGCCGGCCGGCGTGGCTGCGGACGGTGGCGGCGACGTGGTCCCAGAGCCGGTTGTCGCCGAGGGCGGCGACGAGGCCGGCGAGGACGGTGCTGAACGCGGCGGCGAGGAGTTTGGTGCGCAGGGCGTCGTCGTCGCCGGTGGGTAGGGCGCCGATGAGGGGTGGCATGTCGATGCCGGCGGTGGCGAGCCGTGCGGGGTGGACGTGGAGGCCGCCGAGGTCGCGGTAGTAGATCCGGGCGGGGCGGCCGCCGGTGATGTGGACGAGGGTGTTCTGGCCGTGGGCCTCGAGGGCGACGCCGGCGTGCAGGAGGGTGAGCAGCGGCGGGAGCAGCAGGTCGGTGAGCTGGGTGAAGAACGCCGGGGTGAGCAGGTCGGGCCGGCCGGGCAGGGCGGCGAGCGGCAGGACGGTGGCGTGCGGGGGTGGGGCTTCGCGCCAGACGGCGCCGAGGGTGCGTTGCGGGTGGCCGTGGTCGTCGAGGACGGTGGCGGCGGTCGTCTCGCGCAGGACGGTGAGTCCGTCGGTGCGGGCCGCGAGCTGGGTGACGAGGGTGGACGCGAGGGGCCCGTTGTGGATGGCGGCCGGCGACAGGGTGCGCACGGCGCTGGTCATCTGCACCTCGACCGCGGTTTTCAGGTGTACTGCGGGATCGTCGGCGAACGCGAGGGTCCGCAGCGACATGAGGGGGTGGGCGGCGACCCGCCGGCCGGTGTCGGTGACGAGGCCGGTGGCGAGGGCGCGGGGCAGCTGCCAGGGGTGGACGGGCAGGCGTGGTGGGCGGGGTGTGCCGCCGGTGTGCCAGCGGGCGGGGTCGACGGCGACGACGGCGAGCTGGACGGTGGGCCGGTGTTCGGGTGCGTATCGCAGGACGTCGAGGGTGTCCATGCCGATGCGGGTGCGGCAGCAGGGGTGCAGGGGGTGGCCGTCGAGGATGCTCTGTTCGGCGTCGACGAGTGTGGTGGCGGTGTTGGCGGCCGGTGGGCCGGCTGGTGGGTTGGCGTAGGCCAGGGCGAGGTTGGCGACGCTGTTGTCGAGCTCCCGCACGAGCCGTGCGGTGTGCGGTCCGAGGCCGGCGGCTTCGGCGAGTCGCGCCGGGTGGTGGTGGGTGTTGCCGTCGAGCACGGCGGTGGTGGCGGTGTCGTGGTGGAACGGGGCGGGTTCGCGGCCGCCGAGGCGGCGGCGGTCGACGAGGTTTTCGCGCCAGAGTGCGCCCCAGAGCCGGTGCAGGACGGCGGCGCGGGCGGCGGGTAGCGCGGCGGTGTAGGCGTCGGCGAGCTCGGGCCGGTGTTGTTGCAGGGCTCGTAGGGTTTCGGCCTCGTCCGGCGCTGGGTTCACCCTGCCCACGATAGCTTCCTAGGATGCCTTAGGCGACGTGGCTGACGCCACGCCTGAAGATTCCCTGTCTACGACAGGGGAGGGGCTGGTGTGACCGGCGTCCTCCGTTTGGCCGGAGTTGTCGCCGCTGACCGCCTGGCTGCAGGTTCACCTGCGGAGATGCTGTCATGTACGCGAGGATCAGCTTGGAGCACGGACGCTTCGGGAGGTCGAGATGGAGATTCGACAGGTCTCGGGCGGTGGGGGCTACGTGCCGGTCGCCGTTGCGGCGCAGCAGCGCCAGGCGAGCCTGGTGGAGCCGGTGGAGCCGCCGCCGAAGGGGGGTCTGCCGGCGTCGCAGCAGGTGCTGAGCAAGCTGACGCCGGGGGACCGGGCGGCGATCGCGGGTGCGACGGGGTATCGCCTGTCGCCGACGGGTGCGGTGACGAACGTGGGCGGGGTGCCGCCGTGGTCGTTCATCATGGCGTTCGCGGCGTCGCGGACGGCGGTCGCGCCGGTCGAGGAGACGGCGAGGGTGTCGTCGGGCGACGGGATGCACGTGGATGTGACCGTCTGACCGTCCCGTCCCGTCCCGTTCCGAACGGACGGTGGAGCGTCGGCTCCCGGTTCGTGCCGGCGTCCCCCATGTTGTCGGCGGCGCGTTTGCCGGGTTCGAGTGCCGGCGGGTTTCGGGGTGGGTGCGCCGGCACGCCGACCACCAGCGCACCCACGTGTTCCAGTCTGCCCCGGCGGTGGGGTTTTCGGTGAGCGCCGTGGGTGTGGGTCATGGTCGACGTTCGGTTGGGTGGGGCGAACGGTTACGGTCCGGTTTCCGGCTGTAAGAAGCGTGTTGGGGGCGTTGACCGGGGGTGGTGGGCGGATTTCGATGGGTGTATGGGTGAGGACTCGCTGGTGGTGGTGCCCGCGGTGGGCGGGGCCGAGGAGCGGCTGATGGTGGAGCTGCTGGCGGTTGTGGATGCGCGGGAGTGGGCGCGGTTGGGTGGTCTGGTGGCGCCGGATGTGGTGTATTACCGGCCGGGGTGTGCGCCGATTGAGGGTGTTGAGGCGTTTGTCGGGTTTTATCGGCGGCGGTGGATCGTGTCGGCGGGGCGGCATGATGTGGACCGGTGTGTGGCGGTGGGTGGGCAGGGGTTCTGTTGGGGTCGGTTCGGTGGGGTGTCGCATGCGGGTGTGCCGTTGCGGGAGATTTTCGCGGACTGGTTCGAGTTCCGGGATGGTCTGGTGGTGCGGCGGCGGACGTTCTTCTACCGGCCGGCGGTCTGAGCGGTCTGTGCGGTGAGGGTTTCGCGTTCCTGCATGGTGGCGCGGTGTTGCTTCCAGCGGTCGAGCATGGCGGGCATCTCGTCGATGAGGAATTCGAAGAACTGGGCGGTGGTGTTGGCGCGGCGGCCGGCGGGGGTGGTGGGGTCGAAGGCGTTGGCGGCGTCGCGGAAGGTGGCGGCCCACCGGTCGAGGAGCATCTCGCGGTGGAAGATGGCTTCGTACCAGACGTCGTTGTGGACGTGGAAGACGTCGCGGCGGGTGCCTGGTTCGCGTTCGCGGACGACCATGTGGACCTGGATGAGGTAGCGGACGGCGCCGGAGATGGCGGCGGGGCTGGCTTTGAGCATGGTGGCGAGTTCGGCGGCGGTGCGGCGGCCGCTGTCGGTGGCGAGGAGCGCGGAGAGGACGCGGGAGGGCATGCGGGGCATGCCGGCGTCGGTGAAGGCCACGGCGAAGCGTTCGATGTAGGGGCTGACGGTGGCCGGGTCGCGTTCCATACAAAAACTTTACCAGCTTCTGAACTTTCACAAGTTTGTGAATCGAGCGTATGTTGGGGGCATGACTTCCGCTATTGAGGTGTCCGGCCTGATCAAGCGGTTCGGCCGGACGACCGCCCTCGACGGGCTCGACCTCAGCGTCGCCGAGGGAGAGGTCCACGGCTTCCTCGGCCCGAACGGGGCCGGCAAGTCCACCACGATCCGCGTGCTGCTCGGCCTGCTGCGCCCCGACGGGGGCACGGCGCGGCTGCTCGGCGGCGACCCCTGGCGGGACGTGGCCACCCTGCACCGCCGCCTGGCCTACGTGCCGGGTGACGTCACCCTCTGGCCGTCGCTGAGCGGGGGAGAGGTGATCGACCTCCTCGCCCGCCTGCGGGGCGGCGTCGACCCGAAGCGCCGCGCGACGCTGCTGGAGCGTTTCGACCTGGACCCGCGCAAGAAGGCCCGCACCTACTCGAAGGGCAACCGGCAGAAGGTCGCGCTCGTCGCGGCGCTCGCGTCGGACGTGGAGCTGCTGATCCTGGACGAGCCGACGTCGGGCCTGGACCCGCTCATGGAGGAGGTGTTCCGCGACTGTATCGCGGAGGAGCGCCGCAACGGCCGCACCGTGCTGCTGTCGAGCCACATCCTGTCGGAGGTCGAGGCGCTGTGCGACCGGGTGTCGATCATCCGGAACGGACGGACGGTGGAGACGGGCACCCTCGACTCGCTGCGGCACCTGACCCGCACCGCGATCTCGGCGGTGGTCGCGTCGCCGGCGGCCCTCGACGGGCTGGCGGGGCTGCACGACCTGGTCGTCGACGGTGACCGGGTCACGGCGCAGGTCGACACGGCCGCGCTCGGCCCGGTCATGGAGGCGCTCAGCGCGGCCGGGATCCGGTCGCTGACGTCGCAGCCGCCGACGCTGGAGGAGCTGTTCCTGCGCCACTACGCGACGGAGCCGGCGACGGAGCCCACGGAAGCGGTCGCGTGATGAGCGGTGTGCTGCCGTTGCTGCGGCTGTCGCTGCGGCTGGACCGGGTGCGGCTGTCGGTGTGGATCGTGGTGCTGGTCGCGTCGGTCGCCGGTTCGGCGTCGTCGTTCGCCGGGGTGTATCCGGAGCAGGCCGACCGGGACGCGCTGCTCGTGGCCGCGAACGGCAATCCGACGTTCGCGGCGATCTACGGTGACGCGTTCGGCAGTTCCGTCGGGGCGTTGACGGCGTGGCGGCTGATGACGTTCTACGGGGTCCTGGCGGGGCTCATGACGATCTTCCTGGTGATCCGGCACACCCGCACCGACGAGGAGACCGGCCGGCTCGAGCTGCTGCGGGCGACCGTGGTCGGGCGGTCGGCGCGGCTGGGGTCGGCGCTGCTGCTCGCGGTACTGGCGAATCTCGTGCTGGCCGGGCTCGTGGCGGTGTCGATGCCCGACCCGGGCCCGTCGTCGCTGGCGTTGGGGTTGGCGTTCGCGGGGGCCGGGCTGACGTTCGGTGCGATCGCGGCCGTCGCGGCGCAGCTGACGGAGTCGTCGCGGTCGGCGACCGGGATCGCCGCGGGTGCGCTCGGGGCGGCGTTTCTGGTGCGGGCGATCGCGGACTCGTCCGGCATCGGCTGGCTGCGGTGGCTGTCGCCGATCGCGTGGGGGCAGCTGGTGCGCCCGTACGCGGGGGACCGGTGGTGGGTTCTCGCCGTGCCCCTCGTGGTGACGGTGCTGCTGGCGGTGGTGGCGTGGCGGCTCAACGGGCGTCGTGACGTGGGTGCGGGGCTGCTGGCGGCGCGGCTCGGGCCGGCCCGGGCCGCCCCTGCCCTGCGCGGCCCGGTGGCCCTGGCGTGGCGGTTGCAGCGGGGCACGTTCCTGTCCTGGGCCGCCGGGTTCCTGGTCGGTGGGCTGGCGGTCGGGTCGGCCGCGTCCGGGGTCGGGGATTTCGTCGAGGGCGGCGCCGCGGACCTGCTGCGCAAGTTCGGCGGGGAGAAAGGGATCGTCGATGCGTACCTGGCGACGAGTCTCGGCCTGGTCGCGATGCTCGCCGGCCTCTACACCGTGTCGGCGGTGCTGCGGCTGCGCTCGGAGGAGACGGACTTGCGGGCCGAGCCGGTCCTGGCCACGCCGGTGCGCAGGTTGCCGTGGATGGGGTCGCACCTGCTGTTCGCGTTCGCCGGGACGGCGGCGCTGCTGCTGATCCTCGGTGCGGCCGCCGGCCTGGTCCACGGGCTGGCGACGCACGACCTGGCGGGGCAGTTCCCGCGGGTGCTGGGCGCGGCGCTGGTGATGGTGCCGGCGGCGTGGGTCGTCGGCGGGCTCGCGGTGGCGTTGTTCGGGTTGTTGCCGCGGGCGGCGGCGGTCGCGTGGGCGTGTGTCGGCGGGTTCCTGCTGGTCACGTTCCTCGGGCCGGTGCTGCAGGCCCCGGCGTGGGCGATGGACGTGTCGCCGTACTCGCACGTGCCGCGGCTGCCGGGGGCGGCGATGACGTGGGCGCCGGTGTGGTGGCTGCTGCTGGTCGCGGTGGCGCTGACGGTGGCGGGTGCGGCCGGGTTCCGCCGCCGCGACGTCGGCTGACGTCCGCGCTGGCGTCGGTGCTGGGGTCAGCGGTGGGGGAGGGGCTCGCGGTTCGTGATCCACTCGGTGGGTACGCCGCGGGCCCCCGGCCGGTCGCCGACGCCGGTGTAGGCGGCGACGATGCCGCCGGTGATCGCGGCGGTGGTGTCGACGTCGCCGCCGGCGTCGAGGCAGGCCTGCAGCGCGGCGGGGTAGTCGGTGAGGTGTCGCGCGGCGGCCCAGATGGCGAACGGGACGGTGTCGGCGGCGGTGACGCGGCTGCCGTTGCCGAGGATCTGCGCGGCCCGGGTGGTGGGGACGCGTTTCGCGCGGGCCAGCATCCGCGTTGTGCCGGATTTTTCCGGCATGTACGGCAGGATCCGGGTGATCAGGTCGCCGGGTGGGTGGCCGTCGAGGCGGGCCTTGGCGGTGAGGGACGCGGCGACCGCGACGGCAACGGCACCGGCGACGGCGTCGGGGTGGGCGTGGGTGAGCTCGGCCTGCCTGCCGGCTTCGCGGGCGGCGGTGGCCGGGTTCCCGGCGTGGTAGGCGCCGAGTGGTGCGACCCGCATGGCGGCGCCGTTGCCGAGGGAGCCCTGCCCGCCGAACGCGGCTGTCGCGGCGTCGCGCCAGTGGGTGCCGGCGGCGACGGCCTGCAGGACGAGGTATGCGCCGACGCCGTAGCCGCGTGTCGGGTCGCAGGCGGCGGCGAACGCTTCGGCGAGCCGGTCCTGGTCGACGGTGCCGTCGGTGCTGTCGTGTTCGAGGTGGTCGGTGAGGACGGCGGCCAGCTGGGTGTCGTCGGTCCACGGCCAGGGGGTGCCGCGGGCGTCGGGGGCGGTCATCTGCTGGGCGCCGAGGGCGTCGCCGACGGAGAGGCCGTCGAGGCAACTGCGGGCGAGGTCGAGCCGGGCCGCCGGGTACAGCACCACCATGGCCGGATCCTAACGCTCTTTTGGTTGACATAATGTGCATTATCGAACATCCGTGGGTGGGTGGTTGCAACGGATGGTTGCGTGTCGGAAGGTGGTGGGATGGACGAGTTCGGCACGCTGGAGCGGCGCATCCACATCGACGCCGCGCCGGAGGTGGTGTTCGGTGTGGTGAGCAGCCCGGAGCATCTGCGTGAGTGGTGGCCGGACGAGGCCGACTATCCGGTGGTGCCCGGCGGGGCGGGCCGGATCCGGTTCGGTGACTCGTGGGTGCAGTTCACGGTCGTCGACGCGGTCCCGCCGCGGCGGTTCGCGTTCCGGTGGACGCATCCGGAGGGTGAGCCGGCCGGGCCCGGCAACTCGTACCTGGTGGTGTTCGACCTCGAGCCGGCCGGGTCGCCGGTCGGGTCGGCGACGCTGCTGCGGATGACGGAGTCCGGGTTCCGGGAGCGTGGCTGGGACGAGGCGAAGGTCGCCGCCGAGTATGCGGAGCACACGACGGGCTGGGACCTGTTCCTGCCGCGGCTGCCCGGGGTTGTCGCGCGGGTGTCGTCGTGAGTGCCGTGGTGGACGACGAGCTGTGGTCGGCGGTGGGTGACCCGACCCGGCGGCGGATGCTGGACCTGCTGCTGGCCGAGGGTTCGGGTACGGCGACGAGCCTGGCGGAGCGGTTGCCGGTGACGCGGCAGGCGGTGGCGAAGCATCTGGCGGTGCTGGACCGGGTGGGGCTGGTGCATGCGACGGCGGCGGGGCGGGAGCGGCAGTTCCGGGTCGACCAGGCGCGGCTGGCGCGGGCGGTGGCGCAGCTGGCGGAGGTGGGTGCGGCGTGGGACGCGCGGCTGCAGCGGATCAGACGGATCGCGGAGACGATCGCCCGTGAGTCGCAGTCGCGGTGAGCCGCGGGTCACGGTGTCAGGTTTTTCCGGTCATGGGGTGCGTGTCGGGGCAGGTGGGCAGGAATCTTGACCGTTCGGGTGAGGCGACGCTAGGTGAGCGGCGTATGCGGCCGGTACCCTGTGTGTATGCGTGAGGTGCGCAACGAGGTGCGCGGTGATGTGCGCAAGGAGCGGGTCACCGTGACGATGCCGGCCGATGAGGCGGCGGCGGTGCGGCGGCTGGTGGACGCGGGCCGTGCGGAGTCGGTGTCGGCGTATGTGGCCGAGGCTGTGCGTGGGCGGCTGGCCCGGGACCGGGCGTTGCTGGCGTTGAACGAGCTGTATGCGCAGCGGGGTGTTCGGCTGGATCCGGAGCACCACGCGTGGGCGCGTGAGGTGCTGGGGGTGGCGCCGGCCGGCGGTCCGGTGTCGTGACCGCGGTCGGCGGGCGCATCCTGGACAGTTCGGCGATCCTCGGGTTCGTGGCGGGCAAGCCGTATTCGTCGGCGATCGTGTGGCATGCCGTGGACCAGGGTGTCGTCCTGGCGGTGCCGGCGGCGGCCCTGGCGGAGGCGTGGGCGCAGACGTCGCCGAAGGACTATGCGGTGCTGCGGGTGCTGTTGTCGTTGCCGGTGGTGGTCGTGGACGACCTGACGGCGTCGGATGCGGTGGACAGTGGCGCGTTGCTGGGCGGTGAGGGCGGTCCGGCCCTGGTGGCGGCGGCGCATGTGGTGCGGCGAGCGCAGGCGCGGCCCGGGTGGGCGATCGTCACCGACCGGGCGGAGACGCTGCGGTCCCTGGACCCGCAGGCCGAGATCGACGAGCTGCCCTGACTCCCCCGCTTTTTTCCTGAGCGGAATTTGCTGATCAACCCTGGTCTCTGGGCGGCTGGGGGCTGCCGTACGGTGTGTCGCGTTCAGAAAATGTCGGTGGTGGCTGGTATGAACGTTCCGACACATGTTCGATTCTGGGTTGGAGGGTGCGATGGTTGCCGCGCGGACCGCGGCCAAGGGGTTGTCGACGGTGGATCTGGAGCAGATCCGGGACACCCTCGCGGCCGGCCGGAAACCGAAGGTCGTCTTCACCGAGGCTGCCGGGCAGATCGCCGGGCAGCTGGGTCAGATCGTGGCGTTGACCGATCCGGAGCTGTCCGACGAGTTCGTCGTCGTGCGGTTCGGCAAGGACGAGCTGCCCTTCTCCCCCGCCGATCTGGCGATCGCCCCGAAGGCGGCGCCGCAGCGGCGCGCCGCAGTTCCCGCACCTCGTGAGGAGAGCCAAGTGCCAGCCGTGACCACCGCCGACTCCCCCGCCACCGACGCCCCCGCTGCCGAGTCCACCACCGTGAGCGCCGGGAAGGGTGCGGACGTGCCGCCGGGCGCGCCGCTGCTGCCGGAGCCGTCCGCCGACAGCAGGGCCGACGGCAAAGCC